>JAUSNB010000016.1 GCA_030645615.1 Actinomycetota bacterium | reverse complement strand
CATCTCGCTGACTCAGTCCTCGTGGATTGCCTCCATGCTCATAAGAATTGGCGGAGCATCCTGTGAGTAGCAGTACGATCGCTGACACAAGTATCCCGCTTCCTAACGATTTCACCATAGAAATAGACCTACCATCCGATTGGGTGATCGTCAAGCGGACTTAGCGGAGCGCAAGGGCCTCGGCGCAGTGATTGCCGCTGACAATCGCGCTTTCGAGGTTAGGAGGCCAGCCTGTGTCCGTCCAGGCACCAGCTACGAGCAAGTTAGCTATCGGACTGCGTTGAATAGGCCGATGTAATTTGGTTCCTGGCCGGAGTGAGAGGATGGCGTTGGCAACTGTGTGACGGTGGGTCGACAGGATCGTGCTGTGAGGCAGGAGGAGCCCTGACGATCTGAGGAGGCCATGAATGTTGGCCTCACGGTCAGGGTCCGGTCGAGGATGCGCGTATTGACTGTCGGTCGTGATGAGCGAGAAGTCTGTACGGTCAGGCCCCGACGCTGTGGCAAGTACCGAGTGAAATGCTGTGCCACCCAATAACACGAGCCGAGAGGTGACACAGGGTTGTTGTGCAGCGACGTGGAGGACCGTCCTGTCGATGGAAACCAATTCCGCAAGCTGCTGAAAATAGGCGTAGCGAGTCAGCCATCGTTCCGGAAGTAATGGCGTGAGTTGCTGCGGGGGCAGGGCGGCGATATACCAATCGGCCTGTAGCAGTGAACCATTCCGTAGCAGGACGCCCGTGATGTGATCTCTCTCATACCGGAACTGTGCTGAGTCGGTATTGCGTAAGATGGTCGCCCCACCCGTCGTCAGTCTTTCTGTGATGGGTCGTATCAGGCAGCTGTGCAGCGAGGCCTGGACAACCGAGATGCGGCTATCGTGACGAGTGCTCAGGAACAAGGGCCGCAACGATGTGATGAAGGCATCGGCGGACAGTGCAGAGAGCTCATTGCCAGTCAGCCAGCGTGCGAGAGGATTCCAGACGATACGGCGCGTCTGCGCGCTTTGTTCGATTGACACCAGCCACTCGTCGGCGGTGCGCTGTTCCAAGTCGGCAGACAGGCGCTCATCGCCCTCCCACAGCCGTTCCACCCGGGATACCAATCGCCATCGTTCCTTCCAGGGGAGGCCTGTAAACCTCAGCAGGCTGACCCAGGTATGAAGGGGTGCGGGAAACCAGGCCCGTGGATAACGGGCAATAATACTCTCGGTGAGGCGAAATTCCAGGGGTATGTCGAGCCATACGGGCTGCTGGAGATCGGCATGGAGGGAACGTAGTAAGGCCTGTGTTGCGTGATGGCAGCCGAGGATTGTGAATGGTTCAGGGCCGTCGTACGCAGTCGTGTCAGTGGGAGCGTTTGCCAAGAGTGGCTGAGGGTCGACGACCGTGACTCGATAGCCCTGGCGGATGAGATGATAGGCGGCGGTGAGCCCGGCCGGGCCTCCACCAAGAATCACGACTGACTGAGCATGCGTGGGCGTCACGAGAATTTTGAGCGGAGCCAGACTCCGGCGGCAAGGGCCAGCCGATGATTGGTTGAGAGTCGGACGCGAGGGCCGAAAATCTGATGTCCCGGTTCCTCGATCTTTTTCAGGATGCGGAAATAGACCGCTCGCATAATTTCCGAGACGGTCAGCGCGCGCCGGTCATGCGCCGGCAGGGCTTCGAACGCCGCTTGTGCCTTGGCGTAGTACTCATGGGCTCGTGCGGCCTCGAAGCGAAGCAACGTTCGGAGTTCTTCACTCTCCTGACGCTGGAGGATCATCTGCTCGGTGCATCCGAATTTCATGAGATCTTCCTGCGGTAGGTAGATGCGGCCCTGGGCTGCGTCGGTTTCGATGTCCCGTAGAATGTTCGTCAGTTGGAATGCCATGCCGAGAG
>JAUSNB010000030.1 GCA_030645615.1 Actinomycetota bacterium | reverse complement strand
TTTGGCATCTTCGCCCTGATGGCCGCCTGGGAAGTCGCCGCGCCGCGCCGCGTGCGGCTGCATACACGCATGCAGCGCTGGAGCGCGAACCTCGGGCTGGTGGTGTTCAACACGGTACTCGTTCGTCTGCTCTTTCCCTTCGCCGCCGTGGCCTTCGCCACGCTGGCCGCACAGCGCGGCTGGGGCCTGCTCAACAACATCGACCTGCCCGGCTGGCTGGCGTTGGTGCTGGCCGTAGTCGCCATGGACTTCGCGATCTGGGTCCAGCACGTAATGGTCCATGCCGTGCCGGTGCTGTGGCGCCTGCACCAGGTGCACCACGCCGACCCGGATTACGACATGACTACCGGCGCGCGCTTCCACCCGCTCGAAATCATCCTCTCGATGCTGATCAAGTTCGCCGTGATCGCCGTGCTTGGCGCGCCGGCTGCCGCCGTGCTGGTGTTCGAGGTGCTGCTCAACGCCACGGCGATGTTCAACCACGGCAACGTCAAGCTGCCCGCCGGGGTCGATGCGCCGCTGCGCCTGCTGCTGGTCACCCCGGACATGCACCGGGTGCACCACTCGACCGACCACGCCGAGGCCAACAGCAATTTCGGCTTCAACCTCTCGGTCTGGGACCGCCTGTTCGGCACCTACCGTCCCGCCGCGCGCCTGCCGCAGGAAAGCCTGGACATCGGTGTTGCCGGGCTGACCGGCGACCCGCGCTGCGTCAGCCTGAGCGGGATGCTGGTGATTCCCTTCGTCAATCCCGGCGAAGGCTATGCGATCGGCCACGGCCCCGAGGCAAGCCATGAAGCCCGCTAGCCTGGCGCGCGCCGCGCTGGTCGTCGCGCTGGTTGCGGGCCTCGCGCTGGCCTTCGCCAACCGCCAGCAGTTTTCGCAGGAGGTCCTGCAAGCCTGGCTGGCGTCCGCCGGATGGTGGGCGCCGGTTTTGTTCATCGCCATCTACGCCGCCGGCACCGTGCTGTTCCTGCCCGGCTCGGTGCTGACCTTGGCCGCCGGTGCGCTGTTCGGCATCCTGCCCGGCGCACTCTACAGCCTTGCCGGCGCGACGCTGGGCGCGGTGCTGGCCTTCCTCGTCGCCCGCCACCTCGCCGGCGAGTGGGTGGCGCAGAAGACCGGCGGGCGGCTCAAGCAGTTGATCGAGGGCGTCGAGGCCGAGGGCTGGCGCTTCGTCGCCTTCGTCCGCCTGGTGCCGCTGTTTCCCTTCAACGTGGTGAATTACGCGCTGGGCCTGACGCGCATTCCGCTCGGCGCCTACGCGCTGGCTTCGGCCGTGTGCATGCTGCCGGGCGCCTTGGCCTATGCATGGCTCGGTCATGCCGGCCGCGCGGCGCTGGCCGGTGATGCCAATGCCATCCGCAACGGCCTGCTGGCGCTGGCCGTGGCCGCGGCGCTGATGTTCCTGCCGCGCCTGGTGCGCCAGTTCAAGGCCGGCCTGATGATCACGCCGGAAATGCTGCGCGCATTGCAGGCCGAAGGTGGCATTGCCGTGATCGACGTGCGTGACGCGAAGGATTTCGACGGCGAGACCGGCCACGTGCCCGGTTCGCTGAACCTGCCGCTGGGTGAACTGCCGGCGCGTGTCGCCGAACTGGACGCCTGGCGCAAAGACGGCGTGGTGCTGATCTGCCGCACCCAGGTGCGCTCCAGCCAGGCCGCCCGGCTGCTGGCCGGACAAGGCTTCGGCGGACTGCGCATCGTCAACGGCGGCATGCAGGCCTGGCGGCAACTGGACTTTCCGACAGCATGGTCGGCAGCGCCCGCAGCAGCAGCCGGGCATGGTGCGTAGCGGGCGCCAGCGACACTCCCGTCAGGCCAATTTCTGTCGCAGTTCGGCCAGATAACGCAGACCGGCGATCGCGCGACTGCCGTACCAGGAGACCATTTCGCCATCGATGCGAGTGACCGGCCGCCGTGACAGCGTAGCGACTTCGGCCTCGTCGCGATCGGTGAAGGCATAGGGTTCCGAAGGCAGCAGCACGCGCGCGATGTCTTTCAACCACGGCGCATCCCAGACGAATTGCGGAAAGCGCAGCGGGGCTTGCGCTGGCAACGTATCCCAGCCTGCGGCGCCGAGCATGGCGGCGATGTAGGTGTCGCGGCGGACGGTCATCCATGGGTCGCGCCAGATGGGATAGAGCACGGTTTCGCGCGGCAGCGTGGCGGCCAGCACGGCGAGTTCCCGGCGCGCGGCGGAGAATTCCGCGGCAAGTCGTGCGGCCTCCGTCTCGCGGCCGAAGATGCCGCCGAGCAGCGCATACAGGGCGAGGTTGTCGTCCACGGTTTTCGGATGCACGACGACCACGTGCGGCACGAACTCCTGCATCGCCTCAACGGCCTCGCGCCGGTTTTCGTCGATGTCGGCGATCACATGGGTGGGCGCCAGTTGCCGCACCACGTCGAGCTTGACGTCCTTGGTGCCGCCGA
>JAUSNB010000022.1 GCA_030645615.1 Actinomycetota bacterium | reverse complement strand
TCGAACGCGCCTTCTGCCGACTCAAGAGCTGGCGCGGCATCGCCACCAGGTACGACAAGCACGCCCGCACCTACCGTGCCGCACTGGTTCTCGCCGCGATCGTCCTGTTCTGGCTATGAACCATCAGACACGCCCTAGTCGCGGAAAGGCGCACGCGCGGGCCTCGCATGTGGTTCCCTGAGCGCACCAACGAGCACCTTGGAGGGGCCATGGGTCGCAGCATTGCGATTATCGCCGCAGTCGGACTGACGTTCGGGCTTGCCGCTTGCGGCTCGAATGCGTCGGATGTGCGTGAGTCCGCGATCGACGAGATGACCCAGGGGTTGACCGATTCGGGCGCCTCCCAGGCCGTCATCGACTGCATGGTCGGCCTGATCAACTCCTACAGTGATGACGACATCGTGGCCCTGGACTCGGACAATGCATCGCAGGAACTGCAGGACAAGTTCCAGGCCGACGCAGTGGCGTGCGCCTCGGCTGAGTAGCAGCCCCAGCCCTCGGCAAGGGGCGCGTGGCTACGCGAGTCACGCGGGGCTGTCAGTTGTCCTGTCCGACGAAGACGGATTCGGGGTTCGACCTGACCGTCTTCGTCTTTCCGCTGGGAAGCTCGTACTGGACGACGACGACGTAGTAGTGCTCACCCCTGGTAGTGGACTTCGCGGCCAGGTCGCAGCTGCCGTTCTTCTTGATGGTCACCGAAGCCTCGAACCCCCCACCGACCTCCTTGATCTGGGCCGTCTTGCCGACCAGGCTCGGGGACGCGAGGCAGTGGAACTGGATGTCTGCGCCCGGCGTGTTCTCGTACGCATAGGCATGCAGCACGATTCGCTCGCTCGCCGCCTGCGCAGGCGCCGCGATGGCGAGTCCGCTGAGTCCAAGTCCCACGGAGAGTACTGAGCCGATCATTGAACGAGTCCGGATACGCACGGGTGCCTCCCAGCCTTGGCGGTGCGTTGGACACTAGCCGGTATTGTTCCGAGGTGAGTCGTTCCTATCAGGTTCGCACCTACGGGTGCCAGATGAACGTCCACGATTCCGAGCGCCTGGCCGGGCTGCTCGAGGACGCCGGCTACGTGCGGGCCGGCGAGGACGAGCAGGCCGATGTAGTCGTCTTCAACACCTGCGCCGTTCGCGAGAACGCCGACAACAGGCTCTACGGCAACCTCAGCCACCTGGTGCCCGTCAAGGCCGCTCATCCGGGAATGCAGATCGCCGTCGGTGGCTGCCTGGCGCAGAAGGACCGCGGCGAGATCCTGGCCAAGGCCCCATGGGTTGACGTCGTCTTCGGAACCCACAACATCGGCGCCCTGCCGGTCCTGCTCGAGCGCGCCCGCATCGAGCAGGAGGCCCAGGTCGAGATAGCCGAGGCACTCGAGGTATTCCCGTCCACGCTCCCGAGTCGGCGCGACAGCGTGTACTCAGCGTGGGTCTCGGTCAGCGTGGGGTGCAACAACACGTGCACGTTCTGCATCGTCCCGGCGCTGCGCGGAACGGAGAAGGATCGGCGGCCTGGGGACATTCTTGCCGAGGTGCACGCCCTCGTCGGCGAAGGCGTGCTCGAGGTCACCCTCCTCGGACAGAACGTCAATGCCTACGGCTCTGAGTTCGGGGACCGCGGCGCCTTCGCGAAGTTGTTGCGGGCCTGTGGGGAGGTCGACGGCCTCGAGCGGCTGCGCTTCACCAGCCCGCACCCCCGGGACTTCACGGATGACGTCATCGATGCCATGGCATCGACGCCTAACGTCATGCCGCACCTGCACATGCCGCTGCAGTCCGGGTCCGACGCCGTGCTGCAGCGCATGCGTCGCTCATACCGACAGCAGCGATACCTGGACATCATCGCCCGGGTGCGGGAGAGCCTTCCCGACGCTGCGATCACGACCGACGTCATCGTGGGCTTCCCGGGCGAGAGCGAGGAGGACTTCGACCAGACGCTGCACGTCGTCCGCGAGGCACGGTTCGCCAGCGCCTTCACCTTCCAGTACTCCAAGCGCCCCGGCACCCCGGCGGCGAGCATGGATGGCCAGGTGCCGCACGACGTAGTGCAGGAGCGCTACGAACGGCTCATCGACCTCGTCAACGAGATCTCCTGGCAGGAGAACCTCGCACAGGTGGGCCGCACCGTCGACGTCCTGGTGGCCAATGGCGAGGGGCGCAAGGATGATCAGACCGCACGGCTGTCGGGCCGGGCAGCCGACAATCGCCTCGTGCATGTGGCCGTCGATCCCGTCGTTGGCCCGCCGCGCCCCGGCGATGTCGTCACCGCCGAGGTGACCCATGCCGCCCCGCACCACCTCGTGGCCGACCGGGTCCTGGCCGTGCGCCGGACCCGGGCGGGGGACGTGGCCGACCAGTCGCGGGCGCCGGCCGGCGTCATGCTCGGCCTTCCGTCCTTCCGTGCCTGACGACACCGAGGCGCACCTGCCCCGGATCCTCGCTGTCCTGGGCCCGACCGCCTCGGGCAAGTCCGCCCTCGCCGTGGATCTCGCCGAGCTGCTCACCCAGCGCATGAACGTGCCGGCAGAGATCGTGGGCACGGATTCCATGCAGGCCTATCGCGGCCTGGACATCGGCACGGCGACACCTACGACGGTGGAGCGGCGCGGCATCGTCCACCATCTCGTCGATGCATGGGACATGTCGTACCCGTTGACCGTCGCCGAGTTCCAGGCCCACGCCCGCTCCGCCATCGACGCGATCAGGGCTGGCGGTCACGTGCCGATAGTCGTCGGCGGCAGTGGCCTGTATGTGTCGGCCGTCCTCGATGACCTGCGCTTTCCAGGGACCGACCCGGCAATTCGGGCTCGGCTGGAGGAAGAACTGGCACGCGATGGGGCGGCCGCGCTGCACGAGCGCCTTGGTTCCCTGGATCCGGTGGCCGCCGAGCAGGTGCTGCCAAGCAACGGGCGTCGCATCGTCCGGGCACTGGAGGTCATCGAGATCACCGGGCAGCCATTCGTGGCGACGCTCCCCGCGCCGGAATCCGTGTACCCCTGCGTGCGCGTTGGGCTCGCCATCCCGCGTGCCGCACTCGACGAGCGCATCGAGCGCCGGGTGCTTCGGATGTGGCACGAGGGACTCGTCGACGAGGTGCGGTCACTCGCCACTCAAGGACTGGCATCGGCGCCGACGGCGTCCCGGGCCCTCGGTTATGCCCAGGCATTGGACTTCCTCGCTGGTGAATGCACCGAGGATGAGGCAATCCGCCGCACGGTAGAGGCCACCCGCCGCTTCGCGCGGCGCCAGCAACGCTGGTTCCTGCGTGATGACCGGATCCGCTGGCTCGCTTACGACAGCCCGTCGCTGGCGAGCGATGCCCTGCTGGCCTGGGGGTCGGAGACCGACACGTAGAACTCGGTCCCGAGCAGCAGTGACTGCAGCGGCCAAGGCAGGCGAGTCAGTATGGCGAGGGTCCGCACGGTCCCGTCGGCCGATGCCTGCGAGGCGTGGGCGCGGAGCGCGGCACGCTTGGCCGGCAGGTGAGCCCTTACGTCGACGCGATGGGTGATCTGCCTGCGGGGGGTCCAAGCCTCAGCGAACTCCTCGGCGGAGAACCCGTCCGGTGCCAGCCGCGAGGCCGCCGCCACCCGACCTGCCCATGCGATGGGCTCGCGCGGCAGTGTCGCCTCGAACAGCCGAGGCGCCCGGCGGCACAGGACGCTGGCCGCGCGGGTGGCGCGGTGCACCTGGAGATGGTCCGGGTGCCCGTAGCCACCGGAGGGGTCATAGCCGACGAGGATGCCGGCGCCCTCCTCGTCGCACACGGCAGCGATCTCCCGGGCGATCGCGAACCTGCTGGCATGGGCGAACCCGGCTGCGACCTCGCCGTGGAGACCCGAGTCGGGGTAGCCAAGCGGCACGATGCGCGCGACTCCCAGTGCCGCCGCCGACGTGGCGAGCTCAGAACTGCGGGTGCCGGCAAGGTCGGCCGAGTAGCCAGACGACGCCAGCCCCGCTGCCCCGTCCGTTGCGACCACCAGGACCACCCGGTGCCCCTCGGCAACGGCCCGGGCCATGGTCCCCGCGGTGAGCAGGGCCTCGTCGTCCGGGTGGGCATGGACGAAGACGAGGGTGCGCGCGGCGTCGTTCACCAATGGACCGCTCTGCTCATGATCGGACATTGTGGCGTACGGTCGTGCGTCGTGAGGATCGCCCATGTCAGCGACTGCTACGCCCCGCGTACGGGCGGCATCGAGACACAGGTAGCCGCCCTCGCGGCGCGGCAGCAGGTGGCGGGCGACGAGGTGCGGGTGATCACCGCAACGCCGGGACGCATGGTCTTCGCCGGCGATGACGAGGTCGACCGGATCGCCGTCCACCGCGTCTCCGCGCACCTTCCTTTCGAGCTGCCCGTCCATCCCCGCACCGGACGCGAGGTGGGCCGCGTGCTGGACGCCCATCCCGTCGACATCGTGCACGTCCACGCCGGAGTGGTCTCGCCTTTCGCCTGGGGGGCGATCCGGGCCGCGCGACGGCGCGGCATCCCCACCCTCGTCACGGTGCACAGCGTGTGGGGGCCGCTGGCCCGCCCGGGCTTCGCTGCGTCGGACACGCTCGTACGGTGGTCCCGCTGGGGAGCGGCGCTGAGCGCGGTGAGCCAGGTCGCCGCGCGCCGGATCGAGTCCGCGCTCCCGCGCGTGGGCGAGGTCCTGGTCGTGCCCAACGGCATCGACCCGGCCGAGTGGTCAGTATCGGCTGAGGGCGCGGACCCTGCCGTCCTGCGGGTGGTCAGCGTGCTCCGGATGGCCCCGCGGAAGCGGGTGCTCCCGCTCGTGCGCATGGTCCAGGCGGCCGCCGCCGACCTCGCGGGTTCGGTCCGCGTGGAGGCGGTCCTCATCGGCGACGGCCCTGAGCGGGCCCGGGCGCAGCGCTTTGCGCAGGGACGAGTAGGTTCGATCGAGTTCGCCGGCAGGCTGCCACGGGAGCGGATCCTCGGGGTGTTCGGCCGGTCAGATGTGTTCGTCCAGCCATCGGTCAAGGAATCGTTCGGCCTGGCCGCGCTCGAGGCGCGCACGGCGGGACTTCCTGTCATCGCCCGCTCCCAGACCGGCACGACGGAGTTCATCCACGACGGCGTCGAGGGCCTCCTCGCCGACGACGATGCCGGCATGGCCAGGGCGATCGCCAGGCTGGGACGGGACCGACCGCTCCTCGATGCCATGGCTGGGCGCAACGCAGCAGTGCAGCCGGCCCAGGCGTGGCCCAGCGTTCTGGCCATCGTTCGGGAGGCGTACGCCCGAGCGGGGGCGGGCGTGCACTGAGCGACGGATACGCTGGCGGCGTGGCGCGACTGAATGAACTGCCCTTCGTGAAGGGGCACGGCACCGGCAACGACTTCGTCGTGCTGCCCGACGTCGACGGTCGCCTCGATCTCACGCCGGAGCAGGTGCGCTGGCTGTGCGACCGGCGCAAGGGGATCGGCGCCGATGGTGTGCTGCGAGTGGTGCGCACGGAGCACGAGCCCGAGTTCGCCGAGTTTGCGCCGGTGGCTGAGTACTTCATGGACCACCGCAACGCCGATGGCAGCACGGCGGAGATGTGCGGCAACGGCGCACGGGTCTTCGTCCGGTACCTCGCCGCGACCGGGCTGACCACCGACAACGAGACGGTCATCGCCACACGTGGCGGCCTGCGAAGCGTCACGATCGAATCCGACCGCTCCATCACCATCGATATGGGCAAGGCGACGACCACACGCATGCGCGCCCTGCCGATCGTCGCGGTCGGCGACCGGACCTGGTCGGCCACTGGCGTTCTCGTCCCGAATCCCCATGCCGTGGCGTTCGTCGATTCCCTGGACGATGCGGGCGACCTGCGCCGGGCCCCGGATGTCACTCCGGGTGGCCTGTTTCCGGACGGCGTGAACGTGGAGTTCGCGGTGCTGCGCGCAGACCGGCATGTCGCCATGCGCGTCCACGAGCGTGGCGTCGGCGAGACGCTGTCGTGTGGCACGGGGGCGTGCGCGGTCGCCTGGGCGGCCCGACGCCAGTTCGAGCCGGGGCTCGAGGGTGAGTCCACGTGGGTGGTGGAGGTGCCGGGCGGCACCCTGCGGATCACCGAGACAGCCGAGGGCTCGATGCTCCTGAACGGCCCGGCCGACCTCGTCGCCCGCGGCACCGTCCTGCTCCCGCTCTAGCCTCCCGACGAGCGTGGGGCAGGCCTCAGTCCCGGCGCAGCAGGGCCAGGGCGCGGTGGACGTCGGCGCGCAGCCGCTCCGGGTCGGTGCCGGCGGCCAGGCGGAGGTCCGCGATCATCTGCGGGGTCCAGAACGCGTGCAGGTGCGCGGCTGTCTGCTCGGCGCTGCGGGCCGCGTCGGGGACGCTCGCGGCGATCTGGTTTGCCATCTTCGCCAGCCGAGGGTGAGGTGCGGCCGTATCAGTCGTCATGTGGGGGCACCGGCAACGCTGCGGGGCGCCACCTCGACGGCGGTGACCTTGTACTCAGGGCAGTTGGTGGCCCAGTCGGAGTTGTCGGTCGTCACGACGTTGGCGCCGCTGACCGGGTAGTGGAAGGTGGTGTAGACCACCCCGGCCGGGACGTCGTCGCTGATGCGGGCGCGCAGCATGGTGGCGCCGACCCGGCTGCTGATCTCGACCCACGACCCGTCGGCGATGCCGCGTACCAGCGCGTCGGCCTCGTGCATGTCCAGCACGTCCTCGGCGTGCCATGTGGTGTTGGCGGTGCGCCGCGTCTGGGCCCCGACGTTGTACTGGGTCAGTACCCGGCCGGTGGTCAGCAGGAGTGGATAGCGGCGGGTGGTGCGCTCGTCGGTCGGGACGTACGGGGTCGTGACGAAGTTGCCGAGTCCGCGTGTGAAGGCCTCTCCGTGCATGATCGGCGTCCCCACGGGCGCCTCCGCGTTGCACGGCCACTGGACGCTCCCTACCCGGTCCAGGAGGTCGAAGGACACGCCCGCGAAGGTCGGCGTGAGCCGGGCGATCTCGTCCATGATCTCCGCACCGCTGGCGTAGGCCATCGGGTAGCCCATGGCGGTCGCCAGGGCACAGGCCACCTCCCACTCGGTCTTGCCGGTCCGGCTGGGCATGACGGGCCGCACCCGGTTGATCCGACGCTCGGCGTTGGTGAAGGTGCCGTCCTTCTCGAGGAAGGACGTGCCGGGCAGGAACACGTGGGCGAAGCGCGCGGTCTGGTTCAGGAAGAGGTCCTGGACGATGACCAGGTCCATCGCCCGCAGCGCTGCCTCGACGTGCTGGGTGTTCGGGTCCGATTGCGCGATGTCCTCGCCCTGGATGAACAGCGCGCGGAAGGCGCCGGTGGTGGCGGAGTCGAGCATGTTGGGGATGCGCAGCCCGGGCTCGGCCCGCATCGGCGCGCCCCAGGCATCCTCGAACAGGCTGCGCACGGAGTCGTCGGACACGTGCCGGTAGCCGGACAGCTCGTGCGGGAAGGAGCCCATGTCGCAGGCCCCCTGCACGTTGTTCTGCCCGCGCAATGGGTTGACGCCGACTCCGGCGCGGCCGATGTTGCCGGTGACCATGGCCAGGTTGGCGATGGCCATCACCATGGTCGAGCCCTGGCTGTGCTCGGTGACGCCGAGGCCGTAGTAGATCGCGGCGTTCGGGGCGGCCGCGTAGGCGCGGGCGGCGGACCGGATCTGGGTCGCCGGGACACCGGTCTCGGCCTCGAGGGCCTCCGGGCTGTTCTCCGGCAACCGGATGAACTCCTCCCAGGCGCCGAACGACATCGGGTCGCACCGGTCGGCCACGAACGCACGGTCGACCAGGTTCTCGGCGACGACAACGTGGCTGATGGCGTTCATGACGGCGACGTTCGTGCCGGGGCGCAGTTGCAGGTGGTGCTCGGCCTGAACGTGGGGCATGCGGACCAGGTCGATCCGTCGTGGGTCGATGACGACCAGCTGGGCCCCCTGGCGGAGTCGGCGCTTGAGCCGCGAAGCGAAGACCGGGTGCGCGTCGGTCGGGTTCGCGCCGATCACCATGACGAGGTCGGCGTCGTCGACCGACGCGAAGTCCTGGGTGCCGGCGGATGTCCCGAAGGCCCGCTTGAGGCCGTACCCGGTGGGGGAGTGGCAGACCCGGGCGCACGTGTCCACGTTGTTGGTGCCGAACGCCGCCCGGATCATCTTCTGGACGACGAAGACCTCCTCGTTGGTGCACCGCGAGGACGTGATGCCGCCGATGGCGTCGACCCCGTGCTCGGCCTGGATCTGGCGCAGCCGGCGGGCCGCGAACCCGATCGCCTCATCCCAGGTCGCCTCCTGCCACTCCTCGTCGATCGACTCGCGCACCAGGGGCGCCAGCACGCGGTCCGGGTGGCTGGCGTAGCCCCACGCGAACCGGCCCTTGACGCAGGAGTGCCCGGCGTTCGCGCCGCCGGCCTTGTCGGGGACCATCCGGACCAGCTCGCTGCCCCGCAGCTCGGCGACGAACGAGCAGCCCACGCCGCAGTAGGCGCATGTCGTGCGCACCTGGCGGGTCGGGATGCCCAGCTCGATGACCGACTTCTCCTGAAGCGTCGACGTCGGGCAGGCCTGCACGCAGGCACCGCACGACACGCACTCGCTCTCCAGGAACGGCACGTCGGCCCCGGCGCTGACCTTGGAGTCGAAGCCTCGCCCCGAGATCGTCAGGGCGAACGTGCCCTGCACCTCCCCGCACGCCCGCACGCAGCGGCTGCACGCGATGCACTTGCTGGCATCGAAGGAGAAGTACGGGTTGCTGCCGTCGGTCGGAGCATCGAGGTGGTTCGCGCCCAATGCGTACCGCACCTCTCGAAGTCCCACCACGCCGGCCATGTCCTGCAACTCGCAGTCCCCGTTGGCCGGGCAGGTCAGGCAGTCCAACGGATGGTCGGAGATGTACAGCTCCATGACCAACCGCCGCAGCCGCTCCAGCCGTGGGGTCTGCGTCCGCACCGCCATTCCGTCCTCGCACGGGGTGGTGCACGACGCCGGCGTCCCCTTGCGCCCGTCCACCTCGACCAGGCACAGTCGGCACGACCCGAACGCCTCGAGGGAATCGGTAGCGCACAGCTTCGGCACCGGCAGGCCAGCAAGCGCGGCCGCGCGCATGACGGACGTGCCGGCTGGCACCTCCACCGCGATGCCGTCCACGCTCAGGGCGACCGTGCGCCGCGCGCCGCTGGCCGGCGTGCCGAGATCGCGATCGTCCAAGGCGGTCATGCGCCCACCGCCGTGCGTGGGATGAAGTCCTCGCCGAAGTGCTCCAGCGCGCTGAGCACGGGCTGGGGGGTCAGGCCGCCCATGGCGCACAGCGAGCCGTCGCGCATCACCTCGCAAAGGTCCAGCAGGACCGCCCGGTCGCCGTCAGGGTCGTCGCCAGCACGCAGGCGGTCGACCACCTCGACCCCACGCACGGCGCCGATGCGGCACGGCGTGCACTTGCCGCAGGATTCCTCCGCGCAGAACTCCATCGCGAACCGTGCCTGCTCGGCCATGTCGACAGTGTCGTCGAACACGACGATGCCGCCGTGGCCGAGCATGCCGCCCGCCTCCGCGACCGACTCGTAGTCCATCGCCACGTCGAGGCGCGACGCTGGCAGGTAAGCGCCGAGCGGCCCGCCCAGCTGCACCGCCCGGACCGGGCGCCCGGACCGGGTGCCCCCGCCGTATCCTTCGACCAGCTCCCGCAGGGTGGGCCCGAAGGGCAGCTCGACGATGCCACCGCGGGCGATGTTGCCGGCGAGCTGGAAGACCTGGGTGCCGCGCGAGCGGTCGCGGCCCAGGGCGGCGTACGCGTCGGCGCCGTCGCCGAGGATCGACACGACCGACGCCAGGGTCAGGACGTTGTGCACGAGGGTCGGCCGGCCGTGCAGCCCGGCCAGCGCCGGGATCGGCGGCTTGGCGCGCACCATGCCGCGCCGGCCCTCCAGGCTCTCCAGCATCGCGGTCTCCTCGCCGCAGACATACGAGCCGGCGCCGACCCGCACCGCCAGGTCGAAGCCCCGTCCGCTGCCCAGGACGGAGGGCCCGAGCCAGCCGCGGTCGCGGGCTTCGGCCACGGCATCGCGCATGGTGGCCACCGCATCGGGATACTCCGACCGGATGTACGCGTAGCCCTGCGTAGCGCCGACCGCGAGCCCGGCGATCGCGGCGCCCTCGATCAGGGCGAACGGGTCACCCTCCATCAGCAGGCGGTCGGCGAAGGTCCCGCTGTCGCCCTCGTCGGCGTTGATGCACACGTACTTGCGGTCCGCCTCGGCAGCCGCGACCGTGCGCCACTTGATCCCGGCCGGGAAGCCCGCGCCCCCGCGCCCGCGCAGCCCGGACGCCTCGACCGCCGCGACCACCTCCAGCGGGTCCATGGCCGATGCCGCCCGCAATGCGCGCAGGCCGCCGAGGGCGACGTAGGCGTCGGCGTCCAGGGGATCGGCCAGCCCGGACCGGGCGAACAGCAGCCGGTGCTGGTCGGCCAGCCAGGGCAGGTCATCGACCAGGCCAACCTCCAGCGCGTGGCCGGTGCCGGCGGAGATGGCCGCGGCCACCGACTCCGCGTCGTCGGGAGTCACCTGGCCATAGCCGCGCCGGCCCCCGGGCGTGTCCACCTCGACGAGAGGCTCGAGCCACATGGCGCCACGGCTGCCCGTGCGCACGATGGTGGAGCCGGGGAGCAGGGCCGCGAGGCGGACCGCAACCTCGTCGGCACCGACGGAGCGCGCCGCGCTGTCGCGAGGGATGAACAGGGTCGTCACGACGGCCCCCCGGCCAGCCGGTGCACGGTCTCGGCGCTCGCCCGGCCGATCAACCTGCCATCGACGACGGCAGAAGGGCCCAGGGCGCAGTTGCCCACGCAGTAGACGTGGGCCACCTCGCAGCGCGCCGAGTCGAGGCCCTGCACCGCGGCGAGCAGGTCGCGCGCCCCGACCGCCTGGCAGGCCTCGCCCATGCAGATCCGCACGGACACCGGCCGGGGCGGCTGCGTGCGGAGGTCGGAGTAGAAGGTGAGCACGCCGTAGGCATCCGCCCGGCTCACGTTGAGCGCCTCGGCCACCGCCGCGATCGCCCCGTCGGGCACGTAGCCGAACTCGGCCTGGATCTCCTGGAAGGCCATGAGCATCGAGCCGGGCTCCTCGCTGCGTCCCAGCGCACTCGCCGCACGCTCGGGGCTCCAGTCGCCACTCGCGGCAGTCATGGCTCGACCCCGACGCGGTCCGCCCCGGCGTAGACGGTGAGCCGGCCCTCTCGGGCGAAGCACACCAGTACCAGCCCGTGCCGCTCCGCCAGGTCGATCGCCAGGCTGGTCGGCCCCGACACGGCGACGATCGCCGCGACTCCTGCGGTCACGGCCTTGTGCACGATCTCGTACGCCACCCGCCCGCTTACGACCAAGGTGCAGTCCGTGAGGGGCAGTCGTCCGTCGAGCAGGGCCGCGCCAACCGCCTTGTCGACGGCATTGTGGCGCCCCACGTCCTCGCGCACCCACAGCACCGTCCCGGTCGGGTCCGCGATGGCCGCGGCGTGCAGGGAGCCGGTCTGCTCGAACATGCGCTGGCCAGCACGCATGCCGGCCACCAGCGCCTGCACGGACGACCGAGGCAGGCGCCACCCGGGGGAGTGCGGCGGACCACCGACGACCCTCAGCGGGCTGAACGACTCCGCGCTGCATACCCCGCAGGCACCCGTCGTCACGAAGGCGCGCGGCGTCGGCGCCTCAACGCCAGGCCGCAGGGTGGCCCGCACCGTGTCGACCTCGCGATCGTCGCGTGCGTGCACCGCGGTCAGCGTGGCAATGTCCTGCGCGGCCCGCACGGCCGACTCATTCACGAGCCACCCAGCCGCCAGCTCCAGGTCGTGGCCAGGAGTCCGCATCGTCGTGACCATGGGAACCCCGTCGACGGTGATCGCCAAGGGCGCCTCTACGGCGACCGCATCCGAACGCATCGAGGCGCTTCCCTCCGCGATGCGGACGACCGATCGCCTGCTCGTCGTCACGCCCATGGCAGATCCATCAGAACAGTCCGACGACCATGCCGTCAACGAGGTTGATTCGCTCACTGGCAGGGTGCGCCGGCAGCCCCGGCATGGTCATGACGTCGCCGCAGACGAGGACGACGAAGCCCGCGCCAGCGGCCAGCCGGACCTCGCGGATGTTGAGCGCGTGCCCGCTGGGCGCTCCGCGCAGTGCCGGGTTGGTCGAGAAGGAGTACTGGGTCTTGGCGATGCAGACGGGGAAGTGCCCGTAGCCCTCCTCCTGGAGTTCGACGAGACGGGCACGCACCTTTGCATCGGCGGTGACCTCGCTGGCCCCGTAGACCCGGGTCGCCACCGCCGTGGCCTTGTCCCACAGAGGGGCATCGTCCGGGTACACGAAGCTCATGGCCGATGGCTGGTCGGCCAGCCTCACGACGGCCCTGGCCAGGTCGACGGCTCCCGCCCCGCCGTCCGCCCAGTGCGTTGTGAGCACGACGTCGACCCCGATCTCCGAGCCGCACCGCGTCAGCAGCTCCAGTTCCGCCGGGGTGTCGGTGTCGAAGCGGTTCAGGCCCACGACGCAGGGGATCCCGAACAGGTCGCGCACGTTGCCCACGTGGCGAGCGAGATTGTCGATGCCCCGTCGCAGGGCGCCTAGGTCCTCCTCGGTCAGGCGATCAAGCGTCTGGCCACCGTGGAACTTCAAGGCCCGGACGGTCGCGACGATCACGGACGCCGACGGCCTCAGGCCCGATGAGCGGCAGGTGATGTCGACGAACTTCTCCGCCCCGAGGTCGGCGCCGAAGCCCGCCTCGGTCACGACGTAGTCGGCCAGCCGCATTGCCGAGCGCGTGGCCAGCACGGAATTGGACCCATGCGCGATGTTCGCAAACGGCCCTCCGTGGACGAACGCTGGCGTCCCTTCCAGGGTCTGCACGAGATTCGGGGCGAGCGCATCCCTCAGCAGCACCGTCATGGCCCCGTCTGCGTCCAGGTCGCGGGCGCGAACGGGCAGCCGGTCGCGCGTGTAGCCGACGACGATGCGACCGAGCCTGTCGCGGAGGTCGTCGAGGGAGTCGGCCAGGCAGAAGATGGCCATGATCTCCGATGCCACGACGATGTCGAAGCCGTCCTGCCGCGGGTAGCCGTTGCCCGGTCCGCCCAGCCCGACCGTGATCTCGCGCAGCGCGCGGTCGTTGAGGTCGACCACGCGCTTCCAGGCGATCCGGCGAACGTCGATCCCGAGCGCGTTCCCGTGGTGGACGTGGTTGTCGATCAGCGCTGCCAGCAGGTTGTTGGCGAGCCCGATCGCGCTGAAGTCTCCGGTGAAGTGCAGGTTGATGTCCTCCATCGGGACGACCTGTGCCCGGCCACCACCTGCGGCGCCCCCCTTGAGCCCGAACACCGGGCCCAGCGAGGGCTCACGCAGGCAGACCATCGCGCGCACGCCGATCGCCCGCAGGCCGTCGGCCAGGCCGACGCTCGTCGTGGTCTTGCCCTCCCCCGGTGGGGTGGGGCTGATGGCGGTGACCAGAACCAGGCGGGCCGATGGGTTCTCCGGCAGCGACGCCAAGTATGCGAGCGACACCTTCGCCTTCGACCAGCCGTAGGGCTCGAGAGCGGCCGTGGGGATGCCCAGGCCTGCGGCGACGTCGGCGATCGGCGCCGTCGGCGTGCCCTGGGCGATCTCGATGTCGCTCGGCACGTGCCCTCCTGTGGTGGCCGGTCGCGGACCCCTCCCGCTGAGCGGCCACCGGCGATCGTGTCACGCGGGGCGTGCCGTGACCCCCGTTTCCGAGGCATCTGCCGCCAAACCTGACGGCACTGGTGTCTGCTCAGGCTTGGTCCGGGGCCAGAGCAGGTACCCGGCGGCCAGCGCGAGGGCCGTCCCGATGAGGGTGTCGACCAAGCGCGCCGCTGCGAAGCCGGCAACGTCGTCGCGGGGAAGGCCGGTGAGGACCGCCGCCGCCACCGCCCCCATCGCGACGGAGAGCCACGCGGACCTCGTGCTGAGGGCGAGGGAGATGGCCAGGGCGAGGACCGCCAGTGGACCCACGACGGCGTCTGGCAGCAGGCTGGAGATCACGACGGCGAAGCCGACCCCGACAACGGTTCCGGCCACCCGGGCGAGTGCCTTGCCAACGGTCGACCGGCCGTTGGGGAGCAGGATGACGAACACCGTGAGCATGACCCAGAACGCGTCGTGGGTGGCGATGGACTGGAACGCATACATCGCCACGCCGAGGGCGATCGCCCGGCGCACGCCGTCCTGGGCATGCCGGTCGAAGGTGCGCACCGACCGCGCCACGGGGGCGAGCAGCGGGGTGCGCGGTCCCGATGGCGTGTCGGGGATCGGGTGGAAGGCCTGCTCGACGAGCGCCCGGACGACGACGAGCACAAGGCCGGCAGCGAGCCCGACCAGGCTGAGCACGCCGATCTCGGGAAGGTCGCGCCCAATGACGCGCGCCGCGATCACGCCGGTGCAGGTCACGAGGAAATAGGCGTACGACGTGACCATCCCGATCAGCAGCCCGACCGGCTGGGCCGCGGTCAGGACGCTCGTGAGGAATGCGATGGCGGCCATCGCCAGGGCCGCTGCCCACGGGTGCCCCGTGGTCACCGCGCCGAGCGTGCTGGCGGCGACGACGACGAGACCCACTGCCAGGGCTACCGGTAGCGCGGTCCGTAGCCGGCCGCTGCTCCCGGCAGCGAGAGTCAGGGCGGCCACGACGGCCGACTGCACCCCGCGCTCGCCGAACCCGAGAGCGTGCGCCGCGAGGTATCCCGCCGCCATGCCGGCGACGATCGCGCCCATGAGGCGCCAGGCCCATATGCCGGGCGAGGCCGCTCTGGTCCCCGAGCTCATCGGGCCACGCTAGCGATGTGAACCGTCCCCAGCCCACGTCACCCGTTTGGCTGGCGGCAGGTGCCGTGACACGCTGGACCTCTCATGACCGACTACTCCGGCCACGGCCACGACATCGAAGGCCTGGAGCTCGAGGAGCGCCAGGCCCTTCGGCGTGTCGCGGGGCTCTCCACCGAACTGCAGGACGTCACCGAGGTCGAGTACCGGCAGGTCCGCCTCGAGCGCGTCGTTCTGGCCGGCGTCTGGACCGAGGGCACGGCGCGCGACGCCGAGCGCAGCCTGGCTGAGCTGGCATTGCTGGCCGAGACGGCGGGCTCTGTCGTGCTCGAGGGAGTCATCCAGCGCCGCGAGTCGCCGGACCCGGCCACCTACATTGGCTCGGGCAAGGCACAGGAGCTTCGCGCGATCGTGGTGCAGACAGGTGCCGACACCGTCATCTGCGACGGCGAGCTGACGCCGGGGCAGTTGCGCCAGCTCGAGGAGGTCGTGAAGGTCAAGGTCGTCGACCGGACCTGGCTGATCCTGGACATCTTCGCCCAGCACGCACGCAGCCGCGAGGGCCAGGCGCAGGTGTCCCTGGCCCAGATGCAGTACCTCCTGCCGCGACTGCGCGGCTGGGGCGAGTCCCTGTCCCGCCAGGCCGGTGGCCGTGCCGGCGGGGCCACGGGTGGCGTGGGCACGCGCGGTCCGGGCGAGACCAAGATCGAGACCGACCGCCGGCGGATCCGATCGCAGATGACCAAGCTGCGCCGCCAGTTGCGCGAGATGGAGACGTCCCGCACGACCCAGAGGGCGGCCCGGCACCGGGCCGGCATCCCCGCGGTGGCGATCGCCGGTTACACGAACGCCGGCAAGTCCAGCCTGCTCAACCGCATCACGGGCGCGGGCGTGCTCGTCGAGGACGCGCTGTTTGCCACCCTCGACCCCACCGTGCGCAAGGCGCGCACCCCCGGTGGCCGCGATTACACCCTCGCCGACACCGTCGGGTTCGTGCGTCACCTGCCGCATCAACTGGTGGAGGCATTCCGCTCGACGCTTGAGGAGGTCCGCGACGCGGACCTGATCGTCCACGTGGTCGATGGCTCCGACGACGCGCCCCTGGAGCAGATCGCGGCGGTGCGCGAGGTCCTGTCGGAGATCAGCGCCTCCCACGTCCGCGAGCTGATCGTCATCAACAAGGCCGACATCGCGGACCCCGAGACGGTGGCCGAGCTGCAGCGCCGCGAGCCGCACTCGGTGGTCGTGTCGGCCCGGACGGGCGAGGGATTCGACGCGCTGCTCGAGGCCATCGAGGCGGACCTGCCCTCGACGTGGGAGGAAGTCGACCTGCTCGTCCCGTACCCGCGCGGAGACCTGGTCTCCCGGGCGCATCGGCAGGGAGAGGTGCTCGATGCCGCCCACGGCGAGCACGGCACCAGGCTTCACGCCAAGGTCCCGGCAGACCTCGCGAACGAGCTGCGGGCGGCCAGTGGCACCTGAGCAGGCGTCGATCAGGCTCGCGGCGGCACTTGACGCGGTTGTTGCAGCGCTCGGCGGCGAGCAGCGTGCGGGCCAGGCCCAGATGGCCGAAGCAGTGGCAGGGGCGCTCTCCGGTGGGCCGCACGCGGTCGTCCAGGCCGGCACCGGCACCGGCAAGTCCGTCGGCTACCTCGTTCCAGCGGCCTTGCACGCGACCGACCCGGCCGGTGGTCCTGTCGTCGTGGCTACCGCCACGCTGGCCCTGCAGCGACAGCTCGTCGAGCGTGACCTGCCCCGCGTGAGCCAGGCCCTCGAGCCGGTGATCGGCCGGCCCCTGTCCTTCGCCGTGCTCAAGGGACGCAACAACTACGTGTGCCTGCAGAAGCTGCACGGTGCCCCGGCCGACGACGACGCCGAGGCGCTGTTCGACGCCCCGAAGAGTGCACTTGGCCTGCAGGCCTCAGCGGTGCGCACCTGGGCGGAGTCGACCGCGTCGGGCGATCGCGACGAGTACCCGGGGGACATCGATCCCCGGGTATGGCGGGGGTTCTCGGTGGGCCGCCGGGAGTGCATGGGCGAGTCGCGTTGCCCGTACGGCGAGGAGTGCTTCACGGTCCTGCGCCGCGGCGCAGCGCAGGAGGCCGACATCGTGGTCACGAACCATGCGATGCTCGCGATCGACGCGATCGAAGGCATCCCCGTCCTGCCCGAGCACGACGCCGTGATCATCGACGAGGGGCACGAACTGGTCGACCGGGCGACCGCCGCGGTCTCCGGCGAACTCGGCGCTGCCATGGTCGACCGGGCCGCCACCAGGGCCCGCCGCCTGCTCGACCCCGAGACCATCGAGCGACTCGCCGCGGCGGGAGAGGGCCTCGACGACGCGTTGCGCACCCTGGCCCAGGACACAGGCGGGCCCGTCCGGATTGAGGTTCCCGGCCGCGACCTCGTACTGGCCCTGACCCTCGTGCGGGATGCCTGCCACCAGGGCATGGCGGAGGTCAACGCCGACCGGGACTCCGGTGATGCCGATGCGGCAGCGGCACGCCAGCAGGCACGGGGCGCGCTGGAGGAGGTCCACGATTCGGCAGGGGCGCTGCTGGGCATGGGCCCTACCGACGTCGTCTGGCTGGACCCCGGAGACAACCGCGCACCGGTCCTGCGGATGGCTCCGCTGAGCGTCGCCGGCCTGCTGCGCACCGCCCTGTTCGACCGCGCGCCGGTCGCACTCACCAGCGCCACCCTGACAGTCGGGGGCGGCTTCGATGCGCTGCTCGCGTCCCTCGGGCTGACCGACGGCGTCGCCCTCACCCTCGATGTCGGCTCGCCGTTCGACCATGGCCGTCAGGGCATCCTCTACGCCGCTCGCGACCTGCCGCCACCTGGGCGCGACGGCGTCGCCATGGAGGCCCTCGACGAGCTGGCCGACCTCATCATCGCGGCGGGCGGGCGCACCCTGGCCCTGTTCAGCAGCTGGCGTGGCGTGGAGCGAGCGGCCGAGTACCTGCGGGTCCGGCTCGGCAGCGAACCAGGCCTGCCGCTGCTCGTGCAGCGGCGCGGGGACGCGGTCGGCACCCTCGTTGAACGATTCGCGGCAGAACCCACCAGCACGCTGCTCGGCACGGTGTCGCTCTGGCAGGGGGTCGACGTGCCGGGGCCGTCCTGCATCCTGGTGGCGATCGACCGGATCCCGTTCCCGAGGCCGGACGACCCGCTGATGTCGGCACGACAGAAGGCGGTCGACGAGGCCGGGGGCTCTGGCTTCCGGCAGGTCGCGGTGCCCAGGGCCGGTCTGCTCCTTGCCCAGGGTGCCGGGCGGTTGATCCGGGGCACTGAGGACCGCGGAGTCGTGGCCGTCCTGGACTCCCGGCTCGCGACCGCCGGGTACGCCGGCGCGCTGCGGGCCAGCCTGCCGCCGTTCTGGTACACGACGGACCGAGCCACGGTGATCAGCGCCCTCGAGCGGCTCCGCGACGACCTGGCGTGAGGGGTGCGGCATACACACGAGATGTGTAGCCTCTGTGCATGAGCCGCACCAACATTGAGATCGACGATGTCCTCATTGCCGAGTGCATGAGCCGCTTCGACCTGCCTACCAAGCGCAGCGCCGTGGAGTTCGCCTTGCGCCGGCTGGTGGCCACGGCTCCGGGAGCCGCGTCGATCGCCGAGACCGCGGGCATGGGGTGGGACGGACTCGACGAGGAAGACGAGGACCTGGCTTGGTGACGCGCGTCCTCGCCGACACCTCGGTGTGGGTCACTCACCTTCGTGGCAACTCACGGGCTACGAGCCGCCTCTTGGCGGGGAATGCCGATGGCAGCCTCACGATGACCGAACCAGTGGCCATGGAACTACTGGCGGGAGCGCGGCCCGGACAGGTGGCTGCACTGGATCAGCTCGTGAACGCGATCCCGTCCCTGGGCATTCTTCCCGACCTCGACTTCCGCGCTGCAGCCGCCATCAAGAGGGCGGTCCGCGCGGACGGCCACACCGTGCGCTCGCTGGTCGACTGCCTGATCGCCGCGGTCGTGCTGAGGCATGGGGACGTAGTCCTCGTGCACGACGACATCGACTTCGAGCGGATCGCCTCGGTCACCGATCTCCGGCAGGAGCGGTGGCCGGCCTGACGGCTACAGCCGCCGAAGCACGGTGACGACCTTGCCCATGATGGCCGCGTCGTCGCCCAGGATTGGCGCGTACGCGGGGTTATGCGGCATGAGCCACACGTGCCCGTCGCGGCGCTTGAGCGTCTTGACGGTCGCCTCGTCGTCGAGCAGGGCGGCCACGATGTCGCCGTTGTCGGCGTCGGGCTGGCGGCGCACGACTACCCAGTCACCGTCGCAGATGGCCGCGTCGATCATCGAGTCACCGACGACGCGCAGCAGGAACAGCTCCCCGTCTCCGACAAGGTCGCGTGGCAACGGGAAGACCGTCTCGACCTCCTGCTCGGCCAGGATCGGACCGCCGGCCGCGATGCGGCCCAGCACCGGCACGTAGGTGGCCTCGGGGCGCGACACGGCCTGCTCGTCGTCGAGCGCGTCGACGGCGCGCAGGCGAGGCGGGCCGGGCGTGGCAGCGGGCTGGACCGGCAGGTCCCCTGCCGGGACGTTCTCGGAGAGGTCGGCAACGACGAGGGCGCGGGGCCGGTTCGGGTCGCGACGCAGGTAGCCCAGGCGCACGAGGGTCTGGAGTTGATGGGCCACGCTGCTCGGGGATGTCAGGCCGACTCCCTCGCCGATCTCGCGAACGCTCGGCGGGTAGCCCCGCTGCTCGACCGTGTCGCGGATGACGGCGAGCACGGCCCTCTGCCGGGGGGTGAGCCCGGACTCGTCGACGGGTCCATCGGGCAGTTCGGTGACACGTGCGACCACGGTCGTTCCCCTCGTCCGGGGGCCAGGCGGTTGTCAGACCCCGGCCTCACTGTTGGCTGAACGCTAGCCGCACGCGACACGAATTTCAAACATATGTTCGAATGATGCTGGACGTGTCTCTCATGCGGTGCTATAAATCGTACAGGAGTTCGAACGAACACCTGTACGAACGGAATGTGAACGAGCAAGGCCTACGTATCGCCTCCCAGAAAGGCCCGACCATGGCACTCGCGGCTCCCTTCCCTGCCGCCGCCCGCAGTGATCGCTCGCGGAGTGATCGCTCGCGGCAGGCCGCCCTACGCTCGACGAGCCGACGCTCCACCGAACGACTCTCCTCGGCTGCGTCACCGGGCCTTCGGCTGACAGCGCGTGGTCGGCTCGCCGTGATCCTGGCCAGTGTCGCGTTCCTGGCCCTCGCGATCATGGCGTCTGCGCGCTTCACCGCGGAGGCCAGTGCGGCGTTCGGAACCGCGGGGCCGGCCACGGGCATCGTGGTCGTGCAGCCGGGGGAGACCCTGTGGCAGATCGCCCAAGCCGTTGCACCGCAGGTGGATCCCCGCGAGACCGTGGGCACGATCCGCCAGCTCAACGGGCTCGGCCACGACGCCGTGCAGCCGGGACAGTCCCTCGTGGTGCCTGCTTCGTCCTAGGCCGACAGCGGGCCGGGCCGGTGCGCGACACGCCGTCCCGCCCGCCCCTTGCCAATCGCTAGTGGTGGGAGTACGTTCCTACCCCTAGATGTAGTAGTCACACCGGTGTCATTCATCCACAGGTTGTGGTGCTGCCTCAACAGGTCCTCCACAGGGAATCCCCACCCCCACCCCCAGGAGGAACGGCCGACGAGACTGAAGTGACGCAAGTGAAGGGAGGTTCCGGCGATGCGATGCCCGTTCTGCAAGGAGGACGATTCGCGTGTCGTGGACTCCCGGACCGTCGATGACGGAGTGGCGATCCGTCGCCGGCGTGAGTGCGCGGCCTGCGGGCGGCGTTTCACGACCGCGGAGACATCGGTCCTGTTCGTGGTCAAGCGCTCCGGCGTAACCGAACCGTTCAGCCGTACCAAGGTCGCCAGTGGCGTGCGCAAGGCCTGCCAGGGCCGACCGGTATCCGACGACGACCTTGCCCTGCTGGCCCAGCAGGTCGAGGACACGGTCCGCTCGACCGGCAGCGCGGAGATCCCATCCATGGAGATCGGCCTGGCCATCCTCGGTCCGCTGCGCCAGCTGGACGAGGTCGCCTACCTGCGCTTCGCCTCGGTGTACCGGTCATTCGACCAGCTCGAGGACTTCGAGGCCGAGATCGCCCTGCTCCGTGCCGAGGGCGAGCCCACCGGCCAGGAACCGGACGCTCGCGCGACCGGCGGCCAGCCGTCAACGACTTCCCACCACCAGTAGCCGCTCCAGAGGAAGAAAGGCATCACCCATGTCGGTCACCACCAGCGCAGACCAGGCCTTCGTTCACAACACGGTCCAGGGCCCCGGCCTCACCATCGAGCGGCTCTACACCACCGCGGGGGTGCACCCGTACGACGAGGTCACGTGGGAGCGGCGCGATGTCGTCCAGACCAACTGGAAGTCCGGTGAGATCGTCTTCGAGCAGCGGGGCGTCGAGTTCCCCGACTTCTGGAGCGTCAACGCATCCACCATCGTCACGACCAAGTACTTCCGCGGCGCGGTGGGCACGGACCAGCGGGAGTACAGCCTGCGCCAGTTGCTCGACCGCGTCGTGCTGACCTACGTCAAGGCCGGCAAGGAGCACGGCTACTTCCGCACGCCTGGGGATGCCGAGGTCTTCGAGCATGAGCTGACCTACATGCTGCTGCACCAGGTGTTCAGCTTCAACTCTCCCGTGTGGTTCAACGTGGGCACGGTCTCGCCCCAGCAGGTGAGCGCCTGCTTCATCCTCGCGGTCGACGACACGATGGACTCGATCCTGAACTGGTACAAGGAGGAGGGGCTGATCTTCAAGGGCGGCTCGGGCGCCGGCCTCAACCTTTCACGGATCCGCTCGAGCAAGGAACTGCTCAAGTCCTCGGGCGGCACGGCGTCCGGCCCGGTGTCCTTCATGCGCGGCGCCGACGCGTCCGCAGGGACCATCAAGTCAGGTGGCGCCACGCGTCGCGCGGCGAAGATGGTCGTCCTTGACGTCGACCACCCCGACATCGAGGAGTTCATCGAGACCAAGGTCCGCGAGGAGGACAAGATCCGAGTCCTGCGCGACGCGGGCTACGACATGGACCTCGGGGGCAAGGACATCACGTCCGTGCAGTACCAGAACGCCAACAACTCGGTGCGGGTCTCCGACCTGTTCATGCACGCGGTGGAGAACGGCGAGCCATTCGGCCTCACCGCGCGCCTCGACGGCCGGGTCATCGAGACGGTCGATGCCAAGGGCCTGTTCCGCACGCTCACCGAGGCCGCCTGGGCGTGCGCGGACCCGGGCATCCAGTACGACGACACCATCAACGACTGGCACACGAACCCCGAGACCGGCCGCATCAACGCGTCCAACCCGTGCTCGGAGTACATGAGCCTGGACAACTCCTCGTGCAACCTCGCCTCGCTCAACCTGCTGACCTTCCTCAAGGATGACGACACATTCGACGCGCCCCGCTTCGCGCGGGCGGTCGAGTTCGTCATCACGGCCATGGACATCTCGATCTGCTTCGCTGACTTCCCGACGGCGGCCATCGGTGACACCACCCGCCGCTACCGCCAACTGGGCATCGGGTATGCGAACCTCGGCGCCCTGCTCATGGCCACCGGGCTGCCTTACGACTCCGAGGCGGGCCGCTCGTTCGCTGCGGCGATCAGCAGCCTCATGACCGGCACCGCCTACAAGCGGAGCGCCGAGCTCGCGGGCATCGTCGGACCGTACGAGGGCTACGCCCGCAACATCGATGGCCACAAGCGCGTCATGCGCAAGCACGCGGCCGCCAATGACAATGTCCGCACCATCACCAGCCTGGATGGCGACGTGCTCAAGGTCGCCAACAAGTCCTGGGAGGACGGCCTGCGCATTGGCGAGAAGAACGGCTGGCGCAATGCCCAGGCCTCCGTGCTCGCGCCCACCGGGACCATCGGCTTCATGATGGACTGCGACACGACCGGCATCGAACCGGACTTCTCGCTGGTCAAGTTCAAGAAGCTGGTCGGCGGCGGATCGATGCAGATCGTCAACCAGACGATCCCGCGCGCGTTGCGTCGGCTCGGCTACGCCGACGAGACGATCGAGGCGATCGTGGAGTACATCGGCGAGCACGGCCACGTCATCGATGCCCCGGGTCTGAAGACCGAGCACTACCCGGTCTTCGACTGTGCCATGGGCGTGCGCTCGATCACCCCGATGGGCCACGTGCGAATGATGGCGGCGGTGCAGCCATTCATCTCAGGCGCGATCTCCAAGACGGTCAACATGCCGGAGACCGCCACGGTCGACGAGGTCGAGGAGATCTACTTCCAGGGCTGGAAGCTCGGACTCAAGGCGCTGGCCATCTACCGCGACAACTGCAAGGTGGGCCAGCCGCTGAGCGACGCCAAGGCCAAGAAGGTCGACGCCATCGTCGACGCCACCGCCGAGGCGGTAGCAGCCGCGCTGGCCGGCCAGCCCACCCGCCACCGGTTGCCCAAGAGCCGGCCGAGCGTCACCACGAGCTTCTCCGTCGCGGGGGCCGAGGGCTACATGACGGCGGGCTCCTACCCCGACGACGGGCTCGGCGAGGTCTTCCTCAAGCTCGGCAAGCAGGGTTCGACCCTGGCCGGGGTGATGGACGCCTTCTCGATCGCCATCAGCATCGCCTTGCAGTACGGCGTGCCGCTGGAGGCCTTCGTGAGCAAGTTCGTCAACATGCGCTTCGAGCCGGCGGGCATGACCGACGACCCGGACATCCGGATCTCGCAGTCGATCATGGACTACATCTTCCGACGGCTGGCGCTCGACTACCTGCCCTACGACAAACGCGCGGCGCTCGGCATCTTCACGGCCGACGAGCGAGTGGCGACGGTCGCAGCGACCTACGGCTCGTCCGGTCCGGCCGCGGATCTCGACGTGGCGATCGACGAGGCGGTCGAGCAGGAGGTGGCCGAGATCACGGACACCGTCCCGACCCCTGCGGCCAAGTCCCCGAGCACGGCGCATTCCAGCGCGGAGTTGCTCGAGGAGATCACCGGCACGGCATCCGACGCCCCGCTGTGCATGACGTGCGGGATCAAGATGCGCCCGGCCGGGAGTTGCTACGTGTGCGAGGGCTGCGGGAGCACGTCTGGCTGCAGCTGAGCCACACTGGGGAGGTGTGGGTCCGGTCGTCGAGTCGAGGAGTGCCATGCAGCAATACGCGGTTGTCGATCCCCGAACCGGGGAACAGGTCCGCACCTACCCGACGGCCACGGACGCCGAAGTGCGGGCCGCGATCTCCGCGTGCGACGCAGCGCACACGGAGTGGTCAGCGCGGACGGTGGCCGAGCGCGCGGCGGTGGTCCGCCGGATTGGCGACCTGCATGTCGAGCGCGCCGAGGAGCTCGGTCGCATCATCGTGCGCGAGATGGGCAAGTCGCTGGCCGACGCGACCGGCGAGGTGGAGTTCTCCGGCGCCATCTACGCCTACTACGCCGATAATGCCGCGGCACTCCTGGCCGATCGGCCGATCACGCTGCTCGACGGCGAGGGTTCGGCCCTCATCCGGCCATCATCGGTCGGTGCGCTGCTCGGGATCATGCCGTGGAACTATCCCTATTACCAGGTGGCCCGATTCGCGGGGCCCAACCTCGTGCTGGGCAACACCGTCCTGCTGAAGCACGCCCCCCAGTGCCCGGAGTCGGCGGCGGCCATCGCCGAGCTTTTCACCGAGGCCGGCCTCCCGGCCGGGGCCTACGTCAACATCTACGCAACGAACGAGCAGGTCGCCGAGATCATCGCGGCCCCCGAGATCCGGGGGGTCTCGCTCACCGGTTCGGAGCGGGCCGGCGCGGCTGTCGCCGAGGTCGCTGGCCGGAACCTCAAGAAGGTCGTCCTGGAGCTCGGCGGCTCGGATCCCTTCATCGTGCTGAGCAGCGCCGACCTCGACGACACGGTCGCGGCCGCGGTCGCAGGCCGAATCGACAACATGGGACAGGCCTGCAATGCGGCCAAGCGCATGATCGTCGTGGACGAGCTCTATGACGCCTTCCTCGAGCGCTATACCGCAGCGATGCTGGCCGGACCGCCGCAGGCGCCACTGTCTTCTGCGCCGGCAGCAGCGAACCTCGCGTCGCAGGTCGACCGAGCGATCGCCCAGGGAGCGTCGCTGGCATCGACCGGCGAGCGCGATGGGTGCTTCTTCCCGCCCGGTGTCCTGACCAATGTCGCCCCGGAGAACGAGATCTACCGAGAGGAGCTGTTCGGGCCGGTGGCGCAGGTCTACCGAGCCGCGGACGAGGAGGACGCGATCAGAATCGCAAACGACACCCCCTACGGGCTGGGCTCCTACGTGTTCACAACCGACCAGGATCAGGCCATGCGCGTCGCGGACCGACTGGATACCGGGATGGTCTATATCAACGGGGTCGGCCTGGATGCACCGGAGCTGCCCTTCGGCGGAACCAAGCGATCTGGCTTCGGCCGGGAGCTCGGGGTCCTGGGCATAGCGGAGTTCACCAACTACAAGCTCATCCGGTCGTTGACGTAGGCGCCTCCGAGAGCGCAACCGCAGAAGGCGTGAGCGTGGCTAGGCGTCGTCGTATTCCGTGATCAACAGCTGCCCCTCGGCCAGTGACTCCGCCGGAATCTCGTGCTCGATCTGCGTCGCCAGGGGCGTCTCGTGGACGAAGTAGAGGAGCACGGCGGCAAGGAGGCCGAGCGGCACGATGAACACGAAGATCGGGACCAGCGCCTCGTTGTAGGCGCCGATGACGATCGAGTGGATGGGCTCGGGCAACCCAGCGATGACGGCCGGCCTGAGCGACGTCGACCCACCACTGGACGCCATGGCATCCGCCGGCAGCCGCTCGGCGAGCAGGCCGGTCAGCCGGGCCACGAACAGCGAGCCGACGATCGCCGACCCGAGGCTGGCGCCGACCTGGCGGAAGTAGTTGTTCGCGGCAGTGGCGGTGCCGACCATGCGATGCGGGAACTCGTTCTGCACGATCAGCGTGAGGATCTGCATGTTCAGGCCCAGGCCGATGCCGAGCACGGCCATATGCGCGCAGATGATGGCGAGCGACGTCTCCGGGGTGATCGTGGACAGCAGCCACATGCCGAGGGCGACGAGTAGTGCGCCGGTGATTGGCAGCAGCCGGTACCGCCCGGTCCTCGACACGATGATGCCGGACACGACGGAGGCCAACAGGAGCGAGCCCATGAGTGGGACCATGAGCAGGCCCGCCTCGGCGGCGGAGACCCCCTCGGCCATCTGGAAGTAGGTGGGCAGGTAGCCCAGCGCGCCAAACATCGCGATAGCGACGAACAGCCCCGCTGCAGTGGTCAGCACGAAGTTCCGGTTCTTGAACAGCAGCAGTGGGATGACGGGGTGCTCCGCCCGTGCCTCGACGAAGGCGAAGGCCACCGACAGTGCGACCCCGATCGCCGCAAGTCCGAGGATCTGCGGCGAGAGCCAGGCGTACTGGTGCCCGCCCCACGTCGCGATGAACACGATGACGCTCGTGGCCAGCGCCATGAGGACTATGCCGGCCGTGTCGATCTTCGGCCGCTCCGCAACAGCGTGGTGGACCGACGGCATGAGCGTGAACAGCGCTGTTAAGGCCAGAAGGGCCAGAGGCACCGTGACCCAGAAGACCCAGCGCCAGCCAGGCCCCTCTGTTAGCCACCCGCCGAGGAGCGGACCGGCGACGGACGAGATGGCGAATACCCCGCCCATGAGGCCCATGTACTTGCCGCGCTCCCGCGCGGGCACGACGTCGGCCACTGCCGCCTGGGAGAGGATGATCAATCCGCCGCCGCCGAGGCCCTGGACGACACGAGCGATGATGAGCCAGGTCATGTCGGGTGCGGCCCCGCCGATGATGGTGCCCACCAGGAAGATCACGGTGGCGACGATGAGCAGCGGCTTGCGGCCGAAGAGGTCACCGGCCTTGCCGTAGATCGGCATCGTGATCGTCGAGGCGAGCATGTAGCCGGTGATCACCCACATCATCTGGTCCACGCCGTGCAGCTCGCCGACGATAGTGGCGAGTGCGGTGGAGAAGATCATCTGGCTGAGGGACGCCAGCAGCATGACGACCGTGAGCGTCGCGAACAGAAGGCCGAGGTGGCCCACGGGACGCTCGGCCGCGCGGACGGTGACGGCGCTTGCCTGGCTCATGCGTCGGGCTGCATCTGGTCCGCGAACTCCTCGCTAAATCGGGTCAGCAGCCGGGCGAAGTCTGATCGGTCCCCGGCCGGCCAGGCACCGACGATCTGCTCGAACTCCCGGACCCGGGTGGCGATCAGCCGGTGCGCGTGCTCCCGACCAGCTTCGGTCGCGGCCACCAGTTGGGCGCGGCCGTCCGCCGGATCGGGGGAGCGGTTCACGAGTCCGGCCGAGTCCAGGTGCGCGAGATGTCGCGAGACCGTGGACTGGTCGAGGTTCATGGCGCTGGCCAGGTCGCACGAGCGCATGGCACCACGACGGACGAGGTGCATGACGAGTGCGGTGCCTGGCGCGCCTTGCTGGTGGAGCATGCGGGAGCGGTGCATGACCCACAACAGGTCGGTCAGTGCGCCGATCGCGCTGGCGTTCGCGGGATCGCGTACCGAGGCGGTGGCGACGGCACGCGGGTCGTTGAGATCAACCGTTGCATGCACCATGCAAGGGTATCAAAGCCCTTCGGGCTGCGCTGACGCCGATACTGGAAGGACAGCCGCGACCGCAGGAGGTGGCACCATGACTGGACCCGCGACCTACCCGACCACGTGCACCACGCGCAACGAGACCGACTGCTGCGCGGTCCCCGACGTCGCCGGTTGGGACCGCCGGACGGTCGTCTTCGCAGGGCAGCCGTTCATCCGCCGGACGACCCGCAACGTCCTGCACGTGCCGGTGAACATGGCCCGGACCATGTCGGCCCTGCAGACGGACGCACAGAGGGGCGGAGTGCTGCCCGAGACGTCGCATGTCCTCGTCCTCAGCCGAGACCTCTCGCCGTGGCGTGCCGAGCACTTGATGGCCGTGACCGGGCCCGTCGAGGGCGCAGACAACGTTGAGCTGTCCGGCACCTTCGCGTCACGGGTATTCGAAGGCCCCTTCCGGAATGCTGGGTCGTGGGACCGAGACGTCCGCGAATACGCCGAGTCGCTCGGTGCGGACCCGCACGAGGTCTACTTCTTCTACACCACGTGCCCGGCATGCGCGAAGCACTACAGCAAGAACTACGTGATCGCGTTGGCCCGCATCGCGTGAGCGGCCTGATTGGATGACCGCATGGCCTTCCCCGTCGTCCGCGGAATGCGCGGCCTCGAGTTCGGCAACCCCGGCGATATGCGGCAGTGGCTCAAGGCGCTGGTGCTGGAGGGCCGCAAGCGGGCCACCGCGGACCTGATGTCGGAGTACATCGACGAGGGGGAGCCGGTCGAGGAGCCCGGGGAATTGCTGGCGCTGGTCGACGACGACGCGGAGTATCTCGCGACGGTACGAGTCACCCAGGTCGATGCGACCTAGACGTACGCCTTCCGGTGCAGCCAGCGCATCGCGAAGGCCCCCCAGAGCGGCGGCAGGTAGAAGGTGACCAGGCGGAACGCGATGGCGGTCGACATGGCGATCGCGGTCGGCACGCCGATCGCCTGGAGGCCGAGGGTGTAGCCGGCTTCTGCGACACCCATGTTGCCCGGCACGGGCATGAGACCCCCCAGCAGCGAGACCGCGGTGTTGATGAGGATGAGCTGCGACAGGTATGCGGTTTCACCGAAGGCGGCAAGGCAGATGCCAAGGATGACGGCCTGGATGACCTGGGACACCAGGTTGCCGCCGATCATCTGGGCGACCTTCCGCGGCCGACGCAGCACGGCGAGCACCGACTTCGCGCTGTCGGCGTTCTCGCGAATGGCCTCCTTCGCCCTTGGCACCTGGGCGAGGAGCCGGTGCCGCAGGCGCGGCACGATGAGCGTCACGAGGATGCTCACGACGACGATGACCAGCAGCACCGCGATCAGCCCTGGCCCGGAGTCGTCGGTCGTCCCCGTGCCGCTCGTTGAGGAGGCGAGGCTGGTCGTGAACGTGGGCAGACCCGACAGCAGGATCAAGGCGATGAGCACGATCTGGAGCGCGAAGCCGCTGAGGCTGTCGATCAGCCCGACCGACACCGCGGCCCCGGCGGACAGGCCGAAACGCTGGAAGAAGCGGATTTCCAGTGCCAACCGAGCGGCGGTCGCCGGCAGGGTCAGGGCGATGAACTGGATGGCGTACTCCAGCATGACGACGGCCCGGTATCGCAGCGGCTCGGGCGACGCGCCCAGGGTCGAAAGGGCGAGCGCAGCGCCGATCGTGGGTGACAGTACGAGGGCCAATGCCATGAGGGCCATGTCGGCCGACTTGAGCTCACCGAGGATGGTGGCCAGGTCGACGCCGGCGAAAACGCCGATCAGGGTGTAGGCCATGAGCACGATGAGGGCCGCGACAGCGATCGACTTGACCGTGACGCGTCGCAGCTGGATAAGGGGAGGCACGTCGACTCCGGCGCGGGCGGCTGCCGCCTCGCGAAGCTCGACGAGGGTCCACTCCTTGGCCTCGAGGTCCTCGCCGGTCGTGGCGTCCATGACGGCCGGCTGCAGGTAGGGCAGCAACTCGGCAAGAGCCTGCTCGCCCAACGCCTCGAGAGCGGCGTCCAGTGCCTGCTCCCTGCCCGCCGCGACGGCGGTCAGTGCCAGCAGCCGCGCCCGATCGGCCAGGAACGAGGACCGTCCGGCGGCTACCTCCGCCACGTCGAAGTCGCATAGCGCAGCACAGCCGTCCGACTGGGCGACGACCCGATCCGCGGTCAGGTCCCGGTGTGCGATGCCGGCGTCGTGCAAGGCGAGCAGCGCACGCCAGGCAGAGGCAAGGAACCGGTCGCACGACCCCTCGTCTCCGCCCAGGGCGCCGCGGTCGAGCGACGGTCCGCGGGCCTCCGTGACCAGGAGCGCATCGCCCTCGTCCGTGCGCCCCGCCACGACCGCCGCGACCACGGGCACGCTGGCCCGTTGGGCCAGGAGGGTAACCATGGCCTCGTGCTCCACCCGCTCGGTGCGGCTGCGCAGGATGACCGGTGATTCACCCTTGCGGGTGAGGGCGGTCCACATCGAGCCCACGACCTGCCCGTCCCACGCATCACGGCCGTAGACCTTGACGAGGAGGCCGCGACCGTCCGCGGCCCGCGCGTCCATGACGCACACTCCCGGCTGCTGCACCGTCGCCTCGGTGACCTGGTCGACCGCGATGCCGAGGCCCGCAAGGGCGTCGGCGACGTGAGCGGCGGTCGGCCGACCCGCGGGCGTGCCCAGGACCAGATGACTGGTGGCTGCTGCCAGCACCGCGATGGCCAGGGCGCAGAGGGTGAAGGTCAGCGTCGCGCTGCCCATGCCCACCGCGGACGCCGCCGCCGCGATCACCGCCAGGCGCCCGACCAGGCGCAGCGGATGGGCCAGGTACGGCGAGGTCGCCACCACGAGCGCAGTGGCCACTGCCGGCAGGACGACGTGGCCGAACAGGCCACTGTCCGACCCGCTCGCCGGGACCTGCCACCCGCCCGTCACGACTCGGTTGGCGACCAGGCCCAGGCCGACGGCGATCGCGGCAGCAAGCAACTGGACGAGCAGGGTGGCTCGCCGGCCCCGCGAGATCACGGGCAGGACCACCAGCGCGGCGGCCCACAGGACCAGGGCCGCATAGCCGAGGGCCCACAGCCAGCCCAGTGCGCCGATGGTGGCGGCCGCCAAGTGCGAGACGGCCTGGTCGAGCGGGCCGTCGGCCGCAGCGGCCGGCAGCATCGCCGTCAGGGCAAGGAGCGAGCCGATGGCGAGCAGGAAGTCAGTGGGACGCCGGAACCGCTGGGCGCTTGGGGCGGATGACCAAGGCCGCACGGCGCCCGGTCGGGGAATAGGCATCCGACCGGCTCAGCCGCGCCGAGCCGGCCGCCACGCCGGGGCCGGTCGGCCGAGCGCGAGCGCGGACTCCAGGGCGTATCCCACGGCGATGAGCGTAGCCTCGGACCCCGCCGGGCCGACGATGCTGAAGCCGACCGGCAGTCCGTCGACGAGGCCCATCGGGACGGTCACCGTGGGCCAGCCCAGGATGGCGGCCGGCGTGCAGACCGCCCCGCCTCCCAGGAGGCTGTCGCCCGCGGTCAGGTCGGACTTCCAGGCTGGACGGTAAGCGGGCGCCACGAGCACGTCGAACGGCCCGCCGGCGAGCGCGGGGCCCAGGCAGGTGTCGCGCGCCCACTCGACGTTGCGCTTCCTGGCGTCGCGGTACTCATCTGTGGCGCGGCCGCCGCTGCCGGCGGACCTGACGAGGAACTCGTGGCCGAAGGCCGCCAGTTCCCGGTCGGCGTGGGCCTCGTTGAAGGCCACGACATCGGCCACGGATCGCGCTCCGTCACCGGGCCGTGCGGCCAGGTAACCGCCAAGGTCGTCGTGGAGCTCGGCCAGCAGTGCCGTCAATTGGTCGTCGTGCACATCGAGGGGCGTGGTCGGCACCCCGGCCGTCGACACCGACTCCACCAAGGGCTCAAGGGCGCGCACGGCGTCGGAGAAGACCGCATCCGTGGCAGGGTCGCCGGTGAGCCAGCCTTCGGCCACTGCGACGCGCACGCCGGCCGCCGTGCCGGACGATGCTGCGGCCCGCAGCCCGGGAACGCCCGAGAGCACCTCCAGCAGCAGGGCCGCGTCGATCACGGACGTGGCCAGCGGCCCCGGAACATCCTGCGTGAGGCTCACCGGCACGACGCCCGTCGTGGAGACCGACCCCACCGTCGGCTTGATCCCGACGACGCCGTTGAGCGCGGCGGGGCAGGTGATCGAGCCGTTCGTCTCCGAGCCCACGGCCAGGGGCGCGAGGCCGGCGGCCACGGCCGCGCCGGACCCCGAGGAGGAGCCCCCCGCACTGTGGTCCAGAGCCCACGGGTTGCCAGTGAGCCCGCCCACCGCCGACCAGCCGCTGGTCGATCTGGGCGACCTGATATTGGCCCATTCCGACAAGTTCGTGGCGCCGACGATGATCGCTCCCGCGGCGCGAAGCCGTGCCACGAGCGGCGCGTCGGCCGCGACCGCGCGACCGACGAGGGCCAGCGACCCGGCCGATCCCGGGAGCCCGACGGTCTCGATGTTGTCCTTTACCAGTACCGGGATCCCATGAAGCGCGCCCAGGATCGATCCCTGCCGCCTGGCCTCGGCGCGCTCACGGTCACAGCGCGCAGCCTCGTCCGACGCCGTGGGGGACAGCGCGAGGACGGCACGCAACTCGATGGCCGTTCCGGGCGCGTCGATTTCAGCGATCCTGCTCAGCAACGACGCGACGAGGAGCTCCGACGACATGTCGCCGTCAACGAGGGCGGCCTGCACCTCCACCGCGGAGAGGCCAGCCACGCCAGACGTGCCCGGGTGCGGATCGGTCGGGGCCACGTCGAACCTCCAGCGGATTGCGGCAAGGCCCGCAGGCTACCGGGGGAATCCCTCCAGCGCCGCGGACCACCCGGTCCGGGCGGCTACCCTGAGTGCATGGCTGATCCAGTGGACATTGCGCAGCCGGGAGAGGCGCCCGTGCCCGTCCCGGATTCGCAGGCCGTCAATGGCCACCGCGCCGACCGTGAGGCCGTCACTGCTGCGCTCGCCGCCGAACTGGCGGACGTCGTCTACGCACTCCAGGTGCGCCCCGACGCCAGGTTCGTCTACCTGTCCCGTTCGATCGAGGACCTGCTGGGCTACGCCCCCGAGGACTTCTACAACGACCCGGCCATCGGCCGGGGCATCGTCCATCCGGAGGACCGGCCGCACTTCCGGGTGGACCTCCGCTCGAGTGCCAGCGACACCCGCGAATTCGTCGCTCGGTTCACCGCGCGCGATGGCCGCACGGTGTGGACCGAGCACCGGGCCCGCCAGGTGAAGTACGACGACGGCCAGGTCGTCCTCTACGGGGCCATGCGCAACATCACCGAGCATCGGTCGGCCGAGGCGGCGCTCGTCGACGAGCGGGAGCAGTACCGGCTCATCTCGGAACACTCGCAGGACGTGGTGCTGCGCTCCGATGCCGACAATCGGGTCGAGTGGGCGTCGCCCTCAGTGACGACGGTCCTGGGCTGGACTCCCGAGTCCTTGATCGGCCGCGAGATCCCGGACATCGTGCACCCTGACGACGTTCGGGCGGGGTACCACGCTCAGCAGGCGCTGCTCCGTGGGGAGAGCCAGTACGCGGAGGGCGAGGCGCGCTTCATCACCCCGACCGGTGAATGGCGCTGGATGCGGGTCATCGGGAGGGTCGTCATGGCCCCCGACGGTTCGCTGGCCGGCACAGTGGTGGAGCTTCGTGACATCCAGGCCGAGATGGCCACGCGGGCCGAGCTCGAGCGGGAGATCGACCACGATGCCCTCACAGGGCTGGCCAAGCGCGGGCTCACCCTGGGCCGGGTCCAGGCCGCCCTCGACAGGCCGGACCGCGAGGGCTTGGCACTGATGTGCGCATCGGTCGACGGGCTGGTGCTCATCAACGAGGCATACACCCACACGGCCGGCGACCGAGTGCTGACGGTCGTCGCCGAGCGCCTGATCCAGGCCGTGGGCGACATCAGCCGGCTCGGGCGAGTCGCGGGGAGCGAGTTCCTCATCGTCGTGGACGACGTATTCACGCCGGAGGACGTCGCAGCCCGCGCCCTCGAACTGCTCGCTGCCGCGCGGGGGCCGGTCCTCATCGGCACCCACGAGATCGAGGTGTCGATCAGCATCGGCGTGGCGCGACCTGACGGCGGCGATGCGGCCGAACTGGTGCGTGATGCAACGACGGCGATGCGGCAGGCCTCCGCGAAGGGCCACGATCGCTGGGAGTACCTCGACGCGGAGCGGGCCAACGCCTCGCGCAGCAGGCTCGCCGTGCAGACCAGCCTGCGGCAGGCCCTCAACGAGGACCACATCCGGCCCTGGTTCCAGCCTGTCGTCAACCTCAGCGACTCCTCGCTGGCGGGCTTCGAGGCGCTCGTGCGATGGGAGGGGGCAGACGGGGAGGTCCTCGAGCCGGCGCAGTTCTTCGACGCCGCCGAGCGAAGCTACCTCGTGACCACGCTCGACCGGGTCATCCTGCGCCGCGCCCTGGACACCCTCATCGACGCCGAGTCGCACCTGTCCCTGGCCACCAACGTCTCGGCACCGACCCTGGCCGACGCGGGGTTCTTCGCCTACGTCGTCGACGAGCTCGAGCGCACCGGCGTCTCGCCTTCGCGCCTGAACCTGGAAGTCACCGAGACCTCGCTCGTCGACGTGAGCCCCGCCGTGCGGTCCGGAATGCGGGATCTCGCCGCGCTGGGCATCACGTGGTGGGTAGACGACTTCGGCACCGGCTACTCGTCGATCAGCCACCTGCGCGACCTCCCGGTCGGGGGGCTGAAGCTGGACCGCTCGTTCACCATGGGCGTGGCCTCCGGCGACCAGAGGTCCATCCGCGTGTCGCAAGGCCTCGCGGGGCTGGCCCGCGGCCTGGCGCTGCGCACGGTTGCCGAGGGCGTGCAGGGCGAGCGCGACGCAGCGGTGCTTCTGGGCCAGGGCTGGAACATGGCCCAGGGTTGGTACTTCGGCCGAGCCACCCGCGAGATGGCCTGGCATCCAGATCCTGCCCTGCTCGCCTAGCAGGGGTAGGCTGCCGGCATGCACTACCTGCTTGCGATCGGCGCGATCGCGCTCCCCGCCTACCTGGTGACCCAGGTCATCCGGGGCAAGCTGCGGCCGCAGTGCTGCGCCGGTGCACCGGCAATCCCGATCGACCGCGAGTAGTCCCCGTCCGACGACCGGCCATCGCCGCGACTGTGGTGGCATCCTGACGTTGTGCCCGGTCCTGCAGCGCGGCTCGTCAAGTGGGCATGGCTGTCGATCGCCGCGGCCGTCGCGACCATCGGGCTGAAGGCTGCTGCATACCTGCTGACCGGATCCGTCGGCCTGCTTTCCGACGCGCTGGAGTCCATGGTCAACCTGGTCGCCGCCCTCGTCGCCCTCGTCGCCCTCACCGTCGCGGCCCGCCCGCCGGACCGCAGCCACCACTTCGGCCACGGCAAGGCCGAGTACTTCTCGGCCGGGGCCGAGGGGGTCATGATCGTGCTCGCCGCCGTCCTCATCGTGGTCTCGGCGGTAGAGCGCTTGCTTCACCCACGTCCGCTGGAGGAGCTGGGGATCGGGCTGGCAATCACGCTGGCCGCCACGGCCATCAACGCCGTCGTCGGGCTTCTGCTGCTGCGGGTAGGGCGCACGCATCGCAGCATCACCCTGGTGGCCGATGGCAAGCACCTCATGACGGACGTATGGACCTCGATCGGCGTGGTGGTCGGCGTCGCGCTCGTCGGTCTCACGGGCTGGCTGCCGCTGGACTCCTTGGTCGCCATCGCGGTTGCGATCAACATCCTGTGGACCGGGTACGGCCTGATGGTCCGCGCGACCCGCGGCCTTATGGACCACTCGCTGCCAGAGCAGCAGGAACAGGACATCGTGCTCTGCCTGAGGAACGTCTCCGCCGAGTACCCGGCGGGGCAGGTGCGCTTCCACGCCATCCAGACGCGCGAGGCTGGCCGCCAGCGTTTCACCAGCCTGCATGTGCTCGTGCCCGGCGAGTGGACGGTCGCGCAGGCACATGACCTCGTTGAGCTTGTCGAGGCAAGGCTGGCCGAGGTGGTGGAGGACGTGCAGGTCCATGCGCATGTCGAGCCAGTCGACGACCCGCGCTCCTACGAGGTGGGCCGGCCCGGCGTGGCACTGGATGACGAGCCGGGCGCGCTCACATGACCGTGCCCGGGCCGCCGTCCTCGGCGATCACGGGCAGCCCGGCCGCCTGCCACGCGATCATCCCGCCAAGCACGTTGAAGGTGGCGTAGCCCATTCCGGCCAGGGCGGTCGCCACGGCATCCGAGCGGTTGCCGCTGCGGCAGATGAAGACAAGCGGCGTGTCCGCCGGGAGGCGGTCGATGACGAACGACTGAAGGGGCATGCACGAAACGCCGGGCGCCTTGCCCATCGCCGTCTCCTGGTGCTCGCGCACGTCGATCAGGACCGCGCCGGAATCCCGGAGTGCCTGGACCTCGCCGACCCGCACATGCCTGACGGACCCTTCGCCCATGCGCTGCACGCTACGAAGCGGCGCGGGTCGTTGCAATTCGTGCGCACCGCGCCTCGTCCGCGCGAGCGGTCATTCAGGCTCGGTGACGTCGGCGACCGCCGCGCGCAGCGCCTCTACCGCTGCATCCGCATCGACGATCGCGGCAACCCCATGCGCTCCCGCTCCCAATGAGATCTCGCGCCCGCATATCCGCTCATCGGCGATGACGGGCCAGTCCGTGCTCATGCCGAACGGCGTGATGGTGCCGCGTTCATATCCGGTGGCGACACGAGCGGCAGCCGCGTCGGGCAGGGACAAGCGACTGACACCGAGCAGGCTGCGCAGCTTGGGCCACGACAGGGCCCGATCGCCGGGGACAAGGACGACGAGATAGTCATCCTCCCCACGGCGCACGACCAGCGACTTGATCACGTCGGCTGGCTCGACTCCGCGGGCCACGGCGGCCTCGGCCAGGCTGCCCACCCGGCCGTGTCGGACCAGCCGGAAGGTGAGCCCTGCAGCGGTCATCGCAGCCACGACACGCTGCTCGCCTCCGGACGGCTCATCGATCATGGGCGCATCCTGCCCTGCCCCGCGTGCCGGCGGTTGCCGCGGGTGGGAGGATCTGGTCCATGAGGATTGCCAATGACATCACCGAACTGATCGGCAACACGCCCCTCGTGCGGGTCCGCAACGTCACGGATGGGGCCGGTGCCGACGTTGTCGCCAAGCTGGAGTTCTTCAATCCCGCTCACTCCGTCAAGGACCGCATCGGCGCTGCCATGATCGACGCCGCCCAAGAGGCCGGGCTCATCGGCCCCGATACCATCGTGGTCGAGCCGACCAGCGGCAACACCGGGATCGCCCTGGCCATGGTGTGCGCGGCACGGGGCATCCCGATCGTCCTGACGATGCCCGAGACCATGAGCGTGGAGCGCCGGATGCTCCTGCGCGCCTACGGCGCCGAACTCATCCTGACCCCGGGGCCGGAGGGGATGGCCGGCGCCATTGCCCGGGCGACCGAGCTCGCCGCCAGCGACCCCCGCTACTTCATGCCACAGCAGTTCCAGAACCCGGCCAATCCGGCGATCCATCGGGTGACCACCGCCGAGGAGATCTGGTCCGACACCGACGGCAACGTCGACATCCTCATCTCCGGGGTCGGCACCGGGGGCACCATCACCGGGGTGGGACAGGTCCTCAAGGAACGCAAGCCGGGAGTCCAGGTCATCGCGGTGGAGCCGGCCGCGTCGCCGGTGCTGTCCGGTGGGGCCAAGGGTCCGCACCCGATCCAGGGCATCGGCGCCGGGTTCGTGCCCGACATCCTGGACACCGGCGTCTACGACGAGGTCGTCACCGTGGCAGCCGACGATGCCATGGCGATGGCACGACGCTCGGCCGTCGAGGAAGGCCTGCTCGTCGGGATCTCGTCTGGCGCCGCCCTCTGGGCTGCGGCCGAGGTGGCCCGGCGGCCGGAGAACGCGGGGAAGCTGATCGTGGTCATTATCCCCTCGTTCGGGGAGCGGTACCTGTCCACCGCGCTTTTTGCCGGGCTCGGCGACTGAGCGTGGGCGCACGCCTGGATCGGCTGGCCAAGCGCGGGCGCCGTGCCTGGGAGGTCATGCGCAGCGACGTCGAGTCCGTTGTCGAGCGTGACCCGGCTGCGCGCAACGGCCTCGAGGTCGCCCTCCTGTACCCCGGGGTGCACGCGGTATGGGCCCATCGGGTGTCGCACGAACTATGGCGCCGAGGTGCACTGCTGCCGGCGCGGGCGCTGTCCCAGGCCACGCGTTGGGCCACGGGCATCGAGATCCACCCGGCGGCGCAGCTGGGACCGGGATTGTTCATCGACCATGGCATGGGGGTCGTGATCGGCGAGACGGCCCAGGTGGGCCGCGACGTGACGATCTACCACGGAGTCACCCTCGGCGGCACGAGTCTCGAGCCCGGCAAACGTCATCCGACGGTGGGGGACAGGGTCACGGTCGGTGCGGGCGCGAAGGTTCTTGGACCTGTCAACGTCGGCCACGATTCGCGGGTTGGTGCCAATGCGGTCCTCGTCCGCTCCGTCGACAGCCACTCGGTGGTCGTCGGCGTGCCGGGCCAGGTCATTGCCCACGGAACACCGGACGAGCTTGACTCCCGGCCCAAGCAGGACAGCCCGACGGCGCCGGACCCGATGGGCCTTGCGGTCACCTCGCTGCTGGACCGGCTGGCCCGGATCGAAGTGCATGTGCTCGGCGAGGACCACCATCACCACGACTGGCCGCACCGCACCGCAAGCGGCGACTGGGAACTCGGGGCCGAGCCCGTCGACTACTCGATCTGACCTGTCCGCTGCCCTCGGAGCGGTCGAGGACTAGAACCGGCCGAGGATCGGCGCCACCACGACCTTGACGATCATCGCGGCCGGGTAGACCAGGGCGTAGCCGAGGTTCACCCGGGGATCGTCCTTGGTGGTCTCGTTGGCGTAGGCCAGGACCGCTGGCTGGGTCTGGGTCCCGGCGAGCACGCCACCAAGCCGTGGCCCATACATGCCGGCGAGCAGGCGGCCGCCCAGGATGACGGCCGCGGCCGTGGTGAGGGTGACGACTGCGCCGGCGACGAGCAGGCGCGGACCGGTCGGCCCCGACAACGCCTCGGCCAGGGCGGATCCGGAGTTCGAGCCGGCGTACGCCAGGAAGAGCATCATCCCGAGTTGCGACAGCGTCGAGGCGACTCCGTGCGGCAGGGACCAGAGAACGGGTCCCGTGCGGCCGGCCCGGCCGACGATCAGGCCGACCAGCAGCGGTCCGCCGGCCAAGCCGAGGGCGAAGTGGCCGCCTCCGGGCATCGGGAACTGCAGCTCACCCAGCAGGACACCGAGGGCCAGCCCCAGGGCCATGCTCGTGATCGAGTAAGCGGAGGCTCCCTTCTCGGAGTCCCCGAGATAGGCGGCCACCTCGCTCATGCGGTGGCGCTCGGCGACGATGCGCACCCGGTCGCCGACCTGAAGAGCCAGGTCGTCGGTCGCAAGGAGGTCGACGTCGCCGCGGCGCACCCGGGTAGCCACGGCGCCGAAGCGCCGGGCCAGCCTCAAGTCGCCAAGTGTCAGGCCGGCGACCTTGGGGTTCGATACGGCGACGCGGCGGTAGTCGACGGTCGAGCGGTCCAGGGTCAGGGCGACCGTCGACGGGTGGCCCACCTGGCCGGCGAAGCGCTCCAGCGTGGGCAGGTCGCCGATCACGGTCACGATGTCGCCGGGCACAGGAATGGCGTCGTCCGTGGCGATGGTAACTACGCCCGGGTGCCCTGGTGAGTCGCCACGCATGATCCGGGAGAACACGATGTGGTGGCCGTACTGCTCGGTCAGGGTCCCGAAGTCGGGGAGTCCCGCCGTCTCGATCCGGATCGTCATGCCATCGAGCTTGGGCGGGAGGGGGTCCTCCACGACGGGGGTGAGTGCCTTGCGCGGAGCCGCCCGCTTGATGCCCACCGCTGCGGCAAGCAGCATGCCGAGGACCCCGAACAGGTAGGTGACGGAGTAGCCGACGGTGGGCAGGTCAGAGGCCCAGGCTTCCGACGCGGCCGCCAGAGCTGGGGTATTGGTGAGGGCTCCTGCATAGATCCCCGACAGGATCGGTCCCTCGAGGCCAAGGGCGTGCGCGACGCCTACGGTGACGGCGCCCCCGATGAGCAAGGCACCGACGACCACGCCCAGCGCCCGCCCGCCAGTGCGGAGGGCCGCGAAGAAGGAAGGCCCGGCGCCTACGCCTATGACGTAGGCGAATAGGGCGAGGCCGAAGATGCCCAGGATCTGGGGCAGCCGGAGCCGCTCGTCGTACGCCGAGAACGCCAAGGCGGTGAACAGCACGGCCGCTGGTCCGAGCGAGAAGCTGCGGATCTTGATCGATCCGATTGCACCGCCGATGGCCATGATGACCGTGAGCAGCAGGAGCGGCTGCTCTGCCGCGATGTCGGACCAGCCCTTGAGCATCTCGCCGACATCCATGGTGGTGATTATCCCGGGGGCGCGACCCCACGTGCGCAATCAGGTGTCGGCTAACAGTGTCTCGTCGGTCTCAATCGCCCTAGGCTGGCCCCAACCATCGACGTTGCTGGAGGCACACATGAGGATCGACATCAGGCATCAACCGGCTTTCGCGGTCGCGCGAGCGACCATGAGCGCAGGCGAGAAGGTCAAGGCCGAGTCCGGCGCCATGGCCGCCATGAGCGCCGGCGTCGCGATCCAGGCCAAGATGGAGGGCGGCTTCATGAAGGCCCTCAAGCGCAGCGCCCTCGGGGGGGAGTCCTTCTTCCAGACGACGTTCGAGTCCAGTGTCGAAGGTGCCTGGGTCGACATGGCCGCAAACCTCCCCGGCGACATCGCGGTGATTCAGGTCGGTGGCGGCCGCGGGCTTGCCGTCACCAAGGGGAGCTGGCTCGCTCACGAGTCGAGCGTCGAGATGGACACCTCCTGGGGTGGCGCCAAGAACCTGTTCGGTGGAGAGGGCGGCTTCATCGCCCACATGACCGGCACCGGCCAGGTCGTCGTGGCGTCCTACGGCGCTCTGGACCTCCACGAGCTGCAGCCCGGTGAGACATTCACGGTCGACTCGGGTCACCTCGTCGCCTATGACGACGGCATCGGCATGAAGACCAAGACGGTCTCCGGCCTGATGACGTCGATGAAGTCAGGCGAGGGGCTCGTGTGCGACATGACCGGGCCTGGCCGGGTGTGGACGCAGTCCCGCAACCCGGGCGCACTGGTCTCGTGGCTGACTGAGGTTCTGCCCTTTACGCGCGCCTGAGCGAGGTCCGCTATCCGCTGCCCCGGATGTCGGGGGGAGCGTGGGGGTAGGTGCGGCCGTGCGGGCTGGCCCACGTGCAGGCGCCGTCGGTGGCTGAGGCGGTGATCTGCCAGCCGGCGTGGGTCTTCACTTGATGGTGGCGGGTGCACAACGCGCCGAGGTTGGCTCGGCTGGTGGCGCCGCCGTCGTCCCAGGCGGTGGCGTGGTCGACCTGGCAGGAGCCGGCGCGGCGGGCGCAGCCGGGGAATCGGCAGGTGTGGTCGCGGGCGGTGATGAAGGCGCGGAGCGGGTCGGGGATGCGGTAGCTGCGCCGGCCCGCGTCCAGCAGGTGCCCGGTGAGGGGGTCGGCGACGAGGCGGCGCAGGGTGACCTGGGCGTCGGGGGGGCAGGGTCGCGAGGAGGTCTCGGGCCTCGTCGGCGGCGATGGGGCCGGATCCGTGCAGGGTGGCGGGGTCCTCGCGCAGGCGCAGCAGGGTGGCCAGGTCGATGACGACGTCGAGGTTGACGTGGGCCTGGCTGTCGCCCAGCACGAGGTCGGCCAGCGCCTGGGCGCGGGCCTCGCCGATGGTCTCCGTGTCGT
>JAUSNB010000021.1 GCA_030645615.1 Actinomycetota bacterium | reverse complement strand
GCATATCAGTCTGACCGCGCGTCGCCCACGACACGCTGACACGCACCCGCCTGGCCGGCGAACAAGAGGCGGGCTCCCGCACCCAGCAGGAGCCCGCCTCACCCTGCCCACTTGACAGAACAGCCCTACATATCAGAGCCGAGGCGGCAGGAGGATGTCGGCCGGTGTGGGCCTTCCCGGGTCGTACCCGTTGACGGCGTGGGCCGACGGGTACCCGATGGAGACGCCGCAGACCAGGCGGTAGTGGTCAGGAACCTCGAACTCGGTCCGGACGGGGCCGGCCCAGGTCGCAAGGGCACCCTGGGCGCAGGTCCCCAGGCCACGGGCGTGCGCGGCGAGCAGGAGGTTCTGGAGCAGGAAGCCCGCATCCAGGACCGAGTAGGTGCCGAGGCCATCGTGGACGAAGGCGAAGATCGCGGTCGGGGCGCCGAAGAACTCGAAGTTGCGACGCATCTGCCGCTCGCGTGCGGGGTAGTCGTGGCGCTCGATGCCGAGCACCCCGTAGAGACCGAAGCCGGTGGCCCGCCGGCGTTGCTGGAGTTCGTCGGGGTAGGCCAGCGGAATGGCGAAGTCGCTGTCGGGCAGCCCCCGCCGCGTGACGAGTGCCCGCGCCTTCGCCGCGAGGCCCCCTCGGCGCAGCGGCGCCGACTCGTCGAAGCGCTCGGCCAGCGTGTTCCTGAGCCGGTCGGCCCGGTCGCCGGACGCGATGGCCAGGCGGTACGGCTGCGTGTTGGACCAACTCGGGGCGGTAAGAGCATCCTCGACGACTGCATCGAGGAGGTCAGCCGGGATGGGGTCCGGCCGGAAGTCCCGGATGCTGCGGCGGGTACGGGCCAGCTCGCGCCACGCTTGCGGGTCCAGGTTCGGGCTCACGCGGCCACGGTAGCGCGGATACGATCACTGGGATCTGGCCAGCGCACGAGATGCCAGCCAAGCGACACATGGGGAGCCGTGGCACATGACGGATGACGCAACGCGGACCACGTGGCCACCGCATGACCCGGCCGCCTGGCGGAACGTCCCGGCCACGTCGACCCCCGTCGACCCTGCTCGCGTCGAGACCCTCCTTGCCGCGGAGTGGGACAGGTTCGCCGCGACGACGGCCGGTTCGGCTGCTCATCATGCGCGGGCCACCCGATCGCTGCCGCTGGGCGTCCCGTCGTCGTTCCAGCACTGGGACCCGCACCCGATCGCCGTCGCCTCGGCGAAGGGTGCCTGGCTGCGCGACGTCGACGGCCGCCCGCTGCTTGACCTGTCGATGGGGTTCGGGGCGATGCTCGTCGGCCATCTGAACCCGACGGTCGTCGCTGCGGTCACCCGGGCCCTGGAGACCGGGACCCTGTTCGTGACCCCGTCGCCGTCGGCGACCGATGTTGCCGAGCGATTCCAGCACCGATTCGGGCTCGACCGCGTCCGGTTCGCAAACTCCGGCACCGAGGCGACGATGTACGCCGTGCGCATCGCGCGTGCGTTCACCGGACGCCGCGGCATCGTGAAGATCGAGGGCGGCTACCACGGCGGCTACGACGCCCTGGCGGTGTCGGTGAAGCCCGGGTTGGCGGAGGCCGGCCCGGAGGACGCGCCGACCCCGGTCGTCCCGCCTGAGGTCGAGGCGGGCATCGTCCACGTGGTCCCGTACAACGACCTCGACCGCCTGGTGGCAATCCTTGACGCGCACGCCGACGAGATCTCGGCCGTCGTGATGGAGCCCGTGCTGGAGAACATCTCCATCGTGCTGCCCGATGCCGGCTACCTCGCGAGCGTGCGGGCGGCCTGCGACGCCCACGGCGTGCTGCTGGTCTTCGACGAGGTCAAGACGGGGCTGACGGCCGGGCATGGCGGGGCATCGCAGCGGCTGGGCGTCACCCCCGACCTCGTCACCCTGGCCAAGAGCATCGGCGGCGGCCTTCCGCTCGCCGCCTTCGGCGGCCGGGCCGAGGTGATGGCGACGGTCGACGACGGCCGCATGCCGCACTTCGGCACGTACAACGGCAATCCGCTCGTCATGGCAGCCGCGAGTGCCGTTGACGAGATCTGCACCGAGCAGGCCCTCGCCGACGCGGAAGCCGTCAACACCCACGCCCTGCGTGCCATCGACGATGTCATTGCCCGCCACGACCTGCCCGCCCACACCGTGGGGTTCGGCGTGAAGGGCGCCGTCACGTGGTCGCCCACCCCGGTGCGCAACTACCGCGACTACAAGCGCACCGACTTCGGCGCGGCGGAGTTGAGCTGGCTGTGGGGCGTCAACCGAGGCATCCTCACGCCGCCGGGACTCGACGAGCAGTGGCTGGTGTCGCTCGTCCACACCGAAGCGGACATGACGTTGATGGTCGACGCATTCAGCGAGCTGGCCGAGGCGCTGCGGGCCTGACGAGCCCCTTGTTCCAGCAGCAGCGAGATGAGCCCACCTAGACCTTCTGCACGGATCCCCAGGGCGGCAGGTCTGCGGCGAAGCGGAGGACCGTGTCGAGGACCCGCTCCCAGCCCGCATCGAGCATGACATCGTGTCCCATGCCAGGGAACCAGACCGGCTCCACGCCGTACGCGTGCGCGGTCCGCTGAACGTCTTCGACCCGGACGAGCCGGTCCGAAGGCGTTCCCACGACGAGCACCGGGCACCGGACCGGGCCCACGCGCTGGGGCAGCAGCAGTTCCCACTGCACGAAGGGAGACTCGGTGGACGTGCGGTCGGAGTAGGCGCGTGCTGTCGCCGGATCGAGCCCCTCGAACAGGATGTCGGGTTCCATCGACAGGGTCCGGCCGAGCACGGCGCGGACGAGGTCGGCCGGGCGGTCACGGGCGATCGCCACCAGATCGGCGACGGCTGAGTGCAGGGGCGCGGGAGTGAGCAGCACCAGGCCGCGGAGCGGATAGCGCTCGGCGACCAGCTGGGCCACGATGGCGCCCATCGAGTGGCCGATGAGCACGGGCGGCTCCGGCAGTTCGGTGATCGCCTGCATGACGTCGTGCACGTAATCGCGAATCAGCGTCCGTCGCAGGTGCCGCCCGCCGGCCGACGCCCCGTGGCCGCGAAGGCTGAGCGCGTGCGCAGGGAATCCCGCTTGCGCCGCGGCCGGCACCCAGTTCTCGGCGAAGCACCAGGCGGCGTGCGCGATCCCGTGCACCATGAGAAGGGGCGGGCGGCCGGCAGGCGGGTCCGGCATCGCGCTGATGACCTCGCGGTGACTGACCGGGCGTGAGGGGAGCGACCAGTCCCACTGCCGCATCACCCGCGTTCGGCGCGAGCCGCGGGAGCTCATGCGGGCACCTCGAGCGCGTTGATCGCGTCCTGCAGCGACTGCAGGTAGTCCTGATGCGCGACCTCGTAGTAGTGACGGCTCGAGTCCTTGTAGGTGGTGCCCGCGCTGTATCGACGCCCAGCCTGGCCGGTGGCGTCGGCGTAGAGGCGCTCGGCCACGGCGGGACGCTGCTCGCGTGCCTCGAGGTAGCGGGCGATGAGGATCCCTTGCCAGTGGGCGAGGGTCCACTGGCCGCTGTCAGGCTGGATCAGCCCGCTGACGAAGAGATTCCGGTGCTTCGTGGTGAACAGGTGGAGCGCCAGCCTTGGATGGCCGTTGTGCCAGTCGAGGTGCAGTGCCGCATCGTCGAGGAAGGGGAACGTGACGAGGTAGCCGGTGCAGAAGACGACCAGGTCGACATCGGCGCGGCTGCCGTCGGTGAAGACGACGCCTTCCTTGTCGAAGGTCGCGATGTCGTCGACGGGCGTGATGTCGCCCTGGCCGACGTAGTACACGAGTTGCTGGTTCACGATCGGATGCGTCTCGAAGAACCGGTGGTCGGGCTTCTTGAGGCCGAACTTCGTGAAGTCGCCGACGGCGAAGCGCAGCGATGCCTTGAACATCTGGCGGCGCAGGGCGAGCGGGATGCGCAGCGCCAGGAGAAGATCGGCCGTCTGGTCGCTCGGTCGTCCCATGAGGTACTTCGGGTTGTAGTAGTAGCCCCGGCGTGTCGAGTGCCACGTACGGGTCGCGTTCTGCGCGCTCTCGACCGCGACATCGCATCCGGTGTTGCCCGCGCCCACGACCAGGACCCGCTTGCCGCGCAGGACGTCAGCGTCCTTGTAGTCGGCCGAGTGGATGATCCGGCCGCCGAAGGAGTCCTGCCCGGGGTACCGCGGGATCTTCGCACTCCAGTTGTGACCGTTGGCGATGACGACTCCGTCATGCTCCGTCGACGACAGGTCCCCGTTCGCAGGGTTACGCACGGTTACGCGCCACGTCGCTCCGTCCCCGACCGGGGCGACGCTCACGACCTCGGCATCGAAGTGGATGCGGTCCACGAGGCCGAAGTGCCGGGCGTAGGAGGTGAGGTACTCCTTGACCTGTACGTGGCTGGGGTAGTCGGGGTAGCTGTCCGGCATCGGGAAGTCGGGGAACTGGGTGAACGGCTTGCTCGAGATCAGGTGAGTGGAGCGGTACACCCGGCTCGTCGGTGCGCCGTAGTTCCAGTTGCCGCCAACGTCGCCGGCCCGCTCGAACCCCTCGGCGTCGATGCCGTTCTGCAGCAGCGCCTTAAGAGCGCTGAGTCCATGGGGACCGGCACCGATGACCGCGATGCTCACGAGCAGGGCTCCTCACCACCGGCCCTCGCGGGCGCTGCCGAATGTCGTCCCTACGCAGGCTAGCGCCAGTCCCATCGACCACGTCCTTGCTCGCCATGACCTGCCCGCCCTGACGGTCGGCTTCAGGCCGGGGTCTCGTCGCTCGCGGGGGAGAGGGGCCGAGCGGAAGGCACCACCAGCAGGGCCAGCGCGGAAACGAGGGTGACAACGGTCAGCGCTCGCAGGACTCCGACATGGTCGCCGATGAAGCCGACCAGGGCGGGACCAGCGAGGAACGCCGCGTACCCGACAGTGGCCACCACGCTCAGCCGCATGGCCGCGCGCCCGGGGTCATCGGCCGCCGCGGACATGCCCACCGGGAACCCCAGGCTGGCGCCGACACCCCACACGGCTGCTCCGACGTAGGCGAGCGGCGTGGAGCCGAAGATCACGAGCAGTGAACCCACGACCGCGCAGCCGAACAGCGCTCGCAGGACAGGGACCCGGCCATACCGATCCAGGACGCTGGTCCCGACGATTCGCCCGGCGGTCATGAATACCAGGAAGACGGTGAGAGCGAGCACGCCCATCGATGTGCTCACGCCATGGCCATCGACGAACGCGACTGCCATCCAGTCGTTCGCGGTGCCCTCGGTGAACGCCGCGGCCAGCACCATCACCCCTATGAGAAGCGTGCGAGGCTCGGTCCACGCTGACCGCTGGCCGTTGGCTGCGGGGTGCTCGCCGGGGTCGATCGAAGGCGCGGTGGCGGGCAGGAAGCGTGACGTCCCCCAGGCGACCGCCACGGCGCCGACGAGCGCCGATATCGCCACGTGCGCGAGGACGCCCGCATCGAGCCGGATCACCACCAGAGCGGTGACTGCGCCGACGACCGTGCCGGCACTGAAGGAGGCATGGAACCACGGCATGATCGACCGCCCAAGCGCCTGCTCAATGATCGTTCCTTCGAGGTTCTGCGCCACGTCCCAGATCCCGCTGCCGAACCCGAAGAGGAACAGGCCCGCCATCACCGATGGCACCGACCACCCAAGGCTCACGCCGATCGCGGCGAACACCAGGCCTGCCAGCGATACGCCGGCGCCGATCCGAACGACGCGGACCGAGCCCAGGCGATGGATGAGGCGCCCCGCGATGGGAAGACCCGAGATGGCTCCAGCCGAGATGGCCAGCAGGAGCAGGCCGAGTTGGCCCGGGGAGAGCCTCATCGTCGATTGGATGTCGGGCAGTCGCGACATCCAGGTCGCCAGCAGGAAGCCGTTCACGGCGAACACGAGCAGGTCCCCGTTACGGGCCGCGACCACGCGCCTCATCGCCGGACTGGTCGCCTGCCCCACCTCGTCACAGTAGGCCGTTCACGGATCGACTCCATGGGAAAGCGTCGCAAGGGGCGCCGTGTTGTGACGCCAGCCCCTGGTCTGGGCGAGGATGGGTGCGTGGCCAACCGACTTGCGAGCGCGACCAGCCCGTACCTCCTGCAGCATCAGGACAATCCGGTCGACTGGTGGCCGTGGTCGCCCGAGGCATTCGAGGAGGCCCGGCGGCGCGACGTCCCCGTGTTCTTGTCCATCGGCTATTCGGCCTGCCATTGGTGCCACGTCATGGCGCACGAGTCATTCGAGGACGAGCAGGTCGCGGCGCTGCTGAACGACAACTTCGTCAGCATCAAGGTCGACCGCGAAGAGCGACCCGACGTCGACTCGGTGTACATGCAGGCCACCGTGGCCCTGACCGGACACGGGGGCTGGCCGATGTCGGTGTTCCTCGACCACGATGCCCGGCCGTTCTACGCGGGGACCTACTTCCCGCCGGCGCCGCGCCATGGCATGCCGTCGTTCCCGCAGTTGCTCCTCGGGCTGGGGGAGGCCTGGCGTGACCGGCGCGGCGACGTCGTCGATTCCGCATCCCGGATCACGTCCGCCCTCGCCAGCCGAAGCCTGGTCGCATCGACGGGGGAGCGACCCGGGCTGATGGACCTGGGCATCGCTGTCGCGTCGCTTGCCCGCGACTTCGACGAGCGGTCCGGTGGCTTCGGCGGAGCACCGAAGTTCCCGCCGTCCATGGTCCTGGAGTTCCTCCTGCGGCAGGCCGCGCTATCGGACGATGCCACGGCCTTGGCTCTGGTCGAGCGCACGCTCGAGGCCATGGCCCGCGGCGGCATGTACGACCAGGTGGGCGGTGGGTTCGCCCGGTACTCGGTCGACGCCGACTGGGTTGTGCCGCACTTCGAGAAGATGCTGTACGACAACGCGCTCCTGCTGCGCGTCTACCTGCACTGGTGGCGTCTCACCGGGTCCGCTCTGGGCGAGCGGATCGCTCGCGAGACCGCGGAGTTCCTGCTCGCGGAGCTCAGCACGGTCGAGGGTGGCTTTGCCGCAGCGCTGGACGCCGACAGCGAGGGCGGGGAGGGAACCTTCTACGCGTGGTCGCCTGCCCAACTCGTCGAGGTGCTCGGTGAGGGCGACGGGGCCTGGGCCGCCGACCTGCTGTCCGTCACCTCGCAGGGCACCTTCGAGCACGGGCTCTCGACCCTGCAGTTGCGGGCGGACCCCGACGACCCGGAGCGCTGGGGCCGCATCCGCTCGGCCCTGGCCCTGGCCCGAGCAGCCCGGCCGCGGCCGGCTCGCGACGACAAGGTGGTCGCCTCCTGGAACGGGCTGGCGATCGCTGCCCTCGCCGAGGCGGGCGCGCTGCTGGACGAATCGACTTGGGTCGAGGCGGCGATGGCAGCCGCCGACCTGCTGATCGCCGTGCACCTGGGGTCCGGTGGCGACGGTGACCGGCTGTGCCGGACCTCGCGCGACGGCCGCCCGGGAGACAACGAGGGGGTGCTGGACGATTACGCGGGAGTGGCCGAGGGCCTGCTTGCGCTGTACCAGGTGACCGGAGATGACGAATGGCTCGCGTTCGCCGGCATCCTGCTCGACGTCGCCGTCCAGCACTTCTCCGACGGCGAGGGCGGCTTCTACGACACCGCGGACGATGCGCCGCCGTTGATCCAGCGCCCGCGCGACCCGTCCGACAACGCTGAGCCGTCGGGGTGGCTCGCGGCCGCCCATGCCTGCCTCACCTACTCCGCCCTGACCGGCTTGCCGGAGTACCGCGAGGTCGCCGAGCGGGGGCTGGCCGTCGTCAGTGCGCTGGCCGGCCGGGCGCCGCGTGCCGTGGGCTGGGGGCTGGCCGCCGCCGCGGCCCTGGTCGCCGGGCCGCTGGAGATCGCCATCGTCGGCGACCCCGATGCATCGGATTTCGCTGCCCTGCGCCGGGTGGCCCTCGCGGCGACGTCGCCGGGCGCCGTGGTGGCCCTGGGGGACGCGGCGGCGGGCGCGACGGACGGGGTGCCTCTGCTCCGGGACCGGCCGCCGATCGACGGCATGGCCGCCGCCTACGTCTGCCGTGCCTTCACGTGCGAGGCCCCCACCACGTCGCCAGAGCGGCTCGGCGCGCTCATTGGGACTCGTCCCGGCCTCCTCGGGGAGTAGCCTGCCCTCAACCGCCGCATCGACCAGTCGGGAGGGTTACGTGGGCCTGTCGGACCTGGTCTATGGCGTGTACGAGAAGCGCCTGATGGCCCAGATTCCGGCGGATCGTCGACCGCGCCACGTCGGCGTCATCTTGGACGGCAACCGCCGGTGGGCCACCGCTCAAGGCTCCTCCTCCTCGGCCGGCCATCGGGCCGGAGCGGCCAAGATCGTCGAATTCCTCGGCTGGTGCGACGAGGCCGGCGTCGAGCTGGTGACCTTGTGGTTGCTCTCCACCGACAACCTCAATCGGCCGCAGCCCGAGCTCGACGCGCTGCTGGGCATCATCGAGAACACCGTCACCGGATTGGTGGAGCAGGGCCGGTGGCGGCTGCACCCGGTGGGCGCGCTCGACCTGCTCCCGGCTCACATGGCTCGGCTGCTCAAGGAGGCCGAGGAGACCACTTCTACGGTCGATGGTTCCATGGTCAACGTGGCCGTCGGGTACGGCGGCCGTCGCGAGGTCGTCGACGCAGTCCGCTCGCTGCTGCACGAGCACGCCAGCCAGGGCACGACGCTGGACGAACTCGCCCAGTTCGTCGACGTTGAGCACATCGCCGAGCACCTGTACACGAAGGGCCAGCCTGACCCTGACCTCGTCATCCGGACGTCGGGAGAGCAACGCCTGTCCGGCTTCCTGCTATGGCAGAGCGCGCATTCGGAGTTCTACTTCTGCGAGGCCTACTGGCCGGACTTCCGGCACGTGGACTTCCTGCGCGCCCTGCGTGCGTACGCCGAGCGCAATCGCCGCTACGGCACCTAGCTCCTGCGGAGGCGCTGACCTCCGTCGCGGTCGCGCTCCTCTCGCGGCGTGTCAGGGCCCGAAGGACGCACTTCCTCGGCCTACGGTGGTTCCACCGGTGGGCGGCCCCGCCCACACGTACACAGCACCGGGTCACCGGTCAGGTGGCCCGCTACAGGAGGCCCCTGTGCCCGTTGCGCGTCCCGAGCCCAACGCCCGACGCACCTACGTCCTCGACACCTCCGTCCTCCTCTCCGATCCGCGTGCCCTGCTGCGGTTCGACGAGCACGACGTGGTCATCCCGGTGGTGGTGGTGACCGAGCTGGAGGCCAAGCGGAGCCATCCGGAACTGGGCTACTTCGCGCGGCAGGCGCTCCGGCTCCTGGACGACATGAGGGTCGAGCACGGCCGGCTGGACGAGCCGATGCCCGTCGGCACCTCAGGCGGCACGGTGCGAGTCGAGCTGAACCACACCGACGTCCAGGTGCTGCCGAGCGGGCTGCAGCTGGGCGACAACGACACCCGCATCCTGGCAGTGGCGCGCAACCTCGAGGTCGAGGGCCGTTCGGTCGTGCTGGTCAGCAAGGACCTGCCCATGCGCGTGAAGGCCTCGTCGGTGGGGCTGGAGGCGGAGGAGTACCGCGCCGAGTTCGTCGTCGAGACCGGGTTCACGGGGATGGTCGAGGTCGACGTCGCCGTCGACGACGTCGACCGGCTGTACGAGCAGCAGGTGATCGACCTCCCGGACGCCGTCGACCTGCCCTGCCACACCGGCCTGGTGCTCCTTTCGGACCGGGGCAGTGCCCTGGGCCGGGTCACGCCGGACAAGCGGGTGCGCCTGGTGCGCGGTGACCGGGAAGCGTTTGGCATCCACGGGCGCAGCGCCGAGCAGCGCATCGCCCTCGACATCCTGCTGGACCCCGAGATCGGCATCGTGTCGCTGGGTGGCCGGGCCGGGACGGGCAAGAGCGCCCTTGCGCTCTGCGCAGGCCTGGAGGCGGTCCTCGAGCGGCGCCAGCACCGCAAGGTCATCGTCTTCCGCCCGCTATTCGCGGTCGGTGGGCAGGAACTCGGCTACTTGCCCGGCACGGAGGCGGAGAAGATGTCGCCGTGGGGCCAGGCAGTCTTCGACACCCTGGGCGCGGTGACGACCCAGGAGGTCGTCGAGGAGATCGTCGACCGAGGCATGCTGGAGGTCCTTCCGCTGACCCACATCCGTGGCCGGTCGTTGCACGATGCCTTCGTCATCGTCGACGAGGCCCAGTCACTGGAGCGCAACGTCCTGCTCACCGTGCTGTCCCGGGTCGGCCGCGACTCGAGGGTCGTGTTGACGCATGACGTCGCGCAACGCGACAACCTGCGCGTGGGCAGGCACGACGGGGTCGTGGCCGTCGTCGAGAAGCTCAAGGGGCACCCGCTGTTCGCGCACGTGACCCTCACCCGGTCGGAGCGCTCGCCGATCGCCGCCCTGGTCACCGAGATGCTCGAGGACGTCCACCTCTGAGGGCGTGTGATCTGCGTCACATTGCCTCCCCGAGGGCTGGATGTGAAGGCTGTGCACCTACGTACCTTTTGCCCGGTATGCCCATGGTTGCTGTGATCCTTGCCACGCGATGCTGACGTGACAGATGGACGATTGTTCGGCACCGTAGGGGGCTGATGTCCTTGTCCCGCAGCGCCGTCCACCTTCAGGAGACCCGCATGCGCCGTCAGCTCGGTGCCGTGGCCTTGGCCATCGTGGCCCTGCTGACGGTCGGCACGATCGGCGCGGTCCCAGCCGTCGCGGCAGCCCCGTCGGTCCTTCCGGCGGACGACGACCCTGCTGAACCCGCCGACCCCGCCGCGAGCAGCGAGCAGGACCGCGAGCTTGCCCTGATCCGCGGGGACCGCGAAGCGGCCGACATGCTCGGGTTCATGCCGAGCCTGTACACCGGCCGGTGGTTCAAGCCCGGCAAGGAGGACGTGCGCCGATGCATCCTCGACCGGGAGAGCAACTTCAACTACCGGGCGAACAACGGCACCTACTTCGGCGCGTACCAGATGAGCGCGCCGCTCGCGGTCGGCGCGACATGGATGATGCAGCGCGAGGTCCGCAAGGAGTTCGGCCAGGAGGGCATGGACATCGTCCAGGCTCTGCGCAAGCTCACCCCTGACAAGTGGAACCGCTACTGGCAGGACCGTGCCTTCTGGACCATCTGGCGCGATGGCGAGGGCAAGCAGCACTGGCACGGCGGGGGCAGCGACTGCTAGTCGCCTGCCGGGTCAGCGCGGTGGGCCCACCGGGATAGTGGCCGTGATCGGTCGCAGGGTGTCCGCGAAGAAGTCGTTCCCCTTGTCGTCGACCACGACGAATGCCGGGAAGTCCTCGACCTCGATCCGCCAGACCGCCTCCATGCCCAATTCCGGGAAGTCCAGTACCTCGACCTTGCGGATATTGTCCTGCGCCAGTCGCGCGGCCGGGCCGCCGATCGAGCCCAGGTAGAAGCCGCCGTTCTCTCGGCAGGCGTCCGTCACGACCTTGCTGCGATTGCCCTTCGCCAGCATGACCAGCGACCCGCCGGCCTTCTGGAACATGTCGACGTAGGAGTCCATTCGTCCCGCTGTCGTCGGGCCGAACGAGCCGGAGGCGTAGCCGACAGGGGTCTTTGCCGGGCCGGCGTAGTACACGCAGTGATCCCGGAGGTACTGCGGCATGGGCTCGCCGCGCTCGAGCATCTCCTTGATGCGCGCGTGCGCGAGGTCGCGGGCCACGACCATCGGGCCCGAGAGGGCGACCCGGGTCTTGATGGGCAACGCGGACAGGGCCTGCCGGATCTCGGCCATCGGCCGGTTCAGGTCGATGCGGACGGCCTCGTCGTCGAAGTGCTCGTCCGTCACGTCTGGCAGGTAGTGGGCCGGGTCGCGCTCGAGCTGCTCGAGGAAGACGCCCTCGCGGGTGATCCTGGCCTTCGCCTGCCGGTCCGCGGAGCAGGAGACGGCGATGGCCACCGGGCACGACGCGCCGTGTCGCGGAAGCCGGATCACGCGCACGTCGTGGCAGAAGTACTTGCCGCCGAACTGGGCCCCGATGCCGAAGCCCTGCGTCATGGCGAGGACTTCCTGCTCCATCTCCAGGTCGCGGTAGCCGCGGCCGTCGACGGACCCGTGCACCGGAAGCGTGTCGAGGTACCGGGCACTGGCGTACTTCGCGACCTTGAGGGCGTACTCGGCGCTGGTGCCGCCCACCACGATCGCCAGGTGGTAGGGCGGGCAGGCGGCGGTCCCGATGGCGCGGAGCTTCTCGTCGAGGAAACGGGCGAACGACGCAGGGTTCAGCAGCGCGGCCGTCTCCTGGTAGAGGTAGCTCTTGTTCGCGCTCCCGCCCCCCTTGGCCATGAAGAGGAAGTCGTACTGCTGCTCGTGGCCGGCGTGGGTGTCGGCGTAGAGCTCGATCTGGGCGGGGAGGTTGCTACCGGTGTTGCGTTCCTGCCACATCGACAGCGGCGACAGCTGCGAGTACCGCAGGTTGAGCTGGTTGTACGCGTCGAAGATGCCTCGCGACAGCTCTCGCTCATCGTCGCCCGACGTGAGGACGTTCTGCCCACGCTTGCCCATGACAATGGCCGTGCCGGTGTCCTGGCACATCGGAAGGACGCCCCCGGCGGCGATGTTCGCGTTCTTCAGCAGGTCAAGGGCGACGAAACGGTCGTTGGGGCTGGCCTCCGGGTCGTCGAGGATCCGGGCCAGCTGCGCGAGGTGGCCCGGCCGCAGCAGGTGCGAGATGTCCCGGATGGCCTCGAATGCCAGGGTGCGCAGGGCTTCAGGCGCAACGGACAGGAAGACCCGGTCGCCGAGCACGAGCTCCTCGACTCCCTCGCCGGACACCAGGCGGTACGGGGTGTCGTCCTCGGCCAGGGGAAGCATCTCGGTGTAAAGGAAGTCGGTCACCCGTCAAGGGTATTCGGCTCAGTCAGGCGAGGTCAGCCACCATGCGGCATAGGGCGGGAGGACGACCTCCGGCGTCCACGCGACCGGCGTACCCGTAATGCGCTCAACCAAGGCGACTGAGACGAGCGGCCAGAGGGCGGCTGCGTCGAAGGCCTGTGGATGCTCGGAGAGGTTGTAGGCCTGCACGATGCTCCCGGCTGCATGCCTGCGCCGGAACACCAGGACGGCGGGGTTCGACGCGACGAGGGCCTCGGTGGTCACCGAGGCGTGCAGCGCGGGCAGGCCGCGGCGCGCATCGATGAGTCGGCGGACGCGGGCGAACATGCGGCCTGCGCTGCCGGCGGCCGTCTCGCCCGCATCGGCGACCGTCCAGTCCATGGCCGGACGGTGGACCCACCGGTTGTCGGCGCTCTTCGCGGGGTCGGCCAGGTAGGCCGGATCGTTCAGCATGGCCAACTCGTCGCCCATGTAGAGCAAGGGCAGGCCGCCGAAGCCGAAGACCATGGCGTACGCGCAGGCCAGCCGGTCCTCGGCAAGAGCCAGCGCGGCCGCATCGTGACGCTCGGTCGCGGCCTGCAGGCCGGCGAGACTGGCGGCCGACCCGGACGTGCGGCGGTCGCCCGTCTCGGGGTTGGTCTGGAAGTGCATGCCACGCGCGAAGCTCCCGGGGAAGTCACCGGCGTAGAAGTCGGCCAGGAAGGACCGGTGGCCGTAGCCGTCCCAGCCGACCATCGCCGCATCGGAGTCATCGATGGCCCAGCCGATGTCGTCGTGGCAGCGCAGGTACGTCGCCCAGGCCGTCGTGACGGGCACCGGTGCGAATGCGGACAGCGCGGTGGCGAGCAGCCGTCCGTCGCGAGCCGCGAGGGCCGACCAGATCTGCACCATCAGGGAGTTGTGGTACGCGAGATCGGACACCTTGCCGGCATGCTCGCCCTGACCCAGGTACCCGACGACGTCCTGCCGACCGACGATGGCCTCGGCCTTGAAGATGACGGCCGGCGCCGTGATCCGGGCGCAGGCGCGCAGCGCCTGGGTGATGGCGTGCACCTCCGGCTGGTTCTGGCAGTTCGTCCCCATGCGCTTCCAAACGAACGCGATGGCGTCGAGCCGGATGCAGTCGGCGCCCTGGTTGCCGAGGAACCCGATCGTGTCGGCGAACTCCAGGAAGACATCGGGATTGGCCCAGTTGAGATCCCACTGCCATTCGTTGAAGGTGGTCCAGACCCAGCCGTCGAGGTCGGCGTCGAACGTGAAGTTGCCGGGGGCGAAGGCGGGGAACACCTCCGGCAGGGTGGCCTCGTAGGCGTCGGGCACCCCACGGTCGGGGAACACGTAGAAGTAGTCGTGGTACCTGGGCTCGCCGGCCCGGGCGCGCGCGGCCCATTCGTGCTCGCGCGCCACGTGATTGAGAACGAGGTCAAGGGTCAGCGAGATGCCCGCATCGTGGAGGCCGTCCGCGAGGGCCGCGAGGTCGTCCATCGTGCCGAGATCGGACCGCACCGATCGATAGTCCATGACCGCGTAGCCGCCGTCGTTCGCGCCCGGCCGCGGAGTCAGCAGCGGCATGAGGTGCAGGTAGGTGATGCCGAGCCCGGTCAGGTAGTCGATGCGCGACCGGATCCCGTCGAGCGTCCCGCCGAACAGGTCTGCGTACGCGACGTAGCCGACGGTCGTCGCGTCCTGGAACCAGTCCGGCCGCAGGGTGCGCTCCGTGTCGCGGAGCCTCAGCCGCGGAGGTCGGGCTGCATGCACCGAGAGGATGACGTCGACGACTCGGGGCAGAACCTGGGCCGCGTCGTACACGACGGCGAGCCCGTCCCAGAGGTCGGCACCCCACCGGTCGTACCTGGCGAGCACCGCCTCGCGATCACCGTCCCGCACGAGCCCGGCGGCAAGTCGGCCCCGTGCCTCGGCGAGCGCCGCGGAGCGGGTGGCGCTGGTCGTTTGGGCCACGTGGGGACTATCGGCCTGAGCCGGTGAAGTCGACCGACGAGTAGGTGGACAGCTTCGACAGCCGGTGCTCGCTGCGCACGTCCCTGATGGTGCCGCTCTTGCTACGCATGACGATCGAGTGGGTCGTCGGGCCGTCGGGTGTGTACCGCACGCCCTCCATGATCTCGCCATCCGTGATGCCGGTGGCGCAGAAGAAGATGTTCTCGCCGGTCACGAGGTCACCGGTCGTGAGGACCCGGTCGAGGTCGTGTCCGGCGTCGAGGGCCTTGCGTCGCTCGTCACCGTCGCGTGGCCACAGGCGGGCCTGGATCGTGCCGCCGAGGCACGTGATGGCACATGCGGCGATGATCCCCTCGGGAGTTCCGCCGATGCCAGCCAGCAGGTCCACGCCGGTGCCCGCGCGGGCGGCCATGATCGCGCCGGCCACGTCGCCGTCGGTTATGAACTTGATGCGTGCCCCTGCCGCCCGGACTCGATCGACGAGCTCGTTGTGCCGGGGGCGGTCGAGGATGCAGACCGTGAGGTCCTCGACATGCTCGCCCTTGCTGCGGGCGATCATGGCCAGGTTGCGCTCGATCGGCGCGGTGATGTCGATGGCATCGGCCGCCTCCGGGCCGACGACGAGCTTTTCCATGTAGAAGACCGCGCTCGGGTCGTACATCGCGCCACGCTCGGCCACGGCGATGACGGAGATCGCGTTGGGCATGCCCTTGGCGGCGAGGGTGGTGCCGTCAATGGGATCGACGGCGACATCCGCCTCTGGCCCGTAGCCGTCTCCGACGCGCTCACCGTTGAACAGCATGGGCGCGTCGTCCTTCTCGCCCTCGCCGATGACGACGACCCCGTTCATCGACACGCTGCCGATGAGCAGGCGCATGGCATTGACCGCGGCTCCGTCCGCGCCGTTCTTGTCTCCGCGGCCGACCCAGCGGGCCGCCGCCATCGCCGCCGCTTCCGTGACCCGCACCAGCTCAAGGGCGAGATTGCGGTCCGGTACCTCGGGCGCGACGGTCATGGCGGCAGCGTAGCCATGCTGGCGGAGCGCATTCTCGCCCAATGGCCCATGATGTTCGCGTGACGCAGGTGCAGCCCACTGGCCGGCCGAGCCCTCGGCTGCGCCAGTCCATTGGCGACATGGTCCGTTCGCTTGCGGTGGTTCTGGTCGTGGTCGCGGGAGTGCTCCTGCTGGCCTGGCGGCCGCAGCCGGACCCGGTCCGCGTGGTCGAGGTGACTCCTGCCGTGACCCGCGCCACGATGCAGGCCACGTTCGACGTCGTGGCACCGAGCGGCCTGCCCGACGGCTGGCGGCCGACGAGTGCTCGGTGGGAGCCGACGGAGGACTCGGGCGCCGAGCCCGTGCTGCACATCGGATACGTCACGCCGGCGGACCAGTACGCGCAGTTCAGCCTCTCGGCCAGCGATGCCCCCGCCTACCTGGACGAGCAGACCGGCGGCGGGAGAGGCGACGGACTCATGGCGGTCGGCGGCGTGGAGTGGCAGGCGTGGGAAACCCCTGAGCGCCGGTCCCTCGTGCGCGTCGATGATGGGGTCACCACGGTCGTGTCCGGCGGCGCCGCGTGGGAGGAACTCGTCGTCCTCGCGGGCTCCCTGCAGCCAGTACCCGCATTGGAGCCCTGAGCTGGGTCTGGCTCAGGCGTCCGGCGCCGGTGGATCGACCCGAGCGCGGGCCTGGTCGAGCCACGACTGGCAGACCGCGGCGAGCTCCTCACCGCGCTCCCAGAGGGCCAGGGACTGCTCGAGCGTCAGGCCGCCTGCCTCGAGGGAGGCCACGACGCCCGCGAGCTCGTCACGGGCCTGCTCGAAGGTGGGCTCAGCCATGCCGGGACTCTAGTTGCCCTGCTCGGGAGCGACGGCCCGAGCCGCGACCGTGCCCTCGGCGAGCCGGATGCCGAGCACGTCCCCCTCGGCAATCTGGTCGGCGCTGCGCGCGATCTCGCCGCCGGCAAGAGTCACGATGGCGTAGCCACGGTCAAGCGTGGCCGCGGGGGAGAGAGCGCGTGCGCGGGCGCCGAGGTGCTCGATGTCCGAGCGAGCTGCATCCAGCCGCGAGACCAGTACTGCCCGGGACCGTTGACGTCGGTTGCGCAACGACTGCTCCTCGCGGTCAAGCAGGTGCCGCAGGACGATCGCCGAGCGCTGGCGGAGTGAGCCCACGAGCGCTTGCTGCTCGCGCAGCGAAGGCACCACCCGCTTGGCCGCGTCGGTCGGCGTGGACGCCCGCAGGTCAGCCACGAAGTCGACGAGGGGATTGTCCTGCTCGTGGCCGATCGCGCTCACGACAGGGGTGCGGCACGCCGCGACGGCCCGGACCATGGCCTCGTTGCTGAACGGCAGCAGGTCCTCGACGCTGCCACCGCCCCGGGCGACGATGATCACGTCGACGAACTCCATTGCGTCGAGTTCCGCGATCGCGGCCGTGACCTGCGGGACCGCCTGCACGCCCTGCACCGCGACCTCGCGGACCTCGAACGCGATGCCCGGCCACCGCTCACGCGCGTTCACGAGCACGTCGTCCATGGCCGCGCTCGCCCGGCCGCACACAAGACCGATGCAGCGGGGGATGAACGGCAGCGGCTTTTTGCGCTCTGGCGCGAACAGCCCCTCGGCGGCAAGCAAGTCCTTCAGGCGGGCGAGCCCCTCGAGCAGCGCGCCCAGCCCGACCGGCCGGATCTCACGGGCGCGCAGGGACAGGCTGCCGCGGCCGGTGTAGAAGTCAGGCTTGGCGTGGACGAGAACGCGCTGGCCAACCGCCAGTGGTGGGTCCATGCGGCCAATGACCGCTGCATCGGCGGACACGCTCAGGGACATGTCCACGTCGGTGTCACGCAGGACCAGGAAGTGCGTCCGGCCGCCCGGTCGGGGCCGGTACTCCGCGACCTGGCCCTCGATCCACACGGCCCCGAGGCGGCCGATCCAGTCGGCGAGGAGGCGGGCCACCGTGCGCACCGGCGCCGGCGACTCGGGGCTGCTGTCCAGGGCCACGGCCGGAGCCTACGGCGACGGGCGCTTACGATGAGGCCATGCCCGAATCGAAGAAGGTGCTCCTCGCTTCTCCTCGCGGCTACTGCGCCGGGGTCGACCGGGCCGTCGTGGCGGTCGAGAAGGCCATCGAGCTCTACGGGCCGCCGGTCTACGTCCGCAAGGAGATCGTGCACAACAAGTTCGTCGTCGAGTCGCTCGAGGCCCGGGGCGCGGTCTTCGTCGACGAGGTGGCGGAGGTGCCAGAGGGGTCGACAGTGGTCTTCTCCGCGCACGGCGTTGCCCCGGTGGTCCACGAGCAGTCCCTCCAGCGCAACCTCAAGACCATCGACGCCACGTGCCCGCTCGTCACGAAGGTCCATTCGGAGGCCAAGCGGTTCGCCCACGAGGGGTACCAGATCCTGCTCATCGGCCATGAGGGCCATGAGGAGGTCGTCGGGACGATGGGCGAGGCACCGGAGGTGATGACCCTCGTGGAGCACCCGGACGAGGCGGCCACCGTCGAGGTGCCCCAGACCGACAAGCTGATCTGGCTCTCCCAGACGACCCTCTCGGTCGACGAGACGTTGCAGACCGTGGGAGCCCTCAAGGAGCGCTTCCCGCACCTGATCAGCCCGCCGAGCGACGACATCTGCTACGCGACCCAGAACCGCCAGGCCGCGGTCAAGGCGATCGCGGCCCAGTGCGACATCGTCGTGGTCGTGGGTTCGGCGAACTCATCGAACTCGGTCCGGCTCGTCGAGGTTGCCCTCGAGGCCGGCGCACGGTCGGCCCATCGGGTCGACTTCGCCCGGGAGCTCGACGTGGCCTGGTTCGAGGGAGTCGAGGTGGTGGGACTCACGAGCGGAGCGTCCGTGCCCGAGATCCTCGTGGACGACGTCCTGGTCTGGCTGCGCGCCCACGGCTTCGGCACGGTCGAGGAGGTCGAGACGGCCGAGGAGACCCTGGTGTTCTCGCTCCCGCCCGAGCTGCGCCGGGACATCAAGGCGGCAGGCGCCCACCCCAGGTAGATGTGGGCTACGCGTCCGCGGCGCGTCTCCGGACGACGATGATGACCAGCACGACAACGGTGGTGCCGATCACCCAGTACCAGTTGTAGGCGAGCGTGAAGAAGACCAGTTGCGTGCGATTGAGCAGCCCGCCGCCGGAGGCTCCGCGGAAGGCCTGGCCCGCCGTGAGCGCGGCCAGCAGGAAGGCGATCGGTGGCGTGATGATGGCCACGACGTCGTCGTGGCGCCGGACGCGGAGGGCGCAATAGACACTGGACGCGAGCAACGCCACTCCGGTCGGCCAGCCCAGCTCGCCGCTGCCCAGCCAGGCGTTGACGAAGGCCACCGCGACCGTGACGACGATGACGATGAGATATACGGCTCCCGCGCTGATGCCGTGGCCCGTACCTGCTGCGACGCGCCTGCTGCGAGCCTCGTCGCGGCGGGCCCGGCGCCTTCCCGGGCTCACGTCGCCGGCCCCGGCTGGCCCCGGCGCCCCATCGGCCTCCTGCTCGAGGGGCTCGGAACGATCGAGCGTGCGCAGCCGCCCGGCATGAGCGGACGACAGCGCCAGAACGGCGTCCGCGTGACCCTCCACCCCCTGACTGCGGAACAGCCGGCCGGTGTCGGCGGTAACGGCGCGTGGGGCGGCAGGCGCGTCGGCCGGCGGTTCAGGCTCCGGCTCGGCCAGGGCTGCAAGGTCGTCGTGAGTGGCGGGGCCGGGGTCGTCGGGCCACTCCATTGGCTGGTCCGCGAGGACGAAGGGCTCGATGGGGGGCTCGATGGCTGGCTCGTCGTCGGGACGGAAGAGCGACTCGTAGACCGGGTCGATCGGTTCGCCCGGTTCGTCACGGATCCCCACATCCGTACCGTACTCAACGGGTACCTCGTTCGAGGCGAACGCACTCGTGGCGACCCCGACTAGGATCGCCCGTCGTGGCTCTCACCATCGGCATCGTCGGTCTCCCCAACGTCGGCAAGTCGACCCTCTTCAACGCCCTGACCAAGAATGACGTGCTTGCGGCGAACTACCCCTTCGCCACGATCGAGCCGAACACCGGGGTCGTGGGCGTGCCGGATCCGCGGCTGGATGTCCTCGCCGGGATCTTCGGGTCCGAGCGGGTCCTGCCGGCGTCCGTGGTCTTCGTCGACATCGCCGGCATCGTCAAGGGGGCGAGCGAGGGAGCGGGCCTGGGAAACAAGTTCCTGGCGAACATCCGGGAATCGGATGCGATCTGCCAGGTGCTCCGCGCCTTCACCGACGACGACGTCGTGCACGTCGAGGGCCGCGTCTCCCCGCAGGACGACATGGAGACGATCAACACCGAGTTGATCCTCGCGGACCTGCAGACCCTCGACAAGGCCCTGCCGCGGCTGCAGAAGGAGGCCCGCAACGACAAGAGCAGGGCCCCGGTCCTCGCGGCCGCAGAGGAGGCCCGCGCGCTTCTTGACCAGGGAACCACGATCTTCGCGTCGGGTGTCGACCCGATGCCGCTCAGGGAGCTGTTCCTGCTGACGGCCAAGCCCTTCCTCTACGTCATCAACGTCGACGAGGACGAGCTGGCCGACGAGGAGTTCAAGCGGCGCATGGCCGACCTCGTCGCGCCCGCCGAGGCGGTGTTCCTCGATGCGAAGCTGGAGGCCGAGCTCGTGGAGCTCGCCGAGGACGAGGCGCTCGAGCTCCTCCAGTCCGTGGGGCAGGAGGAGAGCGGCCTGCACGCCCTTGCCCGCGTGGGCTTCGCGACTCTCGGGCTGCAGACCTACCTCACGGCCGGTCCCAAGGAGGCCCGGGCCTGGACCATCCCCCGGGGGGCAACGGCGCCCGAGGCCGCCGGAGTGATCCACACCGACTTCCAGAAGGGCTTCATCAAGGCGGAGGTGGTGTCGTTCGACGACCTCGTGGATGCCGGCTCGATGGCGGAGGCCAAGGCCCGCGGCAAAGTCCGCATCGAGGGCAAGGACTACGTCATGGCCGACGGCGACGTCGTGGAGTTCCGCTTCAACGTCTGAGATTTGACGTTTCGCCTGTTCACGAGGCTAGTTCGCCTCCTCAGTCCGCAGGGAGTCCGCAAGAGCTGCCGAGAGCATCCCCTCAGCCGCCGCCCTGGTGCGGTCCTCGGCGTTCGGCCAGAGGTGCGCGTAGGTGCTGAGCGTCGTCGTCGCGGACGCGTGCCCCAGGGCGTGCTGGACGGTCACGACGTCGCAACCCGCCGCTATCAGACCTGAGGCGTAGTAGTGCCTCAGGTCGTGGAGCGTGAAGCCCTCCACGCTGGCCCGGCTCCGTGCTTGCCGCCACCAGTGGCCGACCGTGTTCTGGTGGGGAGGGTCGCCGCCCTGGTTGACGAACAGCCAGTCTTCGGGGCCGCACCCCGGGCGATGCGTCTCGACGTGGCTGGCCACGAGCTCGACGAGCCCAGGAGCCAGGAACACGTCCCGCTCGGACCCGTACTTGGGCGCCCGGACCTCGAAGCCGTGGCCGGTGGTCCGCTGGACCTGACGCCTCACGCGCAAGGTCCGGCGGAGGAAGTCGACGTCGCCGATCTGCAGCCCCGAAGCCTCACCGAGCCGGAGACCAGCGAAGGCACAGAAGCCGAGGTAGGCCGTGAACTGCCCCCCTGCGCGTGCCAGGAGGGCGCCTACCTGCTCGGCAGTCGGGACCTGCATCGCGACCTCCTGCCGGCGCCGCTTCGGCAGGAGGATCCCCGAGCATGGGTCCTCGCCGATCACGCGGTCTGCCACGGCTGCACGGAAGGCTGAGCGCACGTTGCCGAAGCGCGTGTGAACTGTCCCGGCCGCGAGCCCCCTGTTGTCCATGCTCTTGACCCACGCTTCGACGTGTGAGCGGCGGATCCTCAGCATCGGCACGCCCGCGAACGGCACGGAGCCCGCGGCCAGGTCCATCGCAAGCCGCGTCCCAGGCGCCCATATCTGACGCTCCGACCACGACGCGTAGAACTGCTCGAACGTGATCCTGCCCCGCCTCGGATCGGCGTAGGTCCCTGTGACCAGTGCCGCCGTGACCTGATCGAGCCACGCCTGGGCGTCCACCTTCCGGTCGAAGTGCCGCGCGTGCTCGCTCCCGGCCTCGTCGCGATAGCGCGCCCTCCACTTGCCATCCGCACGGCGCTGGATGCTCGCCATGGCTACGCCTGCTTCTTGCCTGGTGTCGTGCGAGGAAGAAAGCCCTTGACGCGCGCCTGCTGAACGCGTCGAGCCGCCGTGCGCCGCGAGTAGCCCAGCCGTTCGACTGCCTCGAGCGGCCGATCGTCAATGTTCTCGCGATAGACGCGGGCGACTTCCTCGAGCTCTGCATTGCCGCGGGTCCGAATGTCCAACCTCGCGGACCTGACCTTCACCTGGTCAAGTCCGATGTGCCAGTCGAACGGGTTGTCTGCGACGCGCACCGCGAGCGCTGTGAATGCGTCGATAGCCAAGCGATCGAGCCCAGGCAAGGTGTTCAGGTCACCCGACCGGATGCCTCGGCCGCCCTCGGCCGCGTCGACATGGACCGAAGTACAGATGGGCAGTCCGTCGTGAATGGCGAACTCCACGCGCGCCGAAGGGGACCCGTTGGCCCCTTCGACGATGTACGCCACGCGCGCTGGCACGACCGTGTTGCCCAACTTCACCGGTGGAAGCCCGTAGTCGACAGCGCCGGACTCCGAAACGCGCACCGCTGAGATGTTCTCGTATCGCCCTGTCAGGCCCATTTCCTTGCCACCCCATTTCATGTTTGGCGTGGACGACTATGCCAGATCTGAGCCACCATGTAAAGCGCAACCAGCGCAAACAGCGCAAATTCGCGTTCTGGGAGATGGTGCTCATGCCTCGCTTCATGACAACCGCCGAAGTGGCGGTCGTGTGCCGGACCTCGGCCGCGACCCTCCGGTACTGGCGACAGGTCGGCCGCGGCCCCCGATGCTTCAAGCTCGGCAAGCGAGTCCTCTACGAGACGGCCGACGTCGAGGCGTGGCTGGCCGACGCGCAAGGAATGCGCGACGTCGAAGCCCAGGCGGTCTGACGTGTCGGGGTACTCCGAAGAGCTGTCGATCAAGGTCACGGCTCAGGACGAGGCATCGGCTCGGCTGCGTGACGTGAAGAAGGAGCTGCGCTCGCTGGAGCAGCAGCAGAAGGATGCGGCGCGGGCCTTCTACGACACCGGGGCCAAGGAGGCCAAGGCGGACATGGACCGCCTGGCGACGTCGATCAAGAACCTGCGGGATGAGCAGAAGAAGGCCGCCGCCCAGACGGCTCGCCTGAAGCGGGAGATCGACAAGCTCGGCACCACCCGCCTGCAGCGGACCGGTGACTGGCTGGTCAAGCACCAGAAGGACATCCAGCGTGCCGGCATCGTCGGTGCCGCGGCAATGGTCCTGTTCGCCCGCTCGAGCATCAAGGCGTTCATCGAGGCGGAGAAGCAGAGCCAGCGGCTCGTGGCGGCCTACGCGAAGTTCCCGAAGATCAACGACGTAACGATCGAGAGCTTCCAGGAGCTCAATACCGAGCTCATGAACATGACCGGTGCCGATGATGACGCGCTCGCAGCGGCCGAGGGCACCCTGGCCATGTTCGACCTGACCGGCAAGCAGATCCAGGCGCTGATCCCTCTGGTCAACGACTACGCGATTGCCAGCGGCCGGGACGTCCCCGAGGCAGCCGAGGCGATCGGCAAGGCGCTCCTGGGCAACACGCGCGCCCTGAAGGAACTCGGGATCGACTACAAGGCCACCGGCGACCGGGGCCGCGACCTGGCAGGCGTCATGGCCGCCCTGGAGGTCAAGGTCGGCGGGGTCGGCAAGGCCTTCGGACAGACCGCCGCTGGTCAGGCAGCGATCGCCGAGCAGAACTTCGCCAATCTGCAGGAGGAGGTCGGTCGAGCGCTCGTGCCGGCGCTGCAGGGACTGGTGAGCATTCTGCGACCTGTGGTGGCCTTCTTCACCCGGCTTCCCGACCCGGTCAAGCAGGCGGGTTTCGCGGTGACGGCGTTCGGGCTGGCTTCGATGATCGCTCTTCCCCGGATCATCGCGCTGAAGGGCGCGATCGACTCCGGGACGATCAGCGCCGGCTCGTTCAAGCGGGGCCTGCGCGGCACTGCCGGCTTCCTCGTGTCCCCGTGGGGGCTGGCGCTCGCGGCGGGTGGACTGGCCCTGGGGCACTTCATGGACCAGGCAGCCGAGGCGGATGCCCGGGTGCAGGGCTTCAAGGATTCGATCGACGCGGTCACGGGCGCGCTGAACGCGACCGGGGTCGCCAAGATCTCCGAGCAGCTGCTCCTGGACATCAGCGCGGAGGACTGGGCGATCCTGGAGCGGTATGGCTACGGCGTCGAGCAGGTCACGGCGGCGATCATCGGTGGCCAGCCTGCATGGGAGGCGTTCCACGACTCGGTCCGCGCGACCCGTGTGGGCCTGGACTACTTCAATGGCGACCGCGGGCTGCTCTCGACGATGCAGAACAACGCCTACGGGCTGCGCTCCGAGGTGGATCGCGGACGGCAGGCGTTCGACGCGGCCGGGAAGGCAGCGTCCATCGCGGGCTTGGACTACTCGGGCCTCAGCGACGAGACCGAGGAGCTCGCCGGCGAGACATCGGTCGCAGCGGTCAAGATCACCGGGATGGCCCTGGCGCTCGATCGGCTCACCGGTGCTGTCAGCCGCCAGCGGGCCGTCGCGGCCTTCAACAAGAGCCTGACGGACTTCGCCGAGAAGCCCAGCAAGGAAGGCGCCCGTGACGTCACGGAGGCCTACAGCAGCGCCCTGGCTGCATTCAAGAACCCGAAGAAGGCTGCGCGGTTCGCCCAGGAGAACTTCTCCGCGGTCCGTGACGCGATCAAGGACTCAGGCATGAGCGAGTCCATGCAGGCCGAGCTCCTCGGCCCGCTGCAGCTCGTCAAGGCAGAGGCCCAGGGGATCCTGAACCTGCTCGAGAACATCGACGGCAAGACCGTCAACGCCACCATCATCGCCAAGCTGCAGACCCCGGGGATGCAGACGATCCTCAAGGCCGATGGCGGTATCGTCCGCGGCCCAGGGAGCGGCACGTCGGACTCCATCCCCGCGATGCTGTCCAACGGCGAGTACGTCCTGCGCGCGGCCGCCGTCGACCGGATTGGCCTTGGCACCCTGGACCGGCTGAACATCGCCGACCGGATCCCTGCCCTTCCCCCGATCGTCAATGCCCCATCGATCACGCTGCCCACCGGACCGGCCGGGCGCGACGCCCCGCTGATCGGCCACATGGAAGTCCACCCGGCCACAGCAATCGACTTCCAGCTCGAGCTCCAGCGCGCACGACGCCACGAGGACCGCCACAGGCGCGCCACGACGGCAGGGAGCCGACGATGACCCGGCCCCGCGACTGGACCTGGCGGCCGGACAGCGCCCCGGCGCAGTACCCGGACGACTTCCTGCCCCGCTACCTCACGGCAGCGCAGACCGACGAGGCCGGGGGCTCACTCCGCACGCAGGCACGCGTTGCCCAGGACCGGTTGCGGGTCCTCAACGAGCTCGTTCATCGCCCTTGGGGTGTCCGTGCCCACGACGTGATGCTCCACCGGATCCAACCGCTCGCAGGGCTCATCGAAGCCCACCCCGACTGGCAGGAGCGTCGTGACGACTAGGAACGAGAAGGCCCCCGGCCGGCACAGCCAGGGGCATCACAACTCGATCTCAGGCACTCCCATGATGCCACGCGAGACCCACAGCCCGGCGGCAGCCATGAGCTACGCGCTGCTCTCGGATGACGTGCTGCTGAAGCTCGAGCATGGCCGCGTGTCCCGCGACGCCCGGCTGCTCCACATCGAGGCGACCGTCTACTGCGCCACCGCACTGACGGACGGAGAGCTCGCGGTGCGCCTGTCCCGGATCAGCGATGCCGAGGACCCGGCGGCACTCGCACGGGAGCTCGCCACGGCTGGCGTGTGGGAGGAGACCAGCACCGGCTGGCGGATCCTGGACTACCTGGAGGCCCTGACGTGAGGTACACACCGGCTGCCGAGCAGCTGTACCTGCCCGACGTCCAGGCGCGGATCGACGCCGCTCGCAGGACGCTCGCCGCGACGAGTGGATCAGCGATCGGCCAAGGCCTGGTGCTGTTCGTCGCCCTGACCCTGGCCATGCACGCGGACACAGACGGGCGGGCCTTTCCGAGCATCCATGTGCTCGCGGAGATGTGCGGCACCTATGACCGCTCGGTGCGCCAGGCAATCGACGTCCTGGAGCTCGCCGGGGTGCTGGACAGGGAACATCGCCGCGGCACCCGGGCGACCTACACCTTCGCGGGGATGCCCGCGCACTTGGCGGATGGCCCGGGAGGTGACCAGCGCGGGGATGCCCGCGCACTTGAGGTTGTCCACAGCGCGGGGATGCCCGCGCACTCGGATGCGGAAGTGCGCGGGGAAGTGCGCGGGGAAGTGCGCGGGGATCCCCGCGCCGAAGGGGAAGGGGAAGATGAAGGGGAAGGGGAAGGGCTCGCGTTGGCACCGCCGGCACCCAGCTCGGCCAGGCCGCCCTCCCCCTACTGCGCTTCGCACCCCGCCGGGACCGAAGCTCCCTGCCGACCATGCGGCCAGGCCCGCCAGCTGCGCACAGCCTGGGACGCGCGGTCCGTGTCGACCCGCCAGCAGCCTTCCCCGGTCGGCGCAGTGCTCGCGAACGCGCTGCTCGACGAGTACTGCGACGCGTGCGGCCAGCCGACGCGCCTTGGCCACCTGCCGCGCTGCGACCTGGCAGCCCACCAGCCGAGGCTGGTGTCGGCATGAGACGCGACCGCGATGGCGAGCTGCTCGACGAGGACCGCATTCCGAGCCCCGAGGACCACGCCTGCGACGACGGATGGCTCGCCCCTGACCCCGAGGGCCACCCGCGACCCTGCCCGACCTGCAAGCCCCACGTAGCCCACAACCGGGACCGGATGCGCCGCCAGGCGCACCTGATCTGATCCACCACAACCGAACGGAGAGCACCAGTGAGATACCTGCCACCCAGGGCCAACATCACCGACCCTGACGCCCGCTTCACGAACTACTCACGCCCGGGGGACGACGAACTGCACCCCAAGGTCGTCGAGCTGATCCACGAGAGGGACCGGCTCGCCGGGCTCTACGCCCAGCAGTACGCCGACGTCCAGAGGCTCGCCGACCCCGTCCACGACCGTCAGGCGAAGCTCGACGACGACCGCATCGCAGGCGAGGCACTCCGAGCCGGCAAGCCCATGCCCGAGCCGTCCGAAGCTCCCGCCCTGGCCGCCAAGCGTCACGCCGCCAAGCGCCAGCTGGACGGCTACCTCGACGCCATCGTCCAGACCCGCAACGAGATCGACGAGCACGCCTCGGAGCTGGCGAAGGCCAATCGTGAGGCGCAGGCCAAGGCAAACGAGAAGGCCCGAGCCGACGCAGCCAAGCTCCTCGAGCAACTGCTCGCCGTCGTCGAGGGCAACATCCGCGCCAGGGCCATCCTCGACTGGTCCGCGGGCGGCCAGTACAACCCGCACGCCCGGATCCTCGCGGACGACGTCCTCACCGCACGCCAGATGGACGGATCGATCGACGTCCGCCAGCTGCTCGCCATCGCCACCACGTCCGTCCTGGAGGAACCCCATGCCTGAATCAGCCATCCCCAACATCGGTGACCGGCGCAGTCGCGAGGCCCGGATCCTCGACAACATCCGCTCGAAGCAAGCACACCGGCCCGTCGTCAACTCCCAAGGCGGGATCGTCGGCGGCCAGAAGCCCTACACGGAGGACGCCTTCGGGAACTACATCGGGCCCGTCGACCTCGACGAGCCGGCATAAGCCGGGGCTGCCGCGCTGGGCTGGTGGAGCCCTGGTTGGAAGCCGGCGCGGCAGCCCCACCACGACAGACAGGAGTACGCCCATGGACGTCCAGCACCGCGCAAGCGCACGGCGCATCGGACAGTTCCCCGGTGGTCGCTTCACTGGCTTCCTGTACGTCGCCTCATGCTCGGTATGCCCTTGGACTTCGACCGACGCCGTGACCCTGAGCTACGCCAAGACGGCCGCCGCCCGCCACGAGCGGGAACAGCGCCCGGGCTACCAGCCTCCAGTCGAACGGCCCCAGCGGGCGCACGGCATCATCCGCGCCCGTCGGCTGGGCTTCAGTGACGAGATCACCATGGACTGCCGCTGCGGCCAGCAATGGACCGGACGCGATGACCTCGTATGGGAGACGGCCGCGAAGCACCTGTCCCTCACGCCCGCTCGGGTCGCGTGGCTGCTCGCCCACCCCGAGGAGCTCGGGTAGATGCGCGCCCGTACATGGGGGGCGGGAACCCCTCCCACCCCTCCGGGGTGGCTTGTCCGGGGGCTCAATCCTGCATCTCCCTCCCGAGTGCCCTGCGAACGTTCGCGAACGCAACGTGAGGGACCCCGATGAGTGATTGCCAGGAGTGCGGGACCCCGATGCCGACCGCCACGAACCGCGCGAGCTACTGCGGAGCGGCATGCCGGGCACGCGCCCATCGCAAGCGACGGAACACGGCCGCCGCCGCGGCAACCGCCCTGCCAATCGATCCCCCGGCCCCACCGAGCCCGCCCCCTGCCGGCGTCTCGGCCGCACTGCTCGCCGAGCTTGACAAGCACGACCTGACGGCCAGCACCGCGGGGCAGCAGGCGCTCGCCCTGGCCCGCCGGATCGACTACGGACTGACAGACTCCGGATCCGGGATCGCGGCCCTCTCGCGGCAGCTGGAGGCCCTGCGAGGCCGCATGGGCCTGGCCGACCGGAGGGACCCGGGCGAGGATCCGCTCAGCCGCGCCCGGAGGCGCCACCACGAACGCGAAGGAAGGGAGAATGGCGAGGCTCTCGTCCTTCCATTCACCGGCGCCGGCCCGTGACCGCGCGCGACCTCGAGCGCGGAGCCCACGACGCCCAGGTGGCCACCGAACTCGTCGCGCTTGGCGCTAAGCCGGATGGCCCCCTGGCCTGCGTCGCCCATGTGCTCGCACGATGGCTCGACAACCACCCGCGCGAGGCCAATGAACTCGCCTGGCAGGACCACAAGCGCGCCCTGGCGGAAACGATGGCAGACCTTCGATGACAGCAGCCCGATCAGAAGCCCCGCAGCCGCGCCAACGCTTCGTAGACGTGCGCCTGCAGGATTCGCATGCGTCCGACTACCTCAGTCGGGCGGTACCCCGCCGACGGGTCACCCAGCTCCTCCGCGAGCGCAACGACCACCTTCCCGCCAGACGTGAGGACATCCTTCGGGTCGCCTGCAGTGACACGGGCGCGCATGAACACGCCCCCGTCCGACCACGGCGGCGGATCGCCGAGAAGGTAGTCGATCTCCACCCCCTCGGGCTTCTCAAGCCACGCGCTATGCACCGCGCACAGCGCGACGTGGATCGCGTTGTGTTTATCAAAGTTCCATGACTTGTGCAGCACAGTCAATGGGTGCATTGCGATCGATTCCTTGCGGTAGCTGTCGGATACCGGCTCGCTGCCATCGTCGAGGTAGGCAAACGGCTGCGACACCTCGAGCACGTCGAATAGGCCCTTGTCACCCAAGCCTTGGTGCCAATCGCCAGCCTCGAGCTCTGCGCGACTCTCCTCGACGGGATATGCGTAGCGTCTCGGCTTCGGTGGCTTTGGCAGGGAGGTGGTAGTGGCACGTTCGGAGAGGATTCGGAACATACGCGCTTCAAGTGCGGATCTCAGGGAATGCACGACGTCTCCGACGATGGCGCCGAGTCGCGCTGGCGGGTCGAAGGGCACCGTCAGGCGAGCCGCGTAGCAGCCGTCCGGCTCGTCGATCGTCCAGGCCAGCTTGGGCTGCGCATCGTCCATGTACTGCTGTACGGCTGCCTCGAGTTCAGCGATGTGCTCCTCGGCACGCGCCATCTTCGTATCCCACGGCTCGGAAGGGTTCACGGCGCAATCCTGCCCTTCGAAGCATTCACGGTGGGGGGAGGATCCCCTGGCACCCCTCAGGGGGCGACAGTTCAGGGGCTCGATCGCGTTTCTCTCTCCGTAACGCGTAACCGCCCGGGGAGTCCGTAACGCGCGTCGTCCTGGCCCCTGAGACGCCGCGAGGACACCTCAGGGGCCAGGCGCTCACGGCTACCCCACGAGCGCGGACTGCCGGTGCCAGCCCTTCAAGTCATCGTGGAACTCCACTGCGAATCCGCCCTGCCGTGCCCGGTACAGGCGCCGTGCGAGTGCGTCAGGCCTGAGCCCGAAGATCGGCGCCGCGACCGTCACGATCCCGCCATGCCGGCACCGGGTCCATTCGAACTCCTCGACGAACTCGGCCGGCGTCATCCTCGCGCCCATCACGAGCTCGGTCCGCGTGCGGCCAGGGCATCGTCGCGGTACGCGGTCATCAGGTCGACGAACGCGGTCTGCAGCTCCTCGGTGCCGGCGGGGGTGAACTGGACTCCATGGATGAACAGTTGCTTGTCGTCGATCCACTCGAAGCGCAGCGCCTCGACGTCGACGACGCCGGCGATCAGCAGCTCATGGAACCGATGGATCCCCGCGCGCCCAGGGGTGTCCTGGCCGCCAGTGGCAGCCTGGTTGGTCATACTCATTGCGGTACTTCCTCTCTCCGAAGGGGTAGTGCCAGCCCCGTCCGAGTTACAGCTCGGGCGGGGCACTCTGCTCATGGAGAGCAGAGAGTCTTGTGGGCCGATCCAGTCCGCAGAAAGTCCGCAGCACAACCGTCCGCGACCATCGCCACCCATCGCCACCCATCGCCGGATCGTGAGGCAGAGTGCCTACGCTTGCGGGTGGCACGAGGGCAGCCGGTCCTCATGGGACGTTCCGATTCAACGTCTAGGGGTGCGCATGGCAGAGAAGGTGATGGGCCCGAAGTCCTACTTCCCGTCAATCGAGAAGAAGTATGGCCAGCCGATCGACTACTGGATGACGCAGCTCGATTCCGTTCGTGATGGCAAGCACATGGAGCAGGTGTCCTTCCTCAAGGACCAGTACGGGATGGGTCACGGCCACGCGAACGCGATCGTTGCCGTGTACCGCACCGAGCGCGGCCTGTAGCCGATCACGCCTGGGCCGGACTCGCGGCTAGTGGCCGGCCTCGTCAGCTGCAAGCTTTAGCCACGTGGTTACCTCGTCATCGATGTCGTCGGCGCTGGCCATCTCGAGGTGGACGACGGGTGCCGCCGGTCCGTGCAGGTACTGCCCCGGCGACCAGAGGAAGGCGAAGCCTCGGCGTCGGCGGAAGGCGACCTGGCTCCTTGACACGCGGACGGTCACATCGGGGTGCGAAGCCATCAGCGCTGTGCGCACCCGCGTGAACGCGTCGACGCCAACAACGTTGCTGCCGAAGAACTCGACTGGCGTCCGAGCATCCACGCGACGATCCTCCTCTCATGCGCCGGCGGGCGGAACCTTCGGCGTGACGCCAGCGCGATGCGCATCTGCCAGTAACCTGCGCCCATGACGGTCGAGGAGCCGATGGACCCGGTCGCCAGGGCGATGGCGCTGCGGGCGTCGGATGCCGACCGGGAGAAGGTGGCGGGAGTCCTGCGCGATGCGTATGCCGAGGGCCGGCTGACTCCGGTCGAGCTGGACGAGCGGCTATCCGAGGCGTACGGGGCTACCACGTACGCCGACCTCGTGCCGGTCCTGCGGGAGTTGCCGGTGCCGCCGGGCATCCTCGCCCTGCCGGATATCCGTCGGGCCGCCCCGGCCCACGACGCCACCATCCGGGGCGTCCCCATTCAGGAGGGGCCCGCCGGTCAGGCAGAGCCGAATGCCGTGGCCGTCTTTGGGCAATTCACCCGGCGCGGGGCCTGGACCGTGCCTGCCGAGATGGCCGCGACAGCCGTGTTCGGCGAGGGCACGCTGGACTTCACCCAGGCGCTCGTCACCAGCCGCGAGACTGTCGTCACCGCGGTGGCGTTGTTCGGCAGCCTGAAGATCACGCTGCCGCCAGGCCTTGCGCTGCGCAACGAGGTGGTGGCTGTCCTGGGGTCGGTCGACGTGCCCGTCGATCCGGGGCCACCAGGCGCCCCGGTGCTCGTCATCAAGGGGGCCGCCATCTTCGGAAGCGTGGAGATCAAGCGCTGAACGCCCACCCCTCCCTCCGCGAGTGGGCACTCGTTGTTGCGTCCGGGCGATTTGTCCAGCGACAAGTGCCCACTCGCGGAGGGGTCGGGGGGTCTTGGGGGTGCTAGCGGGGGCCTTCGATGGCTGGGCGCGCCGGCAATCGCAGGCCTTCTTCGCGGAGCTCGAGCTCGGCGAGGGCATCGATGATCCGGCGGTCGCCCCGGCGCCAGGCGCCGGCGGGGTCGTCGTCGATGCGCGCGAGCACGTGCAGCGGCTGGCGAGCCAGCGCCCTCAGGGCGAACAGGTCGAGGTCCTCGTTCGCGTCGACGAACTGCTGGGCCGCGCTGGCCTTGCGGACGAACGCCACCCGGATCGGGATCCAGAAGGCGGCAAATGACGCGAAGGCGAGGACGGCCAGCGACACGGACGTGAACATCGCCAGGCTCGCGACCGCGTCCGCCTCGGCCTGCCCCGCCGCGGCGATGGCCCCGGCGGCGGCACTCATCCCGTCGAACGGAGCCGACAGGCCCTCGCCGACGAGCGGGATCCCCTCAAGGGCATCCCCTGCCGAGGTGATGCTCCCGGCCAGGCTGGTGGCCCCGTCCGAGATCGCCTGTCCCGGAGCGGCCAGGCTCATGATCAGGCCGTGGAGCTTGACCGCGATCCAGATCCAGGCGACTGTCCAGCCCACCAGCCACAGGTCGCCGGCAAGCTGGCGGGCCCGCCGCGCGGGGATGTCCGAGTAGAACGTCATCTGGGCCTCCTGGTCCGCCGGTGCGCCGCTGGCGATTTCGCGGGATCGCCGCCACCTCGTAGTGTCGTGGGGTGAATCGCCGAGAAGACCTGCGCAATATCGCCATCATCGCCCATGTCGACCATGGGAAGACGACGCTCGTCGACGCCATGCTGTGGCAGTCGGGGGCCTTCCGGGCGAACCAGGATGTCGCGGACCGGGTCATGGACTCGATGGACCTCGAGCGCGAGAAGGGCATCACGATCCTCGCGAAGAACACGTCCGTCCGCTATTCCGGTCCATCGGCGGCGCCCGGCGGGGTCACGTTCAACATCATCGACACCCCCGGGCACGCCGACTTCGGGGGCGAGGTGGAGCGCGGGCTGGAGATGGTCGACGGCGTCGTCCTGCTCGTGGACGCCTCGGAGGGCCCCCTGCCGCAGACCCGTTTCGTGCTGCGCAAGGCGCTGGAGAAGCGGCTCCCGGTCGTGCTGGTGATCAACAAGGTGGACCGTCACGATGCCCGCATCGGCGCCGTGGTCGACGAGACCTACGAGCTGTTCCTGGACCTAGATGCCACCGAGGAGCAGATCGAGTTCCCGATCGTCTACACGAGCGCCAAGGCCGGCCGCGCCTCCCTGACCCGCCCCGAGGACGGCGGCATGCCGGAGGAGGCCGACCTCGAGCCCCTCTTCCGCACCCTCCTCACGACGGTCCCCGCCCCGGAGTTCGACCCGGACATGCCGCTCCAGGCCCACGTGACCAACCTGGATGCCTCGCCTTACCTAGGCCGCCTCGCGCTGTGCCGGGTTCACCACGGCACCATCCGCAAGGGCCAGCAGGTGGCCTGGATGAAGGCCGACGGGACCGTCGAGCGGGCCAAGATCGTCGAGTTGCTCATGACCGAGGCCCTCGACCGGGTCCCGGTCACGGAGGCAGGCCCCGGCGACATCATCGCGGTGGCCGGCCTGCCCGACATCACCATCGGGGAGACCCTCGCAGACATCGAGAACCCCGTGGCGCTGCCCGTCATCACCGTCGACGAGCCGTCGATCTCGATGACGATCGGCATCAACACCGCACCGCTGGCCGGCCGTACCGGCACCAAGCTCACCGCCAACCAGGTCAAGCAGCGCCTCGAGGCCGAGCTCATCGGCAACGTCTCGATCCGCATGCTGACCACCGAGCGACCTGACACCTGGGAGATCCAGGGCCGAGGGGAGCTCCAGCTGGCCATCCTCGTCGAGCTCATGCGGCGCGAGTCCTTCGAGCTGACCGTGGGGAAGCCCCAGGTCGTCACGAGGGTCATCGACGGCAAGGTGAACGAGCCCATGGAGAGACTGTCCGTCGACATCCCCGAGGACTACCTCGGGGTGGTCACCCAGCTCATGGCCCTGCGCAAGGGCCGGATGGAGCAGATGGTCAACCACGGCACCGGCTGGGTCCGCATGGAGTACCTCGTGCCGGCCCGAGGCCTGATCGGCTTCCGGACCGAGTTCCTCACGGAGACGCGGGGGACCGGCCTGCTGCACCACGTCTTCGACAGGTACGAGCCGTGGCACGGCGAGCTCCGCACCCGCCCTACCGGGTCGCTGGTCGCCGACCGATCGGGCTCCACCACCGGCTTCGCCCTGGCGAACCTGCAGGAGCGGGGCACCATGTTCGTCGGGCCTGGCACCGAGGTGTACGAGGGAATGGTGGTGGGGGAGAACTCGCGGTCGGACGACATGGACGTCAACCCGACGAAGGAGAAGAAGCTGACCAACATGCGCCAGTCGTCGGGAGACATCCTGGTGCCGTTGATCCCGCACAAGCACCTGTCGCTCGAGCAGGCGCTGGAATTCTGCCGCGAGGATGAGTGCGTGGAGGTCACGCCGGGGTCGGTTCGCATCCGGAAGGTGATTCTGTCCGGCACCGACCGGGTCAGGGCCGGACGAGGTAAGGCGAAGGGCTGAACCGGACGGATTGTTCTCTTGTGAACATCACGATTTGGTGACGTATGTCCGGCTTAGCCGGTACGCGTAGTTACCGACGCGTAAAGGTGTCGTAATCTCAGGCGGCTAGCCTCGACGAGGCGAGTCCAGTTCCGTTCGCATCGGTCTCGCCCTTTTTTGCCGAGCGGTACGCCACGATATGTCGGTATCCACCGGCCCGACCAGGAGGCGCTGTTGAGCACCGCCACGGAACCGACCGTCGCCCTCGTCGACGCTCCCGTGACCGGTCTGTCTCTACGCCAACTGGCCTGGCGCCGCCTGCGGCGCGACCGCGGCGCCATGATCGCCATGTGGGTCCTCGTCTTCATCTTCGGCATCGCCATCCTCACGCCGTGGCTCGTCGGCCTCATGGGCCTCGACCCCTACGCCTTCGACGGCACCGTGCTCAGCCCCGCGGGCAGCCTGCCGTTGGGCGACTGGGGCGGTGCATCGTGGGAGCACCCCCTGGGCGTCGAGCCCCTGACCGGCCGCGACCTGCTTGCCCGGCTGATGTACGGGGCCAGGGTGTCGTTGTTCATCGCGGTCACGTCGGTCGTCATCATCGCCGTCGTCGGCACGACCATCGGCATCATCGCGGGCTACAAGGGCGGCTGGCTCGACACGATCATCGGGCGGTCGACGGACCTGCTGCTCGCGTTCCCGTTCTTCCTCATGCTCATCGCCCTGAGCCCGGTGCTCACCCAGCGGCTCGAGGCCGCAGGGCTGAGCCCCGAGGCCGCCCGCATCGGCTACCTCATCATCGTGTTCGCGTTCTTCGGCTGGCCCTACCTGGCTCGCCTGATCCGGGGACAGGTGCTGAGCCTGCGAGAACGTGAGTTCGTCGAGGCGGCAGTGGCGAGCGGGGCGCCTACGCGGCGCATCCTGTTCAAGGAGATGCTGCCCAACCTCTGGGCGCCGATCATCGTCTACGTCACGATCTCCATCCCCACCCTGATCGCAGCCGAGGCGGTGCTGTCCTACCTTGGCGTGGGGATCGTGGAGCCCACCCCCTCGTGGGGCAAGATGCTCGCCGACTCGGTGCGCTACTTCGCCGTGGTGCCCACCTACTTGTTCATCCCCGGCACCGCCCTGTTCATCGTCGTGTACGCGTTCAACGTGTTCGGCGACGCAGTCAGGGATGCCCTCGACCCGCGAACCGGGCGAGGGATCGCGTGAGCCGCGCCGCTGCGCGATCGCGCACCACCACAGTCTTCCCGCCAGTACGGCGTGGAGTCCGATCAGCCTGATCGGAACAGGGTCGTGTCCGACACGATCCTTGACAAGGAGGAACACATGGGTTCGGCCATCAAGAACGGCCTGCGCCTTGCCGCAGTGGCTACCGCGGGCGCCTTGGTGCTCGCGGCGTGCGGTAGCAGCAGCAGCGATAGCAGCAGCGGTGAGGCGACTGAGTCTGCCGCCAGTGGCGAAGGCGCCCCGGGAGGCACGATCAACGTGCTGACGCTGGAGGAGCAGTTCCTCCACGTCGACCCGCAGCGCATCTACACGGGCGTCGACCTCGCCTTCTTCAACGGGTACACCACCCGCACGCTCACGGCGTACAACATGGCGCCAGGCGCCGAGGGAGTGACAATCGTCCCCGACATGGCCACCGACCTCGGTACGCCGAGTGCCGACGCCAAGTCGTGGGCGTTCACGATCCGTGACGGCGTCACGTTCGAGGATGGCTCTCCGGTGGGCTGCAAGGACGTCAAGTACGGCGTCTCACGCACCTTCGCCACGGATGTCATCACTGACGGCCCGACCTACGCGATCTCGATGCTCGACATCCCCAAGGATGCCGATGGCGCGTCGGTCTACAAGGGCCCGTACGTCACCGAGGGCAATGACGTCGCCGCGTTCGACAAGGCCGTCGTCTGCTCGGACGACGACAAGACGATCACCTTCAACCTGAACCGCCCCGCTGGCGACTTCAACTACACGGTCACCCTTACCGCGTTCTCGCCGGTTCCGGCCGCGAAGGACACGGGCGAGGGCTACGACGATGCAGTCGTGTCCACCGGCCCGTACAAGATCTCCGAGTACACCAAGGGCCAGAAGATGGTGCTGGTGCGCAACGAGAACTGGAGCAAGGACTCGGACGACTACCGCCCGGCGTACCCGGACCAGATCGTGGTCACCTTCGCTCTTGACCTCGCCGCCATCGACCAGCGACTCATCGCTGACGCTGGCGACGACCAGACGGTCGTGACCTTCACGGGCGTCCAGCCGGAGAACCTCGCCACCGTGTTCAGCGGTGACCCGCGGTTCGTTGACCGTTCGGTCGACGGCTATGACCCCTACGTGCGCTACCTGGCCGTCAACACCCAGAAGGTGCCGAACCAGATGCACCGTCAGGCCATCGCAGTCGCGCTGAACCGCGCTGAGATGATCACCATCGCCGGCGGCAGCTTCGCCGGTGACATCGGCGACGGCGTCATCAAGCCGAACCTCGCCACCGACTACGCGCCTTCGGGCATGTGGACGGACATGTTCGGCGCGGCCGTGGCTGACACGGGCGACGCGGAGCTGGCGAAGAAGCTCATCGCCGACTCCGGTGAGCCCATGCCGCCGATCACCTACCAGTTCCCGATCTCGCCCACCAACGAGAAGGCGGCCGCTTCCATCAAGGCCTCCCTCGAGGCAGCGGGCATGACGGTGACCCTCGAGGGCATCGAGGCCGGCCAGTACTACGGCGTCGTGCTCGACCCGGAGCAGGAGAAGGAGCTCGTCTCCGCCGGCTGGGGTCCGGACTGGCAGAACGCATCCACCGTCATCCCCGAGCTGTTCGGGGCCAACGGCGGGTTCAACCTTTCCCGCGTGGACGACCCGGCCTACGAGGCCGAGGTCCAGGCTGCCCTGGCGATGACCGATCGCACGGCGCAGGCTGACGCCTGGAAGGCGCTCAACAAGAAGGCCATGGAGCAGGCCTGGGCGGTGCCGACTCGCTTCGGCAAGATCCAGTACCTGTGGGGTTCCAAGGTCGGCAATGGCTTCCTCTGGGATGCCTACGGCTCGTACGCGTTCGGTGATCTGTTTGTGAAGAGCTAGTTCGCTAGCGCGGTGGCTCCGGGGGGCATGTCCCCCCGGAGCCACCGTTCACGCCGTGCCACTATTGGCAGACCCGAACCCCAGGAGCAACGACCGTGACCGCGTACGTGATCAGGCGAGTACTGACCGGAATCCTGATTCTGGTCCTGCTCAGCATGCTCACCTTCGTCCTGTTCAACGCGCTGCCCGCCGATCCCGCCGCGCTGACGTGCGGCAAGTCGTGCAACCCGCAGACCATCGAGGCCAACCGGGAGCGGCTCGGCCTCGACATGCCCCTGTACATGCAGTACCTGGAGTTCGTGAAGGGCATCTTCTTCGGCCGGACCTACGGCTCCGGCACGGCCACCTTCGAGTGCAGCGCCCCGTGCCTGGGGTACTCCTTCCGCCGCGGCGAGGAGGTCACCCCCCTCATCCTCGGCGTCCTGCCGGTGACGATCTACCTCGCCATCGGGGCCTTCATCCTGTGGATCGTCACGGGCGTCCTGCTGGGCATCTACGCGGCCCTGCGCCGCGGCCGCTGGCAGGAGCGGGCCACCATGGGAGCAGCGCTCGTGGGCTACTCCTTCCCCTCCTTCTTCATCGGCCTGCTCCTCCTCTTCTTCGTCGTCATCCGATGGCAGCTGCTGCCGTACCCCAGCTACGTGCCGCCAAGCGAGGACCCGGTCCAGTTCCTCCAGACGATGATCCTTCCGTGGATCACGCTGGCGCTCGTCTTCGCCGCGTTCTACATCCGGCTGACCCGCAACCAGATGCTGGAGACCCTCAGCGAGGACTACATCCGCACGGCCCGGGCCAAGGGCCTGCCCGAGCGCACGGTCATCCGCAAGCACGGGCTCCGCGCAGGCCTGACCCCCATCGTCACCGCCGCCGGCCTCGACCTCGCCGGGCTGCTCGGTGGGGCGATCATCGTGGAGAGCGTGTTCACCCTGCCCGGGCTGGGCCGGCTGGCGATCAACTCCGTGCTCGATGCCGACCTGCCGGTCATCACCGCGACCGTGCTGGTCGCCGGCTTCTTCATCGTGTGCGCCAACATCATCGTCGACCTGCTGTACGCGGTCATCGACCCGCGGGTGAGGCTCTCATGAGCGACGCATTCGTCAGGGTCGAGGACCTCAAGGTCACCTTCCCCACCGAGGACGGCGATGTCCGCGCGGTCGATGGGGTCAGCTTCAGCGTCGACCGGGGGAAGACCCTCGCCATCGTGGGGGAGTCCGGATCGGGCAAGAGCGTGACGTCGCAGGCGCTCATGGGCCTGATCAGCCGTCGCACCGCCCGGATCGAAGGCCGCGCGTGGGTCGGGGACAGCGAGCTCATCTCGTCCTCGGAGGACGACCTTCGCAAGCTCCGCGGCTCGCAGATGTCGATGATCTTCCAGGACCCGTTCGCCTCGCTGCACCCGTTCTACCGGATCGGCGACCAGCTCGCCGAGGCCGTGCGCGTCCACCAGGACGTCTCTAAGGCGGCGGCTCGTGCCCAGGCCCTGGAGATGCTGGGCAAGGTCGGCATCCCCAACCCCGAGCGCCGGCTGGACGACTACCCGCACCAGCTGTCCGGTGGCATGCGCCAGCGCATCATGATCGCGATGGCCCTGATCAACGGCCCTGCACTCCTGATCGCGGACGAGCCGACCACGGCACTGGACGTCACGGTGCAGGCCCAGATCATGGAGCTGCTGGCCGAACTGCAGGTGCAGTACAACACCGCGATCATCCTCATCACGCATGACCTGGGCGTGGTGGCTGACGTCGCCGACGAGGTAGCCGTCATGTACGCCGGGAGGCTGGTGGAGCGCGGCGGTCTCGAGGACATCTTCTATGACCCGCAGATGCCCTACACGGTCGGACTGCTCTCGTCCGTCCCGCGCCTCGACGACGTGAGTGCGCGCCTGACCCCCATCGGCGGGCAGCCGCCGTCGCTCATCAACCTGCCGCCCGGCTGCGTGTTCGAGCCACGGTGCACGGCCTCGTCGCTGGTGCCGGGCGATCGTTGCCGCACCGAGCGGCCCGAGCTCCTCACCATCTCGTCGAGCCACGCGGTGAGGTGCCTGCTCGATCCCACGGATCGGACCCAGTTCGCCCGGCGGTCGCTTGCCGCAGCCGCGGGTCGCGCCGAGGAGGCATCGTGACGTCCGAGCCGATCCTGCGCACCGAAGGGCTGGTCAAGCACTTCCCGATCACCAAGGGCGCCATCCGCAAGAAGCAGGTCGGCACCGTCAATGCGGTCAACGGAATCTCGCTCGGCGTCGCACCGGGTGAGACCCTGGGACTGGTCGGCGAGTCCGGCTGCGGCAAGTCGACGGCGGGCCGCACCCTGCTCAAGCTGCTCCAGCCGACGGCAGGCAGCATCCACTACGACGGACGCGACATCACCGGCCTGAGCAAGCACGACATGGTGCCGCTGCGCCGCGAACTGCAGATGATCTTCCAGGACCCGTACTCCTCCCTCAATCCCCGTCACACGGTCGGGGCGATCATCTCCGCGCCCTACGAGGTGCAGAAGATCGATCCGCCCGGGGGCGTCAAGCGGGCCGTGCAGGCGACCATGGAACGCGTCGGGCTCAACCCCGAGCACTACAACCGCTACCCGAACGAGTTCTCGGGTGGCCAGCGGCAGCGCATCGGCATAGCCCGCGCCGTGACACTGCGGCCGAAGGTCGTGGTCTGCGACGAGCCGGTGTCCGCCCTGGACGTCTCCATCCAGGCCCAGGTCATCAACTTGCTGCAGGACCTGCAGAACGAGTTCGGCATGGCGTATGTCTTCGTGGCCCACGACCTGTCGGTCGTGCGCCAGATGTCGCATCGCGTGGCGGTCATGTACCTGGGCAGCATCGTCGAGATCACCGACCGCGACTCCCTCTACGCCAGGCCGCTGCACCCGTACACCCACGCACTGATGTCTGCCGTGCCGGTGCCCGACCCGAGGGTCGAGGCGGCCCGGGAGCGCATCGTGCTGCAGGGCGACCTGCCGAGCCCCATCAACCTGCCGTCGGGGTGCGTCTTCCACACCAGGTGCTTCCGGGCGCAGGATCGCTGCCGGGTCGAGGTGCCCGAGCTGCTCGAGCTCCTGCCCGGGCACCAGGTGGCCTGCCACTACCCGGTCACCGAGACCCTGGGCACCGATCTCATCCTCGGGCCCAACCCCGGTGTCGTCGAACAGCTGACGCCCGAGGTGCGACCGCCCAGCGAGGTCATCGCCGACGTCGAATCGGCCGGCTCGTCGCGGCCCGACGGCATCGACTACGCCGCGGACCCGAACTTCAGCAAAGGTGAGTGGTGAAGAACTCCACCTCGAGCCGCATGAGGTTCTCGGTCACGACCTCCTGAGGGGTCATGTGGGTGACCCCGCTGAGCGGGAGAACCGAGTGGGATCGCCCAGCAGCCAGCAGGGCACTGGAGAGCTGCAGGGTGTTCGCGGCCAGCACGTTGTCGTCCGCCAGGCCGTGGATGATCAAGAGCGGGCGCTCGAGGGCGGTGGCCCTCGTCAGCAGCGAGCTTGCGTCATAGGCGGCCGAGGCATCGTTCGGCAGGCCGAGGTAGCGCTCGCTGTACGCGGTGTCGTAGAGGCGCCAGTCGCTCACGGGCGCGCCGGCCACGGCTGCCCGGAACACGTCGGGCCGCTCGAGCAGCGCCAGGCCGGCAAGGAATCCCCCGAAGGACCAGCCGGTGATCCCGACGCGGTCGAGGTCCAGATCGGGGTAGATCGCGGCCAGTGCCTGCAGCCCGGACACCTGGTCGGCGAGGACGCCGCTGGCCAGGTCGAGGTGGACGCCGAACTCCCAGGCGGGCCCGCGGCCCGGCGTTCCGACGCCGTCGATCACGACCACGGCGAAGCCCTGGTCAGCAATCCACTGGTCCTGGGCGAAGCCGCTCGCCGCGTGCATGACCCTCGCGTGGTGCGGGCCTGCGTACGGGGTCAGGATGACCGGGAGCCGAGCCGAGCCCGCCACGTGACCGGTGGGCCACAGCACCGCCGCGCACAGACGTCGCTCGCCGACGCGCAGGAAGGTGACCTTGGGCTCGACCACCGACCGCTCGGCCATCGACGTGATGGTCCCGCTCGCGCCCGTGAGCGTCGCCGTGTAGCTGGTTCCCGTCGCCTCGGCAGTGGCCGTCGCCAGGACCATGGCATCGCCCCGGGCTGCGACGGAGTTGACCGAGTCGCCCGTCGTGACGTGCTGGACCTCGCCGTTCCACGTGATCGTCAGCACATGCTGGTCCATCGGGTCAGATGTGCCGATGACGACCAGTCGGTCATCGTTGACGTCAACGAGGCCGTGGACGTTGAAACCGGACGGGCTCAGAGGTCGGCCTTCGCGCATGAGCTGGAAGCAGTCCTCCTGCGCATTGGCGACGATCTCGAGGAGGGACCCGTCGGGTGCGCGGCAAGGCACGCCCGGCAACACGGTCACCCACGGGCGGGCGACTCGCTCGGCCAGTGGGGTCAGCTCGCGGGCGCCAGCAGCCAGGCCGAGAATCAACTGATGCTGCTGGTCGCGGCTGAGGACCGCGATCACGGCGCCGCCATCGGATGCAGTCTCGACGCTGGTCAGGTAAGGGTAGGCATCGCGATCCCAGGTGAGCTCGGTGCGCGACCCGTCCGGCAGCACGTGGAACAGCCGCGCCTCGGGGTTCCGCGTGCCGGCACTGGGATAGCGGTGCGGGATCGGCTCGTTCTGCGGCTGCGCGGGATCCGCGATCCAGCGCACCTCCACGGCGGACTCGTCCACGAACTCGGCCAGGAGCGCATCGTTCGTCTCCAGCCACCACAGGCCACGGACCCGGTCGAACTCCTCGGCGGCGACGAAGTCGGCCAGGCCCCAGCTGTGCAGGTCCGACTCGGGCGCCGCCAGGCACACGGCATCACCGGCACCATCCTCGAGGGACGTCACGTACACGGATCGGTCACTGACGAAGGCGACATGCGTCCCGTCGGGGGACTGCTGCGGGTCGACCACAGGACCGGGGTGGGCGACCTGAACCGCGCTGGCACCGGGTTCCATGAGGTCCACCGAGTAGGGGATCCCGTCGAGGCTGAAGACAGCGCGGGCGAGGGCGCTGTCGGCGCTGTACGCCGTGATGCCGGACGTGGTCTCGCGCATGCGTTCGCGACGGGCCTTCTCTGCCGCCGGCAGGTCGGACCCGTCGTCGACAAGCGCCCTGGCGTCCACGATCAGGCGCTCCTGCACCTCGCCGTCGACGACCTCCGCCGCCCACAGGCTGCCCACCGGGTCTCGTCCGGAGGAACTGCGGATGAAGCACGCCCGGGCGCCGTCCGGCGAGAGCCGGAATCCGCGAGGCTGGCCAAGCCGGAACCGTCGCGTGACCGCCTCCTGACGGGGGTAGCTGAGGGACTGCTCAGGGCCGGTGGAGGTCATGGGCGAATGCTAGGTGGGTAGCCTGTGCCGATGAGCCGCCGCCTCCTCCTTGTCCACGCCCATCCGGACGACGAGTGCATCGGGACCGGGGCGTCCATGGCCAAGTACGTGGCCGCAGGCGCGCAGGTCACCCTCGTCACCTGCACCCTCGGCGAGGAGGGCGAGGTGCTCCTGCCCGAGCTGTCCCACCTGGCCTCGGACAAGGACGACGCCCTCGGCGCGCATCGGCAGATCGAGCTTGCCGCGGCCATGGCCGAGCTCGGCGTCACTGACTGGCGGCTGCTCGGCGGGCCTGGCCGGTTCCGCGATTCGGGGATGATCGGCACCCCGCCCAACGAGCGCCCCGACTGCTTCTGGCGAACGGACTTGCTGGAGGCCGCAACGGAACTTGTGCCGGTGATCCGTGAGGTGCGCCCCCAGGTGGTGGTGACCTACGACGAGTTCGGCGGCTACGGCCACCCCGACCACATCCAGGCCCACCGGGTGACCCACTACGCGGTCGCGCTGGCCGAGAGCCCCACCTTCAAGCCTGAGCTCGGCCCTGCCTGGCAGGTGAGCAAGGTGTACTGGACCGCCTTCCCGCGGAGCATCGTGCGTGCGGGCATCGAGGCGCTGAAGGCGAGCGGCGTGGACGACGAGTTCACCGCCATGGACCCCGACGACCTGCCCTTCGTCTGCGATGACGACCTCGTCACCACGGAGATCGACGGCCAGGAATTCCTGGACTGCAAGATGGCCGCCCTGCGGGCGCACGGAACGCAGGTCAGCGTCGACGGCGGCTTCTTCGCCCTGGCCGATGCCGTCGGGTCCCAGGCCTTCGGCATCGAGTACTTCCGGCTGGCGCACGGGACGTTGGGCACCGAGCCGGGCAGCGAGCGCGAGAGCGACCTGTTTGCCGGCATCGAGGCGTGACCTCCCCATGATCGCCCGCGTGGCGGGCGTCCTGGGCCTTGCCGTCGCGGGCGTCGTGATCGGCGTCCTCGGGGCGTTCGTGCAGGCGCACCGGGCCCTCGTGGAGTTGCCGTGGGGGACCCTGACGGTGCCGTGGGGCCTGGCGCTCGTCTGGATCGCCCTGCTCGCCGGCATCCGGGGCGGAGCATGGGCGATCGGCAGCCGCTGGGGCGCCTGGGCGGTGCTCGGCGGCTGGCTGGCAGCGACGGTCGCCCTCTCCGCCGAATCCCCCTCGGGCGACATTGCCCTGTCGGGTGGGGGGCGGCAGTTGGCTTATCTGCTCGGTGGCGTCATTATGGGGTCGGCGGCAGCGACCCTCAGGGTTCCCCGGCGCGTCAACGCGGGTCAGGAACCGTCGGGGGAGCAGAACCGTCTATAAACGAGGTGCCGGCGCAGCCGGGTGCGCACTTATCCATGACGTGAGGCGGTAGGTTCGTGGCAAGCGGGGCACGAGGGGGCGCGTCGTGACTCCGCAGCAGAACCTGGCGCTGCACCGCGCAATCTGGCTCGGTGTCGCGGCCGGGGTGGTACTCGCTCTGGGCGCCTATCTCGTGGCCGCCCTCCAGTCCGGATCAACGGCGGCATCAGGCACGACCGTTGCCGGAGTCGACATCGGCGGCCTGACCCGCGAGGAGGCCCAGCAGGCGGTGGAGCAGGCCGTCGGGCCGACGGCAGGCAAGCGGCTGAGGGTGGTGGCCCTGGACCAGACGTTCATCGTGCGGCCGGCTCTGGCGGGCCTGACGCTCGACGCGGCCGCGTCCGTGGCGCCGGCCTTCGGCCATACGTGGAACCCGATCGGCCTGGTCGGCCGCCTCTTCGGCGGCGATGCGCATCCCGCAGTGGCCGCGGTCGACGATGACGCCCTGGCGGTGCAGACATCCTTGATCGCCGATGCGCTGGCGGTGCCGCCGGTCGAGCCGACCCTCGAGATCATTGACGGCGAACCGGTGCTCACCGCGGGCAAGGCCGGGCGTTCGCTGGACCAGGAGGCGACGGCCCAGGCGCTCATCGACGCCGTGCTCGTCAAGCGGGCTCCCGTGCAGGCCACGGTGGTGAAGGTGGAGCCGAGCGTGACGCCCGAGGCTCAGGAGGAGGCGATGACCCTGGCTCGAGCCGCGGTCGGCGCACCCGTGGCGGTCCGGGCCGAGTCGGTGACCGCCAACATCTCCGGCAAGGCCATCGGCCGGGCACTGAGCTTCACCGTCGTCGACGGCACCTTCATGCCGTCGCTTGATGGAGCCGCCCTGCACAACGCCATCCGCAAGGAGCTCTCGCCGATCGAGGAGGACGGGCGCGACGCGACCTTCCGGATCCGCAAGGGCACCCCCCGCGTGGTCAAGTCCAAGGTTGGCCGGGGCGTGTCCGATGAGGCCCTCGCCGTGGCCGTCGGACAGGTGCTGGCGGAGCCGCGTGGTCAGCGCACGGTCACCGTCCCGGTGGGAGTCCGCCAGCCGTCGCTGACGACCGAGCAGGCCGAGGCGCTCGGGATCACCGAGCGACTGTCCACGTTCACCCAGAGCTTCCCCTACGCCGCCTACCGGGTGCAGAACATCGGCCAGGCCGCCGAGCGCATCAACGGGACCCTGCTCCTGCCCGGCGAGACCTTCTCCCTGAATGACACGATCCTCGAGCGGACCGAGAAGAACGGGTACACCGAGGGCTTCGTGGTGGGCGAGGGCGGGGTGTTCGCCGAGGCGCTCGGCGGCGGCGTGTCGACATCGGCCACCGCGGCCTGGACGGCCGCGTTCTACGCAGGGATGGAGCGGGTCCAGACGGTCGCGCACTCCATCTACATCTCGCGGTACAAGCCGGGCCTGGAGGCGACCGTCGCGTGGGGACTGTTCGACCTGAAGTTCCGCAACGACATGCCCACCGCCGTCTTCATCACCTCGTCCATCACGAACGGCTCGATCACCGTCTCGTTCTGGGGCACGAAGGAGTTCGACAAGATCGAGGCCGAGTACGGCAACCGGACGAACATCAGGAAGTTCGACACCATCTACGACAAGTCGAAGGAGTGCCTGGGGCAAGGGGGCGTCGACGGATTCACGATCACGGTCGACCGGGTCTTCTACAAGGACGGCAAGGAGGTTCGTCGTGAGCCGATCACGACCACCTACAAGCCGGCCCCTGAGGTGATCTGCGGAAAGAAGCCGGAGAAGCCGGACAAGCCAGACAAGCCAGTCGACCCGAGCCCGTCGCCGTCGGCATCGCCGTCGCCATCGGACCCACCCGTGGACGAGGGCGTGCCGGCATCGCCGTCGCCATCGCCCACGAAGCCCAACCGGATCCGCTAGCGCTGGACCTGCTGGCCGTCAGGGGTGTCGACCACCGGGTAACCGAGCGCGGCGAGTTCGTCGCGGAGCCGATCGCTGCCGGCCCAGTCCTTCGTCGCGCGTGCCTGCGCCCGGTCGGCAAGCAGGGTGGCCACGACATCCGGGAAAGGCTCGGCGACCGCCGGCCGGCCCACGTCACGGACCAGGTCCAGGCCGAGAACTCGGTCGAGATAGGCAAACGCCTCGAACTTGGCGCCGGCCGGGACGTCCGGGTCGCGCTCGAGCGCGCGCAGCGCCGTGATGGCGCGCGGAGTGTCGAGGTCGTCCTCCAGCGCGCTGACGACACGGCCAACCGCCTCGGGCAGCGGGGCCGAGGGTTCGGTGGCCCACGTGGCCACCCGATCCCGCCAGCGTGCCAGGGTCGCGTTCGCGGCGGCGAGGCCATCCCAGGTGAGGTTCATCTGCTGCCGGTAGCGGTGCTGCAGGAAGGCCAGCCTGAGGGCGAGCGGGTCGAGCCCGCGAGCGACCAGGTCGCTCACGAGCACGACGTTGCCGGCGGACTTGCTCATCTTGCGGCCCTCGAAGAGGAGGTGCTCGCCGTGGACCCAGTGGCGCACGACATCCGTCCCGGTGGCGCAGTTGCTCTGGGCTCGTTCGTCCTCGTGGTGCGGGAACCTCAGGTCGATGCCACCGGTGTGCACGTCGATGTCCGATCCGAGCAGCGACAGGCTCATCGCGCTGCACTCGGTGTGCCAGCCGGGGAAGCCCACGCCCCACGGGGTGTCCCAGACCAACTGGGTGCGGGTGTCCTGGGCCCGCTTCCACAGGGCCCAGTCGGCGTGGAAGCGCTTGGCCGGGTCGACCTCTCCGTCGAAGCGATGCCCCGGGCGCAGGTCGTCCAGCCGGTTGCCGCTGAGCTCTCCGTAGCCGGCGAAGCTGCGCGCGTCGAAGAAGACCGAGCCGTCGCCGCCGACATAGGCGTGGTCACGGCCCATCAGGGTGCCGATGAGCTCGATCATCAGGTCGATCGACTCGCTGGCGCGGGGGTAGTGGGTGGCGGGGTAGATGTTGAGGGCCGAGAGGTCGCGATGGAACCGGGCCTCGTACTCGCGCGCGATGTCCAGGGCCGCGCGTCCTTCGACGGCGGCCTGCTTGAGGACCTTGTCCTCGCCCGCGCCCTGCCCCTCGTCGATACCACCGTCGCCGAGACCGGTGTCGTCGGCCATGTGGCCCACGTCGGTGATGTTCTGCACCACGGTGACAGCCAGTCCGGACAGCTCGGCCGTGCGGCGGATGAGGTCGGTCAGCAGGAAGGTGCGCATATTGCCGACATGGGCGTCGCGGTAGACCGTGGGCCCGCACGCGTAGATGCTCAGCGCCCCGATGCGGGCGGGCACGATCGGGACGACCGCCTTCGCCCGGGTGTCATAGAGCCGCACCCGCCCAGACTAGGCGCTCCCGGCGCCCGCGCCCGGCGAGTCGTCGGCCCGGCCGCGACCTCGTCATGGGATGGGGTTGTGTAGGTTGTCCCCGTCGACCCGCGGCACGGAATTCGGAGGCTCAGGTGACCTACGTCATCGCTTTCCCCTGTGTGGACCTCAAGGACAGGGCCTGCATCGAGGAGTGTCCGGTCGACTGCATATACGAAGGCGACCGGATGCTGTACATCCAGCCCGACGAGTGCGTCGACTGCGGCGCTTGCGAGCCGGTGTGCCCCGTCGAGGCGATCTTCTACGAGGACGACGTCCCGGCCGAATGGAAGGACTACACGGCTGCCAACGCCGAGTTCTTCAACGAGCTTGGCTCGCCGGGAGGCGCGGCCAAGCTGGGCGCCCAGGACTTCGACGCGCCGCTGCTGGCCGGCGTCCCGCCCCAGGAGCATGACCACTGAGCCCACGCGGCTGCCGGACTTCCCGTGGGACGTCCTAGCCCCGTTCGGTGAGCGGGCCGGCCGGCATCCGGGGGGCTTGGTCGACCTGTCGGTCGGCACCCCGGTGGATCCGACCCCTGAGCTGGTCCAGGCGGCCCTGAGGGCCGCCTCCAACGCACCCGGCTACCCCACGGCCGCAGGTCGCCCTGAGCTTCGGGAGGCCTGTGCCCGGTGGCTGGCCCGGTCGCACGGCAGCGTCGTCGCGCCGGGCGCGATCCTCCCGGCGATCGGGTCCAAGGAGCTCGTGGCCGCATTGCCCCGACTGCTGGGCGTGCGGCCGGGTGATCGCGTGGCCATCCCTCGCATCGCCTACCCGACGTACGCCGTCGGGGTGATCCTTGCCGGCGCGGAGCCAGTCCCGACCGACCGGCCAGAGACGGTCGATGGCGCCGCCCTGGCCTGGCTGAATTCACCGGGCAATCCCACGGGCGAGGTGATGGCCCCTGAGCGGATGGCCGAGATCGTGGCGTGGGCTCGCGAGACCGGCGCAGTCGTGGCCAGCGACGAGTGCTACATCGAGCTGGGCTGGGAAGCGAGCCCGCGGTCACTGCTCCACCCTGAGGTCTCTGGCGGTTCCCATGATGGCGTGCTCGCGATCCACTCGCTATCGAAGCGGTCCAACCTCGCCGGCTACCGGTTCGGGTTCGTGGCGGGCGATCCGGGCATCGTCGCAACCATGCTCGGCATCCGCAAGCACTCCGGGATGATGGTGCCGGCGCCGGTGCAAGCCGCTGCCATCGCGGCCCTCGACGACGATGCGCACGTCCTCGAGCAGCGCGAGCGCTACGCGGGCCGCCGCCGGGTGCTCATCGGGGCCTTGACGGGGGCCGGCTTCCGGATCGACCGCAGCGAGGCAGGGCTGTACCTGTGGGCGACGCGTGACGAGCCGTGCTGGGACACGGTCGCCTGGTTCGCTGATCGGGGAATCCTCGTGACTCCGGGGGACTTCTACGGGCAGGCCGGCGCCGACCACGTACGCATCGCCCTCACGGCGACGGACGAGCAGGTCGGCACGGCTGCCGAACGGCTCCGTTGACGCCGGCGGGGACCTCGGGGAGACACCCGCGGCGAGATGGGTACGCTCCCGACAGGAGGCAACAGTGAGCGAGATCGTCCTGAAGTACCCGGATGGGGAACTGCCCCTCGCGGCGGTTCCGTCCACCGTCGGGGAGTCCGGGGTCGACATTGGGCCCCTGCTGAAGCAGACCGGCCGAGTCACGCTGGACATCGGATTCACCAACACCGCTGCGTGCACGTCGGCCATCACCTACATCGACGGTGACAAGGGGATCCTGCGGTATCGCGGCTACCCGATCGAGCAACTGGCCGAGCAGTCGACCTTCCTCGAGACGTCGTACCTGCTCATCTACGGTGCGCTGCCGACTGCCGAGCAACTCGACGACTTCAAGTTGCAGATCCGCAAGCACACGATGCTGCACGAGGACCTGCGGCGCTTCTTCGACGGCTTCCCCCGCGATGCCCACCCCATGCCGGTCCTGTCGTCCGCCGTGTCCGCACTGTCGACGTTCTACCAGGATTCCCTCGACCCCTTCGACCCGCACCAGGTCGAGATGTCCACGATCAGGCTGATGGCCAAGATGCCGACGATCGCCGCCTACGCGTACAAGAAGTCGGTCGGCCAGCCATACCTGTACCCGGACAACTCCCTGGGGTTCATCGATAACTTCCTGCGCATGACCTTCGGGGTGCCGGCCGAGGAGTACGAGATCAACCCCGTGGTGTCGAAGGCGCTCAATCAGTTGCTACTGCTGCACGCTGACCACGAGCAGAACTGCTCGACCTCGACGGTCCGCCTGGTCGGTTCATCCCATGCCAACATGTTCGCGTCGGTGTCAGCCGGCATCAATGCCCTGTTCGGCCCCCTGCACGGCGGCGCAAACCAGGCCGTCATGGAGATGCTCCAGGGCATCCACGCACAGGGGGGCGGGGTGAACACGTTCATCCGCCAGGTCAAGGACCGGCAGGACGGCGTCAAGCTCATGGGCTTCGGCCACCGTGTGTACAAGAACTACGACCCGCGCGCAGCCATCGTCAAGAAGACCGCATACGACGTCTTCGAGGCGCTCAGCGTGTCCGACCCGCTGCTCGATATCGCCCTCCGCCTCGAGGAGGTCGCCCTTGCCGACGACTTCTTCGTTTCCCGCAAGCTCTACCCGAATGTCGACTTCTACACCGGGCTCATCTACAAGGCCATGGGCTTCCCGACCCGGATGTTCACGGTGCTGTTCGCGCTTGGCCGGCTGCCCGGGTGGATCGCCCAATGGCGGGAGATGATCGAGGACCCCGATACCAAGATCGGCCGGCCCCGCCAGGTCTACGTCGGCGAGGTCCTGCGCGACTACGAGCCCCTCACCGCCAGGTAGGGCGGTGGCCATCGCCGGAGCGCGGGTTGTCACGGCAACGTCCCGGGCCGTCGTCGTCGAGCGACTGATCCCGGGAGTCTCAGCGGCCGAGGCCTTCGCCGCCGTCAGTGACGTCAACCGGATGCGCGACTGGAGCCCCGAGGGGCGCGGCAGGTCGGACGCGACCGGAGCATTGCGGGTCGGCGACTCATTCGTCGGCACCAACCGCCGCGGTCGCCGCCGGTGGTCGACGGCCTGCACCGTCAGCGTCGTGGCGCCCCCAGGCGAGTTTGCCTTCGACGTGGCGTGGGCCGGCCTGCCGGTCGCGCGGTGGGCGTACGCCTTCGAGGACGTCGAGGGCGGTGTGCAGGTGACCGAGACCTGGACGGACGACCGGTCCGGACCGAAGGGGATGGTCGTCAAGCTGGCCGGATTGCTGGCCAGCGGTGTCTGGGACCGGTCCGCTCACAACGCCGAGAGCATGAAGGCGACCCTCGACCGCCTGGCCGCGGCGCTGACGGCAGGGTCCTGAGGGATCAGTCGGTAGCGTGCAGGGCGGCGTTGAGACCGCCCCAGGTGCCCGAGCGCTGCACCACCTCGATGGCGCCGGTGACCGAGTTCCGGCGGAAGAGCAGCCCGGCGGCACCGGAGAGCTCTCGAGCCTTCACCACCTGGCCGTCCGGCAGGGTCACCTTGGAGCCGGCCGTGACGTACAGCCCGGCCTCGACGACGCAGTTGTCCCCGAGCGACAGGCCGACACCCGCGTTGGCCCCGATCAGGCAGCCGGCGCCGATGGTGACGACCTCACTGCCGCCGCCCGACAGGGTTCCCATGATCGAGGCGCCACCTCCGACGTCGGAACCGTCACCCACCACGACGCCTGCGGATATGCGGCCCTCGACCATGGATGTACCGAGCGTGCCCGCGTTGAAGTTCACGAACCCCTCATGCATGACCACGGTCCCGGGGGCGAGGTAGGCGCCAAGGCGGACCCGGTCGGCATCGGCGATGCGCACGCCGGACGGGACGACGTAGTCGACCATGCGCGGGAAGCGGTCGACCCCGTGGATGGTCAGGTGCTGCCCCTTGCGGCGCAGGTGCAGCCGGGTCTGGGTCACTCGGTCGGCAGCGACGGCGCCGGCGTTCGTCCAGGCGACGATCGGCAGCACCCCGAAGATCCCGTCGAGGTTGATCGTCCTGGGCCGGACCAAGCGATGCGACAGCAGGTGCAGTCGCAGGTACGCGTCGGCGGTGCCAGAGGGAGGGGTCTGGAGGTCCTCGATGATCGTGACGACGGACCGGACGCTCACGCCGCGCGCCACGTCAGCATCGATGCCCGAGTCCAGGCTGGGGACGTCCAGCGGCGTGCTGCCCAGCGCCGGTGCCGGGTACCACACGTCGAGCATGACGTCACCGTCGAAGGTCGCGAGGCCGAGGCCGGCGGCGCCTCCCGTCACGGCCGTGGCCGCTGCTGCGTCTTCGGTCATGCGGCTACCGTAGCGACGTGCCTACCCACGCCCCGCTCGACCTGACCGACGGAGTCGTGCCGCTCGCGTGCGCACTCGTCGACATCCCTAGCCAATCCCACGACGAGCGCGTTCTCGCCGATGCAGTAGAGGCGGCGCTGCGTCCCGTGCGGCACCTCGAGGTCGAGCGGCACGGCAACACGATCGTCGCTCGTACCGCCTTGGGGCGCACCGAGCGAGTCCTCCTCGGCGGTCACCTGGACACCGTGCCCGAGCACGGGAACCTGCCGCACCGCCTGCGCGACGGGATCCTGTTCGGGCTCGGGTCGTGCGACATGAAGGGCGGGGTGGCGGTGGCGCTCACCCTGGCCGCCGCCGTCGAGCGGCCGGTGCGCGACGTCACCTACGTCTTCTATGACTGCGAGGAGGTGGAGTCCGAGCACAACGGGCTCCGCCGACTGGCCGAGACGCGTCCCGAGGCGCTCCAGGCCGATCTGGCCGTGCTCATGGAGCCCTCCGATGCGGGCATCGAGGCCGGTTGCCAGGGCACCCTGAGGGTCGATGTGCTGACCCGCGGAACGCGGGCGCACAGCGCTCGCTCGTGGCTGGGCAGCAACGCCATCCATGCCGCAGGCCCGGTGCTCGACGCCCTGGCCGCGTACCAGCCCCGCAGGCCGTCCATCGATGGCCTGGAGTACCGGGAGGGACTCAGCGCGGTGGGGATCCGCGGGGGCGTGGCCGGCAACGTGATCCCGGATGAGTGCGTCGTGACCGTCAACTACCGCTTCGCGCCCGACCGCTCCGAGGCCGCTGCCCTGGAGCACGTCCGCGAGGTCTTCGCGGGCCTGGAGGTGACCGTCGTGGATTCCGCTCCCGGCGCCCTGCCGGGGCTCGACCGCCCAGCGGCGGCGGCCTTCGTGTCCGCCGTGGGGCAGCGGCCACGGCCGAAGTACGGCTGGACCGACGTGGCGAGGTTCTCGGCGCTCGGCATCCCGGCCCTCAACTTCGGGCCGGGAGACCCGTCCTTGGCCCACACCCGCGACGAGCACGTTCCGGTACGTCAACTGGAATCCTGCCTGGCGGACCTCCGGACGTGGCTCGCCGGCTGACGGCGCAGACGGCCGCACGACTAACAACGACGGCCCCGGGGTCACCGGGGCCGTCGTTGTTAGTCGTCGGTCAGGCCTGCTTCGTGGCCTCGATGTCGAGGCTTAGCTTGATCTCGTCGCCCACGAGCACGCCGCCGGCCTCGAGGGCCACGTTCCACACGAGGCCGAACTCCTTGCGGCTCAGCGCGGCCTTGCCCTCGAAGCCGATCTTGGTGTTGCCCCACGGGTCCTGGCTGATGCCGACGTACTCGTACTCGACGTCTACGGACTTGGTGACGCCGTGGATGGTGAGGTCACCGGTCACGACGATGTCGGTTCCGCGAGCCGCGACGGAGGTCGAGACGAAGGTGATCGTCGGGAAGTTCTCGACGTCCAGGAAGTCGGCCGAGGTGAGGTGCGCGTCGCGGTCAGCGGTCTTGGTGTCGATGCTGGCGGCCTGGATGGTGAGCTCGGCCGAGGAGTTGGCGAGGTTCGCGCCATCGATGGTGAAGCTGCCGGAGAACTCCCCGAAGCTACCGCGCACCTTGGCGACCATGGCGTGGCGGGCGGTGAAGCCGAGGGTGGTGTGGGCCGGGTCGATGGCCCAGGTGCCGGTGGCGTTGACGAGGGTGAGCTCGGTGGTGGCGGTCATGGCGTCTCCTAAGTAGGTGGTTGAACAATCAAGCAATAAGTTGAAGGTACAACTATCTTGGGAACGGCGCAACTCGAGGGCTGTGGGCGCAGGTGGCGGGCCTAGGGTTCGGCTGTGCCTGCGGTGTGCGTGTTCTGCTCGTCCAGCCTGCGGATCGACGCCCGCTACCTGGAGCTGGCCGATGAGGTGGGCGCGGCCATCGCCAGCAGGGGATGGGCGGTCGTGTCGGGGGCCGGCTCGATCTCGATGATGGGGTCGCTGGGCCGGGCGGCCCGGGCGGCAGGCGGCCGGACGATCGGGGTCATCCCTGATGCGCTCGTGGCGATGGAGGTGGCCGACCACGACTCCGACGAACTCATCGTGACCCGCGACATGAGGCAGCGGAAGGGAATCATGGACGAGCGGTCCGACGCGTTCCTCGCCCTGCCCGGCGGCATCGGGACCCTCGAGGAACTCGTCGAGGCATGGACGGCGAGGTCGCTGAACATGCACCACAAGCCGGTCGTCGTGCTCGACCCGTGGGGCGACTTCTCCCTTCTGCGCGAGCAGGTGCAGGCGTGGCAGGACGCGGGCTTCGTAGCCGCCCACGCCACGGACCACGTGCACTGGGCGACCGAGGTCGAAGCGGCACTCGACCAGATCGCCGGCGCGTGGTCCGCGACGGGGGACCGCTCCTAGCCGGCGTGAGCGTGCGCGGCCTCATGCTGGGCCCGCTCGGCCTCAAGCTGTGCTGCCTGCTCGGCCGTCATCGCGTGGACAGCGGAGGCGGTCATCAATGCACCCGCGACGGTGCCTTGCACGTGGGCCACGTCCCCGACCGACACGTCGGCGATCGTGTCGGTCGACGCGGCAGGTGCGGCGGGCGTGGTGCCTCGGGCCGGGCGAGTGGGGACGCCGACCCTGACAACGGTGTCGTCGCTGATGGCATACGTGGCGGCGTAGCCGTCCTCTGCCGTCACGGTGATCGACGTCGCGCTGACCGCCGTCACTGTCCCGTTGACCGTGGCGATCGTCGCGATGGTGCCATCGTCCTGCTTGACCGTCGTCTCGCCATGCAGGGCCTGGCCGCCGGGGCCACGGCCCATGCCACTGCGATCCGGGCCGCCGCGATCGGCGCCCCCCGTGTCCACTGCCATCCCGGCGATGGACGCCTGTGGGCCAGGGGAACCGTCTGCCGCCATCGCCACCCCGGTCACGCCGGTGGCCAGGACCGCAGCGGCCGCCAGGGAGCCGACCGTGATGGCGATGGTCTTGGGGCGGTTCTTCATCGTGGGCATCTGAATCTCCTTTTCGTCGGGCGTGCGCGTTCCTCGACCATGCCGGAACGGAGTTCGCTCGTGATTGGGCCGGCGTGCGGGCTTGGTAAGGGTCGGTGTATGCCCCTGTGCCGGCGATCCATGGTGGAATGAGCCCGTGACGTGGCTTTTCGCGGTCGTGGCCATCCTCGTGGTGACCGGGGCATTTCTGGCCTCCCTGGGCCTCATGGGGCAGCTCCCCGAGGCGGAGCCGGACCTTCGCCCGGATCGCATCGACGACGGCGCCGGGCCCGGGGTGCCCGAGTTCGACGTCGTGGTGCGCGGCTACCGCATGGACGAGGTCGACGCCGAGCTCGAGCGCCTGCAGCAGGAGGTGGACCGGCTGTCCCGCCTGAACGATCCCGCGTCACCGCCGTTCCCGCATCCATCTCCCTGAGCCGGGGGCCCGTAGGAGTCTGGGTGATCGTTGAGGTCCCCGTCGACGCGGTCGCCCCCCGAGGACGGACCAGCCCGGTCGATCCGCGATAATGGGGCAACGCTCACGCCCGACGTGGACGGATGACCGACGGAAGGGGACGCGAATGGCCGCGATGAAGCCGCGAACGGGCGATGGCCCGCTCGAGGTGACCAAGGAGGGACGTGGCTACGTGATGCGAGTTCCCCTCGAGGGCGGAGGCCGCCTGGTCGTCGAATTGAATGGCGAGGAAGCCAAGGACCTCGGCGAGAAGCTCCTCGTACTGTTCGCCTGACCTGCTTCGACGAGCCCCGGGCCTGTGGTCCGGGGCTCGTCGCTGTCCTGGGCTAGCTGCGGTCGCGAAGAGAGGCGACGAGCAGGCCGTCGCCGACTGTCAGCAGGGCCGGCATCCAGTCGTCATCCGCCTTGACCGCGGTGGCGACGTCGCGCAGCGCCACGGTCTCGGCGTCGCGCTCGCCCGGGTCTGCGACGCGGCCGCTCCACAGGACGTTGTCGAAGATCACCAGCCCGCCGACTCGGAGCAGTCTCTTGGCCTGCGTGAGGATCGTCGGGTACTCGGTCTTGTCGCCGTCCACGAACACGATGTCGTACGCCGCATCGGACAGCCGCGGCAGGACGTCGAGGGCTCGGCCGGCGATGAGCCGCGTGTGGACGTGGTCGTAGCCGAGGGCGGCGAACGTCTCCCGGGCGACCCGCTGGTTCTCCGCCTCGATGTCGATGCTGGTGAGCACGCCAGCCGAGGACATCCCGGAGAGCAGCGCCGCGCCGGAGATGCCGGCACCCGTGCCCACCTCAACGATCGCCTGGGCGCTGACCGAGGCGGCGAGCAGCCGCAGCAGCGCGGCAACAGGCCGGGTCACCGGCACGCAGCCCAGCTCCTCGGCCTTGGCACGGGCCTCGCGCAGCGTCTCCGGCTCGAGCTCCCATCCATCGACGTGGGCCCAGGACTGGCGGGTGGGCAGGTACGGGTCGGTGGAACTGGCGATGATGCACCTCCAGGTCGGCGGGCGCGACGAGAACGCAGGTCCTTGCCGCTGACGGCAGCCTAGCCTGCTGGCGCTTGGCCGAGCCTCAACTACCGTAGGGGTAGCGGCCACCCGGGCCGGTGCCAAACGCGCTCGGAGGTCCCCCATGTCGGATGAGTCCCGGACGGCTCCCGGGCGCCGGGGACCCGGGCTGCTGGCGATGGTGGCGATCGCCGCGTTGGTGGCGGCGATCGTGGGTTCCTTCGCGGGGCTGGCCGGATACCTGGTCGGCCGGAGCGTCGACGAGGCAACCGGCGTGACACCACCGGCAATTGCGGTTCCGGTCGATTCCCCAGCGGTCGGGCAGCCGCGCACCGAGGGCTCGATCGCCGACATCGCGGCGGGCACCCTCCCGTCCGTCGTCTCGATCATCGCCGAGGGGTCAACCCAGTCGGGCAGCGGTTCCGGCTTCGTGGTCCGGTCGAATGGCTACATCCTGACGAACAACCACGTCGTGGACCTCGTCGCCGACGGTGGATCCCTGGTAGTCGTCTTCAGCGACGGAGCGCGCGACGACGCCGAGGTGATCGGCACCAATGCCTCGTACGACCTGGCCGTCATCAAGGTGGAGCGCACCGGGCTGCCGGCCGTGACACTCGGCGACTCCGAGGCCGTCGTGGTGGGCGACGTGGCGATCGCGATCGGCGCACCGCTCGGACTCGACGGCACCGTCACGTCGGGGATCATCAGCGCCGTGGACCGGCCGGTGACCACGGGCGAGACACAGGACGATGTCTCCTACATCAATGCCATCCAGACCGACGCGGCGATCAACCCCGGCAACTCGGGCGGCCCGCTCCTGGATGCGGGCGGCTCGGTCATCGGGGTCAACTCGGCGATCGCCACCCTTGCCATCGGGGGTGAGGCCGGCAACATCGGCCTGGGCTTCGCCATACCGATCAACTCCGCCAAGCGGGTCGCGGAGGAGCTGATCGCCACCGGCCAGTCCCGTACGCCGGTCATGGGCGTGCGGCTGGTCATGGACTTCACCGACGGGGGTGCCAAGGTCGAGAGCGTGGACGAGGGCAGCCCCGCGGAGGAGGCGGGCCTGCTTGAGGGAGACGTGATCCTGCGGGTGAACGGCCGGGCTATCGACGACGGCGTCGAACTCGTCGTGGAGGTGCGCAACCACGCCCCTGGTGACGAGTTGACGATCGACTACTCGCGCGGCGGCCTGGAGCGCTCGACCACGCTGGTACTCGCTGACGACAGCACGAGCTGACCGGGGGCCGCGGATGTTCGACATCGGGATAGGCGAGATCCTCATCGTCGCCGTGATCGGCCTGCTCGTGTTCGGCCCCGAGCGGCTGCCGCGGGCAGCGGCCGACGCTGCGCGCTGGATCAAGCAGATGCGGGTGATGGCTACCGGCGCCCGCAAGGACCTCGCCGATTCCGCCGGGCTCGACCTTGGCGACACGGTCAGCACGGTCAAGTCGCTGCAGGAATTCCATCCGCGCAGGCTCGCGGCCGGGTTGTTCAGCGATGACCCGCCCGATCCTGCAGCCAGTGACAAGCCCGCCGGTCCTGCCGCCGGGCCCCGTCCGGCCTTCGACCCTGACGCGACCTGAGCCCTGCGCGGATCAGCCCCGACTCACGGCCTGCCCGCAGGGCTGATTCCCAGTGACAGCCCGGCCAGTCCGCGCGGGCGCGTGCCGAGGGTTCGGGCGATCTCCAGGAGCGCGACTGACGCGTCAGCGTCGGGGTGGCTCAGTACCAGGGGAATTCCCGAGTCACCGCCCTCGCGCAGGCGCACGTCGAACGGGATCTGGCCCAGAAGCGGGACATCGGTGCCGAGTTGCCGGGCGATCGTCTCGGCCACGAGCGCGCCGCCGCCGAACCCGAAGAGGTCGATGGGCTCGCCGCAGTGCGGGCACGGGAATGAACTCATGTTCTCGACGACGCCGGCCACCTTCTGGTGCGTCTGCTCGGCCAGGGTTCCGGCGCGGACCGCGACGTCGGCCGCGGCCGGTTGCGGGGTCGTCACCACGACGATCTCGGCGTTCGGCAGCAATTGCGCCGTCGAGATCGCCACGTCGCCGGTGCCGGGCGGCAGGTCGAGCAGGAGGATGTCGAGGTCGCCCCACCACACATCGGCGAGGAACTGCTGGAGGGCGCGATGCAGCATCGGCCCGCGGAAGGCGACTGGCTGGGACACGCCGCCCGGCTTGAACGGAAGCATCGAGATCACGCGCACGCCATACGCCTGCGGGGGCATGATCATGCCTTCGACCATCGTCGGGGCGTCGAGGGCATTGAGCATGCGGGGGATCGAGTGCCCGTAGACGTCGGCGTCCACGAGACCCACGGTCAGGCCCATCTGGGCCATCGCCACGGCGAGGTTCGCCGTCACGGACGACTTGCCCACCCCGCCCTTGCCCGAGGCGATCGCGTACACGCGGGTGAGCGACCCCGGCTGAGCGAACGGGATCTCGCGCTCGCCATGGCCACGAAGGCTCGCCCTGAGGGCGCCGCGCTGCTCATCGTCCATGACGTCGAGCTCGACCTCTACCGAGGCGACACCCGGCAGGGCGGACACCGCGGACCGGACGCGCTCGGTGATCTCGGGCCGCATCGGGCAGCCGGCCACCGTCAGGAAGATGCCCACCCGCACGGCGCCGCCCGGGAGGACCTCCACTGACTTGACCATGCCGAGTTCGGTGATGGGTCGGTTGATCTCGGGATCATTGACTGTGGCAAGGGCGACGGTGACGTCGTCGACGGATGGCATGGTGTCGATGCTAGGGGTCCACCAGAACCAGGTCGAAGCGGCAGCCTCGGCCGGTGTTCGACACCGCGACCCGGCCTCCGTGGGCGGCCATGACTCCGTGGACGACCGCAAGGCCGAGCCCGGCGCCGTCGCCGGGCGTGCGAGCGGCCTCGCCTCGCCAGCCGGGCTCGAACATGCGGGCGAGGTCCGCTTCCGGTATGCCCCCGCAGCCGTCCTCGACCGAGAGGATGACCGACTGGTCGTGGCGGTGGGCGTCGAGGACCACCTCGCCGCCCGCGGGGGTGTGCCGCACGGCGTTGACGACCAGGTTCGTCAATGCCCGGGACAGTTCGCGCTCGTCGGCCATGACCGGCAGCGAGGGAAGCGACTCCCCGCGCAGTCGTACCCCCCGAGCGGCAGCAAGCGGGTCGGCAGCGGCCAGGGTGTCAGACACGACGTCGCGTGCGTCGATGCGCTCGAGGGCCAGCCTGAGCTCCCCGGACTGCAGGCGGGAGAGGGCCAGCAGGTCGTCGATCATGCCGGCCAACCGGTCGACCTCGTGATGCATCTGGCGGTGGTAGCGGTCAGGGTCGGGGGCCACCCCGTCCTCGAGGGCCTCGGTCATCGCCCGGAGTCCCGCCAGCGGTGTCCGCAGGTCGTGGCTGATCCACGCGACCATCTCGCGACGCTGCTGCTCAAGTTCCTGGCTGGCGGCGAGGTCCGCCTTGGCCGTCGCGGCCGCCCGAGTCGCCTGGTCAAGCCGTCGTGCGGCAATGAAGCCGAAGGCGAGGGCGACGGGCACCGCGGCGGCGATGATCCAGGCAACGATGGCCAGATCGTGGGTCGACAGGAACATGGACCACGAACTGACCAGCAGGGCGAGCCCGACGGCCGCCACGGGCACGACGGGCGCGACGATCGCCGCGGTCCTGGGCGACCTGCGACCGAGGATGCTGACTGCCTGAAGGCCGACCAGCCCGGTGACGGCCGCGGTGCCTGCCGCGATGAGGACGACCTCGATCTCGGACCTCATGGCGCCGGATCCCATCGGTACCCGACGCCCCAGACCGTCACGAGGCGGGTCGGGCTGCTCGGGTCGACCTCGACCTTCTCGCGCAGGCGGCGCACGTGCACGGTGACCGTGGTCAGGTCGCCGAACTCCCAGCCCCATACCCGCGAGAGCAGGTCCTCGCGGGAGTACGCCTGGCCAGGGTTGGACAGCAGGAAGGCGAGCAGGTCGAACTCGCGCGCGGTGAGCGAAAGGGGTCGCTCGCCCCGTGTCGCGGACCGCGGGATCGGGTCGATGGCGAGGTCCCCGTCGACGAGGGGGGCGGCGGGGCCGCTCGTCGGGGATTGCGCGCGCCGCAGCAGGGAGGCGACCCGCAACACGAGTTCGCGCGGCGAGAAGGGCTTGCATAGGTAGTCGTCTGCGCCCTCGCCGAGGCCGGCAATGCGGTCCTCCTCCTCGCCGAGCGCGCTGAGCATGACGATGGGCACGCCAGGCTGCTCGGACCGCAGCCGTCGGCAGACCTCGAGTCCATCGAAGCCGGGCAGCATGACGTCGAGCACGACGATGTCCGGTCGTGAACGGGCTGCGTCCATCGCGCCCGGGCCGTCCGCGGCCTCGGTGATGTCGTGTCCCGCCTGCCTCAGGTACGCAACGACCACCTCCCGCACGGTCTCGTCATCGTCGACGACGAGCACGGCTGCCATGACCACAGGCTAGGCGTCGGCTGCCGCTTCGGATGCTCGTGCAGCGCCTTCGTAAGGACTCCGTAATGCGCGAACGCCCCTGTTGGGCTGGCGGCTCGGGGCCAACTCGGCTGTCATGGAGGCATGACTCCGACCCGAAGCCTTGCCCTCGTCCTCGCCCCGACATTCGCGGCCGTCCTCGCGCTGACGGGTTGCTCGACATCCAGCAGCCCGTCGCAGTCGCCGCCTGCGTCAGCCTCGATGAGCAAGGAGCCGATGGCCAGCGAGAAGCCGATGGCCAGCGAGGATCCCGCGGCCGCTGCCGCGCCCGGCGCCTACATCACGCTGGCCGACTACCGGGGCAACGAGGCCATGTACGGCAATGGCGACGTGGTGCTGTTCTTCCACGCCGACTGGTGCCCGACCTGCCAGGCCACCGAGGAGGACCTCACCGACAATGCCGCGGCCATCCCTGCTGGCCTGACCATCGTCAAGGTCGACTACGACGACTCTGACGAGCTCAAGCAGCGGTACGGCATCACGACGCAGCACACCTACGTGCAGGTCGATGCCGACGGCAATGAACTGGCGAAGTGGACCGGCTCCATGACGTCCGCGGACATTGCGGCGGCCACTGCCTGATGCTGCTCTTCCTCGGGGCAGTCGTCGCAGGGGTCCTGACGACCCTGGCGCCGTGCGTCCTGCCGATGCTCCCCGTGATCGTCGGTGGGTCCATCGGGCCGTCGACGGCTGCCTCGAGGCGGCGGGCCTACGTGATCACGGCGTCCCTCGGGGCGTCGATCGTGGTGTTCACGCTGGCCCTCAAGGCCAGCACGTCACTCATCGCCATCCCCTCCGAGGTGTGGCAATGGCTCAGCGGTGGCCTGCTGATCGGCCTCGGCGTCGTCTCGGCGTTCCCGCAGATCTGGGAATGGGTGTCGGCCCGGCTGTCGCTGCAGGAGCGCTCGACGAAGCGATTGGCCTCGGCCCGCACCCGGCAAGGCACGACAGGGGCGGTGCTCACCGGCGCTGCACTCGGGCCGGTCTTCTCGTCCTGCAGCCCGATGTACGGCTACGTCATCGTCACGGTGCTGCCCGCGTCCCTCGGCCAGGGTCTGTTCCTGCTCGGCGGGTACGTGCTTGGCCTCTGCGCCGCGCTGCTGGCCATCGCGCTCCTCGGGCAGCGGCTGATCGGCAATGCTCGGTGGGCGGCCGACCCGCACAGCTGGTTCCGCCGCGGCCTGGGCGTCGTCTTCATCGTGGTCGGCCTCGTGATCATCACCGGGCTGGACAAGGACCTGCAGGCCTGGGTCATCCAGAACTCCCCATTGCGGCCGTGGGAACTGGACTCGGGCTTCATCCCGAGTCCAGGCTAGGCCCCGTCTTCCGCAGCGGACTCCATGGTGCGCTCCACCTTCCGCAGGGCCTTGCGCTCGGCCTTGAGCTGGGCCTCGGCGTGCTGGTCGAGCCGGTCGGCCATGTCCGCTAGCAGGTCGCGCAGCTCCCCGCGGACGTAGTCGCGAGTTGCGACGTCGCCCAGGGCGAGCCGCAGGGCGGCGATCTCGCGGGCAAGGTAGTCGCTGTCGGCCAGGAGCCGCTCGGTGCGCAGCCGGTCCTCCTGGAACTGGACCCGGTCGCGGTCCGTCTGCCGGTTCTGCGCGAGCAGGATGAGTGGAGCCGCGTAGGACGCCTGCAGCGACAGCAGCAGGGTCAGGAAGATGAACGGGAACGGGTCTGGCGCCCCGTCCGCGATGATGATGTTGAGGCCGACCCACAGGATGATGGCGATCGTCATCCAGAGGATGAAGGCCCACGAGCCGATCCGCCGGGCCACCGACTCCGACAGCGCGCCGAACCGCTCGGTGTCGACGGATGGTCGCAGCGACCGGCCACGATTCTTGGGCATGTCGATGCTCGTCGACCTGCGGGTGCGCTCAGTCGCCATGGCCCTGCCCCACCGAGTCCTCGTCGTTCTCGCGCCAGTCCTCCGGCAGCATGTGGTCGATCACGTCGTCGATCGTCACCGCGCCGAGCAGGTGGTTGTTCGCGTCGACGACCGGCAGCGCGACGAGGTTGTAGGCGGCGAAGTTGCGGGTGACCTCGCCAAGCGGAGCCTCCGGCCGTACGGGCTGCAGGTTCTTGTCGACCAAGGCCGACACGAGAGTGCCCGGCGGTTCGCGCAGCAGTTCCTGGAAGTGACAGGCGCCGAGGTAGCGGCCGGTCGGGGTTTCCGTGGGCGGCCGGGTCACGTACACCTGAGAGGCCAGGGCGGGGGACAGGTCGGGATTGCGGATCCGGGCGAGCGCATCGGCCACGGTCGCGTCGGGCGAGAGCACGATCGGCTCCGTCGTCATCATGCCGCCCGCGGAGAAGTCGTCGTAAGACAGCAGCCGGCGGATGTCCTCGGCCTCGTCGGGCTCCATGCGCTGGAGCAGGTCCGCCGCCTGCGCAGGAGGCAGTTCCGAGATGAGGTCGGCGGCGTCGTCGGGGTCCATCTCCTCCAGGACGTCCGCCGCCCGCTCGGCTTCCAGCGTCATGAGGATCTGGGTGCGGTCGTCCTCGGGGAGTTCCTCCAGCACGTCGGCCAGGCGCTCGTCGTCGAGCCCGCGCGCCACCTCGATCCGGCGCTTGGGCGAGAGGTCCTGCAGTACGTCGGCCACGTCGGCCGCCCGCATGGAATCCAGCCGGGAGAGCAATTGCTCGGCCGGCTGGTCCTCGACCGCGAGGGACAGGCCCCGGATGTCGTCCCAGTCGACGATGATCGACTCGCCCCGCCGGCGCAGCCCGCCGCCGGGCCTGCGAACGAACAACTGGGTGACGAACCAGTCCCGTGATCGCGACTGCTCGACGGCGACATCGAGAACCGAGACGATCTGTTCCGACTCCACGAGGGTCACGGATCGGTCGAGCAACTCAGCCGTCACGAGCGTCTCGTTACTGCGTTGCTCGAACCGTCTCAGGTTGACGGTGCCGGTGACGATCACCTGACCGGCGTCGATGGCGGTGACCTTGGTCATCGGCACGAAGATGCGCCGCCTCGAGCCGACCTCGACCACCAGTCCGGTCAGCCGCGGCGGGTTCCCGCCGATGCGCAGGACGACGATGGCATCGCGTACCTTGCCCACCTGGTCGCCGTTGGGGTCGAACACCCCTATACCGGCCAGGCGCGCAAGGAATACTCGGGTCGCGGCTCCGGTCGTCACGTCGAAAGGCTACCCCTAGGAGGCGGTCGGAATGACCACCGCGACGCCTGCCCCGGCAGGTCGCGGCGCCTTCGATCGCCCCCCTGCGGCGGATCTGGCGTGGCTCGGCATCGCGGTCCTGTTCATCTCGTCGTCAGGGCCGATCATCGCCGCCATAGCCGCACCAGCATTGGCGATCGCGTTCTGGCGCTGCTTCCTCGGGTCGGCGTTAACGGCTCCGTGGGTGCTGCTGCGCAACCGTCGCGAGGTGGCCGGGCTCTCCCGGCGCGAGTGGCGGCTGGTCATCGCATCGGGCCTGCTCCTCGGCGCCCACTTCGCGGCGTGGATCCCGTCGCTGCGCTTCACCACGGTGGCGTCATCGACCGCGCTTGTCGCCACGCAGCCGGTCTGGGCGGCGCTCATCGCCCGCCGGCGCGGGACCCACATCCCCCGACCCGCGTGGATCGGCATCGCCATCGCCCTGGTCGGCGTCGTGGTGCTGACCGGTATCGACCTGAGCGTGGACCCAAGGCACCTGATCGGGGACGCCCTTGCCCTGGCGGGAGCCGTCCTCGCTGCCGCGTACGTCACCGTAGGGGAGAGCGCGCGCCAGACCGTGTCGACGCCGACCATGACGATGTCTGCGTATGCGTCGGCGGCCATCCTGCTGCTGGGCCTGTGCCTGGTCGGGCAGCAGTCCCTGTGGGGCTTCTCGGCGCGGGACTGGGCACTGATCCTCGCCCTCACGCTGGGGGCCCAACTGCTCGGCCACACCCTGATCAACAAGGTGCTGTCCACCACGTCAGCCACCGTCGTGTCGTTGGCGATCCTGCTGGAGATGCCCGGCGCCACCATCATGGCGGCCATCGCGCTCGGCCAGGTGCCCCCGCTGGGAGTCATCCCCGCATCGATGCTGATGTTCGCGGGGATCGTGCTGGTCATCCGTTCGGGCAGCCGCACGATCCCCACGGAGACCTCGCCGGTGTAGGCGCGCCGCTGCCACCGGCGTCGCTACATTCGTGGCCGTGAGCGTCCTCGCGATCGACCAGGGCACGTCGGGCACCAAGGCCATCGTCGTCGAGCCGGACGGCCGGGTGATCGCGTCCAGCGAGTGCGAGGTGCGTCCCGACTACCGGGGGGCCGGTGCGGTCGAGCAGGATCCCCGCGAGCTGCTGGAGTCCGTGCTCACCGCCGGTCGCCAGGCCGTCGAGGAGGCCGGAACCCGGATCGACGTCGTCGCCCTCGCGAACCAGGGCGAGACCGTATTGGCCTGGGATCCGGCCACGGGCAAGCCGCTGACGCCGGCGATCGGCTGGCAGGACCGCAGATCAGAGTCGGTGTGCCGCCGGCTGGCGGAACACAGGGACGACATCGCCGCGCGGACGGGACTGGTCTTGAGCCCGTACTTCTCGGCGCCGAAGATGGCATGGCTGCGCGAGAACCTGACACGTGACGGCGTCGTGACGACCAGCGATTCGTGGTTGGTGCACCAGCTCACAGGCGAGTTCGTCACGGATGTCACGACCGCGAGCAGGTCGCTCGTGCTTGACCTGGACGCGGTCCAGTGGGACGAAGGGCTGATGTCGGTGTTCGGGCTCGCTGACGAGCAGATGCCAAGGTTGGTTGCCTGCGATGAGGTCGTCGGCAGCACGTCGGCGTTCGGCACCGACACGCCCGTCTCCGGGCTCGTGGTCGACCAGCAGGCCGCGCTGCTTGCCGAGGGGTGCATCGACGTCGGGAGCAGCAAGTGCACGTATGGCACCGGCGCCTTCATGCTGGCCAACACCGGCGCGGATGCGACGCGGTCGCACGCAGGGCTGACCACCTCGGTGGCGTGGCGCACCCGCGAGGGCACGCAGTACTGCCTCGACGGGCAGGCCTACACGGTCGCCTCCGCGCTTCGCTGGCTTGTGGACCTCGGCCTCCTGGCGGACGCCCGCGATCTCGGTGAGGCGGCAGGAGCCACCAGTGACGGGGTGGTCTTCGTTCCGGCCCTGGCAGGACTGGCTGCGCCGTACTGGCGAGCCGATGCCCTGGCCAGCTTCACGGGTCTGAGCCTGGCGACGACGCGGGCCTCGCTCGTACGGGCCGTCGTCGAAGGGATCGCCGCGCAGGTGGCCGTCCTGGCCGGTGTCTTCGCGCACGATCTGGGCCGGCCCATCAGTCGGCTTCGCGTGGATGGCGGACTGGCCCAGTCCGCCGTCCTCATGCAGGCACAGGCCGACCTGCTGCAGGTGCCCGTCGAGGTGTACTCGTCGCCGCACGCCACGGCCCTGGGAGCTGCCGCGCTCGGCAGCCTGGGCGTCACGCCACGCTTCGGGCTGGCGGATGTCACCTGGCCCTGGACACCTGCAGCCGTCTACCGGCCGCGCTGGACCGCCGACCGGGCAGGGGACCTGCTGAGTCGTTGGCGAGCGGCGGCCGAGGCTGACCTGCCCGAGGTAGTGCCGTGATCGACGTCGACGTGGCGGTCATCGGCGGGGGAGTCGTGGGCTGCGCGGTAGCGCGCGAGCTGGCTGGGCGACAGACGGACGGACGGCCGGTGGCGGTCGCACTGGTCGAGGCACGCGGCGACGTCGGGGACGTCACCAGCAAAGCGAACACGGCGATCCTGCACACCGGCTTCGATGCCGCTCCCGGATCGCTCGAGTCGACCATGGTGTCGCGCGGCTACGACCTGCTGTCGGCGTACGCGGGCGACACAGGCATCCCGGTGGAGGCCACGGGCGCCCTGCTGGTGGCGTGGACGGAGGAGGAGCTCTCCACGCTCCCCGCCCTGCGTGACAAGGCTGCACGGAACGGCTACGCCGATGCCGTGCCCGTCAACTCCGCATACGACCACGTGCCCGCGTTGGGGCCGGGTGCACTCGGCGGGCTGCTCATTCCCGGGGAATCGATCATCTGCCCGTGGACGACGACCCTCGCCTACGCCACGGACGCGCTCGCCCGTGGCGCCCGGCTGCTCCTCAACCACAGGGTGACCTCGGCGGATGTCGGCGCCGACGCAACGGTGCTGAGCACGACGGGCGGGGACGTCCGCACCCGGTGGGTGGTCAACGCGGCAGGCTTGGGCAGTGACCGCGTGGATGCGATGTTCGGGCACCGCCGGTTCACGGTCGTGCCGCGTCGCGGGGAGCTGCTGGTGTTCGACAAGCTCGCGCGAGCATCCGTGCCGCGCATCGTCCTGCCGGTGCCTTCAGCCAAGGGCAAGGGAGTGCTCGTCAGTCCGACGATCTTCGGCAACGTCATGCTCGGTCCTACGTCGGAGGACCTCGCCGACCGCCACGACACGTCGACATCCGCTGAGGGCTATGCATTCCTGCTCGCCAAGGGCGGCGTCATCATGCCCGGACTGATGGCCGAGGAGGTGACGGCCTCCTACGCCGGGCTCCGGGCGGCCACCGAGCATGCCGACTACGTGGTCGACGTCGACCCGGCCCAGCGCTATGTCGTCCTCGGCGGCATCCGATCGACGGGCCTCACCGCATCGATGGCGCTCGCCGAGCGTGCCTGCGACCTCATCGAAGGGTCGGGGCACCGCCTGGACCTCCGCCCCGATGTTCCCGCCCCGCCGCGCATGCCCAACCTCGGCGAGGCCTTCCCGCGACCCTACGAGCGCGTCGACCTGATCGAGCACGACCCGGACTACGGCACCATCGTGTGCTTCTGCGAGCGGGTCACCCGCGGCGAGATCCGCGATGCGCTCCGCTCGCCGATCCCGCCGGTGGACCTCGACGGGCTTCGAAGGCGGACGCGCGCGGTCATGGGACGGTGCCAGGGGTTCGCCTGCGGGGCCGAGGTCGATGCCCTGCTGCGCGGGGAGGGCGCGTGACCAGCCATCGGGACGTGCTGCGGCCGGCGGTCGCGGTCGTCGGGGGCGGCCCTGCTGGCCTTGCTGCCGCCACGGCGCTCCGGCAACTCGGCATCGGTCCCGTGCTCGTCCTCGAACGGCAGCGCGCAGCCGGGGGTGTCCCCCGCACGAGCGGCCACATCGGCTACGGCGTGCGCGACCTGCGCCGGGTCATGACCGGCCCGCAGTACGCCGAGCGGATCGTGCAGCAGGCCCGTGACTGGGGGAGCGACGTGCGCACGGGCGCCATGGCCACCCACTGGGCGGGCGACCGGGCCCTGCTCGTCACCAGCCCAGCGGGCCGCCTGCTCGTCGAGGCGGAGGCAGTCGTCCTGGCCACCGGGGCGCGGGAGCGATCGCGCAGTGCACGCATGATCCCGGGCGACCGGCCCAGCGGGGTTCTCACCACCGGCCTGCTGCAGGACCTCGTGCATGGCCGGCACGAGCGGGCGGGTGGGTTGATCGGCCTGCGGGCGGTCGTGGTCGGGGCCGAGCTGGTCAGCTGGTCCGCGGTCCTCACCCTGAGGGAGGCAGGCTGCGCGACGGTGGCCATGACGACGCTGCACGAGCGTCCCGAGTCCTATGCCGCCTTCAGCGTTCCCGGTCGGACGATGTTGCGGGTTCCGGTCGTGCGTCGCACGCGGGTAACCCGGATCGTCGGCAAAGAGCGGGTCGAGGCGGTCGAGTTCACGCATGAAGGCACGGGCCAGAAGGTCATGATCGAATGCGACACGGTGGTCTTCACCGGCGACTGGATCCCCGACAACGAACTGGCTCGGATGCGCGGACTGGATCTCGACCCGGGCAGCCTCTCCCCGGTGGTCGACACCGCGCTGCGCACGAGCGCAGAGGGCGTGTTCGCCGCAGGGAACCTGCTTCACCCCGTCGACACTGCCGACGTGGCAGCCCTCGACGGGCGCCACGCGGCGGCGCAGGTCGCCAGCTGGCTCGGTGGGGCCACCCGTCCGGCAGACGCGGTGCTCGTTCGTGCGGGGGCTGGCTTCGCGTGGGTGGCCCCCGGGGTCATCCGGCCCGGCGATCCCGCACCGCCCCGCGGCCGACTGCTGCTGTGGCCAACCGGCCACCGGGCGGTGCCCCGGGTATCCGTCCGGCAGGGCGGCCGGCTGCTGGCCCGCCGAGTTCTGCCCTGGCCAGCCTCCCCTGGCCGGGTGTTCCGGGTGCCGTGGTCGCTGGTGAGCGCCGTGCGGCCAGGGGACGGCGACGTGATCATCGGCCTGGACTGACCGATAGATTTGGGCCAACCGGATCATGGAGGCTCACGTGTTGAGGTCGAGGCGGTCGAATCTTGCGGTGCCGGGCAGCAGCCCGAAGATGCTGGATAAGGCGAGGGGGCTGCCTGCGGACCAGGTGTTCATGGACATCGAGGACGCGGTTGCCCCGCTGGCGAAGCCGGATGCCCGCAAGAACATCGTGGCGGCGCTGAACGAGGGCGGCTACGAGGGCAAGGTGCGGGTGGTGCGGGTCAACGACTGGACGACGCAGTGGACGTATGCCGACGTCGTGGAGGTCGTCGAGGGCGCGGGCGCGAACCTGGACTGCATCATGCTGCCGAAGGTGCAGACGGCGGACCAGGTGGTGGCGCTGGACCTGCTGCTGACGCAGGTCGAGAAGAGCAACGGCCTGGAGGTTGGCCGGATCGGGATCGAGGCGCAGATCGAGAATGCGCTCGGCCTCATCAACATCGATGCCATCGCGCAGGCCAGCCCGCGGGTGGAGACGTTGATCTTCGGGCCGGCGGACTTCATGGCGAGCATCAACATGAAGTCCCTCGTGGTGGGGGAGCAGCCGCCGGGTTACGACGTCGGTGACGCGTACCACTACATCCTGATGCGGATCCTGATGGCGGCGCGGGCGTACGACAAGCAGGCGATCGACGGACCGTACCTGGCGATCAAGGACATCGAGGGCTACAAGCGAGTGGCCGGCCGCAGCGCGGCGCTGGGGTTCGACGGCAAGTGGGTGCTGCACCCGGACCAGGTCGCGGCCGCGAACGAGGTGTTCAGCCCGCGGCAGGAGGACTACGACCACGCGGAGCTGATCCTGGACGCCTACGACTACTACACGTCGGCGGCCGGGGGGGCGAAGGGCGCGGTGATGCTGGGCGACGAGATGATCGACGAGGCATCCCGCAAGATGGCCCTGGTCATCTCCGCGAAGGGCCGCGCCGCCGGCTTGGCCCGCACCACGACCTTCGAGCCCCCCAGCGCCTGACAGACCGGAGCAGTGACATGACCCGCCTTGCCGTGACAGAGGGACTCACCGGGGACCAGCGAGACATCCTCGCCGCGATCCGCGAGTTCGTCGACAACGAGATCATTCCCGTGGCGAACGAGCTCGAGCACGCCGACGAGTACCCGCAGGCGATCGTCGACGGGCTGAAGGAGATGGGCGTCTTCGGACTGATGATCCCCGAGGAGTTCGGCGGCCTGGGGGAGTCGCTCCTGACGTACGCCTTGGTCGTGGAGGAGATCGCCCGCGGCTGGATGAGCGTGTCCGGGGTGATCAACACCCACTTCATCGTGGCGTGGATGCTCATGCAGCACGGCACGGACGAGCAGAAGGCCCACTACCTGCCGCGCATGGCGACGGGCGAGGTGCGCGGGGCATTCAGCATGTCCGAGCCCGGATGCGGGTCCGACGTGGCGGCGATCACGAGCAAGGCGGTCCGGGCCGCCGACGGCGATCGCGACGAGTTCATCCTCAACGGCGCGAAGATGTGGCTCACCAACGGCGGATCGTCGACCCTGGTCGCCGTGCTGGTCCTGACCCCCGAGGAGTCGGCCGACGGCGCCAGCGTCTACAAGCAGATGACCACCTTCCTCATCGAGAAGCCCTCCGGGTTCGGGGAGGTCCGCCCGGGACTGACCATCCCCGGCAAGATCGACAAGATGGGCTACAAGGGCGTGGACACGACCGAACTCGTCATGGACGGGCTGCGCCTGAAGGCCACCGACATCCTCGGCGGCGTTCCCGGCAAGGGCTTCTACCAGATGATGGATGGCGTGGAGGTGGGTCGCGTCAACGTCGCTGCCCGCGCGTGCGGCCTGAGCATCCGGGCCTTCGAGCTCGGGGTTGAGTACGCGCAGCAGCGAGTGACGTTCGGCAAGCCGATCGCCGAGCACCAGGCCGTGTCCTTCCGGCTCGCCGACATGGCGGTGAAGGTCGAGGCGGCCCACCAGATGATGGTCATGGCCGCCCGCAAGAAGGACTCAGGCGAGCGCAACGACCTCGAGGCCGGCATGGCCAAGTACCTCGCCAGCGAGTACTGCAAGGAGGTCGTCGAGGATTCATTCCGCATCCACGGCGGCTACGGCTACTCCAAGGAGTACGAGATCGAGCGCCTCTATCGCGAGGCCCCCATGCTCCTCATCGGCGAAGGCACCGCCGACATCCAGCGCATGATCATCGCCCGCCGCCTGCTCGAGGAGTACAAGACCCGCACGTGAGGCCGGTCAGGCAGATCCCGTGCGTCGGCGCCGTCGTCCTCGATGGCGACGGGAGGCTCCTGCTCGTTCGGCGCGCCAACCCGCCGGCCCAGGGCCTGTGGTCCATCCCTGGCGGACGGGTCGAGGAGGGCGAGTCGGCCGAGGCTGCGGTGGTTCGCGAACTGCGCGAGGAGACCGGGCTCGCGGGCTCGGTCGTGCGCGAGGTGGGCACCGTGGAGCGGGATGCGCCCGGCGGCGGGGTCTACGTCATCCGCGACTTCCTGCTGGCGGTGACGGGCTCGCCAGCCCCGCTCGCGGGTGATGATGCGAGCGAGGCTGGGTGGTTCACCCCCGCCGAGGTGCGGTCACTGGACACGAGCCCGGACCTCGTCGACGTGCTGACAGGCTGGGGCATCCTGAAGCAGTCTGGCCGAGGTGCTAGCGACGGGCCATGAGGGCGGCGTACTGAGCCCTGCCTAGAGCCTCCATCTGCGCGGGAGTGACGTTCCGAGCCGTTGGCCCCGTCAGCGCCTGGATCTGGGAGACGCTCATCCTGGCGATGGTGCTGGGCTGCATCCCGACCATCTGCTTCGGCGTGATCGCTGCGATCGATGCAGGCGGGATCTGCTTGATCTGCGGGGGCGTCATCGCCGCGATCGTGGGGGGCTTCATGGCCGAGACCTGCGCCGGCTTCATGGCCGCGACCGTGGCCGGCGGAAGCACGACCATCTGCAGGGGGTTCACGCCGTTGATGGTCTTGGGCATCAGCTTGGCCATCTGGTCAGCCTGAAGCTTGGCCACGGCGGCGGGCGTCATCTGCCCGAACTGCTCCGGCGAGACGGCCGCGAGGGTCCCTGGCGGGAGGGCGGCGAGCTGCGCCGGCTGCAGGCCGGTGAGCGTGGCGGGATCCAAGGACGGCATCTGCCCGGGCTTCAGCGCAGCGACGGTCTTCGCCTTCATGGCGGCGAGCTGATCGGGGCTCAGCGCCCCCACGGCACCGGTGCCGAGGCGGCTGATCTGGTCGGCCGTCAGGCCCTTGAGCGCATCGGCGCTGAGCGCATCGACCTGAGTTGCGCTCATCTTCGCCATGACCAGTGGCTTGATCCTTGCCAGCTGGGCATCGTCCATCTTCGCGAGGGCCAGTGGCGCGAGGGAGGTGAGCTGCGGCCCACTGAGCTTCGCGATGGCCGCTGGCGAGACCTCTGCCAACTGGTCGCCGCTGAGCTTGGCTATGGCCGACGGCGAGAGGACCGCGAGCTGGTCGCCGCTGAGCTTGGCTATCGCCTGCGGCGATACCGACGCGAGTTGGTCGCCGCTCATCTTGGAGATGGCAGTGGGCGCCAAGGCGAAGACCTGCTCGGCCGTCATGTAGCTGAAGGCATTCGGGGTGAGGGCGGCGATCTGGGCTCCGGTCATCTTGGAGATCGCATTGGGGGCCAGCGCCGCGAACTGCTCACCGCTCATGCCGGCAACGGCGGCCGGGGCCATCGCGGCGAGCTCGGCGCCGGACAGCTGTGCCATGGCCTGGGGGGCATACTGCGAGATCTGGGCGGCGGTCGCCTGCCCCATCAACGCCTGCACCTCGCTCGGGGACATGGTGGAGAAGTCCGGAGCGGTCGTGGTCATGCCGCTGGGCATGGCGGTCGGCATCCCGCTCGGGAACCCGCTGGGCAGGTCACTCGGCAGTCCGCTGGGCATCGCCGTAGGCATGGCGGTGGGCATCTCCGTGGGCAGTCCACTGGGCAGGTCGCCGGGTACGGCTGCCTGCAACTGGGCGCACATGTCCGCTGGAAGGCCCGGCGGGCAATCGACGGTCGGGAGTGAGGCGAGCGCGACCCCCGAGGCCACCGAGAGGGTGAGGGCGCCCGTCACGGAGAGCGTCCAGATCGCTGTGCGCATTGGCCTAGTTGTCATGACAACCACCACCCCTTGGTGTCTGCTTCAAGGGTAGGCAGGCACGGGGCCGGATGCTCGGTCAGGAAGCCTGAGTTCCGCCCACCGAATCGCCGCCGCTGCGCTTGGCCGCGTACATCGCCGCGTCGGCACGCTGCAGAACGTCGTCGGCCTGTTCCCCAGGGCGCCATTCGGCAACCCCGGCGCTTGCCGTGACGCCCAGGCCCATGAGGAGCGGGTTCGCCCGTGCGGCATCGACGACGCGCGTGGCCAGATCGCGCCCCCCGTCCACGCCGATCCGCGGCATCGCGACGCTGAACTCATCGCCGCCAAGGCGGCCGGCGACGTCCTCGTGGCGGCACTGGTCGTCGAGGATGGCGGCGAAGCTGACGAGGACGTGGTCTCCCCGGGCATGGCCGCCCGTGTCGTTGACCCGCTTGAGGCCGTCGAGGTCGAAGCTGGCGACGCTGACGCTGCACCCATCGCGTTCGGCCTCCAGGATGCCGCGGTCCAGGCAGTCGTAGAAGTGCCGGCGAGTCGCCAGGCCGGTCAGCGAGTCGGTCGCGGCCTGGCGCACGAGTTCGTCGTTGAGCCGGGCCAGTTCGACGTCGCGCCTCCGCAACTCCTGCTCGGCGTTCTTGCGCTCGGTGATGTCGAGCATGATGCCGCACCAGACATCGGGCTTCCCGGCCTGCGAGGGCAGCTGCCGGGAGGTCATGTGCAGCCACTTGAGCTCGCCGGCGGGCGTGATGATCCGGAACTCGCTGTTGAAGACGACACCCTCGCCCTCGCAGGCCTCGTCCTCGGAGAGCACCCGCTCGATGTCGTCCGCGTGGACCAATCCCCACACCGGGTCCACCTCTGCCCGCATCTCGGACTCGGCAAGGCCGAGGAGTCCCTGGCACCCCGGCCCCACGTATACGTATCTCCCGCCTCCTGCCGGGTCCACCTCGTACTCGTAGAGCACACCCGGGACGGTGGCCGCGATGTTGTCCAGTCGGGCGTGGCTGAGCAGGAGTGATGCCTCGGCATCGACCTGGCTGCTGATGTCGCGCGTGGCGCACAGGACGACGGTTCCCTCGCCGTCCGCCACCTCCACGGCGCGTACCTCGACCGGGATCACGGTCCCGTCGCTCCGGAAATGCTCGGTGTGGAACACCCGGGCCAGACCGTCCGCGCCGCGGAACTCCGCGGGCACGCGCTCAAGGAAGCGGGGACCCCGGATGTCGCCGAGGGTCAGGGCGAGCATCTCCTCGCGTGAGTACGCATAGAGCGCCAGGGCGGCGTCGTTGGCGTCGATGATCCGGCTGCCCTCGCCGATGAGGATCAGGGCATCTCCGAGCCGGCCCAGCGCTCGACCGCTCAGGATCTCGTCAAGAGTCACCCGCGACCCCTCCCGTCCGGAACTCGGCCCAGACGTGCAGTCGGCCATCCTGCCGCTCCCAGCCCCAGTCGGTGGCCAGTTGGGCGACTATCGACAGTCCCCGGCCCCGGGGGGCGCCGTCTGCTGCCACCCGAGGGGAGGGCTGCCCCGATCCGCAATCGCTCACGGTGACCCGCACCTGTCGGGCCCGGGTCTCGAGTTCGAGGTGGATGGGCGCCTGCCCGTGGTCGACGGCGTTCGACACGAGTTCTGACGTGGCCAGGACCACATCATCGATCTCCTGCGGATCGACGCCGTCGCCACGCAGGGCGTCGATAATCGCGTCGCGGGCCAGTCGCTCGGCGGAGTGGTCGGCGGGCAGGGTCCAGTGCTGCACGCCCACGTCCTACCCCCTCCCGCAGCGGTCAAACCCCATTCCTACCGCCATCCCGCCCTCGTCCGGACGTTTCGGGGCAGCCTCGCCCGGTTGACCGTGCGGCGGGTCGTGGCCGTAGTGTCCGGGACGTGGCCCGCATCCTCGCTGTCGCGAACCAGAAGGGCGGCGTCGCCAAGACGACCACGGTCGTCAACGTTGCGGCGGCCCTCGCGGAGGCCGGTCAGCGGATCCTCGTCGTCGACCTCGATGCCCAGGCGTGTGCCACCTTCTCGCTGGGCCTGGACCCTGAGGACCTCGAGCGCTCGGGCGCCGATGCCTTCATGGCGGCAACGCCCCGCATCCCGGTCGCCGACCTGATCACGACGACCGAGGACGGCGTCGACCTGCTCCCGGCGGCGATCGACCTCGCTGGGGCCGACCGGGCCCTCGCCGGGGTCGTGGGCCGGGAGTACGTCGTCCGGGATGCGCTCGAGCCGGTCGTGGACGGGTACGACTGGGTCCTGCTGGACTGCTCGCCTTCACTCGGGATCGTGACGATCAACGCACTCACGGCGGCTGACGAGGTGCTCGTGCCGCTGCAGTGCGAGACCCTGTCGCATCGAGGTGTCGGGCAGTTGATGGAGACGATCGCCGACGTGCAGCGGCTCACCAATCCCCGGCTTCGGATCGCAGGCGTCCTGCCTACCTTGTTCGACGGCCGCACCACGCACGCCAAGGCTGTCCTTGCGGACCTCGGTCCGCGATACGGCGTGCGCGTGTTCACCCCGATCAGCAGGTCGATCCGGTTCGCCGAGGCGCCCGCCGCTGGCCGCAGCATCCTTGCCACCGCGCGAGGCTCCCGCGGGGCAGACGACTACCGAAGGCTCGCGGTCGAGCTGACCGACAGCTAGCGCTGGCGGTCAGTCCGCGGCGGGGGCACTGCCACCGGAGGGCCGACGGCGGCGGGTGCGCTGGCGCGGCTTGTCCGAAGGCGACTTCTCACGCGGCTTGTCGTCATGAGGCTTGTCCGCGTGGGGCTTGTCGGTCTGGTGCTTGTCCGCGTGCGGCTTGTCGCCGCGCGGGCGATCCGAGTGCCGCTTGCCGCCGTCCTTGCCGTGGCTCTTGCCGCGGTCGTGGTCCCGGCCGCGGTCGCGATCGCCCGAACGAGGCTTCTTGCCCGTCTCGCCGATGTCCTCGACCGCCTCGGCCGCGAGCCCTGCCCGCGTACGGGAGGCCTTGGGCAGGTAGCCGGTGGTCCCGGCGGGGATGCCCATGCCGGTGTAGACGTGGTCGCTCGTGGAGTACGTCTCGATGGGGTCCTTGAACGGGAGCTTGAGGGCCCGGTCGATCATCTGCCAGCGGTTGACGTCCTCCCAGTCGACGAACGTCACGGCGACGCCCGATGCACCGGCGCGGCCGGTGCGGCCGATGCGGTGCAGGTACGTCTTCTCGTCGTCAGGGCACTCGTAATTCACGACGTGGGTGACGTTGTCGACGTCGATGCCGCGGGCAGCGACGTCGGTGGCCACCAGCACGTCGACCTTGCCGGTGCGGAAGGCACGCAGGGCCTGCTCGCGGGCCCCCTGGCCCAGGTCGCCGTGCACGGTGCCGACGGCGAAGCCGCGCTCGGTGAGCTCGTCGCACGCCTTCTGCGCGCGGCGCTTCGTGCGGGTGAACACCATGACCAGCTCGCGGTCCTTGGCCTGCAGGATGCGGGCGAGCAACTCGATCTTGTCCATCGGGTGCACGCGCCAGACGTGCTGCTCGATGGCGTCGACCGTGGCGCTCTCGTCGCCGATGTCTGCCGCGCGGATGTGCGTCGGCTGAGTCATGTAGCGGCGCGCGAGGTTGACGATCTGCCCCGGCATGGTCGCCGAGAAGAGCATCGTCTGGCGCTTCGCGGGGATCATGGCGACGATGCGCTCGACATCGGGCAGGAAGCCCATGTCGAGCATCTCGTCAGCCTCGTCGAGGACGAGGACCTGCACGTTGGACAAGTCGAGGTCCCGACGGCCGGCGAGGTCGATGATGCGTCCGGGCGTGCCGACGATGACCTCGATGCCCTTCTCGAGTGCCTCGATCTGCGGCTCGTATGCGCGGCCGCCGTAGACCGCCAGGACGCGGACGCCCTTGATCCGACCGGCGCGCTCGATGTCGGTGGCCACCTGCAGGCCCAGTTCGCGGGTCGGGCAGATGACGAGCGCCTGCGGCTTGCCCTGGGCGTCGGGCGGCAGGGCGTTGAAGGCGTCCGAGCCCGGGATGGCGATGCGCTGCAGCAGCGGGATGCCGAAGCCGAGCGTCTTGCCTGTGCCCGTCTTGGCCTGGCCGATGAGGTCGCTGCCCTCGAGGGCCAGCGGGATGCACTGCTGCTGAATCGGGAAGGCGTGGGTGATGCCGTCAGCCGCGAGGGCCTCGGCGATCTGGGGGTCGGCGCCCAGCTCCACGAAGGTGGGAGCACTGGTGGGGTCGACATTGCTTGTCTGTGTGTCGGACGCGCTCGCGCTGTCCGGTTCTGCGATGGTCAGGGGAACTCCTGTGATGAGGGCATCACGCACGTGATGATCCCCAACTCTACCGTGGGGGATCTGGCTACCCTTGCTCGCTATGACCGACCAAGGCCCACCATCCTCGGCGCTGCACACCGATCCGGAGTACCTCGCGGCGGTGGTGGACCTGTTCGGGGTGCTGGCCTACGGCGAACTGATGGCTTTCGAGCGGTTGGCCGCGGACGCAGCGATGGCCCCGTCCATCGACGACAAGGCGGCCCTGGCCGGAATGGCGACGGCCGAGTACCGGCACTTCCTCGTGCTCCGGGACCGCCTCGTCGAGCTGGGCGCTGAGCCACAGGAGGCGATGCAGCCCTTCCGTGACGCACTCGAGGGGTTCCACGAGAAGACCTCGCCGAGCGACTGGCTGGAGGGCCTGGTCAAGGCGTACGTCGGCGATGGGATCGCCAACGACTTCTACCGGGAGATCGCGAACTACGTCGATGAGGACAGCCGGGCTCTCGTCATCAGCGTGTTCGCGGACACGGGCCACTCCGACTTCATCGTGGATCGCGTGCGCGGGGCGATCCAGACCGACCCCCGGGTGGGGGGCCGGCTCGCCCTGTGGGGCCGCCGCCTGGTGGGCGAGGCGCTGTCCCAGGCCCAGCGCGTCGCCGCCGAGCGCGATGCGCTGTCGACCCTCCTCGTCGGCGGGGTGGACCGGCCCGGCACCGACCTGGCCGAGATCGGCCGGATGCTGGCGCGACTGACGGACAACCACGCCCGGCGGATGGCCGCGCTGGGCCTCGCCGCTTAGTCGCCGATGAAGCGCTCCCACGCTGCCGCGACGAAGTCCGGGTGCTCCATCTGCGCCACATGGCCGCTGTCGGGCAGCACGATGACGTGCGCATTGGGGAACCGCTTGGTCACTCGATGGGCGCTGCGCGGGTCGACGAGCGGGTCCTTGCGGCCGTAGATGACCAGGGTCGGGCAGGTCACCCGCTCGGCCAGCTTCCAGGGCCGGTTCGGCCCGAGGTCGACGTAGGTCTTCAGCAGTCCCCTCAGGCTGCGCAGGAACACGTCGGTCGCGTACGGCAGGTGGTCACGGCCGCGCACCTCCTCGACGGACTCCGCGAGCCGGGCCGGCGAGACCCGCGCTGGGTCGGCGAAGCAGACGTCGATGGTGCCCTGCACGCGCGCCTCGGCCGGGGCCTCGAGGAACCGCGGCACGAGGCGTTCGCCGACGCCGGGCACCGCGATCACGGGAAGGTGCGCGTTGGACTTGGTGGCGAACAGCGAGGGCAGCGCAGGCGAGATGAGGGTGAGGCTGCGGACGAGGTCGGGCCGTCGACCGGCGAGTTGCAGCGCCGCCGCCCCGCCCATGGAGTTGCCGAACATGTGGATCGGCCCGACATCGAGGTGCTCGATGAAGTCGGCCAGCGCCCGCGCGTGGCCGAGCGGGCTGACGTCTCCATCTCGCGGGGGCGGCGACTGGCCGAAGCCGCCAAGGTCGACGGCCCACGAGTCCAGCCGCCCGCGCAGGTGCCCTTGGAGGTCGGTCCAGTTGAGGGAGGAGCCGCCGAGCCCGTGGGCCATGACGGCAGTCGGCAGCCCCGCGACGGCCCCTTCGGCGTGCCGGACGCTGAGCGTGCGGCACGCCAAGGAGACGTCCGCACGTGGCCACGGTCCCTCGACGATCACGGCACGAGCGTACGACCGACGGCGTCGCGGTCCGATTGCTGCCCCTGGGGCCGCAGTTGCCCCTGTCGGGGGAAGTTACTCACTAGTAGGCTGCGCCCGTGGGCACCCCGTCGAGCATCGACAGTCCTGCCGCGGTCGCGGATCCCTCCGCCGACGTCGGCCGGGCGCCACGCCTGCCGCGCGAGCAGCGCCGCCAGCAAGTGCTTGCCGCCGCCTTGGACGTGTTCTCGACCGCGGGTTACCACGCAGCCTCGATGGACGACATCGCCGATCGTGCGGGCGTCTCCAAGCCGGTCCTCTACCAGCACTTCCCGGGAAAGCTCGAGTTGTACCTCGCGATCCTTGACGCCGGGATCGAGGACTTGGAGCAGGCCTCCCGGGCTGCGCTCACCACGACGACGGACAACCGCCTGAGGGTGAGCGGCATGATCAGCGCGTTCTTCGCGTTCGTCGCTGACCCGGGCGGGGCCTTCCGACTGGTTTTCGAGAGCGACCTGGCCAACGAGCCGGCCGTGCGCCAGCGGGTCGACGCGGTGGACCAGACCGTGGGCCGCATGATCGCCGACGTCATTGCCGAGGACACCGGGCTCAGCGACGAGCAGGCGCTGGTGCTGGCAGCGGGCATGCAGGGCATGACGCAGGTGTCCGCGCGCCGTTGGCTGCACGATGGCTCCCACATTCGCCGCGAGGAGGCGACCGAGCTGATCAGTGCGCTGGGCTGGAGGGGCATCAGCGGCTTCCCCATGAGCCACCCGCCGCAGGAGTGACCCGCATCGCGACAGCCAGGGAATGTCCTGACACGATGGGCGTTCCTAGCGGGAAAGCGACGAAGGAGTGTGCCGTGGAGGTAAAGATCGGGGTCCAGGACTCCCCTCGCGAGATCTCGCTGGAAAGCACCGAGAGCCAGGAGGCAGTTAAGACGGCCGTGGAGAAGGCGCTCAAGGACGGTGGCCTGCTGACCCTGACCGACGACCGCGGTCGCACCGTCCTCGTCTCGGCAGCCAAGATCACCTATGTCGAGATTGGCGCATCCTCGTCGCGCCGGGTGGGCTTCGGCTCGTAGCGCCGGCCGTCGTCAGGCGTTCTTGCGCCCTCCGCCCTCGGGCCACGTCGGCGGGTTGTTGTCCGTCTGGACGCCCGGTCGGGTGACGTTGGTGTCGAACGCGGCCTCGGCGTAGGCCCGGACCGCCTCGTAGTAGGCGAGCGCTCCTGGGGACTTCCCGGCGAGCTCGGTCAGCAACACCTTGTCGAGCGGGAGCCCGCGGGTGCATCGGAAGGTATTGAGCTTGCTCACCTTGCTGCTGAGCTGCTTGCGGCACAGGGTCCCGAGGTCGTCATAGAACTTGTTGTCGACGCGCAGCCGCGACCACTTGCGGAAGTCGACGACCTTCCGCAGGAACGGGTCGTACACGGTTATGCCCGCGTATCCGGCATCGTGCTGGTTGCATGCCAGGCGGAAGTTGACCTCTTCGCCGCCGTATGACTTGGTGTCGAGCAGCCAGTTCTGCACGCTTGCGGCCAGGTCACCCCATTGGGCGCCACCGCACCCGTTGGCCACGCTCGGCAGTTGATCTAGGGCGACCTCGAGAGAGAGCCAAGCGCATTCGGTTTGCGGCCAGTTGACGCTCTTGTTGCCGGCGGCGTCCTCCGCGCTCATGCACAGGTAGAACGGCCCAGGGAACCCACTGACGGGGTCGACTGTTCCGACCATGGTCGCGCCCTTGGCCTCGACGAGGCCGTCGGTCGCGTCGATGAAGACCTCGCTTCCGTTGGAGTACATGGTCGCGGTGACCTTGGCTTCCTCGCTGTCATCGGTCACGGTCCAGCGCACCTTGAACGACCTGCCCAACGGCACGATCCCGTTGGGTGCATCCAGGGTGACGTCCGGAGGCGAGGTGTCAGGTGGCACGGCTCGCTGCAGGGTCGCGCACCCGGCTTCGGCGCACAGTCGTAGCGAGAGAGTGCCATCGCCGTTGTCGGACAGGGTGAAGGTCGCCGACATAGGCAGGTCCGTGCAGTCCGCCAGGTTGAAGCCCACATGGGTGCCGGAGTAGCTGCCGTTGCTGCCGTGGATCGTCCACATCTGCTGGCCCACTTGGTGCACGCACTGGTTGAACGACGTGGCCTGCACGATGCGTCCAGCGAAGTTGCCGTTGGATCCGGTCACCTCGACTATGCCCCCTTGGTACGACCACTGGCCCACGATCGGGTCGATGGCCGTGGCGGCCGGGGCGGCACCCAGCATGGCGGGCTCGGACGCCGTTGTCGGCGCCCCGCCAGCGACCGCGATGGATGCGGCCGTCACCCCCGCAATCAGGTAGGTGAGCCAGGTGGATGCACGGCGTGTGGACATGGCGGCCTCCATTGAGTCGGTTGAGGACTAGTAGGGCTGGGCCCAGAAGATGACTTCATCGTTCCCGCCGCCGACCTCGTCGAAGATCTTGAGCCGACCATCCTTGAGGTCACGGAACAACGAGAAGTGCGCGTCGTGCCACGTGGCGCAGGTACTGGTCGCGGCCGCTGGAGGGGTCGGCGGGGTGGGCCTTGGTGGCGGGGTGGGCTTTGGTGGCGGAGTCGGCGCCGGTGGCGGGTTTGGCTCCGGTGGCTTGGGCTTGTCTGGGATCCCGGCTCGGCCGGGCGGAGCGGGTGGCTGTGGAGGCGCCGGAGGCGTGGGGGGAGTCGGGGGCTGCGGCGGCGCTGGGGGCGTGGGTGGCGTGGCCGGAGCCGGTGGCTTGCGCATGGGAAGCACTGAGCCGGAGTAGGTGTACGTCCGGTTGCCGTTTGCCGGGTTCATGCTGACCCCCGTGGGTGTCAGCTTCCACACGACATCGCCGACGGAACGCAGACAGGTGGTGTCGCCTGGTGCAGACCCATCTTGCGGATCGAGGATCTTGACCACGGTCCCGACGAATCCTGCCCCCGACGGTGTGATGTTGACGACCAGGCCCTTGGTCGCCCAGGCATCCACGGCGGGATCCCGGGCCATCGGCGGGCTCGCGGCGGATGTCGTGGTGGAAACGACGGCACCGGCCGCCGCCGCGACGAACACCAAGGTCAACCAGGTGGATGAGCGGCGCAGGGACATGGCGGCCTCCCTTGAGGCGGCACAGAGCGCGGCATTCGCGGTCCATCACCACGGTAGGCCGATCCCCTCCCGGATGCGCGGCCTAGGAAACCGCGACAACACTCACGGTGCCGTCGAATCTGTTGGCGACATACACCCGGGTCGCGGATGAGTCGACCACCGGCGAGCTCGGTGAATCGCCCACGAGTGCGGTGGCGAGGATGGCATTCGTCGCCGGGTCGACCATCAGGACGCTGCCCCCGCTGCGGGCGTAGGTCGAGACGAACAGCCGCGCGGCGGCTGCGTCGAGCACGGGTGTCGTCGGATTGCCACCGGTTGCGATGCGGCCAATGACCGTGTTGGTCAGGGTGTCGATGACCGCGATGCTCCTCGAGTTCGCCGACGTGAGGTACAGGTGATTGCGAAGGGTGTCGAGCACGGGCAACCCGGGCCACATGCCGACCGTGATGCCGGTGACGACCTTGCGCTTCAGCGTGTCCAGCACCAGGAGGGTTCCCGGGTCCTCGTCGTCGTGGAGGGGGACGTACAGGAGACTTCGGGCCGCGTCGGGCACCATGGCGACGGCATCGTCAATGCCGGCAATCCGCCACACGGCGCGTGAAGTGCGAGGATCCACCGCGAGGATCGACCCGCGGTTCGAGCGCCATTCGTCCGTGTAGAGCCGGCCGTTCGCCGGGTTGAGCGACATGATCGTCGCACCGGTCGGCGCGGCGGCGGTGCGCACGACCGCGCCAGACGGCGAGGCCACGGTGACCAGAGCCGTGGGGTGCTTGGTCAGGACGTAGAGCCTGCCGCGCGGGGCATCGAGGACCATGGCGGTCGGATCCCCCTTGAGGGTGATGGTCTTGAGAATGGTGTTCGTGCCCGTGCCGATCACGAGCAGCGTGTTCGCGTAGGGAATCAGGGCGAAGAGCCTGCCGCGAGCGGAGTCGAGCGCCAGGTCCTCGATCTCGTCGTCGCCTGGCGTGCCGATGTCAATGGTGGCTACTACGGCGTTGCTGGAGGTACCAATGACCGAGATCGACGCGGACTCGGAGTTGGCGACGTACAACTGCCCGGTGGCCTCGTCGAGCACAGGTGTGCTCGGCCGCTCTCCCACGGGGATGGTCGCCACCGCGGTCAAGGTCGCCTGCGGCAGGACCGCCGACACCGGAGATGCAAGGGACAGGGCCAGGAGCGGGATTCCGACGGCTGCGGCGATGAGTGTGCGGTGCATGACGCCTCCCATGCGGGGTCTGCACACATGGTGCGAAGGCCGGATCCGACCTCGCCAGAGGCCAAGGTCCCGAACCGGCAGGAATCAGTCAGACTGCGGCATCACCACGGCGTCGATTAGGTTGCCAGCATGCGTGCTCGCCTGGCCGCCGGCCTCGTGGCCCTCGTGGCGCTGGCCCTGCTGGCCGTGGCCGTCGCAGCACCGGCTTCGGCCGCGCGGCGCCCCCCGTCTCCTGTTCGTGATCTCCAGATCGCCTCGGCTGCGTCCGACAGCCTCCTGGTCTCATGGGCGCCGCCACGAAGGCAGGGCAGCTCGCCGGTGATCGGCTATCGCGTGACGGCCACGGCCGGCACCGTCACGGTCTCCGGCTCGACTGCGACGATCACCGGGCTCTCGCCGGGGAACCCTGTCTCTGTCTCCGTCGCGGCGAGAAACGCCGACGGGCGCAGCCGGACACGGACCCTCCAAGCGTCGACATCGTCTGGAGCCAGCCAGGAGGCGATCGACTACTACATCTCGGTAGCCCTCGGCTGCGAATACGGCTGCGATGGATTGCCAGGTGCCGTACGACGCTTCACGGGGCCGGTGGAATGGTCGGTGGACGGTTCGGTGGGCGACGCCGATCGGCTCACGATCAGCGCGATCGTCGCGGACTGGAACGCGGCATGCCCGGCGACGCCTGTCTCCGTCGCAACGGCGGCGACGACGAACCCCGTCCGGCTCCACCTCGTCCCCCTCGACCAGATGGCGACGGCGGTTCCCCAGTACGTCGCCGGCAACTGGGGCTTCTTCTGGTACTGGAGCAACGGCGACGGGAGCCTGCAACGCGGCGAGGTCGTGGTCGCCACCGACATCTCGCAGTCGGCTCGCGACCACCTCCTGCGAGAGGAACTGACTCAGGTCATGGGCCTGTCGGCCGACACGGACGGCTACCCCGACAGCGTGTTCTACGGCCCGTGGACCGAGACCCCCGCGTACTCGGCGCTGGACCGTGAGCTCATCCGGATCCACTGCCTGCCCGTCATCCGGTCCGGCATGACCGCCGACGAGGTGCGACGTGCCCTCGCCGGTGGGTAGCGCGGCAGCGTCGGCCGGAATCGCGCTCATCCTTGCGATCGCGGCACCGTCGATCGCGTCGGAGCCATCCGCTGGAGTTGCTGGACCCGGCTACCGGGACCTCGGGTTCGCGTCTGCCGGCATTGCTCGAATCGAGGTCCCCCGAGGGTCGAAGGCCGTGGACATCGAGTAGGCAGCCGATGGGTCGCAGCTCGTCCTCGTCGACGAGCGTCTGCCGGGTGGACGGCATCGACCGCTGCTATGGCGGATGGCGGCGGACGGATCCGCCGACCGGGCATTCGGTGGGGACGGCACCGCCGCCCTGGAGCTCAGCCGGTCGTTTCGCCCGGTGGCAATCGTGCCGACTGCAGGCGGCGCTGCCTGGCTACCCGCAGTACTGCGTGCCCCACGTCTCATACTGCGTGCCCCAGATCTCGGACTGGCGGGCAGGGACGGCGATGATGTCGCGCTTGCCGTCGACCCCTCCCTTGGTGGGGCGTACCAGGATTGCGCTCACGGTCGACGACTCCGGCAATGGCCCCGACCAGGCGAACTCCGCCCCGGCGTAGCCGATGCTGTTGGCCGGCTGGCCGCCGGAGGTGAGGGCGTACTGGCGCCCGACTTCGTCCTGGAGCCCGACGATCTGGAAGTCGCGGCCGTCGTAGGCCTCAACCGTGAAGCCCACCTCGACGGGTTTGCCATTGAAGTCGACGGGGCACATCGAGTAGCTCGTCCCGATGAGGAGGATCTTCTTTGGTGCGATGAACGTGGGGTAGGGACGAGCCTCGGTGACGGCAAAGACGGGGAGCGTCCACGTCTGAGTGAGGCAGCTCTGGCAGGACTCCTTGACCTTCACGAGGTAGTAGCCACTCGCCCTGTTGAACCTCCCCAGCTGGTTCACGTTGAAGGTGTACGTGACCTTGGACGTGCCGGGACGGCACTTGGCGCCTCCCGCAGAAACCGAGCCCTCATCCCAGACGGCCCAGCGCTTGCCGGTCCACACCGAGAGAACCGGATGGGCCCCGGCGTCCCAGCAGTCGTAGAACGATGCTCGTCGACCGTAGTCGAGGGCGACCTCATGCCGCTCGAGCGCATAGCCGGAAACGACCTCGCTGTCCGCTTGAGCCGGCGTCACTGCGAATCCGAAAGCCACTCCCGCAATCAGCAATGCACATGCCGAGCGGCGAGGAACCTTCATGGGCACCTCCCCCCGGGGCATCACCACGTGTCCCGAATGAATCAACGGTACGGCGATGCGGAGGCTGAGTCCTCCCAGCGGTGGCCCGGGTCGCGGTTCCAACGGCAGCGGGCAGGTGGGCGCGGCATGATGGCGCCATGACCGACCGCGCCCGCAATCCCTGGGGCTGGGGCTTCGCGGAGGCCGTGATCGATGGCGCTGCGGCGCAGGCGGTAGCGGCTGGCACTCGCTCACTCCTTGGCTTCGGCGCGGAGGAGCCTGAGCAGCCGGTGCCCACCGTCGCCGCCAGACTGGCAGAACCTCGATTGCCGCTGCCACCGGGCCGGTTGGGCGAGATCTGCACTCAGGAGTCGGCTGCGCGGGCCGGTCATGCGTACGGTCGCAGCTACCTCGACGTGGTGCGTGCGCTGCGCGGGCGTTATGACCACCTACCCGACGTGGTCGCCTTCCCCCGGCATGAGGCGGACGTCGCCGAATTGCTGGAGTGGGCGGAGCTGGTCAATGCGGCCGTGGTGCCGTACGGCGGTGGCACCAGCGTGGTGGGTGGCGTGGAGCCGCGGCTGCCGGGTCGTTTTGCGGGGGCGCTGACCATCGACCTCAGCCGACTCGATCGCGTGCTGGAGATCGACCCGGTGTCCCGGGCGGCCCGCATCCAGGCCGGTGCGAGCGGCCCGCGGCTGGAGGAGCAGTTGCGCCAGGCAGGGCTCACGCTGCGGTTCTACCCGCAGTCGTTCGAGCTCTCGACCCTCGGTGGGTGGCTGGCCACACGGGCCAGCGGGCACTACGCCACCCGGCTCACCCACATCGACGACGTCGTCGAGAGCATTCGCGCGATCACCCCGGTGGGTGAATGGCAGTCGCGCCGCCTGCCGGGGTCGGGGGCGGGACCGAGCCCCGACCGAATGCTGCTCGGGTCGGAGGGGATCCTCGGCGTCATCACCGAGGCGTGGGTGCGGGTACGGCCCCGCCCGAGCTTCCGAGCCTCGCGCTCGGTGCGCTTCCCGTCGTTCCTGACCGGGGCAGACGCGGTACGCGCAGTCGTCCAGTCCGGCCTCGACCCGGCAAACTGCCGGCTGCTCGACCCGCTCGAGGCTGCGCAGACCGGCTCCGGTGACGGTCACCACGCCGTCCTGGTGCTCGGCTTCGAGTCGGCCGACCATCCCGTCGACGGCCTGCTCGACATCGCGCTTGCCCTGTGCTCCACGCATGGCGGGAGTTGGGACGACACTTCGGGGGACCCAGCCCGTGGCGACGTCGGGTCGGGTGATGCCACTGAGGGTGCCTGGCGGTCCGCCTTCCTGCAGATGCCGTATCTGAGGGACCTGCTCCTCCGGCTGGGCGTGCTGTCCGACACGTTCGAGACGGCTATCACCTGGGATCGGTTTCCCGCGTTCCACGCTGCCGTCGTCGGTGCCACTCGCGCCTCACTCGGTGAGCCCTCTCGGGTGAGCTGCCGGTTCAGCCATGTCTACCCCGACGGGCCCGCGCTCTACTACACGGTGCTCGCGCCGGTTGCCCGCGGCGCCGAGGAGGAGCGCTGGCACCAGATGAAGCGGGCGGCCAGTGATGCGATCCTGGCTGCGGGCGGGACCATCACGCACCACCACGCGGTCGGCCGCGACCACCGTGAGTGGTACGACGCCCAGCGCCCCGAGCCGTTCGCAGCCGCGCTTCGCGCCGCCAAGGGCGCCGTCGACCCGGCGGGCCGGCTCAACCCGGGCGTGCTGGTCGATTGAGCGGCATGATCTCGCCATGAGCGTACCGAGCATCGCGCCGGTCGCCTGGCGCTCGACCCCAGCACCTGCGCGGGCCAAGCGCACCGTGTCGGAGGTTCCGCTACCGCCGTTGCGGCGGGTCACTGTTCCGGGCAGCGGCCCCGAGGACGTCGTGGTGCTGGACGACGGCGTCGCCCTGACCGGCCTCGCCGACGGACGCATCTTGCGCGTGGATTCCGGTGGCGCAACCAGCTTGGTGGCGGACACAGGCGGACGTCCGCTGGGCATCGAGCGTTACGGGGACGACCTCCTTGTCTGCGATGCGCGCCGGGGGTTGCTCCTCGTCGACCCAAGGACCGGATCGGTTGGCGAGTTGGTGACCGAGATCGAGGGCACCCGGATGATCTTCTGCAACAACGCAGCCGTTGGCCCCGACGGATCCGTGTGGTTCACCGACTCCTCGCGTCGGTTCGGGATCGACGTCTGGCGCGCCGACATCATGGAGCACTCGGGCACGGGCCGCCTGCTGCGGCGCGACCCCGACGGAGCCGTGCATGTCGTGCTCGACGGCCTGCAGTTCGCCAACGGAGTGGCGATCGCGCCCGATGCGTCATGGGTCGTCGTCGCGCAGACCGGTGCCTACCGACTCGACCGGGTGTGGCTCACGGGCGATCGCCCAGGGCAGCGTGAGGACTTCGTCATCGACCTGCCGGCCTTCCCCGACAATGTGGCGACGGGCAGCGACGGCCTGGTGTGGGTCGCGATGGCTTCGCCTCGCAATCGTGTGCTCGACCGTCTCGCCGCTCATCCGCGGCTGCGGAAGGCCGCGTGGTCGCTGCCGGAGCGCCTCCAGCCGCAGGCCGCGCCGACTACGTGGGTGACGGCATACGACGGCGACGGCCGGCTCGTGCACGACCTGCAGGGGCTCGATGAGCGCATGCACATGGTCACGGGGGTCCGTGAGCACCACGGCATCGTGTGGCTCGGCTCGCTGCAGGGCGACTGCATGGCGTCCTTCTCGCTGGCCGGCTGACCCCCGGCGAATCCACCCCTCGGGAGCACTGGACCGCTCTGGCATACTCCTGCGATGACCGAGCCGTTCAGCCATGAGTATCAGGCCCAGTGGGCCGACATGGACTTCAACCAGCACATGGCCAACTCGGCATTCCTCGACTACGCCGGCAACACGCGCACCCTGTTCTCCGCTGCGCGGGGGTTCTCGGTGTCGACCTGGGCGGAACGCCAGTTCGGGCCGGTCGTGCTGGAAGACCGGCTCGTCTACAAACGCGAGATCCGCCTGCTCGAGTTCTTCACCGTGGACGTGCAGCTGGCGGGCGCGACCCCGGACATGCGCCGATTCAAGATCCGCAACCGCTTCTTCAAGGATGGCGCCACGCTGTGCGCCAGCGTGGACTCGATCGGTCTGTGGCTGGGCTTCATCGCCCGCAAGCCCATCGTGCCCCCTGACGACCTGCGTGACGCATGGCTGTCTCTTGAGCGCACGGAGGATTTCGAGCACTGGGACTGAGTGCGTTGTCCACAGGCCGCAATTCGACCCTGTCCGCGACCATGCTGACCGGCTTACCGTCGCCGCCCGAGGTTCGGGTCGCGTGATGGGGAGCCGATGGACGTCTTGGCAGAGGTCGAGGACCGGGTTCGCGCCGGCGTGCGCTCGCGGGGGATCGACCCGATGGTCGAGCCGGATCAGGTGCGGGACCTGGTGGACGCGACGGTGGCGAGCGTCCTTGCTGAGTGGTCGGCCGACACCGACGGCCAGCCGGCCAGCATGCGCGACCTCACGCAGCACGCCTTCTCAGCTGTCGCAGGGTTCGGCCCGCTGCAGCAGTACTTCGACGATCCCGAGATCGAGGAACTCTGGATCAACGATCGACTCACTTAGGGGTTGAAGGCGAGCCCTCTCCGAAGCGGTCGCCTAGCACGGGTTGCCCGGATTGCGTCCGCCGTCGACCGAATTCGTTGACACCGGCATCTCGTGCTGGGTGACTGGGACCATCGCATCCAATCCCGTTCGCTATCGTCGGTGCCCACCAAGCCCCGATGAGCGAGCGAGGGACCATGCCCATCCGTGAATTGTCCAGCGGCGCCACCGTCTCCTATGCCGACGAGGGATCCGGACGCCCCATCGTCCTCCTGCACGGCGTGGCGATGTCGTCGGCGTTCTTCGAGCGCAACGTTGCCGACCTGGCCCGTGGCCAGCGCGTCATCGCCATGGACTTTCGCGGGCACGGGTCGTCGCCGTACGTCGAGGGCGGTCACACCGTCGCGCAGTACGCACGGGACGTGCGCGCATTGATCATGGACATGCACCTGGCCGACGTCGTGCTCGTCGGCTGGTCGATGGGCAGCTTGGTCGCATGGGACTACCTGCGCCAGTTTGCCGACGATGCACGCGTGGCGGGAGTCGTCATCGTGTCGCAGGGTCCGTCCGACCTGATCCAGGCGGACTGGCCGCATGGCATAGCCGACGACGCCGAACTGCATGCCTACCTGTCGGCCATGCAGGCTGATGCGCGAGGTTTCCTCGCCGAGTTCCTACCGACCATGTTCCACACCGCCCCGGACGAGGCGACTCAGGCGCGCCTGCTCGACGACATCTGCCGGGCCGGGGCCAACACGGGCACCCTGATCCTGGCTGACCAGACGGTCCAGGACTACCGCCCCGACATCCCGGGATTTGGGGTGCCGCACCTGCTGGTGTGGGGATCGGACGAGCAAGTCGGCAAGCTCGCGGCCGCCGGCTGGCTGCAGGCGAGCCTGCCCCGGGCGGAGCTCCACGTGTTCGAGTCCAGCGGCCACTGCCCGATGTGGGAGGAGCCGGACCGGTTCGACGCGCTGGTGAGCGCATGGGTGGCCGCTCTGGACTGACCGGTGCTCAGCCGGCCGGCTCCGGCCGAACCCTCGGCAGGTCGACGAAGAAGCTGCGCCCTCGCTTTTCGCGGACGTGACCATCGCGAGCCCTTCCGCGGCGCGACCGCTTGCTCGCCGCTGCCGGTAACGCCGTTCGTTGTCCACAGGTGCGGAACTGGGGCTACTCGCGCTTTTCGCGCTCGGCCTACCGTCGCTACTCGAGGGTTGCCTCGGGTGATCGGGTGGTCGGGGGAGCCGATGGACGTCCTGACTTCGGTCGAGAATCGCGTGCGCGATGGGGTGCGGTTGCGGGGAATCGACCCCATGCGTGAGCCCGACCTCACGCAGCACGCGTTCTCGGCGGTCGCTGGCTTCGGCCCGTTGCAGAAGTACCTCGATGACCCTGAGATTGAGGAACTTTGGATCAACGAGCGACTGACTGACGCGTAGATCCACCGCTTCTCGGCTGCGTGGCCCCGACCGTCAGGCGTTGCTCCGACCGCCGCCGGGAGGGTTGGTGAAGGCGGGCACCTGGGTCTGCACGATGCCATCCTTGTTCGGTGCGGTGACATCGCTGTCAAAGGCGCCCTGAGCGAGCTTGCGGACACCGTTGAAGTAGGCAACGGCTCCCCATTTCTCGCTGGTCAGGCAGTCCTGGAGATCCGCGGGCGGCGCCTTGCTGAGGGCCTTGCGGCAAAGGGTTTGCAGATCGCGCAGGAACCGTTCATCTATCTGGAGCCGGGTCTGGTCGCGGAAGTCGACGAGTTTGCCGGTGAAGGGATCCTCGATCGCCAGGCCGCCGTAGCCGGCATCGTGAACGTCGCAGGCTGGCTTGAACGACACTTCGATGTTGCCCCACGTCCTGGTGTTGAGGATCACGTGTTGGATGGGGCCGGTATTCCAGATGTCCGAGCCGCAGCCGTTCGCCACGTCCTTGACAGTCAGGTCAACCTCGATGGGGAGCCATGCGCAACTCGAGTTCGGCCAACCCACGCTCCGATTCCCGGCCTTGTCCTCGGCCCACAGGCAGTAGTAGAAGGGGCCAACATTTGCTGCCTTGGGCTCCCTCTTCATCTTCGCGAAGGTGTCCTTCCCCTTCGCCGGGGCAAACACGACGGTGTCGCCCCGAGCGTCCGGCACGCCACCCGAATAGAGAACTACGTGGACTCGAGCTTTGCCGCTGTCATCCTCCACGCGGTAGGGCAGGATCGGCTTACTGCCGTAGTACTGCGGTCGCACTCGACCTAGTGCTGTCACCACTGGTGGTGACGTGTCAGTTCCCTCGGCTGCCTCGTCGCCCCCAGCCGGTCCCCCCGACAGTCGGCGGGCCTCGTAGATGTCGGAGTAGGGGCCGTCGACGGCATCGCGTCGGCGTATCTGCAGCACGTCCTTGCTCGGCATCAGAAACCTAGTGACCTCGCTCTCGGTCCAGCAGCCGTAGGCTGACGCTTGCGCGGCGGGAGGACTGTAGGTCGTCATTCCGTAGGTTTGCGGAGGCGTACCGGTGAGTTCATCCTTGATGCGCCAGACCACCTCGCCGACAGCGATGGGGCAGGCGGTCGTGAAGGCCTGAGTAACGCGCCCCACGTAGCTGGAGTAGTTGTCAGACCGGTCGGCCACGACCTCGACGACGCCACCCTCGACCGACCACGTCCCGACGATCAAGGACGGTCCACGCAGCTCGACTGGATCCCTGGGTGTCCCACTGGCCGGTCCCACTGCAATGAGAGCAACCGCCGTGGCGGTGGCTGCGCCGAGGGCGGCGAACTTGCGGTTGAGGGCGATTCGACCAGGCATTGGGACCTCCCGGCACACGGACATGCTCGTCCCCTACGACGGTACGCCGACCACATCGGCGTGTCCCCGCGGACAGCTACCCGGAGCTCACGGGCCGCCCGCCCGTGGGCTGGCGTTGTCCACAGGCCGACAGCTGCCCCTGTTCCGGTTGCTGCTGACCGGCTTACCGTCGCCGCCCGAGGTTCGGGTCGCGTGATGGGGAGCCGATGGACGTCTTGGCAGAGGTCGAGGACCGGGTTCGCGCGGGTGTGCGTTCGCGGGGGATCGACCCGATGGTCGAGCCGGATCAGGTGCGGGATCTGGTGGACGCGACGGTGGCAAGCGTCCTTGCTGAATGGTCGGCCGACAACGATGGCGAGCCGGCGAACATGCGCGACCTCACGCAGCACGCTTTCTCCGCTGTCGCCGGGTTTGGTCCACTCCAGCGGTACTTCGATGATCCTGAGATTGAGGAGCTTTGGATCAACGAACCTGGACGCGTGTTCATTGCGCGCAATGGGCGCAGTGAGCTAACACCGCTGGTGCTGGATGCCACGGGCGTTCGCGACCTTGTCGAACGGATGCTGCGTCAGTCCGGCCGGAGGCTGGACCTGTCGAGCCCGTTCGTCGACGCGATGCTGCCGGACGGCAGTCGACTGCATGTGGCCATCCCCACGTGTCGCTAAAGTGGTTCCATGCCACGGAGGCCTCAAGCAGCGATCTACGCGCGGATTAGCCAGGACCGGGACGCGACGGCTTCAGGGGTTGACCGGCAAGTGCTGGAATGCCGCGCCAAGGCGCTCGAACTCGGCTGGGAAGTCGTCTCTACCTACATCGACAATGACGCGTCGGCGTATTCAAAGAGGCCACGGCCGCTGTATCGGACGATGCTCGACGACTTGGAAGCCGGAACGGTCAATGCTGTCCTTGCCTGGCATCCCGACCGCCTGTACCGGAGACTCCAGGATCTCGCTGAGTTTGTTGACCTATGTCGCGAGAAGAACATTCAGGTAGCGACTGTGCAAACTGGACGCGTTGACCTGAACACTCCGAGCGGGCGAATGGTCGCGGGAATGTTGGGCGTCGCAGCTCGCTACGAGTCGGAGCACAAAGCGGAGCGAATCGTCGCAGCGAACGAACAGCGTGCTCGGGCTGGCCTGTATCACGGAGGCAAGCGACCTTTCGGTTACGAGTCCGACGGAATCACGCTTCGACCTGATGAAGCAGCGATCATCGGTGACCTCGCAGAACGTTTCCTTGCAGGCGAGGGACTGATAAGCCTCGTCCGTTGGCTGAATGAGTCAGGGACACCTTCTGTGGCTGGCGGCCGTTGGCATCCGTCCGCCGTTCGTCAGATGCTTGCCAGCCCCCGCCTTGCCGGTCAAGCAGTACGACACGGCGAGGTCATCGGGCCCGCCCAATGGCCCGCGATCATCACCCCGGACCAGTCAGTTGCCATACGCGCGATCGTCAACGATCCGAATCGCCGCCACCAGCGCACGGCGCGAAGGTACCTACTGGCCGGACTCTTGCGGTGCTCACGCTGCGGTTCAACCCTGGTCGGGGATCGGAAGAAGGACGGACCCCGCTACACATGCAAACGTTCACCCCAGCGACCCGACGCCTGCCAAGGAATCTCGATCAAATCGGAGCCCGTCGAGCACCTCATATCGGAGGCCGTGCTTCAGAGGTTGTCCGGCGGGCTAAGGCCGAAGCCGAGCGGATCGGTCGCGAGCTCAGCAAAGGAGGAGCTCGCTGCGCTTGAGACTCTGAACATGCTCGCAGAAATGCTCGGTTCCGGATCGCTCAGTCGAGTGCAATACGAACGTGCCGCCGCGAAGGCCAATGAGCGCCTCGCCCGAGTGCGCGCGAACACAACTTCGAGTCGCGTCGAGAATCTCTCCCTCTGGAAGGGCAAGGAGACGGAACTACGGCGAGTGTGGCCGACCCTGACCCTGACTCGACAGTCCGCAATCGTGCACACAATCCTTGACCACTGCGTGGTGCTGCCTGCGAATTCAGGTGCCAGGTCGGTCGATCCTTCACGCGTCGAAGCAGTCTGGCTCTTCTAGCCGTCGGTACCCGTCCGTGCGTGCTCGGCTCCGCCGTGCGCGCGCGCGGCCGCCACCGACGGCACCAGAAGTGACCGGACTTTCTTCAATGCGTCATCGTCAGTAACCACCAGGGGAACCCCCTGCGCTCTACAGGAGGCCTCTAGCCACTGGGCTACCTCATCGGGAGTCACGCCCACTCCAAGCGAATCGCTGGCGGGAGCATCCAGTTCTCAGCCTCGCCCGAGGTCCACACATTCGACGGCTGCGATCCCATCACCTCAACGCTGGCGTCGATGACGCTCCAATGACTTGGCCCGCGGATGAGTTCTAGGGATGGCTGAAATCCCTGTGCCACGTCGTAACGGTGCCGCCCCAGCATCGGTGCACGGTCGAAGGACTTCGCGACGTACTTGGACAGGTACCTTGCTGCGACTCGCGACTCTTCAAAACGGCCCGACCCGACCGGGAGGTCTGACAGCAGCTTGATGTGAACGAATCCGTGGCCCCACGCGCTTTCGATCTTGCGTCGCGGAATGTACTGGCCGACAGCAAAGTGAGCGTGTAGCCCGTGTCCTCCGGGGTGCCACTCCGGAACCCACGCGTACGGGAATGAGCCGACTGCGTGAATGCTCCGAAGCGAACGGAAGAACTGCCCCATATCGGCGCGGATGACGATTGGATCATGCACGCCCTGGGCGTAGGTCAATGTGCCAAGTCGATTCAGCCGGTTTGCCACGCAATAGCGGCGCAGGCGAGCTCGAGAGCGACGAGCAGCTTCGGTCCCAGATCGCTCGGGATCGACAGCCAACCCGCGAACACCGCGCCAGCGACTTTGTAGGGACGAGATGAATGAGCCGGAGGCCTCGCCCGCCTGTGGGCACAGCGTCAGGGACCAACCCCTAAAGGGTGTCGGCTCGCGGAGGCGATCCTGCGCAGCTAGTCCCATAACCGGGACTATAGGTGGAGTCGTTGACGTAGTCCAGCTTTCGGGACTACGTCTTGCGCGCCCTGCCGCCGGCCAGGTAAGCCGCTACATCTAGGTCGACACCGGAAAGCTCGAACTCGTCAGGGTGCACTCCGAACGCACGACGAAAATCGCCTACCCGTCGATAGATCGCTGATCTACTCATGCCGAGTCGCTGGAGTCCCTCAAAGCCGCCTTCGAGGTGCCACACCATCCAGAAGCCGAGAAGATCAACTGCCATCCGAGTACCGAGCTTCTTGGCCAAAGGCTCAATCGCGGGGCGCGTGACCTTGGTGACAGTTCGAGAGTACGCGGTCCAAGCCCGCTTCCAGGTTGCGGAAGCGTTCCCTTTGCCTTCGGGTGTCTCCATGCGGTCGGAGCGGAAGTCCTCGTTCATGAATCAACCGTAGTCCCGTTTCCCGGACTGCACAACGCGCGGGTCCTTGGCAGCCGCTCCCGTCGACCCAGTCTCGACCGCCTCCTCCGAAAGTCAAGGGTCCGCTTCGCCGCTGCGCGCCCTTGACGTTCTCCCCCGACGGCCAACCCCGCGTCTATGGGAACGTCGGCCCGGTGAGGTCGGGGCGCACTAGCGTTCTCCCGAACGGGGAGGAGAAATAGATGCCTGGCTTAAACGCGTGGTGGAGCAGCAGCCCATTCGAGCGCTACTGGATGGAGATAACGGACCGCACCGACCTCGGAGCGGATCTCTTCGCGCCAAAGCTCGACGACGGCGGGCGCCCCTACTGGAGCTACAACCTCATTACCGAAGTTCGCGCCGGGGACGTGGTCTTTCACTGGCACAAGAACATGTACGGCACGCCAGCCCTTGTCGGGTGGTCGCGAGCGACGGGCGAGCTTGAATCGACGTACATAATTCACCAGTCGCACGGGTCATACGGACGCTTACGAGATACCTCCGAGTCAGAGCCCGCGTGGCGAATGGCCCTCTACGACTACACACCGTTGCTGTCTGCCGTGACGCTCGACGAGGTTCGAGCTGTCGAGCCGGAACTGCGCGAAGCCGCGCGCGAGATCCGCGAGGCATACGCCGGATCGCTCTATCTGCCCTTCGACTTCAGCGAGAAGCGTCCCGCACGTGCGACTCAGGGCTACCTCGTGAAGTTCCCCGCCGAGTATGTCGAGATCCTGTCGCAGTTGAACGTGCTGCTAATTGAACTTCCCTCCCCAACCCCGACCAAAGCGCCCCAAAGCAGGCCTGCCAAGAACCCCGGTTCGAGCGGCTACATGTCCGACGTGAAGGTCCGGCAGGCGATAGAGCGCCATGCTGTCGACGCGGCCCTGGCCCACTACGAAGCGTTGGGCTACCAGGTAGACAACGTCGGATCGACCAGGCCATACGACGTACACGCGACCTCTGACACTGAGGCCCGGCACATCGAGGTCAAAGGTTCGACGGGTCGCGCCGAATCGGTAGAGCTGACCATCGGCGAGGTCGACAACGCGCACGGACACCAGCCGACCGACCTATTCATCGTCGACAACATCGACTGGTTCCGCGCACCCGACGGGACAGTCGTGACCGACGGAGGCGAGGTCCGAATCTTCACCGACTGGACGCCGAAGGATGAGCACCTGAAGATCACGCGATATCGGTACTCCGTCCCGCATTTGAACTAACGAGTTATGTTGCTAATTCAAGTAAAGAAGGCCCGCTTCGGCACGCACCTTGCCATTGAGCCATTCCACGAATCGCCGAGCCACCGTGACCGCCGCCTGGGCAGCTCCCGGCAGATACCGCAGCTCTCCACCTTCAACCTGTACTTTGAGGACACTTCGCAGTCGCGTTCCGAGTGCAACGGCGGCGTACGGGTCGCTCAGCTGTCGCGCTGTGAGTCGTCCCCCAGCATGGACCGCAGCGTTCCGGAGCTCAACCAAGGCAAGCATTGCTTGACCCTCTGAACTCCCACCGATCTCGATTCCGAATCCTTGGTTTAACCAGTGAAGCCGATCGGGCCAGTTTCGTGAGAAGTCATCCCGCGTCGCGCCGAGCAATGCGCGGCCAAGGCGTGTGCTATCGGCACCGGAAGTCGCCACCAGACCGTCAAGCACCTCGCCCACAAATACCTCGACAATTGTCGTTGATGACACGACGAAATAGGTAACAGGGAGGTCTAGCGCCGTGAGTTCGCGCGACAACTCACCGAGCGCGGTGAGCGCCTCTTCAGTCGTTCGCGGGAGCCTGTGGAACTCCACCTCGAGCCCCCCATTCGAATGCGTTCTCCATCAAGCTTGAGTCACTCTTCATCGCCCCCATGAGTCGCGAGGCGGCGTCCCCTCCCTGGCATCCGAATGCGGCGGCAATCGCGGGTCGCGAGATTGACGAGGCCCGGGCGTAGAGCTGCGCCAGTTTGTCATCCTTCAGCATCCTGCAGCGAGCCAAGAACCATGCTGCCTCAGCGCGGACCACCTCGTGTTTGTCCTCCAGTTGAAACCGCGCCCACGCAAGGACATCGCTTGTACATGGCGAGCCCTGGCCAAGCTGAGTGTTTGACATCTCGAATAGCCAGATCTTGGCCCAGGGGCTTTGGCGACCCATGCGCGAGAGCGCCGCGATCGTTTCCCAGTTCTCGCCGATTTCGCGCCTGGCCGCGACGTACCGTGCCACCGTCTGGAGTGCTTGGGGGTAGTAGAACACGATGGAGCCCAGGAGTTCATCGGACAGCCGTGGATCGCTGCTCTCCAGGATATGCAGAGCCGGGTTAATCAGCGCTACTGCTTCCCTCGGGGCGTCCTCCGGATCCGCGTGCCACTCAAGGAGAATCCTGCGCAGAGCTTCGGCGATCGCTACGCCGAAATCGGGAGCGATCTCAACGAAATCGAAGTCGTCGTACCCGCTCATCATTGCTTCGATTTCGGTCAGGTCGTCGGTCGCCTTGTTGAACTTCTCGGTCAGGTAGGCGGTGCGTTCGGTTTCCTCTCTCGCGAGAGTTGACGCCTTCACGATGGTCGTCTTCTCGGTGGAAAGCACGAGCCCAAGACCCCTCGCTGCCTCCGCTGCCTCTTCGATCGCGTCGTTGGCCGTACCCCAATCGGAGGCGAGGACCCTGAAGTCATCGGCGTATCGAGAAATCTCAAAGCCGGACCTGATGAGTGACCGCTCTATCGACTCCAGGTATGCATCCGCCAGCAAATCACTGCTATCCATCATCTGTGGCAACCCGATCGGTCGCCTGAAGGTCTCGCCCAAGAGCTCGATCAGGATGCCAACCGTTGCCGAGTCCATCGTGCGCACGACGAGTTCTCTTGCGAGTTGGTCGTGCGCCACGTACTCGTAACAGGATGCAATATCGAGTTGCACGACGTACTCCGCTGGCGTGGCCTCGTCTGTCGGCAACCCGAAAGCAGAGTGGGCCGCCCACTTGCCAGGATCCCTGGACGAATCCGAGAGCTTGGGGGCGAGACAACTGACGAGCGCCGTGTAGAGCGCCCTGGCACCAAGAGGCATGACTGTTAGGGGCCGTGACCCGAACTTGCGGCGTGGCATGGTCAGGGTCTCGGTGTGAATCTCACAGCCCGCCGTGAAGAGCGCGACTGTCTGTTCCGTGACAAGGCTCTTGGAGTCTGTGAGGCACCGATCGATGATCAACGGGGGAAAGCGATCGAAATTGCCGTCTGCAACAGCGTCGACCGAGGCGCTCAGCGGCAGTTTCGAGATCGCTGCATGGGATAGCTTCATGTGGCCCCGCTCCCCTTAATGCCCAACCCGCAATGGCCAGCATCCTCCCAGAACAATGGTCGGCCGCGCTCCCCTTCGTGTCGACGTCGGTTCTCGGGGAGAGACGGTCGCTCCCCATCTTGGAGGTGAGACCAGTGGGGTGTGCTTAAGAACTAGTGGGGATCCCCGACATCACTCGGAAGCACTGGGCCGTGAACGTTCGTCGCTTCGTCCTTCGCGCAGCCAGCATCGGGCCGCTTGTGGATCGAGGAATGCTCACCGGCGCGGCGGCCGGGTTCCTCGACGCAGCCGTCGTGCGCGGCCTCAACATCGTCGTCGCGGGCGGCACGCAGGCTGGCAAGACCACCTTCGTCAATGCGCTGCTCGGGGCCGTGCCCGGGCACGAGCGCATCATCACCTGCGAGGAAGTGTTCGAGCTGCGTCTGCAGAACCCGGACTGTGAGGAAGGGCAATACAAGAGACCTTCAATTGCCCCGATCGCGAGGGAACGACGGGTGCTCGGTGGAGGTCTGAGTGAACAGGATACGGATGAGCGGACGGTCAAAGTCCGAGAAGGAGAATCGATGTGACGCCTCACGAGGGCATGGTCGTGGCCGTGGCCACGGACGAATACGAGATACACGTAGCCGAGGACGGCTCGTGCGCGTGGACGGTCTACCCGTGGTGGCTTTGCGCCCTTGACGAAGCCCGCTTCTTCCACATGATGGCAATCATCTTCGGAATGGGTTTCGATGACCCCTGGTGCGGCAGTATCGAGGTAGCCGACGACAACCTAGGCCTGACCGGCTCTCTGGCGTGGGACGAGTGGCAGGCGGTGCCACTCCCCGAGTAGTACCTACCCACGCACCTGAGGGCGCCTGCCGCCCTGTAATGGTGTCCGTCGTCGCTTCCGGGCGTGTGCCGTGTGGCCCCGCCACGGGGTGTTGAGAAGCCTTGACAGGGTGCTTCCCGGCCAGCGGCCCAGTGTCGTCGCGGGTCAGACACCAACCCCACCATGTTAACGACGCGAGCGCCTACATATATATAACCCGTCCTCGGATTTTCCTAGAAATCCGATGATGCAAAGGGCTGCCCATTGCCCCTGCACCAGTAGTGACGTTTAATCACTGTCGCATTGCAGGTCGGTAAGCAACGGCACGAGTTGACGTCAACCCCGCAGAATGAACGCGAGCGCGATCCCTGCGATGGCCAACACCAGCCCGGCGATGGTAGCCCCTGCTCCCACCAGCCGCGCGATCCGCGAAGACGATCCAGCCTCAACTATCTCGAAACGACCTACTTGGTTGAGGGCCGTGAACCTGCCGAAGACCATGCCCACGACGGCAGCCAGTAGTCCGATAGTTACTGCCCAGGCGGCGGTGGGTACGCCGCCGTCCATCGCGACGTCCGGCATCTGAAGGGAGTACGCGTAAACTGCGGCAGCCAATAGCGTGCCAAACATGATGGACACGAGCAGCGCGAACCAACTGTGGAATACGAAGGCCCATCGAGGTACACCCCTACTTACCTCAGTGACGAGGGCATCGAAAGTCCCTCCGACCCACAGGGGGTCGGTACCGGAGACACGAACCACAGTGCCTCGCGGGTCAAGCACCACGGATTCGCCCCTGCCGAAGCGCACAAGCACGCTCTGAACCTCAAACAAGCCATCGACCGACAACGCCGTTCCGCCTCGGTCCCATTCGTCCGCGTTGCCCAGTCTCACGGACTCAATCTCGCGCGTGTCCATCTCGGCGAGGATGGATGCGATGGGGCCCCTTCGCCTGACCCGCCCCCCTTGGCCCGTGACCTCGTTGTTCATCAACATGTAGCTGAGGAAACGCTCAGCATGCATCGCTGTGGCACGCTCGGGCCGCGCCACTCGCGCCAGTTCCGCGTTGTAGGCACGCTCCAGGGCGTCTTCCACCAACTTCTCGATACGGAGCAAGTGGTCCGGTCGACCCACCCATGCAGGAAACACCCGCTGGCGGGTAATGTCCCCTGTGTTTGCCTGCAAAGCCCGTCGATACAAGGGCGCAGCGGTTCCGTCATCTCCCGTCACAACTGCTTTCGACTCCCCATCGGGATCGCCGGCGCCTGGTTCCATGGCGAGATACTAATGGGGGTGTTGTTCATCGCGGGTTGTTGCGGCGCGGCGTAGACACACTGACCGACTTTCAGCAGTCGGTGGGGCCTGAGAACCCATCAGTACAGTGCCGTATTCGACTGGCCGTGAGCATCTTTCAGGGCATGAGGGGCAGCCGTGTCCCTCATGCCAGCCCCCTAGTTCTGTGCCGCCATTCCTGCGATGGCTGCACCGGCAAGCACCGTCTAGGCACTGCCCACGGGACGCCTAGCGGAGGCCTCCCGCTTCCGCCGTACTGCCGGGATGCAGTCGAGTAGGGCGTCGATCACGAGGTAGGCAGCGGACAGGATCATCATGCCAATGAAGATGACTCCGAACAGGATGCCGAACAGGTAGCAGAGTGCTACAACCCAGTTCCCTGCCCAGTCGAGGTTGTCCAGAATGAACATGGCTGCTCCTCGATCCGTTTGAGAGTCAACTTGGACCTGACTGGGCGGGTGCCTTTGTCCCGGCTCCTGAGGCTACTGCGAGAAGGATGCACTCGGGGTCGGATGCGTTCCCTATCAAGCCTCGGGCTATGCCCGTAGGACTCTGACTCCTCCCACCCGACCACCGTTCTTCAATTGATCGTGTGGAGAGTGCTTCTACTCAACGTCCGGGCAGAACGACCCCGGTGCGGTCACGGCGCGCACTTCGTTCTCAACTGCCGGGGCAATGAAGTCCTCGATATCGCTGTCAGTGAGCGGCCCTGATCGGGTATGCGCTTGGAAGAACGCCATGACTTGCTCGGTATAGGCCTCCCGGGCTGCTTCCCAGCCCCGAGTGCGGGCGTCATCGCACAAGGCTTTCGCTCTCACCTCGTATGGCGCCCAGTCTTCATCGCTTCCCGTCTCCGTGCTGGTCTCGACCGGCACGGGTGCCTCAGCACGCGCTTCTTCTAGCAAGTCGAGTGCCACTTGACGGTAGACGAGTGCCTGAGAACGGGTGTATTCGCCTCGTTCCAGGGAGTCAGCACTGGTGGAGAGGCTGAGGGCGCTGCACGAGGAAAGGGTGACGGCGGCAACGACACAACTGGCGACAGTGTGCAAGTGCCTGGGCCAACTCACGGACACATCGACCCCTGGGCCGTGGCCGCGTTGATGAACATCTCGACGAAGAGCGCAGCGCGTTCAGGTGATGCGCCTGGCGCGCTGGAAACGAGTCCGTCCGCGAGTTGAGACCGCACAGATGCGAGTCCATCCTCCTTGAGGCCTTGGCAGATGTTCTCGCCCAGTTTGTACATGTCGGACCACTCGTCCTCGGTAATCGGGGGGATGCCTTCAAGCCTCGTGGCGATCTCTAATGCTGAGCGGTAAGCCGCTCTCTGCTCTGCGCTGTAGTAGGGCTCGAACTCGATACCCGTTACGTAACTGACAACACCACAGGAGGTGGTCATTCCGGCCACTACGACCAGGAGTGCTGCCACAGCCAAAGACGACGGTTTCCCCATTCATGCCCCCAACAGTCGAAGTACCTGCCTTGGACGGTTGTGCTTGTCGTCCAGCGGATCAGGTTCGCCCGATGCCGTAGTGACGCGGGCGATGCTACGCAGGTTCCGTCCCAAAGCGGGAGTTCGCCCTAGCCCATGCTGGTGCAATGCACGCAACGGCGATAGCCGCCTTCCCCGGGCACCCGGTTCCGCGCCGGTATCTGCTGCCCAGAGGGGCAATCCGAATGGTCGTGGTAGACGTCCGGGTCGCTGGGGTTGGACGAGTGGTAGGCACTGACCTTCACGGCGGTCTCCTTCGCGGTCGAGGTTGCGTTACCCAGGACCCTAGAACTTGCCTCTGACACCTCTCGCGGGTCCCTCAGGGACTCCGCTGGGCGGGTCCCTTGGGGTAGTCAAGTCACGGATAAGGACTCAATGACCGTGCCGGGGACATCGGCTAAGTCCGTTGGCGGGGTCTGAGTCCTAGTCGATGCGACGGCGAAGCCGAAGCCGAAGGCGGAGGCGAAGCCTTGGAGCATCGCAGGCATCCAGAGGATGCCGACAGCAAGCACAGGTCCCTTCCTGCCACGGCGACTGAAGGGAGCCGGGGCGTGTGGAGGGATGCGGAGCATCCCGACGGCTAGCACAGTGGGTTGGTCGCCCCGGTCCGTAGGCCGGGGCTGGTTGATCTTCGGAGGCGATCGAGGCCGCAGGGCGAGAGCGCCTTGGCTGAGGTCTGGTGTGCCAGCGCCGCAGGCGGTGGCATGGTCAGGTCTGTTCCTGCCCCGGCGCCTTCGCCACCGGGGCGAAAGGTAGGTCAGGTCGCGAGGCTCTTCGGCCTCGCGGGAGGTGGTTGTACTTGCGGCTCCCCTGCGGTCCGCCGCAGGTAGTGGGTGGAACTAAGGGTGGGGGTGAATACGTAGTAGAGGGGGAGGGTTCCACCCTTCCACCCCTTCCACCCCGGGGTCATGCGGCTTGCTCCTGAGTCTCAGTTGTCAGGCGATGCCCGGCAACCAGTGCCGTGCCTCCGTCTGCTTTGCCAAGCCATCCCAGCTTCATCAGGTTGCGGACGGTAGTCCGCCCGGATTCGGCATTGCCCGTGAGGACGCCTACCGGGTCATTCTCGGCCAGCCACTTCCCGGCTGCCGTCTGGTTCGCACGGTGCTCGGCCTCAGCGTCCAGCAGTGCCTCTGCGCGTTTCCGCGCGGTCTCATCGTTGCGGTTCGCGGAACCCGGGGGGTCCGGAACTGCCTCCGTGGTGGGATCCAGCGAGTAAGAGAAGCGGTTGAGTTCGGTGAACTTCATCGTGAAAGGCTTGCCGTGATTGCCCTCCTTCTCAACCTTCCGAGTCTTACTGCGGCCATCTCCACTGATACCCAGACCCACCCTTCGCCAGCCGGGAATACCGACGCCGCCCCCAGGGCGACCCCCGTTTCCTGTCCCGTTGAACCCCTTGGCCGAGTGCGCAATCAGAATGACTGCGATGCCTCGGTCGCAGATGGTCGTTAGTGCATTCGTTAGCGGCGTAAATTCCTCCGTCTTGTTGAGGCCACGGGACCCTCCAAAGCCGGTCAGGTTGTCGATCACAAGGACGGTGACGCCCCGTTCCTCCAGATCGGTTCCCAACTCAATCCAGGCGTTGACCAGGGTGGCGTTGTCGGTACTACGGAGGTCTTGGGCAGGCTCGGTGAGCGTCAGAACACGATCACGTCCAGGCCACTCCTTGAGTACGGAGTCACGCAAGTCATTCCTCCAATCCGGATCCGAACCCATCCAGCAGACAACGTGCGGCCCGCCTTTGGCTTGTCGTCCTGCAAAGGGCTGTCCCGATAACAGGCTGTGGACCAAGTGGATTGCAAGACTCGTCTTGCCGGACTCTTGAAGGCCGGCGATGAGCGTTGCCGAGGTTGAAACCAAGCCGTCGATGAGGAAGCGGTCGCTCTCGTCTCGGTACTCAATGTCCAGCAGGTCAACAAACTCAAATCGCGGGTTCACGCTGCACCCCTCTCGCCAGCGGTGGAGCCAACAGCGCCGAGTACCCGTTCGGCTATATCTCGCTTCCGGTCATGCCTGTTCACCTTGTGAGCCTCGATACCAACAGCAGGTCGGATGACGAGGTGCGTTACTTCCCGGTGTGGGGAGCCGAGCCGGATGAGGCGGCCTTCCCGCTGTTCCTCCCGTGCCGGGTTCCAGGACTGCACCACGGACACGAGCAGGGATGCGTGCTGGATGTTTAACCCTGTCTCGACCGCCCCGGTACCAACAAGGACGCTCGCGGGTGCCTCAGCATGGGCGCGGAGCGCTGCCGTGCGCTGGGCTGGGGTGTCTTTCCCGGTGATCGTCTGCACGTCCCGTCCGCAAGACCGTAGGGTCTCGGTGATCGGGTCGAACAAGTCGAAGTTGTCGGTGAACACCACCACGTGCCGATGCCCACGGCTGTCCGCTACTGCCATGTTGTGGACGAGTGCCGGCACGAGCGCGTCAGGTGACCTCGACGCCGATTGCCGGTAGTGGTGACCCCTCAATCCCACCATTGCCCCGGCCTCCGCGTACGCCTGCGCATCCTCCCCGGTGAGGGGTACGTCTATGAAGCGCTGCACGAGGGCAGGCATGGCCTGCCCGGTGTCCTTGACGGTGGTCCTGATGGCATGGCGGGCCAACGCAGCGATGAGCAGGTCTAGCCCGTAATCGGTGATCCCGGCGAGTACCTGTGCTGTTCCCCACTTCGTGGTCGCGGTCTGGTACTCGGCTTGGGATGCCATCACGGCCCGCGACGGGCAGCCCGGTATCTGGGCGCATTCCAGCAGGGCCAGCAGGTCGAAGGCGTGCGCTGTCCCGACAGGGGTAGCGGTTGCGAACACACTGCGCGTAGACGCCTCAGACAGTTCCCGGATGGCCCTGTACGTCGCCGCATTCGGCTCGATGCCGCCCCCGCCTACGATCTGCGCTTCGTCCACGATCAAGAGGTCAGCACCGAAGGCGTTTAGCTTCCCGGCACGTCGAGCAAGGAGACCGTGCGTAGCCACTCGGAAACGATCAGTGGCCTTCGCCTTGTCAAAGGCGACAGGGCTAGGGGTCCCGTCGTTCAGCCACACGGCTGCCTCTCGCATGACTTGTCCCACAAGGCCCTTCTCGGTGACCCACAGGACCGTGAGGCCCTGCCGTAGGCAGTCCTCCGCGTAGGCCAGCAGTACGGGTGTCTTGCCGGTGCCTGTCTCGGACAGCAGCAGGGCACGAGGGGTGTCGAGCAGGAACGCCAGTTCCGCCCTCTGGTGCGGGTACAGGTCAGGCTTTCGGGGTCCGGTCATGCGTGGCTTCCGATGACAGCCAAGAGTCTGGCCCGCTGTTCGTGCGTTAGCGGCTTATGGGTTGTCGTCGGCCGTGGCCGAGGTCGGATCTTGCGCACTGCGCCTACTCCCTTTCGGTCAGACGAACACGACAGGCCGAGCCCTCTGTGTGTTGGTCCACCCCCGCGAGCGGGGTTCCGTCGATGACGGTTCACGGTGCGAAGCGCAGCGCGATGTCTGTAACCTACTCCCAGTCCCTAGGGGAAGCCGCCGTCACGCGCCCTCGACACGGCGAGAACTTGTTGAATGCCAATGGTTTACCGGGCGGGGACTTGAAAACAAGTCCCCCCATCGGCGCTATCCGTCCAGACTCCGGTCTACTTCCATTCGAGCAGGCAGCCATACGGCAGGGACCCAAACTCCGGATCACTCGTCGGATAGATGGTCACGCTCAATAGAGCGTCGGCCACGCTGCTCTTGTCAGGCACCGACAAGGAAGCCCAAACGGCTTCCCCCTTGGCCGGGTTCACCTTGCGCAGGCTTTCGGGCATGCTCGGCTGGTTCTCGATGGCCAACGCCGCTTGCGCGGTGCTCAGACGTTCAGCCAGTGCAGCCGAAGTGGCCTTGAACTGTGCGCCGGTGATCGTTCCTTCCGCGTAGTCCTTCTCTACCTCCGTCAGTCGGGCACGAGTCCGCTCAATCTCTGCCAGGGCAGAACGAGTAGCGCTCTTGGTCCGAGGGCGGAAGAGGTCCGCCGCGTCCGGCTTGCTCAGCCGATCTAGGACGTGCTCTACGACAGCCTCATCTATCGGCACTGCCGAACGGATGCCGTGGTTAGCCCCACTGCGGCATCGGTAGACCGCTCGGTACTTCCCTCGGATGTTGACTGATGCCCGGTTCATCGGTGCATCGCAGACACCGCACCGTGCTACGCCCGCGAGAAAGTACTTCTTCTTGCTGCTGGCATTGAGTCTCCGTGCCGGGTTGCGGAGTACCGCACAGATGGCCTCGTGCTCGGCCAAGGTCACGATGGGCAGCCAGTCGCCTACGACGTTCGGTACGACTTCGCCTTGGTAGACGGATAGGCCAGCGTTGGCTGGCCTTTGCAGCAACTCGCGAATGGTGCTGTAGTGCCACTCTCCGCCGCGTGACGGGCGCATGGCCGGGTCTGCGTTCCATTCGGCTATCAGGGAGCGCAGCGACTTTCCGTGCGTCACGTCCAGGATTGCTTGGCGTAGGGCGGGTCCTTCAACAGGGTCGATGTTCACGCGATCGGGCAGCCATCCAAAGGGCCTAGCGCCGCTCTGTCGTCGCACGCCTGCATAGGCGCGCTGTCTCTCCTGCGCCTTCTGCCGTTCGGACTTCTGGTCCGTCTCCATCCTCGCGAACGCGGTCATGGTTCGGGCGAATAGTCGCCCGCCCGGAGTTGACAGGTCGTAGGCACCCGCCGTCACTGTCGCGACTTGGACCCCGCGCCCTTCGATGATGTCGAGCAGATCCTCCAAGTCCCGTGGGCGACGCATGAAGCGATCGGGTGCCCACCCGACAAGGGCATTCGCCTCGCCGCCTGAGAGGGCTTGCAAGGTGGCTTGCCACCCCGGCCTTGCCTTGCCTGAAATGGCGCTGATGTCGTTGTCCTCGTGGACGGCAACCACGTCCCAGCCAAGCCGCTTGCATAAGGCCCTGCACTCCGTCTCCTGGCGCTCGACGCCCTGGCCTTCCCCGGACTTGTCGAGTGACATTCGCGTGTAGATGATGGCGGCTCGGGGCTCCCTATCCATGGCTCAATCATATAGGCTTGTAGTGCCTATTGCGACAGTTGGGGAACCCGGACTTCGTCGCCATGCAGACACGAGATGCCAGCCTCGAAGGTACCGGCGAGATGCCGCTGCGCAGGCTGGTCCGCGAGGCCCTGCGCATGCGGCCGACGCGCCTCGTGGTCGGAGAGGTCCGTCAGGCCGAGGCGCTCGACTTGCTCATCGCCATGAACAGCGGGCTGCCGTCCATGGCGACCATTCACGCCAACAGTGCCCGCGAGGCGGTGACGAAGCTCTGCACGCTTCCGTTGCTCGCCGGGCCGAACATCGCAGCCGACTTCGTGGTGCCCACGGTCGCTGCGAGCGTCGACCTGGTGGTGCACGTGGCGATCGATGCGAGCGGCGTCCGTCGCGTGGGCGAGATCTGCGCCCTCCCGGGACGCACCGAGGGCAACGTCGTCGAACTCCTTCCGCTCTTCGAGGATCGGGGCGACGGATTACAGCGAACCACCGCCGTGATGCCGGACAGCAAGCGCTTCCGGGGTCTCGGCATGGAGCGGCGCGGCCGGCAGGAGGCACGGGCATGACCGGATCGGGACCGCTGGCGCTGCCCGGGGCGTTCGTCGGCCTGCTCACGGCGTCCGGCGCCCTTCTCATGCTGCTGGCGGCCACGGACCGGAGGCCAATGGCCAAGACTCGCCGCCGCCGACTGCGTCGCCTGCTGGACACGGCTGGCTCGCCAAGCACCTCGGTTGCGACGCTCACCGCGGCCAGCGCGGGTCTCGGTCTTGGCGGGGCAGCGGCCATGCTGCTCGTGACTGCGGTGCCCGCCGTCGCCCTGCTGTCCGGCGTCGCGGCAGGTGCCCTTCCGTTTGCGGTGCTCGCCCGAAGAGCCGAGCGGCGACGTCGGGCGTCCGCCGCCGCCTGGCCGGAGGCGATCGACTCCCTGGTCTCGGCGGTGCGCGCAGGCTTGCCACTTCCGGAGGCGGTCGCCGACTTGTCCCGGCGCGGCCCCGAACCCCTGCGGCCCGCCTTCGCTGGCTTCGAGGCTGACTACCGGGCCCTTGGCGCCTTCGGCCCCGCGCTCGATGCCTCCGCTCTCCGGCTGGCGGACCCGGTCGCCGACCGCGTCGTGGCCTGCCTGCATGTGGCCCGCGAGGTCGGCGGCACCGACCTGGGCCGAGTGCTTGCTTCCCTCGCCACCCTAGTCCGCGATGACGGGCGCACCCGGCGCGAGATCGAGGCACGCCAGAGCTGGACGGTCTCGGCCGCCAGGGTCGCCGTGGCCGCACCGTGGCTGACCCTGGCCCTCCTGTGCCTGCGCCCCGAGGCGGTGCGCGCCTACAGCAGTCCGGAGGGCGCCGTCCTGCTTGTGGGGGCGGCCGCGGTGTCCCTCGTGGCGTATGCGTTGATGACGCGCATCGCCCGCCTGCCACCAGAGCCTCGGCTGCGGCCATGAGGCTGGCGGCGGCTGGTGCCCTGATCGGCATGCTGGCAAGCCTTGGCATGCTTCTGGTCCTCGGCTGGGCCATGGCCCGCAGGCGCCCAGTCATGGCCGACCGCATCGCCCCCTACGTAGGAGGCAGGCTGGCGGCCGGGCCGGTCCGCCGCGCAGGGATCGGTGGACTGCTGGGGACCCTGCTGCGGTCCGGGGGCAGATCGTCCCGGGCGGGCTTGGGCCCCGAAGCGGTCGTATGGGCCTTTCTCGGCGCGGGGCTGGCCGGCCTTGTGGCGATGATCGCGTTAAGGGCTTCGCCGTGGGCCGCCATCGCCTTGGCTGCCGTGGGCGGCGCGGCCGCGCTGGCTGCCCACCGACGGCAGGGCGCCCGCGCGGCCCGCCGGCGCCAGGACAGCATTGAGCAGCAACTCCCCGTGGTCGCGGACCTTCTGGCGTTCGCGGTCGCAGCGGGCGAGTCCCCGTTCATGGCGCTCTGCCGCGCGTCTGAGCAGGTGCGCGGTCCCCTCGCTGACGAAGTCGCCGCCTGCGTTGCCGCCATCCGCGCCGGCTATTCACTGGAGATCGCCTTGCGCGGACTTGCCGACCGGACCGGGAGCCGCGACGTCGACGGCTTCATCGACGAGGTGCTGGCTGCCATGGAGCGAGGGACGCCCCTCGCCGAGAGCCTGCGTGCCCAGGCTGCGGATGCCCGGGCACGTAGTCGCCAGCGGCTCGTCGAGCGCGCCGGGCGCAAGGACGTCGCGATGCTCGTGCCGGTCGTCTTCCTGATCCTCCCGACCGTGGTCGTCATTGCCCTCTACCCGGGCCTGCATGGGTTGCGACTCATCGTGCCCTGACCTCGCCTCACTAACCGCACAACGAAGGGATCGTCATGCTGAACGGGACCCGTACGCGCCTTGCCCGGCTTGCCGTGCGACTGCACTGGCTGAAGCAGGATCGTGGTGACGTGCCCGGCTGGGTACTCGTCGCCGTGATGACCGCGGGACTGGTGACGGCCATCTGGATTGCCGCCGATGACCAATTGACCTCCGTTCTCGACCGCGCCCTTGGCTCGGTTTCCGCACCTTGACGGGCCTTCGATCGCGCTCGCCGGGGGCTGACCGTGACCGGGGCAGCGCCGTGGTCGAGTTCGTGCTCGTGGCCCCGCTCGTCATCCTCATGGGGATGGCCGTGCTTCAACTGGCCCTCCTCATGCACGCGCGCTCGACCTTGACGAGGGCAGCCGCTGAGGGTGCGCGTGCAGGCGCCCTCGCCGGTGCCGACGTCGCTGCCGCGGCCGCTCGGGCGCGCGCCATCGCCGTGCAGACCGTTGGGGGAGTGACCCTCACCGCTGTGCGGGCTGAAGCCGAGACACTGGACGGATTGCCCGTGATGACGTTGGCGATCGATGCCATCGTCCCCCTGATTGGGCCGTTCGGGACAACGGCTATCGAGGTCGAAGGCCATGCCCTGCTGGAGGCTCCCCGATGAGACCACGGATAGCCGACGACACCGGGTCGGCGATCGTGGAGTTCGTGGTCCTGGGCATCGGCCTCCTCGTCCCGCTGGTGTTCGCCGTGCAGTCGGTGATGGCGCTGCACGCTGCGGCGCTCGCGACCGGTCACTCCGTGCGCGAGGCCGCACGGGCGTTCGGCTCGTCCGCGACTGTCACCGAAGGTCGCCACCGGGCGGACGTGGCCGCGCGACTGGCCTTCGCGGACCACGGGCTTGACCTGCCGCCCGGGACGATGCGGATCGCATGCGCGGATGGCCCCTGCCTCTCGCCCGGCTCCGCAGTAGTCGTCACCCTCCAATGGGACGTGCCGTTGCCCTGGCTGGGGTGGGCCGTGCCGGTGGCCGCCGAGCAACGTGTCCCCATCGACGACTACCGCGGCGACGCGCAGCCGTGACGCGGGCCATGAGGAAATCGGGGAGCCTGGCTCGCGACGAGGGGAGCGTCCTGCTGCTGGCCGTGGGCATGGTCGTGGTTGGCCTGCTGGCCTTCACGGTGCTCGTCAACGCCTCGGCCGCGTTCCTGCAGAGGCAGCGGCTACTCGCGTTGGCCGACGCAGCCGCCCTCGCGGGCGCCCAGGCCATCGACCTGGAGCAGTACTACCTCCTGGGAGCGAGCGCGGGCACACGGCTCGACCCCGTCGCCGTCGCGGCGGCCGTCAGGCGTCATGTGGCCGCGTCGGGGGCCGCGCGGGAGATAGACGGCCTCGTGATCGACCGCGCCTCGTCCGACGGCACGAGCGTCGACGTGGCCCTCCACGCGCCGTTGCGGCTCCCCTTTCTCAGCGACCTGTTCGAAGGCGACGTTCGGGTGGAGTCGACGGCCCGCCTTGCCTTCGTGCCGCCCGGCTAGCCGATCCCCGCCGGCACGGCTGGCCCCCGTAGGCTAGGCGGGCCATGGCCGACATCGACGTCTCCGAGCGGATCGCCGCGCTCGAGACCACCATGGGGAGCATTGAGACGGTCCTCGACCTGCCCGCCATGGTGGTGCAACTGGCCGCGGTCGAGGCCGAGGCCTCCGTCCCGAACCTGTGGGACGACCAGGACCACGCCCAAAAGGTGACCTCGCGCCTGTCCTTCCTGCAAGGGGAGATCCGCAAGGTCCAGGCGCTCCGCGGCCGGCTCGACGACCTGCCGATCCTGTTCGAGCTCGCCGAGAGCGAGGACGACGAGGCAGCTCTGACCGACGCACTGAAGGAACTCGATTTGGTCGAGACGGCCGTCGCCGAGCTCGAGGTCCGGACCCTCCTGTCCGGGGAGTACGACGCCCGCGAGGCTTTCGTCAGCATCCGCTCGGGCGCCGGCGGTGTCGATGCCGCCGACTGGGCCGAGATGCTGCTGCGCATGTACACCCGCTATTGCGAGCGCCACGACTGGCCCTTCGAGGTCAACGACACGTCATACGCCGAGGAGGCTGGTATCAAGTCGGCGACCTTCCACGTGAAGGTGCCCTATGCCTATGGGACGTTGTCCGTCGAGCAGGGCACGCACCGGCTGGTGCGCATCTCTCCCTTCGACAACCAGGGTCGTCGGCAGACCTCATTCGCCGAGGTCGAGGTCATTCCCGTCGTCGAGCAGACGGACCACATCGTCATCCCCGACGACGAGTTGCGCGTGGACGTGTACCGCTCGTCCGGCCCCGGCGGGCAGGGCGTCAACACCACCGACTCGGCAGTGCGCATCACGCATATCCCCACAGGCATCGTGGTGTCGTGCCAGAACGAACGCTCCCAGATTCAGAACCGCGCATCTGCGATGGCGGTGCTGCAGTCCAAGCTGCTCGAGCGGCGGCGCCTCGAGGAGCAGGCGAAGATGGATGCGCTCAAGGGCGACACCGCTGGATCCTGGGGCAACCAGATGCGCTCCTATGTCCTGCACCCGTACCAGATGGTCAAGGACCTGCGCACCGAGGAGGAAACGGGCAATACGTCCGCCGTCCTTGACGGCGAGATCGACTCCTTCATCGAGGCGGGTATCCGCTGGCGCATGCAGAGCGCCTCGGCCTAGTCCTCCTGCCCTGTGCTTACACTGTCACGGTGATCCTTTTCGACCAGGTGACGAAGCTGTACGTCAACCAGCAGCGTCCCGCACTCGATGACGTGTCCCTCGAGATCGAGAAGGGCGAGTTCATCTTCCTTGTGGGGCCGTCCGGCTCAGGCAAGTCGACGTTCCTGCGCCTGGTGCTCCGCGAGGAGCGCCCGACCAAGGGGCAGGTGTGGGTCCTCGGCAAGGAACTCAATCGCCTGTCGAACTGGAAGATCCCGGCGCTGCGGCGGCAGATCGGCACCGTGTTCCAGGACTTCAGGCTCCTCCCGAACAAGACCGTCTTCGAGAACGTTGCCTTTGCACTCGAGGTCATCGGCAAGCCCTCGTCCCACATCAAGAAGGTCGTGCCCGAGGTACTCGAGGTCGTCGGCCTGGAAGGCAAGGAGCAGCGTCGGCCCGACGAGCTCTCCGGCGGCGAGCAGCAGCGAGTCGCCATCGCCCGCGCCTTCGTCAACCGGCCCATGCTGCTCATCGCCGACGAGCCGACCGGCAACCTCGACCCAGGCACGTCGATCGGCATCATGAAGCTGCTCGACCGCATCAACAAGCTCGGTACCACCGTCGTCATGTCCACCCACGACTCCCAGATCGTCGACCAGATGCGCCGCCGGGTCATCGAGCTGGAGTCCGGCCATGTCGTCCGCGACCAGTCCCGAGGCGTGTACGGGTACGCCCGATGAGGGCCACGTTCGTCGCGAGCGAGGTCGGCCACGGCCTTCGCCGCAACCTCACGATGACCATCGCCGTGATCATCACGGTCGCCGTCTCGCTCGGGCTGTTCGGGGCGAGCCTGCTGGTGCGCGCGCAGGTGTCGACCATGAAGGACTTCTGGTACGACAAGGTCGAGGTCTCCATCTTCCTGTGCAGCAAGGGCAGCGACACGCCCTCCTGCGCGGGCGGCGCCGTCACCGATGCCCAGCGGGACCAGATCCGCTCCGACCTCGAGTCGTTGCGCCCGCTCGTCGAGGACATCTACTACGAATCCAAGACGGAGGCCTACCAGCGCTTCCAGGACCAGTTCGAGAACTCGCCAATCGTCGACAACGTCACGGAGAACGCCCTCCCGGAGTCCTTCCGCGTCAAGCTCTCCGACCCGACCAAGTACGAAGTGGTGGCGTCCGCCTTCGCCGGACGCCCGGGCATCGAGCAAGTCAACGACCAGCGGCAGATCCTCGACAAGTTCTTCCGACTGCTCGGCGGGCTGCAGCTCATTGCCCTGCTCATAGCCTTGTCCATGCTTGTCGTCACGGTGCTCCTCATCGTCAACACGATGCGCGTGGCCGCCTTCAGCCGCCGCCGTGAGACGAGCATCATGCGACTTGTCGGCGCCTCCAACTTCTACATCCAGTTGCCCTTCCTGCTGGAGGCCGGAATCGCCGCTGCGCTCGGAGCCTTGCTCGCCATCGGCACGCTGATCGTGTCAAAGGCGGTGCTCATCGACCAGGTGCTCGCGCCGTCCTTCCAGTTCACCGCTTTCGTCGGCTGGGACTCCGTGGTGGCCATCGCGCCGCTCATGCTCATCACGGGCGTCGGCCTCGCAGGGCTGGCTGCCTTCTTCACCCTGCGCAAGTACCTGCGGGTCTGACCTCTCGAGCCCGTGGCGCCTCCTTGACCTCGTCGAGTGACTTCGCCCTGAAGCCGCAGCCGCGCGCTTTCTCCAGGCGTGGCTGGGTGGTCCTAGGGGTCGTCGTGCTCGCCGCCCTTGCCCTGCTCGCGTTGCTCCTGCGCTTCTACGACGCCGAGGGGGGCATCCAGGTCTCTGGCGGCGTGGGGCCGGCCGAGCAGGCAGGCCTCATCGCCACGATCGAGCCCCGCTCGGTGGATCCTCGACTAGGCGAGGCGACGGTCGTTCTGTCCTTCGCATGGCAGGCTCCGGCGGTCGGCGAGGACGACACGATGCTGGCGAACACCCGGATCACCGTGATCACGTCACAGGGCGTGCAGCAGGGGACCTATGACTCGGGAGATCCAGTCGGGCAGGTGGAGGTCACGCTGGGGCTGGACGGCGAGGAGGCGGAGTATCCATTCGACTCACACTCCGGGCTCATGGCGGTCTCGGCGGAGTCATTCGTCGTCGCCGACGATGGCACGGAGACGGTGACGGGCAGCGTGCCGATCGGGTTGCTGGCCGACGGCGGGGTGAGTGGCTGGAACACAGCGATGGACCTGGGGGCCGGACTGGCGCCGGACCAGTTGGCGACACTGACGTACAACAGGTCGTTCTCGACACAGGTCTTCGCGATGCTCCTGCTCATGCTCTCGATCATCATCGCCCTGTGCGCCATCGTCGCGGGGGTCCTCGTCGGTACCAACCGGCGACGGGTCGAGGCGACGATGCTGTCGTGGGTGGCTGCCCTGCTCTTCGCCCTCCCGCTCCTGCGCAATTACATGCCCGGCAGCCCGCCGGTTGGCGCCGCAATCGACATCTACGTCTACCTGTGGGTGATCGTGGTCGCTGTCGTCGCGCTCATCCTCTTCGTCTACGGCTGGTCCATGCAGGGTCGGGCAGCCCTCCGGGACGTGAGAGGCTAGATGCCCTTGGCGGCCGGCCCACGGCTGCCGTGCGAGCCGGAGGGTGGTGAGCCATGCCCCGCGAGAAGGGCCGCAAGCTCATCTCCCAGAACAAGAAGGCCCGGCACGACTACGCCATCGAAGATGTCTTTGAGGCGGGCCTCGTGCTCACCGGCACCGAGGTCAAGTCACTGCGGGCCGGCCGGGCCACGTTGACCGATGGGTACGCCACGGTCGATGGCGGTGAGATCTGGCTGCGTGGCATCCATATCCCCGAGTACACCCAGGGAACCTGGACCAACCACGAGCCCCGCCGGGCTCGCAAGCTGCTGCTCCGACGGGACGAGATCCGCCGCATCGTCGCCAAGGTGAAGGACTCGGGGATCACGCTCGTCCCGCTGGCCCTGTACTTCCAGGATGGCTACGCCAAGGTCGAGATCGCCGTGGCCCGGGGCCGGCGAAGCTATGACAAGCGCCAGGCGATCGCCGAGCGGGAGTCCAAGCGGGAGGCGGATCGGGCGATTGGCCGCCGGGGGTGAGCCGGGCGTACCCTTGGGTCAGGTCGTTCGATCGTTGAACGGCTCTTGATAACTGAACAGGGGGGTGACAGGTTTCGACGGGCAGTTGCCTTGACCGGAGAAGCGTGTCGAGAAGCCAAGGTGATCTCGTTAAGAATCCTTGGAAAACAATAACTGCCAATAACAAGCAGTCTGCTGACGCTTTCGCCCTCGCGGCGTAAGCACTGATCAGCCGTCAGCCCGATGCGTCCCCGAATCGGGAGCTGGCGTCGCTAGGGGACTAACCAATCGCTCCGGTCACGGGAGCAGGCGGAAAACCAAACAGTGACTGGGCCGCCACCGGTCAGTGCCGCACGAAGGCCGGGGGCCGAGCAGCGATAGCGCGGCTACACACGTAGAAGAACGGAAGAGTCCTGCACGGACCCGGGTTCGATTCCCGGCACCTCCACGACGAGGGTTAGTGCTAACTCGCAGACGGGGTTAGTGCTAACTCCAATAGGGAAATCCGATGCTCGAGCGAAGTGGCTGGACTGTCGGTTCGACCCGCCACGGCCTGTCGGTCGTAATTCTGTCGTAGCCCGAAGGGCTGTGCGACACTCCGCCATGCGTATTTCTCGGGTGGTCACGATCGTGTCGGCGGTCCTGCTGGTGTCGGGGTCGGTGCTGGTGGGGGCCGGTGCCGCGTCGGCGGGGGATGTGGCGCCCCGGTCGTGTGACCTGACGGCGGACACGGTGGACTGTGCCCGGGCCGACCTGTCGGGCCGCGATCTGCGGGCGTACGACCTGACGGGGGCGGTGCTGCATCACGCGAACCTGCGCGGCGTGGTTCACCATCGGGGGTCGATGGCCCTGGCGGTGCTGCATCACGCGGACCTGCGCGAGGCACAGATGCGCCGGGTGGATCTGCGCAGCGCGAACCTGCGGGGCGCGAACCTGTCCGGTGCGAACCTGCGCGGTGCCCGGCTCGGGCCGCACCCCGACGCGAACACGACCCGGGGCACGCGCGACACGCCCGACTGTGCACCCAACTGCTCCGGCGCGGACCTGTACGAGGCGAACTTGATCGGCGCGGACCTGGGAGGCGCGAACCTCACCGGAGCGAACATGAACGGCGTGAACGCGACTGGCGCGGACCTGACCAACGCGAACCTGACCAACGCGAACCTGGAGGGCGCGGACCTGACCCGCGCGGACCTGACTGGCGCGAACCTGACCGGCGTGAACCTGACGGACGGGATCCTGATCGGAGTGAACCTGACCGGCGCGACCCTCACCGGTGTCACCTGGGACGACACCTTCTGCCCCGACGGGATGCAAGGCCCCTACCCCTGCCCGACGAACATCAGTTAGCCGGACGGCAAAGGGGCCGCGGCCTGTACGAAGCAGCCGCGCCGACGAACACGGACCTGGCCAACGCGGACCTGACCGGCCTGACCAACGCGAACCGTGCGTGTTGAGACGTAGCGATTTGTAAGGTGAGGCGTGAGGAAGCGGAGTTAGCACTAGCCCCCACGACGAAGGTCAGTCCGCACGCCGAACGGACAAAACGTTTGACGAAAGCCTGACTCGACTGACTGGCATACTCGGCGAGTGGTGGCGTTCTGGGCCGTCTTCCCCGCTCTGCTGGCTGGCGCGATGCTGTTTTCGTCGCCGGCCACGCCGGTCTCCCCGCCACCAGATGCCGGGTACCACATTCAGTTCACCGGTGTTCTTGACGTTCCGGGCTCGGTGCGGCTCGTCGAAGTCGACGCTGACGTTCCTCGGGCGCTGATCGCGCGGCTGCAGGCCCGCGGCAAGTACGTCGTGTGCTACATGTCGGCTGGGTCGACGGAGGACTGGCGGGCCGATGCTGCTCAGATCCCCGCTGCTGCCGTGGGCAAGCCTCTCAAGGGGTGGCCCGGCGAATGGTGGCTCGACATCCGCAACGAGGGTGTCATGCAGGTCATGCATGCGCGGATCGCTCGACTGGCCGGCAAGGGCTGTGACGGGATCGAATTCGACAACGTGGATGGCTACTCAAACGCCACCGGGTTCCCGCTCCGGGCCACCGACCAGATCACATTCAATCTGGCGCTGGCGGACTCGGCCCGGGCATCGGGAATGTCGCCCGGCTTGAAGAACGCCGTGGAGTTGATACCTGACCTTGTAGCCGGGTTCGACTGGGCGCTCAACGAGGAATGCGTCACCTACAACGAATGCCACCGGTACCGACCGTTCGTGGCGGCAGGGAAGCCGGTCTACGTCCTTGAGTATGGGGACACGCCGAGAGCGAGAGTCTGCCGGGTCACAGCCCGGCACGGCCTGCAGGGTCAGCTGAAGAGGCTCAGGCTGGATGCGTGGTCATACCGCTGTCCCCAAACCGGCTAGCAGGCGGAGGGCCACGCAAATCGACGACGGGCGTCGAGCATCTCCGGGTTCGGCCACTTCGCGTTTGTGACCCAGCCGCGGCGCTCGAGGAATGCGATGAGGTCCCCGGCCAGGTCCATCTGGCCTTCGTCGACGCCATGGCGGGCCAGGGTGGGGAAGGCGTGGTGGGCGTTGTGCCACGACTCGCCGGCCGACACCAGCGCCAGCCAGCTGACGTTGCGGGAGTGATCGCGGGTCTCGAACGGGCGGTCCCCCCACAGGTGGCACACGGAGTTCACTGACCACGAGAAGTGGTGCACCAGCCCGACGCGCAGCAGGCCGGCCCATACGAACGTGGTCGCCGCCCCGCGGGCGCCCCCGGCAGCCCAGCCGACGGCCACGGGCAGGACGAGGACCGTGAGCACGGGAGCGATCCACCACCAGGTATTTATGCGCATCAGACGGCGGTCGGCGAGCAGGTCGGGGGCATACTTCTCCGGCTTGGCCGGGAACCCCTCGATGAGCCAGCCCATATGGGCGTGCACGAACCCCCGGACGGTACCGAGCGCGACCGATCCGTGCGCATGGGGGGAGTGCGGGTCCTTGCCGGTGTCCGAGTAGTGGTGGTGCTCGCGGTGCATGGCGACCCAGCCGACCGGAGAGCCTTCCAGCGAGGTGGCCCCGGCCCACACCAGCAGGTCGCGCAGCCACGGAGCGGCGGTGAATGCCCGGTGCGTGAGCATGCGGTGGAACCCGACGGTCACGCCGATCATCGCGACAGCGGTCATCGCGAGCATGAGCGCCACGTCGAGCGGCGTGGGCGGCAGGGCCAGCCAGACGACGGCACCGACGGCGGCGACCGGCGCACCGATGAGCAGCACGGTGATCGCCTTCTGCGCGAACAGGGTCCCGGGTGATGCGCCCACCGGCTCGGGCGGGGCGATGACTGCGGCAAGCATGCCCGGTAGGTACCCGCAACTAGCTGCAGGTAAACGGGAGTGACGTGCGCCTTGGCGGCAATGGGGTGCCCTCGGCGTCGTTCGCGGGGCGCAACCAGGCCACCGTGAGGCCTATCCCGCCAGAGGAAGGTCCACTTTGCGCAACTCGGCCAGTGTGTCGTTCAGGTCCGCGAGCGGAACGGCCGCCGACCACAGGAAGCCCTGGGCGTACCGGCATCCGTACGAGCGAAGCGCGTCGGCCTGGAGGCGGGTTTCGACGCCTTCGGCGACCGCGGTCAGGTTGAGCGCCTGCGACAGGCTGACGACGCTGCGGCAGATCGCCTCATCGTCAGTGCTCTCGCCAATGCCCGAGACGAACGCGCGATCGACTTTGAGGATGGTGATCGGGTACCGGCGCAGGTACAGCAGGGAGCTGTAGCCGGTGCCGAAGTCGTCGACGGCGATGTGTACGCCCAGCCTGGTCAGCTCCTTCAGCGTTTGCTCGGCAAGAGCCTCGTTCACCATGAGCGCGGACTCGGTCACCTCGATGAAGAGCCGGGTCGGTTCCAGCCCGCTGGTGGCTAGGGTGGCGCGGACTTGGCCCGCGAGGCCGGGCTGGGCGAGTTCTCGAGCGGACATGTTGACCGAGACGTGCATCCCGGCTGCCGGTCCGGTGAACTGGGCTGCGTCGCGGCATGCCTGGTCGAGGACCCATCGGCCCAACTCCACGATCAGGCCGCTGGCCTCGGCGACGGGGATGAAGTCGTCCGGCGGGACGAGACGTCCGTCCGCGCACCGCCACCGCACGAGGGCTTCCACGCCGGCGGGACGTCCGTTGTCCAGGTCGATCACCGGCTGGTAGTGCAGGACGAGCTCATTCTTCGTCAGCGCGGTGTGTAGGTCCGATTCCACGGCCATGCGTCGGGATGCCTCGGCTCGCAGGGCATCGTCGAACTCGTGGACGCAGTTGCCACCGCGGGTCTTGGCCACACTCATCGCCGCCGCGGAGGCGAGCAGAAGCGTGTCCGCTTCGGGTAGGCCGACGGTAGTGGCGACGCCGATGCTGGCAGACACACTGAAGCACGTTCCGTCCAGCTCGAACGGCTCAGAGAGGCAGTCCAGCATTCGCTGGCCCAGGGCCACGGCGTCGTCCTGGACGTCAGTGGACCGCACGATTACGAACTCGTCGGCCGAGTATCGGGCGAGGCTGTCTCCGACGCGAAGCTCACCCGCAAGCCGACTGGCCACCTGACGCAGCAGATCATCGCCAGCGCTGTACCCCAGGGACTCATTGACACGCCTGAAGCGGTCCAGTCCCAGGAATCCGACCGCGACCTGTCCACCTCGGCGACTGCGATGTTCCAGTGCCGCGCCTATTCGCTGGGGAAGCAGCACGCCGGTGATCAGGCCAGTGATCGAGTCGTGAGTGGCCTGGTGGTCGAGCATCTGCCGCACCGACTCTGGGGCGAGGGGATGATGCCCAACGGCGAACACTTGGCCGTTGTGCGACTCGGAGTGCGGCAGAATGCTCCGAGAGGTGTGCGCGGCGTCAGTCGCCACCTGAGGCCGTATCGCGCGAGCGCGCGCAGGTCGCACGTGAAGGGGGATGGGGGACATGAGCAGTCCTGACGTTCCGGCGCCTATCGCCCTGGGATCACCAAGACTGGTCTGCCGCATTTACAGGCTAACAGAGGAAGGGGCAAGCCATTTCCACCGATGAGGGAGATGCCGCGCCACTCTCCGGCGATGGCGACCAGTCGCTCGCGGAGACGCTGAGTGACGTGGCCCGGTCCTTGGAGAGCCAGGACGGGCCTCACCTGACGCTCGTGGAGATCGTCGCGGCCGCAGTCGAGATGATCCCGGGGTGCGATGAGGGTTCGATCAGCATCGTCGTGGGGAAGTCAGTGTCGCCTGACGCCGCATCCGGCGAGTTGCCGCGCGTTGTCGACACGATCCAAACCGAGGTGGGGCAAGGTCCCTGCCTCGATGCGGTACGGCTGGCCACGACGGTCCTCGCGAACGACCTGGCGACGGAGACCCGCTGGCCGTCGTTCTCAGCACGGGCAGCGACGGCAGGGGCGGGGGCGATGCTTTCCCTCCACCTGTACGTCGAAGGGGAGAACCTAGGTGCCCTCAACCTGTTCGCCCGAACCCCGGGGGCCTTCACGTCCGAGTCTGAGGACATCGGCGTGCTGTTCGCCTCGCACGCGGCGGTCGCGTTCGCCAGCGCGCAGAAGCTCGCGCGGGTCCAGTTCCGTGGTGCGTCCCAATTGGTGATCGGTCGGGCAGAGGGCATCCTCATGGAACGGCACAAGGTCACCAGCGACGTTGCCTTTGGGATGCTGGTCCGCGCCAGCCAGGCGCGCAACACCAAGCTCGAAGCGGTCGCCGACCAGCTCGTCGTCGAGGGCCACTTGTGATCGGCGATCCGGGCACTATTGCCACATGATCGACGGGGCTGTGGCAGATCGGGCGGTCGCGGCAGTGCACGACGGGGATGACGCCAGCCTGCTGGCCCTGCTGGTCGCCCATCCGGGGCTCGCGTCCGCCCGCCTCCCGGGCCAGGGAAGTCGAACCCTCCTGCACGTGGCGACCGACTGGCCCGGCGGCTTCCCGCGGGTCGTGGAGACAATCGCGGCCTTGGTCTCCCATGGCGCTGATCCGAACGTGGCCTTCCAAGGCGACCATGCAGAGACACCCCTTCATTGGGCTGCGAGTTCCGGTGACGTTGCGGCACTGGACGCGCTACTCGACGCGGGCGCCGACATTGAGGCTCCGGGGTCAGTGATTGCCGGGGGGACCCCGATGGCCGACGCCACGGCCTTCGGCCAATGGGATGCGGCCCGACGACTGCTGGAGCGTGGCGCGCGAACCAGCCTGTTCGAGGCTGCGGCGCTTGGGTTGGTCGACCGGGTGTCGGACATGATCGCATCGGGAGGGGTAACGCCCGATGCGCTGACGGGTGCCTTGTGGGGGGCGTGCCACGGGGGCCAGCGGTCCGCGGCCGAGTTGCTGCTCGCGCACGGTGCGGACGTCAATTGGGTCGGGTATGACGGCCTCACCCCCATCGGCGCGGCGCAGCGGGCAGGCGCCAACGATCTTGTGGCGTGGCTCGCCGGGCTCGGTCGCACTACCTAGGCTGTCGCGATGCACCTGGAGTTCAGCGGTGAGGTGTGGTTCTGGCGGGGACCGTCGCCTTTCCACTTCGTCACCGTGCCCGATGACGAGGCCCATGCGCTCAAGGCAGCCTCAGCCTTGGTGACCTATGGCTGGGGAATGATCCCCGTCGAGGCGCGGATCGGGTCGACCACGTGGACCACGTCCCTGTTTCCCAAGGACGGGACGTACATCGTGCCGCTGAAGGATCGGGTGCGCACAGCCGAGGGGCTCGAGGTGGGGGACGTGGTCACCGTGCACCTGACTGTTGACGCCTGAGCCGGCCTCGCACTCATCGGTACCGGGTTGTGCCCTTCGTCTGGCATGCTGGCGCCGACCACGAACACCACCGGAAGGAACGATCGATGAGCGATCCCACGCCCCCGCCCCCGCCCGGAGGATCCGAGGTCCCGCCGACCGCAGGTCCCGGCGTTCCGCCGCCGCCGCCGTCGATGCCCCCGCCGCCGCCCGGCTCGATGGGTGCTGCTCCGCAGAACGGCATGGGCACGGCCGCCCTGGTCATGGGCATCCTGCAGTTCGTCTGCCTGGGCACAATCGCGTCGATCCTCGCCATCATCTTCGGCAAGATCGGCATGAACAAGGCCAAGCAGGGCCTGGCCACCAACGGCGGCATGGCCAAGGCCGGCTTCTGGCTCGGCATCGCCGGTGTGATCCTGTCCGTCCTCGGGCTCATCCTGGCGGGCATCCTCATCGCCGCCGGCGTGATCTTCGTCAACAACAGCATCGACCCTGCCAACAACTCCAAGACGGGCCTCTCCGATGGCAACTACGCCATGGAGCCGAACTCGTCGCTGCACATCAACGACCGCTGCTCGTTCGGCGGATACCCGATCAATATCGACACCAACTCCGAGAACGCGTCCAGTGTGACGGTTGTGGGCGAGGGCCCGACCCAGTGCGGAACTGGCACCGGGACCCCCGACGTCGTGGTGTTCACCGTGAGCGGTGGCGTCGCGAGGATCGTCGAGGTCGACTACTAGGCCCGGAGGTTCGCAGGGCAACGGGTTCTCAGATGCAGAACTCGTTGCCCTCCGGGTCCGCCATGGTCACCTAGGAGTGCGGCCCCTGGCTGCCGGAGTGCAGGACGGTCGCGCCGCGTGCGACAAGGCCGGCCCGGACCTCCTCGATGTCCGCGTCGCCATGCCGGATGTCCAGTGCGTCGTCTCGTCCGGTCTCGCGAAGCCCTGCTCGACCATGCTGCGGATGAAGGCCTCATCTTGCGCTCGACGAGCCAGCCGAGCGTCTCGGCCCACCAGTCGGCCAGGGCATGGGGCTCGGCGCAGTCGATCGTCACCTGCACTGTCATCGCCATGGGCACACGGTAGACCGCGGCGTGGCAGCCCTAAGTGGCGGATCCGGTGCCCACCACGCCGTGCTTCGGGAGTGCCGGCAGCCGGCCGAGGCCGCGACGGTAGAGCACGAGCAGCACGATGCCAGCGGCCGCCTGCGCGATGTCACTTGGCATCGCCCAGACGTTGTTGACAGCCATGTTGCCGTCGCTCATCTCCATGATGTGCCCGATGGCATCGCCACCGAAGGACACGGCAACCGCAACCACCGCAGCGGTCAGCCAGCGGTCGCGATAGCGCAGGCACATGATGCCGAGGACGCTCAGCGCGAGATCGCCGAAGCCGACCTCCCACTGGAACATGCTGGGTGCGTACCCGATGCTCTCGGCAACCTCGGCCGACATCGGGCCGGTGTGCCCGAGCACGCCGTACAGGCCGTAGATGCCTCCCCACACCATGACCCACAGCAGCGCCAGCTCGATGAACCGCGGACCCGTGCGGTGGTTGGGGTGGCGGTCGACCAGGACATGGATGGCGAGGCCGACGAGGAGCGTGATCCAGAAACCGAAGAAGAAGAACATGGGTCCTACGGTATTCCGACATGACCCGTATCTCAGTGTTCATTGCATCGACGATCGACAACTTCATCGCCTCAGCCGACGGAAGCCTGCAATGGCTCCTGGACGCCGCCGGGGATGGCGAGGACTACGGCTATGACCGCTTCCTGGCCACGGTCGATGCGTTGGCGATGGGCCGGGGCACGTACGACCACATTGCACATCTCGATCCCCTGCCGTTCGGCGGGAGGCCCGTGTACGTGTTCACCCACCGGCCGCCGGAGCCTCGCGACGGGGTGGTCTTCTGGCAACTGGCACCGAGGCAGGCAGCGGAACACTGGGAGGCGACGGGACACGAGCGGGTGTACCTCGACGGGGGCCGCGTGATCAGCGACTTCCTTGCCGCCGGGCTGGTGGACGACCTCCTCCTCACGAAAGTGCCGCTGCTGCTCGGCGACGGCCTGCCTCTCTTCCACAGGGTCCCCGTGGCGACCCCCTTGCGACTGCTGGGCGTGGAGCCGTTCCCCAGCGGGCTGGTCAACCTGTCTTACGCGGTGTCGCGGTAGGAATTGCCTGTGACACTTGACCTGCCTCCGGTATTGCACGGTCCGCGACTGGACCTCGTCCTCGTCACCGTGGAGCAATTGCTCAGCCGTGATGGCAGCAGCGACCCGGTGCCGCTGGCCCTGCCGGACCCGCACAACGTGCTCGACCCGCGGACGTCGCCGCTCCTGTACCGGATCGTCCAGGTGCGCACCGACCCCTCGGTCAACCCGTGGCTGATCCGACTGGCGGTGCTGCGCGGCGTTGAGCCGGCCATCGTGGGACTGGGCAACTTCCACGGCCCGCCTGACCAGGCTGGCATGGTCGAGATCGGATACAGCGTGATCCCCGTATACCGGGGCCAGGGCTTCGGCCGCGAGATCGCGACGATGATGTGGGACGCGGCTGCCCGCCACCCGGACGTGCGGGTGCTGCGCGCGACGGTGGCGCCCGACAACGAGCCGTCCCTGGCCATCGTCCGTGCGGCTGGCCTGGTGCACGTGGGCGAACAGGAGGATCCTGTCGACGGGCTGGAGCTGGTGTTCGAGTTGCCTGCCGACGAGTACTTCGCCGGGGACTAGCGCTATCCGCTGCCGCGGATGTCGGGGGGTGCGTGGGGGTGGGTGCGGCCCAGGGGGGATTGCCAGGTGCAGGTGCCGTCGGCGGCGGATGCGGTGATCTGCCAGCCGGCGTGGGTCTTGAGCTGGTGGTGCCGGGTGCACAGTGCGCCGAGGTTGGCTCGGCTGGTGGCGCCGCCGTGGTCCCAGGGTGTGGCGTGGTCGACCTGGCAGCGGTCGGCGCGGCGGGCGCAGCCGGGGAACCGGCAGGTGCCGTCGCGGGCGGTGATGAACCGGCGGAGTTGGTCGGGGATCCGGTAGCGGGTGCGGCCGGCGTCCAGGAGGTGGCCGGTGAGGGGGTCGGCGACGAGGCGGCGCAGGGTGACCTGGGCGTCGGGGGGCAGGGTCGCGAGGAGGTCGCGGGCCTCGTCGGCGGCGATGGGGCCGGATCCGGGCAGGGTGGCGGGGTCCTCGCGCAGGCGCAGCAGGGTGGCCAGGTCGATGACGACGTCGAGGTTGACGTGGGCCTGGCTGTCGCCCAGCACGAGGTCGGCCAGCGCCTGGGCGCGGGCCTCGCCGATGGTCTCCGTGTCGT
>JAUSNB010000009.1 GCA_030645615.1 Actinomycetota bacterium | reverse complement strand
CCGTGCATCTTGGCGCGTTCCTGCAGCAGGGCGATCGGTTCCTTGCCGTAGGGGCTGTCGTGATAAACCAGCGTGATCTTCTTGCCCTTCAGCTTGTCGAAGCCGCCTTCCTTCTTGGCGATGTGCTGCACCAGCACGTCGGCGCCGGACCAGTAGGTGCCGACCAGCGGGAAGTTCCAGCCGAACACGGCGCCGTTCTGCGACTCGCTGCGGCCGTAGCCGGCGGTGATGACCGGGATCTTGTCGACCGGGGCTTTCTCCGTCAGGGCGAAGGTAATGCCGGTGGACAGCGGCTGCACCGCCGTCGCGCCGCCATGCTTGCCCTTCAGGCGCTCATAACACTCGACGCCGCGATCGGTGGCATAGGCGGTTTCGCATTCCTCCCAGATCATTTTGACGCCGTTGACACCGCCGCGGGCGTTGGCCAGTTTCATGTAGTCGACAAAGCCGTTGGCCCAGGGTGCGCCGTTGGGGGCGTAGGCGCCGGTGCGATACGCCAGCACCGGAAAGAACTGCTCTTCGGCCGCATAGGCCGCAGGCGCAGTGAGCGCAGCGGAAAAGCCGATCGCTGCGACTGAAGCGGCGACAACCAGTTTGCGTAGTTTCATTTTTTCTCCTCCTAGGATGATTTAGTGATACGCCTGCAATAAACCCGATCTGCGACGTCCGGCAATACTACGCCGTCCGCGCCCCTGACTCGTTAGTGCGGGAACGGCCACAAACGCAATTTCTCCCTGCCCGTTGACCACAGGCGCGCAATGCCATGCGGTTCGACGATCAGGAAAAAGACGATGAGCGCGCCGAAAATCATGATCTCGACGTGCGATACCAGCGCGATGGAAACTTCCAGTCCAAATAGCCCTCCGATGACCGGCAGCATCTGATTGAGGAAGATCGGCAGGATCACGATAAAGGCGGCGCCGAAGAAACTTCCCGAGATCGCGCCCATGCCGCCGATGATGACCATGAACAGCAACTGGAAGGAACGGTCGATCGAAATTGCTGCCGGCTCCCAGGAGCCGAGATTGATCATGCCCCACAGTGCGCCGGCCACCCCCAGATAGAACGAACTGACGGCAAAGGCGGTGAGCTTGGCGTACAAGGGGCGAATGCCGATCACCGTGGCGGCGACGTCCATGTCGCGGATCGCCATCCACTGCCGGCCGATGCTGCCGCGCACCAGGTTCTTCGCCATCAGGCTGAAGATCACCAGGATGCCGAGGCAGAAAAGATACTTGTCGGTCGGCGTATTGACGATCCAGCCGAAAACGTCGATGTCGGCCACCGATACGGAGCCCGACGATGCGTCGTTGGTAAACCATTTGATGCGCAGGAAGGCCCAGTCCCAGAAGAACTGGGCCGCCAGCGTCGCCACCGCGAGATAGAGGCCGCGCACACGCAGGCTGGGGATGCCGAACACGATGCCGACCGCCGCGGCCGTGAAGCCGCCCAGCAGGATCGCCCCCAGCGCCGGCATGCCGCTGACTCGAATCAGGAAATTGTAGGCCGCATAGGCGCCCACCGCCATGAAGGCGCCGGCGCCGAGAGTGATCTGCCCGCAGTAGCCGACCAGGATGTTCACGCCGAGCGCGGCCAGCGACAGGATCAGGAAGGGAATCAGAATGGCGCGGAACAGGTACTCATCGACCATGAAGGGAATCGCGAAGAAGGCAAGGGCGATGATGGCAAGAATCGCCCAGCGATCCTGCGGGATCGCAAATATCTGCTGATCCGACTTGTACGAGGTCTTGAACTGACCGTTTTCTCTATCGAACATTCCTGATCCCTTGTATCAAACGCGATCGAAAAGATTTCTAGTTACGGCCGCTACGCTTAACGTGCTGCGCACGTTAGCCTGCACTGAAAAATCATTGATCATGTTCATACCCGATCAATGATCTTCTCTCCGAACAGCCCTTGCGGCCTGAACAGGAGGAACACCAGCGCCAGCATGTAGGCAAACCAGATCTCGATGCCGCCGCCGACATAAGGCCCCAGATAAACTTCGGACAGCTTTTCGCCGACGCCGATGATCAGGCCGCCGATGATCGCGCCGGGAACCGAGGTCAGGCCGCCCAGGATCACCACGGGCAAGGCGCGTAGCGCCACGGTCGACAAGGAAAACTGCGCGCCCAGTTTGGAACCCCATATGACGCCGGCCACCAGCGCCGTGATGCCGGCAACGAACCAGACGATGACCCAGATCCGGTTCAGCGGGATGCCGATCGACTGCGCCGCCTGGTGGTCATCCGCCACGGCGCGCAGCGCGCGTCCGGTAGATGTCTTCTGGAAAAAGAGGGTCAGCCCTACTACCAGCATCGCCGATATAAAGGCGGCGACGAAATCTTCCTTGTTGATCAGGATGCCGCCTTCGAAGACGCTCTCCAGCATCATCACCGGTTCCTTCGGCATGCCGACGTCGATCTTGTAGATGTCGCTGCCGAAGATGGTCTGACCGACGCCATCGAGAAAGTAGGCGATGCCCAGC
>JAUSNB010000013.1 GCA_030645615.1 Actinomycetota bacterium | reverse complement strand
AGTTGCACCAGGATGCCGTGCACCGTCGGATCGGCGTTCAGTTCGGCGATGCGGGCGAAGACCACGGCCGGGTCCACATCGGCGGCGTAGACGTCCTTGATCGAACGCATGCCGGCCTTTTCACAGGCGGCGACCTTGTTGCGGACATACACCGCCGAGGCCGGATCCTCGCCGACCAGGATCGCGGCGAGGCAGGGGGTGATGCCCTGGGTCTTGAGTGCCGCGGCGCGTTCGGCCAACTGGCCGCGCACTTCGGCCGAGAGGGCGGTGCCGTCGATGATTCTTGCAGTCATGGTGTATTCCTGTTGGCTTGAAAAGCGAAACGTGAAACGTGAGAAAGGCTGCCGGTACTTCAGGTTTCGCTTCTTATGATTCGGTTGGCGTGGATTCGAGTTGCTTGGCCACGGCGTCGCGCCCGGCGGCGAAGGCCTGGCGGTTGGCGTCGACCACCTGTTCGCCCTTGCGCGCGAAGCGCTTGACGATGCAGGCCAGCAGCACCTCCGGCGCGAAGGGCAGGTAGTCGGCGATGGCGCCGAGCATGACGGTATTGCCGAGACGGATTTCGCCCAGCTCGCGGGCGATCGACATGGCATCGAAGGAGACCACGCGATGGCCGGCGGCGCGCATCTGGCCAGTGGGGTCCTCCGGATAATCGAACAGGCCCAGCTCGACCACCGGCGGCACCAATTTGGCGTTGTTCACCAGTGCCAGGCCGTCGGACTTCAGGTAGTGCGACCAGCGCAGCGCTTCGGCGCCTTCGAAGCCGAGCAGCACCTGCACCGTGCCCGGCTCGATCTGCGGCGAGAGCACCTTGCGGCCGAAGCGCAGGTGCGAGGTGACCACGCCGCCGCGCTGGGCCATGCCGGCGACTTCGGTTTTCTTGACGTCGTGGCCTTCGGTCATGGCGGCTTCGGCGAGGATCTCGGTCGCCGTCATGACGCCCTGGCCGCCGATGCCGCAGACGAGGATGTTGGTGATTTCGTTGCTCATGGTGCAGCCCTCCCCCCAATCCCCTCCCCCGGGGAGGGGGTGACTGCGGTGCGCCGCTGCGCGGCTTCATGTATTGGCTGCGCCCTCCTTGGGGCGGCCCGGCGGATGGCGCTCATGACGTACTCGAAGTTTTTACGATGTGGATCGGGATGTCGCGGCGCGGCACGTGCTGGATCGCATCCGGCGCGCAGGGCTGGACGCAGAGGCCGCATCCGGTGCAGGCCTGGCTGTCGATGCTGACGAAGGCCAGCTCGACTTCCTTGCCCGAGGGCTTGATCACCTTGTCGCGATGCGTGACGTGGATCGCCGGGCAGCCCACCTCGATGCAGTTGCCGCAGCCGGTGCACTTGTCTTCCTCGACGAGAT
>JAUSNB010000003.1 GCA_030645615.1 Actinomycetota bacterium | reverse complement strand
GTCGCGGTCTAGCGGCGAATTGTGCTGAAATGCTCGCTTTCTTAACGCTGTGCGCCTTCAATAGCATGCCCCCCGTGCCGGAATCGTCTGAACAAGCAATCGAACGGTATCTTCGCAGTGGCGACCACGATGCCAAGTTTCTGGCATGGCCGGGGGAGGGCTATATGGCGCGTGCCCAACACGGCGCCGCGGCTTTGCGTCAAGCGCTGATATCCGCAGTTTGCCAGCGTACCTCGCACGCTACGCACCCGGAAGCGCTGGCGGATCTGGATGTCGTTGCCTTGACGCGGGGGAAGGTGGCGCCCATGGTGAGGGGACTGTTCCCGTGCGACGAACAAGGGACCGTCCTCGACATACTCGGCCGCTCGCTCGTCTTTCTCACGCCGGCGACAATCGATGCGGTACTCGCGCAGATGCCGTGGCTCGGCACGGCCTGGGACCTGGCGAATCTCTATCTCGAAGGCGTCGACGCGGAACTCCTTTCGGATGAGGCACCCAGCCTTTTGGGCCTCAGCGAAGGGACGACCTGCTACCTGTCGGCCGCCTACCTTGGCGAACCGGGTCGCTTCGATGACTTCCTGGTCCACGAGGCAGCCCACATATTTCACAACTGCAAGCGTCGCACAATCGGGTTGCGGGAGACCCGGCGACGAGAGTGGTTGCTGGAGATCGACTTCGCTAAGCGCGAGACCTTCGCCTATGCCTGCGAGACCTACAGCCGCATTCACGAGCTCAGCAAGGGAACGAGAGCCCGACAAGCGCTGCTGGCGGAATACTCGCAGGGCCCAATGCCGGCCGACGACAGGGTGGATACCGCCGAGTACCTCGATATTCTCGGCGAGGCGGTTGCCGCCCGAAACGGGTGGAAGCGCATCCTGACGAGGTGCTCGCCGCCACGGCAGGGGGCACGGGCGTGACGGATCTGGAGAAACTGCGGACCCAACTGCGCGTGTTGAGCCGCGGTGACCTGCTCATCATTGCCGAGCGTGTCACTGAACTCATGTCGGATGCCGATCTGAATGCGATCCTGGGCGATTGCTTGGACATCAATGCCCTGGAAGCCCGTGAATCACATCCAGCTCCATTGATCGAGGATGTGCGGAGGTTCTGTAACGAGAGTCGGGACGGCCGGTACTTCGAAAGCTTCGACACCAACGGCAAGAATTTCATG
>JAUSNB010000001.1 GCA_030645615.1 Actinomycetota bacterium | reverse complement strand
CCGACGAAATGCTGCAGCGAAGCATGGCGACGGGCCGCAACCGGATGCCGAAGGCGATCCGGCTGCGGCGTAGAATCCCGCGACACCCCAATGCCGGAGAACGCCATGAACGCCCCCAACGACCGCCCCCCGCTGCCGCAGGATCTGGCCGACACGCTCGCCACCCGCTTCGGCTCGCGTTTTTCCGTCGCCGCCGCCGTGCGGCTGCATCACGGCAAGGACGAGTCATCCCACCCCCCGATGCCGCCGGATGCGGTGGTGTTTGCCGAGTCGACCGCGGAAGTCGCTGAAATCGTCGCCGTATGCCACCGCTTTCGCATCCCCGTCATCGCCTTCGGCACCGGCACCTCGCTCGAAGGGCACCTGCTGGCAGTCCAGGGCGGCGTCTGCATCGATCTCTCGGCGCTCAACCAGGTGGTCGCCGTGCGCCAGGAGGATCTCGACGCCACGGTGCAGTGCGGCGTCACGCGCAAGGCGCTCAACGCCGCGCTGAACGGCACCGGGCTGTTCTTCCCGATCGATCCGGGCGCCGATGCCAGCCTCGGCGGCATGGCCGCGACGCGCGCCTCGGGCACCAACGCGGTGCGCTACGGCACCATGCGCGAGAACGTCTTGGGCATGACGGTGGTGCTGCCCGACGGGCGCATCCTCAAGACCGGCGGCCGCGCCCGCAAGTCGGCGGCCGGTTATGACCTGACGCGCCTGATGGTCGGCTCGGAAGGCACACTGGGCATCATCACCGAGCTGACGGTCAAGCTCTATCCGGTGCCCGAAGCGATTTCCAGCGCGGTGTGCACCTTCCCCACGCTCGCCGCAGCGGTCAGGACGGTGATTCAGACCATACAACTCGGCGTGCCGGTGGCGCGCATCGAACTGCTCGACAAGCTGGCGATCACCGCCATCAACCGCCACAGCAAGACCACGCTGCGCGAGGCGCCGACCCTGTTTTTCGAATTTCACGGCTCGCCGACCGGAGTCAAGGAGCAGGCGGAGACCGTGCAAGAGATTGCCTCCGACCAGGGCGGGCAGGATTTCGAATGGGCGACACGGCCCGAAGATCGCAGCCGCCTGTGGCAGGCGCGGCACGATGCCTATTACGCCGGCCTCGGCCTCAAGCCCGGCTGCCGCGCGCTGACCACTGATGTCTGCGTGCCGATCTCGATGCTGGCCGATTGCATCGCCGAGACCTTCGCCGACCTCGACGAAAACGCCGCCAGCCTGGCCGGGCCGCTGGTGGGTCATGTCGGCGACGGCAATTTCCACATCATGCTGCTGATCGACGCCGACAACGCGGACGACCTGGCCCGTGCCAAGGGCTTTGCCTCGCGCCTGGCGCAACGCGCCATCCGCATGGACGGCACCTGCACCGGCGAACATGGCATCGGCATCGGCAAGCAGCCTTACATGGCACTCGAACACGGCGACGTGGCGATCGACCTGATGCGTGCGATCAAGCGCGCCATCGATCCCGACAACATCATGAATCCGGGCAAGATCCTGCCGCCGCAATGAACGCGCCACTGCGCAGCATCACCCTCGAAGACAAATACGCCCTTGCCCAGGGCCGTGTGTTCCTCACCGGCACCCAGGCCCTGGTTCGCCTGCTGCTGTTGCAGCGCCAGCGCGACGCGCTGGCCGGACTGAATACCGCCGGCTATGTTTCCGGCTATCGCGGCTCGCCGCTGGGCGGGCTTGACCAGGCGCTGTGGAAAGCCAAGTCGCACCTGACGCAAAACCAGATCGTGTTTCAGCCCGGCGTCAACGAAGACCTCGCCGCCACGGCGCTGTGGGGTACGCAGCAAGTCAATCTGTCGCCCGGCGCCAAACATGACGGCGTCTTCGGCATGTGGTACGGCAAG
>JAUSNB010000068.1 GCA_030645615.1 Actinomycetota bacterium | reverse complement strand
AGGTGCCGGCGAACGCGGGCGGGGTGTCGGGGGTCCAGGACGTGTTCGTGACGTTCACGACCGGCTATCCGGGCGACTTCGTCGTCGTGGATGCGATCGCGTTCGGCCGGGCTGGCCAGCCCGTCCCGGACCTCTCGGCCGGCCGATAGCGCCCGTTCGCGCGAGCATGGGTGCTTTCGGAGCAGGCGTCCAACCACTGTTCGCTCACTGAGTCGGGAGCGCCGGCTAGTGGACCTCGTGGGCTCCCGAGACATTGAGCGCCTGACCCGAGATCGCCTGGGCGGCCTCCGACACCAGGAACAGGCAGGTTGCGGCCATGTCGTGCGTCGCCATCGGGCGCATCATGGGGATCTCGCGCACGAACTCCCGACGCCAGGCGGCAGGGTCCCCGCCCGCCGGGTCAGCGGCGGACATCTGCTCCGCCAGCTGGGTCATCATCGCGGTATCCGTGATGGCCGGGCAGATCGCGTTGGCGGTGATGCCGTCGGCCGCGTGCTCGAGCGCGATCGACTGCGTCAGCCCCACCACGGCGAACTTCGATGCTGAGTAGTGAGCGATATACGGCTCGGCGGTCTTCGCCGCGTCCGACGCGATGTTGACGATCCGCCCCCACCCCTGCTGGACCATGAAGGGGAGGGCCTCGCGTGAGCACAGGAACGGCCCCTTCGCGTTCACGGCCATGATGCGATCCCACTCGCTCTCGGCCAGGCTCACGACGGGGGCGACCGAGATGACGCCGGCGTTGTTGACCAGGATGCTGACCGCACCAAGCCGCTCGGCCACCTGCGCGAAGGCCGACCGCACGGATACCGCGTCGGTGACGTCGATGCCGACTCCGATTGCCCTTCCCTCGCCGTGCTCCCCAACGATGGCCAGGGCGACCGATTCAGCCGAGCCCTGGTCAATGTCGCAGACGGCGACGGAGTGACCGACCCTCGCCAAGGCGACCGCGATGGCCTCCCCGATCCCACGTCCGGCTCCGGTCACCAGGGCCACGCGCGGTGTCTCGGTCACCATTGTCATCGGCACTCCTCGGCTCGTCGTCGCCGCGAAGTTACCAGCAACGTCAGTTCGTGGCGTCGGGCCTGAGCGAGTTGAAGCGGTCCTCGGTGACGATGAAGCAGGCCTCGGACTGGCACGGAAGCACGACCCTCCCGAGCGCCAGGCAGAGGGCTGCGTAGAAGCCGCCGAGGGCAATGAACATGAGGAAGGGCCCGATGCCAGGACCCGCGGCGTCATTGACGCCCCCCAGCGTCACCATCAGGGCGCCCAGTGCGAAGACGGCCATGCTGGCCAGTGCGGTGGTGCGAGCAGATCGTCGAGCTGATCGCCGGGCAGATCTCATGGCGGCCTCCCATCCCCTGCCTCGCCTTTGGGGAGGCAGCATCAGTGTCCCTGTCGATGCTGCCACGAGATCCGCCGACACGGAAGCCCGGTGTGCCGATGAGCTGGCGCTCTCCCGTGCGCGAGCCACGGAGTCGGATACATTCTCACGACCGGAGGCGTGGCCCTGGAAGGACTGGCCCCCGTAACCGCCAGCGTGGAGGCCAGTCGATGACCGCACCCGTGCTCAACCACGATCACACCGCCCCCGCAGACTGTTGTGCCACCCGGGCAGGTGCGGCGTCTGTGTTCGCGGGATCGCTCGCGGCCGACGTCCGCACGCCCGATGCACGTGACCTCGTGGCGCCGAGCCAGTCCGAGTCCACTCGCCGACCTGGTAGCTCCGACGCGGTCGACTTGCTCGTCCTTGGCTCCATCGCTACCGGCAATCCCGCCCAGCCCACGGCCGAGGCCATGGGGATCCGAGACGGGGCCATCGTCGCGATCGGCAGCCGCGCGGAGCTCGACGGGCTCACCGGCGAGCAGACGCAGGTCGTCGACGGGGGAGACGGGGTGGTCATCCCCGGCCTCATCGAGCCGCACATGCACCTGTGGTCCACCGGGCTCTTCGTGGGCTGGGAGGACTGCTCGCACGACGCCAACCCGACCTTCGACGACGTCGTCGCGACCATGAAGGCGGCCGTCGTCAAGGCCAAGCCAGGCGAGTGGGTCTGCGGGCAGCTCTTCGACCCGAGCCGCTATCCCGGCGAGCCGGACCTCACTGCCGACATCCTCGACCAGTTCAGCGCGGATGTCCCCGTCGCCGTGGCCAACGCGTCGATGCACTTCCTGTACGTCAACTCGGCGGCGTTCAAGGCCGCGGGCATCACGGCAGAGACACCGGATCCGCCCAGCGGCAAGTTCTACCGGGTCGACGGCAGGCTGACGGGCGTGGTCGGCGAGGCGAACGGCATCCTCGCCATCGCACGGGCGATGCCGCAGAAGTCCCCCGAGGAATTCGCTACCGCGATGCGCGAGATCATGACCACGGCGGCCGAGCGCGGCGTGACCTCCATGCGCGAGGCATCGACAGGCAACATCATGGGCGTCAACGAGGTCGCCTTCCTCCACCGGATCAACGGCTCCGCGATGCTGCCGACTCGGATCACGACGGCGCAGTCGTCGCTAATCCCCAACACGACGTGGGCGGAGGCGGGCATCACCCCTGGCTTCGGCGACGACATGGTCAGGGCCGTCGCCTGGAAGGTCATCGGCGACGGCTCGACGCAGGGCCGGTCGGCCTACCTGCGGGAGGCCTACCTGGGCCGCATGGGCGAGCACGGCGCGATGAACTTCACTCTCGACGAGTTCAAGGCGAGCATCGGCGAGGGCCATGCGGCGGGGTGGCAAGTGATGGTCCATGCGAACGGCGATGCGGCAATCGACGTCATCCTCACTGCCTACGAAGGGGTGCTCGCCGGCGCTGCACCGCACGACCTGCGCCACCGCATCGAGCACGCGACCATCAGCCATCCCGAGCAGTACCGTCGAATGGCCGCCAGCGGCATCTCCCCGAGCTTCCTCATCGCACACGTCTATTGGTGGGGCCGCGTGCTGCGCGACAACATCCTCGGCCCGGTACGGGCGAACGGCCTGCATCCGGTGAAGACCGCCCTGTCTTTCGGGCTGCGGCCGTCGCTGCACAGCGACTACAACGTCAGCCCCATCCATCCGCTGCGCTCAGCGAGCATCGCCGCGCTCCGCACGACGCAGGACGGCGGCGACGTGCTCGGACCTGATCTGCGGGTCTCGGCGGAGCAGGCACTGCGCGCGGTGACCACGGACGCGGCATGGCAGACCCATCAGGACGACTGCGGGTCGCTGGAGGTCGGCAAGCGGGCGGACTACGCGATCGCCTCGGCGAACCCGTGGACGACCGACCCCGACGCCTGGCCGGACATCGCCTTCAGCGAGACACGCATCGGGGGAGTGGTGGCTTGGCAGAAGGGCATGGGCTAACCCAAGCGCAACCGCTCTAGGCGGCCACGCTATTCAGACGACGTGCCGATCCCGGCCGCGTAGGCCGTGACCCCGAGGGGGAAAGGCTGGCCCGAGGGCGCGCTGGCCTGCAGGCCGAGGTTCCGCACCATCGTGATGCCCCCGCCCGCCATCGAGATCGACAGCCGGGTGAAGGTGACGACGGGCGGGTCGTACGCGGTGGCCGCACCGACGGCGAACCAGGCGTGGCCGCCCGGAGCGAGCACGATCCGCTTGGGCTTTGACTCGGGCGCGTTCATGACCGCACCGTTCGTGACCGCGATCTGCTGCTTGCCCTTCTTGGTCCATGCACCGGCGATGGTCGGGTATCCCTTGACGAAGCACGACGCAGCGCCGACGTTCGTCACGGTGACGTAGGCGGCAGGCTGGGACATCCCGGCCGCGCTACCGGTCACCTTGGCCTTCAGGTCTGTGCCGGAACAGGCAGCCACGCTGCGTTCTGCAGCCGTTGCGCCCGGGCCCCAGGCGGCTGCGGCACACAGTGCCAGTGCGACTGTGGCCGAGCCCACGCGCCACGCCTTGCGATGGTTCATCATTCCTGGTCCTCCCGTGCTGTCGGTGCTGCGGATGGCTTGCCTGCGACGCGCTGGCTACGGCACGACGAGGACCGGGATGTCGGACTCGTCGAGAACCTTGTGAGACACGGCGCCGAACAGCGCCGCTCGGATGCGCCCTGCTGCCCCGTATCCCACGATGATCATGCGTGCCTGGTGTTCCACCGCCGCGGTGAGCAAGGCGTCCACGGGAGATGCGTCCACAAGGATCGGGTTGCTGCTGACCCCGGCTTCGCGAGCCCGGGCGACAGCGGCCTCGACGACGGGGCTGAGGGCATCGACGATCGCCTCCTCGAGCACGTCGTACTCCTCGCCCATCCCGCCAGGCGGGCTCACCCCGCAGACGACGAACAGTGGCTCGTCCAGCGCGAGCGCCAGCGAGATCGCGGCGGCGAGCGCCGCATCCGCCGACTCTCCGCCGTCGTAGCCCACGATCAGGGTCATGCCCGCTCCTCGTGCCTCGCGAGCGCACTATTCGGCACCACGCCGGGGCGCTCGCTCCAGTATTTCGACCCGGAGATCCGCGATGCGACGGTGAAGACCACACCGAGGCCGAACAGGACGATCCCGATGACGAGTGGGGGCCCGAGGCCGAACCACGCCTCGCCTCCATAGGCGTTGGCCGGGTCGGACATGTCGATGATCGACATCACCAACAACCACGCCAGCAGGATCGCGCCGACGACAGGCCCCACGCCGATGAGCAGGAATGACTTCACGCTGCTCAGGAGGTGGCGGCGGTAGTAGATCGCGCAGGAGAGACCGGTGAGGGCGTAGTAGAAGGCGATGAGCAGCGACAGCGCGGTGAGCGAGTCGTACAGCGCGTTCTGGCTGATCAGGCTGAGCACGACGTACCACGTCGTCGCGATGGCCGCCACGGCCCATGACGAGACCGAGGGAGTGCGGTGACGCGAGGAGATCCGGCCGAACACGGGCGGAAGCGCGCCGCGCCGGGCCATGGACAGGGCCGTCCGCGACGCCGGGATAATCGTCGTCTGGGTGGAGGCAATGGCCGAGGTGGCGACGGCCAGCAGCACGATCCAGCTCCAGCCGCCCATGGCCTGGTCGGCCAGCACCGCGAAGACCTGCTCCTCCTCGCCGGCGTTGGCCTCGAGGAAGGACGGCCCCGCGTAGCAGATCACCGCGATGGCCGTCCCGACGTACGTGACGAGCAGGAGCAGGGTGGAGACGATTGCCGCCCGGCCAGGGGTGTCCTGGGAGTCCTTGGTCTCCTCGTTCAGGTTGACCGCTGACTCCCAGCCCCAGTAGGCGAAGACGCCGAGCAGGAGCCCGGCGGTCAGCGCGGCCCCGCCGGCGCCGAACGGATTAAGCCAGTCCAGTGATGGCGCGGGTGCGTCGGGGGCACCCTGGCCGCTCAGGCCGAGGTAGAGGGCGACCGTCGCGAAGATGAGCAGGGCCGCGACCTGGGCGAGGCTGAGGACCTTCTGCAGCCGGGCCGATGACTCGGTGCCACGAACGCACAACCAGGTCATGAGGACCACGAGGCCGATCGTGAGGGGGAGGACGACGGCCTGGCTCGACGCCCACTCGTCGCGGCCGAACATGAGCAAGGTGAACCGGACGCCCACCTCGGCCAGCGAGCCGACGACCAGCACGCCGGTCATGGCGATCGCCCAGCCGCCCATCCACCCGAACCAAGGCCCCATGGCGCGGGTGACCCACGAGAAGGTCGTGCCGCAGTCCTGGTCGACCCGGTTGAGGTAGTAGAAGGCCGACGCAATGAGCAGCATCGGCACGAAGGAAGCGAGCAGCACGCCCGGCGCATAGACGCCGACGAGAACGACGATCGGGCCGAGCACGGCGGCCAGAGAGTAGGCCGGGGAGGTGGCGTTCAGCCCGATGGCCAGCGAGTCGGTGAAGCCGATGGATCCTGCCTTGAGCGAGGGCTGGACCTCCAGCCGCACAGGGGCCGACTCGCTCACCCGCACAGTGAACCATCGCGGAGCCGACTCCGGGCCGCATCGGGGGAACGCGCCGCGATGCCGTAGCGTCCGACCGATCAAGCCCCCGGGAAGGACGTCTGCATGAGGCGACGCATCGCCGTCAGCTTCCGGCTCGTCGCTCCACTGGCCGTGACGGCACTGGTCCTCGCGGGCTGCAGCGACGACGGGGCAGCCGACGCGCCGGTCGCGGCGACCCAGAGTGCCGCCGCAGCCGCCCCGTCGAGCCCGGAGGAGCGGGCACCTGCGTCGGTCGAGGGCCATCCGCTGCCGGACTGCAGCGGTCAGGACGCCGCCACCTGCGTCTACGACGGGTTCGACCCCATGGTGGACGGTTTCGGCTTCGAGAACTGGGGAGCGGAGGGCACGGTCAACGCCAGCACCCTTGTTGCGCTCTTCGGCGAGCGGGCCGTGTGTGCGGACGTGACTGCCGGTGGGTGCGTCGTCTACCCGGCGGCCGCGGCGTGGGCCCAGCAGATCAACGAGGCCATGGCAGGCGGCCACTGCGAGGGCATGGCCGTACTGTCCCGCCTGATCTTCGACGGCTATATGTCGGCGGACACGTTCGAGCCGGGTGCCACCACGACCTACGAGTTGCTGCGCGACGACCCCGACGTCGTGGCGGCAATCGACATGTGGTGGGCAACCCAAATGCTGCCCCCTGTGCAGGCGGCGTACAACGAGTTCAAGTCCTACCAGCCGTCGGAGATTGTCAACGAGCTCGCCCAGGGCCTCCAGGCCGGCAAGGGCTACACCATGGGGATCTACTCCGAGGACGGCGCGCATGCCATCACGCCCATCGGGGTCGAGCTCGAGGGCGACATGGTCGCCGTGTCGGTGTACGACAACAACTACCCGGGCACCGTGCAGCGGGTCATGATCGACCTCGTCAACGAGACGTGGAGCTACGCCGCGGGCGCCACGAATCCGGACGCTCCAACCGGCGGATGGGAGGGCGGCCAGGGGACCATCGAGCTCACCCCGATGGCCAGCCGCGAGCTCCCGTCCGTGCCGCCGTTCGAGGACGAGACCGGCCAGCCGCCTGCCGCGACACCCGTGACCCTCATGGTCACGTCCGCGGACCCGGCCGTCCGCACCGGGATCGTCCTGGCCATCGACGGCCAGGAGTACGACACCACCGACCCGTCCGTGAATCTGCCCGAGGGAGTGGTCGCGAGATCGACGCTCGGCGCGACCTTGTCGGGCAAGGGCATGATCGTGTCCGTCAACCCGAGTGTCATTGGGGGCTTCAGTGCCCGCGCGAAGGTTGTCGGCGGTGCCGCCGCTACTCCGGTGACCCTGTCCTACGACCGCCTCGGCAGCCCGCGCGTCACTCTCAGCGCAGGCGTGGATCCGCAGGGAGCAACCGGCTTCGACGTGGACTCTGCGGGCGGGGCGATACGGACGATCCTGCCGGACGGCGCGACCGCGCGGCTGCAGGTCGACAACGGCCTCAATCGGCTGACCTTCGCGGTGCCCGAGGGCGTGGCGTCCTACGTCGGATCGGGCGAGGGCGGCCAAGCCGACATCGCCTTCCTCGATGGGAACGACGAGCTGCTCGACAGCTACGTACTGGGCTCGGACAACGTGAGCGACAGGGTCGTCTACGGCACGGGCGAATTCGACCCCGAGACCGGGGCGTTCGAGGTGACGGAGGAGTTCGCCGAGCCAGCGGAGTTCGATGCGGCTCTCGCTGCGTCGCTGACTGATGGCTTCGACGAGGCGTTCGCCGATGATGCGGCGGTCGAGGACGACACGGTCGAGGACGACACTGTCGAAGAGCCGGCCGAGGAGTCGGTCGATGACGATCCCGTGGACGAAGCCGAGGAGTAGCGAAGCGACTACCCGGGCGCCGGCGGGAGTTCGTGCCAGGCCCGCAGGGCTGTCTCCTGCCATCATGCGAACGACGCAGAGTGTTGCGACGGGTCTTCGGGCACCTTCCAGCAGCCGTACTCCACGAACGCGGCAGCAGCGCCCGGCCCAGGGCAACCGGGTCCGACTGCCCACTCGTCTGGATCCAGTCGCTCACGAGGTCGTCCGGATCGGCATCTACCTGCCGGTCGTTCTGGACCAGGAAGATGGCGAAGTCCAGGTCGCCCGGGGCCGCACAGGCCAAGGCGAAGTCGAGCATGACCACGCGATCACCCAGGCCGATGTTCGCGAAAGCCAGGTCGGCGTGCGTGAGCGTCGTGCTGGACTCTCGGAGCAGGGCCGCGAAGTGTCGTGGCTCGGCATGGATCGTGCGCACCGCGTCCCGCAGCGCAGGATCGACAACGGAATCGAACCTCGCCCAGGCCTCCAGGGCCAGCCCGGGAAGCGAATTGGGGCCGCTCGCGTACGTGCCCATGGTGTCCGGGGAGAAGAGGGTCAGGTGGCCCTCGATCGCCATGCAGTCAGCCGGGGGACACCGGCGAATGCCTCGTGCAGGTCGGCCATCGCCGCCAGGATCCGTCGGCAGTCCGAGCGCGATACGGGCTCGCCGTCGCGAAGCAGGCTTGCTGAGGCATCGCGCATGACCATGCGCCATTCACCGTCCTTGCAGTCGGTCGCCACGATCGCCGTGTCGATGGATGCAGGCATCCGCCCGTAGACCCCTCGTGGCCAGAAGAGGTAAGCGCGGCCAGGGTCGTGAGTGGCCAGCATCGCCAAGTCGTCCTCGGGCCGGGCCCGCTTGAGGACGACCCTGCTTCGGTCAGGCAGTTCGAGCCACTCGAGCGTGGCGCCGGAGTAGCCCGGACTGACCGGATCGTCCAATTGCCGTCGGCGCACGGCACTCTCGAGGATCAGGTCGACCTCGGTGGGAGCGGAGTCCGCCGGCACGGGACCAACATCCCCGGCGCTCGTCGCGAGGACAAGGGCTACGGTGGCGCCGTGACCACCATCGCGCGCCGGACGACCGCCGGCGGCGCAGCCGTGGTCCTCGCCCTGGGGAGCCTGGCCGCAGGGTCGGTGCTCCTGAGCACCCCGGCCGGCGCTGCGCCTGGCCCGGCGATTACTGGCGTGGTGCAGGTGTACCCGACACTGCTGAGCAGCGTGACGCCGTCAGGGGTCGGCGGCACCGACGTGATCCGCGTGATCGGCGGCGCCTCGATGCAGTCCCTCACCAGCGCCACTCTCGACGCCTGCACCAACACCGACAGTGATCCGCTCGTCGCATCGTCCGTCAAGGTCAGTGCGGCGAACATGGCCACATTGACGTTCCCGCGCCCCACTCCGACGACGGCATCGAAGCCGATCGTCTGCTCCCTCCTGCCCAACGGAACCCCGATGCCCGGCCTGGCCAACCAGGTCGCGATCACCTATGACCCGGCCGGACCCGTCCTGGCGGCGCCGACCCCGAACGGGTGGGCGGCCACGCCGACCAAGGCCCCCACCGTCGACCTCCCCGGATCAGGGGTCTCGCAGGCCGCGACCCCGCTGTTCTCCAGCGCCGGTGCCCAGCCCGCGCCCCTGAATGTCCCGCCGAACGCGTCCGCGTACATGATCGGCTGCGTTCCGGTCGGCACCTCGGGGGTCTCACCCAACCAGGCCTTCGCGGGCACCGCTGCCACGGTGTCCAGTGGCGAGTTCACGTTCACGTCGAGTAGCGGCGTTCCCGCTTCGACCTGCGACATCGTGGTGGCGGTCAAGCGCTCTGCGGGAGCGATGGGCAGCGGCTTCGACCTGATCGCCAGTCTCGCCGGGGTGCAGGGCGGCGGCTTCGCCTGGACGGGCGTCTTCGCAGGCGTCCAGCAGGTCTACCCGACCCTCCTGAGCACGGCCACGGCGTCAGGAGCCCCCGGCACCGACGTCATTCGCGTGATCGGCCCCGCCCCCGGCACCGACCCGGGCCAGACTCTCCAGGGCCAAGGCCTCAATGCCGCGAGCCTCGCCCAGTGCACGAACACGGCGAAGAGCGCCTATGCGGCATCGTCCGTGACGCTCACTCCCACTAGTGGGATCAGCCAGAACGGCAACGAGACGGGCACGGTCGCCACGCTGGTGTTCCCCCGGCCGTCCTTCACCGATCCCGCGGCTACCGCCACCTGCCAGTTGCTGCTGAACGCCTCGCAGGTCAGCACCGGGTCTCCACTGCTCATCACGTATGCGCCGACCGCCCCGGTGATCACCAGGGTCACGCCGGAGAACTTCAGCCAGACGCCGAACAACCCCCCCAAGGTGACGCTCACCGGGACAGGGCTGGTGGCGCCGTATCTCAACGGCGCCGCATCCGTCGAGCCGCCGCCGCTCCTGCTGCCCGCGTTCTCGTCGATCCACATGACCAACTGCAACGTGACCAATGCGGCCGCCTACCCGGCCAAGGCCGCCATCCCTGCCACCGGGCTGTTCACCGCGGGCACGCAGGACAACAAGGGCTCATACGCGACCCTGCTGTCGAGCACCCAGCTGGCCTTCCTCGCGCCGAACGGGATCCTGTCGTCGAAATGCGACATCGTCTACGCGGTGCCGTCGAAGGCCGGCGGCGCCGACGGGTCCGGATACGACCTGGTGGCGAGCCTGCAGGGATCGGCGTCAGGTGGATTCGAGTGGAAGGTCCCCTATCAGGGGCCGGTGACCCTGACCATCGAGAACCCGTACGCGGCCGACGGGTTGACGGCGCTGAGCGGCATCACCGACGAGAAGCTATTCCTCGGCCTGCTGGGAACCCCAGGCAGTGCGCCCGACCCGGCCGGCAGCGTCAGCGGCTTCCCGTCCGGTTCGGGCTGGCGGACGGTGGCCTTCACCTCGCTGCCCGCGTGCCCCGCCCCCGCGACCCACTGCCGCACCGTCCAGATCACGCCCGAGTTCGACAGCGGGGACGTCTTCTTCCTCAACCAGGCCACGACGGCTCCGCCGGATCCGGCCACGAGCACGGACGTGAAGTTCGGCTTCATCGAGTTCTCGTACACCACCAGCGGGTTCAGCTCGGACCTGACCCTGATTGACCAACTCGGCGTGATGATGACGAGCACGCAGTCCTGGAAGGGCACGTACATCGATGGCTCCTACCAGGACACCGGTTGCTTCGTCGACCTCGTGAACGCGGTTGCCCAGACCGGCGCACAGATGGACAAGGTCGTGAAGTGGGCGGGGACGCCCAACCCGCCGCAGCCGGGCAGCCCGTGGACCGCGGCACAAGCCGCGAACATGAACGGGATCGTGGGGGCCTCCAAGCTGCCGGGCGCCTACCCGTCTGTCGCGTCGTACGTCAAGGCGATCCAGGGTCAGACGCTCCACATGAATGACGTGATCGGCAACTCGCCCAAGGGCTCGCAGAACCAGAACGGCGTGTTCGACTACACCGCGACGTACTACCCGACGTACACCCCGCCCGGGGCCGCGGCGGCGGTCACCGACGTGTGGGTGCTGCAGGGCACGATCGGCGGCGGGAACTCGGCCAACCCCGGCAGCAAGGCCATCCCCGGCCCGACGATCCTGATGGAGGGTGCTGGGATCTACGGGGCGGGCAATCACGGCGGCACCGGCTTCGGCGTCTACGCGCAGGACGGGCCGTTCAACGCCTACCTGCCCAGTGGGAAGTACGACCCCAAGGACTGGAATGACAACGGCGGCCTCATCAGCGCCACCTGGAGCAACACGGTCAAGACCATCTACCGGGACTTCATCGTCCCGTTCGCGAACGGGATGTGGGGCTCGCCGTCATTCAAGGACCCCTACGACACCGGCGCCCAGACCGCCACGTTCACGGTCGACCCACGATCGCAGGCGTATCACAGCGCCCAGCCCAACTACGCCGGCGGAGTCAGCGGTCCGTACGCCTGGAACGCCTTCCAAGCCGCAGTAGTGGAGAACGCGAACCGCTTCTACCGCAGCAACAAGACGTACCCCAACTCGCTGGACTGGACCGTCATATACGGCATGCCGTACGGCGACACGATGCTTCCCTCGTCCATGAGCCCCCTGCTGTCCTACCAGCAGATGGACGGCTGGACCATCCGGCTGGGCGACCCGGTCGGCTGCACGCCATTGACCGCGATCCGCCCGCCCGTACTCGAGCCGGCGACGCAGGCGGTCGTGGGCCAGGCCGGCCAGCCGATCAAGCCGGTGTCCTTCGGCAAGGATCCGCAGGCCGGGCAGATGGAGGAGTGGCGGGCGAGCGGCTTCCCGACGAAGGGCCAGTTGTCCTACACCCTGCTCGACACCAAGGGCGCGCCGTTGCCGGGCGGCCTTGACCGGACGGGCCAGCCGGTCCAGAAGGTCGCCGGGCTGACCTTCAGTCGGTCAACCGGCGTGCTCTCCGGCACCCCGACCCACGGGCTGGCCCTCACGTCGCTGCGGGTGCGAGCGGAGAAGGGCAGCGCGGCCGCGACGTCGACCTTCACCCTGCGGATCGCCGGGAACGGGTCTCTCCACCCGTCTGCGTGGATCATCGATGCAACGGCGGGCCAGCCTGTCCCGGCGGCTCCGCCGAAGGGCTTCACGTCCCGCGGGCTGGGGGATGCCCCCGATTTCGCGGTATCGCCGCCCCTCCCTGCCGGGCTCGCGCTCGACCCGGGAACGGGTGCGATCTCCGGCACCCCGACCGCTCAGCAGCCGCCGATCGCCTACGTCGTCACTGCGGACGGCGATGACAGCAAGGCAGCGGCCCTCGTGACGATCACGGTGACCGGAGTCGCCTCACTGAGGCCACCCACCCAGACGGTCACGGGAACGGCGGGCACGGCGGTCCTCTCCAGCCCGATGGCACCGATCGGCTTCGCGGCTGGCCAGTCGGTCAGCTACGCCCTCACCCAGGCCGGCGTCGCGGTCGGGCCGCCTGCGGGCCTCGCCTTCAACCCGACGACGGGCGTGCTGTCCGGCAGTGCGACCGGACCGGCCACCGGGCAGTACGTCATCGTGGGCTCCTCGACGGGCGCGAGCGCAACGGCCGTCCTGTCCCTGGACGTAGAGGCAGCATCCGGGAGCGTCGTGCCCGCCAGCCAGTCGATCACCGGCCAGGCCGGCTCGTACCTGTCCAGCCAAGGGCTCGCGACCTCCGGCCTGGGATCGCCGGTGACGTACTCGGTGGCCGGGGGAGCACTGCCCGCAGGTCTCGGGCTGAATCGCTCCACCGGGGCGATCTCGGGAACTCCCACCAGCGCGACGAACGGCGCCACGGTCGTGACGCTGCAGGCCTCCACAGGTGAGGGATCTGCGTCGGCCACCGTCACGTTCACCATCGCGGCTGCCCCGACCCCGACCCCGGGTCCGACCCCGACCCCCGCACCCAGCCCGTCCCTCGGGTGGTGCAGTCCGGCCAGCCAGACGATCAACGGCACGGTCGGCAGCGCGCTGTCGACGGCGGCGTTGTCGATCGGGGCCCCCGCGCCGGTGTACGTGCTCGCGAACGGCAGCCCGGGACTTCCGGCCGGACTCGGCGGGCCCGGGTACTCGGACGGCGTGATCAGTGGCACCCCGACGTCAGGCGGGACGACCGCGGTGCAGATCCACTGCCAGGGCCAGAGCGGCTACCAGGCGTTCGCGAGCGTCACCTTCGTGATCGCCGATCTGCCACCGGCACCGACGCCCACGCCGACACCCTCGCCCACCCCGTCACCGACACCGTCGCCCACCCCGTCACCGTCACCGACACCGTCGGCCACCCCCACGCCCGCGTAGGCCAGCCGCGCACCTCAGTCGATGAGGGCCGCGATCCGGGCGGTGTCCGGCGCGTGCACGACGCCGCGTTCCGTGATCAGGGCGGTCACCAGTGCGGCGGGGGTGACGTCGAAGGCCGGATTGCGCACAGCCACCCCTCCTGCCGCCCAGTTCTGGTCTCGGAAGCCGGTGACCTCGTCCGCCGATCGCTCCTCGATGGGGATGGCCGAGCCGTCCGGCAGCGCGAGATCGACCGTCGACCATGGTGCTGCGACGTAGAACGGGATCCCGTGGTGACCGGCGAGGACGGCAACCATGTAGGTACCGATCTTGTTCGCCGTGTCGCCGTTGGCAGCGATCCGGTCCGCGCCCACGATCACGGCATCGACCTCGCCAGTGGCCATCAGGTGGCCGGCCATCGAGTCCGTGATCAGCGTCGCGGGGATGCCCTCGCTGACCAGCTCCCACGCGGTCAGCCGTGCCCCTTGGAGGTAGGGCCGGGTCTCGTCGACGATGACCGAGATCGCCTTCCCCTGCGCCACCGCGGAGCGGATGACCCCCAAGGCCGTGCCCCAGCCCGCCGTGGCGAGCGCACCTGCGTTGCAGTGGGTGAGCACGCGCGAACCGTCCGGCAGGAGGGCCGCCCCGTGGGCACCCATCGCCCGGTTCGCCGCGACGTCCTGCTCCATGATCGCGACGGCCTCGGCAACCATGGCATCGGCTGCCGCGCGAGGATCCTGCGGGTCGTACCCGGCCCGCATGCGGTCGAGGGCCCAGAAGAGGTTGACGGCCGTGGGCCGACTGGCGGCGAGCCTGGCGAAGGCCACCTCCATGGCGCGCTCAGCATCCGGGCGATCCTGCACCCTCAGCGCCTCTGCGGCGACCCCGAACGCCGCGGCCACGCCGATCGCGGGGGCACCCCGCACGACCATGTCACGGATCGCGTCGGCCACGGCCGCGGCAGACGCGCAGCGCACGTACACCACCTGCTCGGGCAGGAGACGCTGGTCGAGCAGTTCGACGGCATCGCCCGTCCAGCGCATCGTCACGACAGCGGCGGTGTCCGTCTCAGCGTCCATGTGGTTCCTCCGGGCCGGACGGCCGGCCGTATGTCGCGAACCGCTCCAACGCCTGGGCCATCTGCGCGTCCTCCAGCAGCACGGGCTCGCCGGCGGTGCATGCCGCCAGGTACTGCTCGCACAGGGCCTCGACCTCGACGGCCAGCGCGATCGCGGCGGGCATCGTGGCCCCGAGCGCGAGCATGCCGTGGTTGGCCAGCAGGCAGGCCCTGCGGTCGCCCAGCGCAGCCAAGGCGTTGCGGGACAGTTCCTCGGTGCCGAACAGGGCGTAGTCGGCGCACCGGATGACGGCACCGCCTGCCGCCGCCACCATGTAGTGGAAGGGCGGGATGTCGCGGCGCAGGCAGGCCATCGCGACCGCATGCGTCGAGTGCGTATGGACGACGGCGTCCAGATCGGGCCGGTGCCGGTAGGCGTCGCGGTGGATCCGCCATTCGCTCGACGGGGCCACGTCGCCCGCCCATGTGCCGTCGTCGCACATGAGCACCATGGCATCGGCGGAGAGGTCGCCGGTGGTGATGCCCGAGGGCGTGACGAGGAGCCCGCCGTCGACACGGACCGAGCAGTTGCCCGACGTGCCGCGGTTGAGGCCGCGGTCCTCGAGGTCCCGGCACGCATCCAGGAGCACCCTTCGCAGCGTCGCCGTCATGGCAGCAACTCCGTCATCGCAGCCGCGCCTTGGCCGACGCGATTACGTCGTGGGTGCGCACTCGAGTGGGTTCGCGGTCGCGCACGACCACCTCGCCGGCGACGAGCACGTGCCTCACGTCGGAGCGTCCGGCGGAATAGACGATGGCGGCGTACGGGTCCCGGACCGGGGTGAGATGCGGGACGGCCGTATCCACGAGGACGAGGTCTGCCTCCTGGCCGGCGGCGACGGTGCCGATCCGGTCCTCCATCCTCAAGGCGCGGGCGCCGCCCACCGTCGCGCAGAGCACGATGTCACGTGACGAGACCGCGGCCGGGTCGTGATGCACCAGTCGGGCGAGGTTCGACGCCTGGCGCATGACCGCGAACATGTCGAGGTCGTTGCTCGACGCGCACCCATCGGTGCCCAGCCCCACTTCGATGCCCTCGGCCCGCATGGCCACGAGGTCGGCAGCGCCGCTGGCCAGCTTGAGGTTCGACGTGGGGCAGTGCGCGATGCTCGCCCCTCGGGCAGCGAGCAATCGCCGCTCGTCGTCGGTGATCCGCACGCCGTGCGCCAGCACGGGCCGCAGGGCGAGGACGCCCGAGTCCTCCAGAACTGCCACGGGGCGCCTGCCCTCCGCTGCCTCGGTCTGGTCATTCTCCTCGGTGTTCTCCGAGGCGTGCGTGTGGATGAGATAGCCGCCCGAGGCTGCGGCCTCGGCCAGTTCGCGCAGGTAGGCCGAGCCGACCGTCACGGGCGCATGCGGCATCAACGCGCGGGGCACGTACGGGCCGCCGATGTCCGCCAGGGTCTCGGGCCAGGAGGCCAGCAGGGCCATGCGCTCGGCCCAGGCGAGGTTGTCGGGCCCGGGGAAGGAGAAGAACACCGGCCCGATGACGTGGCGAAGGCCCACCTCGACCGCGGCACGGTGGGCCGCCTCGGGGTGGAAGTACATGTCCAGCGCCGTGGTGGTTCCCCCCAGGAGCGCCTCAAGCGCGCCCAGCCTGGCCCCGTCGGCGGTGCCGTCGGGTCCCATCACGCGGGCTTCCTCCGCCCACACGAGCGACAGGAAGCCCTGGAGGTCGACGTCCTCAGCTATCCCACGCAGCAGCGTCATGGGCAGGTGCGTGTGGAGGTTGACCAGTCCGGGCATGAGGATGTGGCCCCGGGCATCGAGCGTCTCCCGGGCCTGCACCCGGCGCGCGACGTCATCGGACGGGCCGACGTCGACTATGCGTCCGTCGGCCACCGCCACGGACGCACCGCTCATCACTCCGCCATCGGGGTCGCAGACCAGGAGATGGTCCGCGTTGCTGAGAAGCAGGTCGACGTCGGTCACGACGAAACGCTCACGGCGAGGAGCCGCACGGCCCCGTCCAGCACCTCCATGACGCGCACGCGCCCGTCGGCGATGACCCGCTCGATGTCGGCCATCGTGACCGGCTCGTCGGACTCGCCCACCGCCGGATTCACCACCAGGCACAGCGACGCGTACGGCATTCCCGCCTCCCGGGCCAGCACCACCTCGGGGACGCCCGTCATGCCGACGACGGTTGCGCCCGCCGCGCGAGCCATCCTGATCTCCGCCCGCGTCTCGAATCGCGGGCCTTCGAAGCAGGCGTATATGCCGCCTTGCGTCACCCTCCGGCCCGATGCCCTGGCCGCCAGGGCGAGGACGCCGCGTAGGCGTTCGTCATACGGCTCGCTGACGTCGACGTGCCTGACCGGTCCGGTGCCGTCGATGAACGTGCCGGGCCGCCCCTTCGTGAAGTCCAGGAAGTCGTCGACGACGACGAGGTCCCCAGGTCCGTGCCCGATGCCGCCGACGACGTTGACCGCAAGGATCTCCCGCACCCCGGCGTCGGCGAGGGCGGTGATGATGGCGCGGTAGTTGACCAGGTGGGGCGGCACGGAGTGGTCTACCCCATGTCGGGTGGCGAAGACTGCCGGCCGGCCATGCCACGCGCCGACAACGACGCGCGCCGGGCCATACGCGGTGTCGACGATCTCCTCATGAGGGTCCGTGAGGGGCTCCAGGGCGTAGAAGCCGGTGCCCGCGATGATCCCGAGGGCGCCTGACCCCGTTGCCGACATGGGTTGCAGGCTACTGAGTCGGCTTGTGCGCGAGGCAGCGGACCCGAAGGGAGCTGCGAGGACCCCTCGTCCGCCCGCGATGGGGCACAATCCAGAGGACTGATGCCTGTCAGGGAGTGGGTGCCGTGAAGCCGCTGCTGGCCGTTGCCATGCCCGCGGCCGTGCTCGCCGGTCTTCTCGCCCCGTCGGCCGTCGCACCGCCGGCCCTCGCCGGCGACGCGGCCATGACCACGCTCACCATGCTGGTGGCAGGCTGCAACGGCTGCACCATCACGCCAATCAATTCGCGCAGCCACGCCGACGTCGCCTTCCGGGGTGCCCCGGCGAGGGTGCGCAAGGGCGTGGCGACGATGACGGTCCCCACAGTAAGCACTGTCGGGATGTACTTCGACATTCGGCGCGACGGCAAGGCGTGGGATTCCCAGCGCCCGGGCCGGGTCCTCATCGCGGTGCAGTATGGGGGAGCCCCAGTTGGGAGCCGGGTGACCGCGAGGCAGGCGAGGCAGGCTCGCTCAGGTTCTCCCTGCTGGGCCGGCACCACGCGTCCGACGCTCGCGCTCGAGCTGCGGGTTGAGACGGTGAAGATCCCGGCCCTCGTCCTCGGCAACAATGACGAGACGTCCTCGAGGCTGGTCGATACCCCCCTCGCGTGGCTGGTGCCGACGCAGCCGTCGCTCGAGCCGTCCTGGCGCCCTGCGGACGGCGTGCTGATCACGGATGAACCGGTGGACTGCGAGCCCGAGCCGCGCACGGGCCCGATCGTCGGCCGGGCAGTCGGCTGGGCCAGGGCCGGCAGCTGGACCGACGACCTGGAGGTCGGCCGTAGCGGCCGGTTCGGCTACGTCGTGACTGCGTGGAACGTACAGGTGCTGCGTCTGGCCCGTGCCCGTCTGGTGGACACCATCACCGGCCTGCGCGCCGGGTCGATTGCGCTGGCCCCGTCGGGGACGCGTGCCTACGTGCCGGTGCGGTTCGGCAAGAGGATCTCGGTCATCAACCTGCGCACAGGCAGGGTCACAACACGCTTCAATGCACCCGGGGAGATCTCCAGCCTCGCGGTCACGCGCGACGGCAGCGAGCTGTACGTGCCGATTGCCTACCGGGACATGGTCGCCGTCATGGGTGCCAGGACGGGGAAGGTGCTGGCGCGGATACCCATCCCGGGGAACGACTTCGGGTACTCGATCATCATGAGCCTTGACGGTCGCCGCGCCTACCTCAGCAACGGCTACGGCAAGGTGGTCGTGATCGACACCACGACCCGGAAGGTGGTCAACTTCACGACCCTGCGCGACGAGGGGCCGGGACTGTCGACCGTGACCGGGTTCGCGGTCACCCCGGACGGCGAGCGGCTGCTGCTGGCCAGCCCCGAGCGCCGGGCCGTCGTCGTCCTCGACTCGACCACCCTGCGCGAGATCGCCAGGTGGAGGGTCCACGGCAGGCCCCACGACGTGGTTGTCGACCCGCGAGGGACACGGGCCTACGTGTCGACGAACGGCATCGTCCCGGTCGACCTGGCCACCGGCGAGATCCTCAGGGAGATCCCGGTGCCCCGGCCGACCTCTCCGGTGGACAGACTCAACGTGTTCCGCCAGCGCGTCAACCACCTGGCGATCTCTCCCGACGGTCGGCGGCTGATGGCGGGGACCAGCGAGAACTGGACGGTTGTCATCGCGATCGTGTCCTAGGCCGGCAACGCGTCGAACAGCCTCGCTGCCTCATCCCGAGTCACGTTGAGCAGCAGTTCCTCCTCGAGCAGCCGGTGCAGGCCTGCGGCGGAATCGATCCGCAGGTGATCCTCGCCCTCGGGGCGAATGACCCAGTACTCGCGGTTGCGCAGCGAGCGCACCTCGCCGGCGAGGATTCTCGATGCGACGAGGTTGTTGACGAACATCGCCTGCGGATGGCGGTGCGAGTAGAAATGCCCGAGCTCGCAGTCCGCCTGGCCGTACCGCACGCGGTCGAAGCGATAGAGCGTGTACGGCTCACCGTCGACGAGGAGCTGCATGCAAAAGGCCCCAGGGGTGCCTTCGACCACGCTGAAGTTGCCCGGTGCGGGGGCCGCCAGCGGCACCGGCATCGGTGGTCCCTTGGGGCCGAAGCCGACGTCGGCGACATACGTGGTCCCAGCCAGGCGGACGAGCACGACCCGGTGGGTCAGGCCCGGGTGGATGTCCTGGTTGTTGACGACCCGGGCCAGCTGGTAGTCGACGTCGAAGCCCAGTCCCTCGAGGACCTCGTGCAGGAGCCCGTTCTGCTCGAAGCAGTAGCCCCCTCGATGCCTCACCACGATTCGATCGAACAGCCTCTCGGGCTCCAGGGGGAGCTCGTCACGCAGGCGCGGGCCGATGCTCGCGAACGGGAACGCGGCCACGTGTCGGCTGGTGATCTCGCTGAGGAGGGCGAGGCTGGGGGGTTCCTGCGCGATCCCCAACGCGTCGAGGTAGCCGATGACGATGTCCGTGCGCTCCAATGCTGGCTCCTTTCGCGGCCCGAGGAGCATTGTGGCCCCCTGGGATGATGCCGGAGTGCCCGTCATCCGCGTCGCCGACCCCACCGACCCTCGACTGGCGGACTACCGAGGCCTGACCGACGTTGCACTGAGGTCGCGGAAGGAGCCGGAGTCGGGCCTGTTCATGGCCGAGAGCATCGAGGTGATCCGGCGGGCCGCGGATGCCGGCATCTCGGCCAGATCCATGCTCATGGCCGAGCGCTGGCTGGAGTCGATGGCCGACGTCATCGAGCGCCTGGGTCCCGACCTGTCGGTGTTCGTTGCGGACGCCGACGTGCTGCGCTCCATCACCGGGTTCCATCTGCACCGGGGGGCGATCGCTGCCATGCGTCGCCCGGTGCTGCGCGAGGTTGCCGACGTCGTTGCGGGTGCCCGGCGCGTCGTCGTGCTCGAGGACATCGTCGACCACACCAACGTCGGTGCGATCTTCCGGTCAGTGGCCGGCCTTGGTGCCGACGCCGTGCTGGTGTCCCCGCGCTGCGCCGACCCCCTCTACCGCCGGAGCGTGCGGGTCTCGATGGGCACCGTGTTCCAGGTCCCGTGGACCCGCCTCCCCGACTGGCCAGGGGGGCTGGACACCCTCCGTGGCCTCGGCTTCACGATCGCCGCGCTTGCCCTCGAGGCCGACGCCACGACGCTCGACAGCTTCGCGTCGGACCCGCCAGACCGCGTCGCCCTGGTTCTCGGTGCCGAAGGGGACGGACTCTCCCGCCGGGCGGTTCAGGCCTCTGACGTGGTCGTGCGGGTGCCCATGTCCGGCGGCGTGGACTCGCTCAACGTGGCCGCCGCGTCGGCGGTCGCGCTCTGGGCGCTCCGGCCGGCTTGAGCCAGGGCGCTGAGCGCGAGCACGACGGCGACGAGCAGGCCGGCGATTCGCGCTGCCTGCGCCAGGATCATCCATGCCTCGCCATCGGTGAACTGGGTATAGAAGAACGGATAGACGATCTCGGTGCTGACCGACACCCCGACGAGGATCAGGGCAACGGTCCGCATCCGTGTTGCCGTGCTGATGGTGGCCACTGCAGCCAGGCCGATGAGCCACACATTGAACTGCGGCGAGTACACGCGGCTGGTCGCCACGCTGACCATGACGGCTGTGAGCGCGACGTCGGCGCCTGCGACAGACTCCAACCGGCTCCGCAGCCGCCACCAGGCCAGGACAGCCAGGACGAGGAGGCCGACGATGGTCAGCACGGTGCCGACGATCTCCGTGCCCGCCATGCGCACCTGCATGGCCCCGTACTCAAGGCCGTAGTCGATCGTGCGGCCGGCAAGGGCGGCGAGCCAGTAGGGCATGGCTCCGGTGGATTCCGCCTGCAGGCCGCGCGAGGCCTGATTGCCGAGGAAGGACAGGGTCCCGTCCAGGACCAAAGTCAATCCGGCCAGCACGGTTACCGTCATCAGGAGGAATGCGACGGCGGCCTTCATCGTCCGTGCGCGAGGGAGGGCGAGCAGCAGGAGCGCGGGCCATACCTTGACGAGGAAGCCCAGGGCCGCAGTCGCCCCTGACAGGGCTGGACGGGCGAGCACCAGAAGGGCGGCGACGGCGAAGAACGTGGGCAGCAGGTCGAACCGGGTCACCAGCAGCGGGCCGCACAGCACCCCGGCGCTCGCCCACAGCCACAGCCCCAGGTCGGCGCGGTCCGGTCGGCGATGATGCGCCATCACGAGCATGGCGAGGATGGCAAGGTCCACCAGGAGCATGAACACGACGAACGCCGGCAGGAACGGCCCCGGAGCGAGGTCGGGCAGGACGATCAGGAGCCCGGCCCCTGGCGGGTACTGCCATGTGGCGTCGCCCTGAGGGAATGCCCCGCTGCGAAGGATCGGCACCCAGTCCTGGTAGATGTCGACGTCGTTGAGGATGTAGGCCAAGAGAGGTACCAGGGCCACGGCCACGGCACGTGAGGCCAGCCACGTCAGCGCGACGAGCGCATACAGCCGGCGGAAAGCGCCCACGGTCAGGGGCCGAGCAGGGCGTCGAGGAAGTCGTTGCGGAACTTGCGATCCGGGTCCATGCGGTCGGCCAGTTCACGGAAGTCATCGAATCGCGGGTACCGCTGGGCAAGCGCAGCCGGCCGGGTGCGGAAGAGCTTTCCCCAATGCGGCCGGCCGTCCCCTTGGCCGAGCAGCTCGTCCAGTTCGGGAAGGATGTCGAGTACCTCGGGCGTCTTGTGCCAGGTGAAGTGGATGCCGACCGTGTCGCGTCCGTAGGCACCGCTGAGCCAGAGGTCATCCGCGCGCATCGTGCGGACCTCCGAGACCTGCACGAGCGGCGCGAGGCGCGGCGCGATGGCGTCGAGCGCCTGCAGCAGGCCGGGGGCCGCCGCACGGTCGACCAGGTACTCGGTCTGCAGTTCGTCGCCGCTGCTGGGCGTGAAGTCGAGGCGAAAATGCGGGAGCCGCTCATGCCACGGGCCGGCCGCCCCGCCCTGCTGGGTGCAGTTCACGGGATCGTGCCCGCCCAGCGGATGGCGGGGCTGCGTCGCAGCGACGCCGGCGGGCCATGTCCGCGAACCATCCATCACGTCCTGGCTGTCGCGTCGCTTCATCCACACCTGCCCGGTCCTCGACGGGTCCCAGGGGGTGAAGAACGACACGCTGTAGGCACTGCCGAATATCTCGTCGAAGCCATGCACCACCGCGTCGAGCGGCACGTCTTCGATGACGTACTGCCGGACGTCGAATCGCGGCTGGACCAGCACACCGACCCTGGTGACCACACCGAGCGCGCCCAGGCCGACGATGCAGCCGGCGATGAGGTCGGGATCGTCGTCGCGGGACAGCACGACCAGGTCGCCCTCCGCCGTGACCACCTCCAGGCGGACCACCACCGCCGCCAGCGTCAGATTGCGGTCGCCGGAGCCGTGCGTCCCGGTCGCCACGGACCCGCCCACCGAGATGTGCCCGAGCGACGCGAGGTTGTGCAGCGCCAGGCCACGGTCGTCGAGGATGCGGGCTGCCTCGCCGTAGCGCATGCCCGAGGGAAGCCACGCGAAGCCGTTGTCGACGTCGACGTCGACGTCGTCGGGCAGGCCGTGCAACGACACGTGCACGCCGCTCGTGTCCGCGATCTCATTGAACGAGTGTCCGGTGCCGAGGGCATGGATCCTGGTGCTCGTGGCCACCAGCCGGCGTAGCTCGCCGACGCTGGACGGTGCCTCGCTGCGCTCGGCGGAGAAGGTCACATGGCGGGACCAGTTGCGCATGATGACGTCCTGCGGGTCAGCCGGCCCAGGTCGCGATGATGGCGACGACAGCGAAGGCCAGGGCGAGCTCGCACATGAGGATGCCGATCGCGGTGATGCGAAGCGGTGCGCGGTACTCACCCGTGGCGAAGTGCGCGGCCCGGCGGATGATCGAGGTGAGCGGGGTGGCGTCCGTGCGAGCGTCGCCGGACGGGTCCCGCTGCCTCCAGTAGGTGCGCTCGCTGTTCAGCCCGAGTGCGGCGAAGACCAGTCCGAATGCGCCGAGCACCGCGGCGAACATCCAGAGGACCAAGGCGGGGGTGGACACGCGCCGACCCTAGCGGTCGCCTACGAGACGACGAGGCGCAGGATGCGGTCGTCACCGGCGCGGGGGTCGCCGCGACCGTCGGTATTGCTCGTCACCAGCCACAGGGATCCGTCCGGCGCAGCCACGACCGTGCGCAGGCGACCTAGGTCGCCCAGCGGCACCGCCAGAGGCCGGCCAGCATCGGTGCCGCGCAGGCGCACCTGCCACAGCACCTCGCCGCGCAGTGAGGCGACATAGGCAACGCCGTTGAGGATGGCCAGGCCGCTAGGCGATGCGAGGGCGGTCGGCGACCACTCGACCGCCGGGTTCACGAATCCCGGCTGGCTCGTCGCGCCTTCGTGCAGCGGCCAGCCGTAGTTGCGGCCAGGCCGGATCCAGTTGAGCTCGTCGACGTCCTTCTCGCCGAACTCGCTGGCCCACAAGCGGCCAGCGCCGTCGAGGGCCAGCCCCTGGACGTTTCGGTGGCCGAGCGAGTAGACCGCGGAGCCGGGGAAGGGATTGCCGGGGAAGGGTGCACCCGCGAGGGTGACCCGCAGCACCTTTCCCGCGAGGCTGGAGCGATCCTGGGCAAGGTGTCCTTGGGTCGCGTCTCCGGTGGCGATGAACAACTCGCCCCTGGGGCTGATGAGCAGGCGGCCGCCGTCGTGATACTCCGCGCGGGGGATCCCGGTGAGGACAGGACGGGGCCTGCCGAGCGATTGCCCGTCCCAGGCCATCCGCACGACCCGGTTGTCGCGCGACGTCGTGATGTAGGCGTAGACGAAGCTCGGCTCGGCCCCTGGAGGCACCGCGAGTCCGAGCAAGCCGCCCTCGCCGGTGGGCACCACCCCTGCCACCCGGCCGACAGGCTGTGGCTTTCCACCGCCCCGGGCAACGCGCAGGATGCGACCGGTGTCCCGCTCGCCCACGAGGGCGGAGCCATCGGGCAGGAAGGCCAGGCCCCACGGGGAGGTCAGCCCGCGGGCCAGGACCTGGGCGACGCTGACGTCGGGCAGGGCACCCGCCGCCGACACCGGGACCGACACCGGGACCGACCCCGGCGCCACGGAGGGCATCGGCGAGGTGACCGTCGTAACAGCCGTCATCACCAGGGCCGCGACAACCGATGCAACGGGCATGGGGGAACCTCCTTCCTGCTAGCAGTATCACCCGACATGGTCGGATCGGCAGTACGGTGCCCCGATGGCGACCTCGCCCCATGGGCCACCGACGACCGTCGATGCCGACGGAGTGACGGTGCGGCTGACCAGCCCAGACAAGCCGGTGTTCCCCGGCATCACCAAGCGCGAGGTGCTGGAGTACTACCTCGCTGTGAGTCCGCGGATGCTGGTGCAGGTACACGACCGGCCGACGGCGCTGGAACGCTGGCCTGAGGGGGTCAGCGACACGGCCGAGCACTTCTACCAGAAGCACCTGCCACGCTCGGTGCCCGACTACGTCACCGGCATCCCGATCCGCTTTCCCAGCGGCCGCCCGGGCGTCCTGCTGAACCCGAGCACGGCCGCCGCCCTGTCCTGGGCCGTGCAGATGGGCGCGATCACGTTCCACTCCTGGCCGGTCACCGCGCCTGATGTCGTCCACCCTGACCAATTGCGGATCGACCTCGATCCGTCTCCCGAGAACGCGTTCACCGACGCCGTGACGGTGGCCCGCGAGTGCCGTGCGCTGCTCGACGAGTGGGGCTGGCCCGGCTACCTCAAGACGAGTGGCGGCCGGGGGCTGCACGTTTTCGTGCCAATCCTCGCCACGCACTCCTTCATCGACGTGCGCCACGCGTGCATCGCGGTCGGCCGGGAACTGGAGCGCCGGCTGCCCGGGCTCGTGACGATGTCGTGGTGGAAGGAGGAGCGCGGTCCCCGGGTGTTCATCGACTTCAACCAGAATGCCCAGGACCGCGTCATGGCGTCGGCCTACTCACTACGACCCCGGCCTGATGCGCCCGTCTCGATGCCGGTGGATTGGGCGGACCTTGAGGCGATTGCCCCCGCTGACTTCACGCTGCGGTCCGCTCCAGGAGTTGTCGCGACGACGCCGGATCCGTGGGCTGGGTTCGCGGAGGCTGCCGTGTCGCTGGACCGCGCCCTGCAGGCGTGGGAGGAGGACGTGGCCGCGGGGCTGCCCGAGCTGCCGTACCCGCCCGACTACCCCAAGATGCCGGGCGAGCCGCCACGGGTGCAGCCCAGCCGTGCTCGGGCGCCGCTAGGCTCCCCTGACGATGGGAGCGAACATGACGGATGAGAGCGACGGCACCCGGCGGCCGGGCCTGAGCGACCAGATCGGCCGGTGGCCGGTGATCCGTGGGTTCAACGCGTGGTGCGACGGCCATCGTGTGCTGCAGTGGATCGTCAAGCTCCCGTTGATCCTGCTGGCTGTGATCCTGCTGCCGATCACGCTCCTCGTCCTGTTCGTCCTCGCGTTGGTGGACGAGGCGCGGGGGTTCGGCTGGAAGGGCGCGCTGCTCGGCTACTCCAAAGACGAGTTCGCCGAGCGCAGCTCGCTTCGGTAGTCAGCCCCCGAGGGGCAGCAAGGCCGAGATGCTGGACGCCGGCGGGACCTCGAGCTGGTCGTAGTCGCAGCTAGCGGCCTCGCGATCCGGCCGCCACCGAGCGAAGCCCGCGACATGCCGTAGCCGGTCGCCCTCCATCTGGTCGTAGGTCACCTCGGCTACCAGCTCGGGGCGCAGCGCGTGCCAGGCGGGCTCGCCGGCCCGGCGTGCCGCATTCCACCGGTTCACCTCGCCGGGCACCCGGCCTTGCCCCGCGTCCCGCCACGGGTGCGGCGCCTCCGCATCGACCTCGTACGGTGCGAGCAGCCGGACCAGCTCGGCGCGCTTGGCTGCCGTGAACGCGGACGCCACCCCGATGTACTGCAGCCGGCCGCCCTCATCATGCAGGCCGAGCAGCAGGCTGCCGACGACGTCGTGTCCATCAGCCCCTGGCTTGGCGTGCGGGCGCCAGCCGGCGACAACGACATCGGCGGTGCGGCGGTGCTTGATCTTGAACTGGGCGCGCTGCCCCGGGGCGTAGGGGTCGTCGAGTGGCTTGAGGATCAGGCCGTCGACGCCGGCTGACTCGAAGCGGTCGAACCAGTCCCGGGCGATTGCCTCGGCGCGGGTCTGCGGAGTGACGAGCAAGGGCGGCTGCCACGAAGTGCTCAGGGCGGTGAGTGCCTCGCGACGACTCGACAGCGGCTCGGCCATCAGGTCACCCGAGGACCACAGGAGGTCGAAGGCCAGCAGCGTGGCGGGGGTCTCGTCCGCCAGTCGTGCGATGTTGGTGCCACCGGCCTCCGAGCGCGGCCGCAGCCGCGAGGTGAGCGTGCCGAAGTCGAGCCGACCATCGATGGGGATGACCAGTTCGGCGTCAATCACGGACCCTGGCGGCAGCGCGTCGGTGCATGCCGCCACGACCTCGGGGAAGGCGTAGGCGAGGTCGATGTAGTCGTCGCCGCCCGAGCGGGATCGCCCTCGCCCCTGCAGCACGACCCCGTGCTCGTCGCGGAACACCAGGCATCGGAAGCCGTCCCACTTGGGCTCGGCCGCCATGCCCGCAAGGCCTTCGGGGACGTCGTTGCCCAGTGGCTTGGCCAGCATGGGCTCGATCGGTGGCTGGAGCATCAGGCCTCCCCATGCTCGCGGCTGGCGCGGATGAACACGGTGCCGTCCTCTTCCATTACCTGGGTGGTGCGCAGCCGGATGCTGGGGTCCAGCCCGCCCTGCACCGACATGATGTGCTCGCCAGGCCCCCCGCCCTGAAGCGAGGGGGTGACGCTCAGCAGCAGTTCGTCGAGCAGTCCGGCCCGGGCCAGGTCGCCCAGGAGCCGTGGACCGCCCTCGCAGTGGATCCGGCCGAGGCCCCGGGTGACCAGTGCCTCGATCGCAAGGGCCAGGTCGACCTCCGCGACTCCGCAGGTGACGACGTCGGCGATGGCCTCGAGCTCCGGTGCGGCGCCAGCGGCCGCCTCCTCGGAGGTGAGCACGATCGTGCGGGGCGTCTCGTGGGTGCGAAGCCGGAACAGCCGCAGGCTCATGGGCAGGTCCAGCGACGCCGAGACGACGGCGATCGGCAGCCGCGAGGGGTGGTAGTCCTCGTCGCGCAGCGTGCCAGCGCCCACCAGCACGACGTCGGCATGGCTCCGCAGCATCGAGAACACCCGGGCATCCGCCTGGCTGGCGATGGACCGGGAGGTGCCGTCCGGTCCCCGCATGACCCCATCGAGCGAAGACACCATGCTTCCGCGCACCCATGATCGGCCGGCGGGGAACCCGTACGCGGCCCGTATCCCGTCGTCGTCCAGGTCGGCCAGCGGGGGCGGCAGGAGGCGTCGCACCGGGCGATCGTCGCACGAATAGGCTCACGCCCGTGCCGGTTGCCACCTTGACCTCACGCCACCCGCGCGTGGGCGTTGACGGGATGCTCGAGGACTTCGTTCCGCCGCCGCACTTCGGTTCGGTCAGCTTTGACAGCTACGTCCCTGATGCCGCCGAGCCCAGTCAGGCTGCGGCAGTTGCGGCACTGCGCGCGTTCGGCGAGCGGATATCGACCCCCCAGGGAGCCCGCCGCGGCCTGTTCCGCCGGGCCGCCCCTCCCGAGGGCCGGGCCGGCATCTACCTCGACGGCGGCTTCGGGGTGGGCAAGACCCACCTGCTGGCGTCCCTGTGGCATGCCGTCCCCGGGCCCAAGCGGTACGGGACCTTCGTGGAGTACACGAACCTGGTGGGTGCGCTCGGCTTCCGGACGGCCGTTGACGCGCTCGCTGGCAGCCGGCTCGTGTGCATTGACGAGTTCGAGCTGGACGACCCCGGGGACACCGTCCTGATGTCCACCTTGCTCGGTGAACTGGTGGCTGCCGGGGTGAGCCTGGCAGCCACGTCCAACACGCTGCCGGACAAGCTCGGCGAGGGCCGGTTCGCGGCCGACGACTTCCTGCGGGAGATCCAGGGGCTGTCGGCCCACTTCGACGTGCTGCGCATCGATGGCGAGGACTATCGCCACCGCGGGCTGCCCGATGCCCCCGAGCCGGTCTCGGACGCGGACGTCGCGGCTCGCGCGCTCGCGGAGCCCGGCGCGGCGGTCGATGACTTCACCACTCTGCTGCGCCACCTGTCGACCGTGCACCCGTCGAAGTACGGCGCACTCATCGACGGCGTGCCGATGCTGGGCCTCACAGGGGTCCACACCGTAAGCGACCAGGCGAGTGCCTTGCGCCTGGTTGTCCTCGTGGACCGGCTGTACGACCGCGATGTCCCCGTCATCGCAAGCGGGATCAGGCTCGACCGGCTCTTCGCAGACGACCTGCTCGCGGGGGGCTACCGCAAGAAGTACTTCCGTGCCACGTCGCGACTGGTCTCCCTTGCCCGGGTTGGGGGCGATCGATAGCGTTGCACGGTGCTGGTTGCCGGAGCAGACGCGACAGCACCGAGTGAGCAGCACGTCGGGTCCGCATGAACAGCGCCACCGATGTCGCCTTCGTCGTGCCGATGTACAACGAGGCAGCACGATGGGATCCGGACCACTGGGACGAGGTGGGCCAGATCCCCGGAGTCTCATTCGTCTTCGTCGACGACGGTTCCACGGATCGGACACGAGAGCTCGTCCGCGCATTCGCCGAGTCCCGGGGCTACGACACACTGCTGCTGGACCGGAATGTGGGCAAGGCCGAAGCCGTGCGTCTAGGCCTCCTTGAACTGCTGGACCGTGCCGACTGTCCGCCCCTCGTGGGCATCATGGACGGTGATGCCACGTTCGCCCCGAATGACGTGCGAAGGCTCGTCGATGTTGCCCGGCTGAAGCGAGCGGTCGGCGTGGAGGGAATTTGCGGCGCCAGGGTCGCGCTCAGCGGTCGGGCGATCAACCGGCCCGCCTCGCGGCACTACATCGGCCGCGGGATCGCGACGCTGACCACCATTGCCTACCGTGAGCTCCCTTACGACGCCCAGTGCGGCTTCAAGCTGTTCGCGGCCAACGACGATCTCCGTCAATGCCTGGGCCGGCCTTTCGCCACTCGGTGGTTCTTCGACGTCGAGCTGCTGATGCGGTGGAAGGCCATGCACGGCCGCACGATGAGGATCTGGGAGGAGCCCGTCCACGAGTTCTCCCACCGTCCCGGGAGCAAGATCCGTGGCATCGAGCGGGCCCGCGTGGCGCTGGAGCTGGCGCGGATCCTGGGCATGCCGCGAGCCCTCGGGCCACGGTAGGCATGCGTCTCTACCTGACGGCCGATGACGCGGGCTCGAGTCCAGAGGTCAACGCTGCCATCGCGAGGGCGTGCACCGTCGGATACGTCAACTCCGTCTCCTACCTCGTCAACCTGCCCGCGTTCGACGAGGCCGTCGACCTCGTGGGATCCATTCCCCACGTGCGGCGATCGCTGCACCTCAATGCCGTGGAGGGCAGGCCGATGGCACTGACCCGTGCCTCGCCCCTCGTCGACGACGACGGCTTCTTCCGGCACCTGGGCGCGGGGCTCCTGATGCGGCATGCCACCGCCTCGCGACGGATCAAGGCTGCCATGGAGGAGAACCTGGCCGTGGAGTGGTCCGCACAGATCCGCGCCTTCAGGGCGGCCTTCGGGAACGACACTCCACTGAACGTCGACTCGCACCTGCACGTCCATCACGCCCCCTTCGCCCTGTCTGCGCTGTTCCGCGCGGCCGACGACGTGGGCGTCTCCATCAACGAGATGCGGATTGCCCGCGAGCATCCGCTCCCGGGCATCTCGCCGCACACCCTCCGATACGGATACCTCAGTCCCAACATGGCCAAGTGGGCCTTCCTGTCATGGGCGTCTCGTCGCGCAGAACGGTCGCTGTCCGCGGCGAGCCCGAGGCCCCGGGTCCCAGCCGCCTTCTGCGGAGTGGTCACGACCCTGCACATGGCAGAGGAGTCGTGCCGCCGATTCCTGTCCCGTACGGATCTCGACGACGATGCCGACTCCTTCGTCGAGATCCTGATCCACCCCGGGGGTGGGCAGTGCCTCACCGAGGCATGGCGCAGATCCAAGGCGCTGGCGCGCGCGAACCAGTCGCCGTGGCGTGCCCGTGAGGCAGCGCTGGCCGCGTCGCCCATGTGGGCTCCGTACTTCCCGGGTCACGACTCGCCCTAGCCCCAACTTGGCCTGGTCGGCCTGTCGCGCTTGCTCGCACCGGCCCGGCGGTGGTTGGCTGGCAACATGGAACCCAGCGGCATCATCAGCGCACTCTTCGCCGGCGTCATCATCGGCCTCATCGCCCGCATCCTGGTGCCGAGCATGCAGCCGATCGGCTGCATCGTGACGATCATCCTCGGCATCCTCGGCGCCTTTGCCGGGCTCTGGGTGGCCTACCAGTTCGACTACGACAACTCGTTCTTCCTGACCTTCATCACCCAGGTCTTCGTCGCCGTGGTCCTCGTCGCGATCACCGCCTTCCTGTTCCGGAAGAGCAACACGGGTTGACCCCGCTGGCGTTCCGCCTCTCGAGCGTCGTCCTCGGCGCCCCTGATGCGGCTGCACTCGCGCTGTTCTACGAGCGACTGCTCGACTGGAGGCCAGTCCACGTCGACGTGGGATGGGTCAAGCTCACCCCTCCCGGCGGTGGCACCGCGATCTCCATCCAGCAGGAGCCCGGCTACGTGCCGCCCATCTGGCCGAGCGGTCCCGGCGATCAGCAGATGCAGGCGCATCTCGACATCGGGGCTTCCGACCTTCCGGCCGCGGAGGCGCTGGCTGCGTCGCTCGGAGCCGTCCTCGCCGACTTCCAGCCGCAGGATGACGTGCGGGTCTACCTCGACCCCGCGGGGCATCCGTTCTGCCTGTTCGAGTCCCGTCCGGCGTCAGGCTCGGGGGAGTAGCAGCTTCGCGATGACCTCGGTCATGATCTCGTTGGTCCCCCCGCCGATGCCGAGGATGCGACTGTCCCGGTAGTGCCGCTCGACCTCGCACTCGCGCATGTAGCCCATACCTCCGTGGAGTTGCACGGCTGCGTCAACGACCTGGTCGCACGCCGCCACCGCGGTGTTCTTCGCCATCGCCACCCGGACCAGCACGTTTTCGCCCGCCTGCCAGTCGTCGATGACCGCGCGCGTGTAGGTCCGTGCGACATCGACCTGCCTGGCCATCTCGGCGATGCGGTGCTGCACCACCTGGCGCGCCACGAGTGGCTTGCCGAATGTCTCGCGGCTGCGCACCCAGTCGATGGTCAGGTCCAGGCAGCGCTGCGCCGTCGCGCACGCCTGCACGGCCATGCTCAGCCGCTCGGCCTCGAACTGGGTCATGATCTGCAAGAAGCCTGAATCCTCCGGCCCGATGAGGTTGGCCACGGGAACGCGCACGCCGTCGAAGCCGATCTCGGCAGTGTCCGAACAGAGCCAGCCCATCTTCTTCAGTGGTGCCGACACCTGGACACCGGGGGAGTCGCGCTCGATCAGGAGCAGCGAGATGCCGCCCGCCCCGTCGCCTCCGGTCCGCACCGCCGTCGTGAAGTAGTCCGCGCGCGTCCCGGACGTTATGTAGAGCTTGGAGCCGGTGACCACGTATTCGTCGCCGTCGCGGACCGCCCGAGTCCGTATCGCGGCCACGTCGGATCCGCCGCTCGGTTCCGTGACCGCAAGCGAGATGATCCGCTCCCCGGCGAGCACGGGCCGGGCCACCATGTCGATGAGGCGGGGATCGCCGGCGCGGACGAGGTGCGGCAAGCCGATGCCGTGGGTGAGCAGGGCAGCCTCGAGCCCCGATGTCCCGCCGGCCAGAATCATCTCCTCGGCCATGACGAGGGCGTCGATGGGCGTGCCGCCGCACCCGCCCGCCGACTCGGGGAAGGCGATGCCCAGCAGCCCCGCGTCGGCAAGCTGGCGGTGGACCTCGCGCGGAACGAAGCCCTGCTCCTCCCATTCCTCGAGGTGAGGCACCAGGTGCTTCTCGGTAAATGCGCGCACGCTCGCCCGCAGCAGCACCCGCTCGTCGGTATCCCAGCTGTCCACTCGAGCCCCCTGTTCGCCTCGATCCGATTATCCGGGAAGGGTTCGCCCGCCGCGGGCCTTCCCTGATGGCCACACCGGGAGCACAATCTCGACATGCCTCCGGCCGCCGGAACGTTCGCGCTGAGCCCCGTCGACAGCATCCAGGTGACCACGCTCATCGACAACGTGTCCGACGTACTCATGCCGGACGCGGGACTCGTGCAGCGGTGGGGACCCGTGGGAACGTCCGGCCCCATCCCACGAGTGGAGTCACTCGTTGCCGAGGGTGGCAAGACCGCGGACTTCCTGCGCGCCGAGCATGGCTTCTCGGTCCTGGTCGAGCTGCACGTCGCGGGGCGCCGTCGCCGCATCCTGTTCGACGCTGGGGTGACCCCGGATGGGCTGGTCGAGAACCTCGACCGCCTGCAGATCAGCCCTGAGACCATCGACGTGATCGTCCTCAGCCACGGCCACTTCGACCACGTGATGGGGATCGACGGGATCATCCGACGACTCGGCCGGACCCGGCTGCCCGTGATCATCCACCCCGAGTTCTGGACCAGGCGCCGGATCGTGCTTCCCGGCGTCGAGCCATGGGAACTGCCCGTGGCGAGCCGATCGGCCATGGAGGACGCCGGCTTCCAGATCGTCGAGGACACCCAGCCGTCCTTCCTGCTGGATGGCAGCCTGCTCGTGACCGGCGAGGTCAACCGCACGACATCGTTCGAGACGGGCTTCACGCTGCACCAGGCGTGGCGCGACGAGGCGTGGGAACCGGACCCCTTGATCCTCGACGACCAGGCCTTGATCGCGAATGTCGCAGGCAAGGGCCTGGTCGTCATCACGGGCTGTGGCCACGCCGGCGTCGTGAATATCGTCCGCTACGCGCAGTGGCTCACCGGGGTCGACGAGGTGCACGCCGTGATCGGGGGCTTTCACCTCACCGGCGGCATCTTCGAGCCGATCATCCCTGAGACGGTCACGGCGCTCGCGGGGTTCTCGCCGACCGTGGTCATGCCCGCCCACTGCACCGGCTGGAAGGCCGTGCACCGCATAGCCGCTGAGATGCCCGCTGCCTTCGTGCAGGGCTCGGTCGGGACGAGGCTCAACCTATGAGGGGGTGGCGGGCCGCATTCATCGTTCTCCTCACCTGCGTGCTGAGCCTGGGCGTCCCAGCGGCGGGAACGATGACGATGCCGGGCGCCGAGGTTGTCGATGCTCCCCGAGAGACCCCGGTGGATCCGGCGAGCGACCCGGCGCTGGCCGCGTACTACGGGCAGGCTCTCCAATGGAGCACCTGCCGCGGGAAATTCGAATGCTCGTGGCTGACCGTCCCGACGAGCTACGAGAATCCGTCGCTGGGCGCCGTCAAGGTACGGGTTCTGCGCGACGCCTCGGCGAAGCCGGGCCAGCGCATCGGCGCCCTGATCGTGAACCCTGGCGGTCCAGGCGGGTCGGGCACGGAGCTGGCGCAGTACGCGAACTACTACTTCAGCCGAGACCTGAGGCGCCACTTCGATGTCGTGGGGTTCGACCCGCGCGGGATACCGCAGAGCACGCCCGCCGTGGAATGCATGGACAACGAGCAGTTCGAGGCCTGGATCGATGCCGACCCGACTCCTGATACAGCAGCCGAGCGACTGGCACTCATCGACGCCTCACGTACCTTCGCCGAAGGTTGCGAGCAGCGCAGCCCGGGGATCTCCCACCACATGGACACCCGGTTGGTGGCGCGAGACCTGGATGTTCTGCGCGCTGCCCTCGGTGAACCAGTGTTGAACTACCTGGGCTACTCGTACGGGACGCAGATCGGGGCGATGTACCTGGACCTGTTCCCGACCCGTGCTGGCAGGCTCGTGCTCGATGGAGCGATCGATCCGAGCCTCGACTTCGTCGAGACGATCCATGGGCAGGCGATCGGATTCGATCGTGCCCTCCGCCAGTTCGCCAAGGATTGCCTCAAGCACGCTGACTGCCCGTTGCCAGCGCCTGCGTCGCGAGCGCTTCACCGGCTCGAGCGCTTCCTCCAGGACCTGGACGCTCAGCCGATCCGTGCGCAGGCGGGGAGGCCACTGCTCCTGGCCCAGGCCGTGAACGCGGTCTTCAGCGCGATGTACGACGACTATTCCGGCTGGCCACTTCTGCGAGAGGCCCTCGCAGCCGGACTCTCCGGCAACGGCCGCCCCCTCCAGCGGATGGCGGACATCTACACCGGTCGTCGAGCCGACGGGGTCTATACGGGCAATGAGTTCTATGCCGGCTACTACGCAGTCAGCTGCTGGGATGCGCCCCGCCCCACCGGGCCACGTGGCCTGCGGGACTTGGCGCGGACATGGGGCTCGCGGGCTGCCGTCCCCGAAATCGCGGAAGCGCTGGCCTGGAGCATCCTGCCGTGCCACTACTGGTCCGGTAACTCGACCGTCCTGCCTCACGAGGTCACGGCTCCGGGCGCACCGCCGGTGCTCGTCATAGGGACGCGCTTCGACCCGGCTACCCCGCTCGAGTGGGCCAGGGCCCTCGCCAGCCAACTGGAATCCGGCGTCTTCCTTGAGTGGGTCGGGAACGGCCATGTTGCCTACGGGCGCGGTTCTACGTGCATCGTTGCCGCCGTCGATCGGTACCTGCTGACGGGTACGCCGCCCCGAGACGGGAAGGTGTGCCGGTAGTCGGGCCGCCGCCGGCGGAACTGCATCGTGGGATGAGTGGGCGATGTAGGAATCGAACCTACGACCTCTTCCGTGTCAAGGAAGCGCGCTAGCCCCTGCGCCAATCGCCCGGTGGGGTGCCGAGGTGCGCCGAAGCGCCCCTGGGCCTCGGAAAGACTACACGCCGGGCGCCTACGGCGAGCGCGTGGCTCTAGCCGCTGCCGCGGATGTCGGGCGGGTCGTGGTGGTTGGTGCGGCCGTGCGGGCTGGTCCACGTGCAGGTGCCGTCGGTGGCTGAGACGGTGATCTGCCAGCCGGCGTGAGTCTTCAATTGATGGTGGCGCTGGCATAGCGCGCCGAGGTTGCCTCGGTCGGTCGTGCCGCCGTGGTCCCAGGGTGTGGCGTGGTCGACCTGGCAGCGGTCGGCGCGGCGGGCGCAGCCGGGGAACCGGCAGGTGCCGTCGCGGGCGGTGATGAAGGCGCGCAGGTGGTCGGGGATCCGGTAGCGGATCCGGCCGGCGTCCAGCAGGTGCCCGGTGATCGGGTCGGCGACGAGGCGGCGGATCGTCAGGGCTGCCTCGGCGGGGAGGCTGGCGATGAGGTCGCGGACCTCGTCCGCGGCGACCGGGCCGGATCCGGGCAGGGTGGCGGGGTCCTCGCGCAGGCGCAGCAGGGTGGCCAGGTCGATCACCACGTCCAGGTGCACCCCGAGCGTGCCGGTGCCGGTGCCGGTGCCGGTGCCGGTGGTGCCGGTGGTGGCGGTGTCGCGGTGCAGGACGAGGTCGGCCAGGGCCTGGGCGCGGGCCTCCCCGATGGTCTCTGCGTCGTCCTGCGCGGCGTGGTGGTTGACGGCGGCGAGGATGGCGTGGGCGTCGACGGTGGCCATGCGGGCGAGCAGCACGCTGATTCCGTCGGGCTCGTCGATGACCCGGACGTCGCGGGTGCAGCGGGCGGCCTGCCTGCGGCGGCGGGCGCCGTGCGGGTCGACGACCAGGACCGCTCGGCGGGCGGCGGCGCGGGTCAGGCCGGGGGTGGCGCGGCGGGCGACCGGCAGCACCCGGGACTCCAAGGCGGCGCACGACTCCATGAACGCCTCGGCGTTCGGGCCGTCGGCCTCCCACGCGCCGTCCAGGCGCGCGGCGGCCTCGGTGATCGCGTTGACGTGGGCCATG
>JAUSNB010000058.1 GCA_030645615.1 Actinomycetota bacterium | reverse complement strand
CGGCCGAGAGGTCCGGGACGGGCTGGCCAGCCCGGCCGAACGCGATCGCATCCACGACGACGAAGTCGCCCGGATAGCCGGTCGTGAACGTCACGAACACGTCCTGGACCCCCGACACCCCGCCCGCGTTCGCCGGCACCTGCCGGAACGACGACCAGCCACCCGTCGAGCCGACCGCCAACGAGCCGAGCACCGGCCCGGACGGCGACCCCGACCGGAACTCCACCAACCCGGACCCACCGGACCCGCCCGCCACCCGCGCGTACGCCTGGTGCAGGCCCGGCGCACCGAAGTCGACCGACGCGAACCGAAGCCAGTCGCCGTCGCCCAGCGGACCGACCGACGTCCCCGACCGGGCCGCACCATGCACCTGGTCAGCGGCCTCCGCCTCGAGCACCCCGTACGCCGAACGCAGCGCCCCACCCGACGGCGAAGGAACCGGGGTCGGCGTGGGAGCCGGCGTCAGCGTGGGAGCCGGCGCGCCTGAATCTGGCCGCAGCGTGATGTCCATCCGGGTCACGCCGCGCGCGCCCGGCACGAGCGGGTTCGCCTCGTCCGGCACGAATGTGTCGCCGAATGGCATCGCGTACGCCGTCGACGACCCGGTGATCACCTGCGCGAACACGTTCCACGCGGTGAACCCCTCGACGGCCGGGCGGGCGGCGGCGAACGCGGACGTGCGCGGCGGGCGGGTGAACGCCGCCGAGTCGTCCCCGTACCGGCCGCCCCAGTACCCGTAGGCGAATGCCGTCGCATAGTCCCGGTAGATCGCGCCGTATACGTCGTTGACAATGCCACCGGACGCCGGGATGGCGCCGCCGACCGCGTAAGGGCCGTTCTGCATGTAGATCCCATAGCCCGGCATGCCGGCCACCGGACCGGTCAGCCACGCTCCGTCCACCCGCACCGGCAGCCCCGGTCGCACCCGCCCCGGGCCGTCCGCGACCGTGCCCGACAGCACGATGCTGCCGTCAGCCTGGACGACGCCGGAGTATGCGTACGGGCCGGTGGCCGGGTCTCCCTCCCGGGCGAACTCACCGTTCACCCACAGGCGGCGGCCGGCCAGCGAGTGCACATACCCGGACAGGTCGGGGTACGCCTGCGGGGCGACCACCGGCGACAGCACGCGCAGGAACGACCCATCGGGCTGACGCAGCACCGCGTCGGGCGCCAGCTGCGCCAGGCCGCCCGCACCCGGCGAGGACAGCAAGCCGTTGTTTCGCGAAAGGTCCGGCAGGAGCCCGTCGCCGGCGTGGAAGTCCAGGCTCATCGGGATTCCCCACATGGCGACCGCGGTTAGGTCAGCCCACGTCGCCGGGTCGGGACCCTGCGTGTAGGTCAGCTCGACCTGGTCGAACCGGACCGGGCTCGTCACCGGCGACGGGCGGCTCGTGTTGTCCAGCGGCTGCCCATACGAGACCCAAATGCTGCCGGCGACGAAGCCCTGGCCGGCGCCACCGACAGTGAACTCATACGCCCCACCTGACCCCGACGGTCCTGGCGGGGAGACACGCTGCATCCCCGCGATCGCATCGGTCAGGCGCACGGACGTGCCGTTCGCCGGGACGGACGCGGGGAACGGGCCGTCCGCGGTCACCAGGACGAAAACGTCGGCATCCGGGACTCCCGACCCGTTCACGATCCGCACGACCAGCGGGCCGCCCGGTGCAGCCGCGGCCGGCGAGGCAGCCAGCACACCGCACAGAACGGCGCACAGGGCAAGCAAGGCGAGGAAGGACGGCACGGCCCGCGGCAGGCGCATGCACCCACCATGCCCGGCCGGGCCGTGCTGCACAAGCATTCGGGAACCACCTCATGCATGACGCTGGCGAGCCGGCGGTTCGCGCGTCGCCCACATGGGCATGGCGAAGCTCGCGGCAGCGCGACGAGACTGGGACACGAACGTGAAAGCACTGGGACTTCGCTGTGATCCGAGTGGCAACCTGCAAGGCGACAATGGATCGGTCCACGGACCTCTGGTGCGGTCCGTTCCATTCCCCCGGGAGGTATTCCATGAGCCTGGAGTTGACCCACTCCCTGGATCCGCTGGCAAGCGCGGCCGACGTTGACCAGTCGTGGCTTTGTCGAGCGGCCCGTGCGCTGGATGAGCTCGACGAGTCGCTGGCCAGACTGTCCGGCGACGTGGAGGGTCGGACGGGCACGTTCGCGACGGCGAAGCGTCGTAGCCCGCCGTTCGCCCGCGCAGCGTCCCAGGTGTCAGCTGATCTTCAACGACTTCACAACCGGGCCAGAAGCCTTCGGCGTCGGCTGGTCCTCGCCACGAAGGACGCCCGCCTCGGTCCGGATCTGAAGGCGGAGCTGGCCGGCCTGTCGCGTGAGGCGAGCGCCTACTTCCGTCGCGTCGGGCCTGGATCTGCTGGAGGGATCGGTGGCACCTAGGGCAACCGTCCCTGAGTAGCGACTATCCACCAGGTCCGCCATCACCTAGTTTGGGGTGCCTCACCGCTAATGGAGGAGATCGCATGGCTACGCAGTCCCAGGCAGCGTCCCAGTCCACGAGGGTCGGCAGGCGTGTGCTGGCCGGGGCCGCCGCCTTGGCGATGTCCGTGGCGGTGCTGGCCTTTGGGTCCTCGGCCGCGACGGCCGGGGATGTGCCTGGCGAGGACCCGGCCCCCAGGCTCCTTCGCCTTCAGATCCTGGCTTTCAATGACTACCACGGCCATCTGGAGGCGTCCACGCCCGGCCCCGTCGGCGATCAGGCGGCCGGTGGCTCGGAGTACCTCTCGTCGGCGCTGAACCAGTTGCGCGCCGGCAAGAAGTACAGCCTGACCGTGGCCGCGGGCGACCTCATCGGCGGATCGCCTGCCCTCTCCGGGCTGTTCCACGACGAGCCGTCCGTCGAGTCGCTCAATGCGATGCAGCTCGACGTGGCTGGCGTCGGCAACCACGAGTTCGACGAGGGCATCACTGAGCTGATGCGCATGCAGGATGGCGGGTGCCATCCGGTGGACGGATGCTACTTCCCGAACCAGCCATACGCGGGAGCGGACTTCCAGTGGCTGGCGGCGAACGTGGTGAAGCAGGGCACCCGCAAGACCGTCCTTCCCCCGTACTGGATCAAGGACGTCGGTGGCGTCAAGGTCGCCTTCATCGGCATGACCCTCGAGGGCACGGACGCGATCGTCGCGGCCTCCGGAATCCAGGGCTACTCGTTCCTCGACGAGGCCCGGACAGCTAATCGCCTCGTGCCCGAGCTCACGAGCCAGGGTGTCGAGAGCATCATCGTGCTGTTGCACGAAGGCGCGACGCAGGACCCGGCGCCCGGGGAGATCAACGACTGCAACAACATCAGCGGACCGGTTGTGGACATCAACAGCAACCTTGACCCGGAGATCGATGCGGTCATCACCGGCCACACCCATCAGCCATACAACTGCATGCTGCCCGGGCCTGACGGCCGGAAGCGGATGGTGACGAGTTCCTACTCCTTCGGCCGGGTGGTCACGGAGCTGAACCTCGTCATCGACAAGCGGACGGGCGATGTGCGCCGTGCCCTGAGCACTGCCACGAACCATGCGGTCATCCAGTCGTCGTTGACCCCCGATCCCGCGCTGACCGCCGTGATCAGCAAGTGGATGCCACTGTTCGAAGCGGCCGGCAACACCCCGGTGGGGACGATCACCGCCGACATCGTCCGCGGTGGGACTCCGCCCGGTGCGGACCGTGGCGCCGAATCTGCGGCTGGGAACCTTGTCGCCGATGCCCAGGCCTGGGCAACATCGTTCAACGGTGCTCAGGTTGCCTTCATGAACGCTGGCGGCGTGCGCTCGGACCTGCGGTACGCACAGTCCGGGACGGAGGGCAATGGCGTCGTCACGTATGGCGAGGCGTTCACCTTCCAGCCATTCGGCAACACGCTGGTCACCATCCCGATGACCGGCGCCCAGATCGTGTCGGTGCTCCGGGAGCAGTGCCAGCCAGCCGGTTCATCGCGGCCGTTCCTCAACCTCGGAGTGTCTGCCGGGTTCAGCTACACCCTGAGTAGGACGATTGTTAACGGCACCTGCACGGCGGTGTCCATCACGGACGTCAAGCTCAGCGGCAAGGCACTCGACCCGGGCGCAACGTACTGGGTGACGGTGAACAACTTCCTGGCTGACGGTGGGGACAACTTCTCCACGTTCAAGCAGGTCCCTGCGTCCGAGCGGCTCCCTGGCGGCGTCGACCTCCAGGCGCTCACCGACTACCTGAGCGCCTTCTCGCCGGTGGCCCCGCCATCCACGGACAGGGTGAACGAGCTGCCGTAGCACCGACGGGTCGTCCGCATCGGGTCAGCCGGGGAACCCAAGACCGGGGATGCCGTCTGGCCGCGAAGCGACACGGGGTGGCCGCTTCAGGGATGCGAGTGCAGACGGCAACTGTCCTGGTGAACTGCTGGGTCGGTAGCGCGCATCCGACCGGCACGACACCCTTCGTTCGCGCGACTACCGTTAGGAGCGGTTCGAGGAGGCTCCATGACCACGCTGCTTGGCCGCCTCGCGATCACCTTCGGTGCCGCGTTGATGGCCGTCACGTTCACTGCCTGCTCCAGCAGCTCCGGAGCGTCCAGTCCACCGGACGTCACTGGCACCTGGTCCGGCGAGTACACGTATCCCGTCCAGGACGGTACGTCGCTGGTATCCACCGAGACCATCACGATCACCAAGCAGGACGGCGCCATGCTGTGGGCCACGACGGAATGGACTGCCAGCGGCGACACCGGCCGGGGCCAGGCGGTCGGAACCATCGTCGACGGCAACCGCGTCTACATCGCCGAGAACGACGGCGGCGCATTCCAGGGCACGGTAGACGACAACACGATGACGCTGACGTTCATCCGCACCGACGCACTGAACACGGCCTTCCAGGTCGTGCTCACCCGGCAGTAGTAGTCCCAAGCCCAGTCCGCTGGTTCGAGGCCTTCGAGTAGCCGGAAACGCGGCGGAGGCCGCCGAGTCTCCTGCCGGAAGCCTCGTCAGTCAGCGGCGCTGCGGCCACCGCAGGGGGCGTTCACCTCGGACGATCTCATCGCCCTGTACCACTCGGTCGCTGAGCCCTACGCCCGCAGTTCCTCGGCTGCCTGGATGATGAACAACGCCACCCTCGGGGCTCGACGCCGACCGTTGCGGTGCCGGCGTGCACTGATGTCATGTTCATCGGCGCGCGTGGTTCCGGCCAGGCGCAGGGGGACCTGAACTCCACTGGGGGTCCGGAGATGGAGCGTCCGTACGCGCAGGCGTCGTCCCTGATCACAGGGGCGGAGAAGGCGTGCGTGACTGAACTGGACCTCATCCTCACCAAGCAGGCAGCATTGTGCCCCAGCCAGCGTTTCATCCTGGCGGGCTACGACGTACACGGGTAGGGGCCTTGTTGCCCGTTGGGACATGTAGTCCCGTACCAGCTGGCGCTGTTCGCAATCCAGCCGTACAGGTTCGCGTTGGTCAGGTCTGCCTCGTACAGGTCCGCGCCGCTCACGTCCGCCTCGGTCAGGTTCGCGCCGGTTAGGTTCGCGTTGTGCAGGATCGCGCCAGTCAGGTTTACTCCGGTCATGCTCGCGCCACTCAGGTTCGCGCCGGTCAGGATCGCGCCCGTCAGGTCCGCGAGGTTCAGGTTTGCTCCGGTCAGGTCGGCGTTGGTCAGGTCGGCGTTGGCCAGGTACGCGCCTATGCAAGTGGGGGCGCAGGCCGGGGTCGCGCGAGAATCCCTGGGGGTGTTCGCGTCAGGGTGCGGCCCGAGCCGAGCCCCGCGCAGATTCGCACCGCGCAGGTTCGCGTGCCCCAGGTCCGCACTGCGCAGGTCCACCCGGCGCATCTGCGCCCCGCCCAGGTCCGCGTGATGCAGCACCGCCATCGCCATCGAACCACGGTGATTGACCACGCCGCGCAGATCCGCGCGAGGCAGCACCGCCCCCGTCAGGTCATACGCCCGCAGGTCCTGGCCCGACAGGTCAGCCCGGGCACAGTCCACCGTGTCCGCCGTCAGGTCACACGACCGTGCCGCCACGTCACCCGCCGACGCGGCACCGGCCCCCAGCAGCACCGACCCCGAGACCAGCAGAACCGCCGACACCACCCTGACCACGCGAGAGATGCGCATGGCAGATGATCGCACAGCCCACCGCCGCCTCAGCAGAGTCCGATCCAACTCCTTACGCGCCACGGCCCGTGACGTCCGCGCCGTCAGCCAGCCGCCGAGCCCGCGCCTCGTTCGCCATGCGCCACCGCGCCCGCACAGGGTCGCCGTCGAGGTCGTCCTGCTCCTGCTCGGTGAAGATCACGGCATCGCTCATGGGGGTGTGGCTCCCTAGGCGGGTGGGGGTTCCACCTGTGTGCACTTGGGGCGGCAACTGCGGTAGAAACTGCAGTTGAGATCCCCGAAACGAGCAAATCCCCCACAACCCGGCGAGAGGTTGTGAGGGATTCCGAGTCGGGCTGACAGGATTTGAACCTGCGACCCCTTGACCCCCAGTCAAGTGCGCTACCAAGCTGCGCTACAGCCCGTGACACCGGCGGACGGGCAACGGCCCCCGCGGTGACGACTCGCCGAGTCTAGTGGCCTGTCCTGCGCGGGCCGCAGGGCCTCCCGTCGCGACCTGACGGCCGTGCTGGCCCCGTGACGTCCGCTTGGGACCGGACCCGCTCGCATCGTGTGAGTCGATCTCGATTTGCGCGAGTCGGCTACCCATGCGAAAGTCGAATCACTCAAGGGGAGTATCCCTTCGCCACTGGTCGTCAATACGGTGCCCCGGCACCCGGCCAGTGGGTCGGCCTAGGCGCCGGCGGCGAGAGACCTTGTGCCGTGCAACTGCGACACAAGGAGTCACGTGGACGTCTCCCTATGGGTGTGGGTGGCCCTGATCTCCGCCATCGTGGCAATGCTGCTTGCCGATCTGTTCATGCACCGTGATGCCCACGAGATCCGGCTCCGCGAGGCGGCCACCTGGTCGGTCATCTGGGTGGCCATCGGCCTGGTCGTGGGCGGTGTCATCTGGTGGGGCTACGGGTCCGAGTTCGGCCTGCAGTACTTCGCCGGCTACATCATCGAGAAGTCCCTGGCCGTTGACAACGTGTTCGTCTGGGCCGTGATCTTCGGCTACTTCGCCGTCCCGAAGCAGTATCAGCACCGCGTGCTCTTCTACGGCGTGGTCGATGCCCTCGTGTTCCGGGCGATCTTCATCGCGGCCGGCTCCGCCCTGATCGCCAGCGCGGCCTGGGTCCTCTACGTATTCGGGGCCTTCCTCATACTCACCGGCATCAAGATGCTCCGCCAGCGCAACGAGCACATCGACATGTCGCAATCCAAGACGCTCAGGCTGTTCCGGCGCTTCGTGCCGACGACCGAGGAGTACCACGGCCAGAGGTTCTGGATCCGTCGCAGGGGGGCACTGGTCGCCACGCCATTGCTTGCCGTGCTGGTCATCGTCGAGGTCACCGACATCATCTTCGCGGTGGACTCGATCCCGGCGATCTTCGCCGTGACCCAGGAGCCCTTCCTCGTCTTCGCCAGCAACGCATTCGCGATCCTCGGCTTGCGCGCCATGTACTTCCTTCTCGCCGACCTGATGCACCGCTTCATCTACCTGAAGCTCGGGCTGTCGCTCGTCCTCGTCTGGGTCGGCATCAAGATGATCGTCAGCCATGCCTTCGTGAAGATCCCCACGGTCTTGAGTTTGGGCATCGTCGTGGCCATCATCACCGCGTCCGTGGTCGCCAGTCTCATCGCGACCAGGGCCGCGGTCTCGGTAGCGGAGGCCACGACGGACGAGGCGGGCCGGCAGGAGACAGAGAAGGAGGACGTGCGTGAGTAGGGCGAGCCGCGCGGCGCGTTGGCGCCGGCTCCCGCACCCTTTGAGATGGATCGGCGCAGCCATCGGGGGCGGAGCCTGCATCCTCGTCGGGGTGGTGCTGTTGGTCCTGCCCGGGCCGGGCATCGCGCTCATCGTGGTGGGCCTGCTGATCCTGGCCACCGAGTTCGCCTGGGCCGAGTCGCTGCTGCAGCGACTCAAGCGGCACGGCGCCGCAGTCACGTCAACGGTCTCCGACCGAATCGGACGAACGAGAAGGAGCACACCATGACCAGGTCCCCCATGGCCCGACCCCGCACGAGACGGCAGGCGGCCGCCGCACTGCTCGTCCCCGCAGCGGCCCTGCTGCTGGTGGGCTGCGGCTCGATCCAGGAGGCTGTCGACGGTGCGCAAGGCGCCGTCGATGCTGCGCAGTCACTCATGGGAGCACCGGAACGGATTGGGCAGGCGTGCGACACCGCGGTCGCCGCGCTCGCACCGGGCCAGCCGGCCGGCGAGGCCAGGGCGGCGCTGGACGAGGCTACTGCGCAACTCGATGCCGCCCTGGGCGCGGCGGCGGGGCTGCCCGGCATATCGGATCTGCGTGAGGCATTCGTTTCTGCGGGTGCGGCCCTCAGCTCTGGGGTCGACGCGACCGCGACCGAGGCGTCCCGCGCGGCGCTGGCGGCTGCCTGCGCCGCCTTCCCCCGTCCGTAGCCCGCTCGAGCAAGCCGGCGCGGCAGCGCCTCCCGGCGCCGCCGGACGGGCACATGGGACCCCGCACGTGGCTAGCATGCGGCCATGAGCATCGACGGACAGGTCTTCGCGTATCCCGAGAGCCCGGACCGCTTCTACGCCATCGTCGGAGGGCGGCTGAAGGTACCGGTCATCTACGAGGACCAGCACGTCGTCGCTTTCGAGGACGGCAGCGACGACGACACCACGCGGGTGACCATCATTCCGCGCGACCCGATCTCCAGCATTGCCGCTCTCGACTTCAGCGACGCCATCCGCTGGCTCGGGATGCTCACCGCGATCCGGGCGGTGCCCGCGCACTTCGGCTGGGCAGCCGACCAGGGCTTCCGCATCGACACCCCGGTCCACCCGCCGTACCAGAAGCAGCCGTGGCTGTGCATGCACCTGAGCCGCAGCAAGTCGAAGACCCTCAAGGGGGAGCCCGACGAGCAGGGGTACACGCGCGACATCGGCCACTTCGCCGAGATCGTCCAGCTTCGCCGCCGCGTCGAGGTCGTGTACGCCAACGACGAGTTCATGGTCTTCCATGACTTCGAGGACGAGGACAACGCCGATTACGACCACGTCCTCGTGGGCATCCCCCGCCGCCAGGTCACCACGATCATGGACGACGAGTTCACCCCGCAGGACTGGCTGTCCCTCATCGGGGGCATCCGCGAGACCGCGACCCGGCTGAACATCCCGGCCTACACGACCTACATGAACGTGCGCCCGCCCTATCAGCACACCGCGTGGGTGCACGTGCACCTGTTGGCCGGTGGCAAGGCGCTGGACAGCGGGGAGAAGAAGAAGAACCACGACCACAAGGAGCACAAGGGCAAGGACCACAAGGGTGCCGCGCCAGACGCGAACTGACGCCCCCTCGGCGCTGCTGCTGTTCTGGCAGTGCCTGGTCATCGGGGTCACGAGCTTCGGCGGCGGGCTGACGGCGTACGTCCGCCTGGTCTTCGTCAATCGCCGCAGGTGGGTAACCGAGGACGAGTTCCTCGAGTGCATGGAAGTCGCACAGGCCCTGCCCGGTCCCAACGTCATCAACCTGGTCCTCATGCTCAGCCGCCTGCTGCGCGGCACCCTGGGCGCCATCCTTGGGTTCACCGGGCTGGTCTTCCCCGCCGTCGTGGCGAACATCGCGCTGGTTGCCTTCGTCCTGGGCCGGGCCGGCGGCCCAGGCTTCAACGCGGTGCTGGCTGGGTTCGGCGCCGCCGCCGCGGGGCTGTCCATCGCGAACGCCGGGCAGATGGGCCGAGCACACCTGCGCAAGCCCATGGACATCGGGCTCACCGTCGCGGCCGTGGGACTCATCCTGTGGCTCAAGCCGTCCCTGCTCGTCGCCATCGCGCTGTTCGGCAGCCTGGGCGTCGGGCTGCACTACCTGAAGGCCAAGCGTGCCCAGGAGACCCACGGCAAGGCGGACGGCTCATGAGCGACCTGCTGCAGTTGGCCATCTTCTTCGCCGGTATCTCGCTGCTCGCGGTCGGCGGGGGCAACGCCACCCTCCCGGCGATCCAGCAGCACGCCATCCAGGCCGGCTGGGTCGACAGCGAGGGCTTCCTGCAGATCTATGCCCTGGGCCAGATCGCCCCAGGTCCGTCGACCATGTACGTCGCGGGCATCGGGTACAACGTCGCGGGCGTGCCCGGCGGCCTGGTGGCGGGCCTGGCCTTCGTCATCCCCTCGTCGATCCTCGTCGTCGTCGCGGGGATGGCGTGGGCCCGCTGGAAGCCCTCGCCCGTGAAGACGGCAGTCAAGACGGGTCTGGCCCCGATCACCGTGGCCCTGCTGACCGTCGGCGCCTGGAACCTCGTCACCGCACTGGGGACCCTGTCCGACGGCACCCGCCAGACGGAGGCAGTCGCCTTCGCGACGATCATCGGAATCGCGGCGCTCATCTCGATCCTCGCGCAGTTCACCAAGGTCAGTCCGGCGCTGCTCGTGCTCGGCGGAGGCATCGCCGGATTCATCATCCTGGCCTGACCGAGGGCCCGGCTACTTGCGGCGGGACCGTTTCTCGCGCACCCGCATGACCAGCCGGATCGGCGTGCCCTCGAACCCGAACTCCTCGCGCAGCCGCCGCTCGATGAAGCGGCGGTAGCCCGCCTCGAGGAAGCCCGTCGTGAACAGCGCGAAAGTCGGCGGGCCTACCTGCACCTGGGCGCCGAAGAGGATCCTCGGCTGCCGACCGCCCCGCAGCGGGTGCGGGTGGGCGTCGGTGAGTTCCTTGATGAACTGGTTCAGGCGACCGGTCCCGACGCGGGTCTCCCAGCCCTCCAGCGCCGCCTCGATCGCCCCCGTGAGCTTGTCGACGTGCCGGCCGGTGCGGGCCGAGATGTTGACGCGGGGCGCCCACGGCACCTGCACGAGGTCGCGGTCGATCTCCCGCTCGAGGTACTTGCGGCGCTCCTCATCGGTGAGGTCCCACTTGTTGAAGGCCAGGACCATGGCGCGGCCGGCCTCGATGACCATGTGGATGATCCGCACGTCCTGCTCGCTCAGCGGCGCGGATGCGTCGACCAGCACGATGGCCACCTCGGCCCGGTCCAGCGCGGCCTGGGTGCGGAGGGTCGCGTAGTACTCGTGGCCGCTGGCCTCGCGGGCGCGGCGGCGGATGCCCGCGGTGTCGACGAACCACCACCAGGTGCCCTTGAGCTCGATGAGCTCATCGACGGGATCCACGGTCGTCCCGGCGACGCTGTCGACGACGACCCGCTCGCCACCTGCGAGCTGATTCAGGAGGGAGGACTTGCCGACGTTGGGCTTCCCGAGGAGGGCCACGCGCCGCGGCCCGCCCTGGCGCGAGAGCCCCGCCCCATTCTCGGGAAGCATGGCAACGGCGGCGTCCAGCAGGTCGCCGGCCCCGCGGCCATGCAGTGCCGACACGGTATGCGGCTCCCCCAGCCCGAGCGACCACAGCGACGCGGCCTCGAGCTCCGTGGCCTCGTCGTCGACCTTGTTGGCCACCAGCAGCACCGGCTTGCCGGCCTTGCGCAGCACCTGCACGACGGCCTCGTCGATGTCCGTCGGCCCGACCTTGGCGTCGACGATGAACAGCACGGCGTCGGCCTCGTTGATCGCCCGCTCGGCCTGGGCCGCGACAAGGGCTCCCATGCCACGGGCCTTGCGGTCCCAGCCGCCCGTGTCGATGAGGATGAACCGGCGGCCATTCCACTCCGCCTCGTAGGTGACCCGGTCACGGGTGACGCCGGGGACGTCCTCCGTGACGGCCTCGCGGCGGCCGATCATGCGGTTGACGAGGGTCGACTTGCCCACATTCGGCCGGCCCACGACGGCGAGCACCGGCATGCCGGAGTGCTCCCCGCCGGGTCGCATGAGCTCGCCGAGCTCGGCCTCGAAGTCGCCGAACTCGGTCCGGGCCGCCGCCAAGGCGGCAGCGAGGGCGGCCTCGCCCACGTCGTCGGCGGCCTCGTCGAGGTCGGTGTCCTCCGCCTCGAAGGATCCGATGTCGTCGAGGGAATCCTCGCCGTCATCGGCAGGATCCACGGGCACCCAGGTGTCGCTCATCGGCTCCACCCTCTCACGGAGAGACGAGTCGCCTGGACGCCTGCTCATCCGCGTCGGCGAGCACCTGGCGCAACTGCTCGGCCACGGCGGCCCGCGTCGACGCCCGAAGCGGGTCCCCCGGCACGTCGAGGACGACAGGCGGGAGATAGAAGACGTCGATCCGGCTCCGTGGACGAGGAGGGTCGGTCGGGACCCGGCCCATCGCGCCGATGACGACCACCGGCAGCACGGGGGCGCCGCTCATCGCCACGAGGTAGGACGCGGGGACGGCCGCACCCGCCACGACCACGGCCCGTTCGTCGAGAACGGCCACGAGCGCCTGCCTTTGCGCGAGGATCGCGCCCGGGCCGGCCGGCTTGAGGTCACCGGCTGCCGCGAGGACGCGGTCGGGAAGGGCACGTCCCATCGCCTCGTTCGCGATGACATGGACGGGTCGGGGCGCGGTCGCGTGGATCACGGCACCGGCGAGAAGTGCCTCGCACGACGTCACCATGACCAGCGGACCGGACCGGCCGACGTGGTGGGCGCCGTGCGCGTTGACCCGGTACGTCATGCGCAGCGCGGCGGACGCCAGGTTTCTCGCGTTGGCGGCGGCAGTCCACGATGGCGCCTCGAGCCCGTCCGGCGCAATGGGGGCGCCCATCAGCCGGGGAGCGCGTCGGCGAGGTCGCACACGTGGTCGATGACCTCGTCCAGCGTCATGTCCGTCGTGTCGACGAGGACCGCGTCATCCGCCAACGCCAGCGGCGAGGCCGCGCGGCTGGAGTCCTTGGCATCCCGCTCGAGGATCGACGTGTGGGTGCGGGCGACATCGCCCGCCGCGCTGCCTCGCCCGGCGTCCTCGGCGGCCCGGCGGAGGGCGCGGACCTCGGGGTCGGCCGTGATGAACACCTTGAGGTCCGCATCCGGCAGGACCACGGTCGTGATGTCGCGACCCTCGACGACGATGCCCGCCCCCGTGGCCGTGGCCTCCGCCACCTCCTCGCGCTGCACCCGCACGAGCAGGTCACGCACCGCGGGGACTGCGCTCACGGCGCTCACGGCACCGGTCACGGCCTCGCCGCGGATCGGCCCAGCGACGTCGGCACCGTCGACGTGGATCGTGGGCGCGGCCGGATCGGTGCCACTGGTCACGATGACGCCGGGAGCGTGGGCCGCGACCGCATCGGGATCGTCGGGGTCGACGCCGGCCTCCAGCATCGCCCAGGTCATGGCCCGGTACATGGCGCCGGTGTCGAGGTACCGCAGGCCCAGGCGTGCGGCCACGCGACGGCACACGCTGGACTTGCCGGACCCGGCGGGTCCGTCCACGGCGATGACGGGGACGCGCATGAAGGCGAGCCTAGGCCCGCACGTCGAAGCCGCGCTCGCCCAGCGCCCCGACGAGGGCATCGCCGGCCTCGGGCCGCACGAAGAGCGCCACCAGGCCGCTCGGCCGGCCAAGGACGTGCTCGATGCGGACATCCTCGAGGTTGACCCCGGCCTCGCCGACGGCACCGAAGAGCCGGCCCAGCTCGCCAGCCCGGTCGGCCAGCATGACGAACACCTCGCGGTAGGCGGATGGCGCCGCCCCGTGCTTGCCGGGGATGCGGCGCTGCCCGGCCACGCCCTCGGCCAGCACGGCCTCGACCAGGTCGGCCGGGGCGCTGCCGTGGCCGCCGTCGGCAAGGTCGCGGAGCGCCTGCGCCGTGCGCGCGAGCTCGTCGGCGACCCGCTCGATGACCTCGGCGACAGGGCCGGCGTTGACCGCGAGGATGTCCGACCACATGTCGACGTTCGACCCCGCGATGCGGGTCATGTCGCGCAGGCCCTGCCCCGCGATCCGGACGTGGTCCTCGTCGGCCGTGGCCAGCTGGCCGGCCAGGACGCTGGAGAGGAGCTGTGGCGTGTGGGAGACCAGGGCGACGGCAGCGTCGTGGCCGTCGAGGGTCATCTCCACCGGGTAGGCCCCGCACGTCGACACCAGCCGATGCACCTGGCGCACGTGCTCGATGCCGGACACGGGCAGCGGGGTGAGCACCCAGAGCCGGTCGTCGAGCAGGTCTCCGCGGGCCCCCGCCGCGCCGGACACCTCACGCCCCGCCATCGGGTGGCCGCCGACGAGCCGGGTGGCATCCGCCCCCGCCGCCACCGCGTCCTCGATGACGCGCCCCTTGACCGACGTGACGTCGGTCAAGGTGGCGGACGGGAACCGCAGCGACGCCTGGGCTAGCACGCCTGCGGCATGGCGCGGCGGCACCGCGACGACGACGACCGAGGGCGCGTCGGCCGGCCCGATCGATCGTCCGGCCCCGGCGTCGATCGCGATGGCGACGTTGGCCGGATCGACGTCCTCGAGCAGCACGTCGACTCCGGCGCGTCGCAAGGACAGGGCGACGGACGTCCCGATCAGTCCGGTGCCGATGACGAGGACCGACCCGACGAGAGCGGGTGCGGTACCGGACCCGGCCGAGCGGGCCGGCGTCACTGAACGAGGTCCTGGCGCAGCACCTCTGCCCCGCGCAGGTACACGTGCGCGATGCCGGCCCGCTCGAGGTCGGTGTCGACATGCATGAGGATCCGCACGACCCGCTCCAGGGCGCCGTCGACCCCCATCTCCTGCGCGCATAGCAGCGGCACGTCGACCAGGCCGATGGCACGGGCGCCGGCGGCCGGGAAGGCGCAGGTGAGGTCCGGCGTGCCGGTGAGGATGATGCTGATGACGTGGTCACCCGCGATGCCGTTGCGCTGCATCATCGCCTGGATCAGCTCGCCGACCGCATCGGCCATCTCGTCCGCATCGTTGGCCTGAAGGCAGGTGGCACCGCGCAGCCCGCGCAGGGTCATGACGGCTCCTTCGGTCGGGGACGGCGCCCCACTGTACCGAGGCCGGATCGGGCTCCTCGCGCTACAGGCCGACGGCGGTGTACAGCGAACGCAGCTCGCCGCCGGTGATCGCGCGGAGCACACCGGGCCGTTGCTGGCCCAGGTGGACCGGCCCCACCCGGGTGCGCACGAGGCCGGTGACCGGCCGGTCGATGGCCGCCATCATGCGGCGCACGAGGCGGTTGCGGCCCTCGTGGATGACGAGCTCGATCAGGGAGCGCTCCGGAGTCTTCTGGATCACCCGGGCGGAGTCGCACCTGGCCATCCCGTCCTCGAGCTCGACGCCGTCGCGCAGGGCCTTGAGATCGTGGTTGTTCACCGGGCCGCGCACGGTGGCGACATAGGTCTTGTCGACCTGGTGCCGGGGATGGCCGAGCCGGTTGGCCAGCTCTCCGTCGTTGGTCAGGAAGATCAGGCCCTCGGTGTCGGCATCCAGTCGACCGACGTGGAACAGCCGCTCGTTGCGGCCCTGCACCCAGTCACCGACGCATGGCCGACCCTGGTCGTCCGACATCGTGGTGATGACGCCGAGCGGCTTGTTGAAGGCGAAGACCACGATGTCCGGCGCCGTCGGCACCCGCTCGCCGTCCACCCGCACGACGGCCTTCGCGGGGTCGATGCGCATGCCCTGCTCGCGCACGACGCGACCGTCGACCTCGACCCGGCCTTCGTCGATGAGTACCTCGCAAGCCCGCCTGCTGCCCAGGCCGGCCGCGGCCAGCACCTTCTGCAGCCGGACCAGCCCCTCGTCGCCGTCAGCCACGGTTCACTCCCCCGTCGCGACGGAGTCGAGGACGTCCTCGAGGTCGGCCAGGTCAGGCAGGTGCTCGGCCAACGGGGGCAGGTCGTCGAGGGAGGCGATGCCCATCCGCTCGAGGAAGAACGAGGTGGTCCGGTACAGGTGCGCCCCGGACTCGCCGTCGTGGCCCGCCTCGACGATGAGTCCGCGAGCGATGAGGGTGCGGATGACCCCGTCGACGTTGACCCCGCGCACGGCGCTGATGCGGCCGCGGGTGATGGGCTGCCGGTAGGCGATGACGGCCAGCGTCTCCAGGGATGCCTGCGTCATCCGGGCCTGCTGCCCGTCCAGGACGAAGCGCTCGACAACAGGCGAGCACTCGGCCCGGGTGTAGTAGCGCCAGCCGCCGGCCACCTCGCGAAGGTCGAAGCCACGGCCCTGCTCGGTGTACTCCTGGGCCAGGGAGCGCACGACCGCCTCGACCTCGTCGACGGGCTGGCGCGTCGCTGCCGCGAGGTCCATGACCGTCATCGGCTCGTCGGCGAGCAGGAGGAGTGCCTCCACCGCCGCCTCCAGCGACGGTGCGCCGAGGGTGTCGTCGAGGTCGTCGAGGGTCTCCAGCTCGCCCTCGACCTCGGCGCCGGCAGTCTCGTCGATGCCCAGGGCAGTCTCGGCGTCGGCGATCTCCTCGGTCGTCACCTCATCGGTCTCGTCACTCATCTGGGTGCTCCTCTTCGATGGCGTGCTGGACGTCGACCTCGCGCTCGATGTCGAACTCATCTGTCACCGCGACGTCTCCCTCGTCGGTGCCCGTCCACCTGATGGTCAGGTCGCCCAGCGGAGTGAGCTGCTCGAAGGCAACGACCTGCTCGCGGTACAGCTCCAGCAGCGCGAGGAATCGGCCGACGACCAGCAGGGTCGTGTCGCAGTCGGCGATGAGCGCACGGAAGGTCGTGGTGCGATGACGGCGCAGCCGCTCGACGATGATCGCCGCCTGGTCGCGCACGCTCACTCGCTGGACGTGGATGTGCTCCGTGCTCACCTCTGCGACCGGCTTCGGCGCCAGCGCCCGGGCTGCCAGGGCGGCGAACTGGTCCGGTCCCAGGCCGATCAGGACCTCGGGGAGCAGCGCGGCGAAGTGCGGCTCCAGTCCTGCGGTGCGCGGCATGCGCTTGGCAGCGGTGGCCATGCGGGCCGCGAAGAGGGCCGACACCTCCTTGTACGCGCGGTACTGCAGCAGCCTGGCGAAGAGCAGGTCGCGGGCCTCCAGAAGGGCGAGGTCCTCCTCGTCCTCCACCTCGCCCGACGGCAGCAGCCGCGCGGCCTTGAGGTCGAGCAGGGTGGCGGCGACGACGAGGAACGCGCTGGCCTCGTCGAGGTCCCACTCCTGCCCCTGGCCGCGGATGTAGCCGATGAACTCGTCGGTCACCCGGTGCAGGGCGAGCTCGGTGACCTCGAGCTTGTGCTTGGAGATCAGGGTGAGCAGGAGGTCGAACGGGCCTTCGAAGGCCCCGACGCGGACCGAGAAGCCCGAGGCCGGCTCGGCGATCGCCTGGCTCGGCGTGGTCACCGGGCCAGGACCTCCCTGGCCAGCTGGCGGTAGGCCTCGGCGCCGGAGGACCCCGGTGCGAAATCGGTGATGGGCTCGCCGGCAACTGCGGCGTCCTGGAACTTGACGGTGCGGTGGATGACGGTCTGGAAGACGAGGTCGCCGAAGGCCTGCTGCACCGTGGACAGCACCTCGCGGGCATGCAGGGTGCGCGCGTCGTACATCGTCGGCAGGACGCCGATGATCTCCAGGTCCGGGTTGAGCCGGCTGGTCACCTTGTCGATCGTGTCCTTGAGCAGGGCCACGCCGCGCAGGGCGAAGTACTCGGTGCCCATGGGGATGATGACGCCGCTGGCCGCGGTGAGTGCGTTGAGGGTGAGCAGGCCAAGCGACGGCTGGCAGTCGATGAGGATGATGTCGTACTCGTCCTTGATCGGCGCCAGCACGCGTCCGAGGGCATGCTCGCGGCCGACCTCGCTGACCAGCTGCACCTCGGCCGCGGAGAGGTCGATGTTGGCCGGCAGGAGGTCGAGGTCGATGACATCGGTGGACATCACGACATCGCCGACATGGCACCCCGCCTGCGTGAGCGCGTTGTAGATGGTGAGGTCGAGCTCGTTCGGGTTGATGCCGAGAGCGACCGACACGGCCCCCTGGGGGTCGAAGTCGACGAGCAGCACCCGGCGGCCGTAGGAGGCCAGCGCCGCGCCGAGGCTGACGGTCGAGGTGGTCTTGCCGACCCCGCCCTTCTGGTTGACCATCGCGATGATGCGCGCCGGGCCGTGCTGGTCGAGCGGGGTGGGCTCGGGGATCGCCGCTCCACCGCGCTTGGAGGGGTCGTCGACGCGCGGGTCGATGGCAGCCGGTGCCTGCTCCGGTGCGCCCTCGGAGGCGTCGTCCATGGTGGGCACCGCGTCGGACACGTCCGCGGGCTGGCCGCCCGCCTCGGTGCCCTCGAAGCCCTGTGACTCCATGTCCGTCCTCCCTGTCGCGTCGGTTGAGCCTACCTGCCGAGCCAGGAGCCGAGCCGCAGCACCGCCGCGGCGGCCCGGTCTGCCTCACGGCCGGAGACCCGTCCGTCCAGCTCGACGGTGATGGCGATCGTCCGCAGGGAATGGTCGATCCACTGCGTCATCGTCCCGCGGCAGGGGCCGTCGCAGCCGACCCGGCTGGCCCGCTCCCCCATGTACCGGGCGAGCTGCCGGCCGGCCGCCTCGCTGCGTGCGTGGCTGATGTCGACAACATCGAAGGCCTGGTGGTACGAGAGCACGGCGGTGGGGCGCACGTCGCGCAGGAATGCCATCATGCCGCGGGTCTCCGCCTCGCTGGCGGCCTTGCGGCCCGGGTAGTAGGTGCCGTGGGACCCGGGCCTCCAGCCGGTCGGGAAGTTGCGGTTCAGGTCCACTCCCCTGGCGTTCGCGCGAGTGCCGCGGGCATCCCCGTCGGGGTTCATGCTGACCACCAGCCACAGGCCCACGCCGGCCGGGATCCGCCGGCCGGCCAGTTCCTGCACCACCGCGCGTCCCCCCGGCTCGCTGCCGTGCATCTGCCCGATCACCACGATCTGCACGGGCGCGTCCAGGGCGCCGTAGTGGCGGGCGACGACCTCCCGGCCTTGCGATGTGGTCGCGATGACCCGTCGATCGTTCGCGGGGCTGGCCAGGGTGGTCGCTGCCGCCGACGGGGCCAGGGCGGCCACCAGCAGGGCGCTGACGGCCCCCACGACGAGGCGCCTCATCGGGCCCTCGGGTGGCTGGTGGCGTAGACCTCGCGCAAGGTGTCGGCGGTGACCATCGTGTAGATCTGCGTCGTCGTCACCGAGGCGTGGCCAAGGAGTTCCTGGACGACCCGCACGTCCGCCCCGCCCTGCATGAGGTGCGTCGCGAAGCTGTGCCGCAGGGTGTGCGGGCTGACGGCCTGCTTCACCCCGGCCCGCTCGGCAGCTGCCGAGATGACCCCGTAGGCACTCTGCCGGGAAAGGGCCCGGCCCAGGCTGTTCAGGAACAGGCGGGGCGTTCCGCGTCCCTTCGTCGCCAAAGCCGGCCGGCCACGCACGAGGTAGCCGTCGATCGACCGCACGGCAAACTCGCCCAAGGGCAGCAGCCGCTGCTTGCTCCCCTTGCCCGTCACGACGACCGTGCGGGTCTCAAGGTCCACGTCGTCGACGTCGAGGCCGACCGCCTCCGAGATCCGGGTACCCGTGCCGTAGAGGAATTCCAGCAGGGCACGGTCCCGCAGGCCGATCGGCGACTCAGCGTCGAGCGCGCCATCGATCATGGCCGCCACCTGCTCGTAGGGCAGGGCCTTGGGCAGCCGCCGCGGGATCGCCGGCGGCCGGACATACCGGGCCGGGTCGACGGTAGAAAGGCCCTCCCGGGCGCAGAACCGATGGAACGTGCGAACCGCCACGACGACCCGGGCGGCGCTGGACGCGGACAGCGGCACCTCGCCTTGGCGCAGGGACGCCGCGAAGTCGGCCACGTCGTTCTCCTGGACACCACCCACCGACCCGATTCCGCGGTCGTCGCACCAGGTTCCGTAGCGCTCGAGGTCGCGGCGATAGGCCGACACAGTGTTGGCGGCCAGCCCGCGCTCGATGGAGACGTGGGCGAGGTAGCCATCGATGGCCTCCCGCATGGAGGTCAGGCGAGCACCTCCGCCAACGCGGTCGTCGGCATGCCGAACGCGTCGGCCACTGCTGCATAGGTGACCTGGCCGTCGTGCACGTTGAGGCCGAGGGCCAGGGCGTCGTCCTGCGCCAGGGCGCGCTTCCAGCCCTTGTCCGCCAGTGCCACGGCGTACGGGAGGGTCACGTTGGTGAGGGCATACGTCGACGTGTTGGGCACCGCGCCGGGCATGTTGGCCACGCAGTAGAACACCGAGTTGTGCACGGTGTAGATCGGGTCGGCGTGGGTGGTGGCGTGCGAGTCCTCGAAGCAGCCGCCCTGGTCGATGGCGATGTCGACCAGCACCGAGCCGGGCTTCATGCGCGAGACGAGGTCGTTCGTCACCAGCTTCGGGGCCGCGGCTCCGGGGATGAGGACGGCGCCGATGACCATGTCCGCATCGATGCACGCCCGCTCGATCTCGAAGGCATTGGACGCCACGGTCTGCATGTGCCCTTGGTAGATCGCGTCCACGTGTCGCAGCCGGGTGATGTTGTTGTCCAGCAGGAGCACCTCGGCCTGCATGCCCAGCGCGATGGCGGCTGCGTTCATGCCGGCCACCCCGGCGCCGATGACGACGACCTTCGCCGCGTACACCCCGGACACCCCGCCCATGAGGACGCCGCGGCCGCCGTTGGCCCGCATGAGCGCATTGGCCCCGACCTGGGGTGCCAGCCGGCCGGCCACCTCGGACATGGGCGCGAGGAGGGGCAGCGAGCGGTCCGGCAATTCCACGGTCTCGTAGGCGACCGCGGTGACCTTTCGGCGGGCCAGCTCCTCGGTGAGGGGACGATCGGCGGCCAGGTGCAGGTACGTGAACAGGACCTGCCCCTCCCGCATGCGGTGGTACTCGGCGGCGATCGGCTCCTTGACCTTCAGGATCATGTCGGCCGAGCCCCACACCTCGTCGGCCGTCGGCAGGATGGTCGCCCCCGCCTTGACGTAGTCGTCATCGGGGATCGATGACCCCGTGCCCGCGCCGGCCTCGATGACCACCTGGTGCCCATGGCGGACCAGTTCGAGCACGCCTGCCGGCGTGATGGCCACGCGGTACTCGTGGTTCTTGATCTCGCGCGGGATTCCGACCTTCACGTGGCACCTCGTCCGTTCCGCCCGACATGGGAGATCTGGGGATGGGGATCTGGCCTAGCCTAGGCCGCCGGGCTGGAAGATGCGGTCGTTGCTGACGAGGTGGTCGCGGGCCGGCCAGGGCGCGTCCGCGGGGCGCAGGTCGGCCCAGCCGCGGGCCCTGGCCGCCCAGGCAGCGAGGATCCCGATGACGCTCAGGGCATTGCCGATCGCCCCCGACAGCACGAGGTCCCGGGCCTCGTCGAGGTCCACCCACGCGCGCGGGAGGTGGGCCTCCTCCGCCTCCCCGGTCAGTTCGCGACCCCCTGGCACCTCGGCGAGGTCCCGGGCGAGGTACAGCCGGAGGGCCTCGGTCGAGCCACCCGGGGAGTTCATGAAGTCGATGAGCGTGTGCCAGCGCCCGGCCGTGTAGCCAGCCTCCTCGACCAGTTCACGGACCGCGGTCACGTGGGCCGCCTCCCCCGCGACGTCGAGCAGCCCGGCCGGGGGCTCGAACAACGACATGCCGACCGGGTGGCGGTACTGGCGGATGAGCAGGACCCGGTCCGCCTCGTCGAGCGCGACGACGCCGACGGCCCCGGGGTGCAGCAGCAGGTCCCGTTCGGCAACGGTGGGGCCGTAGTCAACCCGGTCGACGCGGATGTCCCACTTGTGCCCCCGGAAGGCGAACCTGGATCCGAGGACCTGCCGGGTGTCGACGGTGTCGGCCACAGGGCCGTGCCACGTCTCGTCGACGGCGGCCTTCGCGGCGTCGCTCATCCCTGCGCGAGGGCCTCGCGCTGCTGCTGCGACCGCTCGAGCGCAGCAGCGATGAGCCCCGCGAAGAGGGGATGGGCCCGGGTCGGACGCGAGCGGAACTCCGGGTGGGCCTGGGTGCCGACGTAGTACGGGTGGGCCTCGGCTGGCAGCTCGACGAACTCGACGAGCCGGCCGTCCGGGGAGGTGCCGGAGAACCGCAGCCCGGCCTCCTCCAGCTGGGTCCGGTAGGCGTTGGCGACCTCGTAGCGGTGGCGGTGCCGCTCATCGACGTAGGGCACGCCGTAGGCCGCGGCCACCTGCGAGCCGTCGACGAGCTTGGCCGGGTAGAGGCCCAGCCGCATCGTGCCGCCCATGTCGCGCTCGCCCGAGACCACGTCGCGCTGGTCGGCCATCGTCGAGACGACCGGGTACGGGGTGGACTCGTCGAACTCCAGCGAATTCGCGCCTTCGAGGCCGACGACGTTGCGGGCGTACTCGATGACCATGCACTGCAGCCCCAGGCACAGGCCGAGGGCCGGGAGCCCTGTCTCGCGGGCAAAGCGCAGGGCACCGAGCTTTCCCTCGATGCCACGTACGCCGAAGCCGCCGGGCACCACGATGCCGTCGACGTCGCTCAACTGCCGCTGTGCACCGTCGAGGGTGGCGCAGTCGTCGCTCGACACCCACCGGATGTTGACACGGCAGTCGTTGTGGAAGCCCCCTGCCCTGATCGCTTCCGTGACCGACAGGTACGCGTCGGGCAGGTCGATGTACTTGCCGACCAGGCCCACGGTGATCTCGGCAGCAGGGCGGTGGACCCGGCGCAGCAGGTCGTCCCATGCGGTCCAGTCGACGTCGCGGAACGGGAGCCCGAGCCGGCGCACGACGTACGCATCGAGCCCCTCCCGGTGCAGGACCTTGGGGATGTCGTAGATGCTCGGTGCGTCGACCGCGGCCACGACCGCCTCGGCGTCGACGTCGCACATCAGCGAGATCTTGCGCTTGATGCTCGACGGCACATCGCGGTCTGCCCGCAGGACGATCGCGTCGGGCTGGATGCCGATGCTGCGCAGCGAGGCGACGGAATGCTGCGTCGGCTTGGTCTTCAGCTCGCCCGAAGGGCCGATGTACGGCAGGAGGGAGACGTGCAGGAAGAACACGTTGTCGCGCCCGATCTCGTGGCGCACCTGGCGGATGGCCTCGAGGAACGGCAGCGACTCGATATCGCCGACCGTGCCGCCGACCTCGGTGATGACGACGTCGACATCAGGCCCGGCCATCCTGCGGATCCGGGACTTGATCTCGTTGGTGATGTGCGGGATGACCTGCACCGTGTCGCCGAGGTACTCCCCCCGGCGCTCCTTGGCGATGACGGTCGAGTAGACCTGACCCGTCGTGACGTTGGCCGATCCGTGCAGGTCCGTGTCGAGGAAGCGCTCGTAGTGACCGACATCGAGGTCGGTCTCGGCTCCGTCGTCGGTGACGAAGACCTCGCCGTGCTGGAACGGGTTCATGGTGCCCGGATCAACGTTCAGGTACGGATCCAGCTTCTGCATGGTTACGCGCAGGCCGCGCGCCTTGAGCAGGTTTCCCAGCGATGAGGCCGTCAGGCCCTTGCCGAGCGAGGAGGCGACGCCCCCGGTGACGAACAGGTGCTTGGTCGTCGCTTTCTCCATGGAAGACCAGACTATCAGCGTGCACGTGGGGCGATGCCCACGGACTCGCGGGGTGGGCGGGCTATCCGGACATCACATCGGCGAGATTGCGGGCATCCGCGGCAATCCGGTCGAAGCGGGCGAGTTCGCCGTCGATCTGCAGCAGGACCTGCGCGCGCAGCACCTGCTCATCGGCCTGCCACGGCAGCACGAGGGTCGTGCGGGCGGCCTCGGCCTCCTGGCGCAGGCCAGCGGAGACCTCCGCCGCGGTGTCCTGAACGAGCGCGCGAAGGCCGGCCCGCACCGACTCGGGCACGGCGGCCGACCAGATCATTGGCGAGGCGTAGGCAAGCGTCGACAGGACCCTGGCCTCGCCGGCCGCGGCCTGCTGGCCGGCACTGGAGCGCACCGACTCGAGGTGCGCCTGCGCCCGCTGCCTCGACAGGTCGGCAGCCCAGGCCACGGCGATACCCAGCGCCAGCAGCACGGGCACGACGATCAGCGCCGTCCGGCTCCACCGAGGCCGCGTCGGCGGGCCGGCAGCGAGGTACTCGACGGTCATCCGCGCTCCCCTGCGGCCAGCGCCAGCAGTTCCTCGGCGTGCCGGGCCCCGGCCTCGGAGTCCTCCAGGCCGGACAGCATGCGCACCAGCTCACGCACCCGGGCGTCGCCGCGCACCTCGGTCACGCTCGCCCGGGTCACCACGCCGTCGCTGTCCTTGGCCACCACGAGGTGCTGGTCACCGAACGCTGCCACCTGGGGCAGGTGGGTGACGACGATGACCTGGGCGGTGCGGGCCAACCGTGAGAGTCGACGGCCCACCTCCACCGCGACCTTGCCCCCGATCCCGGCGTCCACCTCGTCGAACACGAAGGTCGGGACCGAGTGCACGCCAGCGAGGACAACCTCGATCGCCAGCATGATCCGGGAGAGCTCGCCGCCCGATGCTCCCTTGGCGAGGGGCCGCGGCTCGCTACCCGCGTGCGGGCGCAGCAGGAGCGCGACGGCGTCGGCCCCGTCCGCGGTGAAGGCACGCGGGTCCTCCTGCGTCCGCACGTCGACCTGCACCTCGGCGTCCGCCATGGCGAGGGCGTGCAGCTCGGCGGTCACCGCGACGGCGAACCGCTGCCCCGCCTCAGCCCGAGCCGCAGTGAGGGTCGCAGCCTTCGCGAGCACGTCGGCACGGGCGGTGGCCTCCAGGGCGGTGAGCTCATCGATCCGTGCGTCGGCGCCATCCGCGACGTCGACGGTCCGCTGCGCCGACTGCCACCAGGCCATCACGTCGTCGAGCCCGGGGCCATAGCGGCGCTTGAGGCCCGCGATGAGCTGCCGCCGGTCCTCGACGCCGGCCAGCTGGGCCGGGTCGGCGTCGATTCCCGCGGCATACCCGCCGAGGTCGCTGGACACCTCGTCCAATGCCGCGGCAGCCACGTCCAGCCGGTCGCGGAGCTCCGCCAGGGCCGGATCCAGGCTCGCCGCCCGGTCGATCGCTCGCCGGGCCTGGCCGATGGCGTCGGCAGCGGAGGTGCCTGAGGCGTCGTCATCTCCGACCAGCAGGGCACGAGCCGTGCCGATCTCGGCCAGCAGGTCCGTGGCATGGGCCAGCACCGTCGCCCGCGACTTCAGACCGTCGTCCTCGCCCGGCTCGGGGGCCACCGCGGCGATCTCCGCGATCCCGTGGCGCAGCAGCGCGGCCTCGCGCTCGTTGTCCTGCCGGCGCTCGACCAGCGATCGCAGATCGGCGTCCAGGGTGCGCCATCGGGTCCACGACTCTGCGTAGCCGGCCCGGCATCCCGCCAGCGGCGAGCCGCCGAATCTGTCGAGGAGCTCGCGTTGCTGGCGCGCCTCCCGCAGCAGTGCCTGATCGGCTTGGCCGTGCACGGCTATGAGCCCGTCAGTGATCGAGGCCAGCGTGCCCGCCGGGACGCTGCGCCCGCCCGCGAATGCCTTGCTGCGGCCTTCTGCTGCGACTGTGCGGCCCAGCAGCACGACAGCCATCCCAGCCTGGTCCTCGACGTGCGCCCCCGCTTCGTCGAGTTGGCGCAGCACGTCCGGCACGCGCTCTCGGCCGAGCAGCCATTCGCCGTCGACCTCAGCGCTGGGCGCCCCCGCCCTGACCACACCAGCATCGGCCTTCTCGCCCATGATGAGGCCAAGACCGGTCAGCACCATGGTCTTCCCGGCCCCGGTCTCGCCCGTCACCACCGTGAGGCCAGGACCGAAGGACACTTCGGCCTCCCCGATGACGCCAAGGCCCCGGATCCGCAACTCGCTGATCACGGCCGCATGCCCGTCAGGTGGACCCCGCACGGCGCCCGCGCCACCCATCGACCGGCAGCTCGAACTTGGCCACCAGGCGGTCCGTGAAGGGCGCGCGCGAGAGCCGGGCGAAGCGCACGGGCTGGGGGGCCTGGCGCACCTCGATCCGGCTGTCGCCGGGCAGGTCGATCATCCGTCGACCATCGGCCGACAGGACGGCGAGGTCCCGTTCACCGAGCTCGAAGGCCACGACCGACGACGGCGAGACCACCAGCGGACGGGCGAACAGCGCGTGCGCACTCAGCGGCACGACCAGCATGGCGGCGACCTCCGGCCACACGATCGGTCCGCCGGCCGAGAACGCGTAGGCGGTGGAACCGGTGGGGGACGCGCAGACGACGCCGTCGCAGCCCCAGCGTGACAACGGCCGGCCGTCGACTTCGACGACCACCTCGATCATCCTGGCCCGGGCCCGCTTCTCGATGGACACCTCATTGAGCGCCCACGTCGACTGCACGACCTGCCCGTCCTGCAGAATCCGGATGTCGAGGGTCATGCGTGCCTCGACCTCCCACTGCCGCTTGACGATCGCGTTGACGACTGCCGTCACGTCCTCGCGCTCGGCCTCGGCCAGGAAGCCCACGTGCCCGAGGTTCACCCCGAACAGGGGGGCTCCACTCGCGCGGGCCAGTTCGGCGCCGCGCAGCATCGTGCCGTCGCCGCCGAGGACGACGACGAGCTCCGCCCCGTCGGCCGCTGCCTCGCCGGCCGCCACGACCTCGATGTTGGCAGCCAGTCCGGCGTCGCCGTGCTCGGCCAGGCCGTCGCGGTCCTCGTCCGTGATGGCCACGGACAGCCCCGCGCCGGTGAGCGCGCCGACCACCTCGGACAGGACGCGGCGGGCCTCGGCGCTGCGCTGGTTGACGACGAGCAGGACGCGGCGGGCCGCGTGGGCGGTGCTCACTGCGGTCCCTCCCTCACTGCTCGGTCGATCTCGATGTCGAGCGCCCCTTCGGACAGGAATCCCCCGCCCATGGGTCCCATCCTGCCCTCCGGGCGTGCAAGCCACAGGAAGTACTCCACGTTGCCGCTCGGGCCGGGCAGCGGACTGGCCACGACGTCACGCACCCCGAGGCCGGACGTCCGGGCCGCGTGGGCGACCCCGCGCACGGCCGATGCCCGCAGGCCAGCATCACGGACGACGCCGTCACCGACGTCGGCGCGCCCTACCTCGAACTGGGGCTTCACCATCAGTACGAGGTCGCACTCGTCTGCGGCGACGATGGACAGGGCGGGAATCACCAGCCCCAGCGGGATGAAGGACAGGTCCGCGACAAGGAGGTCGGGCCGGAAGGGCACCTGGTCGACCGTCAGGCCCCTGACGTTCGTGCGCTCCAGGACGGTGACCCGAGCGTCTGTGCGGACCGGCCAGGCGAGCTGGCCGTAGCCGACATCGACGGCCAGCACGCGCGCGGCACCGCGCTCCAGCAGCACCTGGGTGAAGCCCCCCGTCGATGCGCCGGCGTCCAGGCACGAGCGCCCCGCTACGTCGATGCCGGCGAACCTGTCCAGCGCCCCGATCAGCTTGTGTGCCCCACGCGACACGTAGTGGACCGCCTCATCCGCCTCCACGACGAGGACCGCGTCGGCCTCGTCGACCTGGGTGGCTGCCTTGGTCGCCGCCGACCCGCGCACCCGTACGCGTCCGGACTCGATCAATTCGCGGGCCTGCTCGCGCGACCGGGCCAGGCCCCGCCGGACGAGCTCGGCGTCCAGCCGTCGCCGCGCCACGGCTGCCTCCTGCTATCGGTGTCGAGCCGTGCGGGCCTAGGCCCCGCCGGCGTCGAGGTCGGTGAGCGTGGCGCGGAGCGCCTGGTGCACCTCGTCGAAGACGGGGGCGTGGCCGCTGACGTCACCGGGATCCAGCGACACGAGGAGGTCCAGGGCCGCGTCGACCCGTGGCTCGCCCGTGGGCTCCCACACCGGCAGCACGAGTTCCTCCTCGACCTGCTCGAGGAGGACCAGGTCGTCCTGGCTGGCGTGGTCGGTCACCGGTCTGCCACCGGCGGGACGATGACCTTCTTCTTCTTGCGCTGCTTGGGGGCCTCGTCAACCGCGTCGGCGGCGGGTTCTGCGGCGGGTGCGGGTGCGGCGGGTGCCGGCGCGGCCGGCGCCGAGGCGCGGGGGCTCGCCGCCGCGAGGTCGTCGACCTGCTTCTCCAGCCGCTGCACGTGCCTACGCAAGGCCGCGAGCTCGTCTTCTCGCACGAAGCCCATCCGGCCCACCGCGCGGTCGACCTCCGACCGGATCATGCCGACGAGCATCTCGCGGTTGGTGCGGCTCGTCGCGACGAGATCGTCGGCGAGCTCCTGTACCTGGCCCATCATGTCCGGGGCCGGCATCGCTCGCGTGGACAGCGAGAGCCCTGCCGATACGAGGCCCGAGACGACGTCCTTCGCCTTGGCCGTCGTCACCTCGGTCAGGCCGCTGGCCATCTCCAGGTAGTTGCGCAGGTCGTCGAGAACCACGTGCCCTCCTTAGTCGCGACTGGGAGGACGCCACCGTATCGCCCCTCGGGGCGCCGGCCATGCCGCCGTGCTATTCCCCGAGGGCCTGTGCCAGGGCCGTGAGCGTACGGGCCACCCCGCTCCACCTGGCGGGCTGCCCAGCGTCGGTGGCCTGCCAGCACAGCGTGGCCACGCACCGCACCCCATCCCATGGGCGATCGTCAGGGCCGTTCGCATGGACGGCGTCGTCAATGAGCCTGGCCTGCCATGCACCGCACGTGACGACTCCGGTGCCGGCGACGACCGGATACGGTTCCGCGAGCACCCGAAGGTCACCGCCGATGTAGTCGGGCCGCTCGCCGGGAGCGGCCCCGAACAGTTCGTCGAGCGTGGACACCCCGGTCAGGACCAGCAGGGTCGGGATGCCCGCGGGCGGCCCGGCCGCGATGTCGGTGTCCAGCCGGTCACCGATCATGAGGGGCCGGCGGGCGCCGGTACGCACGATGGCCTCGTGCAGGAGCGGGGGCTCAGGCTTGCCGGCCACGGCATCTGGCTGCCGGCCACTGGCAGTGGCGACGACCTGCACCAGGCTGCCGTTGCCAGGGGCGAGCCCGCGGGCCGTCGGGAAGGTGAGGTCGGGATTGGTGGCGATCCAGGGCAGCCCGGCTCGCACGGCGTAGGTGGCCTCGGCCAGGTCTGCCCAGGACAGGTCGGGAGAGAAGCCCTGCATCACGGCCGCCGGGCCGTCGGCCAGGGAGCGCACCGGCACGTAGCCGCGGTGGGCCAGGGCGTCATCGATACCCCCTCCGCCGATGACCAGCACCCGGGAGCCGGGGGGCACGTAGCCGGCCAGGACGGTCACCGCTGCCTGAGGCGACGTGACCACGTCCTCCGGGCCGGCCGGGATCCCGAGTTCGGCCAGGTGCGTCGCGACGTCCTGCGGGGAGCGCGCCGCGTTGTTCGTGACGAACGCGCAGGCCAGGCCGGCTTGTCGAGCATCGGCGATCGCCTCGGCGGCGTGCGCGACGGGGTCGCGGCCGACGTAGACCACACCATCAAGATCGAACAGCAGGGCATCGAAACGGTCGTGCAGCGGGCTGGTCACGTGCTGATCGGCCCCTCAAGGGGCAGGCCGCCCTCCATCCGGGCGCGGAGCGTCGCCTTGACCTGGGCCAGCGCCTGGCCGTACTCGGAGCGCTCGGGCCGCATGACGAAGGCCATCGCCAAGTGGTCTCGGGCTTCGGGGAAGCGCTGCAGCCGCCACAGCGACATGCCCAGGCCGTAGTGCGCGTAGTCCTCGGCGGGCGCCCGGTCAACGAGGGCCCCGAAGGCGTCGGCGGCCAGGTCGTACCGCTTGCGGTCGAACTGGGCACGGGCGAGCGCCTCGAGCACGGAGGTGGACGACGGGTCCGTATCGCGCAGCCGGTCAAGCAGGACGGCAGCGGCGTCGGGGTTGCCGGAGGCCAGCAGGCCGACGGCGCGTTGGTACCACTCGTACGGCGTGCCGTGCGGATCGCCCCGGTCGGGAGCCTCACCGCCCTCGGGGGAGACGTACGGCGGCGGCAGCGACTCGCCCATGCGCCTATCGTCGCCCATCTGCCTATCGTCGCCCATCCGTCTATCGTGGCATGGTGACTCGATCCAGCCGGGTCACCTGCACCTCCATGGCACTCCCCACCCCGGCACCGGCTCGCCAGAAGCGTCGCCGCAGGACGCCCTGCGCCCGCACCCAGGTACCGGCGGGGAGGGCCTCCGCCCGGCGGGCCACGGTGGCGCGGAACGACTGGCAGGGGATCGAGTCCACCCGGACGGCGGCCCCCTCGCCGCTGGGGGCGCGAGACCGCGATGCGGCGGGACGGTCGACCACGATCGTGAACGTGGTGACCTCGTCACCGCTGGGCAGCTCCCGCCGATCCACGCGGGAACCAAGGCGCCCCACGACAGCGACGTGGCACGAGGCGGTCGGCTCATCCACGTTGGAGCCGACGCGATCTTTGGCGAGTTCTCGGGTCATGGCACTCCTTGGCAGGCAGACGGCGGACTCCCGACAGCCTCCCCCTGGCGCCCGCGGCCAGCATCCCCGTGTCCGACGGTTGTGGATCCGGGACCAACGGGGCCGCCGCCGGGGATAATCGACGCATGACCGGGCATACCGAGGATCTGGGCGGCAGCGTCTTCCACATCGACACCCGGATGGGCGGGTACGAGGGGATCACGTCCAGTTACCTGATCCGCGGCAGCCGGCCTTGTCTGGTGGAGACGGGCACGGCACGTTCGGCCGAGGTGGTCATCGACGCGCTGGCGTCGCTGGGCGTCCAGGCACAGGACCTTGCCACGATCGTGGTCACCCACATCCACCTCGACCACGCCGGCGGCGTGGGCGACCTCGCCGAGGCCTTCCCACAAGCCCAAGTCGTCGTGCACGAGGCAGGAGCCCGGCACCTCGCCGACCCCAGCAGGCTGGTCGCCAGCGCGCATCGCGTCTTTGGAGAGGCGATGGACAGGCTGTTCGGCGATCTTCGCGCCGTTCCCGCCGAGCGGCTGGCCGTGCTCGGGGACGTGGGCGTGGTGGACCTAGGCGATGGACGATCACTGGAGGCCTTCCACAATCCCGGGCACGCCTCGCACCACGTCGGCCTGCTCGACACGGCCACGGGCGACTTGTACACGGGAGATGCGGCGGGCGTGTACGTCCCTGAGACGGCCGACGTCCGGCCGGCCACCCCTCCCCCTGACTTCGACCTCGACCTCGCCCTGTCGTCACTCGGACGCATGCGCGACGCCGACGCGCATCGGCTGCTCTTCAGCCACTTCGGCCCGGTCACCGACGTCCGCGACACGCTGGACCGGTCCGAGGCCGAGCTTCGCTACTGGGTGGAGGCCGTGGCCGAGGCGCACGCCGCCACCCCCGACGTGGACCACGCCATCGCCATGGTGCGCGAGAAGGACCGCGAGCGGCACCCGGTCTTCTACTCCGATCCCGACCGGGTGCAGAAGTTCGACGAGCTGTCCGGAGTGGGCGCCAACGTGCACGGGATCATTCGCTGGCTGGACAAGCGGGACTAGGGCTGCGGGTTGCCTTCGCCGTCGAGGGGCGCGTCCTCCTCCTCCTCGAAGAAGGCCACCCCCGCCTCCTCATCCAGCCGTTCAGCCGCATCGGTGACGCCATCGACGTCGGACGCCGCCGCCTGGCGCATCCAGTCACGGGACTCATCGAATCGCCCCACTCGGTCGAGCAGGTCCGCGTATGCGTACTGGATCCGCGCACGTGCGGCTCCCGGCTTGAGCGACCGCAGCTCGGGCACCTGCAGCGTCACGAGAGCCGCGTCCAGCTGCCCCATATCGGCTCGAGCGCCCGCCGACACCAGCAGGAGCTCGACGCGCGTGGGGGCGTCGACGTTCCGGGCGTCGACCTCCTTGATCAGCTCGAGCGCCTTCTCGGGCCGGCCGAGGCCACGTTCGCAGTCCGCGAGCATCGGCACGTACTCGTTTGATCCGGTCATGCGACGAACCGTCCGCAGCTCGGAGATCGCTTCGGTGTAATCGCCAGCGAGATAGGCCGTGATCCCCGCCGCCTCACGGACCGCCGCCACCCTGCCGGCCCGTCGCTTCGCCGCGGCCACATGCTGGCGGGCCAGGGCGATGTCCTCGTCGACCAACGCCAGATCGGCCGCCACCAGGTGCCGCCCGACGATCTCGGCCAAGCCCTCGGGAAGGGTGCGCAGCTCGTTGGCGATGGAGGGGTCCAACTGGTCCGGAGTGACGGAGTCGGGCAGGTGCGGATCCCGTGGCCGGTCGTCGGTGCGGGCCTGCTCCGCGCGGCGCGGGGGCCGCGGCTTGGCTCCGCCCCCGGCAGGTCGGCTCCCGGGACGCCCCGTCGGTCGGTCTCCCCTTGGCTTGCCGGTCGGCGACTTCACCGCCGCCGGTTTGCCGGTTGCCGGCTTCCCCGAGGGGCGCTTGCCGGTTGCCGGCTTGCCGGTGCCGGGCTTTGCCGGGCCGGGCTTGCGGGCGGCTGGCCTGCCCGAACCGCTTGGCGGGCGGCCGCCCCGGGGGGCGCGTTCGTTCGTCACGGCGACTCCTTCGAAGTCCTGCGAACCCTACTGGGGAAACGACAAAGGCCACCCGAAGGTGGCCTTTGTCGAAAGAATGTCCGGCGGCGTCCTACTCTCCCACGCAGTCACCCGCGCAGTACCATCGGCGCTGAAGGGCTTAGCTTCCGGGTTCGGAATGGAACCGGGCGTTTCCCCCTCGCTATGGCCGCCGAAACTCTATTGAGATACCAATCGAACCAAGCACAAATGAGTGCTCAAGGTTCCCGACCGAATCTCGGGAACCGCACAGTGGACGCGAGTTAAGTAAATGAGGCAAGTCCTCGGCCTATTAGTACCGGTCAGCTCCATGCGTTACCGCATTTCCACATCCGGCCTATCAACCCAGTCGTCTAGCTGGGGGCCTTACCAGGTTAACCCTGTGAGAGTCCTCATCTTGGAGCGGGTTTCCCGCTTAGATGCTTTCAGCGGTTATCCCTTCCGAACGTAGCTAACCAGCAGTGCCCTTGGCAGGACAACTGGCACACCAGAGGTTCGTCCATCCCGGTCCTCTCGTACTAGGGACAGGTCTCCTCAAGACTCTTGCGCGCGTGGCGGATAGGGACCGAACTGTCTCACGACGTTCTAAACCCAGCTCGCGTACCGCTTTAATGGGCGAACAGCCCAACCCTTGGGACCTACTCCAGCCCCAGGATGCGACGAGCCGACATCGAGGTGCCAAACCATGCCGTCGATATGGACTCTTGGGCAAGATCAGCCTGTTATCCCCGAGGTACCTTTTATCCGTTGAGCGAC
>JAUSNB010000046.1 GCA_030645615.1 Actinomycetota bacterium | reverse complement strand
GCGGCCTGAGCGCAGCTCAGAGCCGCGACCACTGCCCACTCGCGTGTTGGGCTAGAGAAGGTCCAGTGAGCGGGCGACCTCGACCACGGACTTGCGGTCCGACACGCGCAGGGTGCGCATGGCGCGCTGGACGTCCTGCTTGACGGTGGACTGCGAGTAGCCGAGCTGGCGCCCGATCACGGCGTTCGACGCGCCCGACTCGACCAGCGCCAAGATGGCCACCTGCCTACGGGACAGCACGATCGAGTCCGGCGGCCCGCCCGAGGCCATTGGGGCGAGAACACCGCCGCGCGGGTGCACGAGCCACAGCGCCAACGCCCCGCGGAGGGCGTCCAGCACGGCATGGGCGTGCTCGTCGCCGGGCCAGGGCAGGTCGCTGATGAAGCCGAACGCCCCGACCACGTGGCCGCCTGACACGACGGGGACGTTGACGAGGGCGGCCGCCCTCGTGCGCTCCATCATCCGTGCCCACATCTGCTCGTCGAGGAAGGCCGCTCGGTTCTCCACCTGGAAGTCCTCGGCCCCCGCGACGACAACCTTGGCCTGGCGCGTCGCAGCGGTCAGCACGGTCTCCAGGCTGATGGGCAGGACGCACACGCGTCGGACCTCGTCATCATTGAGTCCCTCGACGGCAATGAGCACGAGATCGTCCCCCGTGCGCCGCCAGAGCGCGAAGGCCGTCGGCCGGTGGGGGGCGAGCGGTCCACGGACCAGTGCCCGCCCCACCTGGGTGGCCGCGGGCAGGCTGGCGAGGAAGGTGATGAACTCCGGAACGCCCTGGAGGCTCATGCGTCCTCCAGCAGGCCGAGCTCGCGGGTGCGACGCGCGGCCGACATCCGGTCAGGTGCGCGGAGCAGGGCTGCGACCCGCCGGACCTCCTGCTTGACGGTCGACTCCGAGACGCGGAGCAGGGCTGCTATCGCGGTATTCGACCGGCCCTCCTCCACCCGCCGCATGATGGCTGCCTGCCTGGCCGTGAGGGCCGGGCTGCCGAGGGGCGTGTCTCGTCCGTGCGGTGAATCGTGCGTCATGCACATGCCCATGGCGGCCGACACGGCCCCCAGCACGGCGAGGTCGCTGACGGACCACTGCGGCTCGGTCGGCACCCCGAGGACGAGGACGCCAACTGCCGTGCCCTCGGCGACGATCGGGCTGGCGACGAGGCGGGCGCTGCTGGCCACGTGCAGCGCGGCTACGGCCTCGGCGATCGGGCCTCGTGGGTCGGCCGCCACCTGTTCGAGCGACTCCACGTCGGCATCTCCCATACCGGACGTGCCGACGAGGACCATGCCGTCGTCGTGGCGCCGCAGGACGGCAGCCGCCCCGGTGAGCGGTAGCGACACGGGCAGGCTGGCCACCTGCGAGAGGACCTGCTCGGGTGTGGTGTGCGTGGCCAGGGCGGCCAGCAGGTCGGCCAGCGCGCGCAGGATGGCGGCGTCGGTCACGCTCGCCTCCTTGTGGCGCGTCGTGGGCCACGCTAAGGATCCACTGGGCATGCCCCGGACATGCCCACCGTACAAGCCTGGCTGAGCCGTCTCGAAGTCGAGGACGGCGTGCCGTGGCCGCCATGATGTGGAGGCGACGAGCGGTGCCGGGGGCCCGAAGGCGTTACCGCCCGAGGACGGTCACCGCTCGTCGTTCCGCCACCGGCGGAGGGGCCGATCGACCAGGCGCTGGCGCGAGGGCAGTGCGCCACATGGGCGCGGGGGACCGGGCGGCGCGCACCTGGAGCGCGCCGCCCGTCGCGGCCGCCGCACGGTCCTTCGGCGCGCCGTGCCTGTGCAATGCGGGGATGGGGAAGGTACGGTCAGACCTAGCCATGGCCAGTCAGGCCGTGGCCTGCGTGTGATCCCCAATGCGGGGGCAGGATGAGGAGCACAGCATGGCGCGCATCGGCGAGAGTGGTGACCTGCTCAAGTGCTCCTTCTGCGGCAAGAGCCAGAAGCAGGTCAAGAAGCTCATCGCCGGTCCTGGCGTCTACATCTGCGACGAGTGCATCGACCTGTGCAACGAGATCATCGAGGAGGAGCTCAACGAGGCCACCGAGGCCACGTGGGGCGACCTGCCCAAGCCGCGCGAGATCTTTGAGTTCCTCGACCAGTACGTCATCGGCCAGGACGCCGCCAAGAAGTCGCTGTCCGTAGCGGTCTACAACCACTACAAGCGGGTCCAGGCCGAGGCGTCCGGCAGCGAGCGAGGCAAGGACGAGCGGGTCGAACTGGCCAAGTCAAACATCCTCCTCCTCGGCCCCACAGGCTCCGGCAAGACGCTGCTCGCCCAGACCCTGGCCCGCATGCTCAACGTGCCGTTCGCCATCGCGGACGCCACGGCGCTTACCGAGGCGGGCTACGTCGGCGAGGACGTCGAGAACATCCTGCTCAAGCTGATCCAGGCGGCCGATTACGACACCAAGCGCGCCGAGACCGGGATCATCTACATCGACGAGATCGACAAGGTCGCGCGCAAGAGCGAGAACCCGTCCATCACCCGCGACGTGTCCGGCGAGGGGGTGCAGCAGGCGCTGCTGAAGATCCTCGAGGGCACCACCGCGTCGGTGCCGCCGCAGGGCGGTCGCAAGCATCCGCACCAGGAGTTCATCCAGATCGACACCACCA
>JAUSNB010000044.1 GCA_030645615.1 Actinomycetota bacterium | reverse complement strand
GGCGCGGCTGTTCTGCCCCAGCCGCGTGAGGAACATCTTCATCTGGCCGGGCGTGGTGTTCTGCGCCTCGTCGAGGATGATGAAGGCATGGTTCAGGGTGCGCCCACGCATGTAGGCCAGCGGCGCGATCTCGATGCACTGCTTCTCGAACAGCTTGGACACCTTCTCGAAACCCATCAGGTCGTAGAGCGCATCGTAGAGCGGACGCAGGTAGGGGTCGATTTTCTGCGCCAAATCGCCCGGCAGGAAGCCGAGCCGTTCGCCGGCCTCGACGGCAGGCCGCGTCAGGACAATGCGGCTGACGAGGTCGCGCTCGAAGGCGTCGATGGCGGAGGCGACCGCCAGGTAAGTCTTGCCGGTGCCGGCCGGGCCGATGCCGAAGGTAATATCGTGGTCCTGGATTTCACGTAGATACTTGGCCTGATTCGGCGTGCGGCCATGCAGGTCGGCCTTGCGGGTAAGCAGACCGGCGCTTGGCTGAGCGACGGCATGGGCGTTTCGGTTGCGCGTGATTTCGATCAGGCCGAGTTGCAACTCATCGATCGACAGCGGCTCGCTCGCTTGTTCGTAGAAGCGCTGCAGAGCCGTGGCGGCCAGGCGCGATTGCGGCAACTCGCCGCTGATCCGGCAGTGCTGGCCGCGGCGGTTGATGGTGACATCGAAGGCCGCCTCGATCTGGCGCAGATTCTCGTCGAGTGCGCCGCAGAGATTTTGCAGCCGCGCATTGTCGAGCGGCGCCAGGGCGATGTCGAGTGGCTTGGGTTTGGTGCTCACCGATCAAGTATGCCTCAAGTGGATTCGTCGAAAATTCTGCGTCGTATGGATGGTGAGGCTGACGGTGCCCAACTACGTCATGGAAGCCGGTTATTTCTTGTCGTTCGGGTTGGTCACCATCAGCTTGGCGAAGGTCCGGGTAGCCTGGTTGAGCACGGCATTGGCGACATTGGCGTAAGTCGGATTGGTCGTTCTGGCCAGCATCACCGATTGTTTGCTCTTGGCGCCCAAGGCGCCGAACAGGCTCATTACCGAGCCCTTGTCGTTTTCCTCGACTTGCTGAAGGTCGGCGAACTGTGCTTCGGTATCGATGCGGTGAAGCATCTTCAGGCTGCCATCATCGCCCTTGAATACGATGCCGCCGTAGCGGATTTCTTCGGCCCGGACTACGCGGGTCGAAAAGTCCGACACGCTCATGGCCAGTTTGGCACCGACCTCCGCCGCGCTGGAGCCAAAGCCGCTGCTGTTGCCGCTCGACTGCATGCGCGCAAAGTCGATCACGATCCCCGGTGCAATCGCGATGGCGTCAGTGGCCTTGGACAGTTCGTTGAATGCCCGCATGTTGGTTTGGCTCAGACCCGAATCGCCCCACGGATCGCCGACCTGCCACCACAGGGGCAGGCCCGTGGGGGAAAAGGCCCGTCCGCGCAGCACGTCCCGGGTGACTTCCTGCGGTGTCGGTGCAGTCCTGAAGTCGGCGTACAGTGCCCTGGTCTGGTCAATGGAAAGGACTTCCTTTCCTGCCGCCTTCAGCTGCTCGACGAAGCGTTGATAGGCAGCGTTGGTAATGGCCTGCAGGGTTGCGTCGTCGACGCCTTGCAGGTCGACTTCCATTTTCGCCTTTGCCGTACCTGTCTCGCGGCCGCCCGGCATGTAGGTGCCTCGCGTTATGGCATGGGTTTCGTTGTGCGTCACGAATACGACGCGAAAACCGGCGATGACCACCCGCTTGCTGCGAGCGAATGCATTGACGGTCTTCTCGCCGAAGGTTCCGCCCATCTTGCCGTCGAACCACTCGGCGGGATTGAGGTCGGGCAAGCTGACGACCGCCAGCGATGGCGCAGATGGCGCAGCAATCATCCCGACAGGTGCCGGGTTTTGCGTCGCGCCTGCGCTACCGGGTTGGACGCCCGCCTGTTGCTGGGCCGGGACGTAATCCAGGTCGGAGCTCTTGCAACCCCGTGAGAGGAAGGTCGCTGTCAGATGTTCCTTGCGCGCCAGTGCCTGTTTTTCCCTTTCGGCACTTTGCTGCATGCCCTGCTTGCCGCTTTGCTCAGTGACGTTGGCCGCCGTCTTTGTCGCCACGGTCCCGGCGATATGACCGAAAAGGCCGCCCACCTGGCCGAACAGGCCGGTGCGACTCGCCACCTCCGCGGCCACCCCGCCGACCTGGCCGGCGGTCGCCGTGGTCTCGGAGGACGTCTGGGCCTGCTTTGCGTCGGCGATGACCTTGTCCATGGTGCCAAGTTCGTCATGAACCTGACGACAACTCAGGTCGTTGTCGGTGATCCTGATGCGTTCGATGTTTTGCGCATTGGCGCTGAGACATAGCAGGGCGGTCAGGGTGAAGGCCGCAATTCGCATGGTGATCTCCTAAGTTTGTGGGGACTCGGTAGTGAGGATTTCGCCGCGCAGGCTGTGCGGCAACGCGGCGGTGATGGTGACATCGACAAAGCTGCCGATCAGGCGCTCGTTGCCAGCGAAGTTGACCACGCGGTTGTTGTCGGTGCGGCCCGCCAGTTCGCTGCCATCCTTGCGCGCATGGCCTTCGACCAGGACGCGCTGTAGGGTGCCGACCATGGCCTGGCTGATCTTCAGCGCCTGCGCTTCGATGGTTTTCTGCAGGCGCATCAGGCGCCGGATTTTGAGTTCTGCCGGCGTGTCGTCGGTCATGTCGGCGGCCGGCGTGCCGGGGCGCGGGCTGTAGACGAAGGAAAAGCTGTTGTCGAAGTTCAGTTCCTCGACCAGGCGCATGGTCTTTTCGAAGTCCTCTTCGGTTTCACCGGGGAAGCCGACGATGAAGTCGGATGACAGCGAAAGATCGGGCCGCGCCGCCTTGAGCTTCTTCACCAGCGATTTGAATTCGAGTACGGAGTAACCGCGCTTCATGGCCGCCAGGATCCGGTCGGAGCCGGATTGCACCGGCAGGTGCAGGTGCGAGACCAGCTTCGGCGTCGTGCGGTATACGTCGATCAGCCTTTGCGTCATTTCGCGCGGATGCGACGTCGTGTATCGGATGCGTTCGATGTCCGCCATGGCGGCGAGCGTTTCGATCAGGAAGGCGAGGTCGGCGGGTTCGTCGCAGTCTTCGTCAGCCATGTCACCCCGGTAGGCGTTCACGTTCTGCCCGAGCAGGGTGACTTCGCGCACGCCGCGAGCGACCAGGGCGGTGATCTCGGCTACCACGTCGGCCAGCGGGCGCGAAACCTCTTCGCCACGCGTGTAGGGTACGACGCAGAAGCTGCAGTATTTGGAACAGCCCTCCATGATCGAAACGAAGGCCGAGGTTCCGGTAACCGTGGCGGGCGGCAGGGCGTCGAACTTCTCGATTTCCGGAAATGAAATGTCGACCTGCGCGCGCCCGGTCTCCCGCCGCGCGGCGATCATTTGCGGCAGGCGGTGCAGGGTCTGCGGCCCGAAAACGAGATCGACGTAGGGCGCGCGGGCGACGATGGCGGCGCCTTCCTGGCTGGCGACGCAGCCGCCGACACCGATCACCAGGTTGGGGTTGAGCTGTTTCAGGTGACGGATCCGGCCGAGATCATGGAACACCTTTTCCTGCGCCTTCTCGCGCACCGAACAAGTGTTGAACAGGATGATGTCGGCTTCTTCGGGGTTTTCCGTCTTGACTACGCCATCGTTGCCGGCCAGTACGTCGGCCATCTTGTCGGAGTCGTATTCGTTCATCTGGCAGCCGAAGGTGCGGATGAACACTTTTTTGGGCATTGTCGATTGCGGGAAATTGAAGTGTGAAGATTATAGAACAGGCGCACCCGCCGCCTGTTTGCTACCATCGCCGCATGAAAACGAAGTTTCAGAGCAGGCTAACGCCTGCCCCATCGGCGTTAAGCGCAGCGGCCGCAACTAAACCCGCAGTCGTACTTCTCTCCGGCGGTCTCGATTCCGCCACGGTGCTGGCCCTGGCGCGCGAGCAGGGTTTTGCCTGCCACTGCCTGTCGCTCGATTATGGCCAGCGCCACGGCGCCGAATTGCAGGCGGCGGCGCGCGTGGCCGTCGCGCTGGGCGCTGCGGCGCATCGCGTGCTGAAGCTCGACCTCGGCCAACTGGGTGGCTCGGCGCTGACCGACAGTTCGATCGCGGTGCCGACCACCGGGGTGCAACCGGGCATACCGGTCACCTACGTGCCGGCACGCAATACCATCATGCTCGCGTTGGCGCTGGCCTGGGCCGAGGTGCTCGGCGCGCAGGACATCTTCGTCGGGGTCAATGCCGTGGACTATTCGGGTTACCCGGATTGCCGGCCGGAATTCATTCGCGCATTCGAAGCGCTCGCCAATCTGGCGACCAAGGCGGCGGTCGAAGGTCGGCCGCTCAAGCTGCACGCGCCACTGATCGACATGAGCAAGGCACAAATCATCGCCAGCGGCGGCCGCTTGGGTGTCGACTATGCAATGACCGTGTCGTGCTATCAGGCCGATGCGGATGGGCGCGCCTGCGGCGTATGCGACTCCTGCCGGCTGCGTAGCGAAGGATTTGCGGTGGCCGGCCTGGCGGACCCCACACGATACGCCAGTGGCAATTGATTGCCATTATTTGGGGCCAAAGAACACTGATTCCATGTCTCGGCCGGTATTTTAAAATGGCCGGCTTTGCAAGAATTCAGCCACAACAAGGGCTTGGGGGATATTCAATGGAATTCACTATTCATCTTCAGATACTGGGCATTGTGTTCGCCACTGGCATCGTCATGGGTGCAGTGGCCAACAAGACCAACTTCTGCACCATGGGTGCCGTTTCGGACTGGGTGAACATGGGCGATACGGGACGCCTGCGTGCATGGCTGCTGGCCATTGCTGTAGCCATGCTCGGCGTCGTGCTGCTCGAAGCCTCGGGCAAGGTCGCCATTGGCACCAGCACTTTTCCGCCCTACCGGACACCCAATCTGGCATGGCTACGCTATGTGCTGGGCGGGCTCATGTTCGGCGTCGGCATGACTCTGGCATCCGGTTGCGGCAACAAGACGCTGGTTCGCATCGGCGGCGGTAACCTGAAATCGGTGGTGGTTCTGGCGATTGCGTCGGCCTGTGCCTATGCAATGTTGTGGACCAACTTCTACGACACGGTATTCGGCAGCATGATGTCGGCCACCACGATCAATCTGGCGGCAGCGGGGAAAGCCAGCCAGGCCCTCGGAGACCTGACCGGGCTCGGCAATACGGCGTTCGGTGTGGCGCTGGCCGTCGGCTTGCTCGGCTTCGCCTTTTCTTCCCGCGATTTTCGCGGCAGCTTCGACCACATTCTGGGCGGTGTTGTGATCGGCCTGGCCGTCATCATCGGCTGGTATGTCTCCGGAAGTTCAATGGGCACGGCCTGGAAGGAGTTTGCCGACTTTGCCGACGTCAAGCCCTTGCGCGTCGAGACGCAGTCCTTCACCTTCATGAGCCCGATGGGTGACCTGGCCCGTTACTTGATGAATCCGGCCGATACGTCGCTGATCAATTTCGGGATCATGGCGCTGGCCGGGGTGATCGTCGGCTCCTTGCTTTACGCCTTGATAACTCGCAGTTTTCGCATCGAGTGGTTCGTCAATCGCGGCGACTTCGCCAATCACGCAGTCGGCGCCGTGCTGATGGGCATTGGCGGCGTTTTGTCCATGGGCTGTACCATCGGCCAGGGGATTACCGGCGTCTCGACGCTGGCCCTGGGCTCGGTGCTCACCCTGGTTTCGATTGTGGCGGGTGCTGCCGGAATGATGAAGTACCAGTACTGGCGCATGATGCAGGAAGCCTGATTGCAGGATTGGGCACCCGGGCGGCTGGATGGCGCGCCCGAGCGTGTCGCCAAGCCATCCTGAGAATTGCCGATTGACAGGCACTTCGACGATTGGTTAGAATGCTCGGCTTTCCGAGAAGCGCATAGGGCGGATTCCATCCCTTGCCGCGCCGTCCGGGTTATCGAAGTACGCAAGGAACACGAGAATGAAAACATTTTCCGCCAAGCCGCAAGAGGTCCAGCACGACTGGGTTGTCGTCGATGCCACGGACAAGGTGCTGGGCCGTCTGGCTGCCGCGATTGCACACCGGCTGCGGGGCAAGCACAAGGCCATCTACACGCCGCACGTGGATACCGGCGATTTCATCGTCGTAGTCAACGTCGAAAAGCTGCGTGTCACCGGCAACAAGGCCGAA
>JAUSNB010000033.1 GCA_030645615.1 Actinomycetota bacterium | reverse complement strand
ACTCGACGCGGCAGATCTCCACCGGGCGACCTTGCATGGAGCCAACCTGTCGTTGGTGTCAGGCTTGACGCAAGCCCAGCTCGATACAGCCTGTATAGACGAACAGACGAAATTGCCGTCCGATCTCAATCGTCCCGCGCCTTGCGCCGCGGCAAAGGCCAAGCGCTAGCAGGATGCTGAAAAAGTCCGCCAGCTGCGTTCTCACCTTGAACGCATCCTCAACGTACCCCAAGGGTACGCCTCCGGTGCGTTCGTCGGCTGCGGCCTTGCTGGACGGTCTTTTTGAGCATCCTGAGGTTATTCTGGCCCCAGCACCATACGGAAGATTGTAGCCACATTTCCGTATCAACCGAGTTTTCCCACAGCCTGCTAGAGCTTTTAAGAAGGGAGTGGGCTGGCATTCTAGCGAGTGTCGAGGCAGGGAAACCGTTGAAGTCTGCTGTCCACAAAACCTGTAAGAGCTCAGGCTCCCAAGTCCCCGAAATTCCAGTCTGCCAAAACGAGCCGAGCGGTGTCCTTAAATCAGATGGTAAATGGTCATTTTTCGACCGGCAGCATCCGGCCAAGTGCGGAAGTTCGGCGCCGAGATCGCTCCGTCATAAAGCGGTCCTCAGCCCAGCCGCATTAACGACACGGTTAACTGGGCCGCAGCAAACCAACTTTGACTTCAGAAATCGCGCGGCCCGCGGCTCCGGTTGAACCGATTCTTAGGCGAACGGAACTTTGTTTTCAACTTCGTCGTCAGGCACCGGAGTTGGAGGTGTTACAACGTACGTTTCATTGATCTTACGATAAGTCACTGAACCCCACTTACAATTGAGCATATTTTCATCAAACGGGGGTAACATGTAGTAGTTGCCATGCATTGTGCGTGGTGATTCAGAAGTGATTCTCAACCAGAATACCGCATCAATGTGCTCCCCCCCCCCCCGTCGGGGTTCGGGGATTGCGATATGGTAATTGCACCGTAAGACACTGTCATTGCATATTTCTCCCCAATTTGTGCTCCACGGAATGCTTACTTCTGAGCATGAGTCACCAGTCTTTCGCTCACAACTGAATCTCCGAATTCCCTGGACGCGAACAGACGTGCCATTCTGCTGAATATGGCAGTCGCCCTTGTGGCTGAACCTCTTATCCGCCGTTACAACCTCGTATTCCCAACGGCCATTGAGTCGAGGAATGTGACGTGCTGGGCGCTCAATTGCGATGAATGCCGCCAATGTACCGAGTAGCACAACGCCTGGTTCCCACCCCGGAGCAGCCGCGCACCACGCTACTGCGCCCAGCAGCGTTGCGAGAGTCAGATACCGATAGAGAAGGGAATACGAATGCTCCACATCAACCTCATGAATGCAAACTGAACAACCAGCCTAACAATGTTTAGACGGATCCGCGTAAGAGGTGGATCCGAACATTTCTGTCCGTATAACACGCTGCTGCTGTTTGCGAACAATACGCCAGACCTACCCTCGTTTGGTACTGGTAAAGTTTGAACCCCCGAGGGACTAGCGAAAGGCGCGGGGCTCTGGCATCATGTCGTCATGCCAAAGCCCACAGCCAAGAAGACAAAAGCCAAGAAGAACCCCACCGAGATTAATCTGCTCGCTCGCTCCATCGTCGAAGCGGCCATTGGTGAACCGCTCGCACCAAAGAAACCGCGCAAGAAGAAAGCTGCCGATAAAAAGGCTAAGTAGCAGGATCTGCCATAAACGGCAAGTCTAGGGTATCGCCTCGCTTTTTGAATGCCTGATTAAGCATGGAATAGAACTGTTCCCATGACTGTGACAGCTTCATGAGTGTAATGACGGTATGCAGATGTTGCGCAAGGGCAGGATTGCCGACGTCTTCGGTTAGCCATTGGTGATGGCGAGATTTCCTGTACCCCTTTTCATTTGCAGGATTTTTAGTTTCAAGTTCTTTCACAATGCCCGGTGCCAGTCTAGCATATACGATATCTTTAGTGATCTTTCCGACAACCCTAGGTCGCTTAGATGAAATACTCTCCCAATTCCAACCTTTGAGCCGAAATATTTGCTCGTAAAATTCTTTAGGAAATCGCAATGCCCAAGCTGCCAATTCTTTGCGCAAAAATGCATCAAGAATTGTCTGTAAGGCTTGTCTGTCACGGACATCCTGATAACCAGTGGCTTCATCTACAAGAGCCACAATACCAACATGGGCTAGACCCCGAATGAGGATGTGGGATCTCTCTGCAATGTGCCGCTGGCCTGGAAGCAATGCGCCTTCTCCTTCTGCATCGAGGAAGACGTCACATACTTTTGGAAGAAGTTCAGCCGGATATCCGAACGCCCGCGCCCCGCGCAGTGGGCGAAATTCTATTTGGCTAGACGTCACCTCTAACTCTTTGGAAATAAATGGCTTTAGGTTCTTTGCCGTCAAGAAAGCAGGGAGATTGACGTCAGCGTCATAGTACTGCCTGCCTTTCGCCTGCCTAGCTCTACCTAACGCTCTCATGAATCCGCTTTGAGTTATGACTCTTCGACCACCCTCTAGAACGGCGCATGGTATTTCCATTTTGCCAATGGTTAATACCCCTTCATGCGTGGCCCTTGGTAGAGAAGGGGACTTTCTATCTGTCGCCCATCTTGCTTCAGCGGCTTGCCTAGCGATATCTCTCCGCTCTTCTGGTGAAAGCTTTGCCGCTCTAGCCCTGCCGCCCTTCGCGGCTCCTAACTCAGATAATGCCTGCCCTGCCTCGCTCGCCTGATCTCTTTCATCGTTCATAAGCCCCTCCATAGCTGTGAGTTGTTATGCTTGCCTGGGCATGCATGCAACTTTAGCATTGGCATGCTTGCTCAAGCAAGCATAAAATTAAGCCATCTGAACGGAGGGCATATGAACAAGCTGACGACTCAGAAACGGACTCAGGTGGTAGCGGCGCTGGTGGAGGGTGCCAGCGTCAACAGCGTGGTTCGTATGACCGGAGTATCGAAGCCGACGATCCTGAAACTGCTTGCCGATCTCGGGACAGCTTGCGCAAAATATCAGGATGAGAAGTTGCGCAACCTCCCATGTAAGCGCGTTCAGGCTGATGAAATTTGGTCATTCTGTTTTGCGAAAGACAAGAATCTCTCTGAGGAAATGAAAGGTAAGAGCGGCTTCGGCAGCGTGTGGACATGGACGGCCATTTGCTCCGATACCAAACTGATGATTGCATGGCTGGTTGGCGAGCGTAGCGTGCCCTATGCCGTGAAATTTATCGACGATCTCGCCACACGCCTTGCCCATCGGGTGCAACTGACCACAGACGGCCACAAAGCGTATCTGCGAGCCGTTGAAGGGGCCTTCGGTGCCGACGTGGATTACGCCATGCTGGAAAAGATCTATGCAAATCCCCCTCAAGAAGGCGTCACGACTCGGTACAGCCCGGCACAATGCTGTGGTACCAAGAAAATTAAGATCACGGGCAATCCCGATCATGCCCACGTTTCTACCAGCTATGCCGAGCGGATGAATCTACAGATTCGGATGGGAATGAGGCGGTTTACTAGACTGACCAACGCGCACAGCAAGAAGATTGAGAATCACCGTCACGCCCTAGCGCTCTATTTCATGTACTACAATTTCGCCAGGATTCATTCGACGTTGAGAGTAACCCCAGCGATGCAAGCAGGGGTAGAGGATCATGTGTGGAGCCTTGATGAAATAGTCGGACTGATCGCATAAATTGGTTTTCCGCTTTACGGACGAGATGAGAGATATGATAAGATCCCCTTAGTCATCGATGGGGGATTTTTATGGCTAAAGCTATTGATGTAGCAAAATATTATCTTCAGCTTGCCCAAGCTGAAGATGAGCCTGACCAGTTGTCTCATTTGAGGCTTCAAAAATTACTCTATTATGCTCAAGGATGGTCGCTTGCCCTGCGCAAGAAGCCAATTTTCTCCGAGAAGATAGAATCCTGGGCGCATGGTCCTGTTGTTGCGAGCGTCTACCCATATTTCGCAGACTATAAGTCGAATAGTATTCCAGCTGAAGAGTTTAAGTTGGCCGAAGATGCACTAACAGAGGACGAGTGCGAGCTTGTGCAGGCCGTATGGAATGCATATAAGGATTTTTCAGCCATCAAACTGCGTGAGATGACTCACAATGAAGCACCTTGGAAAGATGCCTATGGAACATGTAGCCCTGGCGAAAGGTGCAGCACCGAAATCACTAAATCAGCAATGAAGAAATACTTTGCACGTCTCGCCAAAGATCGAGTGTGAAAAAACCAAAAAAGGGACCCAAATATCTAATCCCTCCCCCTTCCCCTTTAGAATCGCCTAATCCGCAACAAAAGCCTATCCATCGTCCAGTTAGCATCTCTTTCCAGTTTCATAGTGAGGGGGATCGATATTGTTTGAGTAATTGCGGGAAGGAGGAAATCAGAGCTTACTTAAAATCGATGCGATTACTAACTACAATGAGTTGGATGGATGTAATAGATACGGGTGGTAAGCCTTATGGTGGGAAAACTAGTTTAGGATATACGAAATACGATGACCTTAAATTTGAGGAAGTTAGCCAAGATGTAGAAATTTCAGGCCTTCGTGCGGGACAAAGAATGCGGTTCTTCGGCTATCACATCGGGACAATATATTACATTGTGAGATTTGATCCTAAGCATCAGATTGTTCCTGCCGATTAAATCACTCCTTGCGAAATCCTTCTCAAACTTTACCAGTACCCCTCGTTTCAATGAGTTGCGACGGTGGGACCATTTATCACGGGTTCTTATGCGGATCGGTGTAAGCCCCCCTCTGGAAGCGGTCGGTCGTGTACTTCTGCTTTGGGTCGGAAGCAGCCGTTCAGAACAGCGAGAATATCTCAATTCAGTGTCCATCTTTGCCAGACTCGGGGAGCCAATCAGAGCTCGAACCAGAGAAGATAAGAAGCGGTCGTATAGCAGAGCTGCTTTCTTCTCATTCCCGCGCACTCAATCTCACTCATTCTCAGGTCACAAGTCGGTGACTTTCTGGCATAAAGCCCGTGAAACTCGCTTCAGTGCTGAAGATGATAATGATTGGGCTCAAAAGCAAATCCCGCCTTTGGCACCACGTTAATGCGTTTTCTTATGTGAGCTACCGCTTGCTCTTTGGCGCCTGACCGATAATGTGAAGTCGAGGACCCTGGGGAAGAGGCATCACGCCCTCACCGTCGGACTCCTCACCTACAACCCAGAAGTACAGCTTCTGCGCATCGAACAGTTCAGGGTCCTTCGGCACCCCGTACTGTTCCTTCTGCATCGTCTCATCGTAGAGGCCGATGCAGCCGTGCGAAGCCGGATAGCCCGGCATGTCCCGTCCATGAATCCAATAGGACACACCTTCCCGATTCACATGAAACCTGAGTGCATAATTCATCGGATAGGGTCGATCCGTTCCCTCGATTGTATAAAGACAGGATTGATGCTGCCGATGGGCAGCAGTCACACGGAACTCCCCTGCAGGCGTTTCATTGCGTCTGTTCCCGGAGGCAATGGGAGTGTCGAAACGAAGGGCTCCAAATTCATAGGCCCCGAGAAATTGCTCAGTCAAATCGATGAGAATAAATTTCTCGTCCGGCTCTCCCGGCGGATAGACCAGCGGTAACGGCGTAAACTGCGCCAGATCCTCGATCCGTCTCGGCACTTTGATTGAGAGCCCAGCATGCGCGTGCCGCCGATCGATCCGATTGAATCGTGCACCCTCATTCCAGTACTCGCCAAATATCGTTTCCAGCGATTCGCCTGGAAGAATGACACGGCAGTCCCACTCCACCGTGGCGTCACTGGGGTAATGGATCTCGCATGGACCGCGATGTTTTTTGGGTGAATCGGCTTGCACAGAAACAGGAAGGACCGCGACCATTATCATGGTCACGGCCATCAGTGAATTCCGGAGAGACCAACGCACAAAGATAGACATTTCCCCCGCAGGCTGTTCAAAAAGACCGTCCAGCAAGGCCGCAGCCGACGAAAGCACCGGAGGCGTACCCTCAGGGGTACGTTGAGGATGCTTTCAAGGCGAGAACGAAGCTGGCGGTTTTTTTTCAACAGCCGGTCAAGACCAATACTGGGAGGCTTTCGTATACCCAAACAAGAGATCCCGCCGCGCCAGGATCCCGACCAGTTTGCCGTTCCGAACGACAGGCACCCGCGTAATATACCGATCCTGAAACAGATTCGCGACCTCTTCCAGTTTCATATCCTCAGTCGCTGTCACCGGATGCGTGCTCATCATTTCGACAACCATGACCTTCCGCAGATCTCGGCCCTCGATCATGGCCTGCAGCAGATCGTACTCGCTGATCAGTCCGACCAGGGTCCGGTCCTCTTCCACCACAGGCAAGCTGCCGAAGTTTCGTTGAGTCATCAGCCGGCTGATGGTCAGGGCATCGGTCCTGGAGCTGCATGTAAAGACGGCATCCTGCATCAATTGTCCCACCGTCAACGTCTTCGGATCGCAAGCCGCCGCAAGGAATTCTGTTTTTCGCATAGCCCCTCCTCTTTACTCTTTATCTTTTACCCCGTAGCTCAACAGACAACTATTCCCGCAGGATGCTCAAACAGGCCGTCCAGCAAGGCCGCAGCCGACAAAAGCACCAGAGGCGTAGCCTCAGCGCGACATTAAGGCTGTTTTCGAAGCAAGAACGACGCTGGCGTAATTTCCCAGCGTCCAGCTAGGAGGAAGGCCGTTTGGAAGAGGCAAAGGCCTGCTTGAAGACCGTGCGGAGGCCGAAATAGGCAAAGGAATCTTTGAGGTTGGAATAGAGCCGTTTGATCGTTCCCATATCCGGGTCAGTGACGTATTCCAT
>JAUSNB010000018.1 GCA_030645615.1 Actinomycetota bacterium | reverse complement strand
GTCGGTCACCGGGTCCAGGACCAGGACCTCCTCCACCCGCGGATGCCCCGATGCCGCCGCGACCAGCCAGGTGAGCTGCTCGGCCTGCAACCGCGCGATCTGCGCCTCGCAGTCCACCACCATCGACACCGCGACCTCAGGATCCACCACCGTGCGCGGCCCCAGGCACAGATCCATCCCCCGAACGTAGACACACGGTCTGACAGTCAACGGGCCTCCGGGCGCCGCCTTCATCCTGCCGCCCCGCCCTAGGTCCTGCCGACGAGGACGAATGACCCTAGGCGTGGCGGCCGATCCCGCCGTAGCGTCTAGGACAAGACGACCGGAGGTGTCGGAGTGGTTGCTTGGCGATGCGTGGACGGCAACGAGGCGGTGGCGCTGGTAGCCCACCGCCTTAGCGATGTGTGTGCGATCTACCCGATCACGCCGGCATCGGCGATGGGCGAGTACGCCGATGCGTGGAGCGCTGCCGGCCGCACCAACCTGTGGGGCGGGGTGCCCACGGTCGTCGAGATGCAATCCGAGGCCGGGGCTGCAGGCGCGTTGCACGGTGCCCTGCAGAAGGGCTCGCTGGCCACCACGTTCACGTCGTCGCAGGGGCTTCTGCTCATGCTGCCCAACATGTACAAGATCGCGGGGGAACTGACGCCAGCCGTCATCCATGTCGCTGCGCGTGCCATCGCGACCCACGCACTGTCGATCTTCGGCGACCACTCAGACGTCATGTCGGCCCGGGGGACGGGTTGGGCCATGCTCTGCGCTTCGAACGTCCAGGAGTGCCACGACTTCGCCTTGGTATCGCATGCCGCGACCCTCCGGGCACGGGTGCCGTTCCTGCACTTCTTCGACGGCTTCCGTACCTCGCATGAGGTAGGCAAGGTTGCCCTCCTGGACGACGAGGACCTCCGTGCTCTCGTCCGGCCCCAGGACATTCTCGACCATCGCGCCCGAGGGCTCTCGCCGGAGCGGCCGGTGCTCCGCGGCAGCGCCCAGAACCCCGATGTGTTCTTCCAGGCGCGCGAAGCGGCGAACCCGTTCTACGACGCCATCGCCGGGACGGTCGAGGGGGTCTTCGACGAACTCGCCGCCCGGACAGGCCGCCACTACGGGCTGGTCGAGTACCACGGTGCGGCGGACGCTGAGCGAGTCGTTGTCGTCATGGGGTCGGCTGCGGGGGCGATCCGGGAGGCTGTCGATGCACTCCTGGCCCGAGGCGAGAGGGTCGGCATGGCGACGATCCGGCTGTACCGGCCGTTCCCCGCTGCCGCTCTCCTCGCGGCACTGCCGCCGACGATCACTAGGGTCGCCGTGCTGGACAGGGTCAAGGAACCGGGCGCTCCGGCTGAGCCATTGCACCTCGACGTTGCCCTCGCCCTGGCCGAGAGCGACCGGACGGCCATGGTGATCGGCGGCCGATACGGGCTGGGCTCGAAGGAGTTCACCGCGCGGGACGCAGCATCCATCTTCGCGGAACTCGCCGTGGATTCCCCGCGCCGTCGGTTCACCGTCGGCATCGTCGACGACGTCACCCATCTGTCGCTGCGCCGCGACCCGGACTTCGCCGTGAAGAGCAGGGCGCACCAGGCAGTCTTCTACGGCCTTGGCAGCGACGGCACTGTCGGTGCCAACAAGGCAAGCATCAAGATCATCGGTGAGAACACGGACCTCTGGGCCCAGGGGTATTTCGTGTACGACTCCAAGAAGTCGGGGGCGGTCACCGTCTCGCATCTGAGGTTCGGTCCGGACCCGATCCACTCTACGTACGTGATCGACAGCGCGGACTTCGTTGCCTGCCACCAGTTCGGGCTGCTGGAGCGACTCGACGTGCTGGGCGTGGCTCGGCATGGCGCGACCGTCCTCCTCAACGCGCCCTACCCGATAGATGAGGTGTGGGACCACCTGCCCGTCGAGGCCCAGCAGCAGGTCATCGACAAGGCACTCGAGGTCTGGTGCGTCGACGCCTCGGCCATCGCGCGCGAGGTTGGACTTGGCAGTCGCATCAACACCGTCATGCAACCGTGCTTCTTCGCGCTGTCCGGCGTCATCGAGAGGACCGAGGCGCTGCGACTGGTCAAGGAGAGCGTGGAGAAGGAGTACCGGCGACGCGGTCGCGCGGTGATCGAGCGCAACCATGCTGCCATCGACCGCGCCATCGACGGGATGCATCGCATGCCGGTGCCTGCCGCGGTGACAGCCACGGCCCATCGGATGCCGCCTGTGTCGGGGCATGCGCCCGACTTCGTACGCGACGTGACGGCGCGGATGCTGGCCGGCGAGGGGGACCTGCTGCCGGTGAGCGCCCTCCCCGTCGACGGGACCTTCCCCACCGGCACCGCTCGGTGGGAGAAGCGAGCGCTCGCAGACGAGATCCCGATCTGGGACGAGGACCTGTGCATTGACTGCGGGAAGTGCGCCATCGTGTGCCCGCACGCGGCCATTCGCATGAAGGCATTCCCCGCTGATGCCCTTGCTGGCGCACCGGAGGGATTCCTCAGCAAGCCGTACGGCGGCAAGGACCTGCCGGTGGGCACCCGGTTGACAATCCAGGTGGCCCCGGACGACTGCACAGGGTGCGGCATCTGCGTCGACGTGTGTCCCGCGCGGAGCAAGTCCGAGGCTCGGCACAAGGCCATCAACCTCGAGCCTGCCAGCGAGCATCGAGACATCGAGCGGCCGCGGTTCGACTTCTTCCTCGACATCCCTGAGGTCGACCGGTGGGCCGTCCGGCATGACACGGTCAAGGGTTCGCAACTCCTCCAGCCGCTCTTCGAGTTCTCCGGTGCCTGCTCCGGATGTGGCGAGACCCCGTACCTGAAGCTGTTGAGCCAGTTGTTCGGGGATCGCATGGTCGTCGCCAATGCCACTGGATGCTCGTCGATCTACGGCGGCAACCTGCCCACGACACCGTGGTCACGCGACGCCAGCGGGCGCGGCCCCGCATGGGCCAACTCGCTGTTCGAGGACAACGCCGAGTTCGGGCTCGGAATGCGGGTGGGCGCCGATGCCCAGCGCGAGGAGGCCAGGCGGCTACTTGGCGCGCTCGCCGGCGATGTAGGTGCGGAGCTGGCGGCCGCGCTGCTCGACGAGCCGGGTCCAGAGGACGAGGCTGGCATCGCCAGCCATCGGGAGCGGGTAGCCGAGCTAACGACTGCCCTGTCCGGGATTGCGGGCGACGAGGCGCGGCGGCTGGAGAGCCTGGTGGAAGCCTTGGTGCCCGTTTCGGTGTGGATTGTGGGCGGCGACGGCTGGGCGTACGACATCGGCTTCGGCGGGCTGGACCACGTGCTCTCGAGCGGCCGCGATGTCAACATCCTCGTGCTCGACACCGAGGTGTACTCCAACACGGGCGGGCAGTCATCCAAGGCGACCCCTCGGGCGGCCACCGCCAAGTTCGCGAGCAACGGCAAGGGGACCCGCAAGAAGGACCTCGGGCTGCTCGCCCAGGCCTACGGTGACGTGTACGTCGCCCAGGTCGCCTTGGGGGCCAACGAGACGCAGGTCGTCCGGGCGTTCCGCGAGGCGGTCGCTCACGAGGGGCCGAGCATCATCGTCGCCTACTCGACCTGCATCGCGCACGGCATCGAGATGTCGACCTCGATGACCCACCAGAAGGCAGCCGTGGCGTCGGGGTACTGGCCGCTCTACAGGTACCACCCGAGTCCCGAGCTGGGATCCCATCCGTTCAGCCTCGACTCCAAGGCGCCGAGCATCCCGTTGCACGACTTCCTGCAGCATGAGACGCGGTTCGCCGTTCTGGAGCGCAGCGACCCGCAGCGGGCGGAGCACCTGCAGGCCCTGGCCCAGGCCGACGTGACCGAGCGGTGGCACTACTACGAGCAGCTCGCAGGGGTGGAGCGGACGGTGCCGGTCGATCCGGAGGAGGGGTCCTCATGAGCGTCCTCGAGACCAGGTATCTGGGGCTGGACCTTCGGTCGCCCCTCGTGGCGTCGCCGTCCCCGGCTACCGGCAAGCTCGACACCCTGATGCGCCTCGACGATGCGGGGATCGGCGCCGTGGTCCTGCCCAGCCTGTTCGAGGAGGAGGTCGAGGCCGAGACCATGACCTTCGCCGAGCGGATGCAGGAAGGCGCGGGCGTATCCGGCGAGGCCGCGGACTACTTCCCCGACGTGGACCTTGACCACCTGGGCCTGGATCGGCACGTCCGCTTGGTCGAGGAGGCCGTTGCGCGGCTGGAGGCACCGGTCATCGCGAGCGTCAACGGCCGCTCGGCGGGGGGCTGGGTCGAGTATGCCCGGATCCTGCAGGACGCTGGAGCCAGGGCCATCGAGCTCAACATGTATGACCTCGCCGTGGACCCTGACCGATCCTCCGCTCAGGTCGAGGAGGGGTACCTCGCCCTGGTCCGGCAGGTCCGCGCGGCCGTCGAGGTGCCTGTCGCCGTCAAGCTCTCGCCATACTTCTCGTCCTTGGCGAACTTCGCGCGCAGCGCCGTCCTTGCGGGGGCCGACGGCCTGGTGCTCTTCAACCGCTTCTACCAGCCGGACGTCGACCTCGAGACACTCGACGTGACTCCGCGACTGGAACTCTCGCACCCCGGGGAGGTGCGGCTGCCGTTGCGCTGGATCGCGATCCTGCGCCCGCAGCTGCCGGGGGCAAGCCTGGCCCTGACATCGGGGGTGGCCTCCGGCGAGGATCTGGCCAAGGGGCTGCTGGCCGGGGCCGATGTCGTGATGACGGCGGCCGAACTCCTGCGGCGGGGGCCTGAGCGTGCAGGTGACCTCCTGGCATCGCTGCAGGAGTGGATGGATGCTGAGGAGTACCTGTCGGTGGACCAGTTGCGTGGCAGCCTGGCGCAGCATGCGGTGTCCGACCCTGGTGCGTTCGAACGTGCCCAGTACCACCGCGTGCTCTCGTCTTGGCGGCGTTGACCTGCTCCGTCGCCGGTAAGGTCACCCGCATGAGACGCATGGCGCTGGGTGTGGCAGTGATCCTCACGGCGGGCCTGCTTGCTGCCTGCGGCTCGTCGACGGATGCAGGCTCGACGGGTGCTTCCCCGACCGCCACCCCCACGCCGACCCCGACGCCCACGCCCGTGTCCGTGGTCTGGGCCGGTCAGGTGTGCGGCGACATGGACCGAGTCAAGTCCAGCGTCGGCTCGCTTGGCCAGAACCTGTCCTACGACGTGACGTCGGACAGGTCCGCTCTCGAGCAGATCCAGCGGCAATTGACGGTCCAGGTGCTCGGGGTCGGCGATGCGGCGGACCGACTGCTGACGACGCTCGGCGGAGTGCCCGTCGACTTCACCGCGGCCGCCGACATGGTGGCCACGCTGACCAAGTCCGGACAGGACACCAAGGCTGCGGCTTCGGCCGCGTCGGGGCACCTGCAGGCCGCGGCATCCGCTGGCGACGTGTTGACGGCCGTTGCCGAAGTGGGCCAGGCGATCATCGCGGCGAAGGCCGCCTACGAGGCGGGGCAGGCGTTCGTGGGGGCGATCGGCACGGCCACGTCGACGGCCAGCGGCGAGCTCGGTGAGGCGTTCGACGCGTCACCCGCGTGCCAGTCCAGCTGAGCGATCCTCCCGGCTCGCTGACATCGCGGGCTTGACCCTCACGTCGCGTGAGGGCCTAGCGTCTTCGGCATGGACGACAGCCAGACGATGGGCATCGGGGACCTGGCGCGTCTGACCGGGCTGACCGTTCGGACGCTGCACCACTACGACGAGATCGGGCTGCTGGTGCCCTCGGGGCGTACGTCCGGCGGGTACCGCGAGTACGACGGTGCCGACGTTGACCGACTCAGGCAGATCGTCGCGTACCGGGCCTGCGGCCTGGCGCTGACCGACATCGCAGAGGTCCTCGACGCACCAGGCACCGAGCAGGCAGGGCACCTGCAACGTCAGATGGCGTTGCTGGACAAGCGGATCGAGGAGCTGCGCCGGCAGCGCGCGGTGCTCGGCAGGACATGGGAGGCAAAGCAGATGGGCATCGCGCTGGATCCGGAGGAGTACTTCGAGGTGTTCGGCGAGAGCGACCCGCGGCAGTACGCGGACGAGGTGCAGGAGAGATGGGGCGACACCGACGCATACGCGGAGTCCCACCGGCGCACGTCAGGGTTTTCGAAGGAGGACTGGTTGCGGGCGCAGGAACAGACCGCGGCGGTCGAGGCGGAGTTCGGCGCGTGCATGGCGGCCTACGTCCACGCGGCGATCTACGCCAACGCCCTCACCCGTTGACGTTATCGTCCGTCGCATGGCAGCGGACGGGCTGGCGTGGCCCATCGACTTCTCGGCCGGCTACGGCGCGGGAGTGGACCGGGGCATCGCCCTCGGCGGCGGTGGCCTGTACTTCGTCGCCTGGCAGGTGGGCTATCTCCGCGCGATGTCGGACGCTGGCGTCGACCTCGGTCTGGCGGACAGGGTCGTGGGGACGTCGGCGGGGTCCATCGTGGCGACCGCCGTGACGGCCGGCCGGATCGGCTGGCTGCATGCCCAGGTGACGGCATTGGCGCGCGTGCCGGCCCTGCTGAAGGCGCTGGCGCCCGCCAGCAGCCTGCGGCCCAGCCAGGTGCGCGCGCTGGACGCCTTCTCCAGCGCCGCCGATGCCCGGCCCGAGACCGTGCAGGCCATCGGTCGGCTCGCGCTGGCCGCCGTGACCCCCGATGCCGCACGGATGCGCGCGAACCTGCAGGTGGCCGTCCAGTCAACGTCGTGGCCGCACCCGGCGCTGCGGATCACCTGCGTGGACGCCTTCAGCGGTGAGCGCTGCGTCATCGGCGAGGAGGCGGGCATCCGGCCCGCTCGCGCTGCGGCCGCCAGCAGCGCGGTGCCTGGCATCTTCCCGCCGCAGCCGATCGGCGACCGTCGCTGCATGGACGGGGGAGTGTGCGGCACCGGCGTTCACCTGGACCTGCTGGCCGGGGCGGGCCGGGTACTCGTCCTGACGCTAGGCACGGCGGAGTCGCCTGCGGGAATGACCGAGCGGGCTGGGGCAGTGGGCCGTGAACTGGCCGAACTGGAGGCGACGGGTACCCGGGTGCTCGCCCGCTCGCCGAACCCTGTGGATCGGGCGGTCCTGATGGATCCGGCCGCGGTGCCGGCTGCGCTCGCCGACGGCACCGACATGGCCGAGGCAGACCTCGGGGACCTGAAGGCGTTCTGGTCATGAGGTCCGTCGCCGTTGGACCTGACGGCATCACCAGATGTGCGTGGGCCGACGGGTCCGACGACTACCGCGAGTACCACGACTCGGAATGGGGCCGTCCTGTGCGCGGTGACGTGGCGCTGTTCGAGCGCATTGCCCTCGAGGGATTCCAGTCGGGGCTTTCCTGGCTCACCATCCTGCGCAAGCGGGAAGGGTTCCGTCTGGCGTTCGCCGACTTCGAGCCCGCAGCAGTCGCCGAGTTCGGGGAGGCTGACGTGGCCAGGCTGATGGACGATGTGTCGATCGTACGGAATCGCCGGAAGATCGAGGCGACCATCCAGAACGCGCAAGCGCTCCTCGCACTGCGGGAGGCCGAGGGTGATGGTGCCCTGGACCGACTGGTCTGGGCGTACGCACCAGCACCCCGCAGAAGCCGGCCCACGGCCTTGGCCGACCTTCGGGCGAGCACGCCGGAATCCGCGGCGCTGAGCAAGGAACTCAAGCGACGCGGCTTCGGGTTCGTAGGGCCGACCACGATGTATGCGGCGATGCAGGCTTGCGGCCTGGTGGATGACCACGTGGACGGCTGCCACGTGGTCGCCGGCACGGGCTAGGCCGCGCCGGCCGCTATCGGTGGCGGTGGCGATGGCGGATACGGATGGTCGGGGTCGCGCCCCGTGAGGTACTTGGCGACGCTGTAGATCGCACCGGCGACCGGCACTGCGATAAGGGCGCCGACGATGCCCATTGCGATGCCGCCGGCGGCGATGGCGAACACGATGGCGAGCGGATGCAGGCTGACCGCCTTGCCCATGACGAGCGGCTGGAGCACGTCGCCGTCGAACGAGCCGACGACGACGGTCAAGGCAACCACCAGGAGGGCCACAAGCGGCCCGCGCTCAGCGAGCGCGACCACCGCGGCGAAGAAGGTGGCGATGGGCGCACCGATGACCGGGATGAAGGCGCCGAGGAACACCACGGCCGACAGGGCCGGGGCCAGCGGGACCTGCAGGATCGTAAGACCGATGAACACGAGGACCGCATCGCAGAAGGCGACGATCACGATCCCGCGGGTGTAGCCCGAGATGGCATCCCACGCGAGCGTTCCCGAGACGTCCGTGGGCTGCTGGAGCCGCTTGGGCATCCACGAGATGACCCAGTTCCAGATCGGCCGGGGGGTGAGCAGGAAGAAGACCACGGCGTACAGGAACACCGACGCGGCGATGACGAGCGTACCCAGCGAGCCGAGGGCTCCCATGACGTCGCCGAACAGGCCGCCGGCGACGCTCTTCGCCCAGTCCTGCATGTCCGCCAGCAGGGCCGAGATGTTCGCATCGGTGAGTTGCAGCGGACCCGTCTTCAGCCAGTCCTCGATCTGGGTGATGCCGCTCTCCACGGCAGCCACCAGCTTCGGGCCTTCCTGGATGGTCGACCTGATCACGCTGCCGAGGATGACCACGACCAGGGCCCCGATGACCAGAAGGGCGAGGACCATGGAGAGGACCTTGGGGAGGAACCGGCGGAAGAGCCTCATGAGCGGCTGCGCCCAGGCGGTCATGAGCATCGCGAAGAAGAGGGCGGCGGCCACCGGGAAGATGATGTTGAGGACGTAGCCGGCGACCACCACGCCCGCGAGGACGACGAGCAGGCGCCAGATGATGCCCGCCGTCAGGCGCAAGGTGCCAGGAATCCCGTCGTCGGGCGTGCTCATGCGTCGAGATTGTGCGCCGCGCGCTCCCCGATGTCAGGGACCGTGATCTCGTCGTTGGAGGCTCGAGCCACCACGTAGGTGGAGTCCGCGAGGAACTTCACGGCGAAGAAGCCGCCGGGCGCCTTGTAGGTCATCGCATCGCCCGTGGAGAGCTCGGTGCCCTCAATGTCGATCCGGCCACTGACGACGAAGGTGACGCAGCCCTTGCTGTAACCGTGGGCGGGGACGACGTCGCCCTTGCGGCCGTGGACGATCGTCAGCATGGCGCCGTCGGTGCGCAGCCGCGTGACCTCGGACCCGAGGACGTTGCGCTCCCAGGCCATCGAGGCCCCCGGTATGACGGTGAAGCCAGCCATGACAGTCCTCCAGGTGGGTGCAGCGCGATGCTAGTCGATCCGGACTTCACCATGGGCCGTGGCGAACCATGCCGCCACGAGGCCAGGCTCGTCATCGTCGACCCACGTCACGGTGATGCCGTCGAGCGGCACGTCATGGTCTGCACCGAGCCAGGCAGAGATCGCGTCGGCCTCGCCGCACATCTCGACGCGCTCCAGCGCGACGGATCCGCCCCCGGTTGACGGGTGGTCCGTGGCGCCCGTCTCCCACTCGACGAAGAACGGCAGCTGCGGATCCTCCAGGACGTCGAGCACGCCGATCTGCTTCCAGCGCAGATCTGCGCCGTCGGGACGGATGCGATGCCCGGCGCGGGCCTCGCGGCCCAGCCGCTGCTCGATCGGGGTGATGTCATCGACTGCCACAGCCCAGCTCATCCAGCCGCCACCCCGCTCGGCGCGCTGGGCGACGGCACGGCCGAAGGGAGCCTTCTCCGCAGCAGGATGGTCGAGGGCCGCCACGACCTCGATGTAGCAGCCGTGGGCGAGCGGGAGGAGGAAGTTGCGGGTCCCGAAGGACGGGTGCCTGCCACCGTCCACGAACGTGGCGCCGAGGTCCGATCCGATCCTCTGTACCGCGTCGCCAAGCTCGGCGGGGGTGCAGGCGTACGAGATGTGATCCAGCCGCATGCCCGCATCCTGCCCAACGCCTCCGGGGGGCGTGCAGGTGCCCCCCGACTCGCGGCCCGTATGGCAGGCTCGCCCCCATGACGGACCCGACCGAGCAGCCCGCAGCGCAGTCCACTGGCGACCTGACGTCGAAGCTGGACAAGAAAAAGTCGATCATCCTCGGCGTGATCGGTCTTGCCGTGGTGGTGATCATCTTCTGGAAGGTGATCCCGCAGATCGGCAGCTACGAGGATGCGGCTGTCGCCCTCGAGGACATGACAACGTTGGCCAAGGTCCTCGTCGGGGTCACCGTCGTGCTGTACCTCGCTGTCTACGGCTTCCCGTTCATGGCCGCCACCCCGGGCCTGCGCTACTGGCGGTCGCAGCAGGTCAACCAGGCAGCCTTCGCCATCAGCAACGGCGTGCCTGCCGGCGGGGCGTTCGGGCTGGCCGTCCAGTACGCGATGCTGGCCTCATACCGGATCCCGGGGACGGTCGCGACGTCCGCCATCACGGCCGTGGGCCTCTGGAGCATCTTCGTCAGCCTGGGCTTGCCCATCCTCGGCATCGCCGCCCTGAGCGCCTCCGGCGGCGACATGCAGTACGCGTGGGTCGCGCCCGTGGGGCTGGCGATCCTCGTCACGATCATCGTCGTCTTCGTGCTGGTCATGCGGTCGCCTTCCCTCGCCATCAAGGTCGGCAACCTGGGCAACCGGCTGGCCAAGCCCCTGCGGCCACGGATCAAGGCCCTGAAGGACGTGGACCTGGTCTCGCCGATCACGAAGTTCCGTACCGACATGTACGGCCTGCTGAAGTCCCGTTGGGCTCATATCACTGTCGCCCAGCTCGCCGTGATCATGACCCAGTTCCTGATCCTCTACGTCGCCCTGCGCGGCGTGCAGGGCTGGGACAAGCCCGGCACCTCCGTGATCGCGGCCTTCGGGGCGTTCGCCACCAGCCAGATCATGCTGATGGTCCCGATCACCCCGGGCGGGCTCGGTACCGTGGACGCGCTGATGATCGCGCTGCTGCAGAGCGTCGGGGTCAGCCAGGGCGATGCCACGGCGGCCGACCTGGTCTGGCGGGCCGCCTCGTACATCCCGCAGATCATCATCGGCATCATCGCCCTGATCACGTGGTTCAAGAAGGCGGGGGAGACGTTCGCTGCGGCGAAGCCTGCGGAAGGCCCCGCGAGCACCGCGTGACGGGCGCCGGCCCGACCCATGCCGGGCGGCGTGTCGGTGGTCGCGGCACTCTGCGCACTCCCTAAGGTGGGCCTCGGCCTGGCCGTCGCGGGAGGGGAAGCCTTCGTCGGCCAGGCCGCTTCCTATTGTGTCCCCGTGGATGACGAGCGGACCGTGATGCGTTGGCGGCGCTTCGCTGCCATCGGCGACTCCTTCACCGAGGGCATGTGCGACGACCTTCGCCCCGACGGCCGGTACCGGGGATGGGCTGACCTCGTCGCGCAGCGACTGGCCAACCTGGCCGACGGGGATGGGATCCGATACGCGAACCTGGCGATCCGCGGCCGACTGGTACGTCAGGTGGTCGACGAGCAGGTGCCGCAGGCCGTTGCGCTGCAACCCGACCTGACCAGCCTGGCGGTGGGCGTGAACGACACCCTCCGCCGCAGCTTCGACCTCGATGCCACCGCGACCGCGCTGGAGCAGGGCGTCCGTGCACTGCGTGCTGGCGGCAGCGACGTGCTGGTGTTCGCCTTCGGTGACCCGAGCCGCCGGTCGCGCGTCCTCGGATCGATACGCGACAGGATCCGCGCGTACAACGCCGCGGTGGACGCGATCGCGGATCACTACGGCTGCTACGTCGTCCGGTACTGGGACGTCGCTGCGATGGATGACGACGCGCTGTGGGCGGAGGACCGGCTGCACCTGTCCCCGCAGGGCCACCGGCTGGCGGCGGACAGCGTCCTGGAGGCACTAGGGGTCGGCAGTGCCCAGTGGCGCACGCCGGTGGTGCCGCAGCCGCTGCCGCCGGTGCACCACCGGGCGCGGGCGCATGCCCGATGGCTGACCGGGCACGCCGGCCCCTGGGTTGCGCGCCGTATGCGCGGGGAGTCCTCGGGCGACGGCATCGCACCGAAGCATCCCGAGTGGGTCGTGATCCGTCCCGCAGCCGGCTGAGGTGCGCGGCGCAGCCTCAGTCCACAGGGCGTCCGCCTCCCGCATCCCGTCCCCAGACCAGGGAGAGGCTGGGCAGTGGCGCCGGTCGTCGCGCCATGGTCGGGCATGGCCCATCCGCGTTCCACCCCGACCCGGCCAGGAGCCCTCGTCCTGGCCAGCCCCGCCGCCCTCGTGGCCGGGATCCCCTACCTGCTCGGCTTCGCCCCCCGGGACAGCGCCGTCCTGCTGTGGCTGAGCGATGGTCAGGTGGTGCTGACCCAGCGGCTCGACCTGCCGGCCTTCGGTGACATCGATGCCTGGGCTGCCGCCGTATGGACGCACGCGGGTGCCCGGGAGTCCGACGAGGTGATCGCCGCGTTCGTCGACCCCTTGTCGGCGGTTGGCCCCGTGGCCGATCGACTGATCGCCGATACGCGGACGCGGGGCCTGCGGCTGCGCGACCTGCTTGAGGTTCGCGAGGGGCGCTGGCGCAGCCTGCTGTGCGACGATCCGGGCTGTTGCGATCCGGCGGGGCAGCCCGTCGACGTGGCGGTCTCCGATGCCGTGGCTGCCGAGTTCGCCGTCCTGGGGGTAGCCCCGCTGCCCACGCGCGAGGACCTCGTCGCGTCCCTCTCGGCGGACGACTCCGCCGCAGGCCGGGTCGCCCTCCTGCTGGGGGCCGGTCGCCCGTCTGGCGCCGACGCGGAGGCCTGGCGTGATCGAGCCATCGCCGAAGTCCTCGCGGTGCTCGCCGGTTCCGCTGTCCAGCCCGCGTCCGACGCCGACATGGCCGGCTTGCTCGAAGGGCTCGTGGATGTCCGTGTGCGCGACACCGTGCTGTGGGAGCTCATGGAGCTTCCCCAGCCCGGCCTGCACGCGGCGCTGGCAGCATTGGTGCCGATCGTCCGCGCGGCGCCCCCGGGGTTGGTCGCACCCGCCGCCACGTGCGCCGCGATCTGTGCGTGGCTTGTCGGTGACGGGGCGCGGGCGCGCATCGCGCTCGATCGCGCCCTGGCCGACAACCCGGACTACACCATGGCCGCGCTCGTCGACGGCGCATTGCGCGGAGGATTGCCTCCATCGGAATGGCGCGCGGCCATGTCCGGGCTCACGCGGTCGGATTGCCGGCACGGCCAGCGGGATTGGCGCCAGGCGGCCCGGGCCTGAGTTGTCGCGTCGGTGTGGCCTCGTTATAGTTCCCGCAGGTCAAGAGTTCCAGCAGACAGCTCCGGCTAGCTGGACGGCAACCCTCCACCGCGGTGGGGTGCTCCGGATGAAGACCTGGCCCGGCAACGGGCAAGCGCGGGTCTTGCGCAGGGCAAGACCCCGGAGAGATGCGAGGTCTGTCATGCATTCCTGTTGTTGTCGAATGCCACGTCGCTGACCCCGCTCGCCGCAGGCGAGCCCACGCGACAGCCATCCCCAGCACGACCTTCCCGGACAAGCCATACCCAAAAGGAGATTCCATGAGCACCGCCTGGTCCTTCGAGACGAAGCAGATCCACTCCGGCCAGTCGCCGGACGGCACGACCAACGCCCGCGCACTGCCCATCTACCAGACGACCTCGTACACGTTCAACGACACGACCCACGCTGCCGATCTGTTCTCGCTCAAGGAACTCGGCAACATCTACACCCGGATCATGAACCCGACCCAAGCCGTCGTGGAGGACCGCATCGCGGCCCTCGAGGGAGGGGTCGCTGCACTGTTGGTCGCCAGCGGACAGGCGGCGGAGACCATCGCCTTCCTCAACATCGCTGAGGCCGGAGACCACATCGTGTCCAGCCCGAGCCTGTATGGCGGCACCTACAACCTGCTGCACTACACGCTCCCCAAGCTCGGCATTACGACCACGTTCGTCGAGAACCCGGACGACCCCGAGTCGTGGCGCGCAGCAGTTCAGCCCAACACCAAGCTCTTCTTCGGCGAATCCATCGCCAACCCCAAGAACGACGTCCTCGACATCGAGGCCGTCGCGAAGGTGGCGCACGAGGCGGGCGTGCCGCTGGTCATCGACAACACCGTGGCCACGCCCTACCTGATCCGTCCCCTCGAGTGGGGCGCGGACATCGTCGTGCACTCGGCCACGAAGTACCTCGGCGGTCATGGAACGGCCATCGCCGGCGTGATCGTGGACGGGGGGACGTTCGACTACGCCCAGTACCCCGAGCGATTCCCCAACTACAACCAGCCGGACCCGAGCTACCACGGCCTCGTCTACGCCCGGGACCTTGGCGTCGGATCCGCTTTCGGCGCCAACCTGTCCTTCATCCTCAAGGCCCGCGTGCAGTTGCTGCGGGACCTGGGGGCTGCCGTGTCGCCCTTCAACGCGTTCCTGATCGCGCAGGGACTGGAGACCCTGTCGTTGCGCATCGAGCGGCACGTCGAGAACGCCAAGGCCGTGGCCCTGTGGCTCTCGTCGCGGGACGAGGTCGAGTCGGTCAACTACGCCGGCCTGCCCACTAGCCCCTGGTATGCGCTGGGCCAGAAGTACGCACCCACCGGAACAGGCGCCGTGTTGGCGTTCGAGATCAAGGGCGGCAAGGAGGCCGGGCAGCGTTTCGTGGAGGCGCTCGAGCTGCACAGCCACGTCGCGAACATCGGCGACGTGCGCAGCCTGGTGATCCACCCCGCCTCGACCACCCACTCGCAACTGTCGGCCGAGGAGCAGGCGGCCGCGGGCGTGACCCCGGGCCTGGTCAGGCTGGCGGTCGGGATTGAGCACATCGACGACATTATCGCCGACCTCGACGCGGGGTTCCGGGCCGCCAAGCAGTCCTGACGGTGCGCGAGTACGGGCCGATCGCCTACGAGGGTCCCCCTCCCGCCAGCGCTGCCTGGCGGGAGGGGGACCCCGTGGGCGCACGGCAGTTCGTCGACGTGGGTGCGCTCGTCACCGAGTCAGGGGTCGCCCTGCCCGGGGTGCGCGTCGCCTACGAGACGTGGGGCGAGCTCAACGCCGACCGCAGCAACGCCGTGTACGTGTGCCATGCGCTGACCGGCGACTCACATGTGACCGGCCCTGCGGGGGTCGGGCATGCCACGGGCGGATGGTGGTCCCCGTTGGTCGGGCCAGGCCGGCCGTTGGACACGGATTCGTGGTTCGTCGTGTGCGCCAACGTCCTAGGCGGGTGCCAGGGCACGACGGGGCCGTCATCGCTGGCCCCTGACGGGCGGCCTTGGGGGAGCCGTTTCCCGGTCGTGAGCGTCGCAGACATGGTCGAGGTCGAACGTCGCCTGACCGACCGCCTGGGCATCCAGTCGTGGGCCCTGATGCTGGGTCCTTCACTCGGCGGGATGCGGGTGCTGGAGTGGCTGGTCAGGCATCCAGAGCGAGTCCGCAGCGGCCTGGTCCTCGGCTCGACCGCCGCCGTCACGGCCGACCAGATCGGCACGCACGCGGTCCAGCTGGCCGCGATCGAGGCGGATCCTGGGTTCCGCGGTGGGGACTACTACGACGAGGCGCCAGGACGCGGTCCGCACGTCGGCATGGGGATTGCCCGCCGCATCGCCCACCTGACCTACCGCTGCGATACGGAACTGGACCTGCGCTTCGGCCGTGATCCGCAGCCTGGCGAGGACCCCTATGAGGGCGGGCGGTTCGCCGTTGAGTCCTACTTGGATCATCACGCCGACAAGCTGGCCCGTCGATTTGACGCGAACACCTACGTGGCGCTGACCCGGGCCATGAGCCTGTTCGACGTGGGTCGCCAGCGGGGCGGCGTGGCGGCTGCGCTCGGCCGGGTCACCGCCCCCGTCACCGTCATCGCCATCGATTCCGACCGGCTGTTCCCCATGCGGTTGCAGCAGGAGATCGTCGACCTCACGCCCGGGGCCGAGGAACTGCACGTGCTCCGGTCGCCGTACGGTCACGACGGGTTCCTCGTCGAGGACGAGCAGGTGGGGCAGTTCGTCCGGCACGCGCTGGACCGGGTCTGCCGCAGCGACGCACGCTGACCAAGATTGTCCACAGGCCCTCCTGGCCGCTTTCCGTGTGCCGTGGACCCGCCTACCGTCCCCTCATGCCCAGGCTCCTGACGCTCGTTGTCGCGCTTGCCGTCCTCGTGGCGCCGGGTCTTGCCCCACCGCCCGCACGGGCGGCCGACATCGTTGGCGACGATGAACGGGACCGGTACGTCGGCACGGGGGGCCTTGTTCTCCCCGGAAGCGTCGACGACGGGACGCGGCGTGAGGTCGCCGGATGCCAGGGATGCGCGTGGCGCCTGTCCACCCCATGCCTGGAGCCGGGGCACGGGGTCGCCTTCGACGGCACGAGTCCGTGCGCCAGCGTCCATCGGGGCTGCTCTGCCTCGTACCAGGCGCTGCGGGCGTGGTTCCGGCCGGAGAGCGGGCCCTGGCGGGCGATCGGCATCGTGTGCATCGGTCCGGCAGGCCCCGTCACGGTCGTCACCGTGGGCCGCGACGTGGCGCAGCGACTGGAGCGTGCCGTCCCGCCGTTGCGGCCAATTCACCAGCCCTCGGTCGGCGTGGTCACCCAGGCGCCGGTAGCCTTCGCCGCCGGTCAGGCGGAGCGCGGCATCGACGAGCAGATGACCTTGGCCGGGCTCAGCGTCTCCCTGCGCGCAAGGCCGGGCTGGGATTGGTCGTTCGGCGACGGTTCTCGGCTCTCCACCGATGAGGCGGGCGGCGCCTATCCCGACCTGAGCGTGGCGCACGCCTACCGTCACGCGGGGCGCTATCTGGTGGCGGTGACGTGTTCGTGGGTCGCGGAGTTCACCGTGGCCGGGCTAGGGCCCTACCCCGTGCCCGACGCGGTGAGCCAGCACGCAGAATGGCTGCTGCCGGTCGGCGAGGGCCGGGCGGTCCTCAGCGTGCCGAGGATCGGGCGCCCCGCCGCCCGAGGGCTGCGTGCGACGTGGAATACTGTGGGTATCTCGGCCCGTTTCCAAGCCTGACGGCTTGACACGGGCCCTTGTCGTGGGTCATTGCGAGGAAGGCACCCCCATCTCGATGGCAACTAAGGCTGCACCGAAGACCGCACCCGCTAGGAAGACCGCCCCGGCCAAGGCGGCCGCTACGGCGAAGCAGGCCCCGGCCGCGAAGCCGGCGCCCGCCAAGAAGGCAGCTCCAACCAAGCCGGCTGCTCCGGCGAAGAAGGCCGCTCCGGCCAAGTCCGTGGCCCCGAAGCAGGCGACGCCGGCAAGCAAGCCGGCGACGGCGGCGAAGGCGCCGGTCAAGAAGGTCGCTCCCGCGAAGGCACCGGCCAAGAAGGTCGCTGCCACCAAGCCGACAGTGAAGAAGGCCGTTGCCGCGAAGGCACCGGTCAAGAAGGTCGCTCCCGCGCACGCGGCGGGGAAGCCGGCCGCGAGCAAGCAGGCTGCCCCCGCGCCGAAGGCCGCGGCCACGAAGCCCGCCGCCAAGCCCGCAGCGCCGGCGAAGAAGGCGGCCAAGGGTGGCAAGGGTGTTGTCGTCGAGGCCGTGATCGAGGTTTTGGAGACCGAGGACGGCCTCGTCGAGGTGGTCGACATCGATGCCGTCGCCGATGTCGATCCCGCGGAACTCGAGGTGGTGGCGGTCCTGGAGGCCGACCTCGAGGCGGATCTCGTCGAGGACCTTGCTGCCGTCGAGGAAGAGACCACCGAGGGCGAGGATGGCAAGGCCGCTGTCGCCGGCGAGGGCGAGGAGCAGGGCTTCGTCATCTCCGACGTCGACGATACCGACGAGCCCGTGCAGACCGTCACGGTTGCAGGTGCCACGGCAGACCCGGTCAAGGACTACCTCAAGCAGATCGGCAAGGTCTCGCTGCTGACCGCCGGCGAGGAGGTCGAGCTGGCCAAGCGCATCGAGGCGGGCCTGTTCGCAGAGGAACTCCTGAACTCTGGGCAGAAGCTCGCCAAGACCATGCAGCGAGACCTGGAGTGGATCGCCACCGACGGCCGCCGCGCCAAGAATCACCTGCTCGAGGCCAACCTGCGGCTGGTGGTGTCCCTTGCCAAGCGGTACACGGGTCGCGGGATGCTGTTCCTGGATCTGATTCAGGAGGGCAACCTCGGCCTGATCCGCGCCGTGGAGAAGTTCGACTACACCAAGGGCTACAAGTTCTCGACGTACGCGACCTGGTGGATCCGCCAGGCCATCACCCGTGCCATGGCGGACCAGGCCCGGACGATCCGGATCCCGGTCCACATGGTCGAGGTCATCAACAAGCTGGCCCGTGTCCAGCGCCAGATGCTGCAGGACCTGGGTCGCGAGCCCACGCCCGAGGAGCTGGCCCGCGAGCTCGACATGACCCCAGAGAAGGTCGTCGAGGTCCAGAAGTACGGACGTGAGCCGATCTCGCTGCACACCCCGCTGGGTGAGGAGGGGGACAGTGAGTTCGGCGACCTGATCGAGGATTCCGAGGCCATCGTGCCTTCGGACGCGGTGTCCTTCACCCTGCTGCAGGAGCAGCTCGAGTCGGTCCTCGACACGCTCTCCGACCGGGAGGCGGGCGTCGTGCGCATGCGCTTCGGGCTCACCGACGGACAGCCGAAGACCCTGGACGAGATCGGCAAGGTGTACGGCGTCACCCGGGAGCGGATCCGGCAGATCGAGTCGAAGACGATGAGCAAGCTGCGCCATCCCTCCCGCTCGCAGGTCCTGCGCGACTACCTCGACTGATCCCCGCGCCGAACGGGCCTTGCTAGGGTCGCGCGATGACCAAGGCAAGCGATCCCGAACACCTCGATCAGCCCCTGCGGGTGGTGTCTGTAGGCGGCCCCGACGATCCCGATTCCGTCATCGAACTCACGATGTCCTCGCCCGCCAGGCGCAACGCGCTGGGCAGCGCGATGCTGGCCGCGCTCAGCGGTGCCATCGCGGCAGCCGCGGCCCAGGAGTGCCGGGCCATGATCGTGCGGGCCGACGCGGGCGTCACGACGTGGTCGGCGGGCCACGACATCGAGGAACTGCCTACGGACGGCTCCGACCCGCTCACCTGGACCAACCCCCTCGAGGCCTTCCTTCGAGCGGTGCGCCACGCCCCGTTCCCCATCATCGCCGCGGTCGAGGGCGGTGTGTGGGGAGGAGCCTGCGACTTCGTGCTGACGTGCGACCTGGTGGTCGCGGTGCGCACGTCCACATTCGCGATCACTCCCGTGCGGCTGGGCATCCCGTACAACACGGCGGGGGTCGCCCACTTCCTCGGCGGGTTGCCGCTGAACGTGGCGAAGGAGATGTTCTTCACAGCCGAGCCCGTGACGGCCGAGCAGATGAAGGAGTACGGCGTCGTGAACAGGCTGGTGGGGGACAGCGAGGAAATGCAATCGACCGCCCGCGCACTGGCCCTGCGCATTGCCTCGATGGCTCCGCTGGCAGTACGCGCGATCAAGGCCGAGACGACGGCCCTCACGGACGCCCGACCCCTGACAAGCGACGATTTCGAGCACCTCACCTCGCAGCGACGCGCGGCATGGCGCAGTGCGGACTACCAGGAGGGGATCAGGGCGTTCAAGGAGAAGAGGAACCCCGTATTCAGGGGCGAATGACGTGGACCTGCCAGTTGGCTACTCGCCGGCTGGGACGGGGGCGAGCCGGTGCGTTTCGTCGACAACCTGCACGGCCTGAGGACGAAGCGCATCCTCGTGGCGGTTCCAGTGATGGCTGCAGAACAGCAGGTCGGAGCCGTTGGGGAGCACGACACGGACATAGGCCTGAGCGTTGCAGCGATCGCAACGATCGACCGCGCTGAGCGCAGGCGCGGTCAGGGTGGTGGTCATGTTCGCGTGCCCTCCTTCGTCCGGTGTGGGCCTTTCCTGTAGTAACAGTCTCCCACGCCCTGCTTGTTCCCGCGTCGCCACGCCGTATTGGTTCGCCCACAGCGAAGGTACTCCTCCGGGCTGACACCGCCGGCCAGGGCTTCACAAGGTCACAAGGGCTGCGACGCGCGCGTGCCGTCATCGGTTCCCGTCACGACCCCTCGGTAGGTTGGTGACATGGCCGCCATCCCATCCGCCCGCGCCAAAGTCGGCGTCGAGCGAGCGCCGGGTGCCTACTCGGCGAAGGACCTGGCCGTGCTCGAGGGCCTCGAGGCGGTACGCAAGCGACCAGGCATGTACATAGGGTCCAACGACAGCCGTGGCCTCATGCACTGCCTCGACGAGATCGTCGCGAATTCCGTCGACGAGGCGCTGGCCGGCTCGTGCAAGCGGATCGTCATCACGCTGCACCCCGACGGATCGGCCGAGGTGGCTGACGACGGGCGCGGCATCCCTGTCGACATCGAGCCGAAGACCAAGCTCACCGGGGTCGAGGTCGTCATGACCAAGCTGCACGCGGGGGGCAAGTTCGGCGGCGGGTCGTACACCGCCTCGGGCGGCCTGCATGGCGTCGGCGCGTCGGTCGTCAATGCCCTGTCATCGCGGCTGGACGTCGAGGTCGATCGAGGCGGCAAGGTGCATGTCATGTCCTTCCGCCGTGGCGTTCCTGGTGTGTTCGACGGCGAGGGCGAGGACGCCGGCTTCGCCCGCAAGGGCGGCCTGCGCGTCGAGGGCACCTGCCCGCGCACGAAGACAGGCACACGCGTGCGCTGGTGGGCCGACCGCCAGGTCTTCACCAAGGACGCGGAGTACAACCGCGCGGAACTGCGCGAACGGGCGATGCAGAGCACGTTCCTCGTGCCCGGCCTGACCATCTCGATCAAGGACGCCCGCGACCCCGTTGATGTCTGGGAGGAGACGTTCCAGCACAAGGGCGGGCTCAGCGAGTACGTCGAGTACTTGTCGCCCGGCGAGGCCGTCAGTTCGGTGATCAGGCTCACCGGCAACGGTCACTTCCATGAGACGGTGCCCGTCCTTGACGACAAGGGCCACATGACACCTCGAGACCTCGAGCGCGACCTGGGAGTCGACGTCGCACTTCGATGGGACACCGGCTATGACACGACACTGCGCTCATTCGTCAACGTCATCTCCACGCCCAAGGGGGGCACTCACGTCGCCGGCTTCGAACGGGCGGTGGTCAAGGTCCTGAACGACCAGTTGCGCGCGGCCAAGGTGCTCAAGGCCAGCGACGACAGCATCACCAAGGACGATTGCATGGAGGGACTCACCGCGGTCGTGACCATCAGGCTTGCCGAGCCGCAGTTCGACGGTCAGACCAAGGAGGTGCTCGGTACTCCCGCCGCCTCGCGCATCGTCGGAAACGTCGTCGCCAAGGAGCTCGGTTCCTGGCTGGCATCTCCGCCTCGCGGCGAGAAGGCCACGGCCAAGGCCATCCTGGAGAAGGTGGCCGGCGCCATGCGCACGCGCGTGGCCGCGCGCGCCCACCGGGACACGCAGAGGCGCAAGACGGCCCTGGAGTCCTCGGCCCTCCCGGCCAAGCTGGTGGACTGCCGCAGTGACGACGTCGACCGCACGGAGCTGTTCATCGTCGAGGGCGACAGCGCGCTTGGCACGGCCAAGACGGCCCGCAACGCCGCGCATCAGGCGCTCCTCCCGATCCGCGGCAAGATCCTCAACGTCCAGAAGTCATCCCTGGCCGACATGCTCAAGAACTCCGAGTGTGCGTCGATCATCCAGGTCATAGGTGCGGGCTCGGGTCGCACGTTCGACATCGGGCAGGCGCGCTACGGCAAGGTCATCCTGATGTCCGACGCCGATGTCGATGGCGCGCATATCCGGTGCCTGCTGCTCACGCTGATCCACCGGTACATGCGGCCACTGCTCGACGAGGGCCGCGTGTTCGCTGCCGTACCCCCGCTGCATCGCGTCGAGGTGATCAGCCCGGGCAGCAAGGCCAACGAGGTCGTGTACACCTACTCCGATGCCGAGATGAAGGCGGTCCTCAAGGACGCAGAGAAGCGCGGTCGGAGGGTCAAGGACCCGGTCCAGAGGTACAAGGGACTCGGCGAGATGGACGCCGGCCAGCTTCGCGAGACCACCATGGATCCGGCCCACCGCACGCTGCGCCGCATGACGATGTCGGATGCAAGTGCGGCCGAGGCGGTCTTCGACCTGCTCATGGGAAGTGACGTCGCACCGCGCAAGGATTTCATCGTGGCGGGCGCCGCGTCGCTCGACCGGGACCGCATCGACGCATAGCTCGCGGCGCTGGCCGTACGCTGGTCACATGTCCTTGTCGCGTACCGCCGACCTGCAGCCGTTCCCAGCCGTGCCCTTCGCCGACGTGCTCGCTGCCAACGAGCGGTACGCCGCGCAGTACAGCGCCTCGGCGCTCACCGGGTGGGCGGCCCAGGGGCTCGCTGTCATCACCTGCATGGATTCCCGGATCGATCCGCTGAATGTCCTGGGCATGGCACCCGGCGACGTGAAGATCCTGCGCAACGCCGGCGCCAGGGTCACCGACGACGTCCTGCGAACGCTCGTGCTTGCGACCTACCTGCTCGGGGTGACGCGCGTCCTGGTCATGCCTCATACGGACTGCCGGATGGCCAGTGGCGAGGAGGTCGACGTGCATCAGAGCATCCTCGAGAAGTCGGGCGTGGACACCCGCAGCATCGAGATCCGCACCGTCACCGACCAGGTCTCGGCGCTCATCACCGACGTGGTGCGCATCCGCGCCTTCCCGCTGCTGCCGCAGGACCTGGTGGTCGGCGCCGCCATCCTCGACGTGTCGACGGGCCGCCTGCGGCCCATGGAGGCCTAGGCCCAGGCGGCTCGGTCGATCGCGTACTCCACATCGCCGTGCTCGTCCCCGGGGATGCGGTAGGGCCAGTCGGCGCGGAACTCCCGCACGAGCGTCATGCCGCACTTCTCCATCACGCGCCGCGATGCGGAGTGGACGCGCATGCACTCGGCGAGCACGCGTTCTGCTCCCATCACGGAGAAGGCATGCTTCACGAGGCCGCGGGAGCCCTCGGTGGCGTACCCATGGCCCCAGGCCGATCGCTTGAGCCGGTAGCCGAGCTCGGGCTCAGTCCATGGCCGGTCCACGCCGGGCCTGAGGTGGAACCAGCCGATGAACTCCTGCCCGGACCGCGCCTCCGCGGCCCAGTACCCGTACCCGGGGTGGTCGCGGTAGAAGGACTCCCAGTACGGCAGGACGTGTTCGACGGCCTCCTCACGGGTCGTGCCCATGCCCCCGGTGATGAAGTGCGTTACCTGGGGGTCGGAGTCGAGGGCCACCATCAGGTCGATATCCGCGGGGCCGAACTCCCGGAAAGCCAGGCGCCTGGTCGGTGCCGGGAGCGTCACGCTCCTGGCCCGGGGACCTCGACCTCGACCCACGAGTCAGCGGTCAGGCGGGTGGCGTACACCGGCACACGCTCGTCGTCGGAGCCGTCGACCGAGCCGTCATGGAGGCTGATCCGGACTCCATCGGACGCGCAGGTGACGAAGCCGACCTGGGCCTCCGTGCCGTCGTCGGGGAGCTCCTCGATCCGCCCGGCCGACAGCGACGCGCCGTCGCGCGGGCAGGCGTCGTCGATGGCCAGTGGCGTCCCCGCCAGCTTGGTCAGCAGGATGACGTGGCCATCCAGGTCTATTCGGTGACCTTGCCCGAGGTGCAGGTCGTCGAGATGGAGGACTCGGTAGTACTGCATTGCCCTCCTCAGCGCCAGGCGAGCCCGGCGGTCCCGAGCCGGGCGAAGCGTGCCACCACGGTATCCCCTGCGCTCAGGGCAACACCCTCCGTCGGCGCCCCGGCCCGTGTCGGCCCCACGACCGATGGGCAACCCGGCTAGGTTGTCGGGCGACCTGTCCCGTTCGCTCGAGGAGTAGCCATGCCACGCCCGCTGAGGGTCGCCGTCGTCGGTTCGGGGCCGTCGGGCCTGTATGCGGCGGATGCGCTCGCCTCCCAGGAAGCTCTGCCGCTCGAGGTTGACGTGATCGAACGCCTGCCGGTCCCCTTCGGGCTCGTGCGATATGGCGTGGCTCCTGATCACCTCAGCATCCGGTCTGTGCGCGACACCCTCGACAAGGTGCTCGACCGACCGGGCGTGCGCTTCGTCGGCAACGTCAGGGTGGGAACCGATATCACCGTGACCGACCTGCACGGATGCTTCGACGCCGTCGTCTGGACCTACGGTGCGTCCGGGGACCGTCGGCTGGGGATCCCGGGTGAGGACCTTGCCGGCAGCGTTGCCGCCACCGACTTCGTCGCGTGGTACTGCGGCCACCCCGATGCCGACCGGACGCTCTTCGAGGATCTGGTCCCCAAGGCCACCGGCGTCGTGGTCGTCGGCATCGGCAATGTCGCGGTTGACGTGACTCGGGTGCTCGCCAAGACCGTCCCGGAGCTTGATCACACCGACATGCCGCAGCACGTGCTGGACGCGCTGGGCAGGTCGCAGGTCACGGACATCCATGTGCTCGGCCGCCGGGGACCGGCCCAGGCCACTTTCACGACGAAGGAACTGCGCGAGCTCGGCGAGCTGGCCGAGGCGGACATCCTCGTCGACCCGGCCGACCTCGTGCTCGACCCGGCCAGCCAGTCCATCGTGGACTCCGACAAGGCGGTCGCCCGCAATCTCGAGGTCATGCGCGGCTGGGCGGACCGGGTGCCTGAGGGTCGTCCGCGTCGGATCCACCTGAGGTTCTTCGCCCGCCCCGTCGAACTGCGCGGGACCGAGGGCGTTCAGGCCGTCGTGGTCGAGCGCACCCGGCTCACGGTGGATGGCGGAGCCGAAGGGACCGGGGAGCTGCACGAGATCGCGGCAAACGTGGTCGTCCGCAGCGTGGGCTACCGCGGCACCGCGCTCGACGAGGTGCCGTTTGACAGCCAGCGCAGCGTCATCCCGCACGTCGACGGCCGGGTGCAGCGCGATGGTGCTGCCGTGCCGGGGGAGTACGTCGCAGGGTGGATCAAGCGCGGGCCAACAGGCATCATCGGGACGAACAAGAAGGACGCCACCGCCACGGTGGCGTCACTCCTTGAGGATGCCGCTGCCGGCCTGCTGCCCGAGCCTGCCTCCCCGGATTCGGCGGACTTCGATGCGCTGCTCGCGCGGCGTGGCGTCGAAGTGGTGACGACGGCGGGTTGGCGGCGCATCGACGCGGCCGAGCGCGCCCGTGGGGCCGCTCGCGGTCGTGATCGGACGACGATCCACGCCGCCGCGGACCTGCTGAGCGAGGCCCGCCCCTGACCCATTTCGCGAGCGGGCAGTTGTTGCGGTCGTCGCGGCCGATTCGGCCGCGACGAGTGCCCACTCGCGAGGGGTGAAACGGCCTATGCTCCGGAAATGAGCCACCGTATCCGTCACACGCTCGCCGGGGCCGTCGTCGCACTGTCCCTTGCCGTCGTCGCTGGTGTTGCCGGGCCGTCCGCCGCGGCCCCGGCCGACTCACCGGCCATGACAGACGCGTACGAGCATTGGATCGAGGTGCTGGAAGGCGCGGACTGCGACGGCAGCGAAGTCGCTGCGCTCTACACGCGCAACGGCATCCTTCTGGCCACGTTCAAGGACTACGTCCAGGGCAGGGCCGACATCACCAAGTACTTCGACGATCTGTCCTGCAAGGAAGGCCTGACGGTTGACACCGGCCGCTTGACGGCCAGGCGCGCCGGCAACATGGGATACGTCACCGGCCTGTACACATTCGCCTACACCTCCATCGACGGCACCAAGGTCACCGTGCCCGCACGCATGACCTTCGTCTTCGTCAAGCGAGGGGACGCGTGGCTCATCGCCAACCACCACTCATCTCAGGAGCCCACCGCCCACTGAGAGCTCAACTCACGGGCTGGATGGCGGTGCAGGTCCAGCCGGTGCCGGGGATCTGGTCCTTCCCGCACGACTCGCGCCGGTCGCGCGCCAGCGGCACCTCCGTGACGTCGACCCGCCAGGCCCGACCTTTCGGGTCCTCGACCGTGACCGACGGGCCGTCGACGACGGACAGTCGGAGGGGGTCGATGCCGGTCCGTCGAGCGACCTCGATGACGGCCGCCTGGTCTGCTGGCGGCAGCGCCGTGAGGCCACGCAGGTGATCGAGGACCACGTCGCCGCGCAGGATTGCGTCCAGTGCATCGGTCGCATCGGGCGGCACCCGGCCATGGAGCGCCCCCGACGGGAGTGACAGCAAGACGGGCGCGAATCGATGCCCCCCCACGTGGCTGCATTCCCAGACCGGTCCCAGAACGGCTGCCCCCGTGCGCCCACGAGCCGCCACCCGGCCGATCATGTCCCGGCCGGCGACCGCGCAGCAGGCGTCGCGCCCCGAGTGGGTGCAGACCAACGTGAGGAGAGGTCCGGCCGGCTCGCCGATCGCATCGATGTCGCCTGACGCGACGCGTGCCGCATCCCATTCGAGCAGGGCGTGGAGGTCGGGCAGGACGGCATGGCGCAGCACCGGCTCGCCAGGGGCGCATCGGGCCACCCACGCGTGCCGGCCGGGCGAGGCGGAGCGCTGCGGCCGGTCGGGATGGCGGGCGAGCAGCACTCCGGCGCCGGCACGCTTAGCGTCGACCAGCCAGGCGGAGACCTCCACCGGCAGCCTGCTGTCGGTGAGGGCGTCGCGGCCCCAGGGGCCGGCTTGCTCGACGACCACCCACACGCTCGCCTCCGGTGCCGTGCCGGCCAGCGACTCGCCAGCCTCGAGGGCGTCGGCGGAGCAGGAGATCACAGGGCCCCGGCAATGGCGCCCACGGGCGCAGTTCCTGGGGATCCCGTGCCATCGCGCCGGGAATCCGGGTCGGGGAGGGGGATCGGGACCCCTGAGGCGGTCGCCGCCCGTGCGGGACCGGTACCCGCCCAGGCCAGCACGATGCGGTCCTCACCCGAGCGGAACTTGTGGCAGCGCACGCCACCGGTGGCCCGGCCCTTGGCCGGGAACTGCTCAAGCGGCGTGACCTTGATGGAGCCGGGCTCCGTGCCGGGGAGCGCGGACCCGCTGCCCGAGACCGTGACCACGACGGCGTCGTCGCCGGGCCGCACGGCATGGAAGGAGACCACTTCGGCGCCTCTCGCCAGCTTGATGCCGGCCATTCCGGCCGCCGACCGGCCCTGCGGCCGCACGGCGCTGGCCGGGAAGCGCAGCAACTGACCGTCGCTGGTCACCAGCACGAACTCCGCATCCTCGGCCTGCGCCTCCGGCAGCCGCATGGCCCCGACGACGCGATCGCCCTCGTCGAGCCGGATGAGGTCCCACGAGTCCTTGTTCTGCAGCGCGTCTGCGACGACTCGCTTGACCGTCCCCTGTGCCGTGGCGAGGGCGATTGCGCCTGACTCGTCGACGGTGGTGAGGCACAGGGGCTGCTCCCCGGACGGCAGGTCCGCGAACGCGCCGAGCGGTGCGCCGCCCGTCAGCGCGGGGACACCGCTCACGGCCGGGATGGACGGCAGGTCGACGGCGTTGAGCCGGACCAGTCGGCCGGCCGACGTGACGATTCCGAACTGGCCGCGTGACATCGCGGGGACGGCACTGATGATGACGTCGTGCGACGTGCGCTGACCGTGCCCGGCAGCGTCGCCCGGCGTCGTCCCGGCGGTTCTGGCGAGCAGGCCGGTGCTGGACAGCAGGATCACGCAGGGCTCGTCGTGGACTTCCATCGGCATGGCCGCCAGCACAGGCACCGAGGCAGACTCCATGAGCAGAGTTCGGCGCGGCGTGGCGTGCGACTGCGCCACCTGGGCGATCTCGTCGGCGACGGCCGCGCGCAGCACGGATGGATCCTCCAGCATGGACGTGAGAGCGTCGATCTCGCGGCGCAGGTCGTCGCCCTCCTTCTCCAACTCGATGCGGGAGAACTTGGTGAGTCGGCGCAGGGGCATGTCGAGGATGTACGTCGCCTGCACGTCACTCAGGTCGAACACGCTCATGAGCCGTTCCCGGGCGGCCGCCGCGTCGTCTGACGCACGGATCACCTCGATGACCTCGTCGATGTCGAGGATCGCGACGAGAAGTCCCTCGACCAGGTGGAGCCGGTCCAGCGCCTTCGCCCGTCGGAACGCACTGCGGCGTCGCACGACGGCCAGGCGGTGGTCCAGCCAGACCTGCAGCATCTCGACCAGGCCGAGGGTCTTGGGCTGCCCGTCGACCAGTGCCACCGCATTGACGTTGACGGTGTCCTCCATCGGGGTCAGCCGGAAGAGGTGCTCAAGCACGGCCTCGGGATGGAACCCGTTCTTGATCTCGATGACGAGATGCAGGCCGCTCTCTCCGTCCGTGAGGTCGACGACGTCTGAGATGCCCTCGAGCTTCTTGCCCTGGACGGCCTCCTTGATCTTGTCGATCACCCGCTCGGGGCCAACGTTGAATGGCAGTTCCGTGACGACGATCCCGCGACGTCGCGGGGTGACCTGCTCGATCCGAGTGCGCGCACGCACCCGGAACGACCCGCGCCCCGAGGCATACGCGTCGCGCACGCCGTCGAGGCCCACGATCACGCCTCCTCCGGGGAAGTCGGGGCCGGGAATGAACGTCATGAGCTCACTGAGGGTCGCATCGGGCTGGGCGAGCAGGTAGCGGGCCGCGTTGAGGACCTCGCCAACGTTGTGCGGCACGAGGTTGGTAGCCATGCCGACGGCGATGCCGGATGCCCCGTTGACCAGCAGGTTGGGCAGCGCTGCCGGGAGAACGGCCGGCTCATGCTCGCGGCCGTCATAGTTGGGGCCGAAGTCCACGACGTCCTCGTCGAGGCCGTCCGTCATGGTCGTCGCGGCCTGCGCGAGGCGGGCCTCGGTGTACCGCATGGCGGCGGGACCGTCGTCCGGTGACCCGAAGTTGCCGTGGCCGTCGATGAGGGGAAGCCGCAGCGAGAACGGCTGAGCCATGCGTACGAGGGCGTCGTAGATCGCCTGGTCACCGTGCGGGTGCAGGCGTCCCATCACGTCCCCGACGACCCGTGCGCTCTTCACGTGTCCCCTGTCGGGCCGCAGTCCCATCTGGGCCATCTGGAACAGGATGCGCCGCTGCACGGGCTTCAGGCCGTCGCGCGCATCGGGCAGCGCGCGGGCGTAGATGACCGAGTAGGCGTACTCCAGGAAGGAGCCGCGCATCTCCTCGGAGACGTCCACGTCGACGATGCGACCGTCACCGGGGGGTTCGGTCGTGCGGGCGGCGCGCCGGGCCATGGGGTCCTCTCGGGGCTCTAGGGGATCGCGGTCAATCTTGGCCGTTCAGCGCGGGGGAGGGCCGGCTCCGACACGGCTGACGGCCACTGAGGCTAGGTCCAGCCCAGCCGCGAGCGCCCGGGCGAGCCCGAGGCCGCCTGCCCAGGCCGGCAGGAACCCCGCCGCGAAGGAGTCACCGGCACCGGTCGTGTCGACCACCGCAGCCGGGCGCGCGCGCGCGCTCACGTGCTGGATGCCCGCCCGGGCCATCGCACCGGCCGCTCCGCACTTGACCACCGCCACCGGGACGAGTCCTGCCAGGGCCGCCAACGCGGCCTCCGGGTCCCGCCGGCCGGTCAGCACCTCGGCCTCCTCCTCGTTCGCGATGACCAGGTCGACCAGGGCCAGTCCGGCGCGCATGTCCTCCTGTCGCGCTCGCAGAGGGGCCGCGGAAGACGGGTCCAGGCTGGTCGTAGCACCTGCCTGCCTCGCCCGTTGCAGGATGGCCAGTCCGGCCGCGGCGCACGCCGGATTGAGCAGGACATAGCCGGACAGGTGCACATGGTCGCCGGCCACCACGCGGGCCCCGTCAAGGTCGTCGGCACGCAGGTCCGCGTTGGCCCCGGGGTCAGGGAGCATCGTGCGCTCGCCCAGGGCGTCCACGATGACGACGCACATACCAGTCGCGCGGCCGGCGGACACGGGCAGGTGCGCCTCGACGCCCTGCGCGACGAGCGCCTCGCGGGCGCGGCTCCCCGCATCGTCGGCGCCTATGCGCCCGACGAATGCCGACCGATGGCCGGACGCGGCCAGCCAGCCGGCCGTGTTGGCCGCCGAGCCGCCGGGCTGCATCGTCACCACTGCCGGGGTGTCGCTTGCGTAGGCAAGTGGAGACGAGATGCGCGCCGTGACGTCGAGCATGACGTCACCGACCACGATGACGCGAGGTTCCGGGTTCGCGCCGATGCTAGGCCGTCCGCGAAGCCGCGTCGGCCACGGCGATGCGCGCGGCCAGCTCGGCGTTGCGCACGATGATCCGCTCGTTCACGATGAGGCTGGCTCCGTGCGTGGCCCGGTGGAAGTGGTCGAGCAGGAAGGGCGTGACGTCCTTGCCCACCACGTTGCGCGCGCCGGCCAGCCGCAGGCCTTCCTCCAAAACCTGGTCGTGCAGGTCGGGGTCGAGCTGCTCCGCCGCCGGCAACGGGTTGGCGACAACCAGCGCGGACGCGATCTTGAGCGCGTCGCGCACCGACATGATCCGGGCCACCTCGTCTTCATCCCGTGCTGACCAGTTCACCGAGAACCCCGAGTCGGTGAGATAGAAGCCGGGGAAGCTGTCGGTGGCGTAGCCGAGCACGCCAACGTTGAGGGTCTCGAGCCGCTCGAGGGTCGCGCCGACATCGAGGATCGACTTCACGCCTGAGCAGACGACCGTCATCGGGGTCACGGCCAGCGTCGTCAGGTCGGCGGACTCGTCCCAGGAGTCGCGGGCCTGCCGATGCACACCGCCCAGACCGCCGGTGGCGAAGACGCGCAAGCCGGCCAGCATGGCGATGTGGCTCGTCGCCGCAACCGTGGTGGCTCCGTGCCCGCCGCGGGCGACGATGGCCGCCAGGTCCCGCACGCTGACCTTGATCACGTCGTCCCGGTTGGCCACCTGCTCGAGCAGGTCCTCGCTCAGGCCGACGTGGACCTGCCCGTCCAGGATCGCGATCGTGGCGGGGACGGCGCCTCGGGAGCGCACGATGTCCTCCACCTCGGCTGCCACCCGGAGGTTCTCTGGGCGCGGCAGCCCGTGGCTGATGATCGTGGACTCCAGGGCGACGACTGCCCGCCCCTCGGTGAGGGCCTCCTGCACGTCGTCGGCGATGGTCAGGCTTCCCGGCGCGAGGGCCGTTGCGGCAGGGGTCACCCGTTGACCATACCCAAGAGGGCCAGAATGGGGCCATGTCCACCGGCGCGGGAAGCACGGCCGGCTACCCCGTCGGGTGGGAAGCCGACGTGCTGCTGCGCGACGGCCGCCCCGTGCACCTGCGGCCGATGGTCCCCGAGGACGCCGACCGCCTCCGGGCCTTCCATGCATCGCTGTCGGACCGCACTGTCTACTTCCGCTTCTTCAGCGCCAAGCCGACCCTCACGGACGACGACGTCACCCGGTTCACGCAGGTGGACCATCACGACCGGGTGGCCCTCGTTGCCCTCGACGGTGGCGACTTCATCGGGGTCGGTCGCTACGACACCGTTGGCGGCGGTGTCGCCGAGGTCGCCTTCGTCATCCGCGACGACATGCAGGGGCGTGGCCTTGGATCGGTCCTGCTGGAGCACCTTGCGGCAGCCGCTCGGGAGTGCGGTCTGACCCGATTCACCGCTGAGGTCCTTCCCCAGAACGGGCGCATGCTGGCGACCTTCCGGCAGGCCGGGTTTGCCCTGGACCAGCGGCGGGAGGACGACGTCATCGTCCTGGCCTTCGACATCGAGCCGACGGCGTCCAGCCTGGAGGTGATGACGGCGCGGGAACACCGTGCCGATGCCCGGTCGGTCCACCGGCTGCTGCACCCGGGCACGGTCGCCGTCGTGGGCGCCGGCAGGAATCCCGGCGGCTTAGGACACGCCCTGCTGGGCAACCTGGTGCGTGGAGGGTTCCGCGGCCGGCTGATCGCCGTGCACCACGAGGTCGACGAGATCCTCGGCGTGCCATGCGTTCGGTCCCTCGCCGACGTCGATGGATCGGTCGACCTGTGCGCGGTCGTCGTCCCCGCGAATGACGTGCGCCAGGTGATCGAGCAGGCGGCCGCCGCCGCGGTCCACGGGGTGGTCGTCGTTTCGGGCGGCTTCGGGGACGCCGGCGGCGACGGCCCGCGCCTTCAGCAGGAACTCGTGGACCTCGTCCGCGGAGCCGGGATGCGCCTTGTCGGCCCCAATGCCCTGGGCCTGCTCAACACCGACGATGAGGTGCGGCTGAACGCCTCGCTGATCCACCGCATGCCCCGAGCGGGCACGGTGGGCTTCTTCAGCCAGTCCGGGGCGCTCGGCGGATCGATCCTCGATCGACTTGAGGGCCGCGGGCTCGGGGTGTCGACGTTCGTTTCGGCTGGCAACCGAGCCGACATCTCCGGCAACGATGTCCTGCAGTACTGGCTCGACGACGAGGACACGTCGCTCGTGCTCCTCCACCTCGAGACGATCGGCAACCCACGCAAGTTCGTCCGACTGGTCCGACGGCTTGCCGCGCGCAAGCCCGTCATCATGGTCCGGGCGGGCGGGGCGGAAGCTCGCCACCCGAGCGGGCACGCAGTCCGCAGCACGGCCCTGTCCCAACGAGCCGTGGACCAGGTCATGGGCGCTGCCGGGCTGGTCCTGGTCGATGGCATCGACCAGTTGCTCGACGCGGCCATGGTGCTGGCCGGTGGGCTGCTTCCAGGTCGGGCCGGCGTGGCGATCATCGGCAACAGCGATGCCCTCTCGGTGATGGCAGCGAATGCCGCGGATCGGCTCGGCCTGCCCCTCGACGGCGATCCGGTGACCTTCGCCCGACAGGAGTCCGCCGAGGCCTACCGGACCGAGATCGCCCGGGCCAAGGCAACAGCGGGTGCCGTCATCGCGATCCACGTCCCGCCGATCGAGCGGCCTGGCGATACCGAGGTCCGGCAAGCGCTGCGGGCGTCGGCCGATGGCAGCCTGCTCGTCGCGGTCATGCCGGACGGCGGCGTCGGCATCCACGGCGTCCCGGTTTTCCGTGATGTCGAGGCTGCCGTGGCTGCCCTGGCGGCCGCCCGCCGGCTCGCCGAGTGGAGGTGGTCCGACGCGCCGGAACCGGCCTCGGCGGACGGCGAGGGCGAGGCGCTCGACCTAGCCGGGCCCGACGTGACCGTGCCCGACGTGCCTGCTCTGGGGGTGCAGTCCGGTGATGCGGTCCTCGAGCTGCTCGGGCAGGCCCACGTCGACATGCACATGGCCGAGACCACGGGCCTGGGCTGGCGCATCGGGGTGCGGGACGACCCTCTCTTCGGTGCGGTCGTGCGGGTAGGCATCGACGACGCGGTCGCCGAGGTACTCGATGATGCGGCATACCGCATCGCCCCGGTGGACCGTGCCGAGGCAGCCACGATGCTGGCCTCCATCGCCGCACGCGACGCGGCCATCGGGAACCTGCAGGCGGACCAGCGTGCCGGCTTCCTCGCGGCGCTTGCATCGGTGGTGTCCGAGGCCAGCATCCTCGGCTCCGCGCCGACCGTCAGCGTGGAGGTCGAACTAGGAGGTGTCCGCCCCGCGGCCGGGGCCATGGGGGACTTGACTGTCGGCAGGGCGCGGACGAGCGTGTCCCCTCGCCCCCACGTCCTCGACCCGGCGGCCCGCCGCTTGTGAGGTCCCCATGAGCCCTGTCGTGCGCAGGGTGCTGTTCGGCAACGCCTTGTCCGCGATCGGCAGCGGACTGACGATGCCCCTGCTCATCGTGTACCTCGGGCAGGTCCGCGGACTGGGCATCGCCGTCGCGGGCATCGTCGTGGCCTTCGTGGCCGTCGTCTCCCTCGTCATGCTGCCGATCGTCGGCTACCTCGTCGATCGTTTCGGTCCTCGCCCAGTGCTCATGGTCGGGCTGGTCGTCGAGGCGATCGGCGTGGCGTTCCTCGCGGTGGTCGACGACGTGCCGACCGCGTTCCTGGTTGCCACGGTGGTGGCGATCGGCGGCTCTGCCACCTGGTCACCGCAGTCGGCACTCCTCGGGCGCCTGACGACCACGGAGCAGAGGCAGCGGGTGTTCGGGATCCAGTTCATGCTGCTCAATCTCGGCATCGGGATCGGCGGGATCGTCGCAGCGACGATCGTCCGCGAGGACAACCCGGGCTCCTTCACGATCCTGTACCTCGTCGACGCGTGCACGTACCTTCTGTACTTCGCCGTCCTGCTCACCCTGCCCGGCGTCGGCGTCGGGCCGGCGCCTCGCGAGGAGGGCGACCACGGCGGGGGCGGGTACCGGGAGGTCCTCCGCGATGGCCGGCTGGTCCGCCTGGCCTTGTTGGGGCTGGTCCTGCTGAGCTGCGGATACGGCGCCTTCGAGATCGCGATCCCGGTGTTCATCACCGTCATCAACGACCTTGCCGTGGGCTGGGTGGCGGTGGCCTACGCCGTCAACACCTTCACGATCGTGGCGATGCAGCTGTTCACCCTGCGCCTGATCCGGGGTCGATCGCGCAGCCGGCTGATGGCGCTGATCGCCACGATCTGGGGTGCCTCATGGCTGCTCGTCGGCATCAGCGGCCTGCTGCCCGTCGGGGCCGCGCTCGGACTCATCATGCTGTCGACGCTGGTGTTCGCGATCGGCGAGACTCTGTGGGCACCGATCGCCCCTTCGCTGCTCAACGACCTGGCTCCCGACCACCTGCGCGGGCGGTACAACTCCGTGCAGAGCTTGGTCTGGGGCGTGTCGGGATCGATCGGCCCGGCCGTCAGCGGGCTGCTCCTCGGGTCGGGGCACGTCGGCATCTGGCTGGCCACCATCCTGGGCGGCTGCGCGGTGGCCGGCGTCATGGCGTTGCGCCTTCGGCACCGGCTCACCCCGGCGCTGGACGGCAGGCTCCCCGAGCCGGCGGAGGATGGGACAATGCCACCATGACCGATGCCGCCCTCGTCCAGAAGCTGCGTTCCGACATCCAGAGATCCGGGTACTACCCCGACCTCGTCGCCGATGCGCTCGACACCGCGATGGCCGCCGAGTCCTTGGTGTCGTACGTGGTGCACCACGAGGCCACCTTCGACCGCGATGAGCTGCGCCGCCACGTCACCGTCCTGGCCCTCACCCCGACCCGGCTCATCGTCGGGCACACCGACGAGCACCCCGTCGACGAGGGCAACCCGACACCGTATGCATCCGCGTCGACGGAGGCGGTGCGGCTGGAGCGGGTGGACTCGGTCGTCGTGACCCGGGTGGTCAGCGAGCCCGAGCGGCACCGGGCCGGGGGCCCCGCGGCGGAGGTGGTCCTGACCATCGGCTGGGGCGCGGTCAGCCGCATCGAGCTCGAGCCGGCCGGGTGTGGCGACCCCCAGTGCGACGCGGACCATGGCTATACCGGCACGGCGAGCAACGATGATCTGAGTGTGCGGGTCTCGGAGGCCGCCGATGGCGCCGAGGTGGTCCGGCAGGTCCTCGCTTTCGCGGCAGCGCTGTCTCAGGCGACCGCGGACCGGGCCCGCTGACCCGCGTCGTCGGGCCGACGCTGGCCGATGTCGCCTGCTCCGCGGCAGCCAGCGTCGGAGTCCCGGGCTTCACCGACGTCCTCGCCATGGGCGAGTCCCGGCACGTGGTGGTGTGCCTGGTCGACGGACTCGGGGCCGAGCTGATTGCCCGCCACGGTGCCCTGGCGCCGAGGCTGGCCGCGATGACGGGGGAGCCGATCAGCGCCGCCTTCCCCACGACCACCCCTGTCGGGCTCGGATCGTTCGGCACCGGCCTGCTCCCGGGCGGCCATGGGCTCGTCGGTGCGTCATTCCTGCTGCCTGAGGACGACGAGATCCTCGTTCCGCTTCATTGGGGCAGCCAGCCCACCCCGGTCGCCGTGCAGCCCGAGCCAACCGTGTTTGAGGCAGTGGCGCGGGCGGGCGTGGCGATGGCCACGATCGCTCCCGGGGCGTATCGCGATTCGGGGCTGACCCGTGCCGTTCTGCGCGGCGCGGAGTACCGCCCCGCAGAGGACGCGGCGGAGCGGGTGGCCGAGCTTCGCGACTTTCAGTCCGCATCCGCGCGATCCTTCGCGTATGTCTACTGGGCCGAGCTCGACCGCACGGGGCACGAGTTCGGCATCGACAGCGACGAATGGCGGGCGGCCCTGTCCCGCGCCGACGACCTCGTCGGCCGGCTGTGCGATGCGCTTGCCCCCGGCAGTGCCCTCGTCGTCACGGCCGACCACGGCATGGTCGACTGCCCGCCGGACGCACGTGTCCAGGTGGACGACGTGCCGGCCCTGATGACGGGTGTCAGCCGGATTGCCGGTGAGCCGCGCGCCCGCCACGTCTATGCCCGGTCGGGTGCGGCCGCTGATGTGCGCGACGCCTGGCAGTCGACCCTGGGATCCCGGGCCCGGGTGATGCTCCGGTCCGAGGTAGTGGCGTCGGGGCTGATGGGCCCGGTCGACCCCGCCCTGGCCGACCGGATCGGCGATGTCATGGCCGTGTGCGAGGGGCCGACGATGCTGGCCACCCGGTGGGACGCGGTCGTCTCGAGCCTCCTCGGCCAGCACGGTGCGCTGAGCGCAGACGAGCTGTACATCCCGGCACTGCTGCATCGCCCCGGTTGAGTCAGGCGTCTGGCACGATGACCCCGTGGCGGAGCTCATCTTCTACGCGGGCACCATGGACTGCGGGAAGTCGACCCTCGCCCTGCAGACGGACCACAACCATGCCTCCCGTGGGCGGGCCGGGATCGTGTTCACCCGGCTGGACCGAGCGGGCGAGTCGGTGCTGTCCAGCCGGCTGGGACTGACCGTCTCCGCCGTCGAGGTCGACGAGGACCTTGACATCAAGGCGCACGTGGTGGAGCGGCTTTCGCAGGGGGAGCGGGTCGACTACCTCATCTGCGATGAGGCGCAGTTCTACACGGCGGAGCAGGTCGAGCAGCTCGCATCGGTGGTGGACGAGCTGGGCGTCGACGTGTACGCCTTCGGCATCATGACCGACTTCAGGACCCGCCTGTTCCCGGGCTCGGCGCGCCTCGTCGAACTCGCCGACCGGGTGCAGGTCCTGCAGGTCGAGGCGCTGTGCTGGTGCGGGCAGCGGGCCATCCACAACGCCCGCACAGTCAACGGGGAGATGGTCGTGGAGGGTGAACAAGTGGTGGTCGGTGACACGACGACGGACACCACGCACGCGGTGGCGTACGAAGTGCTGTGCCGCCGGCACTACCGGTCGCGGACCACGGCGGCGGGGGCCGCCCAGGAGCACATGTCCCGCCAGCCATTGCCGTTCGGCTAGCGCAGGACGTCGCTGGAGGGCAGTCCTAGGACTTGTCCTCGGGGCGCGTGGCTCCGAAGAGAATCTCGTCCCAGCTGGGCACGCTGGCCCGGCCCTTGCGGGTCTTGGGCTTGCGCGCCGGCGGGCTCGCTGCCGGCGGCGTCGCGGGCGTGCTCGGGTGCGCGATGGTGACCGTCGATGCCGTGCTGGACGTGCGATCGGCTTCGTCCTGCGTGCTTGCCTCAGCCTCGGGCGGCGTCGGGCTCTCGTCGGCATCGGGCACGGCGACCAGGCGGGGGCGGGGTGCATCCCCGGGCTCGTCCTCCACCTCGACCGACACCAGGTCAAGCGCATCGGCAATCGGGTCGCGGTCCTCGTCCAGTGTCCGCACGCCCATCAGCGATCGGGCGTTGTCGTCCAGTGGATGGATGTTGCGCCCGGCCGGGTCGTATGTCCACAGCGCGACCTTGGTCGTGCCGCGCTCGGGGTAGGCAACGCTCACGACCCACTTGCCGTCCTCGCGCCGCCAGGAATCCCACTCGACGTTGTCCGACGCGGCATCGATGCCGAGGGCGGCGGAGGCTGACTGCTGGAGGGTCGCCCCACCGCCCGACCGGCGCACCTCGACGACCTGTGCCTGCTCGGCGATGTAGGCACGCTCGGCCAGCAGCGGCTCGGCGTACCGCAGGACCTTGTCCAGCGGCCAGCCCGTGTCGTCGGCGACGGCCTCAGCCGAGGCGCCGGCGCGGACCCGCGACTGGACCTCGCGGGGGCTGAAGGTGAGCAGGACGTTCTCCCATCTGGCGGCCGGTGCGGCTGCCGTTCAGGACGTGGGGTGTGCGCAGGCCCACATCATTGCAGGGATGAACTTAGCGCCTCCGGATCGCGTACTGCGGGTTGCGTGCGGATTCCGCAGGGCCGGCTATGGCGCGGGAGGGTCATCGACGACGGCTCCGGCGCCTGGCCCTGGCACGGGGTCGACGCCCCACGCGATGGCCGGCCCCGGGAGGGGTCGACCGGCGGCCGCGCGCCTCAGGACCGGCTGGCCCGCTGCCGCGGCGATGAAGGCGCACGCGGCGCTGGCGATGGGCAGGCCGAAGGCCCAGGTCGTGCCCACCGCGTCCACCACGATGCCGGCCACCGCCGTGCCGCCCGAGAAGCCGAGGGCCAGGCCCGAGTTGGTCCAGGTCAGACCCTCGGTGAGCTGCTCCGAAGGCACCAGCCGCTCGGTCAGGGAGAACACGGCAATGAGGGCCGGGGCGACGGCCATGCCGGCCACGAACGTCGTCCCGGCGAGCAGCGCCACCGTGGGCATGAAAGGCGCGGGCACCAGCACCACCGTCAGCAGGGCGGTGAGCACCATGACCTGGCGGGGGAGGGGCATCCGCCACTGCCGCGACCCGAAGACGATGCCGGAGATCATCGACCCGAAGGCCCATAACCCGAGTATCACGCCGGCAGCCCCTGTCTGGCCCGCCTCCTGCGCGAATGCCACGACCGTGACCTCATAGGCGCCGAAGACCCCGCCGACGCCGAGGGCCGATGTCACCATGACGAGCATCCCCGGCGCCCGGATGGCCCCGGTCCTGCGGGCCTCGCCTCGTTGGCGGGGGGCTCGGCGGGAGGGGGCGGGCTGGGTCCTGTGCTGGGTCGCCAGCGCCAATGACCCGAGCACCGTCACGACTGCCGCCACGACGAGAGGGACCGACAGGCCGGCCTGGAAGGCCAGGAACGCGGTCAGCAACGGCCCCACCGTGAAGATGAGTTCGTCGAGGATGCTCTCCCACGCGAACGCGCTGCGCACCCGCCCCGGATCGTCTGTCAGGTTCGCCCACCGAGCCCGGACCATGGCTCCGATGGCCGGCTGGAAGGCTCCCGCCATGGCCGCTACCGCGAACTGCACTGCGAGCGGCGCGTCGTAGCCGACCGCAGCGACGAAAGCCACCAGGCCAGCCGCGTGGATCCCGGCGAGCCAGGGGAGCAGTCGGCCCTGCCCCACCTGGTCGACCCAACGGCTCGAGCGCAGGGCTCCGACGGCCGCCGCGATCTGGAATGCGGCACCCAAGGCGCCGGCCTGGGCGTACGACCCGGTTCGTCCGCTGACCAGGAGCACGATGCCCAGCCCGATCATGGCGATCGGCAACCGGGCAACGAAGGCGGTGGCCGAGAACGCACGAGCCCCTGGCAGGGCGAGCGCCTGCCGGTAGGGAGTGAGCACGAGATGCGACAGTACCGGGCCGGGGGAGGGGTCCGGGGCCGGGCAGGATGAGCCCATGCCCCCCGCCCTGCGTGACCTTGCTGAGGTTCTCCAGTGGCATCCGCTCGCGCGCCTGGCCTGGCGCGCGGGTGGCGACGCGGCGCGCTTCCTGAGCGACGAGCGCCCCCTGCTTCTCGAGGTGGAGAGCAAGTCCACGCCCACGGATTCCGTGACGGCCATGGACCGCGGATCGGAATCGCTCATCCGGGCGGCCATCCTGAGCGAGCGGCCGGACGACGCGATCCTCGGCGAGGAGTGCGGAGAGCGGAAGGGCAGCACCGGCGTGCGCTGGGTGATTGATCCGCTGGACGGGACCGTCAACTACGTCCATCGGCTGCCGTTGTGGGGGGTGTCCATCGCGGTGGAGGAGCAGGGCATGGCCTCAGTCGGGGTCGTGGTGACCCCCGTGCTGGACGAGGCATACATCGCGGTGCGCGGGCAGGGCGCCTGGCGGGTGCGAGGGGCACGAGCCGAGCGGATCCACGTGAGCGACTGCCAGGTCCTGGATCGGGCCTTGGTGGCGACCGGCTTCGACTATGACGCTGTTCGACGTTCGGAGCAGGGGGTGGTGGCGGGCCGACTCGTTGCCGAGGTCGCCGACCTGCGCCGGTCCGGTTCGGCGGTCGTGGACCTGTGCTGGCTGGCCAGCGGGCAGGTGGACGCGTACTTCGAGCGCGGCCTCAATCCGTGGGACCTCGCCGCCGGCGAACTCATCGCGCGCGAGGCCGGCGCTGTGGTGACCGGACTGACGGCAGAGTCGCCCGACGAGGTCGTCGTGGCCAGTGCTCCCGGCATCGCAGCGCAGTTGCGGCGCTCGCTCGCGCGCCTGCACGAGGGCCTCAGTCCAGGCGCCTGAGTTCCGCCGCGTACCAATGCGTGTTGTGCACGTACGTTGCCACCGCACGATCGAAGTCGCCCTCGGCCACGGCGTTCTCGCTGATGATCGCCGGGACCCCCAGCGCCCGCGCATAAGGGGGCACCACCTTGTCGTTGCCGAGCACGGCCCCGGCGCCGACGAGCGCGTGCGGGCCCACCTGCGCCCGGTGCAGCACGGTCGAGCCCGACCCCACCAGCGAGTCATGGTGGATGGTGCAGCCCTCGAGATGGGCATTGTGTCCGATCACGCATCGGTCCCCGATGACCGTGTCCAGGTCCTTCGAGCAGTGCACGACGGTTCCGTCCTGCACGGATGTCCGCGCCCCGACAATGATCGCCGCGTGGTCGCCTCGGAGCACGGCTGCCGGCCACACGCTCGACTCTGGACCGATCCGTACGTCGCCGATGAGCACCGCGTCCGGGTGCACGAACGCCGTTGGATGGATCGTGGGCTGCCGGTCTCCCAGCGCGTACACGGGCATGGCGAACCCTCCTGTTGGGTGATGTGCCCTACCCTGCCACGCGGTCCCGGTGGGCATGAGGCACAATCTGCGCTCCGGGAATGAACGAGGCCGGGAATGAACGAGGCATCACGGGCGTTCCGGCGCACGTGCTGCTCCGATCATGACAGGGGCACATGCGACACCCGGACTCACCGAGTCCGGACTGACGAAGGGCTAGGGCCATGGCAACCGACTACGACGCGCCTCGGAAGACCGACGAGGAGCTCGCAGAGGACAGCCTCGAGGAACTGAAGGCCCGCAGGGCCGACAAGGCCTCGTCGGCCGTCGACGTCGACGAGGCGGAGCTGGCGGAGAGCCTTGAGCTCCCCGGCGCCGACCTGTCAGACGAGAGCCTGACCGTGCGGGTCCTGCCTCGCCAGTCGGATGAATTCACCTGTACGAAGTGCTTCTTGGTGCAGCACCGCAGCCAGGTCGATCACGAGACGCCCAGCGGGCCGATCTGCAAGGAATGCGCCTAGACCGCACGCAGGAGCTCACGAGCTTGGGTACGCCGGGGTCCCGCCCATGCGCAGCCACCGGTGCGTAGCCAGCACTTCATTGCGAGGATCGGCCGCGAAGTGCCCTTCACCCGCCACCTCCACCGTGATGGCGGTGGGGATTGACCGGGCGAGGAATCTGCCATGCGCCACTGGGCAGGAGGAGTCCTCGGCCCCGTAGGTCACGAGGACAGGCACGGTGACGGCTGACAGGTCGAAGCCCCAGTCCTTGCAGAAGGCTAAAGTGTCATCGACCGAGCCACCCACGCCGCTCCTTGCCTGTTCCGGGACGATGCGGCGGAAGGCGGCCAGCACCTCCGGCCGCTGCAGGAACGCCACGTCCCCCGGCGACGCTGCTGTCCCCATCATCGTCCCCGGATCCGTTGCCAGTCGACTGGCCATCCGCTCCTGCGCACGCTCCATCTCCCACGTGAGGACCTGTTCACCGGCCTCCGCCCACGCCAGTTCTGCCGCGATCTCTGGATCCATGCCCGTGAGCCATTCGGCACGGGTCAGGCCCCCCGCGCCCAGCGGTGCAAGCGACGACTGGCAGGCCACCCGATCTACCCTGTCCGCCAGCAGGGCAGCGCACGCCAAGGCGTGTGGGCCACCACCGGACCCGCCCACGACTGAGAACCGCTCGAAACCGAGAGCATCCGCGACGGCGAGCACGTCCGACGCCTCGTCAGCCACCGACCGGCCCCAGTGACGTGTCGACCGGCCGTAACCTGCCCGGTCAGTCGTGAAATACCGGACGCCGGCCTCGGCGTAGACGGGATCGTCAATCAGGCGGTTCAGTCGACAGCCTGGTGTCCCGTGCAGGCCGATGACTGGGTAGCCATGGGGGTCGCCCCCGTCGACGAACGCCACTGCCCGACCATCTGGCAGGCCCACCGTCCGGGTGCGATGGCCTCCGTCGGCCGGCAGCAGTGGTCAGGCCTTCTTCTGGCCGGCCTGATTGACGATCCGGTAGACGGCGACCTCGACCACGGCGGCGGTTGCGGCGGTGACTGCGGCCCACATGACAGCGCGCGCGAACTTGACATTGGCATCCCCGGGATCCGGCGCCGCGCTGCCGGTCACCCGGCGGTAGCCGCTGTTGAGGAACTTACGGGCAAGCATGGTCGCGCCGATGGCCGCCAAGGGAGCAATGAGGTGCACCAGGGGATTGACCTCGACGGTGACGTCAACGTCCGTGCTGCCCGACGCGTCCGTGTCTGTCATGTCGCCTCCGTTGCCTGTGCTGGACTGGGACCGAGCGTATCGCCACGGGACGCGGTCACGGCGGCTGCGAGCAATTCGGGGCGGCGACTGCTGACGAGCCACGCCGGGTGCGGGTCCTGCGGGTCGCGTACCTCGACCAGCACGCCGCGAGCGGCCGACCATGGACGCAGCACGAGATAGATCCGTGCATCCGAGCCCGGTCCGCGCTGCCGGGCCACCCCTGCGCGGTCCAGGACCGTAGCCGGGCCGAGCGCCCAGGGCGGCAGGACGGCGCCGGCCGCATGCAGGCCAGCGGCATCCACCGCGACCACGGGAGAGGTGATCCACAGCAGCCATCCCGCCAGGGCGCCTCCGACGGTCCCGACGGCCGCTCCCGCGGCGAAGCCGAGGGCCCCGCCATAGGCGATGGCCAGCATGGCCACCATCGCCCCCGAGACCAGCCACGCCCACCAGTGCGGCAGCAGGCGCTCGCGGTAGGGGATGCCCATCGCGGGACCGCCGTTACCCATCACGGGACCACTGTGGCAGACGGGTACGGTTCGTTCGTGAGCCCGTCCCAGCCGCCGAATCCCGGGGGACACCGCCCGAGGGGGGCGCTCCCGACGACGCCCCCGCCCGACGCTGTGCGGCCGACGCGGGGACCGGGCGCACCGGCGCCCGGGGAGCCCATTCCCCTGCACTACCGCTGGTGCCTGGGCTGCGGATCGGACGAGCCGGCCGGGCTGCACCTGAGGATCACGGCCGGCGAGGGCATGTCGGTATCCAGCGACTTCGACGTGACCGAGCATCACCAAGGTGCTCCGGGGCTGGCGCACGGCGGAGTGCTCACGTTCGCGCTCGACGAGGTCCTCGGCTCGTTGAACTGGCTGCTCAGCGCCCACACGGTCACCGGCCGGCTTGAGGTGGACTTCCGGCGACCCGTCCCTGTCGGGTCGCGCGTGCGCATCGACGCCGAGGTGGTGGGCGTCAAGGGCAGGAAGGTCTTCATGCGGGCCGTCGGCCGGCTGGGCGGGCCGGACGGGCCGTTGGCCCTGACGGCGACCGCCCTGTTCATCCAGGTCCCGTTGGAGCACTTCGTCGACAGCGCGCCCGATGAGTTCATCCAGCGGGCAATCGACGACCGCGCGGCCGGGGGCCCCGCCTGGCGGTCCGCCGGGGCGTCCGGCGCCATCGAGGTCAACCCGTGAGTGCGGACGTGCCGGTGCTCGTCGCCCGCCTGGACCCTGACCTGCCGCTCCCGCACTACGGCCATCCAGGGGATGCCGGCCTGGACCTGTTCAGCCGCGGCGACCACGTCATCCCGCCGGGAGGCCGGGCACTCGTCCCCACCGGCATCGCCATTGCCCTCCCGGACGGCTACGCAGCCTTCGTGCACCCGCGCAGCGGCCTTGCGCTGAGGCACGGACTCACGGTCGCCAATGCCCCTGGCACGGTCGATGCCGGCTATCGCGGCGAGCTGTCCGTGATCCTGGTGAACCTCGACCCCTCGGCGGACGTGCAGGTGAACCGCGGAGACCGGGTCGCCCAGTTGGTCATCCAGCGCGTCGAGCGGGCCGCGCTCGTCGAGGTGGACCGGCTGCCAGGCAGCCACCGCGGCGAGGGTGGGTTTGGGTCCACGGGCGGGCACGCCGGTACGGTTACGGGCTGATAACGCCGACAGGCGTTCGAAAGAGGTGGCAGCAGTGGCCGACTCCCGCGCCAACGGCCCATGGGACGTCTCCGAGGTCGACTTCAACGACGGCATCGAGCGGCTGGACCTCACCGCCCTGCGGGTGACGCCGATGCCGGGCGTCGACGTGCAGGTCCAGGTCGACGAGGCCTCCGGCAACGTCGTGCAGCTGACCTTCGCGCGGCCCGACGGGGGGGTGCAGGTGCAGCCGTATGCCGCGCCACGCAGCGGCGGGCTCTGGGACGAGGTCAGGCCGCAGATCAAGGCGTCGATCAGTTCGGGCGGCGGGCTGGTCGAGGAGGCCGAAGGTCCGTTCGGCGTGGAACTGCGGGCCCAGGTCAAGGCAGAGGGCAGCGGTGCGCTCCAGGCGGCCCGGTTCGTCGGCATCGAGGGACCCCGCTGGTTCCTGCGCGCGGTGTTCCTCGGCTCGGCGGCTCGGCCCGGGGAGGCGGCGGATGCCCTCGAGGCGATGGTCCGCGGCCTGATCGTCGTTCGGGGCACGGAGGCGATGCCGGTCGGATCCGCGATCCCGCTGCGCATGCCGGAGAACCCGGACGCCGCGACCACGGCGGCTCCGACGTTGCCGTCGCCGTTCGCCCGCGGGCCCGAGATCACCGAGACCCGTTAGCCTGTGGACGTGAGCACAACCGGGGAACGGCTGCGCAGCCACGAGGGGCCACTTGGCCGACTGTGGCACCGGCTCACCCAGAACCAGTCCGAGGTCGAGGCGGCCGAGCTGATCGCCGAGGGGGAGGGCCACGCGGCCACCGTTGCGCGCATCGATTGCTGCACCCCCGGCGAGACAGTGACGGTTCGGGGCATGGTCCGCTCGATGACCCTGCGGCCACGCAGCAACGTCCCGGCGTTGGAGATCGAGCTTTATGACGGATCCGGGAGCGTCAACGTCGTGTGGCTGGGACGCCGCCGCATTCCGGGCATCGACCCGGGCCGCTCGATGGTGGTCACGGGTCGACTGACCTGCAATACCGAGAGCCCGACGATCTTCAACCCGCGCTACGAGCTCAAGCCGCTCAACGGATGACCGAGGCACCTCGATCAGACGATGTCGGGCCGGCGGACGCGGACCCGGTCGATCACGAGCCGGTCGATCACGAGAGCGTCGCGGAGATCAAGGCGGAGTCGCTCCTGCTCGAGCGGGCGATCGGCGGGTGGCGCGGGGTCATCGACTCCGGCCTGCCCACCGCCGTGTTCGTGGTGGCCTATGTCGTCACCTCAGCCAACCTGCGAACCTCGCTCATCGCCGCGCTCGCGGCCGGTGTGCTGATCGTCGGCTGGCGACTGGTGCGGCGGGAGCCGCTCGGGCAGGTGGCCGCCGGGTTCGTGGGACTTGCGTTCTCGGCCTGGTGGGCGTCGCGCAACGACAACGCATCGGACGTCTACCTGCCCGGCATGCTGACCAACCTCGGGTACGGCACCGCCTTCCTCGTCTCCATCCTGGCCACCTGGCCGCTGCTCGGGATTGCCATGGGCTTCCTGACCGGCGAGGGCACGTCCTGGCGCCGGGACCGCGAGTTACGCCGGATCTACGCCGCGGCGTCGTGGATCTGGGTGGGCCTGTTCTATGGCCGCATCGTCGTCCAGGCGCCCATGTACTTCGCCGGATGGGTCGAGGTGCAGGGCATCGCGAAGATCGTCATGGGATACCCGCTGTTCCTAGGTGCGGCCTACTGGACCTACCGCGTTCTGGCACCCGTCCTCCAGCGCAAGCGGGCCGAACGAGCCCAGGCCCAGCACGGCAAGCCGCCCGGGTAGGGCAGGCCGAGGCTAGGCGTGGCCGAGCATGCGCTGCAGCTCGGGCTCCTGGTCGGGGGAGGCGACGAAGAGCAGTTCGTCCCCTACGTCGAGGGGGTCGTCGGCCGAGGGGGCGAACACCCGTGGTCCGCGCACGATGGCGACGAGCGCGGTGTCGATGGGCCAGGCCTGGTCGCCCACGCGCATGCCGACGACCGGCGAGTCGGCTGACAAGGTGATCTCGACGAGGTTGGCGTCGCCCTGGCGGAACGTGAACAGCCGGACCAGGTCGCCCACGCTGACCGCTTCCTCGACGAGGGCAGACAGCATGCGGGGGGTCGACACGGCGACGTCGACGCCCCAGGACTCGTCGAACATCCACTCATTCTTGGGGTGGTTGACGCGGGCCACGACGCGCGGGACTCCGTATTCGGTCTTGGCGAGCAGCGACACGACGAGGTTGACCTTGTCGTCGCCCGTCGCGGCCACCACGACCTGGCAGTGCGACAGCATCGCCTCGTCGAGCGCGGAGATCTCGCACGCATCGGCGAGGAGGGTGTCGGCACCCTCGACCACGCCCGGACGCGCCAGCAGCGGGTCCTTGTCGATGAGGAGCACCTGGTGCCCGTTGACCACCAGTTCGCGGGCGATGGAGCGGCCCACCTTGCCCGCCCCGGCGATGGCGACGCGCATCAGCCCTCACCCGATCCTGTCTCGAAGGCCCGCTCGACCCGGTCCCGGGCATCGATCTCGTACAGTGCGTGAACGAGGTCCCCGTCCTGGATGACCGACTCCTGCGTCGGGATGAACGCCTGTCCGTAGCGCGTGAGGAACGCGACCCGTGCCCCGGATGCCTCCTCGAGGTCGGTGGTGCGCAGGCCGAGCCAGTGCTGGCCCACGTGCACCTGGGCCAGCACGACCGCGCCGCTCGGATCCGTGTACTCGTTCTGGGCTCCCAGCGGGAGGATCTGCCGCATGATCTGGCCGGTCGACCAGGAGACCGTGGCAACCGTGGGGATCCCCAGGCGTTGGTAGACCTCGGCGCGGCGCGGGTCGTAGATGCGGGCCACCACTTGGCCGACTCCGTACGTCTCGCGGGCCACGCGGGCGGCCAGGATGTTGCTGTTGTCGCCACTGCTCACCGCGGCGAAGGCGTGCGCGCGCGCGATGCCCGCGGTCTCGAGGGTTTCGCGGTCGAAGCCGACCCCGGTGACCGTCTGCCCGGAGAAGTTCGGACTCAGCTTGCGGAACGCCCCAGCGTCCTGGTCGACGACCGCCACTGAATGACCCATGTCATCGAGGCGGTGGGCCAGCAACGACCCCACGCGACCGCAGCCGAGGATCACGATGTGCACGCCCGAACGCTACACGCACCCGGCGGGTCGTAGGCTCACGGCCGTGGCGATGTCGGATGTGGTGAAACGGCTGTTCCTCGGCCGTGCTCTCCGAAGCGAGCGGCTGGGCGACCAGCTGCTGCCCAAGCGCATCGCGCTTCCCGTCTTCGCCAGCGATGCCCTGTCGTCAAATGCATATGCAACGCAGGAGATCCTCATCACCTTGGCCCTTGGCGGGGCCTCCCTGTACGCGTACGGGCCGTGGATCGCCCTGGCCGTCGTGATCATCTACTTCACGGTCGTGGCCTCGTATCGCCAGAACGTGCACGCCTACCCGAGCGGCGGCGGCGACTACGAAGTGGTCTCCCACAATCTCGGCCCGAACTGGGGCGTCTTCGTTGCCAGCGCCTTGCTCATCGACTACGTGCTGACCGTCGCCGTGTCGATCTCGTCCGCGGTCGAGAACCTCGGCTCGACCATCCCGATCGTCGAGGAGCATTCGGTCTGGTGGGCGGTCGGGCTGATCGTGGCGATCACGCTGCTCAATCTCAGGGGAGTCAAGGAGTCCGGCGCCTTCTTCGCCATCCCGGTCTACTTCTTCATCGCGTCGATCTTCATCATGATCGGGGCGGCTGCGGTGCAACTCGCCCAGGGGGCCGACCTGCAGGCGGAGAGCGCGGACTGGCAGATCATCGCCGAGGACAATTTCGCGGGCGCGGCCCTCCTCTTCCTTCTTGCCCGGGCGTTCTCCAGCGGCACGACCGCGCTCACCGGCATCGAGGCGATTTCCAATGGGGTCCCCGCTTTCAAGAAGCCCAAGTCGCGGAACGCGGCGACGACGCTGCTCCTGCTAGGGGTGATCTCGATGTCGATGTTCGCCGGGATCACGTGGCTGGCCCTGCGAACCAATGTCCAGGTGACCCTCCACGACGATGAATTGGTGGGACTGCCCCCCGGGCAGGCCCAGAAGACGGTGATCGTGCAGATCGCCGACGCGGTGTTCACCGGGATGCCGTGGGCGGTCCTCGTGATCGCGCTGGCCACCGCGGTCATCCTCGCCCTCGCCGCGAACACGGCATTCAACGGCTTCCCGGTCCTCGGCTCCGTGCTGGCGAAGGACGGCTACCTCCCGCGCCAACTGCACACGCGGGGGGACCGGCTGGCCTTCAGCAACGGGATCCTCACGCTCGCGGGGCTGGCCGTTCTGCTCGTGATCGCCTACCAGGCGTCGGTCAGCGGCCTCATCAACCTGTACATCCTGGGCGTCTTCGTCTCCTTCACCCTCAGCCAGCTCGGGATGGTGCGGCACTGGACGCGGCACCTCCGATCGGAGGTTGAGAAGTCGGAGCGGCTTCGCATGCAGAGATCCCGGGTGATCAACAGCTTCGGCCTCGTCATGACCGGATCTGTCCTCGTCATCGTGCTCGTCACGAAGTTCACCCGGGGCGCCTGGATCGTGGTCGTGGCGATGCCGTTGATCTACCTGCTCATGCGCGGCATCCACTCGCACTATGAGCGGGTCAAGAGCGAGATCATGCATGTCGACCGGGAACTCATGGTCCTGCCGACCCGGGTGCACGTGCTGGTCCTGGTGTCCAAGCTGCACAAGCCGACGATGCGCGCGCTGATGTACGCGCGGGCCACCCGACCGACTGTCCTCGAGGCGATCACGGTCGACGTGGACCCGGAGGACACGGCGCGCCTGCAGGAGGACTGGGAACGCGCGGAGATCCCGGTCACCCTGAAGGTGCTGGCTTCGCCCTATCGCGAGATCACCCGGCCGATCCTTGACTACGTGCGCGCGCTGCGCAGCGACAATCCGAACGACCTCATCACGGTCTACGTTCCGGAGTACGTGGTCGGCCGGTGGTGGGAGCAGTTGCTCCACAACCAGTCGGCGCTACGGCTCAAGAGCCGGCTGCTCTTCACGCCGGGAGTCATGGTCACCAGCGTCCCCTGGCAGCTGAAGTCCAGCGAGCTCGCCCTGGACCGCGACGCGTAGGCCTCCATGGCGCGCCCCGACCGCGACCGCTTGCCGCTTGCGGTGGGCGACGAGCGCATTGTCACGGCTGGTCCCATCGCGCATGGTGGCCACGTCGTGGCGCACACCGACGGCTGGACGGTGTTCGTGCGCGGTGCCCTGCCGGAGGAGAGCGTGCGGATCCGGATCAGCGAGGTGGGTGCCAAGGTCGCCCGGGCCGATGTCGCCCAGGTCATCGTCGCCAGTCCCGACCGGGTAGCGGAGCCCTGCGCATGGGCCGGCACGTGCGGTGGCTGCGACTTCCAGCATGTCGCGCTGCCTGCGCAGCGCGAGTTGAAGCAGCAGGTGCTCGTCGATGCGCTCACCCGTTTCGGCGGGGCCGAGCAGGACCTCGACGGCATGGACACGACCGTGCACGAACTGCCGGGCCACCCGGACGGCCTGCGGTGGCGGACCCGGATGAGATGGGCGGTGGATGGAGCCACGGGCCTGCGCGGCCACCGCAGCCACGCCGTGGTCGCGGTCGATTCCTGCCTGCTGGCCGTCCCAGGGCTCGACCGGGCCGCGCTGCCGGTCGGTCCCGTCGGCACCAGAGAGGTGGTGGCGGCCCAGGGCTTCGACGGCACGGTTGCCTTCGTGCCACTGGACGGGCAGGGCAGGCCGCTGGCCCCTGAGGGCCGGCTGGTCGAGCGGGCCGGTGCTCGCCGGTGGCGGATCTCGGCGACCGGGTTCTGGCAGGTGCACCCCGGGCTTGCCGAGGCGCTCCAGCAGGCCATCGTGGACCTTGGCCGCCCGCAGCCGGACCAGTCGTGGTGGGACCTCTACAGCGGGGCGGGCCTGCTCTCCGCTGCCCTGGCCGATGCGGTGGGATCCGGCGGGAACGTCGAGGCGGTCGAGGCCTCGGCGACCGGCGTGCGTGACGCCCGGAGAGCACTGCACGATGCGCCATGGGTGCGGCTGCACGGCGCCGATGTGGCCGCCTGGCTGGCGGCCACGGGTGCCGCGCTCCCGCGGCCGAGCGGGATCGTGCTGGATCCGCCGAGGGCCGGGGCCGGTCTCGCCGTTGTCGATGCCCTGGCGAAGGTAGGCCCGGACCGACTGGTCTACGTGGCCTGCGACCCGGTGGCGCTGGGCCGCGACGTCGGCCGCCTGCGCTCATCGGGGTACCGGCTGCGCGGCCTCCGCGCGTTCGATGCCTTTCCCATGACCCATCATGTCGAGGCGGTTGCCCTCCTCGAGCGAGCCGGGTCCGGCTAGGGTCGCGGCGTCGCTCGGGAGCGGCTGCCCCGGCTGGATTCCGAGTAGTCTGGGCAAGTATCTTGACGTCAAGATAAATTGACGGGATCGAACGGGACCGACACGAGGAGATTGCTGGTGGCGAGCAAGGACAGCTTCGGAGCGCGCGGGACCCTGGCAGCCGGCGGCACCACCCACGAGATCTTCCGCATCTCGGCGGTGCCGGGTGCCGATCGTCTGCCGTTCACGCACAAGATCCTGCTGGAGAACCTGCTCCGCACGGAGGACGGCGCCAACGTCACGCGCGAGACCATCACGGCCCTGGGTGCGTGGGATCCCGCGGCCGAGCCGAGCCAGGAGATCCAGTTCACCCCAGCCCGCGTGGTCATGCAGGACTTCACCGGCGTACCCGTCGTGGTGGACCTGGCCACGATGCGTGAGGCCGTCGCAGACCTGGGCGGCGACCCGTCGAGGATCGAGCCGCTGGCCCCGGCCGAATTGGTCATCGACCACTCCGTGATCGCTGACTTCTTCGCGACGCCTGACGCCGAGGAGCGCAACGTCGACCTGGAGTACGAGCGCAACCGGGAGCGTTACCAGTTCCTGCGCTGGGGGCAGGGGGCGTTCGAGGAGTTCAAGGTGGTGCCTCCCGGCACGGGCATCGTCCATCAGGTCAACATCGAGGCCCTCGCCCGCGTCATCATGGCGCGCGGAGGTCAGGCCTACCCGGACACCGTCGTGGGCACCGATTCGCACACGACCATGGTCAACGGCCTCGGCGTGCTCGGCTGGGGCGTGGGCGGCATCGAGGCCGAGGCCGCGATGCTCGGCCAGCCGGTGTCCATGCTCATCCCGCGGGTGGTCGGCTTCAAGCTGTCCGGCGGGCTCCCGTCAGGCGCGACCGCCACTGACCTCGTCCTGACGATCACGGAGATGCTGCGCAAGCACGGCGTGGTCGGCAAGTTCGTCGAGTTCTACGGCGAGGGCGTGGGAGCCGTCCCGCTTGCCAACCGAGCCACCATCGGAAACATGAGCCCGGAGTACGGCAGTACCGTGGCGATCTTCCCGATCGATGCAGCAACCGTCGACTACTTGCGTCTCACCGGGCGTTCCGAGGACCAGATCGAGCTGGTCGAGGCGTACGCCAAGGAGCAAGGACTCTGGCACGACCCCCAGCACGAGCCAACGTACTCCGAGTACCTGGAACTCGACCTGACCACGATCGTGCCGTCGATCGCCGGGCCGAAGCGACCTCAGGACCGCGTGCTGCTGAGCCAGGCCCAGGGCGCCTTCCGTACCGCACTCACGGCGTACACCCATGACCCGTCGGCGACCGCGAGCGTGTTCCTTGACGGTGGGCCGGTCGAGATCGGGCACGGGGCCGTCACCATCGCGGCCATCACCTCGTGCACCAACACCTCCAACCCGTCGGTCATGCTCGGCGCCGGCCTGCTGGCCAAGAAGGCAGTGGAGCGGGGGCTCACCCGCAAGCCGTGGGTCAAGACGACCCTGGCGCCGGGCTCGAAGGTGGTCACGGACTACTACGAGAAGTCCGGACTCCTGCCGTACCTGGAGAAGCTGGGCTTCAGCGTCGTCGGCTACGGCTGCACGACCTGCATCGGCAACTCGGGGCCGCTGCTGCCAGAGGTCTCGGCCGCTGTCAACGAGTCCGACCTAGCGGTCACCGCGGTCCTCAGCGGCAACCGCAACTTCGAGGGGCGGATCAACCCCGACGTGAAGATGAACTACCTCGCCTCGCCTCCCCTCGTGGTGGCGTACGCCATCGCCGGCACGATGGACATCGACATCACGACGGACGCCCTCGGGACGGATGCTGACGGAGTGCCCGTCTACCTGTCCGATATCTGGCCGAGCGCCACCGAGGTGCAGTCCGCCGTCGACGCGTCCATCGACGCGGAGATGTTCACCTCCCGCTACGCGGACGTGTTCGCGGGGGACGAACGCTGGCAGGCGCTGGCCACGCCCAGCGGAGGCATCTTCGCGTGGGACCCCGCGAGTACGTACGTGCGCAAGCCCCCGTACTTCGACGGCATGGCCGCCGAGCCGAGCCCGGTCCTGGACATCACCGGCGCGCGCGTCCTGCTGAAGCTCGGGGACTCGGTCACGACCGATCACATCTCCCCGGCTGGGTCGATCAAGGCCGACAGTCCGGCGGGCCGCTACCTGACCGAGCACGGCGTCGACCGCAAGGACTTCAACTCGTACGGGTCGCGGCGTGGCAACCACGAGGTGATGATCCGCGGCACTTTCGCCAACATCCGGCTGCGCAACCTCATGCTCAAGGACATCGAGGGCGGCTTCACGGTCGACTTCAGCACTCCGGACGACGAGACCGTCCCGGTCTACGACGCGGCCATGGCCTACGCGAGGCGCCACACGCCACTGGTCATCCTTGCCGGCAAGGAGTACGGATCCGGATCCAGCCGCGACTGGGCGGCCAAGGGGACTGCCTTGCTCGGGGTCCGCGCCGTCATCGCCGAGTCCTACGAGCGGATCCACCGTTCCAACCTCATCGGGATGGGCGTGCTGCCACTGCAGTTCCAGCCGGGCGTAGGCGCCGACGCGCTCGGGCTGCGCGGCGACGAGGTGTTCACGATCCACGGGATCACCGCGCTGAACGACGGCGTCACGCCACGTGAAGTCGACGTGGAGGCCGTGGCGGCCGACGGGCGGACGGTCGAGTTCACCGCGCTCGTGCGCATCGACACTCCCGGCGAGGCGGACTACTACCGGCATGGCGGGATCCTGCAGTACGTGCTGCGATCGCTGATCTAGGCGCGATGGCAAAGGGAGGACCGCCGGGCTGGCCCCGCGACCTGCCCCCGCGCGGCACCGTCGAGTTCGACGAGCGCGTGGTTGGCTGGTTGCTTGACCGGGCGCCGGCCGACCTGCGCGGATCGACCCTGCGCCAGTACCCCATCGCGCTCGGACGCGTCGTCGCGCACGTCGTGGCGGGCGAGCTGGACGGAATCAGGAGCGCCTACTCCACCGCGCGAAGCGACCTGGGTGCGCACCTCGCGGCCGACGAGCTGGCGACCGTGCAGGCAGCACTCGAGGCAGAAGGGGCCCGCCTGCTCGCCGTGCAGCGCGAGGTCGCCCTCGTGGAGGAGGCGCTCGCTGTCCGGGCGCGCACACCGGGCATCAAGGGGTGAGGGCGGACGTATTCGCCTAGACTTGCGGGGCCATGCCGGAGAGGGAGGAACCCGCCTTGATCGAAGGCATCCGTGATCCGCGCGACGTCCGGGCACTGGCGCCTGAGCAGCTGCCTGCACTGGCGCAGGAGATCCGCGAGTTCCTCGTCGAGAAGGTGTCGGCGACCGGGGGCCACCTCGGGCCGAGCCTCGGCGTCGTCGAGCTCACCATCGCGCTGCACCGGGTATTCCGCTCACCCGACGACATGATCATCTGGGACACGGGGCACCAGGCCTACGTGCACAAGATCCTGACCGGGCGGGCCGGCGACTTCGGGACGCTGAGGCAGGCAGGCGGGCTGTCCGGATACCCGAGCCGGGCCGAGAGTCCCCATGACCTCGTCGAGAACAGCCACGCGTCCACGGCCCTGTCGTACGCCGACGGGCTGGCCAAGGCCTGGGAGCGTCGTGGTCTCCTCGGTGCGCAGCATGTCGTCGCGGTCATCGGCGACGGCGCGCTGACCGGCGGCATGGCATGGGAGGCGCTCAACAACATCGCCGGGTCCAGCCGGCCGCTGGTGATCGTCGTGAACGACAACGGGCGCTCGTACTCGCCCACGATCGGTGGCCTGGCGCACCATCTGGCCACCTTGCGCACGACGCGCGGCTATGAGCGCTTCATGAACTGGGGCAAGCGAGTCCTCCACCGCACCCCGCTCGTCGGCGAACCGGTTTACGGGGCCCTGCACGGGATGAAGAAGGGCGTCAAGGACGTAGTGGCCCCTCAGGGGATGTTCGAGGACCTCGGGCTGAAGTACATCGGCCCCGTCGACGGCCATGACGAGCAGGAGATGGAGTTCGCCCTCACCCGGGCCAAGGCGTTCGCAGGACCGGTGATCGTGCACGCCATCACCCACAAGGGTCGCGGCTACTCGCCCGCCGAGCTCGACAAGGCCGACCACTTCCATGGCGTCGGCGTGTTCGACCCCGAGACAGGCTTACCCATCAAGGCGAACGGCCCCTCGTGGACCGCGGCCTTTGCCGACGAGCTCGTGGCCATCGGGCGGGACCGGCCCGACGTCGTCGCGATCACGGCGGCCATGCTCGGCCCGACCGGCCTCGATGCCTTCGCCCAGGCCTTCCCGGACCGCACCTTCGACGTGGGGATCGCCGAGCAGCACGCCGTCACCAGCGCTGCCGGCATGGCCTACGGCGGCCTGCACCCAGTGGTCGCCCTGTATGCCACCTTCCTCAACCGGGCGTTCGACCAGGTGCTCATGGACTGCGCCCTGCACAAGGCGGGGGTCACGTTCGTCCTGGACCGCGCCGGGGTCACGGGCGACGACGGCGCCAGCCACAACGGCATGTGGGACATGTCCATGCTGCAGGTCGTGCCCGGGCTGCGGTTGGCGGCTCCGCGCGACGAGGCCACCCTGCGCGGTGCCCTCCGTGCGGCGATCGCCGTGGCGGATGCGCCGACGGTCGTGCGCTTCCCCAAGGGAGGGCTCGGTCCCTCCATTCCCGCGCTGCGGACGTGCCCGGGCTACGACGTGATCGCGGAGTCCGGATCGCCGGACGTGCTGATCGTGAGCGTGGGCGCCTTCGCCGGGCTCGCGGTCGACGTCGCCGAGCGGCTGCGGGCCCAGGGCATCGGGGTCATCGTCGTGGACCCGCGCTGGGTCAAGCCCCTCCCGGAGTCGCTCGTCGGGGTCGCCACCACGGCGCGACTCGTCGTCGTCATCGAGGACGGGATCCGCACGGGTGGGGTGGGTGCGGCCGTCGCCCAGTTGCTGCGCGACCACGGGGTCGACGTGCCCCTCCGCAGCGTAGGGATCCCGGAGCGGTTCCTGGACCACGGCACGCGCGCACAGGTGCTGGCCGAGTGCGGACTCACCGCGCAGGACATCTCCCGGTCCATCGTCGAAGCAGTTGCCCATCGCTCGGACTCGAGCACCAGCGCCTCCGAGCGATCGGACCTCCAGGCCTAGGGTGGGCTGGCCGTCGTCAGGGTGATTCCGTACCCTCGCGGCCATGACGATCGCGGTGACGGCCCAGGGCCTGGTCAAGACGTTCCAAGGGAAGAAGGGCTCCACGGTCGAGGCGGTGCGGGGCGTGGACCTGCAGGTCCGTACGGGTGAGGTCTTCGGCTTCCTCGGGCCAAACGGAGCCGGCAAGTCCACGACAGTGCGCATGCTCACGACCCTCACGACGATATCCACCGGGTCAGCGCAGGTCGTCGGCATCGACGTGGCCTCCGACCCGACGGAGTGCGGCACAAGATCGGTGTCGCCCTTCAGGACGTGGGCCTGGATCCCCGGCAGTCCGGGCGCGAGATCCTCGTGCTTCAGGCCAGGCTCTTCGGGCTGTCGACGGCCGCGGCGGCGACCCGGGCCGAGGAACTCCTGGAACTCGTCGACCTGACCGATGCCGCGGACAGGCGGACCAAGACCTACTCGGGCGGCATGAAGCGACGGCTCGACCTCGCCAGCGCGCTCGTCCACCGACCGGACGTGCTCTTCCTGGATGAGCCGACAACCGGTCTTGATCCGGCGAGCCGACTCGTGGTCTGGGAGGAGGTCCGGCGCATCAATGCCCTAGGGGTGACGGTCTTCCTCACGACGCAGTACCTCGAAGAGGCCGATCAACTGTGCTCGCGCCTGGCGATCATCGACAGCGGACGCATCGTCCGCTAGGGGACTCCCGCCTCGCTCAAGGCCGACCTCAAGGCCAAGCGCGGCGGCGACGTCGAGCCCACCCTCGACGATGTGTTCCTCGACGTCACGGGTCGAGGGCGAGAACGTGGCGCAGGCGAGGTCCGGGAGGTTCAGGCATGAATGCGCTCAAGGTGATCGGCGGACGCGGCCTGCGCGAGGCGTGGCGCACTCCCGATGCATTGCTCCCCACGCTGCTCATCCCGCTGTTCTTCCTCGTCGTCAACGTGGGCCAGGCAGCACGCATCTTCCCGACCGACACGACGCCTTTCCTCCGCGGGCAGAACTACGGGGCGTTCCAGCTGCCCGCAACGATCCTGCTGGCAGCGTCGTTCGGAACGGCGGCGCTGTACCTCGTCGAGGAGATCGAGAACAGGTACTTCGACAAGATCCGCGCCACGCCGGTGTCGCGCACGTCGATAGCCCTTGGGCGTCTGATCTCGGAGCCGATCAAGATCGCTGCGATGACGGTCGTCATCATCGTCGTCGCGCTCCCGTTCGGTGTGCGCCTTGCCAGCGGCATCGTCGGCGTCCTGCTGCTTGTCCTGCAGGCCGCGGGTTGGGCCACGGGCTACGCCGCCTTCCTGCAGTTCGTGGCGCTCAAGACCCGCAGTTCGGCTGCAACGAACTCGGCCGGCCTCGTGTTCTTCCCGTTGCTCTTCCTCACCCCCAACTTCGTGCCGCGTGACTTGCTCACCGATGTGATGGAAGTGGCCGCGACGCTCAACCCCGTGACCTACGTGACGGAGGCAATGCGGTCGCTGATCCTCGAGCCATTGAACTGGTCGGCCATCGCGCCCGGCTTCATCGTCGTGGCGGCATTTGTCGGCGTCATGCCGGCCATCAACGTCAGGGTCATGAGCAAGTACGACTGACGCACGGGTCGGCTGCTACCGCACGGGAACGGAGGCGACGCCATGAGTCAGGAAGCGCTGCCCGGTCGATCGCTCGGATGCGCCTGAACGATCCAGGTACGGGGTGATGCCGCCGAGCCAGAACGGCCACCCGGCTCCGAGGATCATGCACAGGTCGATGTCCTGGGCCGCGGCGACGACGCCCTCATCCAGCATCCGGCGTACTTCATCGGCCAGCGCAAGCAGCGCACGCTCGCGGACCTGGTCAGCGGTCAGCGGCGCATCGCCGAGGACGTACAGGGCCGCCACCTTCGGATCGACGGACGTGGTCCCGTCGGCCCCCGTCACAAGGATGGACTTCAGCCCGGCATCGACGACCTTGCGCATGTTCTCCGAGGCATAGAAGCGCTCCGGGTATGCGGCCACCATCGTCTCGGAGACGTGGAAGGCCACGGCCGGCCCGACGAGCTCGAGCAAGCTGAAGGGCGACATCGGGAGGCCGAGTGGCTCGAGGGCCCGGTCGGCGACCTCGAACGGAGTCCCTTCGTCAACCGCGCGGGTGACCTCGCCGAGGAAGCGCGTCAGGAGTCGATTGACGACGAATGCCGGAGCATCCTTGACGAGGACGCAGGACTTCTTGAGCTGCCTTCCGACCGCGAAGGCGGTGGCAAGGGTGGCGTCGTCCGTGCGCTCGGCTCGGGCGATCTCCAACAGGGGCATCAACGCCACGGGATTGAAGAAGTGGAAGCCCACCACCCGCTCGGGATGGAGCAGCCCGGCCGCCATGTCGGTGATCGACAGCGATGACGTGTTGGTGGCCAGCACGCAGGTCTCCGGGACGATTGCCTCGAGTTCGGCGAAGACCTTCCTCTTCACGTCCAGGTTCTCGAACACGGCCTCGATGACGAAGTCTGCGTCCGCGAAGTCATCCTTGTCGGTATCGCCGGTCACGAGGGCTGCGAGACGGTTGGCCTTGTCCTGGGTGAGGCGCCCCTTGGCCACCTGCCCGGCCAAGTCCTCCCGCACGTAGGCCAGGCCGCTGGCGACGCGCTCGGCGTCGAGGTCGGTCATCACGACCGGCACCTCCAAGCGCTTGGCGAACAGCAGCGCGAGTTGGGATGCCATGAGCCCCGCACCGACGATGCCGACCTTGGAGACGCGGCGGGCCAGGGACTTGTCCGGGACGCCAGCGGGCTTCTTGGCCCGGCGCTGGACGAGGTCGAAGGCGTAGAGGCTGGCTCGGAGGTCCTCGCCCATGACGAGATCGGTCAGCGCATCGTCCTCGGCGGCGAAGCCCTCGTCCCGGGTCGCTGTCCGGGCCGCCCGGACGAGATCCAGCGCGCGATAGGGGGCCGGCGTGGCCCCGTGCAGCCGCGAGTCGACCATGCCGTGAGCGATGTCGACGATGGCGTCCCATGACTCCCGGTCAGGCTCGGGCCGGGCGACCGCGATCGTCCCGCTGACGACGCCAGCGGCCCACCGGATCGACTCCTCCAGGAACTCTGCGGGCTCGAACAGCGCATCGACGACCCGTAGCTTGAGTGCGTCCTTGGGGCGCAGTTGCTTGTTCTGCTGCATGGGGTTGGCGATGATCACCTGCAGGGCATCGGCGGGGCCGATGAGGTTGGGCAGCAGGAAGGCGCCGCCCCAGCCGGGGACCAGTCCGAGGAACACCTCGGGCAGGGACATGCCGGCGGCGCCGGTCGACATGGTGCGGTAGTCGCAGTGCAGGGCCAGTTCGGTCCCACCGCCCATGGCCGCGCCGTTGACGAAGGCGAACGTGGGCACGCTCATCTCGCCAAGCCGGCGCATCACGTTGTGGCCGAAGTGGGCGAACTGCTTGATGATCGCGGGATCGTTCACCCTGCCCATGGCGGACAGGTCCGCGCCGACGGCGAAGATGAACGGCTTGCCGGTCACCGCGATGGCAGCCAGGTCACGCATCTGCGTGACCGAGTCCAGGGCTTCGTTCAGCGACGTGAGCCCGCCGGGGCCGAAAGTGCTCGGCCTGGTGTGGTCGCGATCGTTGTCGAGCGTGATGAGGGCGAGCCTGCCGGCCTGTGCGGGCATGTCGACCACGCGTACGCGAGCACGGGTGACGACCTCGTCGTGCGTGTCCGTGTCGGTGCTCATGCGTTGCTCCCTGCGTGGTTGAGGTTCTCCCAGATCACGGTGGCGCCCTGGCCCAGGCCCACGCACATGGTGGTGATGCCATAGCGAGCCTGCGGCGTGCGCTCGAAGTCGCGCGCGAGATAGGCCATCAGCCTGATGCCGCTTGACGCGAGCGGATGGCCGACCGCGATGGCCCCGCCCATGGGGTTGACCCGTGGGTCGTCGTCAGCGATGCCAAAGTGGTCCAGGAAGGCAAGGACCTGCACGGCGAAGGCCTCGTTGACCTCGAAGAGATCGATGTCGTCGATCGTCAGCCCGGCCCGGGCGAGGGCACGCTCGGTGCTCGGTACCGGGCCGATCCCCATGATCTCCGGGGCGACGCCGGCGAAGGCGAAGCCGACCATGCGCATCTTCTTGGCCAGGCCTAGTTCGTCGGCTGCCGCCTCCGAGGCCAGGATCGCTGCCGTGGCCCCGTCGTTGAGCCCGGAACTGTTGCCGGCCGTGACTCGGCCGTGCGGGCGGAACGGGGTCTTCAGCGCGGCCAGCCCGTCCATGGTCGTCGAGGGCCGGGGCGCCTCGTCGGCGGTGACATATCCCCAACCCAGTTCGGCGGATCGAGCGGCCATCGGGACGAGGTCCGGCTGGATCCAGACCTGCTCGTACGCGTTGGCCGTGCGCTGCTGCGACGCCAGCGCGAAGGCGTCGGCCCGCTGCTTCGTCAGATGCGGGAACCGGTCGTGCAGGTTCTCGGCCGTCTTGCCCATGTTGAGGGCATCGAGGTCGACAAGCCGCTCGGACAGGAAGCGCGGGTTGGGGTCCATCCCCTCGCCCATGGGATGGCGCGACATGTTCTCGACTCCGCCGGCCAAGACGACGTCATAGGCACCAGCCATGATGCCTGAGGCCAGGGTCGTGACCGCGGTCATCGCGCCGGCGCACATGCGGTCGACGGAGTAGCCGGACACCGACTGAGGCAGTCCGGCGAGCAGCCCGGCGCTGCGTCCGATCGTCATGCCCTGATCGCCCATCTGGGTCGTGGCGGCGACGGCCACCTCGTCGATCCGGTCGGGGGGCAGGCTCGGATTGCGACGCAGCAACTCGCGGACGAGCCGGACGACGAGGTCATCGGCCCGGGTCTCGGCGAACACGCTTCCGGCCTTGCCGAATGGGGTGCGGACCCCATCCACGAAGACGACCTCTTGCACGGCACGGCCCACGACGGCTCCCCGGGTCAGCATCAGGAGCCCGAACGGGCCTCCCCGGCCCATATTACCGACGGGTAACTTGGCTGGCTACTGGCCAGTAGCGTCAACCGGCGGCGTGGTCGCGAGCGCCGCCAGCAGGGGTTCGCAGCAGGCCGCTACCTGCCAGGGCCTGGCTCCCATCCGGGCAAGTGCTGTGGCGACGTCCCCATCGGCGGGCGGCTCCCAGCACAGCCGGCGGACGGTGTCCGGGCTGAGCACGTTCTCGGTCGGCATGCCCAGGGTCTGCGCGATGGCCGCCAGCCCTGAGCGCGCCGCCTCCAGCCGGGCGGCCGCCACGGGGTCACGATCGGGCCAGGACCGTGGCTGCGGCGGTCCCGACGGCGGGGGAGCGGCGGCCGGGAGGTCGGCGGCCGGGAGCGCGAGGGCGCGGGCCACGCCCTGCCACCACTCCCGCAGGTACCGGCTCGCCCCACGCCCACGGAACTCGGGCAGGGCGGCGAGCGCATCGGCATCAGCCGGGGCCGCATGTGCCGCGGCCACGATGGCGGCATCGGGCAGGATCCGGCCGACCGCGATGTCGCGACGACGGGCGATGTCGTCGCGGGCCAGCCACAACTCCCGGACGATGGCCAGTGCCCGCGGCTTGCGGAGCCGGTGGATGCCCGAGGTCCGCCGCCATTCGTCCTCGCCGCGTGCCCTCGGGGCGAAGGAGAGCAGGGCGTCGAACTCCTCCGCGGCGATGGCGCGCTTGCCAGCCTCCACGAGCGCCTGGTCCAGCACGTCGCGGAGCTCGGCCAGGAGCTCCACGTCAAGGGCTGCGTACCGCAACTGCGCGGCGCTAAGCGGGCGGAGGGACCAGTCGGTCGCACCGTGACCCTTCTCCAGCACCTGCCCGAGCTCGCTGGCCACGAGGGCGGCAAGGCTGACGCGTTCGCGGCCCAGCAGCCGTCCGGCCAACTCGGTGTCGAACAGGGCGCTCGGGCTCAGGCCGACCTCGGCAAGGCAGTGCAGGTCCTGCGTGGCAGCATGCAGGATCCACTCCACCCCCACGGTGGCTGCCTGGATCGGGGCGAGATCGGGGACCGCGATCGGGTCGATCAGGGCAGTTCCGGATCCTTCGCGGCGCACCTGCACCAGGTAGGCGCGTTGGCCGTATCGGTAGCCCGAAGCCCGTTCGGCATCGACCGCGAGCGGCCCGGAGCCCGCGGCGAGGCGGTCCGCGAAGTCCCGCAAAGCGGCCTCATCCTCGATGACGAGGGGCACGCCGTCGCGCGGCTCGAAGGGCGCGATCGGGTCCGCATGGTCGTCCGGCTCTGGCCGTTCGCTCATCGGCGACCGCGCCGCCGGGCCGCGTCGACGTACGTTATGCCGGGCGGGAGCGGCGCGAGTCCGGCGGCCAGAGCGGTGAGGTTCAGCCACGCCGAGACGTGCTGCCCCAGGTCGTCGAGCACCTCTCCCGTGGCCGCGTCCTCCGAGGGCGTCCACGAGGCACGGATCTCCAGGAAGCCGTCCGAAGGTCGGTCGACCATGGTGCCGAACGAATGACCGGACGTGCGGGTCACCGTTCCGCCGAGTTGGGTGGACCTGCTCCCGGTCGACGCCAAAGCCTCCAGCACCCAGCTCCAGCCCACCTCCTGCAGCATCGGGTCGTCGACGAGGTCCGCCTCGATCTCGGCCCGGACGAACACGACGGCCCGGAAGCTGCCCTCCCACTCGTCGACCCCGTCCGGGTCGTGCAGGAGAACGAAGCGGCCGCTTGCCTCGGGCAGGTCCGGATCGGCCCGCTCCACCGTGAGGGCGAGGGACGATGGGGCCAGCCGCTGCGGGGCCGGGGCCTCGTCGAGGTCGAACTCCGGTCGGACCGGGACGGCGCGCACCTGCTCCAGTGCGCGCGCGAACCCGTCGGAGCGGGACGTGATCGTCCTCATATCGGCAGGCTAGGCGGCAGGCGCCCGCTGGCGGGATCAGGCGCGCCGGTGCACCCGCCTAGGGTGTGCGCGTGTCCGCACTCCTCGCCGTCATGTCGTCGCTGATGTGGGGGACCGCGGACTTCATCGGCGGCGTTACGTCGCGCCGGCTGCCGGCACTGGCGGTGTACGGGCTCTCCCAGGGGGTGGGCTTCGTCGTCCTCGGGGTCATCGCCACGGTATCGGGCGGATGGTCGAGGGACCCGGGCTACTGGCCGTGGGCCATCGGCGCCAGCGTGCTGGGACTGGTAGCGATGGTGGCCTTCTACCAGGCCTTGGCCATCGGGCCAATGGGGATCGTCTCGCCCCTCGTGTCACTGTCGGTACTGGTGCCCGTGGCCGTGTCGCTGCTCCGCGGCGAGCAGCCCGCGCCGATCCAGGTCCTGGGCATCATCCTCGCGGTCGTCGGAATCCTGCTGGCCAGCGGCCCGGAGCTTTCCGGGGCGGAATCGGCTCGGCCGTTGCTGCTTGCGGGTGCCGCTGCCCTCGGCTTCGGCGGCATGTACGTCCTGATGGCCGAGGGCAGTCGATACGACGCACTCATGACGATGACGGGCATGCGCGTGACGTCGGTCGTCATCTTCGCCATCGTCCTCGTCGCGGTGCGCAGCATCGGAGGGGCAGGGCGTCGCGACGTGTTCCCGCTCGTCATCATCGGGATCTTCGACGCGGGGGCCAACGTGGCTTTCGGCGTGGCCACGACGACGGGACTGCTGTCGACGACATCCGTGCTGGGCAGCCTCTACCCGGTGGTTACGGCCATCCTCGCCGCCATCTTCCTGCGCGAGCGGCTGCGCGCGGTGCAGTACGCGGGCGTGGTCGCCGCCATCGGTGGCGTATTGATGATCGCGTCGGCGGGCTAGGGCTCCTGCCCGTCCTGCGGCTCGAGCGTCATTGAGATCGAGTTGATGCAGTAGCGAAGGTCGGTCGGCGTGCCGTAGCCCTCTCCCTCGAATACGTGACCGAGATGGCCGCCGCATGACGCGCAGCGGACCTCAGCGCGCGCCCGGCCAAGGCTGTGGTCCTCGACGTAGACCACGCTGTCCTGGGCCAGCGGGGCGTAGAAACTCGGCCAGCCGCAATGGGAGTCGAACTTGGCATCGCTGCGGAACAGCTCGGCCTGGCAAGCGCGGCACCGGTAGACGCCCTCGGCCTTGGTGTCCGTGTACTCCCCGACGAAGGGCGCCTCGGTGCCTGCTTCGCGCAGGACGTGGTATTCCAGGGGGGTCAGCGCGGCCTGCCACTCGTCTTCATCGCGGACGACGGGATAGGGCGCGCCGTCAGGACGGCTCGGGCCGTCGGACGCCGGACTCACGCGGACCATGGTGTCTCCCCTTCTGCTGGGACGACGCTAACCCGTCGTCAGCCTTCGCGCACGGTGCGGACGCCCAGAAGGGCCCCGAAGCCGATCAGGCCGATCCCGCTCACGGCATCGGTCCACGCGAGCGCCCGGGGTCCCATGCGCCCGCCGAGCGTGCCGGCGACGCCGGCGAGGACCAGGTGGAAGGCCAGCGAGCCCAAGCCGATCCCCAGCACGAAGGCCACGGCACCGGCTGCCGTGGCGGCGACGTCGGCCGCAGCCGCGCCCGAGAAGACCGCGCCCCACGTCAGGATCGTCAGTGGATTCGACGCGGTGGCGATCAGGCCTGTTCGCAAGGCGTGGCGCGGCTCGATCACCTCGCTCAGGTCCTCGGCACCCTGCCGCACTCGGAAGGCGTCGCGAAGGGTCCGGGCGCCGATGACGATCAGGACCGCGGCGCCGAGGAGGCCAAGGCCGATGCGCAGGGGAGCGAACTGCAAGAGCGCCGTGGCGCCGAGTGCGCCGAGCACGGCGTAGGAGAGGTCGACGATCGCGGCGCCGAGGCCGATGGCAGCACCGGACGCCCAGCCGAAGCGAGCGCTGGTTCGCACGCACAGCAGCCAGATCGGGCCGACGTTGGCCGCCGCCAGGGCGCCGATCCCGAGGCCGGCGAGGAAGGCCCCGATCACGGGGGAGTCCGGCGCATCCGGACAGTATGGTCCCTCACGTGAGCGACATCCTCGATACGCGTGCCACCTGGCTGTCCGCCGACGAGCTTTCCTCAGCGCGGGAGCGGCTGCCGATCGTCTACATCGACGCAGTCCCCGTCCGGATCGACTCTCGTGGGCAGGTGACCAGCATCGGACTGCTCCTGCGGGCCATGCCTGACGGCAGCCTGTCCCGCGCCGTCGTCTCCGGCCGGGTGCTGTACGGGGAACGGGTGCGCGACGCGCTCGTGCGCCATATCGAGAAGGACCTTGGCGGCATGGCCCTGCCTCGGGTGCCGACATCGCCGCAGCCGTTCACCGTGGTGGAGTACTTCCCGGATCCGGGCGTCACCGGCTTCCACGATCCACGGCAGCATGCCGTGGCGCTGGCTTTCGTCGTGCCTGTCGCCGGGGACTGCGTGCCGTCGCAGGAGTCCCTCGACCTCGTGTGGGTGAGCCCGGCCGAGGCGGCCTCGCCGCAGTTCCAGGAGGAGATGAGCGGCGGGCAGGGCCGCCTCGTGCGGATGGCCCTGGCCCACTGCGGCCTGCTGCCCTAGGTCAGGAAGCCCTCGAGGGAAACTGCGGCGGGCGCTTCTCCAGGCGGGCCGCGATCGCCTCGCCGAGATCGGGCCTGTTGAATGCCGCGCGCATGTGCTCCAGCGATGATGCCAGGGCCTCATCCAGGCTCTCCCGGTCGACGGCAAGGAGCTGGGCCTTGATGACGGCAGTCGACGACGGCGAGGACAGGTCGGCGACAGCGCGCGCCCACTCCATGGCCGCGGCCAGGGCGTCATCGGCGACATCGTTCACCAGACCGATGGCCAGGGCGTCGTCGGCGGTGATCGTCCGGCCGGTGAGCAGGAGGTCGGTTGCCCGACCCAGTCCGACGAGACGAGTGAGCAGCCACGCGGACGCGTACTCCGCGATGAGGCCAAGACGCGCGAAGGTGCTGCTGAACGTTGCGGTCCGCGAGGCGAAGCGGGCATCGGCGCTGATGGCCAGCACGAAGCCGATGCCTGCGCACGGGCCGTTCACGGCTGTCACGACCGGCGTGCCGATGCGGAGCGCGTACGTGGGCAGGGAGTCCGCTGACTGACCGGCCAGGTAGGAGTTCAGGGCGTCCGAGCCCTCGGCGAGCATCGTGAGGTCAGCGCCCGAGCAGAAGCCGCGACCGGCACCGGTGACGACGATGGCGCGCACGTCGGGATCGGCGTCGGCCGCCCGGAGAAGGTCGGTGTATCGCTCGCCCATGCCGCCCACGATGGCATTTAGGCGCTCGGGCCGGTTCAGCGTGATGAGGGCGATGCCGCCGTGGGCCTCGTAGAGGACCGTGTCGTCCGTCATCGAGCGGCGGGATCGTCGTACGGGTCGATGCCCAGAATGGTCACGTCCTCCGGGGTCAGGTCGTGCGGAGGCCCGTCGAACTGGTCGCGCTGCGGGTCTGCCCGCTCGGCATCGGTCTCGTCATCGAGGTAGGCGGTGTCGTCCAGGTGCTCGGGGTCGATGACATGCATAGCCGCCTGTTCGGCGGTGAGCCACGGGGCCGGAGTCAGGCCGCCGGCGTGCATCGGGTCGTCGCTGCCGTCTTCGGCGTCCTCCATGGCCAGGAGGTCCTCGATGTCCTCGAGGGGGTACGGCAGGTCTTCGAGGCTGCCTTCGCCGCCGCCGCCGTTCAGCGCGTTATGCGTTGCCTCGGCCGCCATGATCATGGTCAGGCGATCGGCTTGGTCCGCCGTGTCGCCGGCCCCGTCGAAGCCGAGCTCCGTCACTCGGGCGACTTCGTCGGGCGAGGCGGCGCGTGCCACCTTGTCGGTCATCGTGAGCACCTCCTCGTGCTGTCGTGCTCACTCCACATTAGTACCGCTCGGGCCGCGCTGACGCGTCTTGCGAGGGGACGTAAGTACTTGACTTTCCGCGCGTGCGGTGCGCGGGAGGCTAGGCGGACGCGGCTTCGATGATCGCCTCGGTGATCCGCATCATGTCCGCGGACTGCGTCGCGGACGGAAGGTACGCGGCCTCGCCGCGGATGGCGGCAGACATGTTCTCGACCATGAGCGTGTAGGGATCGCACGGAGCGAAGTGCTCGATGCGGCTGCCCCATGCTGCCGCTGTGACCGCCAAGGTGCTCGGGCTGTTGCGCGACGTGACGAAGTCATCGGGCAGGTCGATCGTCCCTTCCGTGCCGACGATGCTGAGCCACTGGCTCGCCTCACGGTCCATTGCGCACTCGAGTTCGACGACCGCGTCGCCCAGCCGGTAGGTGGCTGTCGTCTCGAGGTCGACACCGTGCTCGTTGGGCCGCGCAGCGGCGGACTCGACGACGGCGTCGCCCGAGCCGGTAGCCCACATGGACGCGACGATCGCGTAGCAGCCGAGGTCATACAGCGCGCCGCCGCCGAACTCCGGGCGGTAGCGGTAGTTGTCGGCCGGCACCCCAGAGATGAGGAAGCCCGCCTTCACCTCGACGACCGTGCCGATCAGTCCGCTGCGGATGATGGCCTCTGCGCGCCGGGTCCGTGGATGCCAGCGGTTCCACGTCGCCTCGACCAGCAGCCGACCGCTGGCGTCGGCCGCCGACGTCATCCTGGCGACCTCGGCGGAGGACAGGCCCAATGGCTTCTCGCACAGGACGTGCTTGCCGGCCTCGAGCGCGAGGACTGACCAGTCAGCGTGCGCGTCGTTGGGAAGCGAGATGTAGATCGCGTCAACATCGGGGTCGGTGAGGATGCCCGCGTAGTACTCGTGCGGCGCCCCGGCCGGTCCCAGGGACCGGGCGCGGTCCAGGTCGCGGGCGGCGACCGACTGGAGGGCGGCGCCGGTGGCCGCATGCACGGCCGGAGCGAGGGCCGTCCGCGCGATGCTTCCCGCCGCGATGAAACCCCATCTGACGTCTCGGTTGGTCATGCCCGGATACTGCCGTACCGGGACGCATCATGCGGTCCGAAGCGCCGAGTGTGTCAGGCTGTGGCCCATGACCGCCCTGGCTGAGAGCCTCCCCGAGCAGCGACTGCTCATCGACCTTGAGCCCGTCGTGGAGCGGGAGGTCAACCGGCATATGTCGACCGCGAAGGAATGGTTCCCGCATGAGTACGTGCCGTGGAGCGAGGGCGAGGACTTCTCCGGGCCGCTTGGCGGTCGCGAGTGGTCGCCTGATGACCTCCGTTTCAGCGACGCCGCCCGGACCAGCCTGATCATCAACTTGCTGACCGAGGACAACCTGCCCAGCTACCACCTCGAGATCGCGTCCGTCATGGGCCGCGAAGGGGCCTGGGGCACGTGGGTCGGCCGGTGGACCGCGGAGGAGGGCCGGCACAGCGTGGCCATTCGCGACTACCTGACCGTGACGCGCACGGTCGATCCGGTTGCACTGGAGCGCGCTCGGATGAGCCACATGGAGGCTGGCTTCCAGGCGATCCACCCCGGCCTGCTCGCCGGCCTGTCCTACGTGTCATTCCAGGAACTTGCCACGCGCGTGTCGCATCGGAACACCGGGGCGGCCACGGGGGACCCCGTGGCTGAGCAGCTCTTCGCGCGGATCGCCCTGGACGAGAACCTCCACATGATCTTCTACCGCAACGTCATCGAGGCGGCCTTCGAGCTCGCACCGGACCAGACCATGGCCGCCGTCACCGCCACTGTCCGCGACTTCGCCATGCCCGGGCACGGAATGGAGGGCTTCGGCAGAGCGGCCGTCGCGATCGCGGTCGAGGGGATCTACGACATCCGGCAGCACCGTGACGAGGTGCTGATGCCGGTCCTGCGCAAGTGGCGGGTCTTCGAGCGGACCGACTTCGGTGCCGCGGGAGAGCAGTCCCGTGAGGAGCTCGCTGCGATGCTCGACGAGATGCAGGCCACGGCCGTGCGCTTCGAGGAGAAGCGCGACGCTCTCAAGGCCAGGCTCGCCGCTCGCGGCTAGGGTCGGACACCCGCGATCCATGCGTCGACGACCTCGCCCAGCACCGCGAGCGGCAGCGCCCCCGACGCCAGGACGAGGTCGTGGTACGCCTTGATGTCGAACTCATCCCCGAGGGCGGACTCCGCCCGGGCGCGTAGGGCCTGGATCTCCATGCGGCCCGTCATGTACGAGAGTGCCTGGCCGGGCATCGCGATGTACCTGTCGATCTCCGCCTCCACGTCGATCGGGGCGACCGGCGTGTTTGCGACCATGTAATCGACGGCCTGCTGGCGGGTCCAGCCCATCGCGTGCAGGCCCGTGTCCACGACGAGCCGTGCTGCGCGCCAGACATCGGCCGAGAGCATGCCCATGCGCTGCAAGTCGGAGGAGTACAGGCCCATCTCGTCGGCGAGGCGCTCCGAGTACAGGCCCCATCCCTCGACATACGCGGTGAAGAGCGAGAGTCGGCGGATCATGGGGAGGTCAGGCGTCTCCAAGGCGAGCGAGATCTGGAAGTGGTGCCCCGGCACCGCCTCGTGGTAGGCCACCGACTCAAGGTCGAATGACGTGCGCTCGGTCGGCCGGTTCACGTTGGTGTAGTACGTCCCGGGGCGCGACCCGTCGAGGGCGGGGGGCATGTAGTACGCGGGTGCCGATCCCTCCGCCTCGAGCTCGGGCACCTGCTCCAAGACGCACACCGACGCTGGCAGCCGGCCGAACCAGTCGCCGGATGCTGCCTCGGCCCGCCGCACGGTGACCTCGGCTGCCTCGATGATCTGCTCGGCGGTCTCCCACTTCAGCGTGGGATCGGATTGCAGGTGATCGAAGATCGCGCGCACATCGGCAGGGCCGAACAGGACACTGCCCAGTTGGCGGAACTCGGCGTGGATGGCATCCACCGTGGCCAGGCCGATCTCGTGGATCTCCTCGGGGGTGCGCTCGGTCGTGGTGTGCAGGCGGACCAGGCCTCGGTAACGGTCCAGACCGCCCGGCAGGTGAACCAGGCCAGGCGTGTCGAGCGAGCGGGCGGTGGGCAGCACCTCCCGGCGCAGGTGGTCCCGGTGCGACTCGAACGCCGGCCGGACGATGTCGTCGAGCAGGGTGTCGAGCCTAGGCCTCCAGTCATCGGGGGCGTCGGCGGGCGCATCGATGATGAGGGGCGACTCCGGCGCCGCCAGGAACTGGTCGATCTGCGCAATGGCCATCTCCACCAGGTGGGCGACGGGAAGCACGCTCTTGCCGCGCCCCTCGGCCAGCCGGGCCTCGGCTTGCGCCAGGTAGCGCGGGATGGTTGCCAGGCGCAGCAGATAGTCCTCCGCCTGCGCCGCATCGGTCGCGACGACCATGCGCAGGTAGGCGAGCAGGATCGACGACGGGGACACGGGGAAGGCCGCGACCGTGTACTCCAACGCGTCCGCGGCGCTGCCATCGTCGCCGTACTCGGTCAGCGAGATGATGACGGACCGCGTGACGGCGTCCTGATCGTCGAGGCTGGCCGGGTCGATCGCCCGCGCGTCGGTCCGGATCGCCGCCCGTTCGGCGGTGTGCCCGTCCTGGGCCTCCCGCGACAGGTCGGCAAGCCTGGCGTCGTACTCACGGAAGCCGGTCAGTGTCGCTTCGAGCGGCTCGGCGTCGAGGATGTGTCGGAGGACGCGCTCGGCGAGGTCGGCGATCTCCTGCGATGGCTCTGTCATCCGGCACAGGCTAGCGGCGAGTCCATGCGCTGGGGGCCGCGGGACTACCGTGCCGCCATGCCGCCCCAGCAACGTCGACCAGGGGACGACGACCCCGTGAGCATCGTCGACGCCCTCGAGTGGCAGGCCGAGCACGTCCGGTCGCTCGGTGCTGCTGTTTCGGGGCTGGTCCTCGACGCGGTGGCGGGCGACGTGGCAAGCCAAGGGGCGTTGGCGGACGTGATCCCGCAGGACGTGCGGTTCGGGGACCTGATCGGACTTCGGGTGATGGCGGCCGTGCACCGGCTGGCGCTGGAGCGACTAGCCCCCCGGGTCGCCATGCACCTGCCGACCTTGGGTGGCACGCCCCCGGTCGGGACGTCGGCCGAGCGCACCTTCATGCAGGCTGTCGTGGTCACCCTGCTGCAGCACCCAGATGTCCTGCAGCGGAGCCTGGCCTCGGTTCCGCAGACGAACGAGTCGGGACGCGCCGCCCTGCTCCGCTGCGTGCTGTCCCGCCTCGACCCTGCCCGGCCCATCCGGCTGCGCGAACTCGGCGCCTCCGCAGGATTGAATCTCCGCTCCGACCACCTTCCCGGTGAGCCGGGACTGGAGACCGGGCCGCTGCCCAGCGTGGCGGATCGGATGGGGTGCGACCGGTCACCGATCGATCCGACCACGCAGGAGGGTCGGATCACGCTGTCCTCCTACGTGTGGGTCGACGACGCGGACCGCTTCCTGCGACTGGGTCAGGCCCTGGCAGTGGCGCAGCGCGTGCCGGCAATGCTGCTTCGGGCGGACGCAGCAGACTTCGCCGAGGGCCTCGAGCTTCGCGATGGCTTCACGACGCTCGTCTGGCATAGCGCCTTCTGGGTCTACCTCCCGCAGCGCACGCGCGATCGCATCGACCATGCCATGGAGCGCCTCGGGCAGCGGGCCGGTGCCGGCCGTGAGTTCGTCCGGGCGACGTGGGAGTGGGATGCGGAAGCGGGCGAGGAGGAATCGTTCGCGCTGTCAGTGCAGCGGTGGGGCGGCGATGCCGGTGACGGGGTGCGTCGTATCGTTGCGCGCGGCCGCAGTCACGGTGGGGACTCCAGGCTCGTCGATGGCGACTGACGCGGCCATCGTTCCAGCGAGCCGGAAGACCCGCTGGCGGGCCGCTTCGCTGCGCTCCAGAGGCCCATCGGACAGCTGGGACTTCGAGAGCTTGGCCCCATCAGGACCTTGAACCAGCGAATGGTGCCGCACATCGACCCTGGCGAAGTCCATGCCGAGGTAGGTTCCGAGCGCGGCTTGCAGCCGCGTCGAGTCGAGCAGGTCCAGGCCGCGCACGATGTGGGTCGTGCCCAGCTGGCGGTCCTCGATGACGGACACGAGGTGGTACGCGGGAAGCCCGTCCCGCCGCCACACGACCGGGTCTTCCGCCACGTCCGGCAGGCGGGCGCGCAGGGCCGTTTCGCCCTTGACGAGCGAGTGATCCGCGTCGATGCAATCGGCGACGCAGCCACGCCGGCCCATGCGCGCGGACTCGGCCCGCGAGCACCGGCATGCGTACACCCGAAGACCGGCGACCATGGCGGCGTCGAGCTCCACGCGGTAGCGCTCGGTCCTTGCCCGCTGGGAGTGGTGGTCGTTGAAATCGGCTGCGGTGCGCGGCCCGAGCGCCCAGGGGACGCCGAGCCACTCCAGGACAGCGAAGATGTCCTCGACGAACTCCGGCCGACAGCGCGCGGCATCGACGTCGTCGATCCGCAACGCGACGTCGGCACCGACCTGCCGCGCCAGCCACGACGTCAGCACCGCGTTGACCGCGTTGCCCTCGTGGAGGTAGCCGCTAGGAGTCGGGGCGAAGCGGGTGCGCACCCACGCATTGTGCCTCGCCCGGATTGTGTCCACCTGCTCCTCGTGCCACGGTGTGGGCATGTACGAGGCCACGTGGGAGTCAGTCAGTGCGCACCCGGTGCCGGGATGGTTCGAGGACGCCAAACTCGGCGTCTTCCTTCACTGGGGCCTGTACTCCGTACCCGGCTGGGCGCCAAAGGTAGCGGACATCAACGAGATGCTCCGTACCGAGGGACCCGAGGCGATGCTCCGGAGCAATCCCTACGCCGAGTGGTACCTGAACTCCATGCAGATTGACGGCAGCCCGACGCAGCAGCACCACCAGGACACATACGGAGCCGATTTCCCCTACGACCGATTCCGTGAGGACTTCGATGCGGGCATCGAGCAGGCCGACATGGACCGACTGGCCCGCGTCTGCGAGGGCGCTGGTGCCCGCTACGTCGTGCTGACCACCAAGCACCATGACGGCTTCACCCTGTGGCCGGCGTCGGTGCCCCACCCTCGCAAGGGTGCCTATCACGCGTCTCGCGACCTCGTCCGTGACGTGTCATCGGCGATCAGGGCACGGGGCATGCGGATGGGGCTGTACTACTCGGGCGGTTATGACTGGCCGTACAACGAAGCCGTGATCAGCAATCCCGCCGACACCGCACTTGCCGTCCCCGGGGGCGGGTATCTGGAGTACGCCACCGCGCATGTGCGTGAACTCATCGACAGTTATGGACCGTCCGTGCTGTGGAACGACATCTGCTGGCCCGCGGGCGGGAACTTGGCGGGCTTGTTCGCGCACTACTACAACACGGTGCCCGACGGCGTGATCAACGATCGGTGGCTGGAGGCCGCGACCGAGCACTCGGCGATCGCTCGGGCCGGCGCCCATGCGGCCGGGACGATCATCCAGCACCTGTGGCGGTTCCTTCCCGCCGAGGCGAAGTCGCTCACCTTCCCATCGGCACACCACTTCGACTTCAATACGCCCGAGTACGCGCAGTTCGACACGATCGTCGAGCGCAAGTGGGAGGCGACCAGGGGAGTGGGCCACTCGTTTGGAGCCAACCGCAACGAGCGGCCTCAGGACATCGTCACGGCCACCGATCTCGTGCGAACCCTGTGCGACATCGTCTCGAAGAACGGCAACCTGCTCATCGGCGTGGGACCAGGCCCGGACGGAGTCATTCCCGCGGAGCAGGTCCGTCCGCTCGAGGGGCTGGGCGACTGGCTGCGCGTCAACGGGGAGGCCATCTATGGAACCCGCCCGTGGACCATCGCCGACACGACGACCACCGAGGGGACTCCGGTCCACTTCACCCAGCGCGACGGGCGTGTCTACGCACTGCTTGCCGGTCTGCCGGGTCGACGGGACTTCTCGCTCCGAGGGGTGGATGCGACGGCGGTGGAGGACGTCCGACTGGTCGGCGTGAAGGCCCCCTTCGGCTGGGAGGTCAGGTCCGGGGAGCTGTGGCTGGAGCTGCCCGAGCGAATGCCCGTTGCCGCCGTGCAGGCTGTCGACCTCGGGAGGGGCGTGCGTCCCACGGCGTAGCGCGGGATTTGTGACAATGCGGGCATGGATACCGCGATCCCGCTGGCATTCACGGCTGCATGGGCCAGCGGGATCAACCCCTATCTGCTCGTCCTCATGCTCGGCCTGCTCGGGCGCTTCGCCGGGGCGGATGTCCCGGCGGGCCTCGAGCGGGTGGACGTCATCCTTGTGTTCGCGGTGCTCACGCTCGTGGACACGATCGCCGACAAGGTGATGTACCTGGACTCGGCATGGGATGCGCTCAACACCCTGATCCGGCCGGTTGCCGGGGCTGTGGTCGCAGCGCTCATCGCCTCGCCCTACGTCGACCTGCCCACCGCGGCCATCGCCGCTGCAGGAGGGGTGGTGGCACTCATCGCGCACCTTGCGAAGGCAACGACCCGCCTCGCGGTCAACTCTTCCCCGGAGCCGGCCAGCAACATCGTCGTGTCGGTCATCGAAGACCTCGCCGTGGCGGGAGTAGTGGTGATCGCACTGCTCAATCCGTGGGTCGCGGCGGGCATCGCGTTGGCGCTGCTCGTTGGTGGGGTCGTCGTGGCCCTGGTCCTCGCCAAGGCGGTTCGAGCGGGCTGGCGCCGGGTCTATCGCCGGTCATCCGCGCAGGCTGCGGCTTAGCCTGTTGGCATGGTCTCTCGAGAGGGGCGTGCACACCGCGCGGCACGGGCACTCGCGATGGGCTTGGTCGTGGGCCTCTGCGCTGGGATGGCGTGGCCGACGATGGCCGGCGCCGATGACGCTTCGTCCCGGATCGGCATCACCGTCGTGGACGGACGCCTGGTCACCGCGGTGATAGCGGCTCTGCCGAGAGTCGGCGATGCCTCGGCCATCAGCCGTTACCACGACTCCGGGCGCTTTGACGGAGACCGGGCCGGCGTGGCGCAGGCCGCCCGCACGGCGCTCAACCTCGTGGTCGCGGAGCGCTGTCCGGGGGATCCGGCGGGATGCTCCGAGCAGGGCCTGGCCATCATCGTGGACATCGACGACACCCTCGTCGACTGGTACCCGCAGTACGCCAGGGCCGGATTCTCCATGCCGAGTTCGGTGCGGCAGGCCGCCGTCCAGTCGTGCGCTACTCCCGTGATCGCACCCGTGCGCGCACTCGTCCAGCAGGCGCAGCGGCAGGGCGTGGCGGTCCTGATCGTGTCGGGCCGCCGGGACACGGTCCGCGCGGTGACCGAGTCGTGCTTGGAACGCCGGGGTGTGCGGGGCTGGGACGACCTCGTCCTGCGGACGGCTGCGCAGGACGCACTGCCGGCAGCGACCTACAAGAGGCGCGCGGCACGCGCACTCATGCAACAGGGGTGGGTGCCTGTGCTGAGCATCGGGGACCAGGCCGGTGACCTGACCGGTTCGGCCGACACTGAACGGTTCTGGCTGCCCAACCCGCTCTACACCGCGCGGTAGCGATTCCCAAGATCGTCGCGATTGCCCCGATTCGACGCGCATCCGGCAACCCGGCAGGAACATCATGGGCGCAAGGGGGTGCAGGCCATGGCATCTGGGGACCGCTCGCGAGCGCTGCCACCGGTGCCCATAGAGCCCTTGCGCGAAGCGGACCCGCGCGAGCTCGGCGGCTTCCGCCTGCTCGGGCGGCTCGGTGCTGGCGGGATGGGCGTGGCATTCCTGGCCGAGGGAATGGGCCAGTGGGCCGTCGTCAAGATGATCCGGCCGGACGTGGCGGACGACGGGAGCTTCCGGGTCCGGCTGGCCCGTGAGCTCGATGCGATGAACCGGGCCGGCACCGACAGCACGGCTGCGGTTCTGGCGTCCGAGACAGACGGCACTCCGGCATGGTTCGCGATGGAGTTCATCCCCGGCGTGACGCTCGCTCGACGGGTAGAGGACTCCGGTCCGCTGCCGACCGACGAGTTGGCCGCCCTCGCCACCGGCCTGGCGCAGGCCCTCCAGCCGCTGCATGCCGCCGGCGTGGTTCATCGCGACATCAAGCCAGCGAACATCATGCTGTCGCCGTCCGGCCCCAGGATCATCGACTTCGGCATCGCCGACCTCGCCGAGGAGTCGGCGCTCACCCGAACGGGCATCGTGCTCGGCAGCACGGGCTGGCTGGCGCCCGAACAGGTCCGCGGTGACCGCGTGACCCCAGCAACCGACGTCCATGCGTGGGGGCTGTGCGTGCTGTTCGCCGCTACGGGCGTGGCACCCCTGGCGGCGGACAACACCACGGCCGCCATCTATCGCGTGCTCGAGCACACGCCCGACGTGCCGGAGTCGGTGCCGTCGCCCCTGCGCGACCTTGTCGTCGCGGCGCTGGACAAGGACCCGATCCGTCGCCCGCCGCTGGACCGGGTGCTGGAACGGCTGTCGGCCGCGACACCCCCCGAGCCGGAACCCGAGCCGGAACCCGAGCCGGAACCCGTCGCCGCCCTCCCCTTGCCCCCTCCGCCCCCACCACGACCGGCTGCAAAGCGGCCACCGTGGCTGATGATCGGCGCTGCCGCGGCAGCGGTGGTCGTCATTGCTGCGCTGGCCCTGGTCTTCCTGCTGGGGCGCTCCGGCGGCGATGAGGTCGTGGCAGCCCCCACGCCTTCCCCATCGACGGTGCTGCTCACGCCGCGGCCCGAGGAACCGGCCCAGGGACCGGCAGTCGCCCCCGCCTCGCCATCTGCCCCCGCGTCGCCGGCTCCGGCACTATCCAGCGCCCCCCCAGTCGACGTGGCTCCCGAGGTCGCCGCCGCGCCACCCGTCACCCTCACACCGGTCAACGCCACCGCGGATGACTACACGAAGCCGTACGGGTCTGACGTGCCGATCACGCCGGTGTCGATCGCAGGCGACACGCGATTGCTGCCCGGGGACACCGTTGGCCTGTACGCCGGGACGAAGGGGGAGAAGGAACTCACGTGCGACCGGTCCCGGCTGGCGGACTCCTTCGAGTCCGGATCGCAGCGGGCACGCGTGTGGGCCCGGGCGATGGGGGTCTCGATCGGCAACGTGCGTGACTTCCTATACGCGCTGACCCCGGTGCTGCTCCGCGCAGACACGCTCATCACGATCCACGGCTACTCCGGCGGGCGCGACACCATCACCCCGGCGGTGCTCCAGGCCGGCACTGCGGTCCTTGTGACACCGCAAGGGGAGCCGCTCATGCGCTGCTTCGGCAGCAACCCGTTGAGCCCTACCGACCCGCCGACCGAGGACACGACGGTCGCCGGTGAGGGCTGGACGTCCTGGGATCCCGACCAAACGGTCATGATCGAGCCCGCCGCGCGTGCGCTCGCGGCCTTCGACCTGGCCGACGTCGCAGAGGACCGCATCTTCACCCGCCCGGTCGGCGTCCACGGCACCCAGGACGTCTGGACCGGATCCGCAGCGCCGGGCTCGATCCCCTAGCCCGAACCGAGCCGCCCGTCGCAACGGGCCGACATGGAGGGATTGGCACCATGGAGCTTCGGCTGCAGGTCCGCAATCGGTCGGCCTCCCTCATACCGGTCCTTGTCACCTGCGAGCCGAGCACCCCCGTGGGCGCCGTCGCGGCGACGCTCGCGCGCAGCCATCCGGGTCTTGACGCGCCGGACGGTGCGGTGACGCTGGCCGTGGGCCACGGGAAGGTGCTGCACCAGGTGCCGCCGGTGACCTGGGTCTCGGAGGCGGGGATCCAGTCCGGCCAGACGGTGTCTGTCGTGCCATCCACGGATGTCGCCGCGGGCAGCGAGGTGGCAGCGACGGCCCGAGTGATCTCGGGGCCGGATGAGGGCACCGAGTTCCCGCTGCCGGCCGGGTCCTCGTTCATCGGTCGCGACGAGAGTTGCCGGGTCCGCCTCACCGACCCGATGGTCTCGCAGGTGCACGCTCGGCTGTTCATCGAGGCTGACGCGCGGATCTTCGACCAGAGCTCGTCCAACGGTGTCGAAGTGGGCGGAGTCCTCGTGTCGCAATCCGTCATCCGGCCCGACGAAGTCGTCCGGGTGGGGCTGACGCTCCTGCAGGTCGCCCTTGCGCCGCAGTCCCGGTCCGAGCCGCGCGTGAGCTCAACGGTGTCGTTCACCCGGCCCCCGCGACTGGATCCTCGCTACCGAGGCACGGCGTTCACTCCGCCCGAGGTGCCTCCGACGCCGCCCACGGCGCGCATTCCCTTCATCCCCCTCATCATGCCGATCCTGCTCGGCGCCGTGCTCTACCTGGTCACGCGCAGCATCGCCAGCCTCGTCTTCGTGGCCATCTCGCCCCTCCTCATGGCCGGCATGGCCATCGAGAACCGCTTCGTGGGCAAGAAGGCCTTCGTGCGACAGTCCGAGCAATTCCGCAAGGACCTTGTTTCCCTCGCCGACGAGGTCGCACTTGGCAAGGTGGCCGAGCGAGAGGCTCGTGCGCACGAGCACCCGGCGCTCGCCGACTTCTACGCAGCCGCGGCGGCCCGGTCGGACCTTCTGTGGTGCCGGCATCCCAGCCAGCCCGGCTTCCTTCAGCTGCGGCTGGGCCTGGGTACCCAGGCGTCACGCAGCACCATCGCCATCCCATCCGGGCGGTCCGGTGATCCGGCCCTTGCCGCCGAGCTCGACGCATTGGTCGACGCGGCTTCCCAAGTGGACGGCGTCCCCGTGGTGCTGGACCTGGGTGCATGCGGGAGCGTCGGCATCGCGGGACCATGGCAGGAGTCGAACTCCGCGGCCCGGGCTGTCGTGTTGCAGGCGGTGCTGGCCCACGCGCCCGCCGAGCTCATGGTCGCCGCCCTTCTCCCGCCCACAGCCAAGGAGTACTGGGACTGGCTCCTGTGGCTTCCGCACGCCGAGGCCGCCGAGCGCGTGCTCGGAACGAATCCCCTGACGGTGGGCGGCGGCCCGGGAGTCACGCTCGCCACCGCGATCGAGCGGGTCATCCGCGAGCGACAGGAGACCGAGGTCGACCTCGACGGCGACGACCCTGCGCCCCGGCTACTCGTCATCGTTGGGCACGACGCACCCGTCCCGATGCCGACGCTCGTGTCCATTGCCACTCAGGGACCAGGTGTGGGTGTGCACGTGATCTGGGTTGCTGCCCGGCGGCGTGACCTGCCAGCCGCGTGCCAGGCCTACCTGACCCGCAGCCCTACGGGGGCGACCTTCGGCGACATTGCCACCGGCGAGTCCCTGCCCATCACGGTGGAGGAGGTCGGCATCGAGGAGGCAACGTCGGCAGCCCTGCACCTGGCACCCGTTATCGACGACGCCCAGTCCGACGAGCAGCTCCACGGGCTTCCGGCCAGTGTGTCCTTCCTCGATATCGCCGGAATCGGGCTCGCGGACACGCCCGACGACGTCATTGATCGGTGGCGGGAGAGCGGCTCCTTGGAGCAAGCTGTCGATGATCCGGGGCGCAAGCGGACGAAGGTCAACCTGCGCGGACTTGTCGGGGTCACGTCGTCCGGACCACTGCAGTTGGACCTGCGGACACAGGGCCCGCATGCCCTGGTGGGCGGGACCACGGGCTCGGGCAAGAGCGAGTTCCTGCAGTCATGGGTGCTGGGCATGGCTGCTGCCCACAGCCCGCGCCAGGTCACCTTTCTGCTCGTCGACTACAAGGGCGGGTCCGCCTTCTCCGACTGCGTGCGCCTTCCGCACACCGTCGGGCTGGTCACGGACCTCAGTGCTTCCATGGTGCGGCGTGCTCTGATCTCGTTGAACGCCGAGCTTCGCTACCGGGAGCACGTCCTCAACCGTGGCGGCTACAAGGACATCGCGGAGATGGAGAAGGCGGGCGACCCCAGCACTCCACCGAGCCTTGTGATCGTGGTCGACGAGTTCGCCGCCCTCGTGCAGGAGGTTCCCCAGTTCGTCGACGGAGTCGTGAATGTCGCGCAGCGCGGACGGTCCCTCGGCCTGCACCTGGTGCTGGCGACGCAACGCCCTGCGGGCGTGATCAAGGACAACTTGCGCGCCAACACGAACCTGCGCATTGCCCTACGCGTAGCCGACGAGGCGGACAGCCAGGACATCGTTGGCGATCCATGCGCCGGATCCTTCGACCCCTCCATCCCCGGCCGTGCAGTGTTCGCCGCCGGATCGAGCCGGCTGACCACGTTCCAGTCCGCCTATGTGGGCGGATTCACCAGTCGGGTCACCAGCAGCCCTGCGATCCTCGTCTCGCCCTTGCAGTTCGCGCCTGGTGAGGACTGGCCGATACCGGAGGCTCCTACGGTCGCCGTCCCGGTCGACGGTGATGGACGCAAGGATGTTCAACGCCTCGTGGACACCATCGGTGCGGCGCACGTGCAGGCCGCGCTACCCGAGCCCCGGAAGCCGTGGCTGCCGAGCCTGGGTGAGGTATACGACCTCCACGCCCTGGCAGAGGGGGCGAGAGGTAACGCCGTGGTCTTCGGGGTGCGCGACGATCCCGAGGCCCAGGACCAGTCACCCGTTGCCTTCCATCCGGACCGCGACGGCTCGATGGTCGTATTCGGCGCGAGTGGCGCGGGCAAGAGCGGCTTCCTCCGTGCCTTGGCCGTGAGCGCCGGCCTGCCCGGCGTGGGCGGGCCGTGCATCGTGTACGGGCTGGACTTCGGTTCGCGCGGGCTGGCTCCGCTCGAGGTTCTGCCCCACGTGGGCAGCATCGTCGCCGGCGACGACGGCGAGCGCATCGCGCGCCTCATCTGGACCGTTCGCGCCATGATCAGCGAGCGCGCCCAGCGGTACGGGGCTGCCCATGCCGGCACGATCGCCGAGTACCGGCTGGTGGCGAACCGGCCGGACGAGCCGCGCGTCCTCATCCTCATCGACGGGATGGACGCCTTCCGGCACGCCTATGAACTCGGTCATCAGGCGAAGCTCTTCGACCAGGCCATGTCACTGGCGGCGGAGGGCCGTCCGGTGGGGGTGCACGTCGTCGTGTCGGCCGACCGGCCCGGGGCGGTCCCGGTGGCTCTTGCCTCATCCCTGCAGGCCAGGCTCGTGCTTCGCATGGCGAGCGAGACTGACCTGCTCATGCTCGGGGTGCCCAAGGACATGCTCCTCGCCGACACGCCTCCCGGCCGCGGCGTCATGGGCGGCCTGGAGGTCCAGGTCGCCGTCCTTGGCGACGATCCCAGTGCACCCGGGCAGGCCGCCGCCCTGGCGCTGCTGGCGGAGTCGTTGCGCGCAACCGGAGTCCCCGAAGCTCCGGAGATCATGCGACTGCCCGACGAGGTGGCCCTGGTCGACCTCCCGGCAGAGGCGGACGGCCTCCCCGTGCTGGGCCTTGCCGATGACACGCTCGCGCCTACCGGCTTCCCGGACGCCGGGGTATTCCTGGTGTGTGGCCCGCCCCGCAGTGGTCGGACGACAACGCTGCGCAGCATTGTGGCCTCCCTACGACGTGCCCGGCCGCAGGCCGCGCTCGCCTTCTTCGGCAGCAGGGCCTCTTCGTTGCTTTCGTCCGTGGACTGGGACTTCGCCGCTGGCACCGAAGACGAGGCGGCCGAGCTGGCGGGGACGCTGCTGGAGAAGGCCATCGCCGAACCGATCGAGCCCACGTCGCTCGTCGTGGTCATCGAGGGCATCAGCGACTTCCTGAGCAGCCCTGCGGACCTGCCGCTGCAGCGCTTGATCAAGGCCTGCCGCACGCACGACCAGCTCGTCATCGCCGAAGGGGAGACCAGTTCCCTTAGCGGCTCCTGGCCATTGCTGCAGGCAGTGAAGGGTCCGCGCTGCGGCATGGCGCTCCAGCCTGACCTGCTTGACGGCGACAGCGTGTTTCGCACGTCGTTCCCGCGCGTGACCCGCGCCGAGTTCCCCGAGGGACGGGGCCTACGGGTCGTCGGCGGCCGGGTCACCCGCGTGCAGGTGGCCGTCCCCTAGACATCACCATCCAACCCACAACCGAAGGAGATGAACAGCATGGCCATCACCCATGGCATGGACATCGCTGCCGTACGGCAACTGGCAGCACAGTTGCGCACCAGCGCCGCCGACATCGACACGATGACGGCAACCCTGACGTCGATGCTCAGCAGCACCCCCTGGCTCGGCGCGGACCGCACCAATTTCGACAACGACTGGAGTGGGACCTACACCCCGCAGCTCAAGGCGATCTCCCAGGCGCTGGTGGACTTCGCCGGCGTCGCCGACGCCCACGCCAACATGCAGGAATCGACCTCGCAGACCTGAGGCCGGCTGGTGGGGGCGGGTGACCGCCCCCACCGCTCCTAGTCGGGAGGTGGCCGCCATGCGGTCGAATCGCGTGATCGCGCTGATCGGATGGACGGCGCTGGCCGTGTCGTTGACAGCAGGCCCGGCGCCGGCAGCCCCGGCAGAGCGGGCCGAACAGCGCACGACGGTCACGACCGTCCACGTCGACTGGCCCACCGAGGCACTGAGCTGGAACGTGAGCGCCTAGGTGACCGCCCGGGTGCGGCCGGCCCAGGCCGGGCGCATGGTGCGACTTGGCCTGTGGGGGATGGGCGGTCCTGGCTGGTCGCGCATCGACACGGGCCGCACGGACTCCGCGGGCACGGTTCGGCTGCGCCTGCTCACGATGTGCGTCGACGGCGAGTGCACGGAGGCGACGGAAAGGTACCGGGTCCTCGTGCTGCCTACCTTGACGATGAGCGGTGCCACATCGAAGGGGACGATCCGTTTGGAGTGGTGACTCCTAGCGGGGTACGCCGAAGGTCAGCTGCACTGCAGCGTCCGACGTAGCGCCGGGCAGGCTCTGGAACCCGATGGTCAGCCTGTCCCCGACGATCGCGGCGAGCGTCTTCCTCTTCGAACGGGTCTTGACCCTGATCTTCATGTCGTCGCCGGACATCCGGCAGGTGACCTTGAGTGGTGGCTTTCGGGGCCTGGTCGGCGTCCCGTTGAACTGGACGAGGGGACCATCCGCACCTTGCGTCGTGATCACCGGGATCGCCACCGTGGCGAGCGGGCACTTGGCCCGCATCTCGCGGTCCGCCCCGGTCTTCGACTTCGACCTCGAGACGAGGACCTGGACCATCGCGAAGCAGGCCTGCATGACGGGCCGCACGACGGCGGCCGCAAGGTGCGCAAGGTCGGGATCGTCATAGGCGCCCGAGGGATTGGCGCCGATCACCACCACCGGCGTGCCCAGGGCGGCGCAGAAAAGCAGCATGTCCTTGTTGCTCAGCCCGCCCAGGGCCGTGAACATGGCGCCGGCCATGTCGGGTCCGCCCGCGAGGCTGACGATGACGTCGACCCGCTGTGCGGCCGTCGGCAGCGTCGGCGACCCGACCCAAGCGCTCCCTCCGGCAGGCACGGACGCGTCGACGGTGATGGGCCACTTCCAGGGAACGGTCGAAGGCGCTTCGGGGGCCACGATCGCGTGCGCGGGCGCCGACGCGAGCAATCCGGTTGCGAGCGCCAGTGCGGTGGCACTGGCGAGGATCCCATGGATGCGGCGCATCGACGCTCCTCCGGCTGGCCCCGTGCCGGACAGCGTAGGCGGCATGGCCCGTGCTGGCTAGAAGCGCAGCGCCTGCGCCTTGGCCAGGACGCGAGCGCAGCTGATCAGGGCGGCGCGGTTGGCGGAGGACGCCGTTCGGGCGCATGTGCCCGCGACCACGTTGTTGCCGACGACCCGCCACGTCGTGACGATGTCCGAACCGGAGTGTGACGACGACTCGAGCGTCTCCATGACCAGTTCCGTCCCGGTGAACGTCACCACCTTGGACAGCGAGTTGGACGGGTCGTTCGCCGCAAGCGACAAGAACGCCTTGGCCTTGGCCGGTGTCCGAGAGGACCAGGCACCGACAGCGGCAGGGTGCACGCCGAAGACGTCGGCGACGTAGGTCTGGGTGCAGAAGGTGCGCCCTCGAGCCATGCCGCAGGCAGGGGTCTCTGTCTCGACCGCGAGCATGCCGCTGTAGCCGACGGCCGCAGCCGCGGCGCCGGGGGCTAGGAGTGCCGGCGCGATCTGGCTGATCGTCAGTCGGTCGGACGGCCGGGGCGCAGCGGGGGACCATGCGCCCACGAGGGCCACGGGCACCAGCATGGCCGCCAGAGTCGCCACGGCGCGCACGTTGCGTCTGATGGTGTGCCCCCTCGGTCAGCGGTCGGCGGTGAACAGAAGGGAGAAGAATCCCACAAGCAGCCGGTCCCGGACGTCTGGCGGGGTAGCTTCGATCAGCGCCTGCACACTGGCGGACTCCGCCGGCAGGCCTGGCGGGCCGTCGCCGACCAGTCCGGCCAGCGCCAGCAGCCCGGCGACGGTCTCGGCGTCCAGGGTCGCGGCATCGAGATCCGCGAGCGCCGCCATCAGCCCGGCGTCGACCGTCGCCCACGGCTGGCCGGCGCACGCGGCGGCCGCCTCGGCCAGGTCCGCCACGAACTCGTCTACCGTGGCGAGCGAAGCCGGCTGCACGGTGAGGTGCACCGTCCGCGGGAGGTCCCCGCACGCGGGTTGCGGCTGGATGAACCAGTGGCGGGCACGCATTCGGTCGGCGAGGACGTAGGGATCGACACCGCCGGACCCCTCATCGCCATCGGCGGCGATCGCCACGAGGGTGCTGTCCGGCAGTCCGACCACGCGAAGGCCCGGGATGGCATTGACTGCCGCGACGATGCGGTCGGTCGCGTCGATGGCCCGGCGGTTCGCCGCCAGCATGCCGTCGTCGCCGAGCACATGCGCGACCGTCCACGCCGCAGCCATCGGGCCGGCCGACTTGGTGCTCTGCAGCGTCGTGTTTACGACGGGGTAGCCCGGCCATGCGGAGTATGCGAAGAAGGCTCCCTCTCGATAGCGGGCATCGCTGAACAGCAACAACGATGCGCCCTTGGGGGAGTAGCCGTACTTGTGGAGATCGGCGGACAGTGAGCGAACGCCAGGGACGGACAAGTCGAATGCAGGCAGGTCGCGGCCGAGCCGGCGCAGGTAGGGCAGCACCAGTCCTCCGATGCATGCGTCGACATGGCACGGGATCCCCCGGGCGGCGGCGAGGGACGCGACTTCGCCCACCGGGTCGACGACCCCGTGGGCGTACGACGGCGCAGACACGACGACCAGCGCTACAGCCGCGCCCTCTTCGGCCAGGGCGGCGCCGACATCGGCTACCCGTACGCGCATGGACGCCGCGTCGACCGGCAGCGTGCGCAGGCGCATGCCTAGGAGGTGGGCGGCCTTGGCGAACGCCGCGTGTCCCGTCACCGGCATGAGCACGACGGGCTGGCCGGCCCCGCCAGCCCGGCGCCAGGACTCGCGCGCGGCCAGGACGGCGAGCACGCACGACTCCGTCCCACCGCTCGTCACCAGTCCGCATGACCCAGCCGGCCCGTTCAGGAGGTCGAGTGCCCAGCCGACCAGACCGTTCTCGATGCGGCCGACGCTCGGGAAGACGGTCGGGTCCAGTGCGTTGACCTCGCCGAACGACGCGAGGGCGGCCCGGCCAGCCTCGGGCAGCCCCGGGACGCCAGCGTCGTAGACGTAGGCAAGGACTCGACCGCCGCGCACTGGGGCATCGTCGGTCCGCATCGCCTCGAGATCGGCCAGTACGGCATCGGCCGGCCGGCCATCGCGTGGCTGCGTCATGGCGCTCCTTCCGTCGAGGTGGCCACCGCCACCGGCTCAAGCCGGTAGGAGCGGATCAGCGGCAGGCTCAGCGCCACGAGCGCGGCCGGCAGGACCGTGAAGGCGAGGAGAACGCCGGTCTCGGCCAGTTCAGGCTGCGCCGCGGGCTCGCCCGTCGACGACACGAAGCCGGTGAGGGCAAGCATGAGCAGCACGAGGGCAGGGCCGACGGCGAAGCCGATCGTCTCGCCGGCCGTCCAGACGCCGGTGAAGGCCCCGGCCCGCTGCCGGCCGCTTGCCAGGGCGTCGGCGGCGATGGCATCGGGGAGCATCGCCAGTGGGAACATCTGCATGCCCGCGTATCCGATGCCACAGAGCCCGACGATCGCGAGGATGGCGCCGTTGGGCAGCGCCCGCGCGGTGAGCAGGGCCAGCGCCCCGGCCAGGAAGGCCAACGACGACGCGGTGTAGCCGGCGCGCTTGCCCCAGCGGTGACCGACCCACGCCCAGCCGGGCATGACGATGAGCGCCGGCACGATGAGCGCGGCGAAGAGGACGTCGCTGAGGCCCTCCTGCCCCAGGACGTAGGTCGCGAAGTACTGCGCGGCAGCGAGCATCGCGCCCGTCGCCAGGGCCTGGATGACGAAGGCCCCGAGCAGGATCCGGAAGGAGCGGGTGCGCCAGGCCACCGCGAACTGCTCGCGCAGGGAGTGCCCGCCATGCCCGGAGGTGTCGACCGGCACAGGTCGCGTCCGCCGCAGCGCCCACCAGCACCCGAGCATGCCCAAGGCGATCAACGACGCCACGCCTACGGACATGATGAGGTAGCCACCTGCGCCGCCGTTCCCGGCATCTCGCAGCGCAGGTGCTCCGACACCGAACAGCAGGATCCCGAGGGCGAGGAAGGCGACCCGCCACGACATCATCGTCGTGCGCTCTTCGGCATCCTCGGTGATCTCCGCCGGCATGGCGATGTAGGGAACCTGGAAGAGGGCGAACGCCGACGCGGCGAGCAGGAAGAAGACCAGCACCCAGGCCGCCGCCGCCCATTCGCCAAGGCTGGTCGGCGTTGCGAACATCAGGACGAACACGACGGGCAGGGCGAGGCCGCCCGCGAGCAGGAACGGCCTGCGCGAGCGCAGCCGTTGAGCGGATCGGTCGCTCAGGGTGCCGACGAGCGGCAGGAACGCCACGTCCCACAGCTTGGGCACGAGCACCACGACGGCCGCCAATGCCGCGGCTACCCCGAGGCTGTTGGTCAGGTAGTACGCCAGCAGCAGTCCGGGCACCGTCGCGAAGCCGGCCGTGCCCACGGAACCCAGCGCGTAGCCGAGATAGGTTCGGCGCCCGAGGCGCTCGTCGGTCACGGTCGGACGCTATCGGCGCGAGGGGGGCCCATGCAGACCGAATGGGCCCTCGTCACCGTCGCCGTTGCCGCAGGAGCGTTCGTGCAGGGCCTCACCGGACTCGGCTTCGCCCTGGTGGCTGCTCCGGTCGTGAGCCAGGTGGTGCCCGGGACGAGCGGCATCGGCCTCGTCAATGCGCTGTCGATCGTGCAGAACGGGTGGCTGGTCGCACGGACCGACGCCGCCATTGCCTGGCGCGTCGTCGCCCGCATGGTGCCTGGGCTGGCCGCGGGGGTACTGCTCGGCTGGATCGTGCTGCGGACCACCGGTCCGGCCGTGTTCCCCGTCATCGTCGCCGCTTCGGCGTGCGGCTCCGTCGCGTGGCTGCTGCTGGCTGACCGCTTCCGCGGAGCGGTTGCCGGCGTGATCTCGGCGGTGTGGGGCGGGCTGGTGAACACGGTCGCCGGGGTGGGCGGCCCGCCGATCGCTGCGTATCTCGTGACTCGCGGCCTCCCGTTCGGGGAGTACCTGCGCACCCTGCAGGTGGTGTTCGCGCTGCTGAGCGTCGTCAGCCTTCCCCTGCTAGGTGTCTCCTTCCCGTCAGTGGGCTGGTTGGCGGCCTGGCTGGTCGCGCTCGTCGTGGGCTCGGTTGCCGGCGAACTGCTTCGCGCGCGGTTCGACGAGTCGGTCACGCAGCGGGTCGGGAAGTCGGCGATCATCGTGGTGTGCGTCGCGGCGCTGATCCGCTCGGTCGCGGTCCTCGGCGGCTGGGCGTAGGCCCGGGCGCCTTACGGGGCGTCGGGTCCGTGCGGGTCGCTCTTCTTCACGGTCAGGCCGTAGCGATCGACGTACGGCATCCCGCCAAGGCTGAGGATGGCATCGCGCACGGCATCGGTGAGCTCGGTGGCGTTCATGGCGTCGAGGTCCAGCGGCAGGGCGGGGGAGAAGCGCAGGTCCACGCGCTTGCGGCCGCGGCGGGTGCCGGGGTAGCTGATGGACACCGCGTGGACGGGGATGCCCGGGTTCGCGCGGAGCACGGGCACCAGGACCCGCCGGTAGAGGCGGTGGAGGGAGGCGCCGTCGGGCGATCGCGTTGCCTCGGGGTACAGGGCCAGCTTGCGGCCCTCGGCGAGCACATGCGAGGACATCTCCAACGCCCAGTTGGTCGCGACCTCGTCACCGCGGCGCAGCGGGATCTGCCCGGCCAGCCGGAAGAAGATCCCCCCGCGACCCTCGAAGGCCTCGGACTTGGTGAAGTAGTACAGCCGCCACCGGTTCGCCAACCCGACCATCACCGGGTCCATGAAGGCGAGGTGGTTGCCCACGAGGATCGCCGGCCCGGGCTGCACCCGGTCGGCCCGGGTCATCGAGATCGCCCACCTCAGCCGGAGGAACTGCGCGCCCGCCCACAGCAGCCAGTAGCCGCCGCCGTGACCGGGCCGGCCGATACGCGTACCGGCGTACATCCCCCGGCCGCGGGCAAGCGCCGCGTCGTACGAGGATGCTTCCTCGCTCATGCCGATCCGTCCCCTCGTCGCGTGTCCCGGCAGGGTAACGGCTGGCATGAGACCGTGGCCGCCGGGCCGCGAGACCAGCACCTGGCGTCGCTCCCTGACCCCGGGATTGACCCCACCTGCTGGTTTCGACGAGCGGTCAGTCCAAGGCGTGCTGGCCCTCGACGGAGGCGATGGTCGCCCTGTCCGTGGCACCGGGGGTCCCGAGTGCCACGCCGGCGGGCAGTTCGACGTGAAGTTCGTCGCATACCGTCATGGCGAATGTGCCGTCCGTTAGCTCGGCCGACAGCACGTGACCGCCGGCGCTGCGGTCCTCCGACAGGAAGTGCAGGTGGTATCCCGGCACCTCGACCCCGGACGTCCCGTCGGGGAAGCGGAAGCCGACCAGCGTGCCGGTGGCAGCCGCCACCGTCCACTCGGTCTGGTGGGCGACCACCTCGGTGAGCGGGACGAACGGCGGTGCCTGCTCCCGCACGCTGCGCAGGCGCAAGTCGCGGAAGCGTCCGTCCAGACGGATGCCGACAACCGTGGCGGCTGAGGGCGCCATGGCATCCAGCGTGGCCAGGATGCCCGGGTAATCCAAGGGGGAGGGCTGCTCGTGGAGCACGTCCGGCGTGAATCGGCATGCCACAGCGAATGGGGTGAGCGTGTCGTCATCGACTGGATGCACGTGCCCGTCCGCCGCCGCCAGCCACGCCGCGCCGTCGAGGATCACGAGCTCCCCGCCGAGTCGCTGCACGGTGCCGATGCCGAGGTCGCCCATGCGCAGGACATCCCCGATCGTGGCATCGCCGACGTAGTTGGCGGCGAGGAGTGCGTCGATCGTGCCAGCCTGCACGGCAAGGTGCTCGCGCACGGGGTCGTGCTCGAGGCCCTGGCGGGTCAGTGAGCGCAGGTGCAGGGCCCCGATGAGCCGGTCGTCGATGATGTCGCGAGCCATGGCCCCACCTCCGGGCGACACCGTAGCCACGCCGCATCGTGGGTGGACGGGTCTGGGGTCCGGTGACAGGATCGCCCGATGAGTATCCCTCCTGACGGAGCAGCCAGCGGTCCTCCCGCCAGTTCCGCCGATGACTCGGGACTATTGGACGGGGACCAGACCGCGATCGACCGGGACCGCACGGCCGACTCGCACGACGAGTCGGCCGAGGCCAGGGACCTCCGATCCGCCGCCCGGGACGAGCGTGCCGCAGCGAGAGACGACCGGGACGGTCGCGTCGACGTGGAGGCAGCATCGGACCGGGCCGGAGCCAAGCGGGACCGGCTCGGTGCTCAGGGGGATCGGAAGCACGCCGCCGATGATCGAGAGGCTGCGGGCGTCGATCGAGAGCTTGCTGCAGAGCGCGTGTCGTCGTTGGTCTTCGACGAGCTTACGGGTGCCTACGTTCGCGGGGCCGGGGTCCAGGAGCTGGAGAGGGAGATCGTCCAGGCCAGGCGGACTGGTGAGACATTCGTTCTGGCGTTCGTCGACGTCGATGGGCTGAAGGAGGTCAACGACGGTCGCGGGCATCAGGCCGGCGACACACTTCTCGTCGACGTTGCTGACGCGATCCGCGGCGTCGTTCGCGACTACGACGTCGTTGTTCGCTTCGGGGGCGATGAGTTCATCTGCGGGCAGTTGGGTGTCACCCTGGCCGGCGCGGTGGAGCGCTTCGCCGGAATCAACCTGAGCCTCTCGAAGTCAGCGGGCGGGGCTGTGTCAGTTGGAGTGGTCGAGCTGGCGGCCGGTGAAGAGCTCGAGGACTTGATCTCACGAGGTGATCAGACGATGTACGCCAACAAGCGGCAAAGCCACGCACAGTCACGCTCCGATCGGACGCCTGCCTAGGGCCGGTGAGGGCACCCATTGGATTCGCGTCGTCGACGGCTTTGAGTCGTGGCAGCGGCGAATTGCGGAGTACAACGAGCGTCGCGCCATGTGGGCGGCGAGGCCGCGGAGGGGTACTACAACGATGCTCAGGCCACACTTGAGGCCAGCGGCTGCTACGGCCGATAGCCAACGGGTGGCCGCCCCGATGCTATTGGAGGCAGGCGGTAGACGAGCGGTAGACGCGGTGCGACCCCCTGATGTGAGTTGACAGTCCCTTTCGGGGGCTTGCAGGCTGCATGATCCGAGTTGGAGGACATGCAGATGGGACGGAAGTCGACGTTCACCGCGGCGCAGAAGCGTGACGCGGTGATGGGCGTGATCAG
>JAUSNB010000017.1 GCA_030645615.1 Actinomycetota bacterium | reverse complement strand
ACCGGCTCGGCCTCCGCGACCGGCTCGGCCTCCGCGACCGGCTCGGCCTCCGCGACCGGCTCGGCCTCCGCGACCGGCTCGGCCCCCGCGACCGGCTCGGCCCCCGCGACCGGCTCGGGGTCGACGTGCCGTCCACGGCGGGAGCGCATCCGGAGGGCGAGGACGAGCAGCCCGATCCCCAGCAAGACCAGGACAATCGCGCCGATCGTGGCCCCACGGATCCAGTCAGGCGCCTGCGGGACCACGAAATCGATCGACAGCACCAGAGGCCCGGTTGGCAGCCCGGAAGGGTGCATGAGCACGATCGTCAGCGGACGCTCGAGCGGCACCGGGATGGCGGCCGTGGGCCCCACCATCTGGGCCAGCCAGAAGTCCTGCTCCTGCGGCAGCCCCGGAACCGTGACACCCGGGACGTCACGCACCGACCAGTCGTCGCCATCGCGCAGCGCGACCGAGTACGGGCTGCCGCGCAGGAACTCGTCGACGTCAGCCGTGGCCGCGGCCCCGATGAAGACGAGGGCGGTCGGGTCGCCACGCTCGACGGTCGTCACGCTCAAGTGCGTCGTGCCGTAGCGCTCGACATAGGGGATGTCGGCGCCGAAGCGATCGATGTCCACGATGGTCGCCAGCGAGTCCGCGCCCGGGGTGATGGTCCCGGCGTCGAAACGCATCACGCCGTCCTCATCGAAGACCTCGTTGCCCCAGAGGGCAGCCGTCGCGAGGGCTCCGCCGCCCAGGAGGCATAGCAAGCCGAGCAGGCCGACCAGCAGCCGCTTGATCACTACGCTCTCCCCTTCCGATGCACCTGCAACGCTATCGACCCGGTGCCGGTCACCGACCGAGCACGAGGTACAGCGTGGCACCGATTCCCACGAGCACGACCAGGGCCCGCAGCACGGCGTTCGGCAGCAGCCTCGCCACGCGACCACCGACGTAGCCTCCGGGAACGGAGCCGGCGGCGACCGCCAGCGCCGCCACCCACGCGACGGCGCCGCTCGCCGCGAACACGACCGCGGCCGTCAGGTTCGCGCTCGCCGCCAGGATGTTCTTGGCGGCGTTGGCCCGCTGGGTGTCCGGGTCGTAGACCAGGCCGAGGACAGCCATCAGCATGACCCCCTGCGCCGCACCGAAGTAGCCGCCGTAGATGCCGACGGCCCCGGTCCACGGCCAGACGGTGCCCTCGGCCCCCCTGTGCCGAACCACCCAACGCGACAGAATCGGCTGGATCGCCACGAGCACGGTGGCCATGCCGACCAGCCACGGCACGGCGGCGACGAAGACCCGGCTGGGCAACGCGACCACGAGCCCGGCCCCGAAGGCTGCGCCGATGATCGTCGCGGCGATGGGCCAGCGCAGCCGTGACATCCGGTCGCGGAGCTCGGCTCGGTAGGCCCACGCACTGGCGAATGATCCGGGCGACAGGCCCGTTGTGTTGGTGCCATTGGCCGTGACGGGTGGCAGTCCCGCGGCGAGCAGCGCCGGATAGGTGATCAGGGTGCCCGATCCGACGGCCGCGTTGATGAAGCCCCCGGCGAACCCCGCCAGGGCCAGCAAGGCCCAGGTCGACGCCTCCACGGGTCAGCTGCGCGATCGACGGGCATGCCATCGACCAGCATCGTGCTGGACGGTCAGCCGTAGGCCGAATGCCTCGTTGAGCCAGGGTCCGGTGAGCACCTCGCCGAGGGGGCCTGCGGCCACGGCCCGTCCGCCGCGCAGGAGCAGCGCATGCGTGAACCCCTCCGGGATCTCCTCGACGTGATGGGTAACGAGGACTTGGGTCGGCGCGAGCGGATCGCCCGCCAGCCGCGCCAGTCGCTGCACGAGGTCCTCCCTGCCACCAAGGTCCAGGCCCGCACCCGGCTCGTCGAGGAGGAGGAGTTCGGGGTTGGCCATCAGCGACCGGGCGATCAGCGCCCGCTTGCGCTCTCCTTCTGACAGCGTGCCGAATTTGCGGTCGATCAGGTCGCTGAGTCCCCAAGCGGCCAGCAGGCCCACTGCTCGCGCGGCGTCGGCCTCGTCGTATTCCTCGCGCCATCGCCCGGTGACCGCATGCGCCCCCGACATGACCACGTCCCGCACCGACTCCTCGGGCGGGAACTCCATCCCGTGCAGGGTGCTGGCCCAGCCGATCCGGGTGCGCAGTTCCGCCACCTCTACGGCCCCGAGCACCTCGTCGAGAAGTTCGACGTCACCAGATGTCGGGAAGAGCCGCGCCGCGGCGATGAGCATCAGGGTGGTCTTCCCGGCCCCGTTCGGTCCGAGTACGACCCAGCGCTCACCCTCGCGCACCGTGAGCGAGATGTCCGCCAGGATGTCTCGGCCGTCCCTGCGCACGAAGACATCCCGCATCTCGATGACGCTGGTCACCCGCACACCCTAGGCGGTGCCCAGGGTGGCCGAGCACTACCGTTGGGCCGACATGGAAGAGAACCGCCGGACGCTGCTCATCACCCTGTCGGGTAACGATCGACCGGGCGTGACCCGCCGCCTGTTCGAGACCCTGGCCGAGCATCCCGTGACCGTCCTCGACGTCGAGCAACTGGTCGTCCGTGGGCGCCTCGTCCTCGCCGTTCTCATCGACGTCACCGGGGACGACGGCGTCATGGCAGCCACCCGCGCGGCCGCCCGGCGAGTCGCGGCGGACCTCGACATGGACGTCGATACCGTCCCGGGGGCGGCCGAGGATGACGAGCGCCGGCGCAACCGCATCCATGTCACGATGATGGGCTCCCCCCTCGTGCCCGCGGCGGTCGCAGCCGTGGCCCGCGAGATCGCTGACCGGGGCGGCAACATCGACCGGATCCGACGCGTTGCCTCCTATCCGGTCACGGCCGTCGTCCTGGAGGGGTCGGGGGTGTCGGTTGAGGAGCTCCGCAGGCCGCTCGCCGCGACGGCGGCGGCGCAGGGAGCCGACATCGCGGTGCAGGAGGCCGGCCTGGATCGCCGTGGCCAGTACCTCGTCGTCATGGATGTCGACTCGACGTTCATCCAGGACGAGGTCATCGACCTGCTCGCCGATGAGGCCGGCGTGATGCCCGAGGTCGCTGCCCTCACGGCTCGCGCCATGGCGGGCGAGCTCGACTTCGAGGCGTCTCTGCGGGCCCGCGCCGCGCTGCTCGAGGGCCTGCCGGCCGGCGCCCTCGACCGGGTACGGGACCGGATCACCCTCACCCCCGGTGCGCGCACGCTGTGCCGCACCCTGAACCGACTGGGCTACCGGGTGGCCCTGGTGTCCGGCGGGTTCACCGAGGTGATCACGCCGATCGCGCACGAGCTGGGGGTGAGCGACGTGCGTGCCAATCGACTGGAGATCGTCGACGGGGTGCTCACCGGCCAGGTGATCGGGCCGGTCGTGGACCGACTGGGGAAGAAGGCGGCCCTCGAGCACTTCGCCCGCCAGTACGCGATCCCGCTGCGCCGCACGATCGCGATCGGGGACGGCGCCAACGACGTCGACATGCTGGCTGCTGCCGGGCTCGGGATCGCGTTCAATGCCAAGGCCGCCGCGCGAGCCGCGGCGGACACAGCCGTGAATGTCCCCTACCTCGACTCGGTGCTCTTCCTCATCGGCGTGACCCGCGAGGAGATCGAGTCCGCGGACGCGCGGGAAGGCCTCGACACCGCCACGACTCGCAGGTGACGCTGGCATACTTCCGCGATGGCCCGATCGGCGCATCCAGCACGTCGCCACCGCGCAGTCGGCGCCGTCGCCGCGACGGCCGGCATCGCGGCCATTGGATGGGTGCTAGCTCCGAATGCAGTCGGCTTCGGGAGCGATCACATGGCGGCGCACGGGGTGCGTGAGCAGGCTGCGCAGGAACCGACTCCCCTGCGCGACGGCGAATCGCTCCTTCCGGTCAGCATGGCGCGGGCGTACACGCCGGCCAAGCAGAATGGGGCGTGGGACGACTACCGCTGCTTCATCCTCGACCCGCGCCTTGACGCCGATGCCTGGCTCACGGGCACCCGCTTCGTGCCCGGCAACGCGGCAGTGGTCCACCACATCATCTTGTTCCAGCTCGATGCTGATCGCGTCGCAGCCGCGCAGGAGAAGGACGCGGCCGAACCTGGTGCGGGGTGGTCCTGCTTCGGTGGTCCCGGCCTGCAAGTGACGACCAAGCCGGCTCGCAGCGCCTTCTCCGCGGCCCCATGGCTCGCGGCCTGGGCCCCGGGGGGCAGTGACCACGTCATCCCCGACGGACTCGGCGTGCGGATGGCGGCCGGCTCCCGAGTCATCCTGCAGGTCCACTACAACCTGCGCGCCGGGCGCGGACCGGACCGCACAAGACTGGAGCTGCGGACCAGGCCCGCGGATCACTCAATGACGGCCTTGCACACCCGGCTGCTGGCCGCCCCCGTTGAGTTGCCGTGCCTGCCCGGGGAGAAGGGGAGGCTGTGTGACCGCTCCGCCTCGATCGCCGATACCGTCAAGCGCTTCGGCTACGGCGCCCTGGAAACCATCTCGGGACTCGCAAGCGTGTGCCGGCCAACCTCTCCCAACCCCGGTCCGGGCCAGACGCAGTCATGCGTGTGGGGAGTCCCAGAGGACATGATCGTCTACGCGGCGGCGCCTCACATGCACCTGCTGGGTTCGTCGATGACCATCGAGTCGAACCCAGGCACCCCTCGGGCGCAGACGTTGCTCGACGTACCCCGGTACGACTTCGACCGGCAGGGTGCGACGTGGCTGGCCCAGCCCGTGCTCCTTGGAGCAGGGGACGCGCTGCGCATCACGTGCACATGGGACACCGCCCTGCGACGGCTCCTGCCTGCCTTCGCCGGCGTGAAGCCCAGGTACGTGACGTGGGGCGAGGGGACAACGGATGAGATGTGCCTCGGTGTCCTCAGCGCCTCGACGGTCCCGGCACCCAGCCCGGCATCCGCGCCGCGCTAGCCCCGAGGCACCGCGTAGCCAGCGAGCCGGAGCTTGCCGGCAAGCGAGGGAACGTCAGCCCAGTCGACGATCCCCTCGATCACGGCGATGCCGCTCGTCGGGAACTTGGCCGTGGCTTCGTCCACCAGGGGTGCCGATGCGCAGAGCGCATCGACCACCATGGAAACGCCCGGGTTGTGGCCCACCATGACGAGCAAGTCGACGTCGCCGGGCGTGCTGGCGACAACGTCGATGAGGGTGCGCGGCCCGGCCTCGTAGATCCGCGGTTCGTCACGGGTCCGGCGCACCGACCAGTCGGGGCCGAGGCGCGCAGCCGCCAGTGCCCACGTCTGCTGGGCCCGCAGGGCCGACGAGACCAGCACCAAGCATCCGCGCACGTCCGCAAGGCTGACGTGGCCAGCCAGCCAGTCCCCGATGCCCGGCGCATCACGGCGCCCCCTGGAGTTGAGCGGGCGGTCGTGGTCAGGGACGCCTGCCGGGTAGTCGCTCTTCGCGTGCCGGATGAGCACGAGGCGTCGCTCCACCGGCATGGTCAGGCGCCCTGGGAGTGCACTCCGCCGTCGACGTGGATGATCTCGCCGGTCGTCGCGGGGAACCAGTCGGAGAACAGGGCCACGCACGCCTTCGCTGCCGGGACCGGGTCGTCAAGATCCCATGCCAGGGGGGCCCGCGAGGACCAGACCGCCTCGAAGTCGTCGAACCCGGGGATGCTCTTGGCCGCCATCGTCCTGATCGGGCCGGCCGCCACGAGGTTCACCCGGATCCCGCGCGGCCCGAGGTCGCGGGCGAGGTACCGCGCGGTGCTCTCGAAGGCCGCCTTGGCCACCCCCATCCAGTCGTACTTCGGCCAGGCAACCGTCGCGTCGAAGTCCAGCCCGACGACAGACCCGCCCGCCGACATCAGCGGGCTCGCGGCGACGGCGAGGGCCTTGAGCGAGTAGGCGCTGACGTGCACCGCGGTGCCGGCGTCGGCCCAGGATGTGTTGAGGAAGTTGCCGCCGAGGGCTGCCTCAGGCGCGAAGCCGATGGAGTGCAGGACACCATCGAGTCCGTCCACGTGCTCGCGGACGTGATCGGCAAGGGCGTCGAGGTGCTCCTCGTTGGTCACGTCGAGTTCGACGATGGGCGCCTCGGCCGGCAGCCGTCCGGAGGAGCGCCTTGTCAGGCCCATCGTGCGCCCGAAGGACGTCAGGATGACCGTGGCCCCTTGCTCCTGGGCCAGCCGGGCCACGTGGAAGGCGATGGACTGGTCCGTCAGCACCCCGGTTACCAGGATCCTCTTGCCGTCGAGCAGTCCCATGAACCCGTCCTTCGTCGTCGCCGCCGTCAGTGCCCCATCCCCAGCCCACCATCGACGGGGATGACCGCGCCCGTCACATAGGCGGCCGAGGCGAGGAAATCGACCACCTGCGCGATCTCGGCCGGCTGAGCATATCGACCGAGCGGGATCCCCTTGAGGATCTCGCCGCGGCGGTCCTCGCCGAGCTCAGCGGTCATGTCCGTCTCGACGAACCCGGGAGCGACGACGTTGACAGTGATGCCGCGTGAGCCCACTTCCCGGGCCAGCGACCGCGCCGCACCGACGAGGCCCGCCTTCGACGCTGCATAGTTCACCTGCCCAGCCGAGCCCGCCGCCCACACGACGGACGACACGAAGACGATGCGCCCCGACCTGGCCTTCAGCATGCCGCGCAGCGCCCGCCGGGCCAGCCGGATGCTGCCGGCGAGATTGGTCTGCAGCACCACGTCGATGTCCTCGTCCGGCATCCGCATGAGCAGCCCGTCGCGAGTGATGCCGGCATTTGCCACCAGGACATCGACCGTGCCGAAGCGCGCCTCGACGTCCGCGAAGCCGGCGTCTATGGATTCCGGCGACGACACGTCCAGACGCACGGCCTCCAGCCCCTCCGGCGCCTCGCCCGAGCGCGTCGCGGCGATCACGGTGAGGCCTGACTCGCGCAAGCGCAACGCCGTGGCCAGCCCGATGCCCCTGTTGCCGCCGGTCACCAGGGCGATGCGTGCCCGGGTGGTCTCGTTGCTCATGCTGGGTCCGCCTCACGATCCGGGTTGGCTGCCGGGCGCAGCCAGATGCTCAAGGGGATGATGCCGAGCGGCATCCAGTTGGCGACGTCAGGGGCGAAGATCGAGACGGCGGCCGTGAGCAGGAAGTACAGGCCGAGCACGGGCCCGCGCAGCGCCACCCGGCGCTGATCCTCGGGCGAGAGCACGACGGCCTCGTCCGAGAGCAGTTCTGGGTGCCGTCGCAGGTGGGTACCCAGGCCCGTGCCGAGCAGCGAAATGGCGGCCATGGTCCCCCAGTACAGGACCCCCACGCTTGACCGGCTCTCCGATTCGCCGAACATCGCGCTTACCCAGGGCAGCAGGACGATGGCCACGAGCCACGTTGTGTTCATCCAGAAGATCGCGACGTCGTACCGGGCGATGCTGTTGAGGATCCTGTTGTGGGCCAGCCACATGACCGCGACGACGTAGAACGTGAACAGGAATGTCCAGATCTCGCTGGCGTGCTCGGACACGACCGTCCACGCAGTCTGGTCGCCGGTCGGCCCCGGGATGTCGACCAGCGGAAGGGCCAGCAGCGTGACGGCCACCGCGACGACGGCGTCGCTGAAGTTGATGAGACGGTCGACGGAGCGACCCGTCCCGGGATTGAGCGTGGACGAGTGCCGCGGCACGGCTACGCGTCCTCGAGCCGCGAGCCCACCTTCACGGTCACCTGGAAGTGGTCGACCTCGCCGTTGCGGATGTATCCGCGTACCTGCAGCACCTCGAACCAGTCCACGTGGTCGATCGTCTTCGAGGCGCGGGCCACGGCGTTCCGGATGGCCTGGTCGACCCCCTCCTTGGAGGTGCCCACCAGCTCGGTCAGGGCGTAGGTACGGTCGGCCACGGGTCCTCCTCATGCCCTCCGGAGGATCCGGAGGGGCGCACCCCCACATCTTGGCTTACCGTGGGGGCATGGCGAAGGCGGACCCGACCGAGGTCTACACGATCACGGGTGCCCAGCGCGGACTCAGCCAGGAGCAGTCCGGGCGCACCCGCCGCTACCTGTGGTCCATGGGAATTCGCACGGCCTGCGTCCTGGCGGCCATCGTCGTCCCCGGCTGGCCGCGATGGTTCCTCATCGCCGGCGCCGTCGTGCTGCCCTACCTCGCCGTTGTCGTGGCGAATGCCGGTCGCGAGAACGACGAGCCCGGCGACCTCGGGGTCAGCAGCCCATCGGCGGCAGCCCTGCCCGGGCCGGCCCCGCGGGACACGGTGCCGCCCGGCGTCGAGCGCTAGTCGGCTGGCGGGGGGCAGCCATCCGCGACATAGGCTGACGGCGTGCTCTCCCTCCTGCGCACGCCCCGATGGCTGGGCTTCACGGGGCTTGTCATCGTGGTGATCGTGGCCTTCGGCCTGCTCAGCCTGTGGCAATGGCACCGCGCGGAGGAGAAGCGTGCCGACCGGATCGAGTTCCAGGCAGCACTGGCGTCGACAGTGATCCCGATGACGGCTCTTGAGCTTGACGAGGGCGTCCTGGCGGACGCCGATGTGTGGCGGCAGGTGTCCGCGACCGGGGAGTACGTCGCCGGGACCGAGGTCCTCGCCCGCAAGCGCCCGCTCGACGCACGCAACGGCTTCTGGGCTCTTGCTGCGCTGCGCCAGCCCGATGGTCGGGTCCTGTGGGTCAACCGGGGCTGGCTGCCTGCCACGGGCGACGCCCTGTCGTCACCGGTGGTGCCGGCGCCCCCGGCCGGCAGGGTCGAGGTCATTGGCTACATGCGGGCCTTCGAGGAGGCCGCCGCGAGCGCGAACGACGGACTCCCGGACGGGCAGATCGGAGCGGTTGCCCCGTCGGCGCTTCCGTCGACGGGCCCGGCCTACCCCGGGTACCTCCAGCTTGCCGAGTCCACGCCGCCGGAGGAGGAGCTGATCGCGGTGCCGCTGCCCACGGTCGACGAGGGACGCAACATCTCCTACGCCATCCAGTGGCTGATCTTTGCCGCCGTCGCCTTCGGGGGCTGGTTCCTGTTCCTGCGCCGCGAGGCGCGAGAGGATGCGATGGCTGAATCCGTCGCACCAGGCTAGGAGAACACCATGGACCTCGGCCTTGCCGATCGCGCGTACATCGTCACTGGCGGCAGCCGAGGCCTCGGCCTGGCCACTGCGCGCGTGCTCGTCGCCGAAGGCGCCCGCGTCACGCTCATCGCCAGGGATGGCGCGACGATGTCGGCCGCTGTTGCCGAACTCGGGGATTCGGCCGCCGGCCTCGTCGGCGACCTCGCGGAGCCGGACGCGGCCAAGAGGGCAGTTGATGCCACCCTCTCCACCTTCGGACGGGTCGACGGGGCCCTCCTCAGTGTCGGAGGACCGCCGGCCGGCACCGTCCTGACGACGACCGACGAGCAATGGCGGGCCGCATTCGAGTCGGTGTTCCTCGGATCAGTTCGGGCTGCCCGCAGTGTCGTCGACGGCATGCTCGTCAGCGGCACCGACGGCGGCGCGATCGCGTGGGTCCTGTCCACGTCGGCCGTGGAAGTGTTCACCGGCCTGTCGACGAGCAACGGGCTGCGCCCCGGGCTGGCGATGCTGGTCAAGGACCTTGCCGACGAGGTCGGGCCGCGCGGGGTGCGGGTCAACGGACTCCTGCCCGGCCGGATCGCCACGGACCGCATCGCGTCGCTCGATGACGCAACGGGTGACGCCCCGAAGGCCCGTGCACGTGCGGCGGCGGCCATCCCGTTGGGCCGCTATGGCGAGCCCGCGGAGTTCGGCCGGGTGGCCGCCTTCCTGCTGAGCCCAGCGGCGTCCTACGTCACGGGCACGCTCGTACGCGTGGACGGCGGCGTCACGCGCCAGCCGTGACCTGGCCGTCCTCCGCGAATTGCGTGCGGTACAAGTCCGCGTAGGTGCCGCCCGCTGAGAGCAGTTCGTCGTGGCGGCCGCGCTCGACCACCTCGCCGCGGTCGATGACCAGGATCTGGTCGGCGCGCCGGATCGTGCTGAGCCGGTGCGCGATGACGACCGACGTGCGGCCAACGAGGGCATTGTCAAGGGCTCGCGCGACCGCGGCCTCGCTCTCGCTGTCGAGGTGGGCGGTCGCCTCGTCAAGGATGATGACACGCGGGCTCTTGAGCAACAGGCGGGCCAGGGCGATGCGCTGCTTCTCGCCGCCCGACAAGCGGTGCCCGCGATCCCCGACCACCGTGTCCAGCCCGTCGGGAAGTGAATCGATCAGCCCCCTGATCTGCGCCGAGGAGCAGGCCTCGAGCAGGTCTGCCTCGGTGGCCTCCGGCCGGGCATACAGCAGGTTCGCCCGGATGGTGTCGTGGAACAGGTGGGCATCCTGCGTGACGACGCCGACCGCATCCCGCAGCGAGGCAAGCGTTGCGTCACGTACGTCGACGCCGCCGATGCGGACCGCTCCACCCGTCACGTCGTAGAGGCGCGCGAGGAGCGCGGTGGTGGTGGTCTTGCCCGCGCCGGACGGCCCGACGAGCGCCGTCATGGTCCCCGCCGGCACCGCGAAGGTCACCCCACGCAGGACCTCCTGGCCGTTGGCAGCGGATTCCTCGCGCGCTACCGACTCGAGCGAGGCAAGGGACACCTGCGCTGCCGTCGGGTATCCGAACGTGACGTCGTCGAACTCGACCGACAGCGGCCCCCCGGGCAGGGTGACGGCGTCGGAGCGCTCCTTCACCATGGGCTGGAGGTCGAGGACCTCGAAGACCCGCTCGAAGCTGACGAGCGCGGTCATGACGTCGACGCGGACGTTGGACAGCGCCGTGAGCGGGCCGTAGAGCTGGGCCAGCAGCCCGACCAGCGCAAGGAGCGTCCCGATGGTCAGCACTCCGGAGATGACCAGGTTGCCGCCGAGGCCATAGACGATCGCCGTCGCCAGGGCCGCAACGAGGGTGAGGGCCGTGAAGAACCACCGGTTGGCCATCGCCATCCGCACACCGACGTCCCGCACCCGGGCGGCCTTGCCCGAGAAGGAGCCGGCCTCGTCCTCGGGCCGGCCGAAGAGCTTCACCAGCAAGGCGCCCGCGACGTTGAACCGCTCGCTCATCTGGGTGCTCATGTCGGCATTGAGGCCCATCGACTCGCGGGTCAGCGACTGCAGCCTGCGCCCCATCCACCGCGCGGGCAGCAGGAAGAGCGGGACGAGGAGCAGCGAGACCAGGGTGACCTGCCACGACAGCAGGAACATCGTGGTCAGCACGATGACGAGGGAGATCATGTTCCCCAGCACCCCGCCGAGCGTGGAGGTGAAGGCCTGCTGGGCCCCGATGACGTCGCTGTTGAGCCGGGAGATCAGGGCGCCGGTCTGCGCACGCGTGAAGAACGCCACCGACTGCCGCTGCACATGGTCATAGACCTCGGCGCGCAGGTCGTAAATGAGCCCCTCGCCAATTCGCGAGGAGTACCAACGGCTGATGAGCCCCACCCCGGCGTCGAGGATCGCGAGCAGCGCGATGATCAGGGCCATGACCGTGACGACCTGGCTGTTCCCCTGGTTAATGCCGTCGTCGACCAGCCTGGGGATCATGAGCGGCTGGGCCACGCTCAGGAGCGACGCGAGGACGAGGGTGACGAGGAAGGCCGCGATGTAGCCCCGGTAGTTGCGGGCGTAGCCGAGGATGCGCCGAACTAGGGTGCCGTTGACCTTGTTCTTCGCGACGGACCGGTCACGGGTAAGTGACCGGTACATCTGCCAGCCGCCGTCCATGCTCATGTCAGCCGCCGAGCAGCGTGCGCAGCTCCGCCAGCCGTCGCAGCTGGGCGGCACGTTCGCGGGCCGGCTGGTCGGCGGCGGCAGCCGCTCCGTTGAGCAGGCCCTTAAGCTCGCCGACGGCATTGGGCATGGCGGCAACGATGGGGTCGAGGAACTCGGCCAACCACGCATCCCACTGCGGCGCCGGGACTTGCTCGATGGCAATGCCGATGCGCACGGCCTCGTCCGCCGGGACGAAGCGGCCCCGTGCGCAGATCTCGAAGGCCCGCGAGTAGCCCACCCGGTCGGCCAGCGGCTGGGTCCCGCCGAGGTCGGGAACCAGCCCGAGCGATGTCTCCCGCATGGCCAGCAGTGCATCGTCGGCAACGACCATGACGTCGCAGGCGAGGGCCAGTTGGAAGCCCGCCCCGATCGCATGGCCGTGGACCAATGCGATGGTGACCTGGGGCACGGTCCGCCACCACGTGAAGGCGGCCTGGGCCTGCGCGATGAACGGCTCCATGCGGGACGCGTCCTGCCCAGCCAGCGTGAGGATCGACTCCTCCCCCGGCACTCCCTCCGGGGTGAGCATCCGACGGTCCAGTCCGGCCGAGAATCCCTTGCCCTCGCCGGCCACGACCACCGCCCTGACCTGCTCGTCGAGCAGGTCAGGCACGCTGGCCAGCCGGCGCCAGGTGGCCGGGCTCTGGGCGTTTCGGGCAGCCGGGTTGCACAGCGTGACGCGCACGACGTTCCCGTCGCGCTCGATCCGGACGTAGTCCTGCTCGCCGTACCCGCTCATGCATGCTCCTTCGATCAGTCGCTGCCCGGTGCGTTGGCACCGTCGCAACGCTAGTGCGGCAGGCCGTCAGGCCAGTTCAACCAAGTCCGCGTAGCCCTCATTCCAGAGGTCCTCGTTCCCATCGGGGAGGATCAGGACCCGTTCGGGCGACAGGGCGAGGACCGCTCCGGGATCGTGCGTCACGAGCACCACGGCTCCCTCGTAGCGGGCGAGCGCGCCGAGCACTTCCTCGCGGCTGGCCGGGTCGAGGTTGTTCGTGGGCTCGTCGAGCAGCAGCACATTCGCTCCGGAGACGACGAGGCAGGCCAGTGCGAGTCGGGTCTTCTCTCCGCCCGAGAGCACTCCCGTCGGCTTGCTGACGGCATCTCCCTCGAACAGGAAAGAGCCGAGGACGGTCCGCTGGCGGGTGTCATCAAGGTGCGGCGCTGCCGACCGCATGGTCTCCAGCACAGTCGCGGTGGGGTCGAGCGTCTCGTGCTCCTGCGCGTAGTAGCCGATGACCGCGCCATGCCCAGGTTCGACGTTCCCGGTATCGGCCGCATCGACGCCGGCGAGAATCCGCAGCAGGGTCGTCTTCCCGGCCCCGTTGAGGCCCAGAATGACCACGCGGCTACCGCGATCGATGGCCAGGTCGACGTCGGTGAAGACCTCGAGTGACCCGTACGAGCGGGACAGCCCGGACGCCATCAGGGGCACCTTGCCGCACGGCTTCGGCTCAGGGAATCGCAGGGCGGCGACCTTGTCTGTGCGGCGCACCTCGTCACTTGCGGCGAGAATCCGGTCGGCTCTCTTGAGCATCGACTGCGCCGCCTTCGCCTTGGTTGCCTTGGCCCGCATGCGCTCGGCCTGCGTGCGGAGCGCCTCGGCTTGCTGCTCGGCGTTGCGCCGCTCCCGTCGCCGCCGCCGCTCATCTGCTTCGCGTGCGGTGAGGTACGCCTTCCAGCCCATGGCATACGCGTCGATCTCACGCCGGTTCGCGTCGAGGTGCCACACCTTGTTCACGGTGTCCTCGAGCAACTCGGTGTCGTGGCTGATGACGATGAAGCCGCCCTCGTATCCGGAGAGGAACTTGCGCAGCCAGCGAATCGAGTCGGCGTCGAGGTGGTTGGTGGGCTCGTCGAGCAGTAGTACGTCGGCGCCGCCGAACAGGATCCGGGCGAGCTCCACCCGTCGCCGCTGGCCGCCGGACAGCGTGCCGAGGGGCTGATCGAGGATTCGGTCGGGCAGTCCGACGCTCGCGGCGATGGCCGCCGCCTGCGATTCCACCGCATATCCCCCGAGTGCCTCGAACTCCGCCTCGGCGCGGGCGTAGCGGGCAATGAGCCGTTCGCGCTCGTCCTCGTCGTTGGTGCCCATCCCCAGGCTGGACTCCTGCATCCGGCGCACCACGGCGTGCAGTCCGCGCGCCGACAGGATCCGGTCCCGGGAGATCTCCGCAGGGTCCCCGGACCGTGGGTCCTGGGGCAAGTAGCCGACCGTGCCGCTGACGTTCACCTGACCGCCCGCGGGAAGGGTCTCCTGGGCCAGGATGCGGGTCAGGGTGGTCTTGCCGGCGCCGTTGCGCCCCACCAGGCCGATCCGGTCCCCCTTGCCCACGCGCAACGAGGCCTGCTCGATCAGGAGGGTGGAGCCGGCGCGGACGTCGAGGTCCGTCGTGGAGATCATGGCCGCCCGAGTTTACGCTGCGCTGCACCGGGCTCCGACCACGGCGGCGGGTCAGACGTTGAAGCCCAGGGCGCGCAGCATCTCCCGGCCATCGTCGGTGATCTTGTCCGGGCCCCACGGGGGCATCCAGACCCAGTTGATCCGGAAGTCGGCCACCACCTCGGTGAGCGCCATCCGGGTCTGGTCCTCGATAACGTCGGTCAACGGGCATGCCGCAGACGTGAGGGTCATGTCGACGGTCGCGATGTTGGCGTCGTCGACCGACACGCCGTAGACCAGGCCGAGGTCCACCACGTTGATCCCCAGTTCCGGGTCGACGACGTCCTTCATGGCTTCCATGACGTCGTCCTCGGCAGCAACCGTCATGACCGTCCTTCTTTCTGTGTCGAGATGGATCCCTCGTCCGGCTGAGTGTCAGCGATGATCCCCGCCCTGGCCTGGGCATCCTGGAGCGCCGTCCACGGGAGCAGGGCGCACTTGATCCTGGCGGGGTACTTGGCGACTCCCGCGAAGGCCACCGCGTCACCGAGCACGTCCTCGTCGGGCTCGACGGCCCCCTTGCCCCGCATCAGCTCGAGGAATTCCGCCCTGATCGCGTCCGCCCGGGCGGCCGGGACCCCGCTGACGAGCTCGCTCATCACGCTCGCGCTCGCCTGGGAGATCGAGCAGCCCTGGCCCTCGAAGCCGACGACCAGCCCGCCCTCGGGGCCGAGGGACACCTGCACGGTCACCTCGTCGCCGCAGGTGGGGTTGACCTGGTGGGACTCCCCCGACGCTTCCGCGAGGAGGCCGCGGCCCCGAGGATGCTTGTAGTGATCAAGGATGATGTCCTGGTAGAGCGCCTCGACATTCATGTCAGGCCCCGAAGAAGGCCTGGGCGGCAAGGATGCCGTCGATGGCCTGGTCGATGTCGGACTCGTCGTTGTAGACGTAGGTGGACAGTCGGGTCGTTGCGGGGACGTCAAAGCGACGGCAGGTCGGCCAGGCGCAGTGGTGCCCCACCCGCACCGCGACACCGCGGTCGTCGAGGAACTGCCCGACGTCGTGCGGATGGATGCCGTCGACGGCGAAGGACACGGCGCTGCCCCTGTCGTGGTTGGTGTCCGGCCCGATGATCCGGACGCCGCGCAGCGCCTGCAACGCAGCGAGTGCGTATCCCGTCAACGCATGCTCGTGCTCGGCCACCCGATGCATGCCTAGGTCGGACAGGTAGCGGACGGCGGCCGCAAGGCCGACTGCCTGGGCCGTCATGGGAGTGCCTGCCTCGAACCGCTTGGGCGGCGCGGCATACGTGCTGTGCTCCATCTGGACGGTCTCGATCATGGAACCGCCCGTGAGGAACGGCGGCATCGAGGCCAGCACGTCGGTGCTTCCCCAGAGCACGCCGATGCCGGTGGGCCCGAGCATCTTGTGGCCGCTCCATGCGACGAGATCCGCGCCGAGTGACGGGACGTCGACGGGCATGTGCGGCACGGACTGGCACGCGTCGACGACCCCGATCGCACCGACCGCGTGGGCGCGATCCATGAGCAAGCGCACCGGGTTCACCGTGCCGAGCAAGTTGGACTGGTGCACGACCGCGACGGCCTTGGTCGTGCTGTCGATGACCCGATCGAGGTCGGCAAGGTCGAGGCGACCGTCGTCGGTGAGCCCGATCCACCGAAGCGTTGCACCCGTCTTCGCGCACGCCTCCTGCCAGGGAACGAGATTCGCGTGATGCTCCATCTGGGTGACGACGACGGAGTCACCGGGCCGCAGAACGAACCTGGGGTCGACGCGCTCGGGTGCGTGGGCGACGAGCGCGCTGGAATTCGAGAAGGCGTACGCAGCCAGGTTCAGGCCCTCGGTAGCGTTCTTGGTGAACACGAGGTCGTCGGGCTGGGCTCCGACGAACGAAGCGATCTCGGCCCGCGCCCCCTCGTAGGCGTCGGTGGCCTCCTCGGCCAGCTGGTGCGCACCACGGTGCACTCCCGCGTTGCTCGTCTCGTAGAAGTGCCGCTCGGCATCGAGGACGACGGTGGGCTTCTGGCTGGTGGCGGCGCTGTCGAGGTACACCAGCGGGTGGTCTCCGCGCACGCGCCGCTCCAGGATCGGGAAGTCCTTCCGGATCCTGGCGACGTCCAGTGACTCGACCATGGCTACGCGGGTGCCGTGACGAAACGCTCGTAGCCCTCGGATTCGAGCACGTCAGCAAGCTCCGGCCCGCCGCTCTCCACGATGCGGCCGTCGACGAACACGTGCACGACGTCGGGGGCGATGTAGCGCAGGATCCGCGTGTAGTGAGTGATCAGCAGCACGCCCGCGCCCGTCTGCTCCCGGAAGGTGTTGACGCCTTCGGACACGATGCGCAGCGCATCGACGTCAAGGCCGGAGTCGGTCTCGTCGAGGATCGCGATCCGGGGCTTCAGCAACGACATCTGCAGGATCTCGTGCCGCTTCTTCTCGCCGCCCGAGAAGCCTTCGTTGACGTTGCGCTCCGCGAAAGCGGGATCCATCTGGAGGTCGCCCATCGCCTCCTTGACCTCCTTGATCCACGTCCGCAGCTTGGGTGCCTCGCCGCGGATGGAGGTGGCCGACGTGCGCAGGAAGTTCGACACCGACACGCCGGGCACCTCGACCGGGTACTGCATCGCGAGGAACAACCCGGCGCGGGCACGCTCGTCGACGCTCATGGACAGAACATCGGCGCCATCGAGGGTGACCGACCCCGCGGTGACCTCGTACTTGGGATGACCGGCGATGACGTACGCCAGCGTGGACTTGCCGGAACCGTTGGGGCCCATGACAGCGTGCGTGCTGCCGGCCTCGACGGTCAGGCTGACTCCCCTGAGGATCTCGCGGGGGCCGCCGTCGGTCGTGACGGAGGCGTGCAGGTCGGTGATGGCCAGGGTGCTCATGTGTCCTCGGTTCCTTGGTCTGGCTCGTGCCTAGGCAGGTGACGAACGGGCTAGTTGAAGGCGGGCGGGCCGCTGCTGGCGGCCTGGATGGGTGTGGGGTCGAGCAGGATCTGGGCGGTCTCGCCCTCGCCGCGGATCTCGACCGCGTAGACCGGCACCGGGACCGTGGCCGGCAGGCTCAACGGCAGGCCCGTGCGCAGGTCGAAGGCCGATCCGTGCAGCCAGCACTCGATGGCGCACCCATCGACGTCGCCATCAGCGAGGGAGACATCGGCATGGGAGCAGCGGTCCAGGATCGCGAAGACGCCCTCATCGGTGCGCACGACGGCGATAGCCGTGCCGTCGACGAACACGCGCAGCGCCGTGCGGGGCGCGATGTCGCCCACGAGGGCGACAGGCCGGAACTCGGTCACGGATCGGTCCCCTCGACGTCGCGCAGCAGGTCGGCGTGGTCGTCGGACATGCCCAGCCTCGACGAGATCCGCTCGAGGATCTCGTGACGCCAGTGCTCCGAGCCGATGCGCGCGAGCACGTCGACGAAGAAGCCCCGCACGACGAGCTGCCGGGCGAGCTGCTCCGGGATGCCGCGCGACTGCAGGTAGAACAGCTGCTCGTCGTCGAACCGGCCGGTCGCGCTCGCGTGGCCCGCGCTCACCACGTCGCCCGTCTCCAGCTCCAGGTTCGGTACCGAGTCCGCCCGTGGGCCGTCGTCGAGGAGCAGGTTGCGATTGAGCTCGTACGTGTCGATCCCGACGGCCTCGCGCCGGACGAGGACGTCGCCGATCCAGACGGTGTGGGCCCCATGACCGCTAAGCGCGCCCTTGTACACGACGCGGCTGGAGCAATGCGGCTGGTCGTGCTCGACGAAGATCCGGTGCTCGAGGAACTGGGGTCCGTCGGCCAGGAAGGCGCCGAGCAGTTCCGCCGTGCCGCCAGGGGCTGAGTACGACACGGACGGCATGATCCGCACGACGCGACCGCCGATCGTGATGACGGCGCCCGTGAACCGCGCGTCCCTGCCGACGTCGGCATGCCATTGCCACAGGTGCACGTTCTCGGGCGGGCCGTCGATGACCGACAGCATGGTGAGGTCGGCACCGGCCCCCACCTCGACGACGATGGAGCCGCTCGCATCGACTCCCGCATCGTGGACCAGCACTACGGTGGCGCGGGCGTGCGCCCCGACCCGCACGTCGACGTGTCCGTAGGTGCGGGCCGTAGGCCCGGTGAGGCGAACGACGATGGGCTCGGGCACCGACTCATCCGCACCCACCCGCACCTGGATCACCGAGGCGACCCCGGCGCGGGCGATCGCCGACGGCCGGTCAGTGGGCAGCCAGGCCGTGCGATCCGCCGCGGCGGCATCGACGATGGCGACATGCGGGCCCGGCTCGGCCATCAAGGTGCCCGCGTCGGCATCGGGGTGCATGAAGGCGGCGACATCGGCCATGGGCACGAATCGCCACTCCTCCTCGCGCCCGGTGGGCACGACGAAGTCCTCGATGTCCGCGGAGGCCAGGCGCGGTGCAAGGTCCAGCGGTGGGGCAGTGAGAGTCGTCACCCGACGGCGCCTTCCATCTGCATCTCGATGAGCCGGTTCAGCTCGATCGCGTACTCCATCGGCAGCTCCCGGGCAATCGGCTCGATGAAGCCGCGCACGATCATCGCCATGGCTTCGTCCTCCGTGAGCCCTCGGGACATCAGGTAGAACAACTGCTCCTCGCTGATGCGCGACACCGTCGCCTCGTGGCCCATCGACACGTCGTCCTCGCGGACGTCGACGTACGGGTAGGTGTCGGATCGCGAGATGTCGTCGATGAGCAACGCATCGCAGCGGACGGTGCTCTTGGCGTTGTGCGAGCCCTCGAGGATCTGGACCAGGCCGCGGTAGGACGTGCGGCCGCCGCCGCGCGCCACGGACTTCGACACGATGGTCGAGGACGTGTTGGGCGCAGCGTGGACCATCTTCGCCCCGGCATCCTGGTGCTGGCCCTCGCCGGCGAAGGCGATGGACAGCGTCTCTCCCTTGGCGTGCTCGCCCGTCATCCACACGGCGGGGTACTTCATCGTGACCTTCGAGCCGAGATTGCCGTCGATCCACTCCATGGTGGCGCCCTCCTGCGCGACGGCGCGCTTCGTGACGAGGTTGTAGACGTTGTTGGACCAGTTCTGGATGGTCGTGTACCGGCACCGGGCGCCCTTGCGCACGATGATCTCGACCACCGCCGAGTGCAGCGAGTCGCTGGAGTAGATCGGCGCCGTGCACCCCTCGACGTAGTGCACGTAGGCACCTTCGTCGACGATGATCAGCGTGCGCTCGAACTGCCCCATGTTCTCGGTGTTGATGCGGAAGTAGGCCTGCAGGGGGATGTCGACCTTGACGCCCTTGGGCACGTAGATGAACGAGCCGCCGGACCACACGGCCGTGTTGAGCGCGGCGAACTTGTTGTCTCCGGGCGGGATGATCGACCCGAAGTGCTCGCGGAACACGTCCTCGTGCTCACGCAGTCCCGTATCCGTGTCCAGGAACAGGACGCCCTGCTCCTCGAGGTCCTCGCGGATGGCGTGGTAGACGACCTCGGATTCGTACTGGGCCGCGACACCCGCGACGAGGCGCTGCTTCTCCGCCTCCGGGATGCCCAGCCGGTCGTATGTGTTGCGGATGTCCTCGGGCAGTTCCTCCCAGCTCGTCGCCTGCTTCTCGGTGGAGCGCACGAAGTACTTGATGTTGTCGAAGTCGATGCCGCTGAGGTTGGATCCCCACGTCGGCATCGGCTTCTTCTGGAACAGGCGCAGGCCCTTCAGCCGCATGTCGAGCATCCACGCAGGCTCGTCCTTCTTGGCCGATATGTCGCGCACGACGTCCTCGTTGATCCCGCGACGCGCGGTCTCCCCGGCCGTGTCGGCATCGCGCCAGCCGTACTCGTACCGGCCGATGTCATCGATGGTCGCTGCGGTGTCCTGCGCTGCTGTGCTCATGCCGGGACCTTTCCGAGGTTGTCGCGCGTGATGACGGTGGCGTCGAGCGAGAAGACGGCGGTGCAGACCTCGTCGCCATGGGCGAGCGTGGCCAGGCGGGTGACGTGACGGCCGAGGGCCTCGCCGAGCGCGGCTGTTTCCGCCTCGCACAAGGCCGGGAACTCCCGGGCCGCATCGACGACGGGGCAGTGGTGCTGGCACAGCTGTACTGCATGGTCGCCCAGCGGCTGGATCTCCGCCGCGTAGCCGGCCGCGCTCAGCGCAGCGGCAACGTCGTGCGGGGTGGCGATCGCCCCATCAAGTGAAGCCGTGCCCGCCAGCCGGTGGGCCCGGTCTGCCGCGAACGCCTCGACGGCCGACGGTCCGTAGGAGGCGCTTATGAAGCGCAGGGCCTGAAGGGCCAGGTCGTCGTACGCCTGGTCGCAGGCGGCCCGTCCCTGAGGGGTGAGCGAGAAGACGCTGCTGGGACGTCCCCGGCCGCGCTTGGGGGACGGGCCATACGGGGCCCGTTCGTGAGAGGCGACGAGGCCGGTGTCGACGAGGCCGGACAGAATGCGACGGACCCCCGCCTGGCTCATGTCCAGCGCGTCGGCCAGCTCCCCCGCAGTCGACGGACCGTGGGTGAGCAGGGTGCGCGCAACCCGCTCGGCGGCGTCTCCGGGGAATTTCACATCATCATTGTTGCGTAAATGCCCGAAAGCGCAACCGGCGGGGTCCTGCATACACTCCCCCGGTGCCTGCCGTGAGCGTGAGCGACCTCGTCGTGCGCTTCGGCTCCCGGCCGGCCGTCGCCCGCTTGACCTTCGATGCCCCCCACGGGCAGGTCACCGCCATCGTGGGCCCGAACGGGGCGGGCAAGTCCACCACCGTGGCCGCCTGCGTGGGCCTGGTCAGCGGCTGGACGGGTCGCATCGCGCTCCTGGGGTCGAGCCGCGACCCCTCCCGTCCGGCTCCTGCCGCGGAGCGGGCCCGGGTCGGCGTCATGCTCCAGGACGGTGGGCTGTACCCATCGGCCCGGCCCCGTGAGCTCGTGGCCTATGTCGCATCACTGCACCGAGACCCGCTGGATCCCGCGGCCCTCCTGGACGAGTTAGGACTGGACCCGAGCACCCGCACCCCGATCCGACGGCTGTCCGGTGGCGAGCAGCAGCGGGTCAAGTGCGCCCTCGCCCTGGTCGGCCAGCCCGAGCTGGCCTTTCTCGACGAGCCCACGGCGGGCCTGGACACCGAGGGACGGCACGCCTTCCACGACCTGGTGCGCCGGCTCCGGGACGACGGCACGAGCATCGTCCTGACGACCCACCTCATGGATGACGTGGAGCGGCTCGCGGACCATGTCGTGGTCATCGCCAAGGGTCGCGGTCTGCGCAGCGGCGCGCTCGACGACCTCGTCGGGGGCGAGGACTGCATCAGCTTCAGCGGCCCCCTTGACGCTGACCTAGCGCCCTTGAGGGCGGCCCTGCCGGCGGGTTGCGAGATCGTCGAGTCGCGACCCGGTCGCTACCGGGCCACGGGCGCATCCGATCCGCTGGCGCTGAGTGCCATCGCGTCGTGGACGGCCCAGCACGGCGCTCGATCGTCCTCCATCTCCGTCGGCCGCGAGTCCCTCGAGGATGTCGTGCTCGACCTCGTCGGGCGGCAACCATGAGAGCCTGGGCCCACGCAGGCTGGGAGGCCCGACTGCTCCTGCGCAACGGTGAACAGCTTCTTCTCACGTTCATCATCCCGGTGGGCCTGCTGCTCGGCCTGGCCCTCACTGGATTGCTCCCCGATGCCTACGGGGACGATCGCCTCGCCAGGTCCGTCGCGACGGTCCTGACGGTCAGCGTTCTCAGCAGCGCCTTCACGTCGTTGGCGATTGCCACGGGCTTCGAGCGGCGCTCGGGCGCCCTGCGCTTCCTGGCGACGACACCGTTGGGCCGCGTCGACCTGCTCGCAGGGAAGGCGCTGGCGACGGCGGCCGTCACGTGCCTGTCGACGCTGGCCGTACTCGGCACGGCGGCCGCGATCGGCTGGCGACCCCCGGCCGGTGCCGCGTGGGCGGTCGTCCCCCTGCTCGTGGGCATCGCCAGCCTCGCTGCCTGCGGCTTCGCGCTCGCAGGGCTCATGCGCGCCGAGGCCGTCCTCGCTGTTGCGAACGGGGCCTTCCTCGTGCTGCTGATGTTCGGTGGCGTCATCGTGCCCGCGGACTCCCTGCCCGGCCCACTCGGCGGCATCGCACCCTGGCTGCCCTCCGGCGCCCTCGCCGCGTCGTTCACCGAGACGCTGGTGGACGGTGTCGTCCCATCCGCTGGTCCGCTCGTCATCTTGCTCGCGTGGCTGTCCGGGGCAGCCCTGCTGGCAGCGCGGACCTTCCGCTGGTCGTAGCCGCCGGCGGTCATAGGCTGCCAGCGTGATGCCAGGCCGATGCCCCCCCGCGGTGCGCGGTGTCTTCATCGCCAACCTCGTTGCTCAGGTCGGCATCGTGGTCACCGGTGCGGTCGTGCGCGTGACCGGCTCAGGACTGGGCTGCCCGACGTGGCCCGAGTGCGTCGAGGGCTCATACACGCCCCTGGCCCGCCAGGCAGAGGCGTGGCACAAGTACGTCGAGTTCGGGAACCGCCTGCTGACGTTCGTGCTCGGCCTGCTGGCGATCGCCGCGGTCGCGGCGGCCATCTGGGATGCCCGGCGACGCAAGCGTGCCGGCCTGCCGGTGCGCCGGTCGATAATCGTGCTGGCCCTCGTCCCCATCGTCGGCACCGCCGCCCAGGCCGTCCTGGGCGGGATCACCGTCCTCACCGGCCTGCACCCGGCGACGGTCGCCGCGCACTTCGGGCTGTCGATGGCCATCATCGCCAGCGTGGTCGCCCTGGTGGTCCGGTCTGGCGACGAGGCCGACCAGCCCGTGCGGTTCCTCAGCGCGCTCCCGGTTCGGGGACTGGCGTGGGCGCTCGTGGCGGTGAGCGGACTGGTCGTCCTGCTCGGCGTGCTGACGACAGGCAGCGGGCCGCATTCCGGTGACGCCGACGCCGAGAACCGGTTCTCCTTTGACCCGCGCACGATCTCGTGGCTGCACGCCGATGTCGTCCTTCTCTTCCTTGGGCTCACGATCGGGCTGGCTGTCGCCCTCACGGTCACGTCCGGCCCGCGCCTGGCCTTGCGGCGCACCTACCTGCTGCTGGGGATCGCCCTGGCACAGGGGGCGCTGGGCTACGCGCAGTACTTCGCTGGCTTGCCCGCAGCACTCGTGACGATCCACGTGCTCGGCGCAACACTCGTGTGGGTGGCCGTCCTGTTCATCCCGCCCGCCCTTCGGCGGCGCGGTCCCGCCGCTGACCTGCCGGGTAGTTCGCCGCCAACGACGTGGGAGACAACGTCCTCGTGAGTCGGCGCGTCCGCAATCGCTTTCGTCGCGGATGAGTGCTACTTTCGTGACGTTGCCCCGGACCTCGGCAGCGCGTCGATCACATTCGACGTCGCAGCCGAGATAGGGGCATTCTCATGAACTATTCAGCCACGGCCCGCCAAGCCGTTCGTTCTTCCGCACGCACCATGCGCAGCAGGAAGGCCGCGGGCTCAGGACTCGCCCTCGTGACGGTCGCGGGGCTGTTCGTTGTGACCGCAAGCAGTTCGCAGGCCGCGGCCGTTGCCGTGGGGCTGGGAACCGCGGACAGCTTCGTCGTGCTCGCCGGCGCCGGCATCACCAACACCGGTACCACGACATTCAGTGGGGACATCGGCAGCTCGCCTACCTTGGGCGCCGGTGGCGGGACTTACGTCTTCGCAAGCGGGGTGAACCACGCCGGCGATGGCGTCACCCAGGGTGCCAAGAACGATCTGGACACGGCGTACAGCGTGGCAGCGAGCCAGGCACAGGATTTCGCAATCACGGCAGATCTCGGGGGCACGACCCTGGTGCCCGGTGTCTACAAATCGGGCTCGTCCATCGGTCTGACCGGTACGCTGACTCTCGATGGGCGGGGAGATCCTAGTTCAGTCTGGGTCTTCCAGGCGGGATCGACCCTGACAGCGGCCGTCAGCAGTCGGGTCCTCCTGACCAACGGTGCCCAGTCCTGCAATGTCTTCTGGCAGGTCGGCAGTTCGGCAACCCTGCTCACCGGGTCCACGTTCGTCGGCACCATCCTCGCCGACCAGTCCATCACCCTGCAGACGAGTGCGACAGTCGACGGTAGGGTGCTCGCTCGGATCGGCGCCGTCACGCTCGATACCAACACCATCTCACGACCGCAGTGCCCTAGAGCCGCAGCCCCGGTGCCGGCATACGCCGCCAACATCGGGCCTAACGCCCAGGGGCTCGTCTGCCCGTGGGGTGGCCAGTTGAACTCCTCCGGAGACCTGTGCGTCGGAACCGGAGCGAACCCGCTGATGAATCCGAGCGCGACGCCCTCACCCAGCGCAACCCCGACGGTAAGCGCAACGCCATCACCCAGTGCGACGCCGTCACCGAGCGCGACTCCCGCACCGAGTTCGACCCGGCCCCCGGTCGTTCTGGGTGGCGGGCCAAGGCCCCCGTCCCCGTCGAGTTCGAGCAACGATCAGGTGCCCGATAGGCCTTCAGGCGGCGTCGACACCGGCGATGACACGATCGGTTAGTCGACCGATGTCGACTCGCATCGCGTCGGGTTGCGTCGCAGGAGCACTGGCACTGGCACTCGCCGCGCTGTCTGTCGGCGCGGCCGGCTCGACGTCCGCCGTGACCACCGCACCCGCCGCTGCCGTTGCCGCCACGAATCCGGTGGAGGCAGCGGCGGTGCGGGCCGTGCCGAGTGCCGAGCGCGGCGCCCCGGTAAGGCTCCGGATCCCGGCCATCGGTGTCACGTCGTCATTGATCCGGCTCGGCCTGCAACGCGATGGCAGTCTGCAGGTCCCCTCAACGGCTGGCCAGGCCGGCTGGTTCACCGGGGCACCCACGCCAGGACGCCTTGGCCCGGCCATCATCGCTGGACATGTCCACTGGAACAGCCAGCCCGGCGTGTTCGAGAATTTGGCCCGCCTCGACTTCGGCGACCGCATCCTCGTCACCCGGGCAGACGGCACGATCCTTGCCTTCCGGGTCACGCGAGTCTCCCGCTTCGCCAAGGCACGGTTCCCGACCGAACTGGTCTACGGAAACATCGACCACGCTGGCCTTCGCCTGATCACCTGCGACGGATATGACGCCGCCGGCAAGGCCTACCTCGACAACCTGGTCGTCTTCGCGATGCTCGACAGCCCCACGACCCGGTAGGGATGGAACGGAATGGCATGCCCATGACCACCCTGACGTCGTGCCGGTCAGCATCATCCTCACGCATGGTTCGACGATGGCTTCGCTCGACGCAACACAGTGTCCGCAGCACGAAGGTCTGGAGTTCCGGACTCGTACTCGTGGCGGTCGCCGGGCTCCTCGCGGTTTCGGCGAGCATCTCTCCGGCGGTCGCGAACTCGGCAAAGTACCCCCCGGTACCGCACCCGACGGCGTATGCGGCAAATGTCGGCGACGGCGCCCAGGGCCTGGTCTGCCCATGGGGCGGCCAGTACGACGGCTTCGGCCTGTGCGTCGGAACCGGGTCGATCCCGCTGGTGATACCGAGCCCAACCCCATCGCCGAGCCGCCCCTCGGGCGTTGCCGGCCAGGGGACGCGGCCACCGATCCAGCCGCGGCCGGGCACCGTACAGGTGCCCGATCGGCCCGCCGGCGGAGTGGACACCGTGGACGACACGGCAGGCTAGTCCGCCCGGCTCGGCGCGCGTGTGTTGTGCAGTTGCTTCAGCCGCGGGGCGGAGTTATCGTGAAGTTGTTGCCCTAGACCCTGGCGGCGCGTCGAAGTGAAGTGGACGCACCTGACGGAAGCGGGGTGTCCAATGATCAACCTAGGTCTTACGGGTCGACATGGGCCCCCTCGCGAAGATCTCGCTCCTGACGATGATCGACGGGGTGCGCATTCCCCCGTGGCCATTCTCCGACTGTTCTCAGGCTTTACCACCGTGACGCCTGTCGACGCCGCGGCCGCCGACTACGCATGTCGGAGGTGGCACTCATGTCTGGACGATTCATAGATTCGACTCCACGCAGTGTCCGCAGCAAGAAGGTCCGGGGCTCAGCACTCGCCCTTGTGACCGTCGCGGGGCTGCTGGTGGTAACCGCAAGCAGTTCGCAGGCCGCAGCCACGGCCGTCGGGCTGGGAACGGCGGACAGTTTCGCTGTCCTGGCCGGCGCTGGGATCACCAATACCGGTCCCACGACCATCACCGGGGACATCGGCACGTTCCCGAACCCCGCGATCACCGGTGTCCTGACGATGACGATCAGCGGCACGAACCATGCCGGCGACGCGGTCACCCAGGGAGCCAAGACCGACCTGGTCACCGCCTACAACGCTGCAGCAGGCCAGGGCCCCATCTCGCCGATCGTCGCGGATCTGGGCGGCCAGACGCTGGTGTCCGGGGTCTACAACTCCGCTGGCGCCATCGGGCTGACCGGAGCGCTGACCCTCAACGCGGCCGGCGATCCCAGTGCGGTCTGGGTCTTCCAGGCGGGGACGACGCTGACGACGGCCGGCAGTAGCTCGGTTGTGCTGATCAACGGCGCCCAGGCCTGCAATGTCTACTGGCAGGTCGGCAGCTCGGCATCGCTGGGCACGAACTCCTCGTTCATCGGCAACATCCTCGCGTTGACATCCATCACCCTCACGACGGGTGCGACCGTCAACGGCCGGGTCCTCGCCCGCAACGGCGCCGTCACCCTTGACACCAACACCGTTACCCGGTCGGTGTGCGCGGGAGCGCCGGCGGCAGGCCCGGGAACAACGCCTCTGCTGCCGGTTGCGTACGCCGCAAATGTCGGTGCAGGTGCCCAGGGGCTGGTCTGCCCGTGGGGTGGCGAGTACAACGATTACGGCCTGTGCGTCGGAGCCGGAGCGAACCCGCTGATGAATGCGAGCGCGACCCCGGCACCGAGCGCGACCCCGGCACCGAGCGCGACGCCGGCACCGACCCGCCCACCGGTCCAGCCGGGCTCAGGCACCGTGCAGGTGCCCGATAGGCCCTCCGGCGGCGTCGACACCGGCGACAACTCGATCGGCTAGTTGGCCTGATGTTCACTCGCAGTGCAGGCTCCGGTTCGGGTAACCGAGGATCCGTCCTCGGCTACCCGAGGTCGGTCGCGCGCGCGGCACGCACCTTTGCCACCGTCGCCGCGCTCGCCCTCCTGGTCGGCCTGGCCGGTGGATGTGCGGGGCCGAGCTCGGCAGCCACCTCGCCGAAACTGGCTACCGCTACCGCCACCGCCGTTGCCACCACCAATCCGGTGGAGGCAGCGGCGGTGCGGGCCGTACCCAGTGCCGGGCGCGGCGCTCCCGTTCGCCTCCGGATCCCGGCCATCGGCGTCACCTCGTCATTGATCCGGCTCGGCCTGCAACGCGATGGCAGCCTGCAGGTCCCCTCCACCGCCGGTCAAGCCGGCTGGTTCACCGGGGCACCCACGCCAGGGCGGCTCGGCCCGGCCATCATCGTCGGCCACGTCCACTGGAACGGACAAGCCGGCGTGTTCTCGCGACTGGGCCGCCTCGACTTCGGCGACCGCATCCTCGTCACCCGCGCGGACGGCACGATCCTTGCCTTCCGGGTCACGCGAGTCTCCCGGTTCGCCAAGGCCCATTTCCCGACCGAACTGGTCTACGGCAACATCGACCACTCCGGCCTTCGCCTGATCACGTGCGACGGGTTCGACGCCGCCGGCAAGGCCTACGTCGACAACCTGGTCGTCTTCGCGATGCTCGACACCCCGACATGATCACCCTGGCGCCCGGCCCCAGCCGGGCACTGTGCAAGTGCCCGACATGCCCTCCGGCGGAGTGGACACCGGGGACCGCGCGCTCCGTTAGCTAGGCAAGGAACGGATCAAGGGCCACGAGCAGGAACAGCAACGCGAGATACGTGATCGAGCCGTGGAACAGGCGCATCGCCACCGCGGAGACCGCGGGTGACCCGGACCGGACGGCGCGACGGAGCCCGTGTGCCATGGCCAGGAAGGCAGCGCCCAGGAGGACCGCGCCGGCGCCGTAGGCCCAGCCCATGGGTGCGACCGGGATGAGCACGAGAGACGTGGCCACCATCGCCCAGGCGTAGAGCACGATCGCTCGCGCCACGACGGCCGGCGTCGCCACCACGGGCAGCATCGGCACCCCCGCCGCTGCGTAGTCGTCCTTGAAGCGCATCGCCAGCGGCCAGTAGTGCGGCGGCGTCCAGAAGAAGATGACCATGAACAGGACCACCGGTGTCCAGGACAACGACCCGGTCACAGCGGCCCAGGCAATGAGCACGGGCATGCACCCGGCCGCGCCTCCCCACACGATGTTCTGCGGCGTGCGGCGCTTGAGCAGCATCGTGTACACCACGGCGTAGAAGGCGATCGCCACGAGAGCGAGGACAGCGGACAGCAGGTTCGCAAGCAGGGCGAGGACCAAGGCCGACACGATGGCCAGGACGACGCCCTGGATGACCCCAGCGCGGACGCTCACCGCGCCCACGACGGCTGGCCGGTGATAGGTCCGGCCCATCAGGGCATCGATGTCGCGGTCGTACACGCTGTTGAAGGTATTAGCCGCGCCGGCCGCGAGGGTGCCGCCGACAAGGACGGCCACAGTCGGCCACAGAGGCGGCAGTCCGCCGGCAGCCAGGAATGCGGTGGGCAGGGCGGTCGCCAGCAGCAACTCGACGATGCGCGGCTTGGTCAGCGAGACGTGCGCACGGATGCGGCTTGAGATGCCGACGGCGCTCTCCGCCCTCATCGCGATCGCCACCCTCGGCCTCCGGACGTGCTGGACGCGGTCGGCTGCCGCGGAATGCCGTCACTCTACCCGGGGCAGCGCCACCCATGCCCTCGGCATGAGGCACCCCGCCGAGGCGTCCGGTTGGCTAGGGTCGGCCTATGACGTCCCATGCCCCCGCGCTCGACTGGACCGACGACGACAGCCAGGCCGTCACGTACCTGAGGGCACTGGCGGCGGACGCCGTGCAGCGGGTCGGCAACGGGCACCCGGGCACCGCCATGAGCCTGGCCCCAGCCGCCTACCTGCTCTTCCAGAAAGTGCTGCGCCATGACCCACGGGACCCGTCCTGGCTGGGTCGCGACCGGTTCGTCCTGTCGGCCGGGCACTCCAGCCTGACCCTGTACTCCCAGTTGTTCCTGTCCGACTACGGCCTGACGATGACGGACCTGGAGTCCTTCCGCACATGGGGCAGTCGAACCCCCGGGCATCCCGAGCACGGACATACGGTGGGCGTCGAGACCACCACCGGACCGTTGGGCCAGGGCCTGTCCATGGCCGTGGGGATGGCCATGGCGGCCCGCTTCGAACGGGGCCTGCTCGACCCGGACGCTGCCGACGGGCAGAGCCCCTTCGACCACCGAGTGTGGGTCATTGCCGGCGACGGCGACCTCGAGGAGGGCATTACCTCCGAGGCCTCGTCCTTGGCCGGCGTGCAGGCCCTCAACCGCCTCTGCGTGATCTACGACGACAACCACATCTCCATCGAGGGTGACACCGGCGTTGCCTTCCACGAGGACGTGTGCGCCCGATACGAGGCCTATGGATGGGCTACTCACAAGGTCGATGCCATGCCCGACGGCTCGGTCGACGTGACCGCCCTGTACCGGGCGATCGTGGCGGCGGAGGCCGAGCAGCACCGTCCGACCCTCATCCAGATGCGCTCGATCATCGGCTGGCCGGCTCCGCACCTCCGCAACACCGGCAAGGCGCACGGATCGGCTCTTGGGGAGGAGGAGATCCGGGCCACGAAGGAACTGCTGGGCCTGGATCCCGACGCCCACTTCGCCTTCGACCCGGCCCTGCTGGACCGCGTGCGCGCTCGGTTGCGCCACCGGGTCGACGAGGCGCGCGGACCGTGGGACGCCCAACTGGATGCCTGGCGTGCGGCGCAGCCCGATCGCGCGGCGCTGCTGGATCGGTTGCTGGCGCATCAACTGCCGGACGGCCTGGATGCAGCGCTGCCGCACTTCCCTCTGGGCGGTTCCGTCGCCACCCGGAAGGCGTCAGGGGACGTCATCAACGCCATCGCCGGGATCATGCCCGAACTGTGGGGAGGGTCCGCCGACCTCGCCGAGTCCAACAACACGACCATCGAGTCCGCGGCGAGCTTCCTGCCCGTGTCGAGCCCGATGCCCAACGCCTCCCCCTACGGCCGGGTGCTCCACTTCGGCATTCGCGAGCACGCCATGGGCGCCATCCTCAACGGCATCGCCATCGACGGGCTCACCCGTCCGTTCGGCGGCACCTTCCTCGTGTTCTCCGACTACATGCGGGGCGCGGTGCGGCTCGCGGCCCTCATGCAGACTGCGGTGACCTACGTCTGGACCCACGATTCGATCGGCCTGGGCGAGGATGGGCCCACGCACCAGCCGATCGAGCACCTGTGGTCACTGCGTGCCATGCCGGGCCTGTCCATCGTGCGCCCAGCCGACGCGAACGAGACGGCCGCATCGTGGCGCTCGATCCTGCGCCGTCGCGGACCGGCGGGCCTGGTGCTCACCCGCCAGAACGTCCCGACGGCACCCACCGATGCCGACACGGTGCGCGACGGCGTGGACCGCGGCGCCTATGTCGTCGCGGACTCGGACCAGCCTCAGGTGCTGCTCCTGGCCACGGGATCCGAGGTCTCCCTTGCCCTCGCTGCCGCCGCCACCTTGGAGGCCGACGGCATCGGGACGCGCGTGGTGTCCATGCCGTGCCTGGAATGGTTCGACGCGCAGGATCTCGCCTACCGGGATTCGGTCCTCCTCCCCTCGGTGCGGGCGCGGGTCTCCATCGAGGCCGGGGCCACGCAGGGCTGGTGGAAGTACATCGGGGAACGGGGCGAGACCATCGGGCTGGACCATTTCGGCGCCAGCGCCGATGCCGCCACGCTGTATCGCGAGTTCGGAATCACCCCAGAGAGCATCGTGGCCGCAGCACGCAGAAGCCTGCTCGCGGCCGGACGCGACTGACGACAGGAGATCCATGACCAGCGCATCGAATCCACGCCTCGTCGCCCTCACGGACGCCGGTGTGTCCGCCTGGCTCGACGACCTCGACCGTCACCGGATCGAGTCCGGGGACCTGGCCCGACTCGTCGATGAACTCTGCATCCGCGGAGTGACGACGAACCCGACGATCTTCGACAAGGCGATCTCGTCGGGGGCGGCCGCCTACGCCGACCAGCTGGCCGAGCTCGCCGCCGGGGGCGCCGACGTCGATGCCATCATCCGGGTCCTCACGACCGACGACGTGCGGGCGGCCTGCGACGTGTTCGCGCCGCTCTGGCGATCGAGCAACGGCGTCGACGGCCGGGTGTCCATCGAGGTCGACCCACGCCTGGCCGATGACACGGACGCGACCATCGCCCAGGCCAAGGAGCTGTGGGCGACGGTCGATCGGCCGAACGTCCTGATCAAGGTCCCGGCCACGCCGGCCGGGCTGCCGGCGATCACGGCCGTGATCGGCTCTGGCATCAGCGTCAACGTCACCCTCATCTTCTCGGTGGACCGCTACCGAGCGGTCGTGGATGCCTACGCCGCGGGCCTCGAGCTCGCCGACGCGAATGGGCACGATGTGTCGACCATCCATTCGGTCGCCAGCTTCTTCGTCAGCCGCATCGACACCGAGGTCGACAACCGGCTCAGGGCGGTCGGCGGCCCCGCGGCCGAGGCCCTGCTCGGCAAGGCGGCCGTCGCCAACGCGCGCCTCGCCTGGGCCGTGCACCAGCAGGGACTCGCGGGTGACCGGTGGCGGGCACTGGCCGCGCGCGGCGCGACGGTCCAGCGCCCGCTCTGGGCGTCGACCGGTGTCAAGGATCCTGCCTACAGCCCCACCATGTACGTCCTCGACCTCATCGCCCGCGGGTGCGTGAACACCATGCCCGAGGCGACTCTCGACGCGGTGGCAGCGGGCGGCCCCGTTCCGGCCGACTCGATCTCGGGCACGGAGGCCGCGTCGGCCGCGGTGTGGGAGTCCATCGCATCACTGGGCATCGACGCCGCCGATGTGTTCGCGACCCTCGAGCGCGAGGGCGTGACGAAGTTCATCGACTCATGGGAGCAACTGCGCGCGACGGTCGGCGCCGCCGCCAAGGGAGCCTGACGTGAGTCCGCACCGCAAGGCCGCCCCTCTCGGGAATCCGCTGCGCAGCCCGCTGGACCAGCGACTGCCCCGGGTGGCCGGGCCCTGCGGCATGGTCCTGTTCGGGGTCACCGGCGACCTGTCCCGCAAGAAGGTCATGCCAGCCATCTACGACCTCGCGAACCGCGGGCTGCTCCCCCCCGGCTTCGGCCTCGTGGGCTTCGCCCGGCGCGACTGGGCCGACCAGGACTTCGCCCAGATCGTGCACGACTCGGTGCGCGAGTACTCCCGGACCCCGTTCCGCGAGGAGGTATGGAAGCAACTGTCCGATGGCATCCGCTTCGTGGCGGGCGACCTCGGCGACCCCGAGGCCTACCAGCGGCTGAAGGCAGTCGTCAGCGAGCTCGACCTCTCCCGTGGGACGAATGGCAACCACGCCTTCTACCTGTCCATCCCGCCCGGGCTCTTCCCGGTCGTGCTGGAGCACCTCAAGACCTCCGGCTTGGCGGAGGACCGGCCGGAGGCGTGGCGGCGGGTGGTCATCGAGAAGCCCTTCGGCCACGACCTCGCGAGCGCGGTCGAGCTCAACAGGGTGGTGGGTGAGGTCTTCGCCTCAGGATCGGTGTTCCGCATCGACCACTACCTGGGCAAGGAGACCGTCCAGAACATCCTGGCCGTTCGCTTCGCCAACACGATGTTCGAGCCGTTGTGGAACTCCAATTTCGTCGACAACGTGCAGATCACCATGGCCGAGGACATCGGCATCGGCGGCCGGGCCGGGTACTACGACGGCATCGGCGCGGCGCGCGACGTGATCCAGAACCACCTCCTGCAACTGCTGGCCCTGACCGCCATGGAGGAGCCGTTGTCCTTCGCGGCGGACGACGTCCGGGCCGAGAAGGAGAAAGTGCTGCGAGCCGTCACCCTGCCCCGCGAGCTCGGCAAGCACACCAGCCGCGGCCAGTACGCGTCCGGCTGGCAGGGCGGCATCCCGGTCAAGGGGTACCTCGAGGAGGACGGGATCTCGCCGGAGAGCAGCACCGAGACATACGCCGCGATCCGCGTCGACGTCGAGAACAGGCGATGGGGCGGCGTGCCGTTCTACCTGCGGACGGGCAAGCGGCTGGGACGCCGGGTCACCGAGGTCGCAGTCGTCTTCAAGCGGGCGCCGCACCTGCCCTTCGCCAAGACCGCGGTGCAGGAGTTGGGCAACAACGCCTTCGTGTTCCGGATCCAGCCCGATGAGGGGATCACGGTGCGGTTCGGGTCGAAGGTGCCGAACACGACGTCCATCCAGGTCCGCGACGTCACCATGGACTTCCAGTACGGCGAATCGTTCGTCGACTCCAGCCCCGAGGCCTACGAGCGCCTCATCCTCGACGTCCTGCTCGGCGACCCGCCGCTGTTCCCGCGGCACGAGGAAGTCGAGCTCGGCTGGGAGATCCTCGACCCGGTGCTCGACTACTGGGCCGCCAATGGCAAGCCCGAGCAGTACGTGTCCGGTGGCTGGGGGCCCCACTCGTCCTACGACATGATCGCCCGCGACGGGCATACCTGGAGGCGGCCATGATCCGGTTGGAGGACACCAGCGGCGGGGCGGTGGCCGCAGCCATCGCCGCCGAGCGGCATCGCATGGGCTCGTCCGCGACGGGAATGGTGCTGACGCTGCTCATCCTGTCCGACGAGGAGGCGCAGGCCGATGCGACCGCGGCCGCCGTCGGCGCCGCGCGACAGCACCCCATGCGCATCGTCACCCTCATCCCGCGACCGGGCCGCCAGGAGACCCGACTCGACGCGGACATCTCTGTCGGCGGCGACGATGGACCGGGTGAGGTCGCCGTCCTGCGGCTGCGCGGCCTGCTCGCCGAGCACGCCAACTCCGTCGCGGTGCCGTTGCTGCTCAGCGACACCCCAGTGGTCGCGTTCTGGCCCGAGGATCCCCCGGATGTCCCGGCCGACGACCCGATCGGCCGGCATGCCCAGCGCCGGATCACCGACGCCGCCGGGTGCGAGGACCCCATCCGCGCCCTCGCCCACCGCAAGAAGGGCTACCGACCAGGCGACACGGACCTCACCTGGACCCGGATCACCCCGTGGCGCTCGGCCCTGGCGTCGCTGTTCGACCAGCCCGTTGGCAAGGTCACCGGCGGCCATGTCAGCTCGGAGGAGGGAAACGCGAGCGCGCTGCTCCTCACGCTGTGGCTGCATCACTTCCTCAAGGTCCCCATAGAGCAGCAGCTGAGTGACGGGCCAGGCATCACGGAAGTGCACCTGTCCACCGTCGGCGGCGACATCTCCATCAGTCGGTCCGACGGGGCAACCGCGGTGCTGTCGCGTCCCGGGGCACCTGAGTCGCGCATCGCCCTCCATCGACGCGACCTCGCCGACCTGCTCAGCGAGGAGTTGCGCCGGCTGGACCCGGACGAGGTCTACGGCGAGGTGCTGGGACTGGTGGCGGACGCATGACCCGTATCGACGTCAACCGGCACCCCGATCACCAGGTGCTGGCCGAGGCAGTGGCGGGCCGGCTCATCTCGACCGTCGTGCAGGCGCAGGCCGCCACGGGGTCGGCCTCGGTCGTGCTCACCGGCGGCCGGATCGGCACGGACGTCCTGGCCGCCATCGCTGCCAGCCCGGCCCGGGATTCGATCGAGTGGGACCGCCTCGACATCTGGTGGGGCGACGAGCGCTACCTGCCCGATGGACATCCCGATCGCAACGACACGGGGGCACGCGCCGCCTTGCTCGACCAGGTGAGGGTCGATCCCGCACGCGTGCATGCCGTGCTGGGGCCCGACCGCTCGGCCGATCCGGACGAGGCTGCCGCGGCCTACGCTGCCGAGCTCGCGCGGCGTGCCCGGCCAGAGGATCACGGGCCGGTGCCCACCTTCGACATCCTCCTGCTGAGCATCGGTCCCGACGGGCACATCGCGTCCCTGTTCCCCGAGCAGCCCGCGCTGCACGATCAGCGAGCGTGCTGCGCTGTGCGCGGGGCGCCGAAGCCACCACCGACCCGGGTGACCCTCACGATGCCGACCCTGAACGCCGCCCGCGAGGTGTGGATCCTTGCGTCGGGCGACGAGAAGGCCGGAGCCGTCGCGATGGCGCTGTCCGGATCGGCCGGCCAGTTCCAGGTCCCGGCGGCCGGCGTAAACGGACGCGAGCGGACCTTGTGGCTGGTGGACGAGGACGCGGCTCGTCGGTTGCCACCGACGATCGGCCGACCGTCGGCGTGACGCTCCAGCCGGGTGATTCGAGCCAGGCGATGCGGGTCAGGCGCCGCGCAGCTTCTCCAGCGCCTCCGCCAGGATCGCCGCGCCATCGTCATCGGAGCGCCGCTCCTTGACGTAGGCAAGGTGGGTCTTGTACGGCTCGATCTTGGGCGGGGCTGGCGGGTTGTCCTTGTCCGGGCCGGCCGGAAGGCCGCACCGCGGGCAGTCCCACTCGTCCGGCACGGCAGCATCGACAGCGAAGCTGGGCTTGGACTCATGACCCCGCGAGCACCAGAAGGACACCCACATGCGAGGGGCCGCCTCGCCGCGCTCGGCCTCGCCCATCGGGCCTGCCCCGACACGGCTTCCGCGGATTGCGCTGCCTCCAGCCATTCCCAACCCTTCCCGAGCGTGACCGGCTAGACGCCGGAACTGACGAGCAAACCGACCCCGATGATGGATGCGGCCCAGATCAGGCCGAGGCTCACGGTGAGCCGGTCGAGGTTCTTCTCAGCCACCGACGAGCCGCCGATGGATGAACTGACGCCACCGCCGAACAGGTCCGACAGCCCGCCGCCCTTGCCGCGGTGCAGCAGGATGAGCACGATGAGAAGCACGCTCGTGATGACCAGTACGACAGCCAGCGCGATCGTGAGCGCTGTGATCATGTGCGGGACCCCCACGGGTAGGCCGGCCTTTGGGCCGGGCTTGTAGAGGATAGACGACGGATCAGCCGACCAGCTCAGGCGGGTGCAGGCGGAACCTCACGATGCCGATGAACTCGTCCGGATCCAGGCTCGCGCCGCCCACGAGGGCTCCGTCGATATCTGGCTTGGCCATGATGCCCGCGACGTTGGACGACTTCACCGAACCGCCGTACAGGATCCGTACCGCGTCCGCCGCAGGGGCACCGTGCGTCTGCGCCACCCGCTCCCGGATGGCCCCGCAGACCTCCTGGGCGTCCTCTGGCGTGGCCACCTCGCCCGTGCCGATCGCCCAGACCGGCTCGTACGCGATGACCAGCCCGGCCACCTGCTCGGCTGTCAGGCCGTCGAGGTCGGCGTCGAGCTGGACGAGGACATGGGCGACGTGGGTGCCGGCCTGCCGGATCACCAGCCCCTCGCCCATGCACACGATGGGAACCAGGCCGTTGCGCAGGGCCGCCTTCGCCTTGGCGTTGACGACGTCGTCGCCCTCGTCGTGGTACTCGCGCCGCTCGCTGTGCCCGACCGCCACGTAGGTGCAGCCGAGCTTGGCCAGCATGACCCCGCTGATGTCGCCGGTGAATGCACCAGCATCGTGCATCGACAGGTCCTGGGCGCCGTACTGCACGTCGTACTTGTCACCATCGACAAGCGTCTGGACCGATCGGATGTCAGTGAACGGTGGCAGCACGGCGACGTCGACGGCCGAGTAGTCGTCCTCGGTCAACGCGAAGGCGAGCTTCTGGACGAGCGCGATGGCCTCGAGGTGGTTCAGGTTCATCTTCCAGTTGCCCGCCATGAGCGGCTTGCGTGTCGTCGTCATCAGGTGCTCTCCTCCAGGACGGTCAGGCCGGGAAGGTCCTTGCCCTCCAGGAATTCCAGGCTTGCCCCGCCCCCGGTGCTGATATGGCCGAAGTCGGCCTCATCGAGCCCGAGCAGGCGGATTGCAGCAGCGGAGTCTCCCCCGCCCACGACGGTCAGGCCGCCGCACGCCGCGATCGCCTCCGCGACGCCACGGGTGCCGGCTGCAAACGGGGCCATCTCGAAGACCCCCATCGGGCCGTTCCACACGACCGTGCCCGCGTCGCTGATCTTGCTCGCGAAGAGAGCAACGGTCTCCGGACCGATGTCCAGCCCGCGCCAGCCCGCCTCGATGCCGCTGGCCGGCACGATCGACGTCCTGGCATCGGCCGCGAAGGCGTCAGCGACGACCACGTCGACGGGCAAGACCAGCTCGACTCCTGCTGCCAACGCCTGGTCCAGGAAGCCGCGGACGACATCGACCTGGTCGGCCTCGAGCAGGGAATCCCCCACGTCATGCCCCTGCGCCGCGAGGAAGGTAAAGGCCATGCCGCCGCCGATGAGCAGGCGGTCCACCCGGCCGATCAGGTTGCCGATGACGCCGAGCTTGTCGCTGACCTTGCTGCCACCGAGCACGACCACATATGGCCGCGCCGGGTTGGCCAGCAGCCCCGAGAAGACGGTCGCTTCCATGTGCACGAGACGCCCCGCGGCGGCCGGCAGCAGCCGTGCGACGTCGGTCACGGATGCCTGCTCGCGATGGACCACGCCGAACCCGTCGGACACGAAGACGTCAGCCAGTGCCGCCAGTTCCGCGGCCAGCTCGCCACGCTCCCCCGCATCCTTGCTTGTCTCGCGGGCGTCGAAGCGGATGTTCTCCAGGAGCACCACTCCGCCAGGCTCGAGGGCCTCGACCATGGCGCGGGCCTGCGGTCCGGTGATGTCGGCAGCCACCTCGACGTCGGTGTCCAGCAACTCGCTCAGCCGATCCGCGATCGGCTGGAGTCCCAGTGCGTCGCTGACAACCCCCTTGGGCCTGCCGAGATGGGCGACGAGGACGACCCGGGCCCCCTGGTCACGCAGGAAGCGGATCGTGGGCAGCGCAGCCCGGATGCGTCCGTCGTCGGTGATCACCTTCGTGTCATCCGGACCGTCGGGGCCGTCGGCGAGGGGGACGTTGAAGTCGGCGCGGACGAGCACGGTCCGCCCGGCGACCTCAAGGTCGTCGAGTGACTTCATCGCGGGACCTCAGAGCTTCGAGCCGACGAGGTTGATCAGGTCGACCAGCCGGTTGCTGTAGCCCCACTCGTTGTCGTACCAGCCCACGACCTTGGCCATGTTGCCGTTGACGTACGTCAGGCCGGAATCAAAGATGCACGACGAGGGATCCGTGACGATGTCGGTCGACACGATCGGATCCTCGGTGTACTGCAGGATTCCCTTGAGCGGGCCGTCCGCTGCGGCCTTGATGGCGGCGTTGATCTCGTCCTTGGTGGCGGCCTTCTTGAGCTCGACGGTGAGGTCCGTCGCCGAGCCGGTCGGCACCGGCACCCGCATGGCGTAGCCGTCCAGCTTGCCCTTGAGCTGCGGCATCACCAGGGCGATCGCCTTGGCGGCGCCGGTCGTGGTCGGGATCATGTTCAGCGCTGCGGCACGCGCGCGGCGCAGGTCCTTGTGGGGGTAGTCGAGCACGTTCTGGTCGTTCGTGTAGGCGTGGATCGTCGTCATGAGCCCGCGCTCGATGCCGAACGCGTCGTCGATGACCTTGGCCATGGGGGCGAGGCAGTTCGTGGTGCAGGACGCATTCGAGATGATGTTGTGCACCGCGGGGTCGTAGTCCTTGTCGTTGACGCCCATGACGATGGGGATGTCCTCGCCCTTGGCGGGGGCGGAGATGATGACCTTCTTCGCGCCCGCGGCGAGGTGCTTGCCCGCTGACTCCGCGTCGGTGAAGAACCCGGTGGACTCCACCACGACATCGGCCCCGACCTTCGCCCACGGAAGGGCGGCCGGATCCCGCTCGGCGAACACCGGGACGGCCTTGCCGTCGATGACGATCTGGCCCTCGCCGGCAGTGACCTCGTGGCCGAAGCGGCCAAGGATGCTGTCGTACTTGAGCAGGTGGGCCAAGGTCTTCGTGTCGGTCAGGTCGTTGATGCCGACGATCTCGATATCAGCGCCGCTGGTGACCACGGCGCGGTAGAAGTTGCGACCGATTCGACCGAAGCCGTTGATGCCGACCTTGATGCTCACTGCCTGCTCCTCGTAGGACGATGTGGCTTTCCTGCGCCTGCCGACCTTGCGTCCGCAAGCGCTTCCATCCTAGCCATGGCGGGCCGGTGAAGGGCTACGGCAGCAGCAGCTCTGGGCCCAGGGCGGCCTCGGTGCCCGGGAGCCCGAGATCGGCTGCGCGCTTGTCGGCGAGGGCCAGCAGCCGGCGGATCCGCCCGGCGATGGCGTCCTTGGTCATGGGCGGGTCCGCCAGCGCGCCGAGCTCCTCCAGGCTGGCCTGCTGGTGCTCCAGCCGGAGCCGCCCGGCCACCACGAGGTGATCGGGCACGTCGTCGCCGAGGATCTCCAGCGCTCGCTGGACGCGTGCACCGGCCGCCACGGCGGCCCGGGCCGAGCGGCGCAGGTTCGCGTCGTCGAAGTTGGCCAGCCGGTTGGCCGTGGCCCGCACCTCGCGGCGCATCCGCCGCTCCTCCCACGCCATGACCGACTCGTGCGCCCCGAGCCGGGTGAGCAGGGCCCCGATGGCGTCCCCGTCCCGGATGACCACTCGGTCCACGCCGCGGACCTCCCGGGACTTGGCTGCGATGCCGAGGCGCCGGGCCGCCCCGACCAGGGCGAGGGCCGCCTCAGGACCGGGGCAGGTGATCTCGAGCGACGAGGACCGGCCCGGCTCCGTGAGCGAGCCATGGGCCAGGAACGCCCCGCGCCACGCCGCCTCGCAGTCGCACAGGCCGCCCGACACGATCGCCGGCGGCAGGCCACGCACCGGACGGCCGCTGCCATCGACGATGCCACTCTGCCGAGCCAGTGCCTCGCCGCCGTCGACGACGCGCACGAGATACCGGGTGGTCCGGCGCAGGCCACCGGATTGCACGACGGCAATGTCGCTCTCGTGGCCGTACACATCGAAGATCGCCTTCTTCAGGCGCCGGGCGGTCACGCCGGTGTCGACGTCGGCCTCGATCACGATGTGCCCGGCCACGATGTGCAGGCCGCCGGCGAACCGCAGGATCGTGGCCACCTCGGCCTTGCGGCAGCAGGCCTTCGTCACCTCGACCCGGCTCAGCTCGTCCTTGACCGCCGCTGTCATCGCCATGTGGTTGCTCTGCTCCGATCCGCGCCGGCCATCGGCCAAGGCTAGGCCAGCACCGTACCGAATGCCGCGGCCAGCCGCTCCGGGTCGTGCGTGCCGGCGTGAGCCGGATCCGCCAGACCGACGTCGGTGAGCAGCACCTCGCCACCGAGGTCGGCCGCGGACCGGTAGAGGGCGTCGAGGTCCTCGACGTGCCGGTGGTCGGCGATCACCGTGTCGATGCGCAGGTCGGGGAGGTAGTTGAAGAGCACGTCGAGGTACGTGTGGGCCGCGAACCCCGAGGTCTCCCCCACCTGCGGATTGAGGTTGACCACGACGATGCGGCGGGCCGGGCTCGCCACGATCGCCTTGGCCAGCTCGGGGATGGCGAGATGGGTGATGACCGACGTGTACCACGACCCGGGTCCGAGGACGATGGCCTCGGCGTCGGCCAGGGCGGCCACGGCCTCGGGGCAGGCGGCCGGCTCAGGGGGATCCAGCCGGATGTCGAGGACGACGCCGGGTGTCGTCGCCACGCACACCTGGCCGCGTACCTCGACCACCTCGTCCGGCCGTGCCGGGTCGTGGCCGAGGACCTCGGCCACGATGGTGAGCGGGACGGTCGAGCAGGGCAGCACCCGTCCGCGCGCCTCGAGCAGGGCCGCGACCCAATCCAGGCCGGACACGGTGTCGCCGGTCTCCTCCCACAGGGCGGTGATGAGCAGGTTGCCGACCGAGTGCCCGCCCAGCGGCCCGTCGCCGCCGAAGCGGTGCTGGACGACCTGCTCCCAGGTGCGCCCCCATTCGTCGTCCCCGCACAGGGCGGCCAGGGCCATCCTCAGGTCACCCGGCGGCGGCACGCCGAACTCGCCGCGCAGCCGGCCGCTGGACCCGCCGTCGTCGGCCACGCCGACGATCGCCGTCAGGTGGTCGGTGACCTGTCTCAGGGCGCGCAGGGATGCAGCCAGCCCATGCCCGCCGCCGAGCGCCACGACGCGGGTGCTCGACGGTGCCGGAGGACCGGATCGGCGCCGCGTGGCGGGGCCGCCACGGCTCGGATCACGCCGGTCAGGCAACGGGGCAGGCCAGGTCATTCCCGGCCCAGGTCGCGATGGAAGGTGGCTGCCGGCAGCCCGGCCGCATCCAGCCGACGGGCCAGAGCCGCCGACATGGCGACGCTGCGGTGCTTACCTCCCGTGCACCCGATGGCGACGGTCACGTAGCGCTTGCCCTCGCGGATGTACCCCTCCGACACCGTGCGCACGAGGCTCTCCATGCTGTCGAGGAATGCCGCGGCACCAGGCCGGCCCAGGACATCCTCGGCCACCGGCGCGTCCAGGCCCGTCAGCGGACGTAGTGCTTCGTCCCAGAATGGGTTGGGCAGGAAGCGCACGTCGCCCACCATGTCCGCATCGACGGGGATCCCGTACTTGAAACCGAAGGACATCACGGTGATCTTCAGGACCGGCGGATGGGCATCGACGAACGATTCCTCCATGCGTCGACGCAACTCGTGCACGTTGATCGACGTCGTGTCGATGACCAGATCGGCTGTGGCCCTGATGTCGCCGAGCAGTTCACGCTCGGCGCGCAGGCCGTCGACGATGCGCTGTCCGTGCTCCCCGTTCTGCAGCGGGTGTGGGCGGCGCGAGCTCTCGTACCGCCGCACGAGGGCCTCGTCGGAGGCCTCGAGGAAGACGGTCCTGATGTCGACGCCTTCCTGCGGCAGTTGCGCGACGATGTCGCTGACCTGCGGGAAGAACGAGCCGCCGCGGGCGTCGAGCACCACCGCCACCCGGTCGACATCGGGCGTTCGCGAGGCGAGGTCGATCGCCTGCTGGAGCAGCGACGGCGGGATGTTGTCGATGACGAACCACCCGATGTCCTCCAGCGCCCGCGCAGCAGTGGACCGGCCAGCCCCGGACATGCCGGTCACGAGGACGAGCTGCAGGGCGTGCGGCACTCCGCTCGGAGCAGTGTCAGCTTCCACGTGATCCCCTTCCGCTCCCCCGGCCGGCACCTGGCCCGGCCGCCCCTCCATCATCCCGGAAGCCCGGTCCCGGTGCCCGCACCCTGCCCGCCAAGCGACGCGGCCACGGCCGCGGCGAGCGACGGGCCGATGCCCGGAACCGCGCACAGCTCGTCGGGCGTGGCGGCCGAGAGCCTGCGGACCGAGCCGAAGTGCTTCAGGAGTGCCTTCGCCCGGGCCGGCCCCAGCCCGGGAATGTCGTCAAGGGCGCTGGACGTGGCCCGTTTGCCACGCCGCTTGCGGTGGAGGGCGATGGCCGTCCGGTGCGCCTCGTCGCGGACCCGCTGCAGCAAGTAGAGCGCCTCGCTCGTGCGCGGAAGGATGACCGGGTCGGCCTCGTCGGGCAGCCACACCTCCTCCAGCCGCTTCGCCAGGCCGACGACCGGCAGGTCGCCCACCCCTGCGGCCATCAGCGCGTCCTGCGCGGCCCGGACCTGCGGGGCTCCGCCATCGACGACGAGCAAGGCCGGTGGGTAGGCGAACCGGCTCGGCTCCGCCGTGACCTGATCGGCCTCCTCGCGTTCGCGGAAGCGACGGCCGACCACCTCGCCCATCGCCGCCGTGTCGTCGGCGCCGGGCGTGCGGATCACGAAGGATCGGTAGTCGCGCTTGCGCGGCATGCCATCCTCGAACACCACCAGCGAGGCGACGGTGTCCTGCCCCTGCAGGGTCGAGATGTCGATGCACTCGATCCGCAGCGGTGGCTCAGGCAGGGCGAGGTAGTCCTGGAGCTCTCGCAGGGCCTGGCTGCGGGTGGTGAGGTCACTGGACCGGCGGGAGGTGTGGGCACGCAGGGTCTCCCCCGCATTGGCGACGGCCGTGGCCATGAGGGTGCGCTTGTCGCCGCGCTGCGGTGACCGGACGGCCACCTTCGACCCGCGAAGCGCGGACAGCCACGCGTTCCACGGTCCGGTGTCGACGAGCGGTGACGACACCAGCACCTCCCGAGGCGGCAGCCCCACCGCCTCGTCGCCATACAGCCGCTGCAGGACGCGCTCCACGTAGCCGGACGTGTCCAGTTCCTCGGCCTTCTCCACGACGAAGCCGCGCTCGCCTCGGATCCGCCCGCCACGGACGTGGAAGACCTGGACGCCCATCTGGAGCTCGTCCTCCGCGACCCCGATGACGTCTGCGTCGGTCGAGTCGTCGAAGACGACGGCGTTCCGCTCCAGCGCGCGCGTCAAGGCCCCGAGCCGGTCGCGCAGCCGCGCCGCCTCCTCGTAATCCATGCGGGACGACGCTGCCAGCATCTCGCGCTCGAACCTGCGGATGAAGGCGTCGCCGCTCCCGCTGAGGAACGCGCAGAGGTCGTCGACGACCTGCCCGTAGTCCTCGGGCTCGATACGGCCGACGCACGGGGCGCTGCACTTGTCGATGTAGGCGAGCAGGCATGGCCGGCCGACCTGCTTGGCTCGCTTGAAGACCCCGTCCCGGCAGGTGCGGACCGGGAAGACCCGCACGAGGATGTCGAGGGTGTCGCGGATGGCCCAGGCGTGCGCGTACGGACCGAAGTATCGGGTGCCCTTGCGCTTGGCCTCCCGGACCACGGCCGCTCGCGGGTACGCGTCGGACATCGTGATGGCCAGGTACGGGTAGCTCTTGTCGTCGCGGTACTTCACGTTGAAGCGGGGGTCATGCTCCTTGATCCAGGAGTACTCCAGGGACAGCGCCTCGACCTCGGTGGCCACCATCACCCAGTCGACCGACGCGGCCGCGAACACCATCGACCGGGTCCGCGGATGGAGGGAGGCCGGATCGGCAAAGTACGACGTCAGCCGCGACCGGAGGTTGCGGGCCTTGCCGACATAGACGACCTGGCCCCGCTCGTCACGAAACCGGTACACCCCGGGGCTGGTCGGGATGTCTCCCGGGGCCGGCCGGTAGCTCGCCGGATCGGACATGCTCGCAGCCTATTGGGACAGAATCGCGTCGGCCTCAGTTGAGGATGACGCTGCCGCCCTCGACCGCGATGCCGGCCGGCTGGAGCGGCATCGTCGCGGGCCCCTGGATCACCGAGCCATCCGTGGCCGAGAAACGCGAGCCGTGGCACGGGCAGAGGATCTCGTTGCCTTCGACGGACGAGACCAGGCAGCCCTGATGGGTGCAGATCGCCGTGAAGGCCTTGAAATCCCCCTCGGTCGGCTGCGTGATGACCACGGCCGGATCGTCGACGACCAGGCCGCCACCGACCGGCACGTCACTCACGCTGGCGATGCCCTGGGCGGCTGCGGTCGAGGACCCGGCCGCAGAGGTCTCCGGGGCTGCCGAGGACGCGGGGGCCGCTGGGCTGCTGGCCGCGGCCGACCCGTCAGCCGAGGAACTCGAGCCGCAGGCAACGACCACGCCGCCGACCACCACCAGTCCCCCTGCCTGCAAGACGGTTCGCCGGTCGACATACATGGATCCTCCGCAGGGTGGTTGACGGTTCAAACAGCAGGCTACGACACGGTGTCAAGCGCCTTGGCCCGGACCCGGCGGGGCGCCTTGCTGGCCGGGCGCGCCGGCACCGCGGGCAGCACCTTGCCGAGGAACTGACCGGTGTGGCTGGCCGCGACTGTGGCGACCTCCTCGGGGGTTCCTGCGGCAACGATGGTCCCGCCGCCGGACCCGCCCTCCGGACCCATGTCGATCACCCAGTCGGCGGTCTTGATCACGTCGAGATTGTGCTCGATGACGATGACGGTATTGCCCTTGTCGACCAGGCTCTGCAGGACGCCGAGGAGCTTGCGGATGTCCTCGAAGTGCAGGCCCGTGGTGGGCTCGTCGAGCACGTAGATGGTGCGACCGGTGGACCGCTTCTGCAGCTCGGCGGCGAGCTTCACCCGCTGCGCCTCGCCGCCACTGAGGGTCGGGGCGGGCTGGCCCATGCGCACGTAGCCGAGCCCGACGTCGACCAGTGTCGACAGGTGACGTGCGATGGGGGGCACGGCCGCGAAGAACTCCAGCGCCTCCTCGATCGGCATGTCGAGGACCTCGGCGATGGTGCGCCCCTTGAAGTGCACCTCCAGCGTCTCGCGGTTGTACCGGTCGCCGTGGCACACCTCGCACGGCACGTAGACGTCGGGGAGGAAGTTCATCTCGATCTTGATCGTGCCGTCGCCAGCGCACGCTTCGCAGCGGCCACCCTTGACATTGAAGGAGAAGCGCCCCTGGAGGTATCCCCTGACCTTGGCCTCCTGCGTCTGGGCGAAGAGCTTGCGGATGTGGTCGAACACCCCGGTGTACGTGGCGGCGTTGCTGCGGGGGGTCCGGCCGATCGGGCTCTGGTCCACGTGGACGACCTTGTCGACGTGCTCGAGGCCGGTCACCCGCTTGTGCCGTCCCGGGACGGTGCGTGCGCCGTTGAGGTCGCGGGCAAGCACGTTGTAGAGGACGTCGTTCACGAGGGTCGACTTGCCTGACCCGCTGACACCGGTGACGGCGACGAAAGCCCCGAGCGGGAAGGAGACGGACACCTTGCGGAGGTTGTGCTCGCTCGCCTCGTGGACCTCGATCGAGCGGCCGTCGCCTGGCCGGCGGATCGCCGGGACCTCGATGCGGCGTCGTCCGCTGAGGTACTGGCCGGTGATGGAGTCGGGGCTGGCCAGCAGGTCGGCGACCGGGCCGCTCACGACCACCTGGCCGCCATGCTCGCCCGCCCCGGGTCCGATGTCGACCACCCAGTCGGCGGTCGCGATCGTGTCCTCGTCGTGCTCGACGACGATGAGGGTGTTGCCGAGGTCACGAAGACGCAGCAGGGTCTCGATCAGCCGATGGTTGTCGCGCTGGTGCAGCCCGATGCTCGGCTCGTCCAGCACGTACAGCACCCCGACAAGCCCGGAGCCGATCTGGGTGGCGAGCCGGATGCGTTGCGCCTCGCCCCCGGCGAGCGTGCCGGCGGCGCGATCGAGCGACAGGTAGTGCAGGCCCACATCCATGAGGAATTGCAGCCGCTCGTTGACCTCCTTGAGCACCCGGGCAGCGATCGCGGCATCACGATCGGAGAGCTGAAGGCCCGCCAGCATTCCGGAGGCCTCCCCGATGGGCAGGGCGGCGATGTCGGCGATCGAATGGCCCGAGACAGTCACGCCGAGCGAGATCGGCTTGAGCCGGGCCCCTCCGCAGGCGGCGCACGGCACCTCACGCATGAACCCCTCGAACCGCTCGCGGGAGGCGTCCGATTCCGATTCGGCATGCCGGCGCTGGACGAACGGGATCACGCCCTCGTAGCTGGTGTAGTACGAACGCTGGCGGCCGTAGCGGTTCTTGTACCGGACATGCACCTCGGTCGGGTGGCCGTGCAGCAGTGCCTTGCGCGCCTTGCCCGGCAGCGCTCGCCACGGCGTGTCCATGTCGATCCCGAGTTCATCGCACATCGCCTCGAGCAGCCGGCGGAAGTAGTCCGACACCTGCCCGCGCGACCACGGCGCAAGCGCTCCGTCGGCCAGGCTCAGGTCCTCGTCGGGGACGATCAGGTCGGCGTCCACCTCGCGCCGGGTGCCCAGGCCTGTGCATTCCGGGCAGGCCCCGAACGGGGAGTTGAAGGAGAAGGACCGGGGCTCCAGTTCCTCGAACGACAGGCCGTCGTTGGTGCAGGCGAGGTGCTCGCTGAACGTCCGCTCCCGATCGGGATCGGCCTCATCGCGATCGACGAAGTCGAGCACCACGAGGCCAGCGGCCAGGCGCAGGGCGGTCTCGACGGAATCGGTGAGCCGGCGGCGAGCGTCGGGCTTGACCGTCAGGCGATCCACGACGACCTCGATGGTGTGCTTCTCCTGCTTCTTCAGGGTCGGTACGTCGTCGAGGCCCACGACGACGCCATCGACCCTGACGCGGGAGTAGCCCTGGGCCTGAAGCTGGCGGAAGAGGTCTGCGTACTCCCCCTTGCGCTCCCGGATCACGGGGGCGAGCACCTGGAAGCGGGTGCCATCGGTCAGTGCGAGGACTTGGTCGACGATCTGCTGGGGCGTCTGCCGCGCGATCACCGACCCGCATACCGGGCAGTGCGGGACCCCGATACGGGCATAGAGAAGGCGGAGGTAGTCGTAGACCTCGGTGATGGTCCCGACTGTGGACCGAGGGTTGCGGGACGTGGACTTCTGGTCGATGGAGACCGCCGGAGAAAGGCCTTCGATGAAGTCGACATCGGGCTTGTCCATCTGCCCGAGGAACTGCCGGGCGTAGGACGACAGGCTCTCCACATAGCGACGCTGGCCCTCCGCGAAAATCGTGTCGAAGGCCAGGCTGGACTTGCCCGAGCCGGACAGTCCCGTGAACACGATGAGCGCGTCGCGCGGAAGGTCCAGGGAGACGTCCTTGAGGTTGTGCTCCCTGGCTCCGCGCACGATCAGCCGCTCACCCACGGGACTCCTTTCCACCGGATATCGTGCCGTCAGCGTCGTTTGGTCCAAGAGAGGGTAGAGAGGGCATGAATGTATAACGGGCGGGTGACAGTCGCCGGACCGGCAGATGTGCATGAGCTGGGGGGACTGTCGGTCAGCAAGCTGGCGGTGGGGCCGTTCAACAACAACGCCTACCTGCTGCGCTGCCGGGAGACGGGAAGCCAGGTCCTCGTGGACGCCGCCGCCGAGGCCGAGCGGCTCTTGGACCTCATCGGCCCTGACGGGCTGGACCTCATCGTCACCACCCACGGCCATCGGGACCATTGGCAGGCGCTCGCCGAGGTCGCCCGGGTCACGGGGGCACGCACGGCGGCTCACATCGACGACGCCGACGGCATCCCGGTCGCGACCGACCTCGTGCTACGCGACGGCGACACCGTCACGGTCGGCGACTGCCCGCTCGAAGTCATCCACCTCGTGGGTCACACTCCCGGCTCGATCGCGCTGCTGTACGACGACCCGGATGGCGCGCCGCACATCTTCACGGGTGACTGCCTGTTCCCGGGGGGTGTGGGCAAGACGGACTCGCCGGAGGCCTTCGACTCCCTCTACCGCGGGGTGGTGACCCGCCTGTTCGATCGGCTCCCGGACGAGACGTGGGTGTACCCGGGCCACGGCTGGGACACGACGCTGGGCGCCGAACGCCCGGCCTTGCCTGAGTGGCTCGCCCGCAGCTGGTGACTCCCCTGGACCAGCGCGGCACGCGCCGCCGCACGCTGGCGCGCGACATCGCCGTTGGTGTTGGCGTGGGAGCCTTCTCCGGCGCCCTCGGCGTCGGGGGCGGCATCATCCTGGTGCCCTTTCTGGTGCTGGCCCTGCACATGGCGCAGAAGCGCGCCCAAGCCACGGCACTTGTCATGGTGGCCATGGCAGCCGGCGCAGGCGCTGTCCGGTACGCGATCGACGAGGCCGTCGCCTGGGGTCCGGCGGCGATCATCCTGGTCGGCGGCCTCGCCGGTGCCTGGATCGGCAGTCACGTCATGCAGCGAACCGGAGACCGCCGGCTACAGATGGTCTTCGGAATCATTTTGCTCATTGCTGGAGTCCGGCTCATGTGGCCGACGCAGGTCACGGTCCTGGCGGCCGAGGACGTGCCAGCCCTGAGCATCGGGGTCGCCCTGGCCTACGCCCTCAGCGGACTGGCCATGGGCCTCCTGTCGGCACTGCTGGGGATCGGCGGTGGCATCCTCCTGGTCCCTGTCCTGGTCACCGCATTCGGCTTCAGCCAGCACCTGGCCAACGGCACCTCCCTCACCGTCATGCTCCCCATCGCCTTGCTCGGTGCCATCCGGCTCTCCAAGCCCGGGCTCACGGACTGGCGCCAAGGATCGCGCTTCGGGATCGGATCCATCGTCGGAGCCCTCGCGGGGGCCAGCCTGGCGCTGGCGCTGAGCGGCCCGTTCGTCCGGTGGGCCTTCGCCATCGTCCTGCTCGCCGTCGGTGCCCGGATGACCTATGTCGCACTGCGCCCCGGCCGCGCGCCCGATCCTCCGTTCGGCCCCTGGCCGTGATCAGGGGAGGGGCAGCCACTGGACGATGGCGCCCGCCGGTGTCACTCCCTCGGGAACGACCGCGAACCCCGATGACTGGGCCAGTCCTCGGAGCATGGCGGAACCGCCATAGGGCGAGAGCTCGAATGACCCGTCGACGAGGTTGCCGGCCACGAGTCGCGTGTGGTGAGGAGGCGACCGCAGCGCCTCCTTGGTGGGCACCCAACGCGGCTTCGACGTCGATCGGCCCAGCATCGCGTCGACGATGGGGGCCGCGAGGGTGACCAGCCCGACGACGGCCGAGTGCGGATTGCCAGGCAACCCCACCAGGGGGACATCGGCACCCGCCGGACCCGGCATCGATGCGAGCAGCATCGGGTGACCCGGGCGCACCGCCACTCGATCCACGACCAGTCGTCCGCCGGCCTGCTCGATGGCGGCGTGCACGTGATCACGGGGCCCAGCCGCGGTGCCCCCGGTGGTCACGATCAGATCCGCCGTCGCGCTGCCGAACTCGAATGCGGCGACGACGCCCTCCAGCCGATCCGGCACGTGGGCGCGCGCAGCAACGACCGCCCCCATCCGATCCAGCCAGCCCGGCAGCTGCGGACCCAGGGAATCGCGGACCCGACCGTCGCTCGGGATCCCGGACACCTGCAACTCGTCGCCCAGCAGGATCAGGTGCACCCGTGGTCGGCGCGTCACCCGGATCTCGTCATGGCCGGTTGCCGCGAGGAACCCCGCCAGCGCTGGCGTGACGTCCGTTCCGGTCCTGGCGATCACGTCGCCGACCCGGCACTCTTCGCCTGCCGGTCGCACGTCGTCGCCCGGCGACACATCGCCGCGGACCAGGTCCCCGTCGACGACGGCCGACTCCCAACGAAGGACCCCGGTAGCGCCTGACGGCATCACGGCGCCCGTGGCGATGCGGACGGCGTCGCCACGGCGCAACTCGCGGTTCCACGGGCGCCCCGCGGCGACGTCGCCGACGATCCGCCAGGGTGAGGGCCCGTTGACCGCCCACCCGTCCATGGCCGAGGTGTCGAAGCTCGGCAGGTCGCACGCGGCCAGGCAGTCATCCGCGAGCGTGCGACCGGCTGAGGCGCCGACGGCCACCGGCTCGTCTGCTAGACGAGCCGCAAGGCCCGAGGCCACGGCACGTGCCGCCGCCCATTCGCCCTCGATGAGCGCCGTCACTCGCCGCCTGCGTTCATCGCTTCTCCTGATCCGTGCTGCCGCCCCGCGGAGCCGTCAAGCCCAGACGAGGCTAGGGGACGCTGGAGTCGGCGTTCCGGGTACCCCGGTCCTCGACCTCTCCCCCATCCGCTCCGGACGTGTCGAAGTCACCCACGGGAACCTTCGCCGGCCAGCGGATCAACAGCACGATGCCGACGATGAAGATGACCATGCCGGCGATCGTCTCGATGGCCTGGATCGTCGAGCCCCGCGCGAACTCCAGGATGCTGCCGCCGATCTCCTGCGCCAGGATGAACACCGCCATTACCAGGACGAACCACCCGAAGCCCTTGCGCAGCCGGTCGGGGTGAATCCTCCCGGACAGGAGCGCGCCCAGGATCGAGCCGACCACGGCGGTGCCAGTGATGACCAGGACGACGTTCCAGTCGAACTCCGTCTCCGGGTTGAACGCCACGAACTGCTCCCCGCCGAAGGTCAGGGCATAGCCGAGGAACCCCGCACTCGACTTCATCATGACCACCAGGAGCGAGGTCCCGACGGCGATCGGCATCGGCAGCCCGCCCAGCAGCACGAGGGCGGGCACGACCAGGAACCCGCCGCCTGCTCCGACCAGGCCCGTCACCACGCCCACCACGAAGCCGTCGATCAGGATGCGGAATATCGGTCGACCGCCGTGCGATTTGCCCTCCACCTCCTTGCGCCCTCGGATCATCGCGATCGCCGTGGCGGCCATCATCACCGCGAAGGCCGCGAGCAGCACCGACCCGGGCAGATGGGCACCCACCTGCCCTCCTGCGAAGGCGCCCACCATGCCGGCCACGCCGAAGAGCAGGCCGGTCTTCCAGCGAACCCGACCGGCACGTGCGTGGTGGATGAGTCCGAAGGCCGACGTGACGGCCACGACGAACAGGCTCGCGGCAATCGCCTGCTTCGGGTCGAAATCCATGACGTAGACCAGCAGTGGCGTCGTGAGGATCGAGCCGCCGCCGCCCAGCAGCCCGACCGCCATGCCGATGAAGATGGCGAGGAAGGCGGCGAGGCCGAGCATCACTGAGCCTTGTCTACGCGGTACGCCTTGATCTGCGGCATGACCGGCCGCATCATGAACTCCGGACGCCGCATGCCCTGCGCATTGGGGCCGGGGCGGGTCTTGGCCATCCACTCGCGATAGACCTCGCGCGACTTGGCCGTGTCGACGACGACGTCGCCGTACTTGTCCTCGTCGTGGGCGCGCTCGACGCGGACCTTCTGGTGCCAGCAGTGCATTCCGGACCACGTGTCCGGATGGACGGGAAAGGCGAGGTTCTGGTGCACCCCCGGGTCCTGCCAGTTGATCCGCATGGAGTCGCCGTCCTCGCTGACGAAGGGCCGGACGCCCTCCTTGTAGCGAAGCCGCCACCGACCGTCCTCCAGCTTGCCGACCTCGACCTTGCCGGACACCCAGCGGCTGCCCGCATCGTCGGTCGTGCGCCAGCGGCCCATGTGATGCGACATGGCCATGACCCCTGGCCGGATCCCCTCAGTCACCCAGACCCGCGCCACGAAGTAGCCGATCTCGGTGTTGACCCGAACCATGTCGCCGGTCTGCAGGCCGTGCCTGCGGGCATCCACGCTGTTCATCCAGATCGGGTGCTTGTTGCTGATCTCGTTGAGGTACTTGGCGTTGCCCGAACGGGTGTGGATCAGCGTCGGCAGCCGGAAGGTCGGCACGAGAAGCATCTCGCCCTCATCAGGGCTGATCTGCGTGTGGTGGACGTGCGTCTCGATGTAGCACGGCGTCGCATACTCGGGCCAGCCGAAGTCCGCCATCGACGGCGAGTAGAGCTCGAGCTTGCGGGACGGCGTCAGCCACCCGGCCACCTGCGAGCCGTCGTCCAGGACGACGCCTACGGCACCTGCCTCGCCGACCAAGGGCGTCTGCGTCTCGGGGGTCACCGGCTTGCGCAAGACCCCGTTCTCGTCGGCGACGGCGCCGTCGAGCTCGGCCGGGGTCAGCGGGCGCTCGTCCTGGCGGTAGAGGTCCGTGGCGATCTCGACGGCCCCGTACTTGCGCATGTATGCCAGCGGCGTGAGGCCTTCCTTCTCGGCCTTCTGCGGCAGGCCGGGCACGTTGTTGTCGAAGACATACCCGTAGTAGTCGTCAACGGTGACCTTCTCGCCGGGGCGGCCAGGCGCCTCGAAGTACTTGCGGATTCCCATCGATCCGTCCGGGTCGATGCGCCAGGACAGCTCGAACCAGAACTCGGTCTCCTCCCACACCTCCCCCGGATTGGAATCGCGGGTGTCACTGACCTTCTCGCCCATCCGCTCGAGCGCGACACGGCGCACCGGCTGGCGGAAGCCGAGCCACTTCCCCGCGTACTGCTCGTAGGACTGGGTGTCATGACGTTCGGTGCTGTGCCCGAAGGGCAGCACGTAGTCCGCCCAGATCGCTGTCTCGTTCCACGTTGGGGTCATGGCGACGTGGCACCCGACGAGGTTCTCGTCGGACAGCGCCTCGATCCAGCTGAACCCGTCAGGATTGGTCCACACCGGGTTGTACACGCGGGAGAAGTAGGTGTCGATCTTGCCGCGCCCCTCGAGGAGGAAATGGGGCAGGAGGATCGACAGCTCATTGGTCGACATCGGGAACTCGCTCGGCCACAGCAGCTCGTTCCACGAGTCGTGCCCGCCCGGCATGTTCGGGCCGTGGGGGACGAACTTGTTCCACCCGTTGGGGCTCGTGCCACCCTTCTGACCGATGCTGCCGGTCAGCACGGTGAGGAAGAACAACGCGCGGGCGACTGCCCAGCCGCCGAGGTTCCCAGCGCTCGCCGCACGCCAGGTGTGGGCGGCCAGCTTGCCGTCGCAGCCGGCGACGATCTTCGCGACCTTCTCGATCTGCGCGGCGGGGATCCGGCACTCCTGCGCCGCGAAGTCGAACGTGTACTTCTGGTAGTCGTCGGCAAGCACGCGCTTGAAGGCCTCGAAGTCGCGTGGATCCAGGTCCGGGTGCAGGTTCTCCAGGTAAGTGGACCAGTTGACCCAGCGCTGGATGTAGTCCCAGGCCACTGCGTCGGTCCGCAACAGGTAGGCGGCGATCGCCAGCAGGAGAGCCGCCTCGGTCCCCGGCCATGGCGAGACCCACACGTCGGCGTGGGACGCGGTGTTCGACAGCCGCGGGTCGACGACGACGAGCTTGGCGTTGCCGTGGACCTTGGCGTCCATGATGCGCTGGGCATGCGGATTGAAGTAGTGGCCCGACTCCAGGTGCGCGGACAGCAGCAGGATCACCTTGGCGTTGGCGTGGTCGGGCGACGGCCGGTCGTAGCCACCCCAGATCGAATAGCCGAAACGCGCTCCGGCAGAACAGATATTGGTGTGCGTGTTGTTGCCGTCAACGCCCCAGGCCAGCAGGACGCGCTCGATGAAGCCGTCCTCGCCGTGCCGCCCGACGTGGTACATGACCTCGTTGTGGCGGTCCTCCTGGATGGCCTTGCGGATGCGCCCGGCGATGTCGTCCAGGGCGTCGTCCCAGGAGACCCTCTCGAACTTCGCCTCGCCTCGCTTCCCCACGCGCTTGAGCGGGTACAGGATCCGCTCCGGATCGGAAGTCTGGTTGATCGTGGCCGGCCCCTTGGCGCAGTTGCGACCGCGCGACCCGGGGTGCGCCGGGTTGCCCTCGACCTTCACGACCTCCTTCGTCTCCTTGTCGACGAATGCCAGCAGGCCGCAGGCGGACTCGCAGTTGAAGCACGTCGTGGGCACGAGCATGTAGTGCTTCTCGACCTTGCGCGGATGCGCCTTGGCGTCGTACATGACGACGTCGTCCCAGGTGTCGACCGGTGGGTAGTTCGACACCGTCTCGCGGACCCGCAGCCCGTAGTGCTCTGGCCGGTCGTCGCCCACCGCAGTGGCGGCCGGGCCTCGCTTGGCGGCGGTGCGGTCGGGGGATGTCATCGTCGTGGCCTCTCGGTGAGTGCGGTCATCGGGTCTAGGAGAGCGGCGGATCCTGCGCTGCCATCACGAACGCCTTCTCGTGCAGCACGAGGGCAGGCTGGACGATCAGGCCGGCCAGCAGGGCGACCCATACCGTCCCGCCCAGCGCCGTGACGAGGGCCGCCAAGGCGCCGACGACAGCCAGGCCGACCGAGCCGCCCCAGAAGATCGCCCGGTACCGACCGTGAGTGATGGCATGTGCTGCGATCGCGGCGTTGCGCGTCGGATGCTTTCCCCCGAACTCCACCGCAGTGATGAGGAGGTGCGCAACGACCCCGGCGATGAGCGCCCAGCTCAGCCAGATCATGGTGCCCTCGGCCGGTGGGATGAACGAACCCAGCACCAGCAGCGCGCCTGCTCCCACCATCGCGGCCTGCGCCTGCAGGTGCCAGAACAGCACCGGCGACTGCCACAGGTCGCGCCCCTCGGCCTGGCCGAACAGGAAGGCCGTGTAGCCGGCCACCATGACCGCCGCCGGTATCGCCGGCCAGGCGAGCCAGTCGATGGCGGCCGTATAGTCGGCGAGGCCCAGCAGATCAGCCGCGCCGGCCAGGAACCACAAGCCGCCTACGGCAGCGCCGATGGTCAGGAAGATGCCGCCTAGGGCCAGCCAGGATCGCCTGTTGATCTTCCTCGGATCCAGGAGGAACAGGAACCGGTCGGGCCGCTTGAGGTCCCACACCAGCAGGATCGCGGTCAGCAGCAGGAAGACCTCGGTGACCAACGGGGCCACCGTGGTGATCAGCGTGCTGCGGTCCGTGGTGAGCAGGATGACCAGCGCCCCAAGCAGGAGTGCCCCAGCGGCGATGGACTTGGTCCACAGATAGGTCCAGACCTTCCAGCCCCACGGCCGCGGATGGGCGGTGTTGAGGGTCAGCCGGGCGTTCGAGACCGGGTCGCCGGGGAGTTCGGCCGCCGTCTCGAGGCGAAGCGGGTCGGCGTCCGCCCACAGGTAGGTGCCGTCCACGGGGGCGGCCAGCGGATCGAGGACGGTGGAGTCGGCGCCGACGTAGTACACGTTCGGGCGCGTTCCCTGCTCCGGCGTGCGCACGTTCACCGGCGTGATGCTCAGGAACTTGCTGATCCCGCTGGTGGGATCCTCGATATCGCCCATCCAGATCGACTGGGTCGGGCACACCTGGACGCAGGCGGGTTCGAGACCCGCATCGATGCGGTGCGCGCAGAAGTTGCACTTGGCCGCGGTGTGAGTCTCCTCATCGATGTAGATGGCGTCGTAGGGGCAGGCCTGCATGCACATCTTGCAGCCGATGCATCGCTCGTTGTCGAAGTCGACGATGCCGTCCTCGCGGATGAACAGCGCCTGGGTCGGGCACGCCTTGACGCAGGGGGCGTCGGTGCAGTGATTGCACCGCATGACCCCCATCTCCCGCGTGGTGTTGGGGTACTCACCCTTGTCGACGTACTTCACCCAGGTACGGAACTGGCCGACGGGGATGTCGTGCTCGGTCTTGCAGGCGACGGTGCAGGCGTGGCAGCCGATGCAGGTCCGTTGGTCGATCGCGAAGCCGTAGCGCACGAGCGATCACTTCTTCCGGATGTAGAAGCGGAGGACGTCGCCCTCCTGGGACGACTCCACGAGCTCGTTGCCGGTCTGGCTTGCCCATGCCGGGATGTCGGATCGAGCACCGCCGTCGGTTGCCTCGATGAGCATGACCTGGCCCGGCTGCAGTTCCTTGGCTGCCTTGGCGGTCATGAGAACGGGCATCGGGCACTTCTGGCCCTTGGCATCGACGGTCTTGGCAACGTCCACGGTCACTCCTCCGAATCGGTTCGACGCCTAGATGAACAGGCTGATCTGGGACTTCGACATGCGGGCGAGGGCGGTGGCGGCCCCGGCGGGCTCACCGAGGCCCGGGCGCATCTGCTCGGGCTTGATCCCCAGGAGCTCCATGGTCATCAGGCACGGCCACATGTTCACGCCGAGGTCCTGGGAGATCTCGAACAGCTCCTCCGGGGGCATGAGGTTGTTCTTGGCGGCGACCTTGCGCATCATCCAGCGCCCCATGCCGCCCATGTTCATCTTGGACAGCTTGGCCTTCTGGAATCCGGGCGGGTTCTTCATCGCGAGCATCTTCGTCATCGCGTCGTAGCCGGTTATGCGGACCTCGTCCTTGACCAGCGGGAAGAGGCCCCAGAAGGTGTAGAAAATCGTGACATCCATGCCGTTGGCCGCCGCAGTCGAGCCCAGGATCATGGTCGGCCACAGCTTGTCGAGGTCACCGCTGAACGCGATGATCGTCATCATCTCGGGGTCTTTTGCCTGCGCATCCTCGCTCATGAACCACACCCTTCTCGCGCGCCTGCGCTGACGGTATGGGGCTGCTGCTCCGGTAGCAAGTGATTTGGCCGAAAACCTGTACAGAGCCCGCAATTATTATTAGCGTCTGCGCATATGCCGATCCGAGCATGGAGTCCCTCGGGCCCACAGTCGGCGAGAAATCGGCCATCAACCGGGCTGTAGGAGGTCCTGTGGAGCGCACGATCACGACCCAAGAACTGTACCGGGAGATCGCCGCCGGCGAGGTGCCGATGCTCCTCGACGTACGCAACCAGGACGAGTTCGCCACCTGGCAGGTCGAGGGCACGCAACCGGTGACGACGCGGAATCTGCCTATCTGGATGGCGGTCGAGCAGATCGAGGACCTCGCACGGGAGATCCCGGACGGGACCGTCGTGGTCTGTGCCCATGGCAACGGCAGCGACCTCCTGCTGGACATGCTGGCCGACGAGGGCAAGGTGGTGCGGAATCTCGAGGGCGGCACGGCCGCATGGGCGGCCCTTCTCGTCCCGAAGGCCCTCCCGGGATTGCCTACCGGAATGGTGGGCTGGCAGGTGCAGCGACCATCCAAGGCCTGCCTGTCCTACGTCATCGGCGTTCCCGGCAAGTCGGCCATCGTGGTCGACCCCGCGCGCTTTTCCGATCCGTACGTCAAGCTGGCGGCATCCGAGGGCATGACCATCACCCACGTCATCGACACCCACGTGCACGCCGACCACATCACCGGCGGTCATGAGCTGGCCGAGTTGACGGGCGCCACCTACCACGTACCCATCGAGGACACCGGCAAGGCACCGACCCCGTTCGCCAACACGCCGCTGCCCGACGGCTCCGACATCGACCTTGGGGATGCATCCGTGCGGATCCTGTCGATCAAGATGCCCGGTCACACCCCCGGCTCGACGTGCATCAACCTGCCCGGCAGCTTCCTGCTGACCGGCGACACCGTGTTCGTGCGCGGCGTCGGGCGACCAGACCTGACCGGCAAGGCCGAAGAGCTCGCCAAGGAGCTCTTCCACACCGTCCATGATCGGCTCCGGCCGCTCGACCCGGCGACGATGGTGCTGCCCGCCCACTGGTCGTTCGACAACGAGATCGGGGAGGACGGCCTGGTCCGGACCGACCTGGCAACGGTGTTCACCTCCACCCTCCTCAGCGAGGACGACATGGTGCGTTTCGTCGAGGAGGTCATCACGTCCCTGCCGAGCGCTCCCGATACCTACGACACGATCCGCTTGGTGAACTCCGGTCGGCAGGTGAAGTCAGCCGACGAGATCGAGTTCCTCGAGATCGGCAAGAACCAGTGCGCCGCTTCGACCACCACGTGACCTAGGCTCAGGCTCCGAGCAACGACAAGGGGACCGATGGACCGCCAGACGTCAGTCGAGTTGCACGAGCTTCATGCCCGGATCTGCAAGGCCATCGCCGACCCCAAGCGGCTGATGATCATCACGGAGTTGCGGTCGGGTCCCATGACCGTCGGCGAGCTGTCCGAGGCCCTGGAGATGAGCCAGTCGAACACCAGCCAGCATCTCGCGGTGCTTCGCGAGCGAGGCGTGGTGCTCGCGACCAAGGAGGGCCTCAACGTCTACAACGAGCTCTCCAGCAAGAAGGTCGTCAAGGCGATCGACCTGCTGCGTGAGTTCATGGTCGAGCAGATCGGCGACCAGAGCCGCCTGGGCCGCGCCGCCAGCCGGGCTCCCGCCGCGTCGGGCGTCCGTCGCTAGCGACCTCGCCTAGATCGACCCACGATCCCACAACCAGGAGGCACAATGACCTACGCCCTCACCGCCACCATCGACCGACCGTTCGATGATGTCATCGCCGATGTGCGCGCGGCGTTGTCCGAACAAGGTTTCGGCATCATCACCGAGATCGACATGAGCGAGACGCTACGCACGAAGATCGGGGTCGAGATCGACCGCCAGGTGATCCTCGGCGCCTGCAGCCCCTCCCACGCCCATCGAGCCCTCCAGGCCGACCCGTCCGTCGGGTTGCTGCTTCCCTGCAACGTCGTCGTCCGCTCGACCGATGGCGGGACCGTCGTGGAGATGATCGATCCGCAGACGATGGTGGCGCTCACCGGGCGACCGGCCATGCAGGAGGTCGCTGACGAGGTGGGGGCCCGCCTCGGCGCGGCGCTGACTGCTGTGTCCACAGGCTGAACTCGTCGACGACAAGGAGCCTCGATGACAGGCGAGTTCACCCGAACGCAGGCCTTGCTCCGTCAGCGCGCCAGGGCCAAGCGAGCCATGCCCGTATGGCTTGGCCTGGCCATCGTGTGGGGCGTGGTGTTCGGCTGGATCATCTGGGGCCTGGTCCGGCTGGACAGTGCTGGACTGGCCTGGGCGATCTACCTGGTCCCGCTCGCGGTACTGGCCGGCATGGCGCTGGCGACCTACGCCCGGATCCGCCGGATCGACCGCGAACTCCTCCGGGTCGCCCGCGAGGAAGGCACCTAGCCAGCAGTCCCGGGTCCCTCGTCATTGCGATCCCCACCGGTCATCCGGCCCGCGTGCGCCCGGGCATCCGGGTCCTTGCGCACCTTCAGCCACGATGCCACGGTCACGATCACGAGCACGATGACGATGAACACCAGGCTCTGGACGGTCGAGATGTGCGGGATCGAGGGGTTGACCTCGTGCAGGTAGGTCAGCACCAGCTTGATGCCGATGAAGACGAGGATCACCGCGAGGCCGGTCGACAGGTAGACCAGCTTGTCGAGCAGTCCCTTGAGCAGGAAGTACAGGGCCCGCAGGCCGAGCAGGGCAAAGGCGTTCGCCGCGAACACGAGGTACGGGATCTGGGTCACCCCGAAGGTCGCGGGAATCGAGTCGAGCGCGAAGAGCAGGTCGGTCGACCCGATGGCGATCATGACGAGCAGAAGTGGAGTGGCCACCTTCTTGCCCTCGATGCGGGTGAACATCCGCGTACCGTCGTACTGATCGGTGAACGCGAAGCGCTTGCGGGCCATGCGGACGACCGCGTTGTCCTTGGGTTCAGGATCCTCGTTCCTGTGCCGGGCAAGCTGGATCCCGGTCCAGATGAGGATCGCTCCGAAGAGGACGAACGTGAACGAGAAGGCGGCCAGGGCCGCGGCACCGACGGCGATAAAGATGGCGCGCAGGATGAGAGCGAGCACCACCCCGACCAGAAGCACGCGCTGGTGCAGGTCCGTGGGGACGGCGAACTGGGCCAGGATGATGATGAAGACGAACAGGTTGTCGACGCTGAGCGACTTCTCGACCAGGTAGGCGGCGAAGTACTGAGTACCGATGTCGCCCCCCTGCCAGGCCCACATCGCGATGCCGAAGGCCACGGCGACGCCGATGTAGAACAGGGACCAGCCGAGAGCCTCCTTGAACTTCACCTCGTGGGGCTTGCGGCTCACGGTGAGGAAGTCCATGAGGATGAGTGCGATGATTCCTGCGATGGTGATCGCCCAGAGGGCGAACGTCACCTCCACTGTCAGTCCGTCCCCTCGTTCGTCTCCTGCGATCTCGTCTTGACCACACTAACCACAGCAGTGATTGCCAGCACGCCGACGATCACGACGAGCGACAGCCACGTCGGGACGATCGGTACGGGCAGCGACGTCGTGGCGTGCAGGGCCTCGAGCACGAGCTTGACCCCGATGAACGCGAGGATCACGGCGAGCCCCTTGTTGAGGTATTCGAGCCTCTCCAGCAGCCCGTTCAGCAGGAAGTAGAGCTGCCGCAGGCCCATCAGCGCGAACGCGTTGACCGTGAAGACGAGGAAGGCCTCGCTCGTGATGCCGAAGACCGCCGGGATGCTGTCGACGGCGAAGAGCAGGTCCGTGGTGCCGATGGCGAGAATGACCAGCGCCATCGGAGTGAGCGCGCGCCGGCCGGCGATCTTCGTCGTCATCCGGTGCCCGTCGTAATGCGGGGACGTCGGGAAGCGGGTGCCGACCCAGCGGACCAGGCCGTTGCCGTTCGGGTCGGGCTCCGCGTCGTGGGCCGTCCAGACCTTCCAGGCGGTGAAGAGCAGGAAGGCGCCGAATACGTAGAAGGTGCCCTCGAACCGCGCGATCAGCTCTGCTCCGACCAGGATCATGATCCCGCGCAGGATCAGCGCGATCACGATGCCGACCAGCAGTACCCGGTGCTGGAGCTCGGCCGGTACCGCGAACGAGGTCATGATGACCAGGAAGACGAAGAGGTTGTCGACGCTGAGGGAGTACTCGAGCAGGTAGCCGGCCACGAACTGCCCGCCGTAGGCCGCGCCGAAGTACCAGGTGATGAACAGGGCGAAGAGGGCCGCCAGGATCACGTAGAAGATGACCCACCGGGTGGCGTCCCGGGTGGTGAACGGATGCGGGCGGCGGTCGACGATGATGAGGTCGACGGTGATGATGCCGATGAGGCCGATGAAGCTCGCGGCCCAGAGCCAAGCGGGTACCTCCACTACGGCAGGCTCCTCATGCGGTCCCGGCCTCGCGCATGCCCCGCAGCTCGCGCTTGAGGTCGGAAACCTCGTCGCGCAGGCGTGCGGCGAGCTCGAACGCAAGCTCGGCGGCGGCCTGGTGCATCTGGGCCGTGAGGTCCTCGATGAGCCGGGTCAGCTCGTCGGCCGCCAGCGACCGGCCGCCCCGGCTCCGGGCTCCTTGGGTGGCAGCACGCTCCGCGAGGAGCGCCTGCGTGTCGGCGTCCTCCCGCGCGAGCAGATCGGTGATGTCGGCAATCCTCTTGCGCAACGGCTGGGGGTCCACCCCGTGCGCGACGTTGTAGGCGACCTGCTTCTCTCGGCGCCGGTTGGTCTCCTCGATTGCGTTGCGCATCGACGGGGTGATGGTGTCGGCGTACATGTGCACCTGCCCCGATACGTTCCTTGCCGCGCGACCGATCGTCTGGATCAGGGAGGTGCCGGAGCGCAGGAAGCCCTCCTTGTCGGCATCGAGGATGGCCACGAGGGACACCTCAGGCAGGTCCAGGCCTTCGCGCAGCAGGTTGATGCCGACGAGCACGTCGAAAACGCCCATGCGGAGCTCGCGCAGCAGCTCGACCCGGCGCAGGGTGTCGACCTCGGAGTGCAGGTACTGAACCCGGACGCCGTGCTCGAGCAGGTAGTCGGTGAGGTCCTCCGCCATCCGCTTCGTCAACGTCGTCACGAGCACCCGCTCATCGCGCTCGGACCGGGCCCGGATCTCGGCCATGAGGTCGTCGATCTGACCCTTGGTGGGCTTGACGACGACCTCCGGGTCGACCAGCCCGGTGGGCCGGATCACCTGCTCCACGACGTCACCCTGGGCCTTGCCGAGCTCGTAGGGGCCCGGGGTCGCGGACAGGTAGACCACCTGGCCGATGCGCTCGACGAACTCATCCCACCGGAGCGGGCGGTTGTCCATGGCGCTCGGCAGCCGGAATCCGTGCTCGACCAGCGTGCGCTTGCGGCTCATGTCGCCCTCGTACATCGCGCCGATCTGCGGGACGGTGACATGCGATTCGTCGAGCACGATCAAGAAGTCCTCAGGGAAGTAGTCGAGGAGGCAGTTCGGGGGGCTGCCCGGCTCTCGGCCGTCGATATGCCGTGAGTAGTTCTCGATGCCCGAGCAGGCGCCGACCTGGCGCATCATCTCCACGTCGTAGGTGGTGCGCATGCGCAGGCGCTGGGCCTCGAGCAGCCTCCCCTGACGCTCGAGTTCGCCGAGCCGCTCCTCGAGCTCGGCCTCGATCCCGGCGATCGCCCGTTCCATGCGCTCAGGCCCGGCCACGTAGTGCGTCGCCGGGAAGACGTAGATCTCGGTGTCCTCCGTGAGGATCTCGCCCGTGAGGGGGTGGAGGGTCATGAGCCGCTCGATCTCGTCGCCGAACATCTCGATGCGGACCTGGTTCAGCTCGTAGACCGGGAAGACCTCGACCGTGTCGCCCCGCACCCGGAAGGTTCCCCGCTGGAAGGCGATGTCATTGCGGGTGTACTGGATGTCGACGAAAGCCCGGAGCAGGGCGTCGCGATCGAACTGCTCCCCCACGCGCAGCCGCACCATGCGGTCGACGTACTCCTGGGGCGTCCCGAGCCCGTAGATCGCGGACACCGTGGCGACGACCACGACGTCGCGGCGGGTCAGCAGGCTGTTGGTGGCCGAGTGGCGCAGCCGCTCGACCTCCTCGTTGATCGAGGAGTCCTTCTCGATGTAGGTATCACTCTGCGGGATGTACGCCTCAGGCTGGTAGTAGTCGTAGTACGACACGAAGTACTCGACCGCGTTGTCGGGCAGCAGGTCCTTGAACTCAGACGTGAGCTGTGCCGCAAGGGTCTTGTTGGGCGCCATCACGAGGGTGGGCCGCTGGAGTTCCTCGACCAGCCAGGCGGTGGTGGCGCTCTTGCCCGTTCCGGTGGCCCCGAGCAGCACGCAGTGCTGGTCGCCGGCCCGGATCCGCCGGGCCAGCTCGGCGATGGCCTCCGGCTGGTCGCCCGCCGGCTCGAACGGTGCCTTCACCCGGAACGGCGCCACCTTGCGCTGCAGGTCGGTTACCGGGCGGGTCACCCGTCCACATTACGGGATGCAGCCGACGCCAGCGCCCGCCGCCAGAGGGCCTCCACCTGCTCCCGGGTGACGGCCAGCTCACCCGAGTTGTCGATGACGACGTCGGCCGCCGCCAGCCGCTCCTCGCGACTGGCCTGGGCTTCGATGCGGCGCCGCACATCGGTCTCGTCCATGCCCCGCAGCCCGACGGCCCGGGCCACCTGGACCTCCTCGGGAACGTCGACGACGACCACGAGATCGACGAGGTCCTGCTGGCCGGTCTCGACGAGCAGCGGCATGTCGTAGACGACGACCGGGGTGTCCCCGGCCGCCTGCATCCGGCGCCGCGACTCCGCCGCAATGAGCGGGTGCATGATCTCGTTGAGCCGCTGGGTGGCCCTTGAATCGCTGAAGGCCAGCGCGGCAAGCTCGCCACGGTTGAGGGAGCCGTCCTCGCGCAGGATCCGTGGGCCGAACTCGGTCACCAGCTCGGCCAGTGCCGGGCCGCCGGGCTCGACAATGTCCCGTGCGATCTGGTCGGCGTCGACGATGACCGCACCATGGCCCGCCAGCAAGTCGGCCACCGTGCTCTTGCCCGAGCCGACCCCCCCGGTCAGTCCTATGCGCATCGCACCTCCCAGCCGCTGAAACAGGTTGAGTGGCCAGTCGTGGGTGGCCCGCCCCTTCGGGCGGGCCCCACGACTGGCCACTCAACGGCGTTCATGCCCCCTGCTGGACCACGGAGAGCGCGCGAAAGGCGCCGTGCCTACTCGCCGGTCAGCTTGTCGCGCAGGGCTTGCAGGGCCTCGTCGGACGCGAGGGTGCCTTCGGTGTCCGTGGACTCCGACGAGTACGACGAGACAGCGTCCCCGGACTCGAGGGCGGCAGCCTGGTCGGCGGCGCGGGCGTCGTCGACCTGCTTGCGATGCGCCTCCCAGCGGCTGTGGGCCTCCGCGTACTGCTTCTCCCACTCGGCACGCTGGTCCTCCGAGCCTGCCTTCCACTCGCCCGTCTCCGGGTCGAAGCCGTCCGGCCCGATGTACTCGCCAGCCTCGTTGAAGGCCGGGGCCATGCCGTACAGGTACGGGTCGAACTCGTCGCCCGAGATCCCCTCGGCGCCGTCGTTCGCCTGCTTGAGCGACAACGAGATGCGCCGCCGCTCGAGGTCGATGTCGATGACCCGGACGAAGATGTCGTCATTGACCTGCACGATCTGCTCGGGCAGCTCGATATGGCGCTCGGCCAGCTCCGAGATGTGAACGAGGCCCTCGATGCCCTCCTCGACCCGCACGAACGCGCCGAAGGGGACGAGCTTGGTGACCTTGCCGGGCACGACCTGGCCGATCTGGTGGGTCCTAGCGAAGTGCTGCCACGGATCCTCCTGCGTCGCCTTGAGGGACAGCGAGACGCGCTCGCGGTCCATGTCGACGTCGAGCACCTCGACGGTGACCTCCTGGCCCACCTCGACGACCTCGGACGGGTGGTCGATGTGCTTCCAGGACAGCTCCGACACGTGCACGAGGCCATCGACGCCACCGAGGTCGACGAAGGCGCCGAAGTTGACGATCGACGACACGACGCCGTTGCGGATCTGGCCCTTCTGCAACTGGGTGAGGAATGTCTGGCGGACCTCGCTCTGCGTCTGCTCCAGCCACGCGCGGCGGGACAGGACCACGTTGTTGCGGTTCTTGTCCAGCTCGATGATCTTGGCCTCGAGGGTCTTGCCGACGTACGGCTGGAGGTCGCGCACACGGCGCATCTCGACCAGGGAGGCGGGCAGGAAGCCGCGCAGGCCGATGTCCAGGATCAGGCCGCCCTTGACGACCTCGATGACCTGGCCCTCGACGACGCCGTCCTCGTCCTTGATGCGCTCGATCGTGCCCCAGGCCCGTTCGTACTGGGCACGCTTCTTGGACAGGATGAGCCGGCCTTCCTTGTCCTCCTTGGTGAGGACAAGGGCCTCGACGCGGTCGCCCACGGAGACAACCTGGCTGGGATCGACATCGTGCTTGATGCTCAGCTCACGGGAGGGGATGACGCCCTCGGTCTTGTAGCCGATGTCGAGGAGGACCTCGTCACGGTCCACCTTGACGATGGTGCCCTCGACGATGTCGCCGTCATTGAAGTACTTGATCGTTGCGTCGATCGCTGCCATGAAGTCTTCGGCGGTGCCGATGTCGTTGATGGCCACCTGGGCCGGGGCAGCGGTAGTGGAAATCGTCATGTAGTAGGGATCTCTTCGTTGGTGGGGTCGCCCCGCGGTTGCGAGGCCTCACAAGGTTACTCCCCCGCGTGAATGGGCCGCGCCGCGCCCCTAGTGGGCGGCTTCCTGCCAGGTAGGCCCGAAGCCCACGGAGACGTCCAGCGGGACGGACAGGTCGGCGGCCTGGGCCATGGCCCGGCGCACCAGGGCCTCAGCCGCCTCCCGCTCCCCCGGGACGACCTCGAGGACCAGTTCGTCGTGCACCTGGAGCAGCAGGCGGCTGCCCATGCCCTGGGCGGCCAGCCCGGCCTGGACGGCGAGCATGGACACCTTCACGATGTCGGCCGCCGTGCCCTGGATGGGGGCGTTCAGGGCCATCCGCTCGGCCATCTCGCGCCGCTGCCGGTTCTCGCTGGTCAGGTCAGGCAGGAACCTGCGGCGGCCCATCATGGTCTCGGTGAACCCCTGGGCCCGGGCTCGCTCGACCACCTCCGCCAGGTAGTCGCGCACGCCGCCGAACCGGGTGAAGTAGTCGTCCATGAGGCCGCGCGCCTCGTCCGGGCTGATGTCGAGCTGCTGCGACAGGCCGTACGCGGACAGGCCGTACGCCAGGCCGTAGGACATGGCCTTGATCCGCCGCCGCATCTCGGCGTCGACCTGCGTCGCGTCGACCCCGAACACCCGGCTGGCAACCGTGGTGTGCAGGTCCTCGCCGCTGCGGAAGGCGTCGATGAGGCCGGCGTCCTCGGACAGGTGGGCCATGATCCGCATCTCGATCTGGCTGTAGTCCGCCGTCAGCAGGGTGTCGTATCCCGCGCCGACGACGAAGCAGCCGCGGATCCGCCGGCCGGCGTCGGTGCGAACGGGGATGTTCTGCAAGTTGGGGTCGGTGGACGACAGCCGACCGGTGGCGGCCACCATCTGGTTGAACGTCGTGTGGACCCGGTGCTCGGCGTCGGCCAGCGGGGTGAGCCCGTCGACGGTCTGGCGGAGCCGTGACCGGTCGCGCCAGGCCAGCAGCTGCTCGAGCAGCGGGTCGCCCGTCTGGGCGAACAACTGCTGCAGGGCCTCGGCGTCGGTGGTGTAGCCGGTCTTGATCTTCTTGGTCTTGGGCAGGTTGCGCTCCCCAAAGAGGATCTCCTGCAGCTGCTTGGGCGACCCCAGGTTGAACGGCCGGCCGACGAGCGCCTGTGCTTCCTGCTCCGCTGCCCTCATGTCGGCGCCGAACTCGTCGGACAGGGCGTGGAGCCCGGCCAGGTCCACCGCGATGCCCGCATGCTCCATGCGCGCAAGGACGGCCACGAGCGGGACCTCGAGGTCGGTGAGCAGGCTCAGGGTCCCCTGCGTCGTGAGCCGCTCCTGCAGCGTGGCCGCGAGGTCCCGGATAGCGACCGCGTGCCCGGCCAGCTCGTCATGCGACCCCCCCTCGAAGAGGAGCTGGTCCGCGCTGTCGTCGGTGCGCAGCGAGAGTCCCAGAACCCGCTCGGCGACGTCGACCAGCCCGTAGCCCCGGTGACCCGGCGCGTCCAGGTAGGCGGCCAGCGCGGTGTCGATGCGCAGGCCGCCTAGCTCTCGCCCGGCCGCCAGGAGAGCGAGGGCTGGGCCCTTGGCGTCGTGCAGGTCCTTGGGCACGAGCGGGTCGGCAAGCCAGTCGACTGCAGCGGCGGCCGCAACCTCGTCGCCGAGGTCGATGAGCCCCACCACCCCGCGCCCGTCGAGGACCGCGATCGCCTCGATGGTGCCGCGACCGCCGCCCCACCGTCCGGCAACTGCGACGGCCGACGGACCCTCGATCCCGGCGAGCCACGACTGTGCCTCGGCTCCCGCGACGGCGAGCACCTCAGGCCCCGAGCCGGGCACTGCCACAGCGTCGTCCTCGTCGCCGTTCGAGGGCCGGACCTTGTCCAGGCGCTCGCGCAGGGCGCGGAACTGCAAGGTGTCGAACAGCCGGTCGACGGCGGCCCGGTCCCACGCCTCGAGCCGGCACGCCTCGATGTCGACGTCGAGCGGGACGTCGTCGACGAGTTGCGTCAGCCGGCGGTTGACGAGGACCTGCGGCAGCGCAGCGCGGAGGGCGTCGCCGACCTTGCCGCCGACCTCGCCCACCCGGTCGACGAGGTCGGCCAACGAGCCGTACTCCCGGATCCACTTGGCTGCGGTCTTCTCGCCCACACCCGGGATGCCCGGAAGGTTGTCACTGGGGTCGCCGCGCAGCGCCGCGTAGTCGGGGTATTGCGCCGGCGTCAGCCCGTACTTCTCCTGCACCGCATCGGGCGTCATGCGGGCGAGGTCGCTGACCCCCTTCTTGGGGTACAGGACGGTCACCCGGCCATCGACGAGCTGGAAGGCGTCGCGGTCCCCCGTGACGACGTCGACGCTCATGGAGTGGTCGGCGGACCGGCGGACGAGGGTGGCGATGACGTCGTCCGCCTCGAAGCCGGGGACGCTCAGGACCGTGATGCCCAGGGCGCGCAGGACCTCCTCGATCAGCTCGACCTGGCCTGCGAACTCGGCCGGCGAGGAGGCGCGATTGGCCTTGTACGCAGGGAAGGATTCGGTCCGGAACGTCGTGCGGGAGACATCGAACGCGACGGCCACATGGGTGGGCTGCTCATCGCGCAGCACGTTGATGAGCATCGACGTAAAGCCGAATACAGCATTCGTCGGCTGGCCGGTCGTCGTGGAGAAGTTCTCCGGGGGCAGGGCGTAGAAGGCCCGGTAGGCCAACGAGTGCCCGTCGAGCAGGAGGAGCCGCGAGTTCGCCACCCTCGGGATCCTATTCTGGCGCCATGACGAACGAGCCCGGCATCGACAGCGGCCCCGACATGGGTGCCCTAGGCACCAAGATGGGAATGCAGCTCGTCGAGGCCCGCCCCGGACGTGTCGTGGCGACCATGCCCGTCGAGGGGAACACCCAGCCCTACGGCCTCCTGCACGGCGGAGCGAGCGCCGTCCTCGCCGAGTCGGTCGGGTCGATCGCCGCCTGGCTTCACGGAGGGCCGGATTCGGCCCCTGTGGGCGTAGACCTGTCGTGCACGCATCATCGCGCCGTCCGCTCCGGCACCGTTACGGCCGTTGCCACGCCGCTATCCGAGGGGCGCACGGTGGCCAGCTACGACATCCGCATCACCGATGAGCAAGGCCGGCCGGTCTGCACTGCCAGGTTGACCTGCCTGATCCGGGCGGTCCCGGCGGCCAACGTGGAGACGAATATTCCGTAACGCCACGGTTATTCGGTTGCCCCTCCCCGGTCACGGCTACGGGGTTATGCTCCCCCCGCCGATCGAGAACTGACGCGCGTCTGCGCGGGTCAGCAGCCATGGCTGGAGGGGAGGGCACGGCGTGCACCGACGCTTCCTTGCCGCCCTTGGCGCCGTGTTCATCGCGCTCATTGCCCTGTTCGCCCTGGCCCCGACGGCGGCAGCCGAAGGCGAGCAGGTAAGCGGCCGGCTGGAGAACCGGGTCGACGGGGGGCGCACCCCGGTCCCCGGCGTGACGATCACCGTCACCGGCGAGGGCTTCACCGAATCCACGACCAGCGGCGCCGACGGCACGTGGGTGATCCCCGTCCCGGCACAGGGCGCCTACGAGGTCAGCATCGACGTGGCCACGCTCCCCGAGGGGGTCGGCCTCACCGATCCCGACAAGGTGATCATCAAGACGACCGTCCAGCCCCCCAACATCAACCGGATCATCATCTTCCCGCTCGGCGAGAGCACGGCCGTCACGAATTCCAAGTGGGAGACGGCCGCCCAGCTGACCTTCGAGGGGGTGCGGTTCGGCCTGCTGATCGCCCTTGGTGCCCTTGGCCTGTCCCTGATCTACGGGACGACCGGCCTGACGAACTTCGCGCACGGCGAGATCATCACCTTCGGTGCCCTCGCGACCTACACGCTCAACGCAGGGTTCGGGCTCCCGCTCATCGTCGCGGCCATCCTGGGCGTCGTACTGACCGCGATCTTCGGTGCGTTCCAGAACCGGAGCCTGTGGAAACCGCTGCGCAAGCGCGGCACCGGCCTGATCGCCATGATGATCGTGTCGATCGGCCTAGCCATCCTGCTGCGCAACCTCTTCCTGTTCTTCTACGGCGGCGACAAGCAGGCATACACCGAGTTCGTCGGGCTCGCCGGCATCAAGTTCGGGCCTGTCGCCGTGACCCCCTCGGACATCGTCGTCGTGATCGTGTCGATCCTCGCCCTGGCGGCCGTCGTCATCGGCGTGCAGAAGACCCGGCTGGGCAAGGCGACCCGAGCGGTATCCGACAACCCCGCGCTTGCGTCAAGCGCCGGCATCGACGTCGAGCGGGTCATCGAGGTGGTGTGGATCGTCGGGGCTGCCCTCGCCGGGCTCGGCGGCATCCTGCTTGCGTTCACCCAGCAGGTCTCCTTCCAGATGGGCTTCCAGGTCCTCCTGCTCGTCTTCGCGGCGGTCACCCTCGGCGGCCTGGGCACGATCTGGGGCGCGATCGTCGGCTCCCTCGTCGTCGGCCTGTTCCTCCAGCTGAGCACGCTCGTCATTCCTTCCGAGCTCAAGAACGTAGGCGCGCTGCTCGTGCTCATCGTGATCCTGCTCGTCCGTCCGTACGGTCTCCTGGGCCGCCGCGAGCGCGTGGGCTAGGGGGCGACATGGACTGGAGCTTCATCATCTCGACCACGCTGCTGGCGGCGTTCGGCATCGAGGCGATCGTGTTCGGCCTGGCTGCGATCGGGCTGAACCTGCAGTTCGGGTACACCGGGCTGCTGAACTTCGGCCAGTCGGCCTTCCTTGCTGTCGCGGCCTACTCGCTGGCCACCCTGGTGTCCCAGATGGGCTTCTCCTTCTGGATCGGCATCGTCGTGGGCATCCTCGCGGCCGTCCTGCTGGCCCTCCTGCTGGGCGTCCCGACGCTGCGGCTGCGCGCCGACTACCTCGCCATCGTGACCATCGCCGCCGCCGAGATCGTCCGGCTGCTGCTCCGCTCGGTCACCCTCAAGGAGTGGTTCGGCGGCTCCGATGGCATCAACGACTTCAGCCGCGGCTTCTACGACCTCAACCCGATCGCCATCGGCCGCTACACGATCGGCCCGATCTCGCTCAGCCAGGACCAGCTCTTCATCATCATCGTCGGCTGGTGCCTGGTGGCGCTCGCGCTGCTGGTGACCTGGCTGCTCGTCCGCAGCCCATGGGGCCGGGTCCTCAAGGGCATCCGCGAGGACGAGGACGCCGTGCGGAGCCTGGGCAAGAACGTCTACCTCTACAAGATGCAGGCGCTCATCATCGGCGGCGTGCTCGGCTGCCTCGGTGGCTTCGTGTACGCCCTGGGGCGCCAGGCGGTCAATCCCGACTTCTTCGGCACCGACTCGACCTTCTTCGCCTACGCCATCCTCATCCTCGGCGGCGCGGCACGGGTCTTCGGCCCGGTGCTCGGAGCGATCATCTTCTGGGCGCTCATCCAGGGCAGCGACGTCATCCTGCGCTCCCTGATCGACGCAGGCGTCCCCGTAGTGTCGCTCATGACGGCCAGCCAGGCCGCCATCATCCGCTTCATCCTCGTGGGTGCAGGGCTGATGATCCTGATGATCTACCGACCACAAGGAATCCTCGGCGACCGGAAGGAGCTGGCCCTCGATGCCCGATAGCCCCGTCGCCGGCAGCCGCAAGGAGGCCGCCGTCCAGGCCCTCGCCGCCGTCCCGAACGTCCCGGGCGCGCCGAAGCCGGATCCGATCCTCGTCGCCGACCACGTCATGCGCCGCTTCGGCGGCCTCACGGCCGTCGACGTCGACCACGTCGAGATCCAGCGCGGCGCGATCACCGCCCTCATCGGCCCGAACGGCGCGGGCAAGACGACCTTCTTCAACCTGCTCACCGGCTTCGACACTCCCGACTCGGGCTCGTGGCTGTTCAACGGCAAGGACCTCGCCGGCATCCCCGCCTACCGGGTCGCGCGCATGGGAATGGTCCGCACCTTCCAGCTGACCAAGGCGCTCTCCCGCATGAAGGTCATCGAGAACATGCGCCTGGGCTCCACCGGGCAGACCGGCGAGCGGCTCTGGGCCTCGATGCTTCCGTTCACCTGGCGCAAGCAGGAGAGGGAGATCACCTCCCGGGCGGATGCGCTGCTCGAGCGGTTCAACCTGCTCGCCAAGCGCGAGGACTTCGCGGGATCCCTCTCCGGCGGCCAGCGCAAGCTCCTGGAGATGGCGCGCGCCCTGATGTCGGGCCCCGAGATGGTCATGCTGGACGAGCCGATGGCCGGCGTGAACCCCGCGCTCACCCAGTCCCTGCTCCAGCACATCAAGGACCTCCGTGAGCAGGGCATGACCGTCCTCTTCGTCGAGCACGACATGGACATGGTGCGCGACATCAGCGACTGGGTCATCGTCATGGCGCAGGGGCGGGTCATCGCCGAGGGCCCGCCCGAGGACGTCATGAAGGACTCCGCCGTCATCGACGCCTACCTCGGCGGCCACCACGACAAGGCCCTCACCGCCTCCGGCGTCTCCTTCACCGAGGAGGACCCCGCATGAGCGGCCAGCTCCCGGGCGACCTGCCCCAGTACGTCAGCCCGCACCAGCGCGAGGAGGCGCTGGACATCCATGCGGCCCAGCGCGAGGAGGCCACCGCGCTCACCGGCTCGGAGATCCGGGACCGCAACGCCCACATCGAGGGGGCCAAGGACGCGCTCATCGTCGCCGACGACCTCATCGCGGGCTACGTACCCGGCGTCAACATCCTCAACGGGTCAGACCTCTACGCCTACTCCGGCGAGCTCGTCGGCATCATCGGCCCCAATGGCGCCGGCAAGTCGACCCTGCTCAAGGCCCTCTTCGGCCTGGTCAGGGTCGGGTCCGGCCGGGTCACCCTCGCTGACCAGGACATCACCAACGTGCGCGCCGACCAGCTCGTCACCATGGGCATCGGCTTCGTGCCGCAGAGCAACAACGTCTTCCCCTCGCTCACGATCGAGGAGAACCTCGAGATGGGCTGCTTCCAGGCGCCCAAGAAGTTCGCCGAGCGGTTCGCCTTCGTGACCGACCTGTTCCCGGCCCTCGGCGAGCGCCGGGCGCAGCGGGCCGGGCAGCTGTCCGGGGGCGAGCGCCAGATGGTCGCCATGGGGCGGGCGCTCATGATGGACCCGTCCGTCCTGCTGCTCGACGAGCCATCCGCCGGCCTGTCCCCCGCGCTCACCGACGAGGTCTTCGTCCGGGTCAAGGAGATCAATGCCACCGGGGTGACCGTGATCATGGTCGAGCAGAACGCCCGCCGCTGCCTGCAGATCTGCGACCGCGGCTATGTCCTTGACCAGGGCCGGAACGCCTACACCGGCACCGGGCGTGCCCTCGCCACCGACCCGAAGGTCATCCAGCTCTACCTCGGCACGCTCGCCAAGGCGTAGAGGGCCTCGTGCTCACCGTCGAGAGCCTCACGGTCGACGCCGCTGATCCCGCGCGCCTCGCCGCCTTCTGGGCCGCCCTCCTGGGCTGGACGGTGCACGTGGGCGCCGAGGGCGAGGCGGACGAGGGCGAGGTGTGGATCGAGGCGCCCCGGCCCGCGTCTAGCCCGGACATCCTGTTCCTGCCGAGCACGGACCAGCGGCCGGGGAAGAACCGCCTTCACCTCGACCTTCGGCCGGACGACCGGGACGCCCAGGTCGAGCGGGCCCTGGAACTCGGTGCGGCACCGGTGGACATCGGCCAGTCCGGCGAGGAGTCGTGGGTGGTGCTGGCCGATCCCGAGGGAAACGAGTTCTGCATCCTGCAGGCGCGACCGGGAGCCTGACCCGCCACAATCAGCACTATGGACACACCGGCCACACGCCGGCCAGCCAGTCCCGCTGCCGCCGAGCCGCCGACCCTGGCTGCCGCGCTGCTCGCCGCCTTTGCGCAGGCCGTCCACGCTGGCGATGACCCGGTTGCCCTGGACGCCCTCAACCAGGCCCAGTACCTCGCCGGTCGCATCGATGCGTCAGTCCGTCGCCGCGGCCATGCCGAGCCCGACGACCTCGCCCGGCTCGCCCAGGCCATGGCTCTGCTCGGCAACCAGGCGGCCGCCAACCCGGCCGGCGACAAGGGCACCGACGACCAACTCGAGCAGGCCCGCCATCGAGGCGACATCTCGCTAGCCGTGCACGCGGCCGCGGCCGATGCGGCCGACGCGTCAGAACTCGTGCAGGCCTGGCAGCGGGACTCGGGACCCGGTCATCCCGCGGATGCGGCGGTCCGGGACGCGGCAGCGGCACGGGTCGCAGCGCTGCCGGCAGCGCTCGCGGACGCGTCCCGCAAGGCCAGCCCGGCAGCGCTCGACATCGCTTTGGCAGCGATCGACGAGGCCCACCGGATCACGGCCGCTGCGGTCGCCGGGTCCAGCCACCCGCACGCCCGCAACGCCCTCGAGCGACTCGCCCAGGCCCGCACGGCGCTGGCGGAGGCCATCGCGACCCCCGCGGTGGCTCCCCCCGTGCCGGCCGCCCCCGGCCGGACGCACCGTTCGTCGCGGCCCCGCCATGGGCCGGACACGCCAGTGGGGGCCGCCCCGAAGGACGACCCCCACTGAGGGACTGCAGTGCTGCTAGCCGACGTTCGGGCCGATGCCCTGCTTGACCAGTTCCTGGATGATCTGAGCGGACTCATCGAAGCCGATGAGCACGATCGCCTCAGGACCGGCAGCCTTGATCTTCGCGACGTCAGCCGAGAAGTCCGCGGCCTTGGGGTCGTAGACGACGTTGGCGACAACCTCGCCGCCACCCTCCGTGATCGCCTTGGTGACGTTGGCGTTGAGGCCGTCACCGTAGGAGTCCTGGAGTGACATGATCGCGACCTTGGTGTAGCCGTCCTGGAGGACCAGCGAGCCGACGAACGCGCCCTGGAGCACGTCGGACGGAGCGGTACGCCAGTACAGGCCACGGTCGGGAGCAGTGGTCAGCTCCGGCGAGGTGTTCGCCGGGGAGATCTGCAGGACGCCATTGCTGGTCACGAGGTCCAGCGTGCTGAGCGTCACGCCCGAGGACGCGGCACCGATGATCACGTCGACGTCCTTGCCGAGCAGGCGGTTGACCGTCTGCGTGGCGGTGTCGGTCGAGGTGTCGCCGGAGTCGCCCTCTTCGAGGACGATCGCATCGAAGCCGGGAATGCCGCCGGCCTCTTCGATGTCCTTGATCGCGAGCTGCACGCCCGCGACCTCCGGTGGGCCGAGGAAGGCAAGCGACCCGGTGATCGGGAGCAGCGTGCCCACGGTGAAGGTGCCGTCGCCGGCGCCCTTTTGCGGCTCGCCCTCGATCGGGTTGGCCTCGCCCTCAGGGACGATCTCGCCCTGCTGGTAGGTCACCTCGGGGAGGAGGGTGTTGTCCGGCCCGAACTGGTACACGCCGATCGAGGCGCTCGTCGGGTCGCCCGCATCCCAGAAGTTCACGGCGCCTGAGCGGCCGTTGTAGTCGATCGCCTTGCCCTCTTCGAGCAGGGCCAGGCAGCCGGCGTAGTCGTTGCAGATGTCGGTGCCGTTGGTGATCGCCACCATCTCCTTGGCAATGTCGACACCGGCGTCCGAACCGGCCTTCGCCGCGGCGAGGGCCGCGAGGATGACCGCGTCGTACGACTCGGGGGCGTAGGCGAAGTCGATGAGCTCGGGATTGACCACCAGGAGGGCATCCTTGAAGTCCTGCGTGTTCTCGGCGCCGGGAATGGTGCCCTTGACGCCGTTCAGGGTGCCAGCCGGGAGCTTCTCGCCAAGAGCGTTGCCCGTGTTGCCGTCAACCAGGTAGAGCGGGACGCCAACAGCCGCGGGCTCCTCGGAGGCCGGGGCCTCCGACGATGGCGCCTCGCTGGCAGCCGCGCTGCTCTCAGCCGGCGCTGCACTCGACTCGGACGTGCTGCTGCTGCCACCACAAGCGGCAAGAGCCAGCGACGCCACTCCGAGCACGGCGGCCGACTTGAGGACCGTAGTGCGCTTCATGCAGTCTCCTTGAACAAATGACAAGCGACGGCGATTACCGTCGCGGTGTTCGTACCTTATGCGCACACGTGTTTCAGCCGAGTTACCCCACGTGACATTGATGCGGCATCGTGACCTATTTCATGCAATGACGGTCAACGTGGTGGGTATTGCGCCACCACGGCCGCCGAAGCCTCGGCCAAGGTCACCCGTCCGTCCATGGCGGCCCGCCTGAGCCAGCTGAAGGCCTCCGCCTCGGTCAACCCCCGCTCGCGCTGGAGGAGCACCTTGGCGCGGTCCACCGTCTGCCTGGCCGCCTGACGCTCGCGCAGGCCGGAGACCTGGGCGGTGAGATCCTGCACCTGCTGCCAGCGGGCCACCGCCACTTCGATCGCGGGCGCCAGATCCGCCTTCACGAACGGCTTGACCAGGTAGCCGAGCACCCCCGCAGCGGCAGCCCGCTCGACCACCTCGCGCTGGGCGAACGCGGTGACCATGACCACGGGTGCGATTCCCTCGCCGACGATCTCCTCAGCGGCCGAGAGCCCGTCGCGCCGAGGCATCGCCACGTCGAGGAACACAACATCCGGCCGGAGTGCCCTGGCCTGGTCCACCGCGGACTGCCCGTCGCCCGCCTGGCCCACGACCTCGAACCCGCACTCCCCCAGCATCTCGACGAGGTCCATCCGGATCAGGGCCTCGTCCTCGGCAACGAGGACGGTCCGGGTCATGCCCGCAGCCTACGACTGGTCCGGGAGTCCCCGGGCCTGGCCGGACGCGGGGACTACCCTTGACCCGCGCCCCGGTATCCCAACCGGCAGAGGAAGCGGTCTCAAACACCGTCCAGTGTGGGTTCAAATCCCACCCGGGGCACGTCACCGCCCATCACCGCCCATCACCCGGGGTTCGGCCGTACTCTGGGCCCGACTGAGGAGGTCACCATGCGCCGTCTGGCCCGCACCGTGTCACTGTCCCTGCTCGCCGGAGTCCTGGCCGTCGGGGCAGGCACCCTCACCGCCTGCGGCAGCGCCGTCGAGAACGCCGTCGAGGAAGCGGCCGGGAACGCCCTCGGTGGCGACGTGAGCATCGACGAGGGCGAGATCGCCGTCACCGACGAAGAGGGCAACGAGATGCTGATGGGCGAGGACGTCGCAGTCCCCGACAACTGGCCGTCCGAGGTCCCGATCTACGACAACGGCCGGCTCATCAGCGTGATGGTGGCCGGCGACGGCTCCAACGTCAACGCCGTGTGGCAGACGGACGCGACGACGGAGGAGGCGGCGGCAACCTATGGCGCCGCCCTGGAGTCCAGCGGCTTCACCGTCGGCGACACCTCGGCCGTGTCCGGCATGACGAACGCGACCTACGAGGGCAACGGTTACACCGTGACGGTCACCACCCTCGACGCCGAGGGCACCGCCACGCTGATGGTCAACGCCGAGAAGGCCTGACCGGCCGCGATGCACTTCGGGCGCGGTCGCCGCGCAGTCATCGTGCTGGCGGCCACCGTGTCGTTGCTGTCCCTCGCCGCCTGCTCGGAGGGCTCAACCAGCCCGTCCGGGACGGCCAGCGCCAGTTCGCCCGCACCCGTGGCGTCGGCGGATGCCGACGCTCCGGAAGGGTGGCTGCCCGGCCTGCCGGTGCCCACCGGAGCCGAGATCATCACGATGGCCGCCCTGGACTCGAAGAACATCAACTCGATCTGGCGGTCGACGGCTACCCCTGACGAAGCGGCCGCGGCCTACGGCGCCCAGCTGGCCGAGGCCGGCATCGTCAGCCAGGTCTCGGTGACGAGCGACGAGATGACCACCACCGACTATGCCGGCGCCGGGTTCACCGTCAACGTCGTCACCACCGGCGAGGGCGGCGCGACCGGGTTGCTGATCAACGCCTCGCGCGAGTGAGCTGCCAGGCTCAGCTGCGCTGGGTCAGGACCCGAGCGAGAGCCGCGGCTTGAGCTCGGCCAGCCGGCCGAGCAGCCCATTCACGAACGAGGCGGACTCGTCCGTGGACAGTTCCTGCGCGAGCTCGACAGCCTCGGAGATCGCCACCGCATCGGGAATGTCGTCGCGCCACAGCACCTCGAACGTGCCCAGCCGCAGGATCGCCCGGTCGACGGCCGGCATGCGGTCGAGGGTCCAGCCCATCGAGTAGGAGCCGAGCAACTCGTCGATGTGAGCTCGGTGCGCCGTGACGCCATCGACAAGCTCCGCCACGTACGCGTTGAGGGCGGCCTGCCCCTCGTCAGCACGGCGCGCCGCAGTCGCAGCGAGCACGTCGGCGGCAGGCAGGGCCCGGATATCGGCCTCGTACAGGACGTCGAGGGCGCGCTTGCGCGCCTTGCTGCGTGCTGACATGGGCTTCGGTGGCGGTCAGTCGTTGACGCGGCCGAGGTACGAGCCGTCGCGCGTGTCGACGCGCACCTTGGTGTCCGACTCGATGAACAGGGGCACCGCGATCTCGGCACCGGTCTCGAGCGTGGCCGGCTTGGTGCCTCCGGTCGAGCGATCCCCTTGGAGGCCCGGCTCGGTATAGGTGATCATGAGCTCGACGGATGCGGGCAGTTCTACGTAGAGCGGCACGCCGTCATGGGTGGCTACGATCGCGTTCTGGTTCTCCAGCAGGTACTTGGCGGACTCGCCGACGACCTCGTTGCTGACATGGGTCTGCTCGTAGGACTGCGTGTCCATGAAGACCCAGTCGTCGCCGTCCTTGTAGAGGTACTGCATCTCGCGCTTGTCGACATTCGCCGTCTCGACCTTGACGCCCGCGTTGAAGGTCCGGTCGACGACCTTGCCGGTGAGCACGTTCTTGAGCTTGGTCCGCACGAAGGCGCCGCCCTTGCCCGGCTTGACGTGCTGGAACTCCACGACGGCCCACAGCCCCCCATCGATGTTGAGGACGAGGCCGTTCTTCAGGTCATTCGTGGTCGCCACGCGGGTGCTCCCTGGTGAGTCGCGTCAGCCCACGACGACGAGTTCGCGCGGTGCCTCGGTGAGCACGCGCGGCCCGTTGTCGGTGACGACGAGGGTGTCTTCGATGCGAACCCCGCCGCGCCCGAGGAGGTATACGCCCGGCTCGACGGTGATCGCCATGTCCGGGGCCATGCTACCCGTCGCCCGGGGTCCGACCATGGGCGCCTCGTGGATCTCCAGGCCGACCCCGTGCCCGAGCCCGTGGGTGAAGGCGGCACCGAAGCCGGCCGAGTCGATCACCGCGCGGGCCACCCCGTCCACGGACCGTGCATCCGCGCCAGGGCGGTACTCGGCCGTCGCTGCCGCGTGGGCCGCCCAGACGGCGCCGTGGATGTCCGACTGCCAGGTGTCCGGGTCGGCCCCGACCACGAAGGTGCGGGTCATGTCGGCGTGGTAGCCGTCGACGCGGGCTCCCGCATCCACGACCAGGAGGTCACCCGCCTCGAGCGGGCGGCGGCCCGGTCGATGGTGCGGGATCGCCGAGTTCGGACCGGCGCCCACGATGCTGTCGAAGGCGCGGTCCTCCGCGCCGAGGCTGCCGAAGATCTGCTCCAGTCGCCTGGCCAGGTCCACCTCGGTGACCCCGACTCGGATCTCCTCGGCAAGGCCGGCCAGGCCGGCCACGGTGATGGCGCAGGACCGCTCGAGCAGTGCCACCTCGTCGGGATCCTTGACCGCTCGCATGCCGGCCACCAGCCGATCGGTGACCACGACCGGTCCACGTTCGCCGGCCAGCCGTCGCTCGTCCCCGACCGGGAGGCTGGACTCGATGGCCACCGGACCTGCCGGGGCGCATCGGACAACGGCCGCCAGGGTGTCGCGGTCGATGACCACGGGCAGACCCGGGGCCTCCTCGGCGACCTGGTCCTGGTAGCGCCCATCGGTGCCGATCAGGTCCTCTGACGGGTCCCCGCCGACGAGCAGGACGGCATTGCTGCCGGAGAAGCCGGTGAGGTACCGGATATTGGCCAGGTCCGTGACGAGCATCGCCCGGCCGGGCCCGGCCTCGCTGACCATGGCCCGCAGGCGTCCGCGCCGCTCCGCATGGCGAGCGGCCTGGATCACGACCGGTCCGCCAGCAGCGCCGCGACCGCGCGGAGGGCCAGCCGGTAGGAATCGGCGCCGAAGCCGGCGATCGTGCCATGGGCGACGGCCGAGATGACCGACGTGTGGCGGAACTCCTCGCGCGCGGCCGGGTTGGACAGGTGCACCTCGACGAGCGGCGTGGTCAGCATCGCGCAGGCGTCGCGCAGCGCGTAGGAGTAGTGCGTGAACGCGGCGGGGTTGAGCACGACGGCGGCCTGCTCGTCCTGCGCCCGGTGCAGCCAGCCGATCAGGGTTGCCTCGTCGTCAGTCTGCAGGACGGTGGCCGTGAGCCCCAGCCCATCCGCCGCGGAGACGCAGGCCTCGGCCAGTTCGTCGAACGTCATGTGGCCGTACACCTCGGGCTCCCGCGTGCCGAGCCGACCGAGATTCGGCCCGTTGAGGACGTAGACATGCGCCATGGCGAGAACCATACGCGTGATCCCCGGGCGTCCCCACGCACGTTGAGCGGTGCGTTCAGACGCTGATGGAGGCGTACGCCGCGGCCAGCAGGGCCGGGTCAGGGCCCTCCCACACCACGGGGTGTCCGATCCCGTTGAGCACGACGAAGCGCAGCAGCGACCCGCGCGCCTTCTTGTCGACCGCCTTCGCCCTCGGGACCACCCGCAACATGTTCAGTGGCCAGTCCTGGGGGTGCGGGCGCCCGTCCCAGCCCCCACGACTGGCCGCTCGCCGAGGTGGTCGTGCGCTCAGGCGCTGATGGAGGCGTACGCCCCGGCCAGCAGGGCCGGGTCAGGGCCCTCCCACACCACGGGGTGTCCGATCCCGTTGAGCACGACGAAGCGCAGCAGCGACCCGCGCGCCTTCTTGTCGACCGCCATCGCCCCGAGGAGGGCGTCCCAGTGGCCAGGGGCGTAGCTGACCGGCAGGCCAAGCGCCCCGAGGATCGTCCGGTGCCGGTCCACCTCCGCCTCGGAGAGGCGCCCGCCGAGCGCGGCGAGTTCCGCGACGAACATCATACCCACTGAGACGGCCGCGCCGTGGCGCCACGTGAAGCGCTCCCGTCGCTCGACCGCATGCCCGAAGGTGTGGCCGTAGTTGAGCACCTCGCGTCCGATGCTGCCGTCCCCTCGGGTGGCCGAGGTCTCGTGGAAGTCCAGCCCGACCACGTCGGCCTTGACCTGGACGGCGCGCCTGATCAGGTCCGGCAGGAGGTCGCCCTCGACGTCCGTGGAGCCGAACGGGTCACGCTCGACGTCGTCCAGGATGGTGGTGTCGCGGACGAAGCCCACCTTCACGACCTCGGCCATGCCGGCAAGCACGTCATTGCGCGGGAGGGTCTCCAGCGCGGTCATGTCGCACACCACACCAGCCGGGCTCCAGAAGGCCCCCACCAGGTTCTTCCCGGCAGCCGTGTTGATCCCCGTCTTGCCACCCACTGCGGCGTCCACCATGCCGAGCAGCGTCGTCGGTACGTGGACGACGGCGATGCCTCGCAACCACGTCGCGGCCACGAAGCCGGCCAGGTCCGTCGTGGCACCTCCGCCCAGCCCGACGATCGCGTCGCTCCGGGTGAAGCCCGCGGTGCCCAGGACCGACCAGCAGAAGGCGGCGACCTCGGCTGTCTTGGCGTCCTCGGCCTCGGGCACCTCCACGAGAGTCACCTCGAAGCCGTGGTCCGCCAGGTCCGCCCGGATTGCCTCGGCGGTGGCCAGCAGCGCGCCCGGGTGGATGACCGCCACGCGCTGGGCGCCTGCGAGCAGGCGGGGCACATGCGCCAGCAGGCCCCGGCCAACGACGACCTCGTAGGAGCGCTCGGCCCGCACGGGAATGACGACCTCACTCACCGCGCACCGCGCCGATGACCTCGTCGGTGACCTGCCTGAGCGACTTTCCTGACGTGTCGACCACCACGGTGGCCAGCCGCTCGTACACGGGGTTGCGCTGCTCGAGCAGGGCGCTGAGCGTCCCGCGGACGTTGCCCAGGAGCAGCGGACGAGCCGTGTTGAGCCCGACCCGGTTTGCCGCGTCCGGTACGCCGACCTTCAGCCACACCACCGTGCAGCCGGCGAGGGCCTCCTGGGTCTCGGCCCGCAGGACGGCGCCTCCGCCGAGGGCGACGACTCCCTGGGAGGCGGCCAGCGTGTCCCCGACCGCCTGCGCCTCGAGAGCACGGAATGCCTCCTCGCCCTCGGTCACGAAGATGTCGGCGATGCGCTGGCCCGCTCGTTCCTCAACGACGTGGTCGGTGTCGACGAACGCCACGCCCAGCCGCTCGGCGACGCGGCGGCCCACGCTGGTCTTGCCCGCGCCGGGTGACCCGACGATGACGGCCACCGGCGCCATCAGCGGACGGTCAGGTTGTCGAGGTAGCCGCGCAGGTTGCGCGAGGTCTCCGCCACGCTGTCGCCGCCGAACTTCTCCAGGACCGCATCGGCGAGGACCAGCAGGACCATGGCCTCCGCGACGATCCCGGCGGCCGGGACGGCGCATACGTCGGAGCGCTGGTTGATCGCGGCCGCCGGCTCACCCGTCGCGATGTCGACCGTCCGCAGGGCCTTGGGGATCGTCGAGATCGGCTTCATCGCGGCCCGCAGCCGCAGGGCCTCGCCGGTGGACATTCCGCCCTCGGTGCCACCGGACTTGCCCGACGTGCGCTCGAGTCCATCGTGCCCCGCGACGATCTCGTCCTGGGCCAGCGAACCGCGCACGGCCGCCAGCGCGAACCCGTCGCCGACCTCGACGCCCTTGATGGCCTGGATGCCCATGAGCGCCCCCGCCAGCCGTGAATCCAGCCGGCGGTCCCAGTGCACATGGCTGCCCAGGCCCGGAGGCAGCCCGTAGGAAATGACCTCGACGACGCCGCCCAGCGTGTCGCCGTCGCGGTGCGCAGCACCGATCTCCTCCTCCATGGCCGCTGCGGCGACGGGGTCCAGGCACCGGACCGGGCTCTCGTCGATGGCGTCAGAGTCGGCCGGGACCGGCAGCGGGCTGCCTTCGGGGACCGCTGCGGACCCGATCCGCACGACATGGCTGAGCACCTCGATGCCGCCGACCTGGCGCAGGAAGGCGCGCGCGACGGCGGCGAGGGCCACCCTGGCGGCCGTCTCCCTTGCGCTGGCCCGCTCAAGCACGGGACGGGCGTCGGTGAAGCCGTACTTCTGCATGCCGGCGAGGTCAGCGTGGCCCGGACGTGGGCGGGTGAGCGGGGCGTTCCGCGCCAGTTCGCCCAGGATCGCCTCGTCCACCGGGTCCGCGGACATGACCTGCTCCCACTTCGGCCATTCGGAGTTGCCCACCTCGATGGCGACCGGGCCGCCCAGCGTGAGGCCGTGGCGCACCCCGCCGACGATGCGCACCTCGTCGCGCTCGAACTTCATGCGCGCACCCCGCCCGGCCCCGAGGCGTCGACGGGCGAGGTCGTCGGCGATGTCGGCAGTGGTGACGGCGATACCGGCGGGCAGGCCCTCGGCGATCGTCACCAGGGCAGGTCCGTGCGATTCCCCCGCGGTCAGCCAGCGCACCATGCGGTGCATCCTTCCAGAGCCGCCCGTCCGGCAGCCCAGAGGCGTCAGTCCCGGAGCGCTGCCGACATCGCTTCTACGTCCGGATCGCGCCCGGTCATCAGCCGCACCTGCTCCACGGCCTGCCACAGCAGCAGGTCCCGTCCGCTCGCCACGACCGGGGACCCCCACGCCGAGGCGAGGGCCGTGGGCCAGGGGTGGTAGGAGACGTCGAGCAAGGCGCCCGATGCGGCGGGTGCCAGCGGCGCCCACGGTGCCCCGGCATCGCCGGGAAGCGCCGCGACGACGACGTCGGCGGAGATTGCCTCGGCCTCCGGTAGCGGCCCGGCCGCGTGCGCCGCGAGCCCGAGCGTCGACGCGACGGCTGCGACATCGTCGGCGGCCTCCCGCCGACGTGCGTACACGGTGACCTCCGTTACGCCGAGCAGCGCCAGTGCGGCGACGGCGCTACGGGCGGTGGCGCCGGCACCGATCACCGAGGCCGTCGTCGGCCGGCCCGCCAGGCCGGCTCGGTGCAGCGACTCCACCATCCCGATCACGTCAGTGTTGGTGCCGTGCCAGGCCAGCGTTCCCGGGCGCTCGGGTTCGGCCGGGAGAACGGTGTTGACGGCCCGGACGGCCGCCGCCACGGGGTCGATCGAATCCAGCAACCCGATGACCGACTCCTTCAGGGGCATGGTCAAGGACAGACCCGCCCAGGTCGTATCGAGGCTGGTGAGGAAACCCGGCAGCCGGGCCTCGTCGACCTCGTAGCCCTGATAGTCCCAGTCAAGTCCCAGGGAGGCGTAGGCGGCGCGATGCAGAGCGGGCGAGAGCGAGTGGGCAATCGGTGATCCGAGCACGCCGGCCCGGCGACGGGCAGGTCCTTCAGCCACCCGCCTGCTCCTGCGCCTGCTCGCGCTCGAACTCCGCGAGGTTGGCTTGGTACTCACGCTTGTACTCGAGGAACTTCTCGTAGCTCTTGGTGAACTTCGTCTCGCGCGAACGCGGGTCGACCAGCACGAAGTACAGCCAGTCGCCCTCCGGCGGGGACAGCGCCGCCTCGATCGCCGCCTCGCCGGGCGAGTTGATTGGCCGTGGGGGCAGTCCCCGCCGTACGTATGTGTTGTAGGGGGACGGCGTCTTCAGCTGCTCCGCGCTCAGGGTCAGGTCGGTGATGCCCAGCGCGTAGGCCACCGTCGAGTCGAGTTGAAGCGGCATGTCCTTCTCGAGCCGGTTGTAGATGACCCGGGCCACCTTGCCGAAGTCGGGCGGCGCGGCCTCCGACTGGATCAAGGAGGCAATCACCAGGACCTGGTAGGGATTGAAGCCGAGTTCCTTGGCTCGCTCGACGATGCCGAGGTCGGCGCTGGCCTGGTTGAAGCGCTTGACGAGGTTGCTGAGGACGGTCCGGGCCGATTCGTCGCCCGTGAGGTCGTAGCTGGCCGGGAACATGAACCCCTCTGGCCGGTCCTTCGCCCACGTGGGCAGGTCGAGCTCGGCGGGGTCCTGGAGCACCTTCTGGAAGTCGGACTTGGGCAGCGACGTGGCGGCGGCCGCCGTCGACACGGTCTCCTCGAGCCGGAGCCCCTCGGGGAGCACCAGCCTGCTGTCGGCCCGCGATTCGGGGTCGAGCATGAGCTCGAGGGCTGCCGCCACGCTCATCTGCTTGCGCAGGGTGTATCGCCCCGGGCCAATGGTGCTCGCTTGCTCGTCCAGGCTCGCCGCATCTGCGAAGGCGGATGCGTCCAGGATGACGCCGGCTTCCTGGAGCTTCTCGCCGATCTCCGTGAGGGTGTCGCCCCTGGATACGACGACGACCGCTGCACCGGTTCCCGGTCCGGCGAAGTCGGTCGGGTCCGAGCTCCCGCGCAGCAGGACGACGGACAGGACGATCATCGCCACCGCCAGCCCAAGGGACAGCAGTGCGGCGATGCGGCGGCCCCAGGTCTGCTTGTGACGGGACGGCGGCAAGGGGCCTGACGTCATGAGTGGCCCGAGCTGGCTCACGCGTGGCCTCCATTCCCGGCTGCTCGCTCGGCGTCGAGCGCTGCCTGCAACACGATGACAGCCGACGCGCTGTCGATCAGCGATCGGGACTGGCGTGTCGTACGCCCGCTGGCGTGCAGGCCTCGCTGCGCCTGCACGGTCGAGAGCCGCTCATCGAGCAGACGCACCGGCGCGGCCACGCGTTCCGCGAGCCCACTCGCGAACCGACGGGCCAGTTCGGCCGACGTCCCCTCGTGTCCGCTCATGTGCAGCGGCAGGCCGATCACGACCTCGATGGCCTCCCACTCATCGACAGCCGCGACGACCGTGTCGAGGGCGCCCGCCCCAGCCTTGACCGCCGGCAACGGCACCGCCAGCAGGCCCGTCGCATCGCTCCGAGCAAGGCCGATGCGCACCGTGCCCACGTCGCAGGCCAGCCGCACGCCGCTGCGCACCGCGCTACTGCCCTGTCCGCTGCCGGATCCAGGCGTCCACGGCGGCGAAGGCCGCCGCGACTCCGCTGGGGTCGGTGCCGCCCCCCTGGGCGAAGTCGTCCTTGCCGCCTCCGCGACCAGAGACGCTCGGCAGGGCCGCCTGCAGCATGGCGCTGGCGGTCACCCCCAGCGCGACCGCCTGCGGCGATGCACCTGCCACGACCGAGACCTTGCCGTCGTCGACGGCGGTGCCCATCATGACCACGGGGATGTCTGCCCGCGCCCGACCCTTCGCGCTCACGACAAGCTGGCGCAGGTCCGCGGCCGAGGTGCCGTCCGGTGCCTGGAACGCCCAGATCCGGACGGGCCCGATGTCGGCGCCCTCCCCGATGATCCCGTCGAGGCTGGTCGCCAGCTGGGCGCTGCGCACCTTCGCCAGGTCGCGCTCGGCGTTCTTCAGGGCCACGACGGTCCGTTCGACCCGGTCCACCAGCTCATCCGCCGGCGACTTCAAGAGCTCGGACAGGCGCGAGACGAGGATGTGCTCGCGGGCCAGGAACTGGTAGGCATCGGCCCCGACCAGGGCCTCCACGCGACGCACCCCGGCGCCGATGGACCCCTCGGACAGGAAGGTCACGACCCCCAGCTGCCCCGAGCGCTGCGCGTGCGTTCCGCCGCACAGCTCATGGGCCCAGTCCCCCACCGAGACCACGCGCACGCGGTCGCCGTACTTCTCGCCGAACAGGGCCATCGCCCCCATGGCGCGCGCCTCCGGCTGAGTCATGGTGCTCGCGGACACCGCGAGGTCGTCGATGAGCACCTCGTTGACGCGCTCCTCCACCTCACGCAGCACCGTGGGAGGCACGGCCGTGGGACTCGGGAAGTCGAACCGCAGCCGCCCCGGCGCGTTCTCCGAGCCCATCTGCGTCGCCGTGTCGCCAAGCCGCTCGCGGAAGGCCCGGTGGATCATGTGCGTGGCCGTATGTGCGCGGGAGATCGCCCGGCGCCGCGCGGAGTCGACCTCGCTGCGCACGACCGTCCCGGCCACGAGCTCCCCGTCGAGCACCTCGCCGCGGTGGATGAACAGCCCAGGCACCGGTGCCTGCACGTCATACACGTCAACGACCGCGCCATCAAGCGATCGCAGCCGGCCGTGGTCGCCCAGCTGGCCGCCGGACTCCGCGTAGAACGGCGACCGGTCCAGGACGACCTCGATGTGGTCGCCGACCCGCGCCACGGGGACGGTCTCCCCGTCCCTCACCATGCCGAGGACCGTCGACTCGCTGGCGACCTCGGTGTATCCGGTGAACGTGGTGGTCCCGCCCGCCTGCAGGATCTCGCGGTATGCCGTGGTTGCGGTCAAGCCGCTCTTGCGCGCCCGCGCGTCGGCCTTGGCCCGCTCCCGCTGCTGCAGCATGAGCCGCCGGAAGCCCGCCTCGTCCACGGAAAGGCCCTGCTCTGCGGCCATCTCCAGGGTCAGGTCGAACGGGAACCCGTACGTGTCATGCAGGGCGAAGGCCTGGTCCCCGGACAACTGGCTGCTGCCGCCGGACCGCACACCTGCAACGGCAGTGTCGAAGATGGTGGTGCCGGTACGGAGCGTCTGCAGGAAGGCCGCCTCCTCGCCCACGGCCACCTGGCGCACCCTGTTCGCCTCGTCGTTCAGCTCGGGATACTGCGGGGCCATCGTGCGCACGGTGGCGTCCACGAGGTCGCCCATCGTCGCATCCGGCGCGCCGAGAAGGCGCATCATGCGGATGGTGCGCCGCATGAGCCGGCGCAGGACGTAGCCGCGGCCCTCGTTGCCGGGGATGACGCCATCGCCGATGAGGAACACGCAGGTGCGGGCGTGGTCGGCCACCACCCGCAGGGCAACGTCGTCGCGCTCGCTGGCGCCGTACCGCGCGCCGGAGAGCGCAGCTGCCCGGTCCAGGATGCCGCGCGTGGTGTCGATCTCGTAGAGGTTGTCGACGCCCTGGAGCACTGTCGCCATGCGCTCGAGCCCCATGCCGGTGTCGATGTTCTTCGCTGGCAGCGGCTGGCGGATGTCGAAGTCGGTCTTGGATCGCACGGCGGAGAGCTCGTCCTGCATGAAGACGAGGTTCCAGACCTCGAGGTAGCGGTCCTCGTCGGCCTCCGGACCGCCCTCACGCCCATGATGCGGGCCGCGGTCGTAGTAGATCTCCGAGCAGGGACCTCCCGGCCCGGGCACCCCCATGGACCAGTAGTTGTCCTTGGCGCTCCGCCGCTGGATCCGCTCAAGCGGCACGCCGACCTGACGGTGCCAGATGTCGAGAGCCTCGTCGTCCTCCTGGTAGACCGTGGCCCAGAGCCTGTCCTCGGGGAATCCGTATCCGCCATCGGACACCGGCTTCGTCAGGAGGTCCCAGGCGAGCGGGATCGCCTCCTCCTTGAAGTAGTCGCCGAACGAGAAGTTGCCGGCCATCTGGAAGAACGATGCGTGGCGTGCGGTCTTGCCGACCTCCTCGATGTCGCCCGTGCGGACGACCTTCTGGACGCTTGTCGCCCTCGGGTAGGGCGCCGGCGCCTCGCCGAGGAAGTACGGCTTGAACGGCACCATGCCCGCGTTGACGAAGAGCAGGGTCGGGTCGTCCAGCAGCAACGACGACGAGGGCACGACCTGATGGCCGCGGTCGGCGAAGTACCGCAGGAAACGACTACGGATCTCGGCGGAGTCCACGACCACTCTCCTGCTTGTCGGCGGGCCGGCGAGCGGCCGCGAGTGCGAGTGCGGCTGCTGCACCGGGCGTTCGCACGAGCGGGCGGGCCCCTCGGGCGCTCGAGGTGCCAGTCGCCGCAGTCGCCGCGGCGGCCATGCTCTTGGCGGCATTGAGCGCGGAGACTGCCGAGAGCCCGGCCTGCTGCGCGCTGAGCACCACTCCCCGCTCACGAGCCTCGGCGAGGACCTGGGCGCCGCGTCGGTAGGCATAGATGCCCCCGGCCGCGCCTACGGCTATCCACACGATCCTGCGCATGGTGCCCAACCCTAACGGTCTGGCTACGGGGCTTTCGTTCCACCGGCCCCGGTGCGCATGCTCCGGAGCCGCTCCGCCACCTCGGTCCACGCGGCCTCGGCCCCGTGCCCGGTCGGCCGGAAGTAGACCCGCCCGACCAGCTCGTCCGGCAGGTACTGCTGGGCGGCGACGCCGCCTGGCAGGTCGTGCGGGTAGGCGTATCCGCGGCCATGGCCCAGGGCCGAGGCGCCCGGGTAGTGGGCATCGCGGAGGTGCGGCGGTACCCTGCCGATGCCTCCGGCCCGGACGTCGGCGATGGCGGCGCCGATCCCCAGGACCACGGCGTTGGACTTCGGGGCCAGGGCGGCGTGAAGGGTGGCGTGGGCGAGGATGATGCTGCCCTCCGGCATGCCGATCATCGCGACGGCCTGGGCAGCGGCAACCGCGGTCTGCAGGACGCTCGGGTCGGCCATGCCGATGTCCTCGCTGGCCAGGATCATCAGGCGCCTGGCGATGAACCGCGGGTCCTCCCCCGCCTCGATCATCCGGGCCAGGTAGTGCAACGCCGCCTCGGGGTCGCTCCCCCGGACGCTCTTGATGAACGCGCTGATGACGTCGTAGTGCTGGTCCCCGTCCTTGTCGTAGGGCACGGAGGCCTGCTGCACGGCACGCTCGGCAGCGGCCAGCGTCACCCGCGACTCCCCCGCCGACAGGGCTGAGGTCGCTGCGGCCTCGAGGCCGGTCAGGGCACGTCTGGCATCCCCGTTGGCCGTGCGGACGAGGTGGGCGATGGCATCGTCGTCCACGCCGACCGCCCCGGACAGGCCGCGCTCGTCCTCGACCGCCCGGCGCACGAGCTGCTCGACCTGCGGATCGCCCAGTGGAGTCAGGGCGACGACCACGCTGCGCGACAGAAGCGGGGAGATCACCGAGAAGCTGGGGTTCTCCGTGGTCGCGGCGATGAGCGTGACCCATCCGTTCTCGACGGCAGGGAGCAGCGCGTCCTGCTGGGTCTTGCTGAATCGGTGCACCTCGTCGATGAAGAGCACCGTGCCGCGGCCCTGCAGAGCCAGTCCGTCGCGGGCCCGTTCGATGACCAGGCGGACGTCCTTGACGCCAGCGGTCACCGCCGACAGCTCGACGAAGTCCCGGCCGATGCCGGCGGACAGCAGTGATGCGAGCGTCGTCTTGCCCGTGCCGGGCGGGCCCCACAGGATGACGGAGACCACCGGCGCGTCCTGGGTCGCGGTCAGCAGTGTGCGCAGCGGCGATCCGGGAGCGAGTGCCGCATCCTGGCCGATGACCTCGTCGATCGTCCGGGGTCGCATGCGTACCGCGAGCGGCGCCGACGCCCGCAAGGGCGACAGGCCCTCGTCGAACAGGCTCATGACGCCACCCTACGAGCCGCTCACCGGGGGTTGAGCAGGCCCGAGCGGTACCTGCCCACCTCAGTGAACCCGAGCGCCGTGTACGTGCGCCGGCCCGCCTCGTTGTCGGCGTACATCTCCAGGAAGATCGTCGGGGCACCCTCGTCCCGCGCGCGCTGCATGAGCAGCAGGCAGACGTCCTTGGCGTGCCCCCGGCCACGGGCCTCCGGGACGGTGCACACGCTCAGCAGCCCCGCGGCGCCGTTGTCCCTGCGCCGCTCGGCCGCGACAGACACCAGTCGTCCATCGACCTGTACGCCCGCCCAGCGCCTGACCGAGGGATCACCCGCGAAGGTATCTGCGGACGTCGAATGCTCCAGGACCGCGTCGATGCGGATGTCGTCGCCCGCCAGCTCGACCGCCCCCGTGGAATCGTGCGGGACGTCCGTGGGGTCGATGAACCACAGGGACCAGTACCCCGGATCGGGACTCGACAGGCGGGGCGGGAGGGCGCCGAAGGCCTCGGCCGGGACGGTGACGCCCTCCAGCGGCGCCGACGCGTCGAGCCGCTCGATGAGCCGGACCACACGCGCGGGATCCTCGCCGAGCGCGGTGCCCCACCACTCCCCGTTCCGCTCCGCCTCCCGGGTCCAGGCGACGTGGTCGCCATCGACGACGACATCACGGAGGTCCTCGGCGGCTATCCGCCAGCGGACGAAGGGGTCAGTCGGTCGCGCCTTCCGAAGCGTCTGGAGCGACGTCAATCCCCGCCTCCTTTCGCTGCTGCGCGGTGATCGCCGTCGGCGCTCCCGTGAGTGGATCCTGCCCGCCACCGGTCTTCGGGAAGGCGATGACGTCGCGGATCGACGAGGCGCCGGCCAGTAGCATGCATACCCGATCCAGGCCGAACGCGATGCCGCCGTGAGGCGGCGGCCCGTACTTGAATGCCTCGAGCAGGAAGCCGAACTTCGCCTCCGCAGCCGCAGCGTCCATGCCGAGCAGGGCGAACACCCGCTCCTGCACCTCGCGCTGGTGGATGCGGATCGAGCCACCGCCGATCTCGTTGCCGTTGCACACAAGGTCATATGCCCACGCCAGGGCACGGTCGGGTGCCTCCTCGAAGCGGTCGCGCCACTCTCGGTTCGGCGACGTGAACGGGTGGTGCACCGCAGTCCAGGCAGGCTGGCCCTGGTCATCCTCGACTTGCTCGAACATGGGGGCGTCAATGACCCACAGGAAGGACCACTCGGCTGGATCGATGAGGCCTGTACGACTGGCCACTTCGAGCCGGGTGGCGCCGAGCAGGGCGCGCGCGTCGGACGCGCTCCCTGCGGCGAAGAAGACGCAGTCGCCGGGACCGGCACCGGCTGCCGTCGCCAACCCGTCGCGCTCCGCGTCGCTGAGGTTCTTGGCGACGGGGCCGCCCAGCACCCCGTCGGCATCGATGGTCACGTACGCCAGGCCCTTGGCTCCCCGCTGCTTCGCCCAGTCCTGCCACGCATCGAACTGGCGGCGTGGCTGGTCTGCGCCTCCCGGCATGACGACAGCACCGACGTACGGCGCCTGGAACACGCGGAACGGGGTGTCGCGGAAGTAGTCGGTCAGGTCGACCAGTTCGAGGCCGAAGCGCAGGTCCGGCTTGTCCGATCCGAACCGGCGCATGGCCTCGGCATACGTCATCCGGGGGATCTCGGCGAGATCCAACCCGAGGATGCCCAGCCACAGGTCGCGCACCACCCGTTCGCCGACCTCGATGACGTCCTCCTGCTCGACGAACGACATCTCGATGTCGAGCTGGGTGAACTCCGGCTGGCGGTCACCCCGGAAGTCCTCGTCCCGGTAGCAGCGGGCGATCTGGAAGTAGCGCTCCATGCCCGCGACCATGAGCAATTGCTTGAACAGCTGGGGCGACTGCGGGAGCGCGTACCACTTGCCGGGCTGCAGCCGCGCGGGAACGAGGAAGTCACGGGCACCCTCGGGGGTCGAAGCCGTCAGCGTGGGCGTCTCGATCTCCAGGAAGTCCCGCGCCAGCAGGGCGTCGCGGCAGATCTGGTTGACGCGCGATCGCATGCGGATGGCGTCGCCGGCCGAGGCCCTGCGCAGGTCGAGGTACCGATGCCGAAGTCGCGCCTCCTCGCCGACCGTCGCTCGGTCGTCGATGGGAAAGGGCAGCGGCGCGGAGGCCGACAGCACCTCCACCTCGGTGGACATGACCTCGACCTCGCCCGTGGGCAGGTCGGGGTTCTCGTTGCCGGACGGCCGGACGGACACGGTGCCGACTATCCGCAGGCAGTACTCGTCGCGGAGGCCGTGCGCCACGTCGACGTCGTGGATCACGACCTGGACGATGCCGGTGCCGTCGCGCAGGTCGAGGAAGGCCACGCCTCCGTGGTCCCTCCGGCTGGCAACCCATCCGGCGAGGGTGACCTCAGTGCCTGCGTCTGCTGCCCGGAGGCTCCCTGCGTCATGCGTGCGGATCACCGCGCGTCCTCTCCTTGTCCGAGCCGATCGGCGACGTATGCCGCGATGTCATCCCACGGGACCTCGACCTGGTCACCGCTGAGCATGTCCTTCACCTGGCCGACCCCACGCTGGACATCGTCGTCACCGACGATTACCACGATGCCGGCACCGCTCCGATCGGCCGCCTTCATCGAGGCCTTGACTCCCTTGTCGCCGTAGGCGGTGTCCACGCGGAGCCCCATCGCGCGCAGGTGGGCCAGCAGGCGCATGACCCGGCCGCGGTTGCCATCGCCGATGGCCACGAGGAATGCGTCGACGATAGCGCCCGAGCCAGGCTCGAGGCCCTCGGCCCGGCAGGCGAGCAGCGTCCGGTCGGTGCCGAGTCCGAAGCCGATGCCGGACAGCGCGGCGCCCCCGATGGACTCCATCAGGCCGTCGTAGCGCCCTCCACCACCGATCCCGGACTGCGCGCCGAGCAGCGGGTGCGAGAACTCGAACGTCGTCCGGGTGTAGTAGTCCAGGCCGCGAACCAGCCTGGGGGCCTCGGTCCACGACACGCCCTGGTCGGCCAGGTAGCCGCGCACCGCGTCGTAGTGGTCGCGGCAGTCCTCGCAGAGGTGGTCGACCATGAGAGGTGCGCCGCCGAGCAGCGCCTGGACCTCCGGCCGCTTGTCGTCGAGGACCCGCAGGGGGTTGGCCTGGGCGCGCGCGCGCGTGGCCTCGTCGAGGTCAAGTCCGGCCAGGAACCCGGCCAGCAGTTCGCGGTAGGGCGGACGGCACGAGGAGCAGCCGAGCGAGGTGAGCTGCAGTTCAAACTGCGTCAGGCCCAGTGACCGGTACCCCTCGTCGGCCAGGGCGATCACCTCAGCGTCCAGCGCAGGGTCGTCCACGCCGATCGCCTCGATGCCGACCTGCTGCAGTTGACGGTAACGGCCCAGTTGCGGTCGCTCGGCGCGGAAGAAGGCACCGGCGTACCAGAGCTTCACGGGCAGCGGACCCTTGTCGAGCCGATGCTGCACGACGAGTCGCATCACCCCGGCCGTGCCTTCCGGCCGCAGCGAGATCGACCTGCCGCCGCGGTCCTCGAAGGTGTACATCTCCTTGCTCACCACGTCGGTGGACTCGCCTACGCCGTGCACGAACAGCGCCGTGTCCTCGAACATGGGCAGTTCCACGTAGCCGTAGCCAGCGCGGCGTGCGGGCTCCGACAGCGCCTCTCGGACGGCGAGGAAGGCAGCAGATTCGGGCGGGAAGTACTCAGGCACCCCCTTGGGCGCGCTGAACCGGGTCATGTCACAGCCCCGTCCGACGTTGCGGGGCCCCGGCGCCGCTCGCGTCGGCCGAACCAGCGTTCGCCAGGGCCGTGAGGTAGGGGTTGCTGTGCCGCTCGGCACCGATCGTGGTCTGCGGACCGTGCCCGGGGAGCACGGTGATGTCGTCATCCGCGGGCAGGATCACCCGGCGAAGCGACCCCAGCATGGCTGCGTGGTTGCCCCCGGGCAGGTCGGTGCGCCCGATCGACCCCGCGAAAAGAACGTCGCCGCTCAGCATGACGTCGTCGACCTCGAACACGACCGACCCTTCCGTATGCCCGGGGGCATGACGCGGGGTGAAGGTCAGGCCGACCAGCTCGATGGGCTTCCCGTCGGGGAGGAGTTGCACGTCGTCGGGCTCGGCCAGCTCGAGCGAGTCCTCAGTCATGGCCAGCAGCTGCTCGCGGGCCGCGACGACGCTCGTTCCCGCGATGTCGGCCAGTCGGTACCGGTCATCCGCGTGGATATAGGCGGGGATGCCGAACTGCGCGGACAGCGGTGCGACGGACCAGACGTGGTCGATGTGCCCGTGGGTGAGGAGGACAGCCGCCGGTACGAGCCTGTGCTCGCGGAGGATGTCGCGCACGCCCGCCATGGACTTCTGGCCTGGATCGACCACCACGCATGGCTCGCCCGGGCCCGAGGCGACGACGTAGCAGTTGGTCGCCCACGCGCCCGCCGGAAAGCCTGCCACCAGCACGCTGATTCCCTCGATCGATGTGAGGCGGCCAGCCTATCCGGCGCCGACGGCCGCCCCGTCGGCTCCGCCACCCCTCGTTGTCGATTCCGCCATCATGCGCCGCCTAGACTCACCACGCGTGGCGCGGGACAGGCGCCGCCAGGACAGTGGACACCGAGAGGGACCGATGGCAGGGAACAAGCGCCAGCGCGAGCTGGCCCGGGCGAAGTTCGAGCGGCAGCAGTCCCGTCGGGCGAGGCAGGGCGGTCGCAGGCGCCGCAACCAGCGCATCATTGCCGCCGTCGTCGTCGTCGGACTGGTGCTTGGGTCGGTCGTGTGGGCGATCCTGGCCACCCGCGGATCCGATGTGCCCACCGCGGAACCGACACTCGACCCCAGCGCGTTTGCCTCCCTCGTGGCTTCTGCGGAGGCCCAGGCGGAGGCGGCTGCGCTCGACTGCCGGCCCCCCGGCACCCCCCGTGCCGACGACCTGTCCTTCGCTTCGGCGCCGGCCGACGTCCCGGGCGCCAGCCTGACCCTCGCGACCAACTGCGGCGACATCGTCATCGCGCTCGACCCGGCGGCTCCTGCAACGGTGGCGAGTGCCGCCTTCCTGGCCGGTGAGGGCTTCTACGACGGCACCTCGTGCCACCGCCTGACCACGTCGGGAATCTTCGTGCTGCAGTGCGGCGACCCGAAGGGCGACGGGACGGGCGGACCGGGCTATGTGCTGCCGGACGAGAACCTCCCCGCGGATGGCGAGGCCAACTACCCCGCCGGGACTGTTGCGATGGCGAATGCCGGACCGGGTACGTCCGGATCGCAGTTCTTCATCGTGTACGACGACACCACTCTCCCGGGCGACTACACCGTCTGGGGAACTGTGACGGAGGGGCTGGACCTTGTGCGCGAGATCGCCTCGGCGGGCGTCGTCGACGGCGCGACGGACGGTGCGCCGGTCCAGCCGGTCTTTATCGAATCGGCAACGGTGCAGCCCTGAATCTGGATAAGGCTAGGGTTGTCCAGCACAGTGGGCCTTGGCGTGCCGATCCGGCGCGCCCGCAGCAGGGAAGCAGGGCGAGTCATGGCTGAGTTCAGCGTGCCGACACCGGCTGCGCTGCGTCGTCCCGTCCCTGCCGTGCGACCGGCCGCGCCGACGAGTGCCGACGCCCCACCCGTCATCGCCACGAGCGATCCGCACGACTTCGGACGGGTCGAGGCCGACGGCACCGTCATCCTCCTGGCACCCGAGGGATCCGTGGTCGTGGGCCAGTACACGGCCGGCCCGCCCGAGGAGGGCCTGGCCTTCTTCGGCAGGAAGTACGACGACCTCGTCGTCGAGATCGACCTCATCGAGCGCCGCCTGGTCGACCACCGAGCGCCTGCCGAGCAGGCGGAGACCGTTCTCCTGCGCGTGCGCGAGGCCCTCGCTGCCCGCTCATTCGTGGGTGACGTGGCCACGCTGGAATCCCGCTGCGACCGGCTCGCGACGGTCATCGAGGACGCGCGGATGCAAGCGCGGGCGCGCAAGGCCGAGCAGCGGGAGGCGGCCCTCGGCGCGCGACAGGCGCTCGCCGCCGAGGCCGAGTCGATGCGCGACTCCACGTCCTGGAAGGCGACCACCGAGCGGTATGCCGCACTGGTCGAGGAGTGGAAGGCGCTCCCCCGCAGTGATCGCGGGGCGGAGCAGGAGCTATGGCAGCGGATCAGTACGGCGCGCACCGCGTTCGACCGGCGACGGCGGCAGCACTTCGCCGAGCTCGACGTGCAGCGCAAGGAGGCCATCGCTCGCAAGCGCGAGCTGATCGCCGCCGCCGAGTCACTCGCTGCCTCGACCGATTGGGTGGCGACGTCCAAGCGCCTGCGCGACCTCATGTCTGACTGGAAGGCGGCGCCGCGGGCCTCCCGCACCGACGAGGACCGCCTCTGGAAGCGCTTCAAGGCCGCCCAGGACTCCTTCTATGCGGCCCGGACGGCTGCCGACGACGCCGAACAGGAGGGCCTGCGCGCGAACCTGCCGGCCAAGGAGGCCCTCGTTGCGGAGGCGGAGGCCCTGCTCCCCCTCGGTGACCTGAAGGCAGCCAAGGGCACGCTCCGCGGGATCCAGGATCGCTACGACAAGGCAGGCGACCTACCGAAGGCCGACCGCGACCGCCTCGACGCCCGGCTGCGCAAGGTCGAGGACGCGGTCCGCAAGGCCGAGGCCGACTCGTGGCAGCGCACCAACCCAGCCACCAAGGCGCGCGCCGAATCGACCGCTAACGCCTTCACCGACGCCCTGGCCCGCCTCGCGGAGCAGCGGGATTCGGCGGCAGCGGCCGGGAACGCGGCGAAGGTCGCCGAGCTCGAGGCCTCGATCGCCGGGACGACCGCCCTGCTGGATGCCGCACGCAATGCGGCGTCGGACTCGCGCTAGCCGCGGAGCTAGACGCGGTAGGCGTCGTACACGCCTTCGACATTCCGCACGGCTCGGAGCACGGACCCCAGATGCTTCGGGTCGGCCATCTCGAAGGTGAATCGCGACAACGCGATCCGGTCCCTCGTCGTCGTGACCGATGCGCTGAGGATGTTCACGTGGGTGTCCGAGAGGGTGCGGGTGACATCCGACAGGAGTCGGGCCCGGTCGAGCGCCTCGACCTGGATGTTGACCAGGAAGACGCTCGTCGACGTTGGCGCCCATTCCACCTCGACCATCCGGTCTGGCTCGGCCCGCAGCCCGGGCACGTTGACACAGTCATCCCGGTGAACCGAGACGCCCGCACCTCGAGTGACGAAGCCGGTGATCGTGTCGCCCGGCACGGGTGTGCAGCAGCGGGCCAGCTTGACCCATACGTCCTCGGCGCCCTTGACGACCACTCCCACGTCTCCGGGAGTGCGCGGGCGCTGGCGGTGGACGGTCGCCGGGTTGAAGAGCTCGGCGGCGTCATCGGCCGCGCCTTCGCTGCCGCCGGCCGCATCCACCAGGCGCTGGACCACGGTGGCCGCAGACGTGCGACCCTCCCCCACTGCTGCGTACAAGGCCGACACGTCTCCGAGGTGGAGGTCAGCCGCGATGGTCGACAGCGACTGGTTCGTCATCAGCCGCTGCAGCGGAAGGCCCTGCTTGCGCATCGCGCGGACGATGGCATCCTTGCCGTGCTCGATGGCCTCGTCGCGGCGCTCCTTGGAGAACCAGGCCTTGATCTTGGTCCGCGCCCTCGGTGACTTGACGAAGGAGAGCCAGTCCCGGCTCGGACCTGCACCATCGGCCTTCGAGGTGAAGATCTCGACGACGTCACCGTTCTCGAGCGTCGACTCGAGCGGTACGAGCTTCCCGTTGACCCGCGCCCCGACGCAGCGGTGCCCGACCTCGGTGTGCACGGAGTACGCGAAGTCGACGGGAGTGGCGTTCGACGGCAGGGCGACGACATCGCCCTTCGGCGTGAACACGAACACCTCGGTGGACCCGAGGTCGTAGCGAAGCGCGTCGAGGAACTCGTCCGGATCCTCGGTCTCGCGCTGCCACTCAAGGAGCTGGCGGAGCCACCCGAAGTCGTCGGGTCCGCTCTTGCCACCCACGTCCTGCTGCTTGTAGCGCCAATGCGCCGCGACGCCGAACTCGGCCGCGCGATGCATGTCCTCGGTGCGGATCTGCAGTTCGACCGGCTTGCCCTCAGGACCGATGACGGTGGTGTGGAGGGACTGGTACATGTTGAACTTCGGCATCGCGATGAAGTCCTTGAAGCGACCGGGCACGGGGCTCCACTTGGCGTGTACGACGCCCAGCACGGCGTAGCAGTCCCGGATGTCGTCGACCAGGATCCGCACGCCGACGAGGTCGTAGATGTCGGCGAAGTCACGGCCGCGCACGATCATCTTCTGGTAGACGCTGTAGTAGTGCTTGGGCCGCCCGGTGACGATGGCCTTGACCTTGCTCTTCTTCAGATCGGCCTCGATCTGGTCGATTACGGCAGTCAGGTACTGGTCGCGCGACGGCGCCCGCTCCGCGACGAGGCGGACGATCTCCTCGTACATCTTGGGGTGCAGGGTGGCGAAGGCCAGGTCCTCGAGCTCCCACTTGACCGCGTTCATGCCCAGGCGATGCGCTAGCGGGGCGTAGATCTCGAGGGTCTCACGGGCCTTCTTCTGCTGCTTGTCCTCGGGCATCCATCGCAAGGTCCGCATGTTGTGCAGGCGGTCGGCCAGCTTGATCACCAGCACCCTGATGTCGCGGGCCATGGCGATGACCATCTTGCGCACCGTCTCCGCTGCCGATGCCTCGCCGTACCGCACCCGGTCGAGCTTGGTGACCCCATCCACCAGTTGCGCGATCTCGTCGCCGAAGTCCTCGCGCAGGGCATCCAGTGCGTAGCCGCAGTCCTCGACCGTGTCATGCAGCAGGGCTGCCGCCAGTGTCGGCGCCGTCATGCCGAGGTCGGCCAGGATCGTCGCCACGGCGAGGGGGTGCGTGATGTAGGGCTCGCCCGAGCGGCGGGTCTGGTCACGGTGCAGGTAGGCGGCCATCTCGTAGGCGCGCTCGACGACCTTGGCATCGGACTTGGGGTGGTACTTGCGCAGCGTGCGCAGCAGTGGCTCGAGCTCGGGGAACGTGGTCCGGCTCCCGGCCAGGCGGGACAGGCGGGATCGCAGCCCGCCGACGTCCGGCGCCACGACGGTCGGGGCCGCGATGAGCGGCTCCGTGGGAAGCGGGCTGTCCTTGGCCACAGGTCTCCCTCGTCGCGTCAGCCAAGTGTACGTGCGGCTAGGCGTCGAGCAGTGCCGCGACGGTGACACCCCGCTCGCGCAGGCGCGCGGAACCGCCGAGGCCGACCAGGTCGAGAATGACGGCGAAGCAGGCAAGCTCGGCCCCCGTGCGCTTGATCAGGTCGACCGCCGCGAGCGCTGTTCCCCCGGTCGCGAGCACGTCGTCGACGATGACGACGCGACGTCCGGGACCGAGTGCATCCTGATGGAGTTCCAGGGCCGTCGACCCGTACTCGAGGTCATACTCCTGCGCGTGGACGGCCCCAGGTAGCTTGCCCGGCTTGCGGAGGGTCACGAAGCCGGCGCCGAGGTGGTACGCAAGTGCCGCGGCGTAGGGGAACCCTCGGGCCTCGATGCCGACGACCTCGTCGATGGTCCCGCGCCCGATGGTCACGGCCATGAGGTCGACGGCCGACGCGAACGCCAGTGGATCCGCCATCAGCGGGGTGAGGTCCCGGAAGACGACGCCCGGCACCGGCCAGTCCGGCACCTCCCGGATCCGTGACCGGAGCAGGAGCTCCGCCGCGGCGGGCGCCATCATGCGGTCAGTTCTTGCCGCGACGCGAGCGCGGCTGCTTCCTGGGCTGCTGGCGCACGGACGGGTCCGACCGTCGCACGGCCGCCGTGGGGCCGGCTGCCGACGCGGCCTCCACTCCTGCGTCTGCGCTGGCCGGGCCGGTTGCCGCGGACTGAGCCGCCGCCTTGGACTGCTTGCGGCGCGCGTGGACGCGGGAGGCAAGCGACTTCATCTCCGGCTGCCTCTCCTTGAGCTGGACGAGGAACGTCGTGGCGATAAAGATCGACGAGTAGGTGCCGGCCGCCATGCCGATGGCGAGGGCCACGGCAAGGTCGAGCAGCGTCCCTGCGCCGAGGAACCCGGCACCGACGATGATGATGGCGAGCACGGGCAGCAAGGCGACGATCGACGTGTTGATCGACCGGACGATCGTCTGGTTCACGGCGAGGTTGGCCGCCTCGCCGTACGTCATCACGGACTGCCCGGCGATGCCGCGCGTGTTCTCCTTGACCTTGTCGAACACGACGACGGTGTCGTACAGCGAGTACCCCAGGATCGTCAGCAGGCCGATGACCGTTGCCGGGGTGACTTGCAAGCCGGTCAACGCGTAGATGCCGATCGTGATCACCAGGTCGTGGACCAGGGCGACCAGTGCGGCGGCAGCCATCCGCCATTCGAAGTAGATCGACAGGAAGATCGCTACCAGGATGATGAACACGATGAGGCCTTGCAGGGCCTTCTTCGAGATCTCGGCACCCCAGGTCGGCCCCACCACCTGCACGGTGATGTCGTCGGTGGACACGCCGCAGGTATCCGCCAAGGCGCGGCTGATCTCCACGCTCTGCGCCGGAGTGACTGCCTCGGTCTGCACGCGAACGGTTCCGCTGGCCGTCTCGGTGACGATCGACTGGGCGCCGGTGAGGTCGTCGGCGACTCCGCGTGCCTGCTCGACCGAGCAGGTGGCGTTGGGGACCGAGAATTCCGCGCCGCCGCGGAACTCGATGCCGAAGTTGAGGCCGCGGATGAGCACGGCAGCAATGGCGACCAGCAGGATGATCCCGGACAGGATGTACCAGGTCTTGCGACGCCCGATGTAGTCGTACGACACCTCACCCGCATAGAGGCGATGCCCCAGCCCGCGCAAGCCGCTCATGAGGACTCCTCGCTAGTGGCGCGACGTCGTCGGGTCGCGGTGGCGGTGGTTGGTGAGCCGACCAGCGTGTGCCCGCCGAGCCGGTCAGGATCCAGGCCGGTCCACTTCGAGCCGCGTTGCATCCAGGACGTGCGGCCGATGAGGACGGTGAGCGGGTGGCTGAACAGGAACGCGACGAGGACGTCGATGATCGTCGTCAGCCCGAGCACGAAGGCAAAGCCGCGCACACTGCCGACCGACAGCAGGTAGAGCACGACAGCCGCGAGCAGCGACACGAAGTCCGCCGCGAGGAGGGTTCGTCGCGCACGGATCCAGCCGGTGTCGCAGGCGACCCGCAGGGACCGTCCTTCCCGGATCTCGTCCCGGATGCGCTCGAAGTAGACGATGAACGAATCCGCCGTGATGCCGATCGCCACGATCGCGCCGGCCACCCCCGCGAGGGTGAGGGTCAGGCCGATCGACTTGCTCAGCACGACGAAGGTGAGGTACGTGATGCCGGCCGCGATGACGAGGGAGAACACGGCGACGAAACCCAGGGCCCGGTAGTACAGGACGAGGTAGATGCACACCAGCAGCAGGCCCAGCAGGCCCGCGATGACCCCGGCCCGCAGTTGCTCGCTGCCGACCGTCGCCGAGACGGTCGTGATGTCGACGGGCTCGAGGGTGACGGGAAGGGCGCCGTACTTCAGGACGTTGGCGAGGTCGCGTGCCTCGTCGGCGGTGAAGTTGCCCTCGATCTGCGCCTGGCCACCGAGGATCGGCTCGTTGAACCGGGGGGCGGAGACGACGACCCCGTCCAGCACGATGGCGAAGGCGTTGCAGGGGTTCGCCCCGATGGCGCCGCACTCGGGGAGGCCGGTCAGCCGGGTCGATGCCTCGGAGAGGGCTCGTGCCCCTTCGCTGTCGAACTCCAGTGACACGACCCAGCCCAAGCCGTTCTGCGGGAGCACGGCGTTGGCGTTGGTCACGTTGGTGCCCTGGATGAACGCGGGCTCGAGGTTGTACTTGGCGGCCCCGTCGCGCTCGCAGGTGCCGAGCCACTGGCTGGGGTCATCCGGCCGGCCGCCGGTGTAGTTCTCCGGCAAGGTGCAGTCGAGTGCGGCGATCTGGGCCTGGAACTCGGGCGTGTTGTCGACCGCCTGGATGAGCGGCGCCGCCTCGGCCGATGCTGACGGCGACGGTGATGGGCTAGGCGACGGTGACGCCGAGCCCCTGGGGTCCGGCGACGCGGAGGCCGACGGTGACGGCGATGGGGACGCAGATGGGGACGCCGCGTCTTGCGCCGATGCCGAAGCCACGGCCGATGCCAACGCCGCAGCGGCCTGGTCCGGGACCGGGGAGTAGACCCCCCACACCGGGCGGAAGTCCAGCAGGGCCGTGCGCTGGACGAGATCGACGACCCGGTCCTGGTTGACCCCGGGAACGGAGACCACGATGACCGCGCCATCGCCCGACCCCTGGGTGGTGACCTCCGCCTCCGCGACGCCAAGGCCGTCGACGCGCTGACGGATGATGGTGACCGTCTGCTCGAGCTGCTCCTCGGTGACCGAGGTCCCCTCGACGACGGGCTGTGGCTGCAGGATCACCTGGGTGCCACCCTGGAGGTCGAGGCCCAGCTTGACCGACGAGTCCGTCCCCGGCCAGAAGGCCCAGGTGACCAGCCCGATGATGATCACGCCAAGCGCGACCAGCAGTCGGACGGGACGGCTAGTGGTCGGTGGCGCCACGGTTCTCCTTCATAGAACGCGCCGGGAGGGCCTCCCGGCGGCCGGGTCAGTCTACGGGGGGCTCGTCGCCGGGACTGACGACCACGCGGGCGACTGCTGCCGGCAGGATCCGCATGACCACGCCGGGCGCGATCTCCAGGCCGAGCACGTCGTCGGAGACGGTCACGACCCGCCCGAACACGCCGGCCGTGGTCATGACCTCCGTGCCCGGGGCGATCGCGGTGAGCAGTTCGGCCTGGGCCTTCTGCCGCTGCTTGCCGGGCCGGATGATCAGGAAGTAGAAGGCGGCGCCGGCTAGGGCAAGGAACAAGAACGTGGACAGGTTCTGCACGAGGTCATCCTCAGGGGTGTGGGCCGCGGGTAGGTGCGGCAGGTCGCCAGGAGCGCGTGGCTCTGGCTTCGAGGCTACTGCACGGTCCGCGTGGGCCTGACCGCCGGTCAGGCGAGGTCGAGGGACTGCTGGGCCGCGTCGGGCCGGGGCGGCTCGAGCCCGGCATGACGCCAGGCGGCGGGCGTGGCCATCCGGCCCCGCGGGGTGCGCAGCAGCATGCCCAGACGCACGAGGAAGGGCTCGGACACCGTCTCGATCGTCTCGGCCTCCTCCCCCACGGCAACGGCCAGCGTGGACAGGCCCACAGGACCGCCGCCGAACCGGCGCACGAGTGCGTCGAGCACGGCCTGGTCGATGCGGTCCAGGCCGAGGGCGTCGACCTCGTACAGCTCCAAGGCGGCGCGGGCGCTGTCCTGGGTCACCACGCCATCGCCATGGATCTGCGCCCAGTCGCGAACCCGGCGCAGCAGGCGGTTGGCGATGCGCGGCGTGCCGCGGCACCGCCCGGCGATCTCGGCGACCCCGAGCGCGTCGACCGGCACGTTGAGCAGCGTGGCCGATCTCGTGATGATGACCTCGAGGTCCGCGGAGTCATAGAAGTCCAGGTGCGCCGTGAAGCCGAACCTGTCCCTGAGCGGGCTGGGCAGGAGGCCGGCCCGGGTCGTCGCGCCGACGAGGGTGAAGCGCTCGATGTCCAGCGGGATCGCCGTGGCGCCGGGACCCTTGCCGACCACGACGTCGACCCGGAAGTCCTCCATGGCCAGGTAGAGCATCTCTTCCGCGGCGCGGGCAGTGCGATGGATCTCGTCGACGAACAGCACCTCGCCCGGCTGCAGGCTGGCCAGGACAGCTGCCACATCGCCCGCGTGCTGCAGCGCGGGGCCTGACGTCAAGCGGAGCGGGGCGTTCATCTCGGCCGCGATGATGCAGGCGAGCGTCGTCTTGCCGAGGCCGGGCGGGCCGCTGATCAGGACATGGTCGGCAGTCCGATTGCGCCGGCTGGCGGCCTCGAGGACTAGCCCCAACTGCGACTTGACCCGTTCCTGGCCGATGAACTCGGCCAGCGTGGTGGGTCGCAGCGCCCCCTCGACCACCGCATCGTCAGGATCCGGATCCGCGTTCAGCGGGCCGTCATCCCTCATGGACGGGCCTCGCCGGGGATCGCGGTCATGACCGGTCCAGCGTGCGCAGGGCCGCCTTGAGAAGGGCGCCGATGTCTGCCTGCGAACCCGAGTCGTTAGCAGCGGCGACGAGATCCCCGTCGATGGCGTCGACCGCCTGCTCCGCCTCGCGGGCTGACCAGCCGAGCGACGTCAGCCCGGCCGCGACCGATGCCCGCCATCCGTCAGCCGCGGCCGGCGTCCCGGGCCGGCCGGTCACCGGCTGCCCTGCTACGGGTCCGAGGCGGTCGCGCAATTCCAGGATCAGCCGTTGCGCACCCTTGCGACCGATGCCAGGGACCTTGGTCAAGGCCACCTCGTCGCCGGCCGCCACGGCCCGACGAAGGTCGTCCGGCGCCAGCGTCTCCAGCAGCGCCATCGCGATCCTGGGTCCGATGCCGGTGACGGTCTGCACCTGCTCGAAGACGGTGCGCTCCTCGGGTTCGAGGAAGCCGTACAGGGTCCAAGAGTCCTCGCGCACCACGAGCGTGGTGAGCAGCTCGACCCGTTCGCCGGCACGGAGAGAGAGCGCCGTGGGTGCTCCGCACGCGACTGACAGGCCTACCGTGCCGAGATCGACCACGACCCGGTCGCCGGTCACGTCGCTGACCGTTCCGCGCACGAAGGCGATCACGAGCGCCCCGCCGCGGCAACCGCCTGCGCCAGCCGGCGCTGGGCCTGCCCCCGCCACAACTGGCAGATCGCGATGGCAAGGGCATCTGCTGCGTCGGCTGGTCGGGGCGGACCGTCGAGCCGCAGGATCCGCACGACCATGGCATTGACCTGCGCCTTGTCGGCTCGCCCGCTGCCGGTGACGGCTGCCTTCACCTCGGTCGGCGTATGCAGGGCCACCGGGATGCCGCGCTGGCCGGCCAGCAGCAGGCCCATGGCCGCTGCCTGTGCGGTGGCCATGGCGGTGCGGACGTTGTGCTGGCTGAACACCCGCTCGATCGCGATCACGTCAGGGGCGAAGTCGCTCACGAGGGCCGCCAGGGCCGCCTCAAGCTCGGCCAGGCGTTGCTCAACGGCGGCGTCAGGAGCCGTACGCACCACCCCGACGTGCCGGACGACAAGCACCTGGCCGGGGCCACCCTCCACCACGGCCACGCCGCATCGGGTCAGGCCGGGGTCGATGCCCAGGACCCGCACGGGCGCCTCCCCTCGTTGTCCCTGACGGACGGCATGTCCTCGGAAGGACGACGGTCGCCGGACGCGGTTCGTCCGAACAGGTGTTCGGATAGCAGGCTAACGGGTCCGGCCGTCAGTCCTCGGGAACGGTCTCCTCGAGCCCCCGCGTGTCGCCCCTGGGTGCGTAGCGATCGGCCGGTCCGACGGGCTCACCCGTGAGGACGGCAAACCCGGCGCGCACGTCCTCGACGAGGTCATGGAGGTCCGGAACGGCACGGTCGTCGGCCGACACGCCGACATATGCGGTGCCGTCGTAGGTGACCATGGTGATGTTGAGCGCTGCACCGATCGTGGCCACCAACGGGTAGCAGGCGACCATGCGAGAGCCGCAGAGGTAGAGGGGCAGTGGCGGTCCGGGAACGTTGCTGGTGGTGACGTCGGAGGCCCTGGCCGCCTGCGCCAGCATGGGAACGGGCACGAACCAGGAGACCTCGGCGAGCGGGTCGGCCAGGTGCACGGCTGGCTCTGCCTTCCATTGGGCCACCAGGTCGTGCGCCACCCGCATGTGCTCGACCGGCGTCAGCCCGGCGACCGGCATGGGGAAGCGGGCGATGCTGACCGCGTTTGAGGCCTGCCCGGTCCGGTCGCCTGCGTCGCCTCTGAGGCTGATCGGGACGTTGACGCGAAGCTCCTCGATCACGACGCCGTGCCGGCGATGGTAGGCGTCCAGCCCGACGGCGACCGCTGCCATGAAGCCATCGTTGACGCTGAACCCCTCGTTCTTGGCAGCGGCCCGGAGCCCGGCAAACGGCAGGTCGAAGGCGGCGAAACGGTAGGTGGTCCCTCGCCCGCTCATGACCGGAGACATGGGGCGGTCGGGCACCGAGGCGAAGCGACCGATCGACGCCATGGTGTCCCAGGCCCGGCCCCAGGTCGCCTTGGTCTCGGTGACCGTGCCTCGCGCAAAGTCGATCGCCCCGCGCAGGGTCGAGACCGCCAGGTCGGTGCCGCGCCGGAGGTTGTCGGCGAGGTTGGCATACGTGACGTCGCGAACGCCGACGTCCTCGGCCGGGGGCGCGGGGGGCGGGGGCGGCTCATCCGGGTTCTCGTCGGCAGCGAACTCGAACAGGTTCAGGCCGATCAGGACGGTCGCCTGCCCGTCAGCGATCGAGTGGTGCAACTTGAGAAGGAATGCGGCCTGGCCACCGGGCAGGCCCTCGACGAGGGCGGCCTCCCACAATGGCCGGTTCTGGTCGAAATCCGTAAGGCTCATCCGGCGCGCGTCATCGAGCAGCGCCTGCCACCCGCCTCCCGTCGGCAGCCGATAGCGCCGCAGGTGCACGTCGAGGTCGAAATCCGGGTCGACTGCCAGTCGGGGGGCCGAGAACCCGATGGCGCCGTAGAGCGGCCGCATGCGCAGGGCCGGGACCATGAGGGTGAGCCGGTCGATGCGGCTCCGCAGTCGGTCCCACGCGGGGGCGCTCTCGAGGACCGTGAGGGCGATGACGGTGGATCGCATGGACGGGTCACCGCTGGCCGTGCGGAAGGTGGCGGCATCCCAGCCGCGCATCTGGGTGCCGACGAACTCGTTCACCCGACGGCTGCCATGACCTCGTCGGTCACGTCGAAGTTCGCGAACACGTTCTGGACGTCGTCGCTGTCCTCGAGGGCCTCGATGAGGCGGAAGACCTTGCGCGCCCCCTCCTCGTCCAGATCCACGCTCACGCTGGGCAGGAAGCTCGCCTCGGCCGACTCGTAGTCCATCCCTGCCTCCTGCACGGCCTTGCGCACCGCAACGAGGTCGGTCGCCTCCGACACGATCTCGAATGACTCGCCGAGGTCGTTGACCTCCTCGGCGCCCGCGTCCAGCACGACCATGAGGATCTCGTCCTCCGTGACGCCCTCCCCCTTGGGGACGATCACGACTCCCTTGCGGGCGAAGAGGTAGGCGACGGATCCCGGATCGGCCATCGACCCGCCGTTGCGCGTCAGGGCCACGCGAACATCCGTCGCTGCCCTGTTGCGGTTGTCCGTGAGGCACTCGACCAGCAGCGCCACGCCACTGGGTCCGTAGCCCTCGTACATGATCGTCTGCCAGTCGGCACCGCCGGCTTCTGCGCCGGACCCCCGCTTGACTGCGCGCTCGATGTTGTCCAGCGGGACGGAGTTCTTGCGCGCCTTCTGGACCGCGTCATAGAGCGTCGGGTTGCCATTGACGTCACCCCCGCCCATGCGGGCGGCGACCTCGATGTTCTTGATCAAGCGAGCGAACAGCTTGCTGCGGCGCGCGTCGACGACGGCCTTCTTGTGCTTGGTGGTCGCCCACTTGGAGTGGCCGCTCATGCGCTCTTCCTCACCATCTCGACGAACATCTCGTGGACGCGCGTATCCCCCGTGAGTTCGGGATGGAACGCCGTGGCCAGGAACGGCCCTTGCCGGACCGCGACGATCGTACTCGCGCCTTCGCCCCTGTCGATGGTCGCAAGGACCTCGACTCCGGGGCCGACTGCCTCCACCCGCGGAGCCCGGATGAAGACCGCGCGGAAGGGCTCGGGCCCCAGGGACGGAATCGTGAGGTCGGACTCGAAGGAATCGACCTGCCGGCCGAAGGCGTTGCGGCGGACGGTGACGTCCAGGCCGCCGATGGTCTCCTGGTCGGGCCGGGCATCGGTGACGCGGTCGGCGAGCATGATCATGCCGGCGCACGAGCCATACATCGGCGTGCCTGCCCGCCGGGCATCCCTGAGCGGCTCGAGCATGCCGTCCATGACGGCAAGCTTCGACATGGTCGTCGATTCGCCTCCCGGGATGACCAGCCCGGCCACTGCCGCCAGGTCCGCCAGAGTACGGACGGCCGTGGCCCGGGCACCGACGGCCGCGAGGGACCGGAGGTGCTCACGCACGTCTCCCTGCAGAGCCAGCACCCCGATGAGCGGGGACGTGCTCACCAGCCCCGATCCTCCAGGCGGTGGTGCACCGGGATGTCGGCCACATTGATCCCGACCATGGCCTCGCCGAGCCCGCGCGACACCTTCGCGATGATGTCGGGCTCGTTGAAGTGCCTGGTCGCCTGGACGATGGCGGTTGCCCGCATGAGCGCGTCCGCGGGCGTCGCCGCACCGCTGCCGGACTTGAAGATGCCCGAGCCCACGAAGACCCCGTCCGCCCCGAGCTGCATCATCATAGCGGCGTCCGCGGGTGTCGCGATGCCGCCTGCCGTGAACAGGACCACGGGCAGCGCGCCCAGCCGGGCGACCTCCGCCACGAGGGCGTAGGGGGCCTGCAGCTCCTTGGCAGCGACGTACAGCTCGTCGGGCGCCATCGACGAGAGGCGGTTGATCTCGGCCCGGATGGTGCGCATGTGCGTGACGGCGTTCGAGACGTCGCCGGTCCCCGCCTCGCCCTTGGACCGGATCATCGCCGCGCCCTCGTTGATGCGGCGCAGCGCCTCACCGAGGTTCGTGGCCCCGCACACGAAGGGCACCGTGAACTGCCACTTGTCGATGTGATTGGCGTAGTCCGCCGGAGTCAGGACCTCGGACTCGTCGATGTAGTCGACGCCCAGCGACTGGATGACCTGGGCCTCGACGAAGTGGCCGATGCGGGCCTTGGCCATGACCGGGATCGAGACCGTCTTGATGATGCCGTCGATCATGTCCGGGTCGGACATGCGGGAGACCCCGCCCTGGGCCCGGATGTCGGCGGGAACGCGCTCGAGGGCCATGACGGCCACGGCACCGGCATCCTCCGCGATCTTCGCCTGCTCGGGCGTGACGACGTCCATGATCACGCCGCCCTTGAGCATCTCGGCCATGCCGCGCTTGACCCGGTCCGTCCCGACGACTGCGTCCGACACTTCGACCTCACTTGTCCGCCAGGCGCACGACGGTGTGCGGCGCGCCAGGACCCCCATGGTACGGCGTTGCGGATCCCCCGCCAGCACCGGATATTCAGGCGTCGATCAGCCCGTCGGGCACGGTGTCGTGCATCTCCCACGTGTCCGGCCAGGGCGTGTGCCCCGCCAGCCGGAAGAGCCGGACCATGCGCTGGCGCCGCAGTTGTCGACAGGCACGCACGGCATCGTTGTGGAACCGGCGGGACAGCTGCACCCTCCGGCAGGCCGCGTCGAGCTCGGTCAGCATCGGCTGGCCGGTCGGCGAGCCGGCCACCTCGGCGACGTCGTCCGCATCGAGGGCGGCCACGAGGGCGGCGGTGAGGTCCGACTCGGCCATCGCCCGGTCCGCCGGTTCGCGGTCCGAGGAGGTGCGGGCATCGTGGGCCGCCTCGGCAATCAGGACGCTCGAGGCGGGGTCAAGCAATCCCGACGATGCCAGTTCGAGGGCTACCGAAGACCGGCGGAGCAACTGCGCGTCGAGGGCCAGGCGGGACATGTCGATGCGCCGGTGGAGATGGTCGAGCCGCCCGGCCGTCATGCTCAGGTACAACCCGACCAGCAGGACGAGGACGACCGCCACGATCCCGACGATCATCCATCCGCTCATGTCGCCCCGTTCGAGTCGCCGCGGCCGGGGTCCGACCGCGGGCTGAGCCGGCCGACCAGCTGGCCGCGGAGGTCCTCGGCCACCTTCTCCCCGGGCGTGTGCACGCTGTCGTACACGGCGATGACGTCCTCGACCACCCGGTCCCAGTCGAAGGCACGGACCCGGCGGTCGGCCGCGGCCACGTACTGCGCCCGGAGATCGGGCTTGGCCAGCAGGTCGACAAGGCCAGCGGCGAGGCTTGCTGGGTCGCCGCTGGCGAAGAGCCGGCCGCTCCTGCCGTCCTCCAGCACGCGACGGAAGGCAGGCAGGTCGGACGCGAGCACCGCCGCCTGTGCCGCCATCGCCTCGGCCAGCACGATGCCGAACGACTCCCCTCCGATGTGGGGGGCGACGTACACGTCGACCGAACGGAGGGCACGGGCCTTGTCCTCGTCGCTGACCGTGCCCAGGAACCGCACGTTGTCGGCGGTTCCGTGCGGCAGCCGACCGCGTTGCTCGTCGATGTCGCCCGGACCTGCGACGAGCACCTGCAGGTCGGGGACCTGGTCGAGGACGGCGGGCAGCGCCTCCCACAGGACATCGAGCCCCTTGCGCGACTCGTCCATGCGGCCGAGGAACAGCGCACTGGGGCGCTGGGGGTCGACGGAGGCAAGCCGGCCCGTGGACGCAAAGGCCGCAACGCGGACGCCGTTGGGAATGAGGACGGCATCGCCGCCGATATGGGCAACCAGGGTGCGACGTGCCTCCTCGCTCACCGCGATCCGGCCGCGCACCTTCTCCATGGCTGTCTGGGCGAGGTGGTATCCGGCCGACAGCGCGCGCGAACGGTCCTGCGAGGAGTGCCACGTCGCGACGAGCGGCCCGCGGGCAACCCAGCAGGCGATGATCGACAGGCTGGGAGCGACTGGCTCGTGGATGTGGAGGATGTCGAAGTCACCGTCACGGACGAAGCCGCGCACCCGGCGCATCGCGCGCACCCCGAAGCTCATGCGCGCGACCGAGCCGTTATAGGGAACGGAGAAGAGCCGGCCGCCATCCACCACCCACGACGGGAGGCTGGACGGGTCGTCCGACGGGGCGAGCACGCTGACCTGGTGACCGTGGTCTCCGAGGGCAAGCGCCAGGTCCGCCACATGGGACCGCACACCACCCGGGACGTCCCAGGCATAGGGGCACACCAGCCCGACCTTCATGCCTCCTCGGCAACCCGAGTACGTCGGGACGGGTCGAGGTCCGCGATCCACACCGGCTGCATCATGTGCCAGTCCACGCTGCGCTCGCGCAGGCCCGCTTCGAAGGCATCGGCGATCAGCTGCGTCATGCGCTGCACCTTCGACGCCTTGTCGCCGTCGTCGGGCACGTGCACCCGATCGTGGATGTACCCCGTGGCACGCCCCGGCTCGAACCACAGCGTCACCGGCAGGATCGCGGCCCCCGTCATGATCGCCAGTGCGGCCGACCCGGCCGGCATCGATGCCTTCTCGCCGAAGAAGTCGACCTCGATCCCATTGCGGCTGATGTCCCGGTCGCCCACGAGCGCCAGCAGCCTGCCCTCGCCCAGCCGCCTGGCCAGCGTGCGCATGACGTCGGCGTCTCCCAGGGGCAGGACCTCCATCCCGAGCGTCTCGCGGTACTCCACGAACTTGTCGAACAGTCCCTCAGGCTTCAGTCGCTCGGCCACGGTCGTCAGGCCGCCATAGCGCAGGCAGGCCCAGGCTCCCGCGTGGTCCCAGTTGCCGCCATGGTTCACGACCATGATCACGCCCTTGCCCGATGCCATCTCCGCGTCCATGAGGTGGTCGCGCTCGAGGTTGAAGGTCGAGTTCACCCGCTCCGCGGACCAGGTCGGCAGCCGGAAGGCCTCGCACCAGTAGCGCAGGTAGCTGCGCATACCCACGCGGCTGAGCGCGGCCAGCTCGGCCGGCGAGAGCTCCGGATGGATACGGGCCTGGTTGCGCTCGAACTGCACGACGCCCCCACCGCGCCGGCGCCAGAGCATGTCGGCCGCCGCATCGAAGGCCCGGTAGGCCGCCCGCTCCGGCAGCCACTTGACGATCTGCCAGCCAGCACCGAAGGCCCACTCGGTCGCGGTGTCGCCCAGGGACCGGCCCTCAGCCATCGCCGCCCGGCCGGCCGTGCAGCTGCGCACGAACGGTCATGACTCGCTGTCCGATGGTGATGATCCCGAGGGCGCCGAGGAGCCAGAGCATCGCCGGCAGGACGTACGGCACCCCGAATCCGGTGAGCAGCACGGCGATGCCGATGAGGATGAGCCGCTCGGCGCGCTCGGCGATGCCCACGTTCGCGGTGGCACCCACCGCCTCCGCCCTGGCCTTGGCGAACGGGGTCACTTGCCCGACCACGAGGGCCAGCGTGGCCGCCGCAGCGATCCATGGCTGGTCGTGGAATGCCCCGTACAGCACGAGCCCCCCGAAGATCGCACCGTCAGCGACGCGATCCAGCGTGGAGTCCAGGAAGTTCCCCCACGGGCCCGACGTGCCCGACAGGCGGGCCATCGTCCCGTCGAGGAGGTCACTGAATGCGAGGACGAGGATGATCAGCACGGCGGGGATGAACCATCCCTGCGGCAGGCAGATGAGGGCCACCGCGACGACGGACGCAGTGCCGAACAGGGTGACCGCGTCAGGCGAGACATGCAGGCGCAGGAGGAGGCGGGCGACGGGCTCGATCACGGACCCGACGACACGGCGCGCGGCGGGGTTGTTGAGCACGCGCACGATCGTATCCGTCGCGGCCGCATCGCCCGGCGGGCAGCGCGAACTGGGTTGCTTCGCGGCCGCTCGAGCGGAAGGCTGAAGCGACGCCCCAGCGGCGGACCGAAGACGAGGCAGGAGTGAGCATGGCTGAGAAGCGCACGGACAAGAGGGTCGGGGCCGCACCCGCTGCGGCCGAGCCGGACCGGATCCGCAATGTGGTCCTCGTCGGTCCGGCCGGCTCGGGGAAGACGTCGCTCCTGGAGTCGCTCCTGCATGCCGCAGGGGCGACTTCGCGCAGGGGAGCCATCATCGACGGCACCACGGTCGGCGACAGCGATCCCGTCGCCATCAGGCAGAAGCGCTCGGTGAGCCTGGCCATCGCCACCGTGGCGTGGAAGGACGCCGTCATCAACTTCATCGACACTCCCGGTTACGCCGACTTCACGGGTGAACTCCGGGCCGGGCTGCGCGGCGCCGACGCGGCGCTCTTCGTCGTCTCCAGCGTCGACGGGGTCGATGCCTCGACCTCGCGGCTGTGGGACGAATGCGAGGCGGTCTCCATGCCCCGTGCCGTCGTCGTGACGAACCTCGACAAGGAGCGGGCCGACTTCGACGAGACGGTCGCCGTCTGCCAGCGCGTGTTCTCAGGCGGAGGCGGCATCCTGCCGCTCTTCCTGCCTCTCCACGGCGATGACGGGGTCATCGCCGGCTTCCTCGACCTGCTCGACGAGGAGATCTGGGACTGGAGCGCGGGCCGGGTGGCCGCGCGGCCAGCCGACGCCGAGCACAAGCAGCTGATTGAGTCGGCCAGGGGCGAGCTCATCGAGGGCGTCATCACCGAGTCCGAGGACGAGTCACTCATGGACCGGTTCATCGGCGGGGAGCACGTCGAGGTCGACCAGCTCACCGCCGACCTGGAGCAGGCGGTCGCCAAGGCGCACTTCCACCCCGTCATGGGCCACGCCGTCACCGCTGCCAATGTGGGCAGCGAACTCATCCTCGACCTCATCGCCCGCGGGTTCCCGTCACCGGCGGAGCACCCACTGCCCACGGTGACCGGCATCGACGGCTCGGCCACCGCGCCGATGTCGGCGGACCCGACCGGCCCCCTGTGCGCGGAGGTGATCAAGACCACGAGCGATCCCTACGTGGGCAAGGTCTCGATCGTCCGGGTCTTCTCGGGCACGCTGCGCAGCGACGTGGTCGTCCACGTGTCTGGCCACTTCGACTCCGGGACCGGCCATGAGGATCACGATGTCGACGAGCGGATCGGCCACATCACCGCGATGCTCGGCAGCCAGCACTCCGACGTGCCCTCAGCGATCGCCGGCTCCATCGTCGCGGTCAGCAAGCTGGCGCGGGCGGAGACGGGCGACACCCTGTCGTCATCCGAGCGTCCGCTTCTCATGGAGCCGTGGCACATGCCGCTCCCGCTCCTGCCGGTTGCGATCGCACCCAAGAGCGCAGGCGACGAGGACAAGCTCGGGTCTGCGCTGGCTCGGGTCGCGGCGGAGGACCCGACCCTGCGCATCGAGCATCCCGAGGAAACCGGCCAGATCCTGCTGTGGACGCTGGGCGAGGCCCACGCCGACCTGGTCCTGGACCGCATCCGCACCCGATACGGGGTCGAGGTGGAGTCCGCCGCCGTCCGGGCGTCACTGCGCGAGACGTTTGCCGGTAAGGCGGACGGCCATGGCCGCTTGGTCAAGCAGTCCGGCGGCCACGGCCAGTACGCCGTCGTCGACATCACGGTCGAGCCGCTCGAGGCCGGGGCCGGCTTCGAGTTCGTCGACAAGGTTGTCGGCGGTGCTGTCCCACGTTCCTTCATCCCGTCGGTGGAGAAGGGGATCCGCCATCAGATGGCCCAAGGGGTTGCCGCGGGGTATCCCGTAGTCGACTTGCGGGTGACGCTGTACGACGGCAAGTCGCACACGGTGGATTCGTCGGACATGGCGTTCCAGATGGCCGGTGGCCTTGCCCTGAAGGATGCGGCAGCCAAGGCCTCCATCAACCTGCTCGAGCCCATGGTCACCTTGACGGTCGACGTCCCCGATGAGCATGTGGGCGCCGTGATCGCCGACGTGTCGACTCGGCGTGGCCAGGTCAACGGCACGACGACCTTGCCCGGCAGCCGCTCGCGCGTGGTCGCGCTGGTTCCCGAGGCGGAGGTGTCGCGCTACGCGATCGACATCCGCAGCATCACGCACGGCACTGGGGACTTCACCCGGGAGCCGGCGGGCTACGCCGCACTGCCCGCCAACCTGGCCGCCAAGCTCATCGCTGGCTGACCTGTTCCCACTCTGCCGCCAGCAGGTCGCGGGTGTCCGCCAGCAATTGCGGGATCACCTTGGTCCCGCCGACGATGGGCATGAAGTTCGTGTCGCCTCCCCATCGGGGAACGACGTGCTGGTGCAGGTGCGCGGAGATGCCCGCGCCGGACACCGGACCCTGGTTCATGCCGATGTTGAATCCCTGGGCGCCGGACACCGTCCGGAGCACGACCATCGCCCGCTGGGTGAATACTGCCAACTCCGCCACCTCGTCGTCGGTGAGCAGCGGGTAGTCCCCCACGTGCCGGAACGGGCACACCATGAGGTGACCGGAGTTGTACGGGTACAGGTTGAGCAGCGCGTACACGTGCTCACCGCGCGCGACGACCAGCCCCTCGTCGGTCGGCGCCGCAGGTGCGCGGCAGAACGGGCAGTCCTCGCCCGCAGCATCGGTCGTGGGCTTGCCCTCGCCACGCAGGTAGATCATCCGGTGCGGGGTGTAGAGCCGCTCCCAGGCGTCGGTCACGTCAGACCTGCGTGCGCTTGGCGATGGCGTCGACGATCTCCGTGACGGCCTCTTCGACGAGGACGCCGTTCTTCTGGGTCCCGTCCCGGTACCGGAACGACACGGCGCCCGCCGCTACGTCGTCGTCGCCGGCGATCAGCATGTACGGCACCTTGGACTTCTGCGCGGTGCGGATCTTCTTCTGCATGCGGTCATCGGCCGTGTCGACCTCGACCCGGACCCCATGCTCGCGCAGTCGCCCGGCGACGCCGTCGAGGTACTCGTTGTGGGCGTCGGTCACCGGAATCGCGACCACCTGCACGGGCGCGAGCCAAGGGGGGTAGGCCCCGGCGTAGTGCTCGAGCAGCACGGCGAAGAATCGCTCGATTGACCCAAACAGCGCCCGGTGGATCATGACCGGACGGTGACGAGTGCCGTCGGGGCCTTGATACTCGAGGTCGAAGCGCTGCGGTGTCTGGAAGTCGACCTGGATCGTGGACATCTGCCACGTCCGCCCGATCGCGTCCTTGGCCTGCACCGAGATCTTGGGTCCATAGAACGCCGCCCCGCCCTCATCGAGGACGAGGTCGAGCCCTTGCACCTCGGCGGAGGCGCGCAACGCCTCGGTGGCCTCGGTCCACTCCTCGTCGGTCCCGACTGACTTCTCAGGGTCGCGGGTCGACAGTTCGAGGTAGAAGTCGTCGAGGCCGTAGTCGCGCAGCAGGTTGAGGGTGAAGGTCAGCAGGCTGTCGAGCTCGGCAGCCATCTGCTCACGGCTGCAGTAGATGTGCGCGTCGTCCTGCGTGAACCCACGGGCGCGGGTGAGCCCTTGGACGACCCCCGACTTCTCGTATCGGTACACCGTGCCGAACTCGAACAGGCGCAACGGCAGCTCCCGATACGACCGCCCGCGCGCCCCGAAGATCAGGCTGTGCATCGGGCAGTTCATCGGCTTGAGGTAGTAGTCAACGCCTTGGCGACGGACGGTGCCGTCCGCGTCGATCTCGGCGTCGAGCTGCATCGGGGGGTACATGCCGTCCGAGTACCAGTCCAAGTGGCCGGACTGCTCGAACAGCTGCCCCTTCGTGATGTGCGGGCTGTTGACGAACTCGTAGCCGCCTTGCTCGTGCTTGATCCGGGAGTAGTCCTCCATGACCCTGCGGATGACGCCGCCCTTGGGGTGGAACACGGCCAGGCCCGATCCGATCTGCTCCGGGAAGGAGAAGAGGTCAAGCTCGGCGCCGAGGCGCCGGTGGTCGCGCTTCTCCGCCTCCTCCAGGAATGCCAGGTGTGCTCGCAGGTCATCCTTCGACGGCCACGCGGTGCCGTACACGCGCTGCAACTGCTCGTTGCGCTGGTCGCCCAGCCAGTAGGCCGCCGCTGTCCGCATCAGCTTGAAGGCATTGGGAACGATGTAGCGGGTGTCGGGGACATGCGGCCCGCGGCACAGGTCGCCCCAGCAACGCTCTCCGGTCTTGGCATCGACGTTGTCGTAGACGGTCAGCTCCAGGCCGCCGACCTCCATGACGTCGGCACCGCCCTCGCTGCCGATGAGCCGCAGCTTGTAGGGCTCCCCGGCAAGCTCCCGCACGGCATCGCCTTCGTCGACGACGCGCCGCTCGAACCGCTGCCCAGACTTGATGATGGCGACCATCGCCTTCTCGAGGGCATCGAGGTCCTCCGGCGTGAATGGCCTGGGCATGTCGAAGTCGTAGTAGAAGCCGTCCTTGATGGGCGGGCCGATGCCCAGCCGGGCCTCGGGGAACATCTGCTGGACGGCCTGGGCGAGCACGTGCGCGGTGGAATGGCGCAGGACCGCCAGCCCCTCCGGGGAATCGACCGAGACGGCCTCGACGACGTCGTCGGGCGCGACAGGCGTGGAGAGGTCTCGCAGTTCCCCGTTGATCCGGGCGACCACGGTGGAGCGGTCCCCGCCTACGACGTCGAGCGCGGTCGTGGTCACCTGCTCGCTCCTTCGACCGTGCTCGTCGCTAGTCCGGTGGGCGATACTGGGTTCGAACCAGTGACCCCTCGCGTGTGAAGCGAGTGCTCTACCACTGAGCCAATCGCCCGGATGGGAACCAGAGTTTAGCCCATGCCCCTGCACGGGCTTGACCGCGCTGTCGCACGCGCGTCGCCGGGCAATGGACCCCTCCGGTTGTTAGCGTGGGGCCACCTACGACCTGGAGGAGCCTCCATGCGTCACCCCCGAACCACCTTCCGCATCCTGGCCAGCGGGGCAGCGATAGCCGCCGTCGTCCTGGGTTCCCTCACCGCGGTGGCGGCCCCGGCCCAGGCGGCGTCCGCCTCCGGATTCGGAAACGGCACCGTCGGCGTGCCCCAGGTCGTCAACGCCCTCGGCATCTGCCCGAGCGCGCAGTTGACGCTCTCCGCGACCTACGCCAACGGCGTGCAGGTCAGCTCCGCGCCGGTCTGGGCGGACATCAATGGCAACGCCACCATCACGTGGACCCCGACGATCGCGGGCACCATCACGTCGGCGTCGATCGGCAGCACCTGCACGCCCGTCCTTCTCGGCGCAGCGGTCATCTCCTCCACACCCACGGCGACCCTGATCTCAGCGCCGAACACCGCGCAGGTCGGGGTGCCCACCCAGATCACGGTGACGGTCCAGTCGCAGAGTCCGAGCAGCTACCAGCCGACCGGCACCGTGGTAGTGCGCGACGGCAACGGCAACGTGCTCATCACCATGGGGCTCACCCCGAACTCGGTCAATGGGCAGTCCTTCGCCTACTGGCGTTGGACACCGCCGACCACCGGGAACTTCCTGTTCCAGGCCACCTACAGCGGCGACGCCAACGCACAGGCCTCCGTGTCACCGGTTGACATAGTCGCGGCGACCGGGAGCGGCGGGACCATCACCCTCACTGCACCAGGCACCATGACGATCGGTGTTCCGACCCTGCTGACGGCGACCGTCGTCCCGTCCACCGTCCAGGGATCCGTCGGGTTCACCCTCAACGGCGCCCCGATCAGTGCATCCGTCCCCCTCGTCAACGGAGTCGCGAACTTCACCTGGACGCCGACGGTGGCGGGCAGCGTGGTGCTGGGCGCCAATTACATGACGAATGCGGGCGGATCCGGCTCGACCACGGACCGCGTCACCATCGCCGCGGGACCGGCCCAGCAGGACTTCATCACCCTCACCCAGCCCGGCTACGGCACCTGGGCGCCGAACGGCACGTACACGCTCGGCAACGGCACGGTGTTCACCTTCGGGGCTTCGACCCTGTCGGGCGCGCCAGTCGCGTTGACCGAGAGTGGCCCCTGCCAGGTCTCGGGCCTGACCCTGACGATCGACACCGGCTCGGGGCAGTGCAGCCTCGTGGCGAAGTCGGCCGGCGGACCGGGGTATGCGCCCACGACGCAGGGCTACCTCATCGTCATGGTGCCGGGGCAGCAGACCGCGGTGCTCGCAGCACCGAACTCCGGCCGGTTCAGCAACGGCCGCACCATCCGGCTGCAGAACCCCTCGCAGGGGGCGACGAACGCGGGCCAGAACGTCACCTGGCGCGTGACCAACGGCGGCAACCGATGCCGCATCGCCTACCCGGCGAGCGGAGCGGTGAACCTGCGGCTCCAGCGGACAGGGAACTGCACGGTCGTCGCATCCGCGCCTGCCGTGCCGAACGCGTGGTCCTCGTTCCGACTGCAGCGTCAATACACGATCCGGTAGCAACATCGGGCGAAGCCCGCACCGATCGGAGCAGCAGGCCGTCAGGGATCGATGTCCCTGGCGGCCTGCTCGTCGAAGGAGGCCGCCAGGTCCCGGCTCACCGGTCCTGGCCGATCCCACGTCCGAGCGTCCGCACGAACGACGGGGTGCACGTTGCGCGTGGACGAGGTCAGGAACACCTCGTCCGCCTCCGCCAGGGTGCTCAGCGGTAGGTCCTGCTCGACCCCCCCGAACCACTCCAGAACGAGTTCGCGGGTGATCCCGGCGAGGCAGCCACTGGACAGCGGCGGAGTCAGGACCTTGGAGTCGATGACCACGAAGACGTTGGTGCCGGTTCCCTCGCACAGGTTTCCCACGGTGTTGCCGAGCACCGCCTCCGATGCGCCCTGATCGTGGGCCCACGCGAGCGCCACGACGTTCTCCGCGTACGCCGTCGACTTCACGCCGGCCACGGCCGAATGCTCGTTGCGGGTCCACGGGGCCGTCGCGATCGTCGTGGTGTCAGGCCACGGCTTCGCGGCAGCAACGGCGACCACCAGCGTGGGCAGGGCATCCCCGCGGTCGCTGCCGAGAGGTCCAGGGCCAGCCGTATAGGTAATCCGCATGCGGCCGAGACCGCCGATCTCAGCGGCGTTCGCCGTGAGGACATCCTCGACGGCGATCCGCACGATGTCCTCGTCCGGTGTCTCGATGCCGAGTGCGCGGGCCGAGGTGGCCAGCCGGGAAAGGTGGCGACTGAGCGCGAAGGCGCCCTTCGAGGTCACCTTGAGGGTCTCGAAGACGCCATCGGCGACCGTGAGCCCATGATCCATCACGCTCACGGTGGCCTTGTCCGCATCCACCAGTTCGCCGTCGTGGCGGGTCCCGACCCAGAGCCTCATGGGGCGCCAGCCTGCCACGGCTCCACCCGCTCCCCCGGTCCCCCCGGCCAGGGGTGGCCGGCGAGCCCGATCAGGCGAGCGGCCTTCAATTCGGTCTCGGCCCACTCCGCGTGCGGATCGGAACCCCAGGTGATGCCTGCGCCGGTGCCGAACTTCAGCATGACGCCATCGATCCAGAAGGTCCGGATGGTCACGGCCAGTTCCGCTTCCCCGGTGTCGGCGTCGACCCAACCCATCGCCCCGCAGTAGAACTCGCGGGCTGCCGGCTCGAGCCCCGCGATGAGCCGCAAGGCGGCCAGTTTCGGTGCCCCCGTCACGGACCCCGGCGGGAAGGCTGCGTCAACCAGGTCGGGCCACCGCACCTCGTCGAGGAGCACACCCTGCACGTAGGAGGCCAGGTGCACGAGGCCCGGGTGCTCTTCCACTTCCAGCAGGCGCGGCACGGACACCGTGCCGGGCCGGCTGACGATCGACAGGTCATTCCGGACCAGGTCCACGATCATGACGTTCTCGGCAGCATCCTTGTCGGTGAGGTCGGCGGGAGTCCGGCCCGTGCCCTTGATCGGTCCCGACGTCGCCACTCGTCGACCTGCTCTATCCACGGTCACGGACAGAAACAGCTCCGGGCTCGCCGTCACCACATGCACGCCGACGTCGGGCAACCTCAGAAAGCCCGAGTACGGCGCCGGATTCCCCCTGTCGAGCAGGCGGTGCAGGGCTGCCACGTCGGACCGACCCGCATCGGGCAACGGCGCCTGCAGCACCCGGCACACGTTGGCCTGATACACATCACCCTTCGCGATGGAGTCCCGGATCGACGCCACCGCCGCCTCGTAGCCGTGCTCGTCCATCGACGACGCCCAGTCGCCCGCGGCCGGGCCGGCCCACGCACCCACCGTCCCATGGGGCGGTTCATCCGCCCAGGAATCGAAGCGGGCGCACACGGGATCGCCGTCATACGGCAGGGCCACTGCCCACCGCCCGGACGCGTCGAGCGCGGCAAGATCCGACGTCACCTCGCGCAATCCGGTAGCCCATCGGCCGCCCAGGCACGCCGCCGCCGATGTCACGCCACCATCATGGCGGCTGGCCCCGTGAGGGGCAGGGCCTTGGCCACCTGATTGGTCGGGTTCGCGCCACGTCGGCTAAGGTTTCCCCTCGATCGCAAGATCGTGCGGACGTAGCGCAGCTGGTAGCGCATCACCTTGCCAAGGTGAGGGTCGCGGGTTCGAATCCCGTCGTCCGCTCGGAATTCAGGAGGGCTTGGCGGCCCGACTGACGCCTGGTGGAGTGGCCGAGAGGCGAGGCAACGGCCTGCAAAGCCGTCTACACGGGTTCAAATCCCGTCTCCACCTCCACGTTCACGCGACGGCTGCGCCACACTTGACCCATGGCCACCACACCCGAGAAGCAGTCCGACGACCAGAAGGCCGCGTTCAAGGCGGCCCTGGACGCGAAGAAGTCCAAGCCCGGCGGCGGCACCCACGCGCATGAGCCCGGCAGCGGCGGCCCGGTCAAGGACCACTCCAGCCGCTCGGGGGGCAAGCGCGAGTTCCGCCGCAAGAGCGGCGGCTAGCAGCCATCGCCACGCAGCCACCGCGTCGGTCCCGAGCGGCCGTGTGGCGCAGCGCGTATGCCCGGCTGGCCGTCCTCACCGCGCTGGCGGCCACGGCCGCCTACGTCATCGCGGAGCTCGTTCCTTTCGCCGACCCGATCCCGGCCGCCATCACGGCGGCGATCGCGACCAGGGCGACCTTCCATCACGCGGCGAAGGAGACCGTCTTCCAGAGCCTCGGTGCCCTGCTGGGTGCGGGGATCGCCCTGGGCATCGTGTGGCTGATTGGCACGGGGCCGCTGGTGATCCTGCTGCTCGTGCTGCTGTGCTTCGCCCTCGCCCGGCTCCTCGTCCTGAACTCGCCGCAGGAGTCCCCGCTCGTGGCGGGCAGCATGGCGGTCACGGTGATCCTGGTGGTCGGCACCCACCTGACCACGGAGCTCGCCTTCCAGCGCTTCATCGGGGTCGTGATCGGGGCCCTATGCGCGCTGGTCGCCTCTGCCCTGGCGACCCCCACCCGCGACACCCGGCTGCTCCGGCGTGACAGCGAGGCGTTGCAGCACGATCTGTCCACGCTCCTGTCGGACGTAGCGACGGGCCTGCGTGCCGCGCCGGACGCCGACGTGGCCCGTGACTGGCGCGACGCAGCCGTCGAGCTCCGCAATCGCTCAATCGGCCTGGACGCGCGGCTCGAGGACCTCTCCAGTCACCGCAAGTGGAACCCCCGCATCGACCCGGAGGACCTCGCCAGCCTCTCGACCAGCCTCGAGGCGAATGGGGTCATGTCGGCCCGCGTTCTGTCCATCACGTCGGACCTCCTTGCATCGTCACGCGGCAATGCGGCGATGCACATCCCCCAGGCTGCCCGCTCGCCGCTCGCCGACCTCATCGCCATGGCCGCCGACAACATCTCCGCGGATGATCCGGCTACCTCGGTCGGACGAACGCAAGCGCACGAGGCCGTCCGGATCGCCGACCAGACCGCCCAGATCGCGCTCATCGGGGGCATCGTGTCCAACATCAATCGGATCAACGAGGCATCCTCGGAAGGGTCGGACGCCTGGGGCGAGGACCAGCACACCGCGACCTGAACCGCTGCGTAACGGTTCGATAACTGTTGCGCTGCAATGGTTCTGCTGCGGTCCGTTGACGGTCCGACTGTCAGTCCCCCTCCTTAGGTTCGGTTCATGGATCTTTGTCTGGGGCCGCGCACGGTGGTGGACCCTGAGGTCGCGGTGTCGATGGTGGTGGACTGCGAGGCGCAGATCGCGCGGTTGCAGGCCGAGCAGCTCACCTGGCTGGTCGCGGCGGCATCGGGGCATCCGCGGGTGGAGGAGGTCCTGGTCCTGGACCCGGTGACCGAC
>JAUSNB010000015.1 GCA_030645615.1 Actinomycetota bacterium | reverse complement strand
CACTGACCGCCGCGCCGCGGCGTCCGGTCCGGCAGCAACGGCTCGATCCGAGCCCACATCTCATCCGTCAGCACACGCCGCGTCGTCATGATCGACAGCCTCCACGACCGAAGCCCGACTATTCGTCAGACACGCCCTAGGCCTCCGGGCACACCGCGAGGGGTGACGTTCCCCGAATCTTGACACAAGATCCGCGTCCTTGCTTGCGCACGCCGCATTCCCCGATGTCTCAGGTGGCCGCGGGCTGTATCGGGAGGTCGCACCGGCCGGAGTATCGCTGCCCTCGCTGGGCTCGATTGTCGGTGCGTGGCTGACGTCGTGGCTGATCATGGGCAACTCCAGGTGCTCTGGAGTTGGCCGACGTGACTCTCTACCTACGGTTTCATGAGGGACTTGTGGAGTGCGCCCGAAGAGATTCGAACTCCCAACCTTCTGATCCGTAGTCAGATGCTCTATCCGTTGAGCTACGGGCGCATGGCCGCGAGCGGCCGTCGGGCAGTCTAGCGCGAGGCATCCGGGGGCAGAAATTGCCTCCAGTGCTTATCCTGAGACCCCGTCCGAGAGGAATGCGATGCCCACCAGACGCGACTTCCTGCTCTCTGCATGCGGCATCGCCGCACTGGGATTGACGCCGGCCCTCCTGGCCAACGAGGCGATGGCCGCGGACGGAATCATCCGCAAGCCGAACGGCCAGGTGGTCGTCACGGTGAACAAGGTGCCCGGCCTGGCCAAGGTGGGCGGAAGCGTCAACCTCGGCACGGTGAAGGGCAAGCCCGTCGCTGTCGTTCGCACGGGAACATCGACCTACCGGGCCCTGAGCCTGGCTTGCCCGCATCAGGGCGTGACGGTCGCTCGGTCGGGCAGCAACTGGCGCTGCCCGGCGCACGGATCCACGTTCACAGCAGACGGGACCTTCGTGGCCGGGCCGGCCGAAGGCCCCCTGAGCACGGTGCCCGCCAAGTTGAGCGGCAAGACCCTCACCGTCGGCTAGCGCAACGGCAAGGCAGGCGTGGCGGAGGCGGAGGGATTTGAACCCTCGATGGGATTGAAGTCCCAAACCGCATTAGCAGTGCGGCGCCATAGACCGGACTAGGCGACGCCTCCCACCCACCCCGGTCGCCCGGGGGGAAGATCAGAATACCGACCGCCCCGACGGCAGAATGCGGGGCATGACCACTCTGGCGATTGACTGCGGCGGCGGCGGCATCAAGGGCACCGTCCTCGATGACGCCGGCACGATGCGCGCCCACCCCATCCGGGTGCCGACCCCGTACCCGCTGCCGCCCCACCTCTTCGTCGAGACGCTGGTGGACCTCGCCGGCCGGCTGCCGCGTGCTGAACGGGCGACAGTGGGGATGCCCGGCATGATCCGGCACGGCGTGGTCGTGACCACCCCGCACTACGTCACGCGGTCGGGGCCGCGGACCCGTGTGCTGCCCGAGTTGGTGGAGCAATGGGAGGGCTTCGACGCGCAGACCGCCGTTGCCGACGCCATGGGGATGCCTGTCCGGCTGCTGAACGACGCCGAGATCCACGGCGCGGGGGTCATCGCCGGCCAGGGCCTCGAGCTGGTCCTGACCCTGGGCACCGGGCTCGGCTGCGCCATCTTCGACGGCGGCCGGCTCGCCCCGCACCTGGAGCTGTCCCAGGCCCCGGTGCGCTGGGGACTGTCGTACGACACCTACATCGGCGAGCACGAGCGCAGGCGGCTCGGTGACGCCCTGTGGTCGCGGCGGGTCGGCCGCGTGGTGGAAGGCCTGCGCCCGGTGTTCCTGTGGGACCGGCTCTACCTCGGTGGCGGCAACTCCCGCCACCTCACGGCGCCGGCGTTGGTCCGCATGGGTGACGACGTCGTCATCGTGCCGAACTCAGCGGCCCTGGTCGGGGGTGCGCGGGTGTGGCAGCTCCAGATCGACTAGCGACGGACGGGCGCCCGGATGGGCGGCGGTCGGCCGTCGGCGTGGCCATGTACCTGGTCGCCGCGTTACTCTTCGCCTTCAACGGGGTCCTCTCCAAGAGCGCCCTCAACGCCGGGCTCGATCCGGTGCACCTCACCGAGCTGCGTAACGGCGGGGCCATGGTGATCCTCGTCATCTACGTGGCGCTGCGGGATCCGTCTCGGCTGCGGATCCGGCGCGGCGAGCTGCCTTTCCTGATCGCGTACGGCGTGATCGCCTTCACCCTGGTGCAGTTCCTGTACTTCCTGACCATCTCCCGGCTACCCGTCGGCATCGGGACCCTCCTTGCCTTCCTCGCCCCCGTGGTCGTCGCGCTGTGGATGAGATTCGGCCGGCGCCAGCCTGTCGGGAACCGGATCTGGCTTGCCATCGCACTGACCCTTGTCGGGCTGGCCATGGTTGCCCAGGCCTGGGACGGGATGTCGCTGGACGCGGTCGGGCTCATTGCCGGGCTGTGCCTGGCCCTCGCCCTCGCCGCCTACTGGCTGCTCGGCGAATCCGGGCAGCGAAGTCGCGATGCGGTCTCGCTGACGATGTGGGGGTTCGTGTTCGCGACCGCGACGTGGTCGGTCATCGCGCCGTGGTGGTCCTTCCCGTGGGACATGCTGACGGTGACCGCCGAGCCGATGCTGGACGGGTCACCCGGGCTGCCGGTCTGGCTGATCATGTCGTGGGGCATCGTCCTGGGCACCATCGCGCCCTTCCTGCTGGTCCTCGGATCGCTGCGGCGCATCGGTGCCCAACGCGCCGGGATCGTCGGTACCACCGAACCGCTGTGGGCCGGGCTCATCGCCCTTGCACTCCTGGGCGAGACGTTCACGACGATCCAGGGGATCGGCGGCCTCTTCGTCCTCGCGGGCGTCATCGTGGCCGAGACTTCACGGGTCGGCCACGTCACGCCGGGTGAGTTCCCGCAGGTCGAGGACCGGACCTAGGCTGCGCGGCATGGATGTCGCTGCGTACGCCGCCCCTGCCCCCAAGGCCTCACTCGGGCCTACCACCATCTCGCGCCGGGATGTCGGCGCGCACGATGTCCTGATCGAGATCGCCTATTCCGGCATCTGCCACTCCGACATCCACCAGGGACGCGAGGAGTGGGGATCGGCGATCTTCCCGATGGTGCCTGGCCACGAGATCGCCGGCATCATCACCGAGGTCGGCAGCGCGGTGACCGGGTTCACCGTCGGCGACCACGCCGGCATCGGCTGCTTCGTCGACTCGTGCCGCGAGTGCGCGCGCTGCAAGTCCGGCGACGAGCAGTACTGCAGCGTCCACACGGTGGCGACCTACAACAGCATCGAGCGTGACGGGAAGACGCCGACGTATGGCGGGTACTCGACCCACATCGTGTGCGACGAGGCCTACGTGCTGCGCATTCCGGAGAACCTGCCTCTCGATGCTTCGGCACCGCTCATGTGCGCCGGCATCACCTTGTATGACCCGCTGAAGCGATGGAAGGTGGGCCCCACGACGCGGGTAGGGGTCATGGGCCTAGGCGGGCTGGGCCATATGGGCGTCAAGCTCGCGGTAGCGATGGGGGCTGAGGTCACCGTCATCTCGCACTCGCCTGGCAAGGCGGAGGACGCGCTCAGGCTCGGGGCCCACGCATTCCTGCTGTCCAGCGACCGCGCGGCGATGAAGGCCGCCCGCAACTCCTTCGACGTCATCGCCAATACGGTCGCGGCCGACATCGACCTGAACCCGTACCTGTCCCTGCTCGACCTCGACGGGGTGATGGCCCTCGTCGGGCTCCCCGAGAGCCCGATGGCGATCCGTCCGTTCTCGCTGATCGGGGGGCGGCGGAACCTCGCCGGCTCGTCGATCGGCGGCATCGCCGAGACCCAGGAGATGCTCGACTTCTGCGGCCAGCACGGCGTGACGAGCGACATCGAGACGATCGCCGTCCAGCAGGTCAATGAGGCGTGGGACCGCGTCGTATCCAGCGACGTCAAGTACCGCTTCGTGATCGACACGGCCTCACTGGCGGGCTGAATCAAGCGCGGCCCGGCGATCCACCCAGACGACCACCAGAAGCGGGGCGATGAGCAGCACGATCACGCCCGCGAGGATCAACGTGAACAGCGCGAACGTCACGCCGATCGGCCCGAACTGCTCGGCCTGCCCAGTCAGCAGGCGCGGCATGTAGAGCGTCGCCCAGAGCGTGACGCCCGTGCGGCCCACCCCGGACAGGATCGCCGACGGGATGAGCAGCCTCCTGGGGATCGTCGGCACCAGCAGTAGGAGCCCCGCGATGTCGGCGGCGAACCAGAGCAGCAGGATCGCGATGACGGCCAGGGCGGCCAGCACGAGGCCGCTCTCCCGCCGAACCGCCCGGAGCTCCGACGCGAGCGAGAACAGCGCGATCTGCACCGCGATCCACACCACGCCGCGCCACATCTGGGAGCGGCGCAGGGACGGCAGATCGAAGATCTTCGCGTACGTGCGCGACAGGCGGCGGGCCAAGGAGAAGGCCGACAGGACCGACATCGCGACGGCCAGCCAGGAGATCGTTCTGACTGCCGACTCGCTCCGGAACAACGCGTGCACCGCAATATCCGCTGCACCGGACAGCCCGAACCGGTTGGTGAGCTGGGTGGCCAGCACGTCCCCGTCGGAGTTCAGCACCAAGGACACCGCGACGATGAGCAGTGGCAGCAGGGCGACGAACGCCTGGGCGGCCAGCCCGAAGGACCGATCGAGCAGCTCGAGGTCGAAGAACCGCCGGATGACGGCCGCCGGATAGCTCTCCAGCGCCCACTCGCGCAAGCGCGCAATCCCTACCGGCGGAGGATCGGACGCGTCAGGCACGTCGGTCCACCTTCACCCTTGTTGATCTCGCTCGCTTCGTACTCGTGCACCTCGACGCCGTGGTGGCGCAGCATGGCGGCTGTCGCCGCGTTCCCCTTGGCGATGACCACGATTCCGGGCGCCACCGCGAGCACGTTGCACCCCAGCGAGGCGTAGTCCTCGTCCGGGACCGCGAGGGTCTGGATGCCGCGGGCGTGGAGGGCCTGCAGCAGGGCCACGGGCGCCAACCGCTCGAATACGACGGCCAGGTCCTCCCGCACCGGGGACACGACCGACATGAGGTGCAGGCAGTACTCCGGGCCAAGGTCGTGCGGCATGTCGAAGGACTCGACGGTGACACCCTGGGCAGCGAGCATCGTCCGCAACTGGTCGATCGCTGCCTGGTTGGTGCGGTAGGTGCGGCCGACCGCCAGCGTGCGACCGTCGAGCCAGAACATGTCGCCGCCGTCGGCGGTCGCTGGTGACGTGAGCCGCCCGGTCACCGGGATCCCCAGGTCGGCGAGCTGCGCCGCCAGCAGCGGTGGCTCGCCTGTCCTGACCGCCTTGGCCCCGCGCAGCTCGATGACGCCGTCGCCGACGACGAAGGCGGGGTCGTAGACGAAGCAGGCATCCGGCATGCCCTCGGCGGGTGGCAGGACGACGACCTCGCAGCCGAGGCGGCGGAGCAGGTCGACGAAGGCAGCGTGCTGGGCGGCCAGCATCCCCAGGTCCAGCGGCTGGGCCCAGTGCGCCACGCCGTAGTCCCCGTGCGGCGACGGCGGGCGCACCGCCACCCGTCGCAGGGTCGACACCATCGACGTCACGCCGTACTCGCCATGGCCCCCGGGGCTGCCGTCAGTCGTCACGTGCCGCGTCCTTCCGCTCCAGGATTCCGAGGATCCGGAGCCGATTGTGGCGCAGGATCGTGATGAACGGCAGGTTGCCCGCGACGACGAGGAGCCAGAACAGCAAGGCCAGCGGCCACGGGTTGAAGGCGAAGAGGACCAGGGTCGCGGTGATGGATCCCCAGTGCACCCACTCGGCCCTCCTGACTTCTCGCAAGTAGCGTCGCAGGTCCGCAACGCTCATGCCCGGCAGGGCCGACTTGCTCTCTCCGCCGAAGAACGTGCCGAGCTCCGGCAGGCGTCGAATGAGGGTGCTGATGCCGATGCGCCGGTACATGCGCGCCGTCTCGCCGGGCAGCGGGCGCAGCGGTCCGACGTCTGACCGCAGCCAACGATCGGGCCACCGGGGGGCCGATGCCCCGATGATGACGGACAGGGTCACGATCACCGAGATGTCCACCACCAGGAGCCCAGGGCTCATGGCCGATCCCGTCGGTCGTCACGCAACGACCAGCGGCGAGGGAGGGATTTGAACCCCCGGAGGGTTTCCCCTCGGGCGCTTTCAAGGCGCCTGCAATCGGCCGCTCTGCCACCTCGCCTGAGCGGCCACCACCGTAGTGTCACGGCGCCTGGCCCGCAGGCTGCGGGTAGTCCTGGTCCACGAAATCCACATAGTCCCCGGACACTGCGATGAGCGTCCACACGCTGCCATCGTCGCCGGTGATGCGGTACGCCGGCAGCATGAGCAGGGCGCCATCCGGCTGCCAGAAGCGCCCCAGCCCGAGGTTGGCCTCCGTGACGACGATGCCGGCCATCGGGACCTGCAGCGAGGGCCGTTCGCCGCCCCCTGCGCTACGCGGCAGCGATGATGCAGGAGTCTGAGTCGGCGTCGGAGTCGCCTCCAGGCCGGTGACGGGCACCGGGCCAAGCACCTGCCAGGTGGGCAGCGCGGCCCGACGCACGGCGGTGGCCGCACCGACCACCGGATACCCCGGCACCTCCTGGAGCCCGGCGGCGAAGCCGGTCGCCTGGACGATCGCCCCGCCTGGGCCCACCCCGATGGTCCACGAGAGGCCACTTCGCTCGGCGTCGACGAGGTGCCAGGCGACCACGTCGACCCGGTCGTCGTAGCGATCGACCGCCCACTCCACGGAGTCCGGACCCACGCCGATCGATGCGAGCAGCGCCTCAGCGAGGTCGCGGGCGCGCTCGGGTGCGAGCAGCGGGGCCGTCGATTCCAGGCTGCTGCGATCCGCCATCGTCCACGTCATGGCCGGGTCGTCCAGCACGGTCAGCGTGGGCAGACGCACGTCGGAGCCAATGGTCCAGCCCGCGTTCGACGTCGCGACGTCTCCGGCCACGCCAAGGTGCAGGGCGAGGGCCCGGGCCACGTCGGGCCCGTCGAGCCCGGCGCGGGTGAACCGGTACCCGCTGGCGACCGAGGGGACATCGGGCAGGTCGGGGGCAGGCGTGAAGACGGCGGGCAACGCGGGGGCGCCGGGACCTGCCTGGACCGATCCCGGAAGCCAGGGCTGGCCCAGCGGGACGACCTCGGCCTCGGGCGCCACCTCGACGACCGCCCCCGGCACGACCACCACGGCTGGCCCCGGGGCGCTGGCCCGACCCCACGCAATGCCGGCAGCCCCAGCCACGACCACCGCGAGGACAGCGACCGCCGCGACCAGCCACCGGCGACGCGCAGCGCGCGGTGCGGCGGCCGGTTGCGGGGTCACGCGATCATCACTCCGCGGTTTCGACGGGTATCCCCATGGCTGGCGCCTGCCTGCGGTCCATGACGAGGCCGACGACCGTCAGCACGAGGGACACCGCGACGACGGTGGTGACGATCTGCGCGACGGAGTCATGGCGCCACAACGACACGATGGTGACGAGCACCCCGAGCGCGATCCAGACGGTGAGGACGGCTCGGCGATCCTGGGTCGCCAGTCGCGCGTACAGCAGGACCTGCACGAGGGCGAACGCCGATCCCTCGAGGGCGAACAGCCACGCCTCCGAGCCGAGGTTGGGGTATTGCACCCCGCCGAGCACGCGGATGACGAAGTCCCCGAACAGGAAGCTGAATCCGGTGATCATCAGGCCCACGACCGCCGTCAGCCCGGTGGCGACATAGACCGCCCGCCGGGTGTCGCCGGACGACATCTTGGGGAACAGGACGATCACGATCGCGTTCGGCAGGAAGAAGGCGATCTTGGCCAGCAGGACCCCGACCGAGTACTCGCCGGACTCATCCTCGGTGAGGAAGACCCGGGCCAGCAGAACGTCGACGTTGGTGAGGGTGAACAGCACGAACAGGGCGTGCAGGACATGAACGAACTCGCCGCGGATCCCCGATGTCAGCGTGGGGCTCCAGGTGCGCGGGCAGATGATCTGGTACGCGATGACCGCCCCGGCGGCGCAGCCGACGAGGATGCCGATGCCGACCCCGGTGACGCTGTCGAACAGCAGGACGCCGACGACGCCGCCGACCGCGCGCCCGGCGCCGTTGGCGATGAACGCCCACGACAGGCGCGCGTGCTGCTCGCGCCCCTGCGCGATGCCCATGGCGGCCGAGCCGATCACGATGAAGCCGATCGAGGCGATACCCGACGCGACGGCGACGACCGGGATGGCGAAGAACTCCCCCAGCGGCCAGGCGACGAGGACCCCGGCAGCCATGATCGTCCCGCCGACGACCACGGCAAGCCGGATCGCGACACCCTCGACCTGGGGCCGGTCGGCGCCCGCGACCGCCACGCGCCGCGCGGTCAGCGCCTGCGTGGCGATGCCCACCGTCGAGATGATGACCAGCAGCCCGAGCAGTGCGCCCAGTGCGCCGAACTCCGCCGGCGTCAGCACCCGCGCGGCAATCATGCTCAGCAGGTACGCAGCGCCGTTGCCGAGCAGCGTCGCACCGCCGACCAGCACGAGGCCTTTAGCCAGCGCCGCGCGCCCGTGCGGTTGACTCACGGCGTCACCCTACCCGCAGGAGTGACCGCTCCCGCCGCCGCATGAGTGCCTCGGCGACGAGGCTTCGCGATCTATCCGACCACCTGCGGCAGGGTCTCCAAAGCCTCGGCGAACCGGGCGTCGGAGACCTCTTCGTCGACCATCGATCCGTTGAGGTAGGCGTCGTAGGCGGCGAGGTCGAAGTGGCCATGCCCGCACAGCGCAGTGAGGATCACGGTCTCCTCGCCGGTCTCCTTTGCCTTCAGCGCCTCGCGGATGGCGGCCGCGAGCGCGTGCGTCGGCTCCGGCGCGGGGACGATGCCCTCGGTGCGCGCGAACTGGACCGCTGCGGCGAAGCACTCCGTCTGCGGCACCGCGATGGCGTCCATGAGGCCGAGCTCGTAGACATGCGAGATGAGCGGCGCCATGCCGTGGTAGCGAAGCCCGCCGGCATGGATCGGGTCAGGGATGAAGTCGTGGCCCAGGGTGTGCATCTTCATCAGCGGCGTCATCCCGGCGGTGTCACCGAAGTCATACGCGTAGACCCCCCGCGTGAGCGACGGGCAGGAGGCCGGCTCGACCGCGAGGATCCGTGGGTCCATCCGGCCGGCGAGCTTCTCGCGCAGGAACGGGAAGGACAGCCCCGCGAAGTTGGAGCCGCCGCCCGTGCAGCCGACGATGAGCGTGGGGGTGTCACCGGCCATCTGCATCTGCAGCAGGGCCTCCTGGCCGATGATCGTCTGGTGCAGGAGGACGTGGTTCAGCACCGAACCCAGCGCGTACCTCGTGTTCGGGTCCTTCGCGGCCACCTCGACCGCCTCGGAGATCGCGATGCCGAGGGATCCGGGCCAGTTCTTCGGGTCCGCGGCGAACCCGCGCCCGACATCGGTGACATCCGACGGAGACCGGTGCACCCGCCCGCCGAAGGCCTCGATCATCATGCGGCGATATGGCTTGGAGTCATACGACGCGCCGACCTGCCACACCTCGCAGTCGATGCCGTACAGGGCGCAGGCGAACGACAACGCGGTGCCCCATTGGCCAGCACCTGTCTCGGTCGTGAGCCGGGTCGTCCCCTCCTTCTTGTTGTAGTAGGCCTGCGGGACCGAGGTGTTGGTCTTGTGCGAGCCGGCCGGCGAGACCCCCTCGTACTTGTAGTAGATGCGGGCGGGCGTTCCCAGCGCCTTCTCCAGGCGGTGGGCCCGGAAGAGGGGCGAGGGCCGCCATTGGCGATACACGTCGAGGACCCCGCCCGGGATGTCGATGTAGCGCTCGCCGGAGACCTCTTGGAGGATCAAGTCCATGGGGAACAGGGGGGTCAGGTCGTCGGGCCCGACCGGGTCCATGCGGCCGGGATGAAGCGGCGGCGGGGGAGGCGAGGGCAGGTCGGGGATGACGTTGTACCAGGTCGTCGGCATCTCGTCCTCGGTGAGCATGTACTTGTGCCGGCGCACGCTGTCGTCCATGGCTGCCTCCTGATGTCGGCCGATGCCGCCGCTCCCGACGGGTGCCCGCGACGCTAGCGCCGCGCTCGTGCGGGTGCAGGCCCTTGCACAAAATGAGGGGCTGGAGTGACAGTTGGGACCAAATGTGGCGGATGCCACACGCCCCCAACGATGCGTCCCCATAGCGGACGTTGCGGTTTCGTTATCTTCCGGGCTCTCGTACGGTCAACCTCGCTGTCGGCCTCGACGCGGCACACGCCGTGCACCGACAGCTCGCTGAATCGCACAGCGCGGGCGACCTCGCCCGCGTTACGCGTACCGGGGACCCACCGGTCAGGCCTGGCTTGCCAGGCAAGGCCACGGGGCGAATCCGAGGCAGCACCCGCTCGCGCGGGTGTCCTTGGTAGGGCGACCTTCACGCCCGAGCCCGTCAGCTCACCTGGGAAGCGGGAACCGAAGGAGAGTCAACGTGCGCTTTCGCACGCGTGTCGCCGTCATGGCGACGTCCGTCCTGACCGTCGTTGGCGTCGTGGCCGCGGGTGCGCTCGCGAGCGCTCAGGCAGCCGAGACGACCATCCCCGCCGTTGATGCGGTCGTCACCGAGCAGGCAACGGCCGCCCCCTTCGCGCTCGAGCAGTTCGCGATGGAGCAGTTCGCCATCGTCGAGGCCACCCTCGACCCGATGGCGCTGGCCGCCCCCGTCGACGTCACGGCCAAGGCCGCGCTCCTGCTGGCGACGACCGAGCGCACGGCACGCCAGCAGGCGATCGCTGCCCGCATCGCCAAGGAGCGCGAGCGGCAGCAGCGCATCGCGAAGCTGCGGGTGAAGATCGTCACCCTGGCGAAGAAGCAGCTCGGCGACCGCTACAGCGCCGGCATGTCCGGCCCGAATGCATTCGACTGCTCCGGCTTCACCCGCTACGTCTACAAGCAGGTCACGGGCCGGGACCTCCCGCACTCGTCGCGGGTTCAGTACACGGTCGTCAAGAAGATAAAGCTCCGGCACGCCAAGCCGGGCGACCTCATCTTCTTCCTGAACAACGGCGCCCATCACGTCGGCATCTACCTCGGCAAGGGCCGCATGGTCGACGCCGCGGGCTACGGCAAGGGCGTGAAGATCAGCCCGATCTCCGGCGACTGGTGGAGCCGTAGCTACACCGGGGTCGGCCGGCTCCTGCCGGCCTAGCGCCACCGGCGACTAGCCGGCCGCGCCAGGCACCTGCACGGTCACCGAGAGGCCTCCCAGCGAGGACCTGCCCGCGACGGCCTCGCCACCGATGGCACGCACCGACTCACGCACCAACGCCAGCCCGAGCCCGCTCCCGCCTGGCACGGCCGTCGTCGCGCGGGTGAACCGCTCGAAGACCCGATCCAGCTCGCTGGCGGCAACGCCGGGGCCGTCATCCGAGACGGTCAGCACCACCATCGGTCCGGCCCTGTGCAGCTCGACGTCGACCCGCGTCCGCGCATAGGCCATGGCATTGCCCATGAGTTCGTCGACGATCCTCGCCACGACGCCAGCAGGGGCCAGGACCCGGGCCGGTCCGACCGCGTCGACGCTCAACGCGATCCCCCGCTCGTCGAACATCGGCCCGGCGGCGTCGACGCGTGCCTGCACGACGGCAGCCGCATCCTGGACCTCCAGCGGCGACTGCCCGGCATCGCTGCGGGCGAGGGCCAGCACCTGGTCGATCCGATGGCTCAACCGGTCGACCTCGGCCGTGGCTGCCTGCGCCTCGGCACGAAGCGCTGCGTCCTGCGCGGTGTCCTCGATCGCCTCGAGGCGAAGGCGCACGCCGGTCAGGGGCGTGCGGAGGTGGTGCGAGGCGTCCGCTGCTACCCGCTGGGTCCGCTGCAGGATCCCCGAGAGCCGCTCGGCGGTGCTGTTGAGGGCGCGGGCAACGGCCCTGACCTCAGGCGGACCGGAGGCCTCGTCGGCCCGCCGAGACAGGTCGACCGGCAGCTCGGCAGCCACGTCGGCCAGCCGTCGCAGCGGTGCCACGATCGAGCGGGCGACCAGCCAGGCCACCAGCCCCGCGGCGAGGACGACGCACACGACGAACACGATCAGCCAACGCGCCGTGGACTCCACCGCCTCCTCGACCGCGGCCTCGGGGAGGGACAGCCGCACGGCCGCGACGACGCCACTGTCCTGCACGACCGGGGCAGCAACGAATCGCAATTCCTCGCCGAGGGTGGCCGACGGACGCACATCCGACGCCAGTCGGCCGGCGAGGGCCTGGTCCAGCTCCGGCCGGTCGAAAGAGCGATCGAGGGCCGACGCATCGCTGTCCGCCATGAGCACGCGATCGGGATCGACCACGACAACACGTGCCCCCGTACGCGCGGCCACATCCTGGGTCGTCGCCGGCCAGGCCGACGAGTCCTCCGAGGAGAGGAGGGAGGCTGCCGCAAGGGTCTCGACCTCGAGCTGCGCGATGAAGGCCGCCCTCTGGTCGGTGGCCACCACGATCGCGAGGGGGATGGCCAAGGCCAGCGCCACCAGGGCGACGAGGCTGGTCATCGCCAGGACGAGGCGTCGGGTCACCCGGCCTCCACCGCGAGCCGGTACCCGACCCCGCGGACCGTCTCGACAAGGCTGGCATCGCCGAGCTTCTTGCGGAGCGTGGCAATGTGCACGTCGAGGGTCTTGCCCGTGCCCACCCACACCGGATCCCACACGCGTGAGAAGAGTTCCTGCCTGGGGACCGCCCGGCCTGGTTCCTCGGCCAGGACGGCGAGCAGGTCGAATTCCTTCGCCGTGAGGTCCACGGCCGTTCCGTCGAGGGTGACCACGCGTCGCTTGCGATCGACCACTAGCCGGCCGGTCTCCAACGGGGCTTCGACCCTCCGCCGGCGGGCCACGGCGCGGACCCGCGCGGCGAGCTCTCGGACGGAGTACGGCTTGACGACGTAGTCGTCCGCGCCAAGCTCGAGTCCGACGATGCGGTCGGCCTCGTCGCCACGCGCGGTGGCCACGATCACCGGTACGTCGGATACCCGGCGCAGGTCCCTCAGGACATCCAGCCCGTCGCCGTCGGGGAGCCCGAGGTCGAGCAGCACGACATCGACGCCCTGAGCCACCGCCTCGAGCACGTGGCTCGCGTACGCGACGTGGACCGTTTCGATGCCGTTGCGCTTCAGGCCTGCGAGCAGCGGTTCCGCGACCGCAGGATCGTCCTCGACCACCAGAACCTTCACGCCCTCATCGTGTCACGCGTCGCCCCCCTTACCCGCGCTTAACCTGCGACGGGTGCGCCCTTGGCACGCGGGCTTCTAACGTCATCTCAACAGACACGGACCTTCCGAAGGGGACACACGATGAAGAACAACGGTCATCTCGCCGGGCCGATGCGCTCGCGGCGCCGCAGCACCACCGACCGGGTCCTGTCCGCCGGGCTGGCCACGGCCGCGTGCGCGGGGCTCGTCGGCCTGATCGGGGTCCGCACGATGGAAGCCAGCCAGGCTTCCACTGTCGACAGTGGAAGCGATGCAGCGACCGCCACCGCACCGATCGAGCCGACAACGTCGACGGGCCTGACCGAGGCCGACCTCGACGCGTACGCGGCGCAACTCCAGGCCCAGGCGACCGAGCTCGACGCGTACCGGGCCAAGCTGGTCAAGCTGGCCAAGCAGCTCAAGGCTCAGCATCGCGCCGCGGCGTCGTCGTCGGCCCAGCAGTCGCAGTCCCAGCAGGCGACGTCCCCCCAGCAAGGAACGGCCCCCCGGCCCTCCAGCAACGCGACGCCCAGCCGGCCGTCCAGCAACTCCACGAGTTCCACTCCCGCGGCGGCACCCGCGGCCAAGCCCAAGCCCAAGCCGAAGCCCGCGCCCAAGCCGGTCGCCAAGCCGGCACCGGTGGCCCAGCCGGCACCCCAGCAGCAGTCCACCAGCAAGGGCAGCTGAGCAATGCCGTCTGCACAGCGTCACTTCCGGGCCATGGGCACCGATTGCCATGTCCTTGTCGATGTCCCCACCGGCACGCCGACCGTACTGGCGAGCGACCTGCTCGACGCCGCGGTGCAGCGGGTCGGTCTGCTCGAGGCCAGCTGGAGTCGCTTCCTGCCGGACAGCGACCTCAGTCGGCTCAACGCATCGGCCGGACGCGGCCCTGTCGCCGTGTCGGGAGACTTGCTGCTCCTCGTCGAGCGAATGGTGACGGCGTGGCAGGAGTCCGCCGGGCTCTTCGACCCGACCGTCCTGACGAGCGTCACCGCCCTCGGCTACGACGAGGACTTCGACCTCGTGCAGACCCGGCCGGCCACCTCAGCCGCCGCCGCGCTTCCTCTTGCCCCGGCACCAGGCATGGCCGGCGTCCTCGTCGACTCGGACCGGGCGACCGTGCGCCTCCCGGCCGGCGTGGGGATCGACCCAGGCGCCATCGGGAAGGGCCTGGCGGCCGACCTGATCGTGGCGGAGATCATGGCGGCTGGCGCATCAGCCGTGCTGGTGAACCTGGGCGGCGACGTGTCCTTCGCTGGAGCACTGTCCGACGGAGCTCCGTGGTGCATCGGGATCCAGGACGAGCGGCGGCCCGAGGGCGCGCAGCGGCTCCTCACCCTCCTGGAGTTCGACCCGGTGGACGAGCGCGCCGCCGTCGCCACGTCGACCATCCTCAAGCGCCGGTGGGCGCAGGGTCGACGACACCACGTCATCGACCCACGGACCGGAACCATGGCGGACGGCGACCTGGTGCAGGTCACCGTCGTCGCGGACGAGGCCTGGTGGGCCGAGGCCGCCGCCACCGCCGCACTGCTCATGCCTGCCGACGCCGCCCTCCACTGGCTGCGCGAGCGTGGCCTCACGGCGTACCTCCTCACGGCCGATCGCGAGCTCGCCACCGAGATGACGACGACATCGGAAGGAGTGCCAGCATGAACACGATCCCCTGGACGTGGCTCGGCATCCGGGCAAGCGGCATAACCGCGTGGGGACTTCTCACCGCCGTCGTGCTCTGGGGCATCCTGCTACGCACGCAGGTGCTGGGCCGGCTGGCCAGCCCCATGCGGCTGCTCGACCTGCACCGCTGGCTCGGCGCCACCGCCCTGGGCTTCCTGGCGATCCACATGGTCCTGCTGATCGTCGACCCGGCAGTCACGTTTACCGTCGCGCAGATCCTCGTGCCGGGCATGGCGCCGTGGCAGACGACCGCCGTGGCGCTGGGCACCATCGCCTTCTGGCTCATCATCCCGGTGAGCTTCCTGGGCCGGCTGCGCGCCCGCATGGGTGCGGCAGGTGGCCGCTGGTTCTCGCGCAGCCACCTGCTGGCCTACGCGGCGTGGCCCGTGGCGACGGCGCACTACGTCCTGGCCGGCACCGACGCCCTCAGCCAGTGGTCCATCGCCCTTCTGATCGCCGGAACGGCGCTGCTCGTCATGGGCCTGCTCGCCCGGGGGTTCATCCCGGCACCTGCCCCGCACCGCGAGGTCTCGCCGAGGCCCGTCCACTCGATCCGCTAGTCCCGACCCACCGACCTACCGAAAGGGTTCCACCATGAAGAGAGCCAGCATCATCGCCACGGTCGCCGCGACCGGAGGCATCCTCATCGCCGGATCTGTCGCGGGCGTCGCCGTCATCAACGCAGCGGCCAGCAACGCCGGCGAGGCCACCTCGGTGACCCTCGTGGGCGCGACGGCCTCGCCGTCGGCCAGCCCGTCGCCGACCACGACCCCACCCACCGCGACGATGAGCCCGTTGCCCGAACTGCCCACGATCGAGCCCGCTGACGAGTCTCGCGCCGCAACGCAGGGCAGCCCGACCGCGGGCCGCTCCGATGACTCGCAGCCGAGCGCCACGCAGCCCGACGCAGGGCGCTCAACCCCGTCGGCGAGCCCAGAGTCCTCGGCAGGTGAGTCCTCCGCCACCGGGGTCTCCGCGCGCGAGGCCGCACGCAAGGCTGTCGCGAAGTCCGGCGGCACCGTGTTGAGCGTGTCGTCAGATCGCCGCGGTGGCTTCGCCGCATGGGCCGTGCGCATCCAGCGTGCGGACGGCTCGATCATCACCGGCTACGTCGACAAGGCGACCGGGACGGTGTTCGACTGGGTGACCAATCGCGACGCGTCCCCGTCTCCCCAGCCGAGCGCGTCGAGCAGCCACGACGATGACGACGACCACGGCTCCGACGACGACTCGGATGACGATCACGGCTCCGAGGACGACGATGACTCGGGCGACGACCACGACTCCGACGACGACTAGGAGTCGGCGACCGAAGGCTTGAGGTCCTTCCGGTCCATCGCGAGCACGGCCGTGCCAGCATGAGGCCGTGAGCACCCTGGGACTGGACGGCATCCTGCCTTGGGCCCAGGCCCGTCACATCGCCAGCACGTGTGCCCGCCCGCTTCCGAGAGTCGCTGCGCGACTCGACGAGGCAGGCGGGCACCGGCTTGCCGCGCCACTGGTGACCGTCCAGGACGATCCGCCCGCCGACTGCGCGGCCAGCGCAGGCTTCGCGATCCGCGGGGAAGGACCGTGGCTGGTCATTGAGGAAGCCACCGACGTCGTCACTGCCGGTCACGCCGTGCCGCTGGCTGCCGGCGAGCCCATGCCGCGGCACACCGACGCCGTCCTCGCGGCCGAGTCGGCCGTTACCGAGCGGCGCCGGGATGGCCGCACGGTGGTCGTGGCCGTCGATCCGCTCAACGACCTTCCTGATGAGGCCCTTCGTCCGGAGTTCGGCAGCGGCATCGTGACGCAGGCGCAGATCGCGCAGGCTGGGCACGTTCTTGCGCCGGCCGGGACGCTCGTGACCACGTCGCTGCTCGCCCTGGCTGCGGCGGCAGGGCACGACGACGTGCCCATCATCCGGCCGCCGGTCGTCGGCGTGCTGGTTCTCGGCGGAGCGCTGCTGGATCGCGGCTTGCCGCGGCATCACCGAGTCCGGGACGCGCTCGGCCCGTCGATCCCGGCCTTCATCGGCTCACTCGGCGCCCGCGGGAACCCGGCCGTGCGTGCCCCCGACACGGCCGACCTCCTGCTGCGCGAGATCGAGGACGCGGCCGTCGACGTGCTCATCACCACGGGCTCCACGGCCCCCGGTCCGGAGAACCACCTTCGCCGTGTCCTCGGCGACCTCGGCGCCCGGTGGCTGGTCGACGGGGTCGCCGTGACCCCAGGAGCGCAGATGCTGCTGGCCCGCCTTCCCGACGGTCGCTTCCTCATCGGGCTTCCCGGGGAGCCCGCCTCTGCGCTGGCCGGGCTGGTCACCGTGGCCAGCCCCCTGATCCGGGCCTTGCGTGATGATCCACTCACCGCCGCCCGGCGGACCGCGGTCCTGGTCGACGACGCCCCGTTGGCCGACTACGCCGACGACACCGCGCTGGTGCCGGTGGCGATCGACGTGTCGTCGGCTGCCACGTCGGCGCGACCGCTGCCGGGCCAAGGCCCGGCCCAGTTGACTGGCTGGGCCGGTGCCGACGCGATCGCAGTCGTGCCGCCGGGCGCCGGGGTCCGTGGTGACGTGGTGGACCTGCTCGACGTGCTCGGCCGGGAGGACTGGCCGGGGTGGTCGGCCTGACGGGCCGCTAGGAACTTTGTCTGCTTAATAAGTAGGAAAACCCCTCCCGAGCGGATACCGTTGCCCGGTGACCTTCGCCGACATCGACCTCGCCCTGTCCCTCGGCGGGCTGATCGCCGGGCTCATGGTCGGGCTCACCGGCATGGGCGGGGCCGCACTGGTGACCCCGATGCTCGTCCTGCTCTTCGGTGTCTCGCCGGCCGCGGCGGTCTCCAGCGACGTGGTCGCCTCGGCGTTCATGAAGCCGGTCGGGGCCTACGTCCACATCAGGCACAAGACCGTCCACTGGGGCCTGGTGGGCTGGCTTTCGGCCGGGTCCATCCCGGGCGTCCTGATGGGCACCATCATCTTCGCCAAGGTGCTCAATACCGAGGAGGCCAGCGAGACGATCCGGACCTGGATCGGCTACGTCCTGCTGCTCGCCCTGGCCGCCATGCTCGCCAAGGTCTGGGTGTCGCGCCGCGCGTCGTCCCTGCGCAGCGAGGACGTGCCCCAGGGGCGCGACATGCCGGTCAAGCCGCTGCCGACCCTCCTGCTCGGCCTCGGCGTGGGCATCCTCGTCGGCATGACCAGCGTCGGTTCCGGATCGCTGGTCGTCACCACGCTTCTCCTGCTGTATCCCCTCCTACGGCCGTCGATCCTCGTCGGCACGGACCTCACCCAGGCAGTGCCGATGCTGGTGGCCGGCGCACTCGCCCATGCGGGCTTCGGCGACATCAGCATCGCCGTCGTCGTCTCCTTGCTCATCGGGCAGATCCCCGGCGTCTGGATCGGTGCCCGGATGTCCTCGCGATACGACGGCAAGGCGCTCCGCTACCTGCTGATGGTCGTCCTCGCCGCCACGGCATTGAAGCTCCTCGGGGTTTCCAGCCTGATTGCTGGCATGATCGCGATCGTGGGAGTCGCCATCGTCAGCGCGCTCTTCGTCCGCGAGCGCATCCATGCAAGGCGGTAGGCGCCGCCTGCCGTTCGATGACCCGGGTGCTGCCCCGCCCCTGAGGTTCCCCGAGCGCCGGTTCAGCCCCATGCGCAACATCGGCCTGCGGATCCTCGTCGCGGTCCTCGCGTTGCTCTTCACGACGTTCTTGGTGTACACCGAGCGCGACTGCTACCAGGACCGAGGACAGCTCGGCACGCTCACGTGGATCGACGCCTTCTACTACGCCACAGTCACTCTCTCGACGACCGGATACGGCGACATCACCCCGGTGTGCGAGTCGTCGCGGCTCGTCAACTCGCTCGTCATCACACCCCTGCGCTTCCTGTTCCTGATCGTCCTGGTCGGCACCACCATCGAGGTGCTCACCCGCAGCACGCGCGAGCAGCTGCGCTCCAACCGCTGGAGGAGCAACGTGAACGACCACACCTTGATCATCGGCTACGGCGTGAAGGGCCGGTCCGCGGCGCGCTCCCTCCTTGACGCCGGGCTGAAGCCCACCGAGATCGTCGTCGTGGCCTCGGACCGTGCCGCGATCGAGGCGGCCACGCGAGATGGGTTCGTCGGCGTCCTGGGCGACGCGCGGCAGGAGGAGGTCCTTCGGGATGCCGCCGTCGAGCGCGCGTCCAAGGTCGTCGTCGCCACCGACGAGGACGACACGTCGGTCCTGGTGACGCTGACCGTGCGTCGCCTCGCGCCCAACGCCACGATCGTCGCGGCGGTGCGCGAGTCGCAGAACGCCGAGATCCTGCGCCAGTCCGGGGCCAACACGGTCATCCCCACGGCTGAATCGGCCGGCCGCCTGATGGGGCTGTCACTGCTGTCCAACACCGCCGGCGAGATCATGGAGGACCTGCTCGACTCGGGCGGAGGCCTGGAGGTCATGGAGCGGGACATCAGCCGAGACGAGCTCGGCCTGTCCCCGGCGGACCTCGACGAACGCGGCCAGATCGTGCTCGCGGTCGTGCGGGACGGCGTGGCGCATCGCTTCGACACCGACAGCATCCGGGCGCTGCAGGCCGGCGACCGCCTCGTGGTCATCCGACACAATCCGAGCCAGGACTAGCCGTGCACGCGATCACCATGGAGAAGCCGGGCGGACCCGAGGTCCTTGCCTGGTCGAAGGTGGCCGATCCTCGGCCCGGGCCCGGCGAGGTCATCATCGATATCGCGGCGTCCGGCGTGAACCGCGCCGACCTCCTCCAGCGGCAGGGGCTGTACCCGCCGCCGCCTGGGGCCTCGCCGATCCTGGGGCTGGAGTGCGCCGGCACGATCAGCTCGGTGGGCGCTGCCCTCGACCTCAGCCGCATCGGGGAGAAGGTCACCGCGCTCCTCTCGGGGGGCGGCTACGCCACGAGGGTCGCGGTGCCGGTCGGCCAGGTCATGAGCGTGCCGACCGGCCTGTCGCTCGTCGAGGCGGCCTCGTTGCCCGAGGCGGCCTGCACCGTGTGGAGCAACCTCGACATGACCGCGAACCTGAGCGAGGGCGAGTGGCTGCTGATTCACGGGGGCGGCTCGGGCATCGGGACCATGGCGATCCAGGTCGGCCGTGCGCTCGGCGCCCGCGTGGCCGTCACGGCCGGCAGCCGGGACAAGCTGGATCGATGCGCCGCGCTCGGGGCCGAGGTGCTGATCAACTACCACGAGCAGGACTTCGTCGAGGTCGTCATGGACGTCACCGGCGGGCGCGGCGCCAACGTCATCCTCGACAACATGGGCGCGACCTACCTCGAACGCAACGTCACGGCGCTGGCACGCGATGGCCGTCTTGTCGTGATCGGCCTCCAGGGGGGCACGCGGGCCGAGCTCGACATCAGCGCGCTGCTGCGCAAGAACGCGTCCGTCACGGCAACGTCGCTGCGCGGGCGGCCCGAGTCGGAAAAGGCAGCCATCTGCTCGCAAGTGGAGCGCAATGTGTGGCCCTGGCTCCATGCCGGGGTCGTTCGCCCGGTGATCGATCGCATCCTGCCCATGCCCCAGGCCGGCCATGCGCACGAACTCCTGGCCGACGGGGCAATCACCGGCAAGGTGCTGCTCGCTACTCCGTGACGCCGACCTGCTCGACCGCGACCGGCCGACACCACACGTCGATCACGTGGCGGGCCTCGTAGCCGACCGACTGGTACAGCGCGGTCGCGCCCGTGGTGTTCTGCCCGTCGACGGCGAGCGCGATGGCATGGCGCCCGCGGGACACCGCATCCGCCGCAGCGCAGCCGAGCAACCAGCGGGCGATTCCCCGGCCTCGCCCTGATGGCACGACGCCAAGGGTCCGCACGTAGCCCTCGCCGAACTCGGCGCGTGAGTCGTCCTGGATGCACAGCCCGACCGGCACCCCATCAAGCAACGCCAGCCACCAGCGCTCCGCGTCGGATCCGGGCAGCGCCTCGATCCGGGCCAGCCAGTCGTGGGCTGGCATGGCCGCGTGGCCGAAGTGGTCGGCGAACGACTCCTCGAAGACCCGGTGCAGCGCGAGGCGGTCATCACTCCCGCCGGCCGGGCGGAACGTGGCCCCCTGGGGTGCTTCCGGACGTGACGGCGACACCCCGGCAAGGTCCTTGCGCATGCGCCAGAAGCGGCGGATCTCACGGAACCCGTGACCGCGCAGGGCCTCCCGGTAGGCAACGTCCTGCTCGTAGGCGCCGCTCGTGACCTGCCACAGCCGCGGGTCGAGCGCGAACCGGTCCGTGCCGGCGGGCAGGCCAGGACCAGGGTCGTCTGCCGCGAGGGACTCGCCCAGCGCCACGGCCCGCCCGAGGAGCGCGGTCACCACGTCCCCCGCTCGGGGACCGACGCCGTAGGCGTCGACGTAGACCTCCCGCTCTGACGGGAAGGACTCGACAACAAGCAGTCCCACCGGCACCTCGCCCTCAAGAGCCATGAGGTGCGCATCGCGTGCCGCATCCGGGCTGGTGAGGGCGGCCCGCACCGACTCGCGGGTGGCATCGGAGTGGCCGACGCCCGCGAGCTCGCACTCCCGCGACACGACGTACGCGCGCTCGAGATCGTCCGCGTCGTCCACGTCGACCCGACGCGCGGTGACCCCAGGCAGTAGCTGCATGGCCTACGCCGTGGGCAGCGCAGCGATGCGCTTGACCAGGTAGGGCGAGAACCAGCCGGCGTACTTGGCCTGGATCACGGGGTCGCGCCAATCGGCACCCGTCACGATGCCCCGGCAGGTGGGCTGCCCGCACATGCAGGAGAACTCGTCGTAGTCGCTCGCATCGCACATGGCGTAGTCGAAGGTGATCTCCTCTCCCACGCCGATATCCCGCATGGCCACGAGGAGCGCGGACCCGGACAGCCCGCAATTGGGGTCGCATGAATGGTTCAGCATGTCGCCGGGCTCGGGCGTCTCGTCCGAGACGAGATAGAGGTCGTCATCCACCTGGATGGAGCGGGACTGCCGGTCATGGGACATCTCAGAGAGCGTCAGGCGATCGACCACCCACCCGCCGAACGCAGCAACCGTCTCGCCAGCCGAGATGCGCTCGACGGCGAACGAACCCCAGCCCTTGCTTCCGGCAGGACGCGCCTGGGCCTTGGGCGACAGCCAGTTGTAGTCCACGGCGAGCCTTCTCGATCGGGGGCAAAGTGCGAGGAGTCTGCCACATGCAGGTGAACGCGATGCCCTCGCGCACCCCACGTAGGCTGGAGCCGTGATCGACCCCGCCATCCTGCGCACCGAGCCAGACCGCCTGCGCGAATCCCAGCGACGCCGCGGCGAGAGCGTCGCCGTGGTCGACGAACTGGTGGCAGCCGACCAGGCCAAACGCGTCGCCCAGCAGTCGTTCGACGAAGTGCGCAATCAGCAGAAGCTGCTCGGCAAGAAGATCGGACCGCTCCAGCATGCGCTGAAGGGTGCCGACGACGACGCGCGCCCCGCCGTCCAGGCTGAGCTCGACGAACTCATGGCGCAGGCGAACGCGCTCTCCGAGGAGCTCAAGGCCGCGAACGCGGCCGCCACTGCGGCGGGCGAGGTGCTCGACGCGCTGTGGCTCCAGGTTTCGAACCTGGTCAACCTGGAGTCGCCGGTCGGCGGCGAGGCGGACTTCGCCGTCATCGAGGAGGTCGGCACGCCCCGGGATTTCGCGGCTGAGGGATTCGCCCCCCGCGACCACCTCGAGCTGGGTGAACTGCTCGGGGCGATCGACATGGAGCGCGGAGCCAAGGTCTCCGGCTCGCGCTTCTACTACCTCACCGGCCCAGGCGCTCTCCTTGAGATCGCCCTGCTGAACCTCGCGATGCAGCACGCCACGTCCCACGGACTCACGCCCATGATCACGCCGAGCCTGGTCCTGCCCAGCGCGATGGAGGGCACGGGCTTCCTGGGGCAGGCCGCCGAGAACGTGTACCGCGTCGAGTCCGACGACATGTACCTGATCGGCACGTCGGAGGTGGCGCTGGCCGGCTACCACGCCGACGAGATCATCGATGCCGGCAGCCTCCCGCTGCGCTATGCCGGCTGGTCGACGTGCTACCGCCGCGAGGCCGGCTCGTACGGCAAGGACACCCGGGGCATCATCCGGGTCCACCAGTTCGACAAGGTGGAGATGTTCGTCTTCTGCGCCCCCGAGGACGCCGAGGCCGAGCACGCGCAGTTGCTCGCGTGGGAACGTGAGTTCGTCGATGCGCTGGAGATCCCGTACCGGGTCATCGACGTGGCCACGGGCGACCTGGGGTCGAGCGCGGCGAGGAAGTTCGACATGGAAGCGTGGATCCCCACGCAGGGGACGTATCGCGAGATCACGTCGACGTCGAACACCACCGAGTTCCAGGCGCGTCGACTGCGGATCAGGATGCGCGATGCTCGTGGCACCCGGCCGCTCGCGACCCTCAACGGCACCCTCTGCGCGATGCCCCGCATCATCGTCGCCCTGCTCGAGAACCACCAGCAGGCCGACGGCTCGGTGCGCATCCCGCCAGCCCTGCGACCTTTCCTCGGCGGCCGCGACGCGCTGGAGCCGGCCACGTGACCCCCACTGCCGACATCCCTGCGGGCTTCCGTGCCGAGCTCATTGCCCTCGACGTCGACGACACGCTGATCCCGTGGAACGGCTCCATCGGCGAACGGGTCGTCGACGCCATCGAGCGCGTCCAGGACGCGGGCGTCCTCGTCGTGCTGGCCACCGGGCGCACGCCATCGACCACCATCCCGATCGCGCGCGCGGCCGGGATCAACGACCTCGTCGTCTGCAGCAACGGCGCGCTCCTGGTCTCCGTCGAGACGGAGAAGACCATCGAGTCCGTCACCTTTGACCCGCGCCCGGTCCTGGAGGAGCTCGTCGAGCACCTGCCGGACGCCGTGTTCGCCGTCGAGGACACCAACGGCATCTTCCACACCACGCGCATGTTCCCGGCGGGGGCACTTGGCCTGTCGATCCGAGAGGTGCCGTTCGAGCATCTGCTGCGCGAACCGGTCATCCGCCTGGTCGTGCGCAGCGAGCAGCACATCGACACGGGCTTCGGGCCCATCGTCGAGAAGCTTGGCTACGAGTCGGCGATCTTCGGGGTCGGCGACGTCGCGTGGATGGACGTCGCAGCCAAGGGAGTCAACAAGGCCACCATGCTGCAGCGGGTGTGCGAGCGCCGTGGGATCGATCCGGCCAACACCATCGCCATCGGAGACTTCTGGAACGACATCGAGATGCTTCGATGGGCCGGGCTCGGCGTGGCCATGGGGTCGGCCGCTGAAGCCGTCAAGGCGGCGGCAAACACCGTCACAAGCGGGGTGCCGGGCGATGGCGTCGCAGACGTGCTGGATGCGCTAACCCTGACATGAAGGCGACGGCTCGGCGGGCCGCGCTCCCGGCCATCCTCGCCGTCGGAGCGTCACTGCTGACCGTCCTGCCCGTAGGCGCCGCCGAGGCCGTCCCTGCGCGCACGGTCACGATGAGCCTGCACGAGGCCGCGGAGAGCATTCCCGCGGTGCCTGCCCTCACCGCGGGGTACGCCTTCCGGCTCTTCCACGTCGCCGGGGTCCGTCGGTCACCATCCCGGATCCCCGTCATCGGCTTCCCAGCCGCGTGGTCGCAGGGGGCCTACGGATGGAGCGATTCGCTCCGCCGGTCCTTCACCCGCAACTTCCCGACCTACCCGCGGAGGCCCGGCGCAACGGCGAAGGCGAGCAGCCTGCTGTCCGCCCTTGCCGCTGATCCCGCCTCCGTCGACTGCCCGCAGGTCACCGCGATAGCCAGGGCCCTCGTCTCGTGGGGCCTGTCCGTCGAGCCAGCCGTCAAGTCCGCCCTTGCCGATCGGGCGCGGGCCTGTCCCGACACGAGCCTCGCCATCGCCCTGCGCAATACGCAGCGGAGGATCGGCGCGATGACCGCGCAGAACCCCTACGCCGCAGCCGGCGACTCCACGTTGTCCTCCGTGACCGACCTGCTCACGGCCACGCCAGGACCGCCCATTGCGAGGGACCTCTTCGGCCTGCACACCGCCCCCGGGGGCCCCGCCCCGGCACTGCAGTACGGGTATGTCCGCCTCTGGGACGCGGGCGTGGGCTGGAACGCGATCGAACCGCGCCGCGGCGTCTTCCGATGGGACGCCCTCGACGATGCCGTCACCGCAGCAACGGCGGCCAACGCCAAGGTCGTGTACGTCTTCGGTCCTACGCCGGCGTGGGCGGGTGACCTCTCCACCGACCCGCCGCGAGAGATCGCCGACTTCCGACAGTTCGTCGATGCTCTCGTCTCTCGATATGGCGGCCGGATCGACGCGTACGAGGTCTGGAACGAACCCAACCTCCAGACGTTCTACACCGGGTCGGTCGCCGACCTCGTCGAGATGACCACCGCCGTGCGGAGTGCGGTGCGCTCGCATGGCTCGCCATCCCTCGTCCTGGCCGCCAGCACGACCACGCGGCTCGGCTCTTCCTTCTACAACTTCGGCGTCACCTATATCCGTGCCCTCGGCAAGGCCGGGTGGCCGGTGGACGGCTTCGCCTTCCACTCCTACCCGCCCGCATCCGGCGGGCCGGCCGACCGCGTCGGCGGCATCGCGCTGTTCCGCAGCATGCTCATGCTCGCGAAGGCACCGGACCTGCCCATCTACGAGACGGAGGTGAACTACGGCCTCGGCGGCTTGCAGGAGGTCACCCGGCCGGTCTTCGGATCGACCGCCCAGGGCTATCTGGCGCAGACCTTCATCGAGGGCGTGCGCTACGGGGTCACGTCGATCGACTGGTACGCCTGGACCGCCAAGCCCTATCCCCTCCTCGGCGTGCAGCTCGACCCGACCGCCGTCGGCAACCAGGTGGCCTGGCGGTGGACGTTCGACCGGCTCGTCGGCAGCTCCCTTCGCGGCTGCGTCGAGGAGGGCGGTGGCGTGCTCTGCGGCTTCGTCAAGGACGGCGCGAACCACCTGCTGGGCTACTCCCCGGCCGGCTCCCCGGTCCAGGTGCCGGTGCCCGCCGGGATCGACACCGCCTGCTCCATGGAAGGGGTCTGCGTGCCATTGCCGAACGGAAGCGTGCAGGTGGGCATCCGCCCGCTCCTGCTCACCTCGTCGAAACCAGCAACTGGCGTCGTTCCGGGGCCGCCGGACTGACGCCAGCTACTGGTGTCGGCGCCGGGTCCGCCGTGCCACGGATCGCAACGCAGCCCGGGAGCGCCGATACGCCCAGCGCGTGTTGCTCGTCCGAATCCCGGCGAGCGCGGCCCAGTACGCCGCTTGATCCACCCGCCACCGCTGCGACGCCTTGACGTACACGACGTTGTACTGGGACTCGTACTCCGCGTCGCGCATGATGGGCACGAAGTCGAGCGAGGCCATCAGCTGGTCGATCGCGGCACCGGTCGACTGCCCCTCCCAGAGCTGGACGTCCTCCACCTCGACCATGACGATCCGGCATTCGTCCCTCTGCAGGAGGTCCAGGCCACCGCGGAGCACTTCGTAACTCAGGCCCTCGACGTCCACCCAGAGGGCAACGCCACCGGAGATGTCGAGTCCTTCAACGATCGCGTCGATCGTTGTCGCAGGCACGCTCACCGTCGTGTACTCGACCCCTTCCACGCGACGCAGGAGCGAGGCGCTACCGGGGGTGAGCGACCGGGAACCGCCGCGTTGAGGAATGTGCAGGACCGCCTGCCCAACCTCGTCGGCCACCGCGAAGTTCCTCACATCCACCCCCACGGACGCAGCACTGCGGGTCTTGGCCGCGAACGTATGCGGGTTCGCCTCGAAGGCAATCGCCTGCCCCCCGACCCGGTCCAAGAACGCCACCGACGTCTCGGCCCCATGGGCACCGAGCTCGAGCAGGAGGGCGGGCGCGAGCGTCTCGCATGAGAGCAGGAAATGCTCCCGAAGCAGCCGGGCGCTGCCCTCGCGCCACTGGTCCCCGCGGCGGGTGCTCAGTGCGCCAGCAGAGGCAGTCCCGATCTTCCCCGACAGGTCGCTCAGCGCGGTACTCACCTGCATCCCGTTGCCCCCTGAGCCGCCGAGTCTACCGACGGCCCGGGTCGAAGCCGGCCTTGAAGGGCGGTATACGCATCGTATACTTCGAGCATGACTGCCACGACGATCAAGGTCAGCCCGGAGACCCGCGATCGGATCGCGGCCATCGCCAAGGAACGGTCCCTGACCGCGAACAGCGTGGTCGAGATGCTGCTGGCGAACTATCTACGCGATGAGCGGATGAACGCCGTCCGCCGGGCCATGGCCACGACCAGTGCGGAGGATTGGCGCACCTACGACGAGGAAACCGCTGATTGGGACGTGGTGGCGGGTGACGGGCTCAAGGGTTGGTGACCGAACTCGGGGCGGGTGCCGTCGTGTGGGCCGATCTCGGCATGGGAGTCGGTAGAGAGCAATCCGGTCGCCGACCCGCGGTCGTGGTGTCGTCCATCGATCATGTGGACATCGCCGCACGGCTCGTCACCGTCGTTGCGTGTACCTCGCGAGACCGCGGCTGGCCCAACCACGTGCGGCTGACCGGCGTCACCGGACTCGCGCTGACGACATACGCGATGACTGAGCAGGTGCGCACCATCGACCGAACTCGAGTCGTCGACACTGCCGGCCAGGTCGATGACGAATGCCTCGCAGTCATCGGTCGCTGGCTGCACGACTGGCTGGTCTGATCGCGCCCACCGCGCCGACACCAGTACAAGGCGTCGCTCTCGGCCCCGCGGATTGACGCTGCTTGCTGGTGTCGGCGTCAGTTGGCCTCGTCGAGCAGGCCCGTCGCGATCGCGTCCTCGAGGGCCGGGCGCCAATCCCGCATCGGCGCGATATCCGCATCCGCCCATCGTGCGTGGCCGAGCACGGAGTAGGACGGGCGAGGCGCGGGCAGGACGTACTCGGCCGAGGTCGTGGGGAGCACCCGCTCCGGGTCGGCCCCCAGCAGCTCGAAGACGGCCTGCGCAAGCCCGAACCAGGTCGTCTGGCCCGAGTTGGTGCCGTGGTAGGTGCCAGCCCGGGGTCGGCGCTCCGTCAGGCGCAGGATCTGCGCAGCGAGGTCCCGCGAGTAGGTGGGCTGCCCGCACTGGTCGTCCACGACCGACACGGTCTCGCGCTCCTTCTCCGCCCTGGCCATCGTCTTGACGAAGTTCTTGCCGTGCCGGCCGTACAGCCAGGCGGTCCGGACCACGTAGTGGCTCTCCGGCAGGAGCTCACGCACCACCAGCTCGCCGGCCAGCTTGGTCCGCCCGTACGCCGAAGCCGGATCCGGTGCCGCGTCCTCGGCATACGGGGTTGACGCGTGCCCATCGAAGACGTAGTCCGTCGACACCTGCACCAGCCAGGCGCCGGCCTTGCGGCACTCGAGCGCGATGATCTCCGGGCCGAGGCCATTCACGCGCAGCGCCGCCGCCTCGTCCTGCTCCGCGGCATCGACGGCAGTCCAGGCCGCGCAGTTGATCACGAGATCGGGGTCGAAGCCGCCGAGGACCAGCTCGACCGACTGCGGGTCCGTGATGTCGATGTCCGGCAGGTCCAGGCCGAGGACTGCCGAGCCGCTGCGCGCGTCGAGCAGCTCGATGAGGTCAGAGCCCAGCTGTCCCCTGCTGCCGGTGACGAGGACGCGCATTCCGTGGGCCTACAGCGCCGCGGAGGCCTTGAGGGGCCGCCACCATGCTTCGTTGTCGCGGTACCACTGCACCGTCTCCGCCAGGCCGTCCTCAAAGCGATGCCGCGGCTGGTAGCCCATGGCGCGCAGCCTGCTGTCGTCGACGGAGTAGCGCCGGTCATGGCCCTTGCGGTCCTCGACCGGCTGGACCATCGTCCAGTCGCCACCCATGGCGTCGAGCACCCGCTCCGTGAGCTCGCGGTTGCTCAGCTCAAGCCCGCCGCCAATGTTGTAGCTCTCGCCCGCCTGCCCCTTCTCGATGACGAGCGCGATACCCCGGCAGTGATCGTCCACGTGCAGCCAGTCGCGCACGTTCAGGCCGTCGCCGTAGAGGGGCACCTTCTGCCCGTCGATGAGGTTGGTGACGAACAGCGGGACGACCTTCTCGGGGAACTGGTAGGGGCCGTAGTTGTTGGAGCAGCGCGTGCTCGACACATTCAGGCCGTACGTGACGAAGTACGCGCGCACGAGCAACTCCGCCGCCGCCTTCGCCGCAGAGTAGGGGGAATTGGGCTTGAGTGGCTGCTGCTCGTCCCACGAGCCTGAGTCGATCGACCCGTACACCTCGTCGGTGCCGATGTGGACCGTTCGCGCGATCCCAAGCCGAAGGCACGCGTCAAGCAGCGTCTGCGTGCCGACAACGTTCGTGACCACGAAGTCCTGCGGTCCGTGGATCGAACGGTCCACGTGGGTCTCTGCCGCGAAGTTCACCACCACGTCGTGGCCGGGCAGCACGTCGTCGAGCAGCGGCCCGTCGCAGATATCGCCCAGGACGAACGAGTAGCGCGGATCACCATCGACCTCGGCGAGGTTGGCGAGATTGCCCGCGTACGTGAGCTTGTCGTAGACGGTGACCTGCGATGGCTCTGGGCCGAAGTCGCCCGCCAGCAGGCCGCGGACGAAGTGCGAGCCGATGAACCCGGCCGCCCCAGTGACGAAGTACCTCACGAGACATCCCCTCTCAGGGCGTTGATCCATTGCTGGGCCTCGGCGAAGTCCGCGTCGGTGACGCCCGGGCGGAGTACCGGCTGCTTGCCGTCGTGCCGGGGGTAGGAGCCCAGGAAGCGCACATCCAGGCACACCCGATGAAGGCCGGCCAGAGCCTCTGAAACGCGCGCATCGGCAACGTGGCCTTCGACGTCGACGCTGAAGTAGTAGTCGCCGAGCGCCTTGCGGGTGGGGCGGGACTCGATCCGGGTCATGTTCACGCCGCGGACGGCGAACTCGTTGAGGATGGCCATCAGCGCGCCGGGCTGATCCATGCGCATGAACAAGGTGAGGGTGGTCTTGTCGGCTCCCGACGGCGCCGGCAGCCGCCCGGGCCGCTGCACGAGGACGAACCGCGTGGTGGCCTCCTCGATATCGCCGATGTTCTCCGCCAGCACGTCGAGTCCGTAGCGCTCGGCGGCCAGCAGCGGGGCGACCGCCGCGTCGTAGGGCGCCCCCTCCTGCAGCAGCGCGGCAGCCCCTGCCGTGGACTGGGCCGGGATCACGCGCACCCCCGGAAGGCTGTCGGCCACCCAGCCGCGGACCTGTGCCAAGGCGTGCGGATGCGAGGCCAGCGACGTCACGTCGGTGAGTGCGGTGCCGGGACGGGCAAGCAGGGCGAAGCGCACGGGGATGGCCACCTCGTCGACGATCACCAGTCGCTGGCCCTGGGCGAGCTGGTCCAGGGTGACTGACACCGACCCCTCGATCGAGTTCTCGATCGGGATGAGGGCCGCGTCGGACTCTCCCGACCTGACCGACTCTATGGCCGCCCGCTCAGAGGATGCAGGGACGTGCTCGGCCGCCTGGAGCCCGGGCATGGAGAGGAGTGCCGCTTCGCAGAACGTGCCGCGCGGGCCCAGGTAGGAGATGCGCCCCGACCCGCTCATGAGTCCGCCCCCCGGGCTAGTCGGACGGCCTGCTGCTCCTCCGGCGACAGCGTGATGTCGCTGTCGCCGGCATGCAGGCCCTTGAGGTACGTGCGGGTCTCGCTGCGGGCGTGGATCGACGTGATGACCAGCCCGTCTCCTGCGTCGTCGAGCAGCGCGGCCGAGAAGGAGAACCGGCCGCCCATGTCGCCGAAGGCGTCGTACCGGACGACCGACACGTGGCGCAACGCCATGGCGAGGTCGCGTCGGGTCGTGGCCAAGGCGGACTCCAGTCGGGCCACGTCGTCGCGCAGGTCCGAGAACTCGTCCATCGTGCGGCCCATGACATCGACGATCGTCTCGCGGCCCTCGGCGACCTGGAGCAGCTCGTACGAGTGGTAGAGACGCGACATCCGGACCACGGCGAAGGCCGCCAGGGCCACGCCCACGACCCCCACTGCAAGGCCGATGACGGCCACGATGAAGGCCGACTGCGGATCCGATGTCACCCCCCGAGCGTAGTCGGCGGATGTGGGACCATCTCCGGGTGTCGCAACTGGCAGCCGACCTCCTGTCACGAGGCGCCGCCACGCTCCTGGGCCTGTTCCTGGCCGCCGCAGCGACGCTCAGCCTCATGCGCACGGTGGTCATCCCACGGGCGTTGCGCTCGGCGATCAGCGACGGGGCGGCAAACGCGGTCATCTGGACCTTCCGTTCCATCTCCCGGCTTCGGCGCACTTTCGTCGCGCGTGACTCGGTGCTGGCCTGGGTTGGCCCGACCACGATCATCGTGCAACTGCTCACCTGGCTGATGCTCTACTTGGTCGCCTACGGCCTGCTGATCTATGGGGTGAGCGGGGCCTCGTTCGGCGAGTCCCTACGGCAGGCCGGGTCGAGCCTGTTCACCCTTGGGTTCGCCGCGGCGGACAACCAGGACGAGACGATCATCGACTTCATCGCGGCTGCCACCGGGCCCATCGTCATCGCGCTGCTGATCGGCTTCCTGCCGACGATCTACTCCGCCTACCTCGAGCGCGAGGTGGAAGTGACGATGCTCGGCGCCACCGCGGGCGAGCCGGCGTGGGGCCCGGAGCTCCTGTCGAGGTTCGCGCTCACCAAGGACCTTCAGCAGGTCCCCGCGGTCCTCGAGCGGTGGTCGCACTGGGCCGCCCGCCTGCGCATGACCCACGTGACCTACCCCGTGCTTGTCTGGGTCCGGTCGGCGCGCGCATCGCACCACTACGTCACGTCGCTGCTGGCCGTGCTGGATGCCGCTGCTCTGCACCTTGCCCTCAGCCGGACCCTTCCGCGCCATCAGGCCTACGCGGTGCTCCTGCAGGGCGGGCAGGCGTTCAACGTGCTGTACCTCGTGCTGTTCTCCAAGCGGAAGTGGAGCGCGTCGCTGCCGTTCGTGGGCCGCTTCGTCGGGGGCTCCCAGACATCGCTGCATGCGGCGGGCGACGTCCCGCAACTGGACCGATACCTGATAGCCACCCAGATGGCGGCGACCCTCGATTCATCGAGCGGGCTTGACGGAGCCGCGGTGGCGAAGCTTGCGGAGGGCGAGGAGCAGGCCCTGACCGTCGCGCGCGAGGACTTCGACAAGGCCGTCGACATGCTCAGGAGATCCGGCTACCCCATCGAGGCTGATCTCGACACCGCCTGGGCGGAGTTCCGCCTGGCCCGGTCGCGCTACGAGTTCGCCGCGCTGGCGATGGCCAAGGCGCTGGACGCAACCCCGGCCCCGTGGTCGGGCGACCGGCAGCCGCCCACGGCCGTCATGTGGCCGACCATGGTCGTCGACATGATTCCCGAAGTGGACCGCGACGACGACCACGACGCATGATCGACCTGGCCGTCGTCGCCACCACGTTCGCGCTCATCCTCCCCGCCGAGCTTCCGGACAAGACCTTCGTGGCCACGCTGGTACTGGCCACCCGGTTCCGCCACCTGTGGGTGTGGCTCGGCGTCATCTCCGCGTTCGCCGTGCAGGTCCTCATCGCCGTCGTGGCCGGCGGCCTGCTCGCGCTCGCGCCCGTGCGGCTCGTTCTCGCCGCCACCTGCGTCCTGTTCACCCTTGGTGCTGTCATCCTCATCCGCGGAGGCCTTCGCAGCCGGGCGGAGGAGCGTGCGGCCGAGGCGGCGGCCGAGGCCGAGGAGGAGTCGGCCGTCGCGGCGCGGGCCGGCGACGGCGCGGCCGTGTCGCCCGTGCGCATCTACCTCATCAGCTTCGTCGTCCTGTTCACCGCTGAGTGGGGCGACCTGAGCCAGTTGCTCACCGCCGGGCTGGCGGCCCGCACCGGCGACCCGGCTTCGGTGTTCCTCGGCTCCTGGGGGGCCCTGGCCGTGGTGTCCGGCGTGGCCGTCCTGGCGGGCACGTGGTTGCGGTCACGGGTGGCGATCTGGCGGATCCGGCTGGTCTCAGGAGCGATCCTGGCGGTGCTGGCCTGCTGGACGGCCATCGAGCTGGTCCGCGGCTGAGCGCCCCTAGCGCAGGGTGACCTGGCGCATCGACGCGCGCGCGCGACGCTCGTCGCTGGTGAGCGGAGCGGTCTGGGCCAGCGCCTCGGCGAGCCGCTCCCCGAAGGACGCGGCAGGAGCCTCGACTGCCTCGCTCCCGGTGCCCAGGGGCAGGTCCCACACCGGGCACAGCAGGCCCTGCGCGCGGAACATCCCGGCCAGCTTGGTGCCCTCCCCGAGGGAGTCGGCGCCGGATGCGTGCAGTCGGGCCAGTGCATCAAGCAGCGGCTCCTCGTCGTGCGGCATCACCCAGCGAAGGTGCTCCTTCTCGCCCATGCGGGTCCAGTAGGCGGCAGCCACGCCGTTGAGCCGCGCCGTCGGGTGGGCGAAGGAGCGGGCCCGGTCGAGCGAGGCTCGCACGTCGTCGGCCATGCCCTCCGCATCCTCGATCCAGAACTCGAAATCCTCGTGGACGGTGATGTCGAGGACGACGTCCGGATCGACGAGGTCCTGAAGCCGGGGACTGTGCGCCGTGACCCGGCCCAATGCCACGGGCTCCCCGGGCTCAGCGACAAGCGCCCGGCCGAGCGCGTCGGCGAGGTCGCGGCTGGCATCCCCTGAACCGACGGTCACCTGGAGGGCGAGCACGATCCCCCCATCGGCGCGCACGAGAGCGGGCCAGGCCATGGGTAGAACCGTCGCCAGGGTGACGGAGCGGCTCGGGTCATCGCGCAGGGTCAGCGGCGCGGTCGCTGCGGGGACGAGCTCGCGCAGGGCCACGATGTCGCACTCGGATGCCATGCCGGCGAACGGCCGGCTGGGCACCGTCATCGCGGCCGAGGCATCACGGCCGTGGCAGGCCTTGTACCGACGACCCGAGCCGCAGGGACAGGGCTCTCGCATGCCTACCACCGGGATGTCGGCATCGTCCATGCCGGCCGCAGCAGCCTGGGGGGCCGAGCGGGCCGCGTTCTTCTTGGCCATGCTGGCAACCTACCGTCCGAGCAGTCGCAGCACCCGGCCCGGTCGATTCGTGATGATGGCATCGACGCCCAGGTCGATGCACAGGCTGACGTCGGCCTTCTCGTCAACGGTCCACACGTGCACCCGGCCCCCGCGGGCATGGACCCGTCCGACGTACTCCGGGTGCTTGCGGATGAAGTCGACCGACGGTCCCGCGATCGGCACCCCGGCCGGCAATTGGCCATGGCGCATGCGCTTGGGCACCGGGTCCAGGAGCAACACCGTGGCCAGCCCTGGCGAGAGGTCGTGCACCCGTCGCACCGCCGACCGGCTGAAGGACATGACCCGGGCCCGCTCGGCACCCGGGCCGCGGGTCAGGCCGAAGTAGCGGAGCAGGTCGACCAGGGCCTCCTCGACGTACCCGCCGAACCGGGTCGGGTGCTTCGTCTCGATCGCGAACCGCACCGTTGGCGACGCATCCAGCATCGTGGCGAGCAGGGCTTGCAGGGTGAGCACCGACGTCCGCGACTCGTCGAGTGGCGGGGCCTCGAAATCGTGCCAGGCCCCGGGACCTCCGCTGTAGTCGAACGCGGACAGCTCCCCCAGGGTCTTGGCTGACACGGCGCCGCGGCCCGTGCTGGTGCGGTCGATGCGCCGGTCATGCACGCACACCAGCGTCCCGTCGGCCGTCAGTCGTACGTCGCACTCGATGGCATCGGCCCCCTGGTCGATGGCGGCCACGTAGGCAGCCAGCGAGTGCTCGGGCTCCTCGTCGCTGGCGCCTCGGTGCGCGACCACCTCGACGCCGGTACCGGAGGGCGCGGACGGCTGCACGAGGACCAGCGTAGGCCCGTGCATACTGCCACCGTGCCAGCCGCGAGCCCGCCGTCGCTCATCTTGTTCGACCTCGACGGGACCCTCACCGATTCGGGGGTGGGCATCGCGAACTGCATCCGGTACGCCCTGGATTCGTTCGGGATCGCCCATCCGGATGACGCGACCATGCGGTCGCACCTCGGCCCGCCGCTGGTCGAGACCTTCCGCGACGGGTACGGACTCTCCGACGACGACGTCGAGCGGGCCATCGCGAAGTACCGCGAGCGCTACCACTCCGTCGGCCTGTTCGAGAACGCCGTGTACGACGGGATCCCCGAGGTGCTCGACGCACTGTCTGCCTCGTCGGCCACGTTGGCCGTGGCGACGTCCAAGCCGACCTACTCAGCGACGAAGATCCTCGAGCACTTCGGCCTATCGGGCAGGTTCAGCTTCATCGGCGGTGCCGAGCTGGACGGCAGCCGCCAGCACAAGGCCGACGTCATCGCGCATGTCCTCGACGCGATGGCCTGGAGCCCGGAAACCGGACCGATCGTCATGGTCGGTGACCGTGGCCACGACGTGCGCGGGGCCGCCGCGCACGGCATCCCGGCCATCGGTGCCCTGTGGGGCTACGGCAACGAGGCCGAGCTCCTCGACGCCGGCGCGGTCACCGTCGTGGAGCGTCCCCGGGGCCTCCCCGACGCCCTGGCCCGGTGGGTCAGCCGCTGAGCACGCGCCCGCCGTGACAGTCGGACCGCCTCCCTAACGTGGGATCGCCCCAACGCGGCGAGGAGGACCCGATCGATGGACCAGTACCTGTACCTGGACGAGACGGGGACGCTCGATTTCGTGGAACGGCCCGGTGAGCGTTACTTCGGGGTCGGTTCCGCCCACTGGCGTGGCCCTCACGGCGATGCCCTGTGGGCCGGCCACCAACTGCGTCTGGAGTTGGAAGCAGCGGGCATTCATCTTCCCAAGGGGCTCCACGCCAAGAACGACTCGGCAGTGACGCGAGCCCAGGTGTTCAGCCTCATCGCATCACAGGTGCCGAGGCTCGACGTCACGATGCTCTACAAGGCACGTGCAGACCAACAGATCAGGATCGCGGGGAAGGCTCGCCTGTACAAGTTGGCGGTATGGCTCCACCTCACACACACCTTGGAGCACGTGTCGTCCCCCGGCGATCGGGTGTTCTTGGTCGTTGGGCAGTTGCAGACCGCAGGACACCGCGACGCCATCAGGCACGCCGTCGCGGATGCAGCGACCAAGCTGACCCACGACCGCACGCTCGTGCCGTGCATCTGGGACGCCCCGACCGCCTGGGGGATCCAGGCCGCGGACTACGCGTTGTGGAGGACCCAACGTGAGTTCGAGGGCAAGGCAATCCCCGGATACGCGCAGGCAATTGATGAGTGCTTCGGCGGCCGGTACACACCTTGGGGGAGGGCATAGGAAAGGCCGGCTATCTCGGCTCCCCGAGAAGAAGTCCCCTGGACCTCTTGTCACCGGCCTGCCTCGACAGTGTACGTCGGAGCACCGACGCGACTCAATGGTCGGGGACCTCAGCTGCTGAAGATCACGCCCGGGTTCATGAGCGCCTGAGGGTCCCAGGCCTGCTTGATCGCCCGCATGGCGGCGATCTCCGCCGGAGTCCGGCACAGGAGCAGCTTGCCCGCCTTGGCTCGGCCCACTCCGTGCTCGGCCGAGATCGATCCCCCGTACCGGGCGACGCACTCCAGGACGGCGACGTCGACCGCGTCGTCGTCGGGCGCCGGACCGTGGATCTCAACGTGGATGTTGCCATCGGCCAAGTGGCCGAACACGCCGTACGTGGTCACCTCGGGGAACGCGGCCACGACCTGCCGGAGCTCCTCGGCACAGGAGGCGAGCACGGGCAGCGGCAGCGACACGTCGAGCTTGTGGATGACCCCGAGGGTCGAGAACGCCTCGCTCTGCCTCTCGCGGAACTGCCAGAGCCGCTCCCGCTCGCCCGGCTCCACCCCGACCGCCACATCCGCCTCGTCGAGGCCGACGAGGCCCGAGGCGTCGCCGCCGTCGACCACCTCCAGCAGCAGCACGATGGGGTGCCGGGACTCCAGTGGCCACGCCATCCCGGTCACGGCCACGGCCAGGTCCATGCCAGTCTCGTCGATGACCTCGGCGGCGAGCAGGCGGACGCCGGGTGCCACTGAGCGGGACATCAGGTCGAGCGCTTCGGCGTAGCCGGAGCAGCCGACGAGTGCGACCGTCGTGCGACCCGCGGGACGGTGCAGGCGCAGGCGGATCGCCGTGATGACGCCGAGCGTCCCCTCCGATCCGCACAGGAGCGACGGCAGGTCGTAGCCGGTGTTGTCCTTGAGCAACCCGCCGAGATGCGAGAGGACGGTGCCATCGGCCAGCACGGCCTCGATGCCGACGACCTGCGCCCGGGTCATGCCGTAGGCGATCACGTGAATGCCCCCCGCGTTGGTGGCCACGGTGCCGCCGATGGTGGCCGAGTCCCGGGCAGCGAGGTCGACTCCATAGGACCAGCCGGCCCGTGCGACGTGACGATGGACATCGCCGAGGGTCACCCCGGCCCCCACGGTGACCTGCCCGGAGAGGGGATCCACGTCGCCCAGCGAGGTCAGCCGCCGAGTCGACAGCACGACGGGCGGACGATCGCCATCACGGCTGGGGACGGAGCCCCCTACGAGACCGGTGTTGCCACCCTGCGGGATGACGGGCACGTTCGCGGCGGAGCAGGCACGCAGGACATCCGCCACTTCGCTCGTGGACGCCGGGCGGACGACCGCCAGGGCCGGCCCCTCGAACCGGCGCGCCCAGTCAACGACGTACTGGTCATGGAGCGAGGGATCCATGAGGACGTGGTCCGTGCCGACAGCCTCGATCAGGGCCGCGGCAAGACTCGCGCTTGGTTCGGGGGCCTCGGGCACGGGGTTATCCTTGCTGAAACACGGCACCGAGGCGACGGGAGGTCGACCATGCGCATCCGGGCACTGGCGATCGTCGTGACGGCAGCTGCGTGTGCGACGGCCATGCTGGCACCGGCCGCGACTGCGCGGGCGCCACGGGAGCCGAAGGAGACCGTCCCGGCAGCCGGCTCGTTCTCCTTCTCCACCGCCAACGGCATCCTGCCCACGTGGTCCTCGGAGGACATCGCGATCATCGGGGTGAGCCCAGGAGCAGTCACCACCGCGTCCAGCAACCTCACCGCTCGGGTAGTCGTCCCGATCATCGCCAAGACAGGGACGGCGAACGCAGCCGGCGGTGGGTTCCGCCTCAACAACACCACCACGGGAGCGAGCGTCCGTTGCTCGAATCCGACCATCGACACCCGCGCCCGCGTCATCGACTGCGTGCTGCCGACACTGCGCAACGCAGCGCTGTTCGACATCCGGTCGATCGAGTCCCGGTCGCGGATCATCGGAGAATCCACCATCACGTGGATCTACCGAGGCGTCGTCATCGGCATCAACGGCGACGACATGGCCGACCTGCTGAACGACACCTTGAGCACGTCGGCCTTCAGCCCCTACGTGACCGTGGGGCGCGGCGACCTCGTCGTCACCGTCGACCGCTAGCCGCTCGTCCACGGGTCGGCTCGCCGACACCTGTTATCCACAGGAGCGCAGGTCGCAGTTCCCTCGCGGGGCGCGGGGGCAGAACCTTCTCGACACGTCCACCGGACCTTCGAGGAGCCCCCATGAACCATCGAGCCGACCGCCATGGCCTTGCCCGCCTGGTTGCCCTTCTCAGCGCAACCGGCCTCGCCCTCGGAGCCGCTGCGATCGCACTCGGATCCCCGGCACGGTCCGAGGAGATCGTCGCCAGCGACCCTGGCACCTCCGGATCGGTCGTCACGGCCGCTGCGCAGGCCTCGGGCCCACGTGCCGTCGCGCGTGGACCGCGCACCATCGTCGTCTCGGGGCACGGCGGCCAGCCCGTGTCGCTGTTCGCCGAGGGCCTGGCCCCCATCCGCAAGCATCGGCCTGGCCGCTCGCCCGTGTCCTTCACGGGTCTCCGGGCCGGCGTGGCCTACACCGTCATCGTGGGCCGCCAGTCGCTCGGGCCGGTCGTTGCCCTGGACCGGCCGGCAGCAGCGTCCCGGCTGGTCGTGCGCACCGCCGAGGCGCCCGATGCCGTCGTTCTCACGTGGCGGCACCAGGCGTCCGTGGCCACCGGCGGCCGTGCCGTGACGTTCACCCTGAGCGCGACCAGCCCGACCGCCCCGGACGTGTCCAGCGTGGTGGGCGGCGGACGGAGCGGGCGGCTGGAGGGCCTGGAACCGTCAGCCCTCTACACGTTCAGCGTCACCCCCCGCAACGGCGCCGGCGCCGGCAGGGCCTCTTCGGCTCGAATGACCCGGCCGCTGGCAGCGATCATGGGCATCCCGGCGACGGCGCCCGCACCGGCACCTTCCGCGCCACCGGCGCCCATGCCCTTCTCGGCAGCCGCGGTTCCCGCCACCACCACGCCCGCGCCGGCACCGGCTCCTGCTCCGGCTCCCGCACCCCCACCCGCACCCGGGCCCGCACCCGCACCCGCCACGAAGGTGATCTACGTGTGCCCGGATGGCTTCCCCGAGTCATCAACCGGCCTGTGCCAGAAGACCACGCCCTACACCTACGAGACCATGGCCTACACGACCCATGTCGAGGACGTGTACGGCTACGGCCAGACCGGCTGGAACTACAGCTGGGGGCACTGCTCGGGAAGCGGGACAAGCGGCAACTGGGCCAACGGCGATCCCTACTGCCGCACCGCGGTGTACGGGGACGGAGCGGTGGTCGGCACCCGAGTCGTGCGCGACGCCACTCCCGCAGGATGGACCGACTCAGGCACCAACTGGCAACGCCGTAACCCGGCACCGGACGGCTACCTCGACGACGGCAGCCAATGGGTCCGCACGGTGCCCAAGGAGGCGCGGACGGTGCCGGCGTGACCACCGCTCACGAGGTGAACGGTCGTGCATTCGATCAGGAGTGCAGCAGGGTCGGCAGCCCGCGGCGGCGCAGGCCATCCTGCGTCCCGCCCCAGAAGCTCGTCACGTTGAGGGACCGGGCCCGCTCACGAGCCGCGGCCTGGGCCTGCTCGAGCCGGTCCGGATCCCGCAGGAAGCTCTCGACCAGGTCCGGCACGTCCCGCGGATCGGCGAAGAAGCCGAACTCCCCCGGCGCCCAGAACCGCGAGGTGCGGTCCGCGTCGTCGGTCAGCACGATGCATCCCATCGCGGACGCCTCGAGCACGCGGGTCTTCAACTGCTGGAAGTCACCCGCACTGGAGCGGGAGAAGTTGATGGTCATCCGGCTGCGGGCAAGGCCTGCCATGTAGTCGATGTACGTCGGCTGGTTCGCCCGGCTCTCGGCCAGGTCGCGGGTCTCGTCGGACCGATGCGGGTTGACGGCCACATTGACTCCCCGTGCGGCTAGCTCGTCGATCAACTCCACGCGATACGGGTAGAGAGCCCCGATGAAGGAGACGTCGAACTCCTTGCCCATGCCTGCGACGTGCTCGTCGATGAGTGCCAGCGAAGCATCGGACACCGGCATGTTCACCGGCCCGACCTCCGACCGGTGCGGTACGAGCACGCCGTCCATCGGCGTGCAGATGTCGACGAGCATGAACCGGTCCGACATGCGGCCCATGCGCCGCGTGTGGATCGTGAGCCAGCGGTAGGCAGAGTCGAACATGACCCCGAGGAACACGCCGTCCCACCTGGTCATCAACTGCGACCAGAGGATGTCCCACGTCCACGACGGCGGTGCGTTGGGATCGCTCTCCACCTGGGCCATCACATGGGTGGCCCCGGTCTCGGCGAGGTGCCGGATCAGCCGCTCATGCCAGTCCGCGGGTCGCTCGCCCGCGGCCACCGCGAAGATGCTGACCTCATCGGGCGTGAGGTACTCGCGGGCCGCCTGGGCGATCTCGAAGAAGAAGTTGCCGCCCGCGATGCGCCAGGTCGGGACGTCCGGACCGTCCATCGGGACGATGACGAGATGGGTCGGACGCGTGGGCGCACCGCTCGATGAGACGTCCGCGAGCCGGCCGTCGTAGTCCTCGCCCGACACGATCGCCGCGCACTCGCGGTCGCGGGCCCGATTCCACAGCCATTCGTCCAGGCCTGGCATCGCCCGGCCCGGCATCGCCCGTGCCCTGGCCAGGAAACCCTCGGCGTGCGGCACGACTGCCAGCCTAACAACGCGGTGTAGGTTCACGCCGTGGTGCAGTGGCGGCATCGACTTATCGAGCCGGTCATGGTCCTGCTCATCACGTTGTTCACCGGCCTGGTCTCGCAGCGGTGGACCGGGCTGGACACCCCCGACTCGTCCTTCTACGCCTCGCTGGGGATCTTCGGTGACGACGTCTCCGATCGCGCCCCGGAGAACTCGTACTACTGGACGAGGCTGGGGGTCATCGTCCCGCGCCTGGTCTTCACCGACCTCGCCGGCATCTGGCCCGGCCTGGCGCTGCACCGCATGCTGCTCCTGCTGCTGCTCGTCATCGGCGTGTACGTCACGCTGCGCCGGTTCACCGGGGTGCCCACGGCGGCCTTCCTCACCACGATCACCTCGCTCAGCACGGTGGTCCTGAGCTACCTGGGCAATCCGTTCCCCACAGCCACGGTGCTGGCCGGCACCAGCATCGTCATCGCCTGCGCGATGTTCGACGGCTGGCGGTCGGCCGCGGTAGCCGGCGCCACGCTGGGCTGGCTGGCCATGTCCAACCCGCCAGGGGTGCTGCTGGCCGGCACGGTCTGGCTGGTCCTGCGGCTGCAGGCGCGGACCCGGGTCGGGCCGCTTCTGGTCGCCGTGGGGGCCGCCTCGGTCACCTTCGCCGGCTTCTGGCTGGTCGGCAGGCGGGTGTTCCCCCGCATGGACTGGCTCGGCGCGTACCTGGAATCCAACGCGCGCCTGGACTACTCGGTCTTCGCCAGCAAGGACGCCGTGTGGCTGGGCGACATCTCGCTCATCGTGCCGGCCAGCGTCCTCGTCATCTGCGTGATCGCCTGGTGGATGCATCGCGAGCAGGTGGCGGCCCAGCGGGCGCTGGTGATCAGCTCCTCGAGCGTCGCCTTCCTGCTGGTGTTCACTCCCATGTTCGGGGGGATCCCCCTCGAGGCGCCGATGTACCAGGCGATGCTCTGGCCGCCAGCGCTCGTCGCGCTGGCCCTGGTCGCCACCCTCGCGCTGCCGGCCGGCCGGTGGTCGTGGCCGCAGGTCGGCGCCGGTGCACTCGGCATCACGGTCGTGATCGCGGCCGGGTTCTCCGCTCCCGGGCTGGGGCTCGGCGCCGGCTGGCTGCTCGCAGCAGGACTGGTGGCCCTGTTTCTCGTGCTCCCGAGGCTCGGCGCGCTGGCGGCGATCGCCGGCGTCGTCGTCCTGCTCGCCGGTGCGCAGCTCCTGCAGAACTCCCGCGGGGACCTCGGCCTGTACTACCTGAGCCCGTACCACTGGGCCTTCAGTTCCAACCCGATCTCCGAGCGCATGCATACGGCCGTCAATGCCCAGGAGTGGCTGCTGGCCAGCACCGAGGACACTGACCGGATCCTGCTCTGGGTCGGTGGCGAGTGGGTGGACGGGGATCGGGAGCTGTATGTCGTCGCGGGCATGCAGTTATGGGGCGAGAACCGGGTGACTCTCGCACCGACGATGGATGACGACGGGCTGGCGCGGCTCGCCGCTGCCCAGCCGTCCGTCGTCGCGATGTACGCCCCGACGATGGATGCCATCGACTCGTTCTGGGCCAGCCTCCCGCGCGAGCTTTCCCCGACCGAGCCCGACTGCTACGACTTCACCTGGGCGCCGAACCCGGCCAGCCCCCACCAGGTGACGCAAGGGCATGCTTGCCTCACGCGCATCACGTGGGAGGGCTAAGTGCCGGGAACCAAGCGGATCGCCATCGAGGCGGCCGTGAGCGCGGGCGTGGCATTCGCCTTGTCGCTCATCGTCTTCGCGCCGATCCTTGGGGACCTCGATGTCGGGTGGTCCGGCGGCGACATGCTCAGCACCTACGTCAACACCGAGGCCTGGAACGGCTTCTGGTACTCCACGACGACGCAGTTCGGGTTCCCGCTCGGGATGAACCTCAACTACTTCCCGGGCATCGACATCACCGAGAACACCTTCGCCGCCGCGGTGAATGCGGTGACGGGCTCCACCTTCCTGGGGATCAACCTGCTGATCGTCCTGACGTTCCCGCTCGTGTCCGCACTCGCGTACCTGGTGATCCGCATGGCCGGGCTGCAGGGGCCGATGGCGATCGCCCTGGCCGTGGCGTTCGCCTTCATCCCCTTCCACTGGGGCCGGGCCCTGGGCCATACCTACCTGTCCACGCTGTACTCCGCGGTCGTCGGCGTGGCGCTCGTCCTCCTCGTGGGCAGCGGCCTGTTCGAGCACCTCCTGCGCACCGGCAGCCGCAGGCGCCGCACCGTGTTCGTCGTGGCGGTCGTCCTGATGGTCGCCACGGTGGCGTGGACCGGCGTCTACTACGCGGCCTTCACGATCATCCTCGGCGTCGCAGCGCTCCTGTGGCGGTTCGCCCGCCGGGCGAATTGGCGGGCGCTCGCGATCGAGTCCGTGCCGTTCGCCGGAATCGCGGTGCTCGCAGCCATCGGGTTCCTGCCGGCCCTGCTCACGCTGCGCGCGGATCCCCCGCTGGCCAGCCTCGGCGAGCGCACGGCGAGCGAGAGCGTCACCTACGCGGGCAACCTCGCCATGGCGATCCTGCCGATCCCGCAGAGCTCGCTGCCCCGCATGGGCTACTACAACGAGGCGGTTCTCACCGCTTTCGCCGACGCCCCTTTCGGCGAGAGCAATGTCATCACGAACTTCGGCACCTGGGTCACGCTAGCGGCGCTCGTCACCCTCGTCGTCGGGCTTGTGCTGCGGACGCGCCGGCGCACGTCGGTCGACCCCGACGAGTCGCACGCGCCGGTCATCACCGTTGGCCTCATCGGCTACCTGCTGGCCGTCTCGGTGCTGTTCTTCGTCCCCTGGGGCCTGAACTTCCTGTTCGCCGACCTCGTCACCGCCCAGATCCGGGCGTGGAACAGGCTGCTGCCATTCCTGCTCCTCCTCGTCCTGCTGGGCGCCGCCGTCATCCTGCGGCGCACCGCACTGGCCGAGCGCATGGCCCTGGCCGTTCCGATCGCGCTCGTCGTCATCGGCCTCACCGCCGTCGACTCGGTGTACCCCTTTCGCGCGGCCTATGCCGGCAGCGTGGCGGAGGGCCGCGAGGTGACGGATGCGGCACGGGCCTACGCAGCCGATGTCAATCGCGCGATCCCCACGGACTGCGGCGTGCTGCAACTGCCGTACATGGCGTATCCGGAGTTCGGTGTGCTCCGCGGGATCAACGACTATGACCACTTCTGGACGGCGATCACCAACCCCGGCAAGGACTGGAGCTACGGCTCGGTCAAGTACACCGATGCCAGCATCTGGGCGGGGCAACTGCCCGACCTGCCGACCGACGAGCAACTTGCGCTGGCCCGGGCAGCAGGGTTCTGCGCGGTGCACCTCGACCTGCGCGGCTTCGTCAGCGAGGAGCGCGGACCGGTGACCGAGAACCTGGCGGGCCGCCTAGGCGCTCCCGTGGCCACCGGCTTCGAGGGGATGTGGCACATGTACTCCTTGGCCGGTCTCGCGCTGCCGGACCCCGACGACGACGACGTCAAGGCCTTCCTCGGCCAGGCGTTCATCGAGCACGACGACGCGACTGCGCTGCCGCGCGAGTCGGAGTTCGAGCGGTACTGGTGGTGGGCCACCGCACCCGCAACGGACTTCGCCCTCACCCCCACGTCCCCGGAGCATCCGGTCCGCACGGTTACCGGCCGCGTCGCCGCGCCTCCGTGCGGCCCGCTGCCCGTGGAGGTCACCCTTGAGTCCGGCGGCCAGGTGCAGTCCACGACGCTCATCGCCGAGCCGGGCGAAGGCGCGCCCTTCGCCTTCGAGGTGGCCGCACCGACCGAGGCATCGGCCATCCTCACCATCAACGCGCCCGGGCGCGGCTGCGACGTCGACGGCATCCGTCTGCCGGTATTCGCTCAGGTCATCGACGTCGCGGCTCGCTGAGCGGTTCGCGCCGGCAGAACCGACCGCACGAGATAGGCGCCCGCCGCCCCGAAGCAGAAGGCCCCGGCCACCGTCGCCGCGATCGTAGCCAGGACCGTGTTCCACGACACCACTGAAACGATGGCAATGAGCGCGAGGACAGTGATCGCCGACGAGGCGATGACGACGCGTCGCGAGCCGACGAGCGCGGCGACCAGCGGCACGCCCAGAAGCAGGAACGTTGCCTTGTACCCCCAGCCGAAGCCCGACAGCAGCACGCTGGCCAGCAGCATGGACGAACCGGCGATGGCGAGCATCGCCGGGTGGCGCAGGCTGCGCTTGGTTGCCAGCGCGACAGCGGCTCCCCAGGCAGCCGCCGCGAGGGCGACGGCGTAGACCAGCAGATCCCCCGGCTGCAGGTTGGTGGGGTTCACCACGGAGCCGATCATGCGCGCGACGACGACGATCCGGCCCATGGCACCGACCTCGCGGTAGTCGACCATCCCCGAGTTCGATTCCGCGCTGAAGGCGAAGTTCGACCAGGTGACCGCGACGAACAGCCCCGCCGCCACGAGGTAGCCGGCGAGGACCGTCCATCCGCGTCGCAGCCGCAAGGCCGGGATGAGCATGAGCCCCATGGCGAAGGGGTAGTACTTCCACGTGCCGAGCAGCCAGATGATCGCGGCGGCGAGGGACCACGCCCACAGCCGGTCCCATCGCCGGACGAGGATGACCGCCGCCGCGGCACCCCACAGCACGACGGCATCGATGTTGCCCCGCTCGAGCAGCAGCTGCCATGGGCCGCCGACGGCCGCCACCAGCAGGACGACCTGACCGGTGCCCATCGAGGCCCGTGCGAGCCACACCAGGAGCAGGCTCGACAGCAGGACGGCGGCAACACCGAGCCACTCGGCGTGCGCCGCGGCGGAGAAGGCACCCAGGGGCACGAACCGCAGCCACAGCACGCCGGGGCCGTAGATGGCAGCGTCCGCCAGGCAGCCGTTGTCGGGCGCGAAGACGTCGTACCCATCGGCAGCACAGTCGACGCTCTGCAGGACAAGGGTGAGGTCCCAGAACGGGATGATGCCCTGAGGCACGTGCAGGGCCCGGTACAGCGATTGCGCCATCCCGGCCGCCCCCGAGTGGACCGCCCACCACGGCGAAAGGGCCGCTATCGCCGACAGCGCGCCCACCGCCCAGGGCAGGGCTCGACGCGTGCCGACGGCCAGTCGGCGGACGAACACGCCCACGACGAGCACGGCGGCGAGCACGGCCGCCGCGGCGTACGCCTTCGGGAGGTAATCGGCGTCGACGTCGGGCAGGTATCGCGTGACGGCAGTGGCGCCGGGATCGCTGCCACTGCGCAGGATCTGCACGACGACGACGGCGACCAGCAGCGCCGTCGCGGCGGCCGCGCCCATGGCCCAGGCCCGGGTCGACACGCGGCCCCGCAGCGAGCCCGCTCCGTCCACAGCCGGATACTAGCCACCATGGGGCCGCTCGTTTCCGTCGTCGTGCCCGTGTTCAACGGCATGCCGCATCTGCCGGCCCTGACCGAGTCGCTGCTGGCCCAGGACTACCCGGACCTCGAGATCGTGTTCAGCGAGGGCGGGTCCACCGACGCGTCGCCTGAGTTCCTGGCCTCATTGGACGACCCACGGGTGCGCATCGTGACGCAGCCGCCGGGCACCACGGCCGGCGGCAACTGGACGGCGTCCTGCCAGGCGGCGTCGGGCGAGCTGATCAAGCTCGCCTGCCAGGACGACCTGCTCAAGCCCGGGGCGCTCACGCGCCAGGCCCGGCTGCTGCTGGACCACCCCACCGCCACCATGGCGGTGGCACAGCGCGACATCGTCGACGCCCACGGGCATGTGCTCTACCGCGGCCTAGGCTGCGGCGGCCTGCCATCCGGGAAGGTCCCCGGCAGCGTGGCGATCCGCGCGTGCTACGTCCAGGGCACGAACGTCCTCGGCGAGCCCGTCGCCGTCCTGTTCCGGCGTGACCCGCTGCTGGCCAGCATGCCGTGGGACGACACCAACCCGCTCGTCCTCGACCTGACTATGTACGAGCGGGTCGCCGCCCTCGGCGACGTCGTGGTCGACCGCACGTCGATCGCCGCCTTCCGCGTGAGCGGGAGTTCTTGGTCCACGCGCCTGGCGAAGGTGCAGATCGAGCAGTTCCGTCGCTGGCAGCACGACTACGCCGCATCGCTGCCGGGCGGACCGGCCCGGTGGGAGCATGCCCGGGCGAGCGCCGGCCGGCATTGGCACGCCCTGCGTCGCCGCAGCGCCTACCGGTGGCTGGCGCTCAAGGGCTCGTTCGGCTCCGAGGGCTGATGCCCGCGTGCCAACGCCTTCCCCGGGCTGACGGGGCGGCCGTGAACCTGAAGTGGGTTACCCTTGGGCATGCGATTTGACCGCATCACCGTGGACCCCCAAAAGATGGGCGGTGTCCCGACGATTCGTGGACTACGCATCCCAGTCGCCACCGTCGTGTCCATGGTCGCGGATGGCATGACCACACAGCAGATCTGCTCGGAACTGCCCGACCTTGAGGCCCAGGACGTCGCAGAGGCGCTCAGGTTCGCCGCCGAGACCGTGCGTGAGCGACAGGTGCCCCTGGCCGCACCCGCGTGAGGGTCCTGCTCGACAACAACCTCTCGCCAGTCGTCGGAAAGTTGCTCCTGGCTGCGAGTTGGGATGCCGTGCACGTGCGGGATCTGGGACTGGCGAGCGCCGACGATCCCTCCGTCCTCGAGCAGGCTCGAGGCGACGAGCGCATTCTGATCAGCGCCGACACAGACTTCGGCACCCTGCTCGCGGCCACCCAGGCCGAATCGCCGTCAGTGGTCTTGGTGCGGCGCGTCGCCAACCGGCGGTCCGCCGAGCTCGCCGAACTGCTACTGGCTTCGCTACCTCCTCTTGCTGATGAACTCGGCGCGGGGAGCGTTGTCGTTATTGGGGACTCAACGGTTCGGATCCGCCGCCTGCCGATTGTGCAGTAGTGCGGCAGCGCCACAGGCTCCCTGAGGGCGCATCGCCGTTAGGATCGCGCACGTGAGCGCTGACGCAACGGCCCGTCCGCTGGCCGTCAGCGTGGTCATCCCCGTGTACCGCGGCGAGGACACCCTCCCGGCCCTCCTGACCGAGCTTGTCGCCCTGCACGCGCCCCAGACCACGAAGGCCGGGCGCGCCTACTCCATCACCGAGGCCGTCCTCGTGTGGGACCGGGGGCCGGGCCGCAGCCACGACGTCATCCGCGACCTGCAGGCCGCCTACCCGTGGGTCCGGGCGATCTGGCTTTCGCGCAACTTCGGGCAGCACGCCGCGACCCTGGCCGGAATGACGTCGTCGTCGGGCGACTGGATCGTCACGATGGACGAGGACGGGCAGCAGGACCCAGCCTTCATCGCGGACATGATCGACCGGGCCTACGAGACCGAATCCCAGCTTGTCTACGCCCAGCCCTCGAACCCACCACCGCACAGCGCCCTGCGCAACGCCGGGTCGCGGCTCGCCAAGGCGATCTTCGTGCGGTTCCTCGCCGACCAGCAGTTCGAGGAGTTCAACAGCTACCGCCTCGTGCTCGGTGATGTCGGGCGCAGCGTGGCCGCGTACACCGGCACGGGCGTGTACCTCGACGTCGCCCTGTCGTGGGTGGTCGCCGACGTCACGACGTGCCCCGTGACGTCGCGGGCCGAAGGCCGCCCCGCCGGCAACTACAACTACGGCCGGCTCTTCTCGCACTTCGGCCGGCTCGTCGTGTCATCGGGGACGAAGCCGCTGCTCTTCGTCTCGGCGATCGGCATCGCCTTCGTCATCGTCGGTGGCCTGGCCGCCCTGTGGGTGGCCTACCGGGCCGTGTTCGGCGCAGTGCCGGCGAGCGGTTGGGCATCCATGTTCGTCGCCCTCATGGTGGTCGGCGGTGCCGTGATGCTGTCGCTCGGGATCATCGCCCAATACATCGGGGCGGCGACCAACATGTCCCTCGGCAAGCCGCTGTACGTCGTCGTGCGGGATCCCGCTGACACCTTCAGGCCACCGGCCGCGCCAGACGGCCCGGGCACACCGGATGGCCCGGCCAGCCCGTGATCACCTGGACCGTCGGCTCCGGGGGCTTGCTCGGCGGGGCCGTGGAACGGGCTGCTGGCCGGGCCTTCACCGGGTCGGCTGTCCCGTGGATGGACCCGGCCGGGTCTGGGGCCGTCCTCGCCGCGGACGCTGCGCGCTTCACCCGGGAGGCGGGCCAGGACCCCTGGCGCATCGTCTGGGCCGCTGGCGCCGCGACCGTTTCGGCCTCCCAGGAGGAGGCGCATTCTGAAATTGCGGCGCTCCGGCGGCTCCTCGAGGCCCTGCGCAGCACGCCTCCCCGAGGGCCGGGGTGCGCGTTCATCACCTCCTCGGCCGGCGGTGTCTACGCCGGATCGGCGGCCCCGCCCTTTGATGCCGGCACCATTCCCGCGCCGATCAGCGCCTACGGCCGGCTGAAGCTTGCGCAGGAGGCCCTCGCCGTCGACGTGCTGCACGGGGTATGCCCGGTGGTCATCGGCCGGGTCGCCAACCTCTACGGTCCGGGGCAGAACCTCGCCAAGCTCCAGGGCCTGGTGTCGCGCCTGGTGCTGGCTACTCTCACGCAGCAGCCCATCAACATCTTCGTGCCGCTGGAGACCACGCGCGACTACGTCTACGTGGACGACGCCGCCGCTGACGTCATCGCCCTGTGCGACGAGGCGGTCGCGAAGCAGGCGGAAGCACGGGTGACGGTCATCGCGAGCGGGGTCGGAGTGAGCGTCGGCCAGCTGATCCGCTCAGTGCAATTGGTCACCAAGCGACGGGTCCCGATCGCGCTGGGCACGCATCCCAGCTCGCGTAACCAGGTGATCGACCTGCGCCTCGTCCCTACCACGGCGCATCCCGGGATGGCATTGCCCGCGGGGATCAAGCGGGTGCAGCTGGACCTGCTCGCCCGGCTGCAGCGGATGCCGGTCACGGCCTGACTACTGCGCGGCTTCCTTCGCGGCCTGCACCCGCGCCTTGCTGTACTGATCGAGCAGGCTGTCGATGGACTGCAGCCCGATCACGTTGCTCGCCTCGTCCATGAGGATGAGTGGCTGCGAACGCACCGACTGCGGCATGGCGGCCAGGCCGTCATAGACATCGGTCCAGGCCGGCGTGTTGGTCAGCCACTCACGACGCAGCCAGTCGACCAGCGGCTGGGCGGTCGAGTCGGCGCCGGCCAGTCCCGCCAGCAGGCGCGTGCACGCGTAGGCGCGCTGCGGGTCCGGGAGGTCCGTCAACGCCGACGGGGCGATGGCGCCGGGCGGGAGGTAGATGCAGCCCACCGGGTTGCCCGCGATCGTCTGCACCGGCGCCTCCCGCACGTCAGCGGGCCACCAATTGCTCTGCTCGTTGGTGAATGCCACATCGGGCGACCACTGCTGCGGCCGCAGCGAAACGACCGAGCGCGGCAGCACCGTGTCGACGATGAGCAGGAAGACGACGGCCGACAGCCCGGCCCAGCGAGCCAACGTCATGCGGCTCGCCTGCGGGTCCAGCAGCAGCAGGCCCACCGGCGCGCAGCAGGCAAGCAGCACCATCGCGGTGAGGAAGGTGAGCTTGAGCGCCCCGTAGTGCGGGCCGTCCCCGGTGCTCCACTGGTCGAGCACGGCGATCAGCGCGGTGTACCCGGCGAGGGAGCCGACCGCGATGAGTCGTGCATACGGGAGCCGACCGGTCCCTTGCCTGCCGACCACGACCGCCGCCGCCAGCACCGCCGCGCCCGCCAGTATCGCCAGGATCGGACCGGTCGTCTCGGTGCCGCCACCGGCGGCGAACAGCGAGGACTCGTCGATGCCGAAGCTGAGGCCGCCGAGCCCCGGGATCCGGCCGAGGGCAGCCGCGACGCCCCGAGCGGCCCCTCCGATGACCAAGCCGGACGCGCTTTCACCGGCCGTTGCTAGCAGGTACGCCAACGATGAGCGCACCGGTTCCCACAGGCCGATCGCGACGAGGACGATCAGCACGATGCCGAGCGGATCGGATGCCTTCCAGCCGAGCCGGACTCCGCGCGTCACCAGGTAGCCCAGCCAGCCGACGATGATGAACACGGCCAGGACGTTGAGCGGCACCCACACGGTCATCGTGGCCGCGACGGCGAGCGAGGTCAGCAGTCGGGCGCGCGGCACTTTCGACTGCGCCAGGAACACGGTGCACCACAGGGCCGCGACGAGAGCGGTGTACTGGAAGGTGAGGTGACCGTAGGGGATCACCACCAAGGTGGCGGTCACCAGGACGAGGATGCCGAGCCACAACAGGGGCCACGGGATGCGGGCCCGGCGGCCTTCACCCCCGGCGACCGGCCGGCGGAACCACGCCTCGGCGAGCGGGGCGAGGGCGAGCGGGGCGATGATCACCATGAAGAACTCGCCGAACACGACAGTGTTCGCGGCGACGGCCACCTCGTTGTAGCCGCCGAGCATCAGCTGAGACAGCACCGCCATCGCCGTGCCCACGAACACCAGCACGAGCTGCAGCGGGCCCCCCATCGGCACGCCCTGCACGATCGGATTGCCGGCTGCGTACTGCGCGGTGAAGTCGAGCCACTTGGCGTTGTCCTCCGCGACCATGTGGCCCATGAGGAAGTCGACCGGGTGCAGGAAGCCGGCGACGTCGGTCCAGCGGAACCACATGTTGACGATGAACAGGCCGAGCGCAAGGACGGGCACGCCGATAGCCAGCGCCTGCCGCCTGAGCGGGGCATCGCGCTGGGCCGGCCTCAGGAAGGCGATGGCCGCCACTGCGAGCAGGGCGACCAGGAGGACGAGCTGGAGCTGCCCTCGGGTCCAGTCATGCCCGCGATCGATGAGGAAGTTGACGAGGACGCCGAACACCGACACCGAGGCGGTGACCATGATGACGGTCCAGGCCAGGGACCGGGAGCGCCAGAAGGCCAGCCCGACGAGCACGACGTAGGCGGCGAGCAGGAGGCCGTCCACGCTGCGCTCACCTCCGCTTGGCCTTGGGGATCCCGGGTACGCGCCGCCGGCTTGGTCCCGCAGCAGTGTACCTACCGCGTGGACGCCGACGGGCTTGCCGCTCGCCCTCCTATGCTGCGTGGGTGCCCGTGCCACGCCTCGTTGACCTTGCCGAGCGGGTGGCTTCATGGCTCCTCGGAATCATGATCGCCCTGGCGTACGGCGCATTGGCGTGGCGCCAGGCGACCTACGGTCTGGAGTACGACGAGTCCTACCTGCTCGGCGTCGTCGACAGCATCGCGTCGGGCACCGGTTTCGTCGACGATGGGGTGTCGTACTTCACCACAGGTGCGCCCTTCCATCCCCTGATCTCCACGGGCCCGGTGCTGCTCCTTCCCGCAGCAATCGTGTGGAAGGTGACGGGCGGAGACCTGGCATTGGTCCGCCTCATTCCCTTAGCCTTCTTCGCCCTGCTGCTCGCCTGCCTGGCAACCCTGTTCTACAGGTGGCGCGGGCGCTGGGCCATGCTCGGCGCGCTCACCGGCCCCCTCCTGTTGCCGATCCTCCTACCCGACCTCGCCAACCGATCGCTCATGCCCGGCCGGTTCGTCGGGGAGATCGCCGCTTTGTCACTCGTCGCCCTCGCGGCAGTGCTGCTCACCCGAGATCGATACGTCCTGGCCGGCCTCGCCGGCGGCCTGGCGATCCAGGTCAAGCTGAACTTCGCCATCGCCGTGATCGCCCTCTTCGCGACCTGGGCCGTGCTCAACTGGCTGGCCCATCGTGCGCCGAGCCGGCGAAGCCTCCTACTCGTGTTGCCCGGCGTCGTGCTACCAACCATCGTCTTCGAGGCATACAAGCTCGTCGTCCTCGGACTTGCCGGCTACTCCGACAACCTCGCGCTCGTGCGCGCCTGGAACGCGTTCAACACCGTGGCGCCGCCGGACGCGCCTAACGCCACGCTGGCGAAGCTCGCTTCGCTGACCGGGCTGATGTCCGGACCCGGCATCCTCGTGTGCGCCGCGCTGGTTGCCTTGACCGTCGCTGGCTATCTCGCCGCCCCCTTCCTCGACGGCTCGCGTGATCGTAGGGAGGACGATTCGCGCACCTCCGCGATCGCCCTCATGAGCCTGGGGGCGGCCGCAGGGAGCTTCTTCCTCTGGTGGCTGCTCACCTCGTCACAGCCAAGCACGAGACCGGCCATCCCGGCATTCATCCTGGGCCTAAGCATGATCACGGCGGCCCTCGTGTGCATCCCCTTCTCGCTACGCCGGCAATCCGCGGACAGGCTCCACATGGCTCTTGTGGGACTGCCCCTGGCGGCCATCGTGCTCGTCATGCTCGCGACCGCGTGGCAGGGGCAGCGCATCGCGCGAAACGATTCTGGGGCGGTGCTGCTGAGCGACCAACGGGCGGCGGCAAAGGTTATCGCGGCGGAAACGGCCACGCTTCCCATCGATGACTTCTGGACCAACCCCGAGTTCGCCGTCCTGACTGGCCTTCCCTACCAGCCAGGTGCACGCGACCACCCGGCGCTGCTCGTGTTCACCTCCGTGCGGGCGCTTACCGAGCATGCGAGGCCGGATCCCTCGATCTACCTCGATCGATGCGAGGACGTGCTGTTCACCAGCGCCAACGTCTTGGTCTGTACGCCGCCGGGGAGCTAGGCCCGGGCGGCCGCGAGGCCTTGGGGCTTCCGGGCAGACGACTGCCCGCCCAGAGCGCAGGGGCAACGTTCATAAAGCGGGTTCGTCCCCGGTGCAGTACTACCGTTGAAGCCGCACAACTCTGCCTGCGTCACGATCGCCGGAGGCCGCCATGATCACTCGCCGGAAACATCCATTTGCAGCCCTTGCGGGGACCGCGGTGGTGACCCTCATGATTGGGCTGATCGGCGCTGGCCCTGCGCCGGGGCAAGTCCCCCCGAGCCCCGTCGCGACGGCCACTCAGGTGGATCCGATAGTCGGTGACTGGGCATACCAAGGCGGTGTCATCCACGTGACCGGATCGGGCAGCGACTACACGGGCATCGTCACGCAGGCCACCTCGTTCAACCAGTGCACTCACCCGGTCGGTCAAAGGATCTGGACGCTCCACGGCAGCGGTGGCAGCTATTCGGGCACACACATCGGAGTGGACTTCGCCAACTGCGGGGAGTTGCCCATGGCTGCGACATGGAACCTGACCGACAACGAGGACGGGACGTACTCGTTGCGGCTCTGCGCCGACGCCGGCTGTGCCACCCTCCACCGGGCGGCCGACACGTCTCCTCCCGAGATCACCCTCCAGGTACCAGATCGGCCGATCCGGGCGGGAAAGGAGTTCAAGGTCCGTTGGAGCGTCTCCGATGACAGCGGCGAGGCCCAGCTGAACATAGCGCTGTACTCGAACGGCACCGTGGTCGAAGGGTTCTCCGAGGCCTCCAAGGGGCTGGTGAATGCGACCGGCAAGCTCATGCAAGGGACCGTAGGAGCGGTTTCGGGATGGCCAGGACCCTTCTATCTCTGCATGTGGGCAGAGGACGCTGCAGGAAACCGCTCTGACAATGCCCCTTACAGCGCATGCGGATGGGTCGCAATCGAGGTTCTTCTCCGACAGCTTCCGGCGACAGCGAATGGCTGCGGGGGTGCCCAGTGGGGCGAGTGGGCTGCAATGGTCCAGAACTGGCTTCTCGACTCACAGGAGTACCACGGCTGGAAGGTGGAGTTCCGCACAGCGTGCAACCAGCATGACGCCGGGTACGCCGGCATCACGGTGAAGGACCCATTCCGGAACGGCGGGATCATCGACTTCCGCGAGTGGACCCGTTCGGAGGTGGACTCGAAGTTCAAGGATGACCTTGCCGCGCTATGTCGAAAGTGGCTGAAGCCGGCCCATCTGACCGCCGCCCAAATGGACCAGTGCGAAGAAGGTCCTCAGTTGGCACTGGTCCCTGGAGCGACGCCTGGCGCAGCCACCTACTTCGAGGGCGTCCGTGCGTACGCGAGGGCGGCGTTCGACACGAATCCCACACTGCAGGGAGTCCAGACAGACAACATGCCGCAAACCAACCCTCCAGGAGCGGGCCGAGACAACTACTAGAGCCAGCTGGCTGCAGGGGCCAGGCGGACCCCGACCAGCGTGAGGGAAGCGCACGGCCGCTCGATTGAGCCGGACGAGATGCCGTATAGCGTGACCTCGTGCCGCCGCGCGTCCTCCACCTCAGCACCTACGACACTAATGGGGGCGCGGCCCGCGCCGCCTACGCCCTGCACAGGGCGATGGTCGACAGTGGTATCGAGTCGCGGCTCCTCGTCGGCCGCTCCGGCACGGGCGACCCGACGGTTCACCAGGTAAGCCAGCCCCGCTTCCGCGCTGCCAGCGAGCTCGACCGGGTCACCTGGCGCCTGCAACGGTCGGCAAACGACGCCTGGCGCTCGCCGGCGCGCTTCGGTGCCCTGAGCGCAGACTGGATCAACGCCTCGGGCGCGGACATCGTCAACCTGCACTGGGTCACCGACGGCTTCCTGTCCGTCCGCGAGATCGGCCGGATCACGAAGCCGATCGTGTGGTCCCTCGTCGACATGTGGCCCTTCTCGGGTACCGAGCACTACGGCGCGGATACGGCAGACGCGCGATGGCGGGCGGGCTACACACGTGAGAACCGCTCTCCCGGCGACTCCGGGATCGATCTCGACCGCCTCACCTGGGAGCGCAAGTCCCGCATGTGGACGCGGCCGATGCATGTCGTAGCCGCCAGCACGTGGATGCACGATCGCGTCGAGGCCAGCGCACTCTTCCAGGGCTGGCCCGTGACCCGCATACCGCACGTGATCGACTCCACCGCGTTCCAGCCCGCCGATCAGAGGCAGGCACGGAGTCGGCTCGCCCTTCCGGCACATCGCCCCGTCGTGCTGTTCATGAGCTCTGGTGGCATAACGGACGACCGCAAGGGCTGGGACCTCCTACGAGGTGCCCTCCCGCATGTGCAGGAGGCGTACCCGGACCTCCTCGTCGCTGTAGCCGGGCCAGCGGCACCCGACTCGACGTCAGCCGCGGGGATGCCCATCGTCTGGTTGGGCCATGTGGCCGGGGACGCCGCCCTGCGCGAGACGTACGCGGCCGCCGACGTCGTGGCCGTTCCCAGCCGCGAGGACAACATGCCGCTGGTAGCCATGGAGGCGCAGACCAGTGGCAGGCCCGTGGTCGCCTTCCGCATCGGAGGGCTGCCCGACATCGTCGAGCACGGGGTGACCGGTTACCTGGCCAGCCCCTTTGACCTCGACGACATGGCCACGGGACTCCAATGGAGCCTCGAGGACTCCCGGGGCGATCGACGCTGGTCAACGGCATCCCGAGCACGCGCCGTGCGAACCTGGTCACCCGAGACTGTGGTGGCCGGGTATCTGGCCCTGTACGACTCGGTGATGGCATGACACCAGCCCCTATTCAGCCGATCCTCGTGGCCCTCGTGTACCGCGGGGGCGCCCGCTTCGTGCGTGCGCTTGAGTCCATCGGAGCCTCCGAGCACCACTTCGGCCGAGTGATCATCAGCGTCACGGGACCGAACGACGGCGATGACATGCACATTGCCCAGGCGTACCTGCAGGACAGGTCTGACTGCGGCGAGCCCAGCAAGATCGAGCTGATCTGCTCGGGCGTGGAACTGAAGACCATGGACCACCAGCGGTTCTGGATCTCCTACGCCGAGCGTACGGGCACGCGCCAGCAGGACTGGATCTACTGGCTCGCGTACGACGACCAGGTGCGCAAGCCCGGCATCGACCGGATCGTGGACGAGCACGGCAACTGGCCGCTCGAGAATGGCACCGCCTACTTCGGCCCGTGGGCGATGCGCCATGAGCAGGCTGACGAACTCTTCGACGGCCCGTGGGACGAGCCGCTGGAGAGCTGGACCTCGTTCCCGGTCCCCGGCCCTACCCGGCTGCCTGTCGCGGACTGGATCGCGCGGCAGTTGCGCCAGCCCACGTACATGCAGATGAGCGGCTCGGTCGCACCATTCCGCAGCCATCAGCGCCTGGCGACCACGCGCCTTGCCAAGCGCGGTCCGATGCGCATCGAGATGGAAACAGCGGCCGACCCGGGCACCCTGACGGTCGCCGAGTTCGACGAACCGGTGTCGATTGTCTATGGCCGGCCAAACTCGGACCGAGCGAGCTACGGCAGATCCGCGCGCCTGGAGGACCTCCATCTGGCTGCCTGGCTTGCCCGATACTCGACCCGTCACCCGCGCTCGTTCCCCGTCATCACTCAAGGGATGGGCCATGTGGCCGCGAGCTACCGGCGGGTCATCACCGGCTCGGGCTCGCTTCCCCAGGAGGCGTGGATCGTGCGGGGCACCGTCGACCCCTGACGCGATTCGTCACCGGCATCACCTCTGACGTCAGCGCGGCGAGCCGTCCTGCGGGAACGGCACCCCGTTGTTGATCGAGATGAGGAGTTCCTTGAGCCAGTGGAACGGCTCCTCCGCGTCGAGGTAGAAGTAGGTCAGCGGGATGAGCGTCACGATGACGGCCGCCCACGCGAGCCAGGGCGTGGCGCCGCCAGGCAGCCGCCGAGCAAGCTGCCCGATGGTCCGGCTGCCGACGATCGCGATCGCCAGGATCGCGGGCGCGCAGATCATGACCAGATCGCGCGTACGGTCCTCGCCGAACAGAGTCGAGACGGTGAGGGGAACAGCGGTGACGACGAGGACTACATAGGCCGCGATCCACCAGGTGCGCACGAGCAGCAGGCACAGGACGAGCACAAGGACGGAGGCCCCGAGGTAGCTCCACACCAGCGAGGGGCCGGCCTGGAGCGTGACCATCGCCTTCTCGATGGTGAACCGTACGAACCCCTGGCTCGGGTCGTACGCCGTGGCACCATCGATCTTCTCGCCGGAGATGAAGGGCAGCAGGATCCCGATCCGCGTCTTGTAGGGATCCCCGGCGACGGCAAACCAGACCTGGATCGCGACGAGGACGGCTACCGACGCGACCAGGAGGCGTACGGCGAGGGGTCGCCACTCGCGGAAGGGCGGCGTGATCGCGACCATCAGGAGGATGACCGCGGCGACGAGGAGTTGCTCAGGCGAGGCAAGGGCCGCGACGACGGCGCCCAGCCACGACAGCCACTGCCTCGCGACCAGGGTGGCAACCGCGATGCCGAGGATGAACAACGAGTCGTAGCGGCCGATCTCCCGCCACAGCACCGCAGCGATTCCGCTGGACAGCACCACCGCGAGGGCGAGGTAGTCGCTCTCCGTGCGCGTCCGGCGCAGCAGCAGGACGGACAGCGTCACGATGACCGCGACAACCAGCACCACCTGGGACAGCAGCCACGGCATGCTCGTCGTATCGAAGCCCACTGCGGCCCACGCAGTTCCGAGCGCGTTGAAGAGGATGTTCGCCTGGAATGAGTTGTCCGGTGCGCCCCAGTTGGTCAGGAGCATCGGCGACAGCTCGAACCAGTTCCACACGACGAACCCAGACTTGAGCAGGCTGGCAGCGATGAGGACGCTCACGACGAGGGCTGCGGGGCGCGCGGCCAGCCAGGCGCCGAACGCCGCCAGCCGGTCGATGAGGTCAGCGGGCTCCCTAGGAGTCACGTTCAACTGCCGTCATCCTCCAGCGCCGGGGTCCGCTCACTCTACCCACGACTATGCTGACCCGGTGCCGACGGACGTCTCAGGTCGAGTGCGCACGTACTCCCCCGTAGCCCTGCCCGCACTGGCCTTCTTGCTGCTCGGCTGGGTGTGGGCGTTCTCCTCACCCGTCGGCGCCGCAGCAGACGAGGGGTTCCACCTGACATCGATCTGGTGCGCCTGGGGGGATTCGGACTCGTGCACCATCTCCGACATCCCTGGCGTCGTCGAGGTCCCCGACCGGGTCGCCAACGCTTCGTGCATGGCGCAGCTCGGCAACGAGAACGCCAGTTGCGTCTACGCCCTCACCGAGGACATGGTGCAGACCAACGAGGTCAACCGCGGCGAGATCAAGTACCCCCCCGTCTACTACGCGACCATGCGTGCCTTCGTCGGCCCGGATATCAGCAAGTCGGTACTCATCATGCGCGGCTTCAACGTTGCTATCGCAGCGGCGCTGATGGCACTGCTCCTGGCCGTCGCTCGGCCGGTCGCCCGCCGGGCCTGGGCCCTCGCCTGGATGGCATGCCTCGTGCCCACCGGCATCTTCTTCATCGCGTCCGTCAACCCAAGTGCATGGGCCATCACCGGCGGTGCCATGTTCTGGGCGTTCCTGTATACGGGGCTGACCCAGGCTTCCTACCGATCTCGCCGCGCACTGGTCGCATTCTCCGGGGCCGGGGTCTGCGCTGCCATCGCGCTCAGCGCTCGCGGCGACAGCGCGATCGTGCTGGCGGCATCGACGGCCGCCGCCGTCCTCCTCGCCTGGCCGCACCTGCGTGGCCGCGTCAGGCTCCTGTGGCTGGCCGTTTTGGCCATCCCCCTCGTCGCGATCGCCGCCGCCTTCAATGTCGGTCGCTACGCCTCGCTGGATCTCGTGTTCCCGCCCGGGAACCCCGAGATGGACCAGCCGAACGCAGTGCTCAGAATGCTCGTCGAGCTGCCCACCTTCCTGTCCGGAATCGTGGGCGGTCAGGTCTCGTACTGGGCGCAGCGAACGTCGTCGAACGACTCCCAGATCCCAGGCTTCTCGTGGTCGGGCTATTCCTACGGAGTGGGTTCCCTCGACGTCCAGAACCCTGAGCTCTCGTCCCTGCTCGTGCTCGCGTGCGTCGCGGGCGTCATCTTCCTGGGGCTCAGGAGCCACAGCTCGCGCAAGTTGACCGCTCTCGCCCTGCTGTTCGGGACACTGGTGGCACAGCTGCTGGTCATGCGGGGCCTGGTCGCCTTCCAGCCGATCCAGTCATTGCAGCCTCGCTACTTCCTGGCGCTCGTCGTCGTCGCCGTCGGTGTCGCAGCGATGGCGTTCCCACGTCGACTAGGCCCGGTCAACCGCGGCCAGGCCGCGCTTCTGGTCGCCCTGCTAGCCGTGGCAGACATCGCCGCACTGATGGCCACGGTCACCCGTTACATCTACGGGCAGACGCATAGCTGGACCGGCATCGCGGACCCGCCGATGTGGTGGTGGTCCTGGGGCCCAAGCCCCACGGTGACGATGGCGATCGGAGCGGTGGTCACGGTGGCGTGGCTGCTGGCTATGGCCAGGGTGGTCCTGGACACGAGGCTGACAACCGTCAGCGGTAGCGCGCTCCAAGGATCACCGCGGCAACCACTCCAGCCAGCCCCACCAGTTGGAGGGTGAGGACGGACCCGGGAACCGACCTCCCCCGGTCCTGAAGCACGTGGCTCATGTGGTCTCGGCCGGCCGTGAAGGGGTGGATGCCGGCACGGAAGCGCTTGAGCACGACGTACGTCGTGTCGACGAGCGGGAGAAGGACCAGTAGGACCGCGATGGCCACGCCGACCACAGCGGGGGCGCTCTCCGGGCGCAGGCGGACGGTCAGCAGGGCGAGCAGCGTGCCAAGGAAGTACGCGCCCGCATCCCCCATGTAGACCTTCGCCGGGAACCAGTTGTGCCACAGGAAGCCGGCCGCGACGCCCACCAGGGCGGCCCCCATGAGGCTCACGAGGACCTGCCCGTACATCGCGGCGATGAGGCTCGCCCCGGCCGCCGAGACCAGGACCGTGGTTCCGGCGAGCCCGTCGGAGTTGTCCAGCAGGTTGGTCCCGTTGACGATCACCATGACCCAAAGGACGAGGATCGCCGCGTCGACCACCACCACGCCGGTCACACTGAGCCGGGTCCCGAGCACCCAGGCGAGCACACCCACCCCCGCCTGCAGGATGAGGCGCAGATACGGGTTGAGGTGCTGCCGGTCGTCGAGGAACCCAATCATCGCGGCTACCAGGCCCGGGATGAGCACGGCCAGGGCCAGGCTCAGCTGGGCGGTCCGGCCGGTGCCGAGCAGCATGATCGCCACCACGAGCGTGAACGCCCCCGCGACCGCCACGCCGCCCAGCTTGGGGATCGGGTGGTCCTGCGTCTTGCGGTCGGCATCCGGGTGGTCGTAGACGGCCAGCCGGTGCGACACGCGGATGCTCACGGACACCACTGCCCAGGACAGGATCCCGCTGCCCACCAGGACGGCCGCGACGAGCCAGGGGTTCACGCGGAGAGGCGTCCTTCGACATCGCGCGCGACGTCGCGAACGATCTCCTCGAGGGAGTGGCGAGGCTCCCATCCGAGCAGCTCGTGGATGCGGGTCGTGTCCGGACGGCGGCGCTGCATGTCCTCGAAGCCGGCCTCATACGCCTCGTCGTAGGGGATCAGGACGATCTCGCTCGTGGAACCGGTGATGCCCTTGATCAGCTCGGCCAGGCCGCGGATCGAGATCTCATGACGGGCACCGACGTTGAAGACACGTCCCTCGGCCTCCTTGGAGTCCACCAGCCCCAACAGGGCAGCGACGGAATCGGTGACATGCCCGAAGCACCTGGTCTGCTCGCCCGTGCCGAACACGGTCATCGGGGTCCCCCGAAGGGCCTGCTCGACCAGCCGCGGCACGACCATGCCGTAGTGGCCCACCTGCCGAGGGCCGACCGTGTTGAAGAGCCGGACGATGACGGTGGGCAGGCCCTTCTCGCGCCAGTAGGCATGGGCGAGGACCTCCTCGATCGCCTTGGCCTCGCTGTAGGACCAGCGGGTCTTCAGGGGCGAGCCCAGGATCCGGTCATCCTCCTCGTTGAGCGCATCGGAGGTGTTCTTCCCGTAGATCTCGCTGGTCGACGTCACGAGGACCTTGCGGCCGTACTTGTGGCACTTCTCCAGGACGATCTCCGAACCCCGGATGTTCGTCGCCAGGCTCTCCAGGGGGCGATCGACGATCAGGTTGACGCCCACAGCGGCCGCGAGGTGCAGGACGACGTCGGCACGCCGCACGACGTCGTCGACGAGGGCCTCGTTGAGGATGGACCCCAGAACGAACTCCACCTCGGTGCCACCCGCGTGCTGGCGGATGTTGTCGTGCCTGCCCGTGGAGAGGTCGTCGAGCACGATCACGGTATTGCCCCGGGCAACCAGCGTGTCCACCACGTGAGAGCCGATGAAGCCGGCTCCCCCGGTAATCAGGTACTTCGTCACGCTGATCCCCTCTGCTGCGGCCGCCCACATCCTTCCACAGGCCTGCGCCGCCGACGGACGCCGCACGGGCGGGCGTCCACGCTCATGAACGCCCGGCCAGCTCCTCGTAGAGCGCCTCGTGCGCTCGGATCATCGAGGCCATGCTGAATCGCTCGGCCATGAGCCGTTGGGCCGCCCCGCCCATCCGCCGAGCGGTCGCGGGATCGTCCAGGATCCCGCAGATCGCGTCGGCCACCGCCAACGAGTCGGCTCCGCACAAATTGCCGGTCACCCCATCCTCGACGACGTCGCGCACGGCCCCGACATCGGTCGCCACGACCGGCAGCCCCGCCAGCCCGGCCTGGATCAGGCTCAGCGGGGTGCCCTCGTTGTCGCTGGTCAGGACGACGACATCGCTCGCAGCGAGGACCGTCTCGACGTCGGATCGCCAGCCCAACAGGGTGACCGGCAGCCCGGAGACGCGCGAGCGAAGGTCACTCTCCCGATCGCCGGCCCCGGCCACCGCAAACACGGCATCCGGGCGCCGCGCGTGCACCAGCGCGGCCGCTTCCGCGAACCGGTCGGGACGCTTGATGCCCGTCAGTCGCCCGATCATGGAGATCACGGGCGCATCGAACGGCAGGCCGAGTGCCGTCCTCGCCTCCTCGCGTCCGGCCAAGGGCAGCAGCTCGACGCCCGGGCCGATGACGCGGTACTGGCCGGCCCTGCCGACGTGCGCGGCCAGGAGGTCGTCGCGGACCCCGGGCGCCACGGCGACGAGCCGGTCCGTGACGCGGGCCAGTGCCCGTTCGATGGCCACCACGCCCTTGGTCTTGGTCGGCGAGAAGTACCCGTGCAGGAGGTGCCCGTGATAGGTGTGGACCAGCCTCGCGTCGACCCGAGCCAGCTTCGCCGCTACCCGGCCGACGACCCCCGCCTTCGCGGTGTGCGTGTGGATGATGTCGGGCCGCAATTGGCGGAAGCGTTCGGCGAGGAGGCGCACCTTGGCCACATCGGAGCCTGGCCTGATCGACCTGCCCAGGCCATCGATCCGTTCGACCGGGACGTGCGGCGCCATGGTCTCCAGGTAGTCCGCTTCATCGTCGGCGCAGTAGCCCGTGAGCAGCCGCACGTCGAAGGAGGCGGGGTCGAGTCGCTGCTGCATGGACGCCAGCAGGATGGCCGGACCGCCGACGTTCATGCGGGCGATGACCTCGACGACGCGGACGGGCCTGCTCATCGACCGATGACCAGGTGCCGGACACCGGGCCAGCGCACGGGATCGGTCCACGCCCTGCCGTCGATGAGGCAGGTGATTCCGGGCACCTGGTCAGGGCCCCAGTCCTGGTAGTCGGCGTGAGTCGCCTGCACGATGGCTGCATCGGCGGGCTCGCCGGCGTGGAAGGCGGTCAGCCCCAGCCCGAGCAACTCCTCGTCCGAGAACAGGGGATCGTGCACGACGGCCCGGGCGCCGTGATCCACGAGCGCCTCGACAAGCGGGAAGACACCCGAGAAGGCCGTCTCCTTGACGCCGCCGCGGTAGGCGGCGCCGAGCACGGCCACGGTCTTGCCCGCCAGCCCGGCGATCTCGGTCGACAGCCGCTCTACTACGCGCGCCGGTACCGCGTCGTTCACCGCCCGTGCGGTACGCACCAGGTCGGCCGTGGGGTCATTGCTCAGGTACAGGTGGGGATACACCGGGATGCAGTGCCCCCCGACGGCCACTCCCGGTTGGTGGATGTGGCTGTACGGCTGGGAGTTGCAGGCCTCGATGACCGCATAGACATCGATCCCCTGGGACTCCGCGTACGCGGCATACGTGTTGGCCAACGCGATGTTCACGTCGCGGTAGGTGGTCTCCGCGAGCTTCGCGAACTCCGCCGCCTCGGCCGAGCCGAGGTCCCAGACGCCGTTCGGGCGAGGCAGGTCCGGGCGCGGATCGAACTCCAGCACGGACTCGTAGAACGCGCAGCCCCGAGCGGCGCCGGTCGGCGTCAGCCCGCCGACGAGCTTGGGATAGCGGCGCAGGTCCGAGAAGACCCGGCCGGTGAGGACCCGTTCGGGACTGAACACCGTGAAGAGATCCCGGCCTTCGACCAGGCCCGATCGATGCTCGATGGCGGGGGAGAACCGGTTTCGCGTGGTGCCGATCGGCACCGTCGTCTCGAAGCAGACCAGCGTGCCGGCGTGAACCGCCCCTCCGATCGCCTTGACGGCACCGTCCATGAACGAGAAGTCCGGCTCTCCGCCGCTGCCGATGATCACGGGGACCGCCACGACAACTGCGTCGCTCCGTGCCACGGCGTCCTCCGTTGACACCGTCGCCTGCAGCACGCCCGACTCCGCCGCGAGAGTGAGGCGTCGGGCGAGATCGTGCTCGCCCGGGAATGGTTCGCGTCCGTCCTTGACCAGCGCTACCACGTCCGGGTTGATGTCAGCACCCACGACCGAGTGCCCGAGCCCGGCGTACTGGACGGCCAGCGGCAGGCCGATCTTCCCCAGGCCGATGACGGCGATGCGCATGGGGCTAGCCTGCCACCCGCACAGAGGCGCCGGATTCCGCGCTGCGCAGGATGGCATCGGCGATCCGGGTGACCGCGACGCCCTGCTCCATGGTCACGATGTCCGATCGCTTGCCGAGCACGGCGTCTCGGAAGGCCTCGTGCTCCAGGCGCAGTGGCTCGGGCTTGGCAATGGCATAACGGATGACGTCTCCCTCGCGGACCCCCCGGAAGTTCGCCACCTCATCCCACTCGGTCGGCACGAGGCCATTTGCGTAGAAGGTCAGGTCAGCACTGAGGGTGTCGGCGACAAATGCGCCCAACTCCCCTGAGATCACGGTCACCCGTTCCTTGAAGGGCGATACCCAGTTCACCAGGTGGCTGGTCACGATTCCGCGATCGAGCATGCCGGTCACCGACACGAGGTCCTCGAACTGCCTACCCGACCGGTGTGCTGTCTGCGCGAACACCGACTGGTAGGCGGCCTCGACGACCCACGAGGTCAGGTCGATGTCGTGTGTGGCAAGGTCTTTGACCACGCCGACGTCGGCGATCCGCGCCGGGAACGGCCCCTGGCGCCGAGTTGCCACCTGGTACACCGCCCCGAGGTCGCCATTCGCGATCCTGGCTCGGGCCGACTGCAACGCCGGGTTGTAACGCTCGACGTGACCTACGGCCCCGACAAGCCCACGGGCCGCGAATGCCTCGGCGAGTTGCTCTGCCGCCTTCGGCTCGAATGCCAGTGGCTTCTCGACAAGCGCATGCACCCCCGCTTCTGCCAGTCGCAGCCCCACCTCCACGTGAAGGGCCGTAGGTACTGCCACCACGCAGTAGTCGAGGCCAGCGGCCAGCAACGCCGCGAGTGAGTCAAAACGGGTCGAGACGAGGTCCGCGTCCTCCACCCCTGGGTCCGCCACGCCGACGAAATCGACTCCTTCGAGCGCGTTCAGGAGGCGAAGGTGATGCCGGCCCATGACCCCTAGGCCGACGAGCCCCGCGCGCAGATTCGCCACGTCAGGATCCTGCCGCAGCGACGTCGTTGACGGCGGTCGCGACCTGCTCGCGCTCGGCCTCGGTCAGGCTCGGGTAGACCGGCAGCGAGAGGCATTCAAGGGCGGCGCGCTCAGTCTCTGGAAGGTCGACGTCTCGCGCGAAGGCAGGCAGCCGATGGTTCGGTATGGGGTAGTACACGCCGGTCCCGACTCCCTTGGCCGCGAGGTGCGCGGCAAACTCGTCTCGATCGAGCCCGACCACCCTGATCGTGTACTGGTGGTACACATGCGCCGCACCGTCAGCGACAGCCGGTGTCACCACGCCCTCGAGGTACTCGTCGAAGAACCGGGCGTTCGCCTGGCGGTCAGCCGTCCAACCGGCGAGTTGGCGCAACTGCACCCGGCCGATGGCTGCGTGAATGTCGGTCATCCGATTGTTGAGCCCCACGATCTCGTTCTCGTACCTGCGTTCCTGTCCCTGGTTCCGTAGCAGCCGGATCTTCCTTGCTAGCCCCTCATCAGCGGTGGCGACGAGGCCGCCTTCGCCTGTCGTCATGTTCTTGGTCGGGTAGAAGGAGAACGATCCGGCAATACCCCATGCCCCGACCGGGACTCCGTCCATCGACGCAGCATGGGCTTGAGCGGCATCCTCGAAGAGCAGAAGGTCGTGGCGCTCGCAGATCTCCCTGAGGCGGCGCAGATCCGATGGATGGCCGTAGAGGTGCACGGGCATCACTGCCCGAGTGCGCGGCCCGATGGCGGCCTCGACGGCTGCCGGGTCAAGGCAGAAGTGCCTCGGTTCGATGTCGGCGAACACCGGTACCGCACCGGTGAGTGCCACCGCGTTGGCGGTAGCGGCGAAGGTGAATGACGGGACGATGACCTCGTCCCCCGGACCGATGCCTGCCGCGAGCAGGGCCAGGTGCAATGCCGAGGTACCGGAGTTCACCGCAACGCAGATTCGGTCGGCCACGACCGAAGAGAACTCGGCCTCGAAGGCGGCCACCTCGGGACCCTGAGCGAGAAGGCCAGACGCGAGAACCCGGTCGACCGCGGCGCGCTCCTGGGCGCCAATGACCGGCCGGGCCGCCGGGATCATTGTTGATCCTCGACCAGGACGCCGTCACTAGTGACGCGGTATGAGTGATGGGTCATCGGAGAGGTGTAGCGGGCCGGGCCGTCCTCGATGAGTCGCTCGCCCGTCCGCCCGACCCAGCCGATCCGGCGGGCCGGATTGCCTGCGACCAGCGCAAAGTCCGGGACATCGCTCACCACGACGGAGCCCGCCGCGACCATCGCCCACCGGCCAATGCGGACCGGTGCCACGCACGTGGCGTTGGCACCAATGGAGGCCCCAGCGGCGACTCTGACCCCGACGGCGGTCCAATCTGAGCCGGACTTGAGGGATCCATCTGGATTCACGGCCCGCGGGCGGGTGTCATTCGTCAACACCACTGCGGGACCGATGAAGACGCCGTCCCCGAGAACGGCCGGTTCGTAGACCAAGGCGTAGTTCTGGACTTTGCAGCGGACGCCGATCACGACCCCAGGCCCGATGTACGCACCACGCCCGATGATGGTTTCCGAGCCAATAGTCGCGCCTTCGCGAACGTGCGCCAGTTGCCAGATCGACACGCCCTCGCCGACCACGGCGTCGTCAGACACCTCGGCGGTCGAGTGGATCATGTTCACTCCATCCGTCCCCGCTCGATTCGCCTGCGTCAGCCGGCGAGGTCCGTTCAGGCGCCTCAGAAAGTCCATCGGTACGCTACCAGCGGCACGGCGGTCGACGTCTCCAAGGCTAGCCCGGTGCCTGTCCTGTCCAAGACCTCATCCCGGAGGAAGCCCTGAGCCGCCACGAGCTCGCGTTTGCCGAAGGCCAACGGCGCCTCCTCGCCAAGATCCGAGCTGTCGACCTGTCCCGTCTTGCGGTCAGCGACTACACCCGTCGGTACCTCGCCGATCAGCTGCGGTCATCGGCGTATGTGGGAACGTTCGCTCAAGTGCTGTCCCTTGCCACGGCTGACTGGAACTCGGACTTGGGATCGATGCGCATGGTCGAACTAGGCGGCGGCACAGGTCTGCAGGCACTGCTGGCCATCGAGTCCGGGGTCGGTCATGTGACCTATAGCGACATCTACGACGTGTCCTGCCATGACGTCACCGAGATCGCACGTGCCGTTGGCCTGCAGGTTCCGCGCATCATCTGCGCCGATTCAGATGACCTGGTTGCACAACTGAACGCCGATACTGACGATGTTGACAGAATCGTGTCCTACGACGTCATCGAGCACATCTATGACGTTCCGGCGCATCTGCAGGCGATGGCTGGATTGCGCTACCCACGCCTTCATCTCACCTACGCGTCGGGGGCGAACGGATACAACCCTCGCTACGTTCGCCAAGTAAGGGCGGTGCAGATCGCCGTCGAGCATGAAGCTCAGCAACCGGAATTCGGGCACAAGGATCGGGACTCCGTGGCCGCCTATCTCGACATCAGGCGCGGCATTGTTCGGGCCGCTGCGCCGGACCTCGACGACTCGACCATCGACGAGCTGGCGCATCGTTCCAGGGGACTCATGGCTGGCGACATCGAACGTCTGGTCGTCCAGCCATACCTGGCTGGACGACCCGCCTACCACCCTGCGCATCCGACCAACACATGCGACCCAAAGACGGGCAACTGGTGCGAGCAGCTCCTGACCTTCGATCAGATCCGCGAGATGTCGAGACAGGCTGGTCTCGTGGCACATGTGAGCGTTGGCCGCTACGCCCTCGCAGGCGCGCTCGGTCAGGACGTTGTGCGAAGGTCACTCAATGCCGCAATCAGAGTTCTCGGCCGCGAGGGGATCCGGCTGGCCCCCTACTACGTGGTCTCGCTCCAGAGATCTTCCAGCACCCGCGCGAACTCGGAGTAGTTGTTCCGCGCCACGAAGGACGCCTCCCAGGTTCTGAAGCTGGCCGCCCTCATCTCATCACGTGCGCCCAAGGAAAGGAGCCGGACCTGCACGAGAGCGTCTGCGACCGTGTGCGGTTCGGGATTCGCCTCGATGAGGCGGCCGTTGACGTCATTCACGATCTCAGGGTTCCCGCCGACGGACGTCGCGATCAATGGCATTCCATTGCTGGACGCTTCCATGAGCGTCACGGGCAGGCCTTCAGATGAACTCGCATTCACGAAGGCATCAAACGGCTCGCTTGCCATGAGCTGGCGGACTGCTGACCCTGTCAGCACGCCGGTAAAGGTGCACCGCTCGGAGAGGCCGGTTTCGGAGTTCACGATCTGCTGAACGCCCGCGAGTGTCGGCCCGGCACCGATGTGAGTCCACCTGAAGTCGACCTCGGGGTGCTCGTGGAGGAGCGTAGCCATGGCCCGCGCCAACAGATCGACTCGCTTGATCGAGACACAAGACGAGCAACTGAGGATGCGGAAGATCCCATCCGTCGACGGCCTCCCCAGCAGCGGCCAAGCATCAATGCCGAGGCGAGCCACATGCAGCCGCGGGGCGAGGGACGGGTACTCCCCGGCCAAGTACTCGGCTCCGGCCCGGGAGACCGAGTACACGGCATCAAACCGGGCAAGCCCGCTCTCCTGGAACGGGATTCGTCCCAATCGGTCCTGCTCCGGATAGAGCTCGTATCCATGGATCCTGGTGACGCTGGGGATGCCGACATCACTCGCCGCGCGCGCCACACCGTACCCCGCAGATGACGCCCACCAGGTGTACGCGACAACTGGCCGAGCTTGAACCAGGTACCGGCGCAACCACCTCTGAGTACCGAACATCCGGGAGCCCCGGACCACGACGGCAGTCACCACTCGAGGATCAATTGCGCGGGAACGGAAGGATGCAACCTCCCTGTATGTCCCGGGATGGAACAAGGTTCGAAGCAGTCCCGCGACGCGACCCCTGATGCTCATGAGGTACTCAGCGAGCCCCGCCTCGAAAGCGACATTTGTCGGCACCGGGCTCAGCAGCCCTCGTGCATGGGTCGTCGGGATGAGCACTAGGTCAAGGCGCCTGGCCAACTCGCGTACCTCGACCGCAAGGAAGGGATCCTCCGCGCCCGCAACGGGGTATGTGTCGGTGAAAAGCAGCACACGGGGACGCATTGCCTCCGTCACGGGTCCGGCGCCGGGCACCTCAATGCCGCCCTTCACCGTTGCTCCACGCCTGGGCCAGTTCGTCGTAGAAGGCCTGGAGAATCAACTTCTTGCTGATGTAGGGATGCGACGTCGTGGCTACCTCTGAGCGGGATACGGCTCTCCATTGATGGGCAGCTTCCAGAAGCGAGCAGGCGTCCGGAGCCCTCCTGGCGTAGAACGGGAAGGCCTCGGGGAAGACCTCGAGGTGATTGCCCACAGCCGGCAGCCCCATCGCCAAGTAGTCCCTCACCTTCAGGGGGCACGCTGTCTGGAAGCCCTGTCTCTCGATGGCCAGCGAGGACACGCCGATCCAGCAGACCTCCGCCACCTTGCGCATCTCCTGCGGGGACAGCGATCCGTGCACCACGACACGTGGATCGCGCCCCGCGGCCTCGGCATCGCGAGGGCTCATCTCGCCCGCAAGGTGCAGGATGAACTCCTTGTTGCAGGAGCCGAGGCTCCCGAGCAGCAGGTCCAGACCCTGCCACGGCGAGAAGTAGCTGGCGGCGAACAGCAGCTCCGGTGTGGCTGATCGACGATCCGCGATCGGAGTCACGTCATCCGCACCCCCGTTCGGGTAGACCAGCGTCAGCTTCGGCGCATCAGGGATCCTCGAGACCTCATGGTCGGTAATCTCCTGTGTCACGCCCACTATTGCGTCAGAACAGCCGATAGAGCGAGGCCCGAGTCTTGCCTCAAGGCGCGACCGCGCTTTCCCGACCCATCCGTCTAGAGCGTTCAGTTCGTCCACTTCGAACGCATGATGAACGAGGCCAACGAAAGCGTGACTGTCCCGTACGAAACGCGCCTGCGCCCGGTCGTGCACGCTGTACCGAAGGAGCAGCACATCGAACTCCGGCTCGATGAGTTCCAACCATGAGTAGTAGGCGCGCTTGAGCCTCACGTTGGTCAGGAGCCGGTCGCGAGTGGACGCCCGGCTTGCCTGCTTCAGGTATGCCGGCCCTCGGTTCAAAGGCTCCGGGAATGGCTCAAGATCGGACCGCGGTGAGTACAGCGCAGTCTCCCAGGGAAGACCAAGGTCCCGTGCTGCCCTCTTCTCAAGCACTAGTTGGGTCGCGATCCCCTGACTGATCCTTGGTACGAGAGAGGCGTGCAGGACGCGTGGACGCGCTACGGGCACCGGCGCTACCGCGGAGCCAGCAGGGCCGAACTCGGCGTGGGCCGAGGCATTGCGTTGACCACCTGAATGACCTCCCGGAAGTCCATCCCGATCGCGTCGAGGTACCACTTGATGTTGGGGTACCGGGGACGATTCTCGTCGGCTACCAGGGCCAGCGCTTCTGCGCGCCCGAGGTCTCCCTCCCGGATCTGATTGCTGCGGAAAGTGTCGTGCTCCGTGAAGCCGGCGGCGGTGTAGTAGACGTAGTTGTAGAAGGCAGCCGTTCCATCACCAATACGCCATGTCGTCTGGGTATCAGGTGCCTTCTCCCAGTCGTATTGCTGCAGTGACTCGTCGACCGTGCGCTCGTCCCAGTGCCAGTAGTCGAAGACATGCAGGTAATGCGACTTCTCCTGGAAGCTTCGGTAGTACTCGCCGGATAGCGTGTCCCACAGGGACCTGTTGAAGTACCCGGGACTGTGGAGCATCGCCCGCAGGCGGAGCGACTGATATCGCAACTGCTTGGCGACACCATGAGTGTAGACGCGGGTCTCTTCAAAGTCCGGAGGGACGCCCAGGAAGCCCGCCTTGAAATGCGTGGTCTCCAGGGGATTGATACCCCAGAGATTCAGTTCGATGCCGGTCTGCTCCTTGACGGTTTCGACGTGCTGGAAGAAGTGCTTGTCCCCGGCCGTAAGGATGCTGATCATGCCCAGGTTCGGAGACTTGAGCCAGGCAGCCAGATTCAGCGCGATGTTCCGACGCTTCTTCGCGATGTCCGCGGCGACCACTATGTTCTCGACACCAAGTTGTGCGCACATGCGGCTGATATTGCGACGCCCGAGGTCGGTGACCATGCCCCAGTCGTACGTGTAGGTGATCGGCCGAAGATTCAGTTCGTTGACTATCAGGTGGAGGGCATACGAACTGTCCCTCCCACCAGAGAACGGAACGATGCATTCCTCGCCATTGGGGCGGCGATAGGGCGTGAGGATCTCCAGGAGCTCCTCCTTGGGCCGGAGCCGGCTCGGCGTGTAGTGGGCGCAGTAGTTGCAGACACCATCATGATCGAACTGAATGAACGGCATCGTCTCAGGCAGGATGCACTTGGTGCATCGGCGCAGTTCGTATTGCCGCTCTTCCAGCAATCGCTCCTCGGAAGCGCACGTGCCGAGGTTCGGGATCAGGTTCCTGTCTCGGGAGTCCGCCCTATCGACGACCGTCACCGACGCAGCTACGGGAATGTCGAGGACGACGCCTTCCTTGATCTGGCGCACATCCGTGCAACCAATCCGCGTCAGCGCGAAGGACTCCGACGCGAAGCAGGTGCTGTCTCCCTTGACCCCCAAGTGAAGGCTGCCATTGTTGGAGAACAGGCAGAGCTTGCCAAGGCTGGGTAGCGCCACTGCTGTTGCGACGGTGCCTTCGCACATCTCCAGGACGCGCGTCGATATGTCTTCGACGGTTCCACCGCCATCGAGAACCTCTGCCGCGAGCGCCGCGATAACCTCCGAGTCGACCTCCAGCTCCCGCTCCTTGCCGATACGAGGCCAGATGGCCTCATCGTTGACCACGATGCCGTTGTGGATCACGCACACGCCGTCCCGCACGACGGGCTGATTGTCCGCGAGCCCATTCGTCACGAGGCGGCTGTGGCCCATGACGAAGCCGGTGGTGGTCGCCTCGATGCTGTCAAGGAGCCCTTTGATCGGCGACGACGATCGAATGACGCGGTATCCGGCATCTCCGTGCAAGAGGAGTCCGCTTGAGTCCTTCCCACGCTGCTCCGCATGGGAGGCGAGGATCCGCAGATCCCTTTGCGAGACGATGGAGTTCGAGACGATTCCGAAGATCCCGCACATGCCCTCTCCTGCCCCTCGGTCTTCGCCTCGTGATGCCGCCCGGGACGGTCTGGATCATCAGATTACCCGAGCGCAGGTACCTGCCGGTGCCGCAGTGCCCGCCTAGGTGCAGTCCACTCCCAGGAGATCTGCCCATCGGTAGAGGTTGAACACGCGCCATAACTGGTCCGGGGCGACCCGATTGACCGCTGGTCCGAACGCACCCCGAAGGAGTGCCCGCTTGTCCAGGAAACCGATATCCGGAGCCGCCGCGATCTGCTCGGCCAGCACACCGCGCTGAGCGTCGACCCACGAGGCATCCCCCGCAAAGCCGATCTTGTCGCGGCGATCCAAGACCGCGTCGGGGACCAGTCCTCGCATCGCATGTCGAAGAACCGCCTTGCTCGTACCTGCCTCATCGACGAGCCAATGCTCCGGGAACGACAGTACGAACTCCACCAGGGAGCGATCAAGGAACGGCACGCGGCTTTCGACTGAGAATCTCATTGAATTGCGGTCACCGTGCCGCAGCAGCACCTGCAGCCCGCGTTCTGTCAGAGCGGCCCGGAGCTCCGCCTTGACCCGGACCCCCCGCAGGCCATCATTTGACGCCCGATCCGGTAGCCAGCCCCAGGCCAAGCCACGCTCCCGCAGGACCGGCATGCGCACACCCGGCAGGGCATACCCGGGCAGGACCCTGGCGCCAGCCGAAACGGCCCACAGCGGTGCGATCTCAGCCCCGGCCAGCGCCCACGCCTTGGGTACGGACCGTCCCGGCCAGCGGCCCCAGGCAGCAGAGAAGCGGGCCGCACCCACGACGTCACCGGTTTCCGCCAGACTGCGTAACCGCTGACCGGCGAACCCGTGGTAGCCGGCGAAGACCTCGTCACCGCCCTGGCCATCAAGAGACACGACCATGCCGTGCTCGTGCATCAGTCGGAAGAGGCGGTACTGGGCATAGATGCTGGTTGACCCGAAGGGTTCACCCTGAGTGAGGATGAGGTCGTCCATGTCGGTCGCGAGGTCGTTCGGCGTGGGGCAGACCGTGTGGACGGTGGCGCCCAACTGCTGCGCCACCAGCCCTGCCCACCGGGACTCGTCAGTCCGGGAATCCGAGGATTGATACGAGTAGAGGTTGAGCGGATGGTCAGGGGCCACCGCTCGGACAGCGCATGCGATGGAACTGGAATCGATCCCTCCGGACAGCGCGATGCCCAGGGGTGCATCAGCCCTCAAGTTTCGCTCCACGCTGGCGAGGAAGAGGGACCGAACTCCATCGACGGCATCCCTGTGCGACAGAGCCTCATCCGTGCCAATGCCCGGTCGCCATGCCTGCGCCAATCGTTCCACCAGGGACGTGCGCAGGTGGACCCGGATGACGTCACCGGGCATGAGTTGGTTTATCCCATCGATGAAAGTCTCAGGTGAGTCGTCGCAGTACCCAGACGACAGGAACCGTCCGGCGACTCGCCAGTTGAGCCGGAGCGCTCCCGGAAGCAACGGCAGGATGCTGGAGATCTCACTCCCGAAAACGAAGCCCTCGTCAGGGAAGTGCCGGTAGTACAGGGGCTTGATACCGAATGGGTCCCGACACACGGTGAGGGTCGCTTCAACTCGGTCAATTACTGCGAATGCGTACATCCCCTCCAGATGCCTGAGTGACTCCAAGCCCCACTGTGACCATGCTTGAAGGAGCACTTCCGTGTCGCTGCCGGAGGAGAATCGCGATCCAGTTGCCGCAAGCCGTGTCCGGATCTCGAGGTAGTTTGTGATCTCGCCGTTGTACACGACTGTGAACCGGCCATCCTCCGTGGACATCGGCTGCCGGCCCGCCGCGCTTCGGTCCAGTACGGCGAGTCTCGTCGAACCCAGGATCGCCACGGCGCCCGAGCCACCCTCGGGACCCCACAGCACCTGCCCGGCGGAATCCGGGCCACGATGGTGCATGGCAGCCACGGCGCGGGTTAGGCCCTCTTGTATGCCGTCGACGTCATGCGCATGCGACCAGAAGGCACCGGCGATCCCGCACACGAATGCCCTCCCTCGGTGCCATACACAGACAGCCTCAGCGTAGAGGGGTGCTCGGTATCGTGAGGCCCGTGCCCGCCACGCCCCCCCTCGTCACGGTCGGGATGGCCGTGTACAACGGCCAGGAGTACATCGCCGAGGCCCTGGCCAGCGTGCAGGCGGAGACGCACGGCAACTGGGAACTGCTGGCGGTCAATGACTGCTCATCGGATTCCAGTGTCGACATCATCCGATCGCTCGGCGAACCGCGCATTCGACTGATCGAGAACGAGGAGAACCTCGGTCTGGTCGGCGTGCGCAACCTCATCATGCAGGAGGCTCGCGGCACGTATGTGGCCTGGCTTGACCAGGACGACCTGACTTTCCCGGACAGGCTGTCGCGCCAGGTCGAGTATCTCGAGCGCAATCCCGGCGTTTCGGTCTGTGGCTCGTGGACCGAGATCCGGATCGAGCAACCAGACGGCTCCTTCGCGCGCTCCCTTGAGCGGTTGCCGAGCAGCCATGCCGAGCTCAGGGCCGCCATGCTGTTCCTCAACCCGATCGCGTGCAACACGGTCATGATGCGCCGTGAGCCATTCGTGTCACAGGGCCTCGCCTTCCGGCCCGAGTTCGGCAACTCGCTCGACTACGACCTGTGGAGCGTGGCCTCGGACAGCCTCACGCTGCACAACATCCCCGCGGCCCTTGCCGCGTACCGGGTGCACGGGACCCAGACGTCACGGGGCGCCGAACTCGAGCGCATGAACGGGCAGGCTCTGCGGATCCAGTCGAAACTCGCCGAACGCGCACTGGGCATCCGCATGTCCGACGAGGACATGCGGATGCATCGCCTGGCAACGGTGTCCCCCGTCGTCATCGAGGACCCGGCTGACCTCGACGCGATCGAGCGCTGGCTCGGCCGCCTCCGGTCAGCCAACGAGACGGCCCGCGCCTTCGATCCCGAGCAGTTCGACCGGGCCGTGGCCCGTCAATGGACCACCGCCGCCCTCGGTTGGCGCGCAGCAGGCGCCAGCGCGGGGCAGACGCTGGCACGAACGGCGCAGGGCCTGCGCGCCATTGGTGTGCGCCGGACTGCGGCGGTGGGGAGCATCGCTGCGGGCATGCGGCGCAGGCTCGCGCGCCGCCCGACGCACCGTTAGCCCCGGTCGGCCAGCACGTCCCGCCACGCCTCGCGCCACGTCGGCAGGCGGATCAGGCCCGTGTCCGCGAACTTCGTGCAGTCCAGGTCGACGTGCTTGGGCCGCAGGGCGACCGTCGGATACTCGGCTGAAGTCACGGGCGTGATCCGGCCGGGATCGTGCCCGCCGACCTCAGCGATCTCCACTGCCCAGTCGAACTTCGAGGCAGCGTCGCGGCAGCACACGTGGTACGTCCCTGGCGCCGGGGGTCGCCCCATGAGTGCCATGATCGCTTCCGCCAGCAGGCTGGTCGTCGTCGGATTCCCGACGATGTCCGTGACGACGGAGATGACCCGCCCCGGATCACGGAGTTGCTCGAGGATCCGGGTCGGGAAGTTCGTTCCCGTGGCCCCCGAGTACAGCCACGACGTCCGCAGGATGTACGACTCGGGGCTGAAGATGGAGACCAGGTGTTCGCCGGCCAGCTTCGAGGCGCCATACACCGAAACCGGGTGGCAGACGTCATCCTCGGTGTATGAACGGGTGCTCTCGCCGTCGAACACCGCCTCCGTCGACACGTGGACCATCCGTGCACCCACACTGTCGGCGGCCCGGGCCAGATTGCCCGGTCCCAGTGTGTTGATGGCCATCGCCAGTTCGGGCCGCACGTGTGCTCCGTCCACGTCGGTCATGGCGGCGGCATTGACGATCCAGGTCGGTGTGGCCTGCTTTGTGCACTCCAGAACGGCCTGGGCGTCGGCGATGTCGACGCTTCGAGGTGCGATCACCACGTCCGGTGGCCCCGCGGACAGCAGGGCGCGCCCGAGCTGGCCCGATGCGCCGAACAGGAGGATGCGATCAGTCATGTCAGCCGACCAGCGCTGCACGGTTGTCGACGAGGCCCCTGACCGCGGCGCGGCCCATGGCTAGGTTGGATTGCTCGGACGAACCGGCCAGGTGCGGCGTCAGGAACACCGTCTCGATCTCGGCCGCCTCCCAGGTAGTCGGCGGCTCGCTCTCCAGCACGTCGAGACCAGCGGCGAAGAGGCGGCCGTCACGGAGCGCATGCATCAAGGCCGCCTCGTCGACGACCCCACCACGCGCCGTGTTGACCAGGACGGCATCCGGCTTCATGAGGGCCAGTTCCGCTTCGCCGATCAAGTGCCGGGTCGCGGGAGTCAGCGGCACATGGAGGGTGACGACATCGGCGCGCGCGAGCAGCTCAGCCAACGGCACCTCACGAACCCCGGGCGCGTCGATCGGGACTACGTCGTAGCCGAGCAGATCGCAGCCGAACGGTTCGAGCAGTGCGGCCAGAGTCCGGCCTACATGACCGACCCCGACCAGGCCGACGGTCGACCCGGCAAGGAGCCGTCCCGTCAGCGGAGCCCACTCGCGGCGGTTCACGCGCGCCAGCCCCTCGGGCACGCGACGCAGGGTCGCGAGCATGTGCAGGAGGGCCAACTCGGCAACGGCGGCAGCATTGGTCCCCGGGGTCCAGGCGAGGAGAACACCGTGCTCGGCGAGACCGTCGAGGTCGATCGAGTCCAGGCCCACCCCGTACTTCGACACCACCTTGAGCTGGGGCAGCCGCTCCAGGAGCGGCCGGTCGATCCGCTCCACGCCCACTATCGCCCCCGCGGCGTCGTTCAGGAAGCCAGCCAGCGCATCGCCCTCCAGGCGCCCGCCCTCCTCGTTGAAGCGGCAGTTCGGGAAGGCCGCCAGGAGTTCACCGCGCAACCGCGCGTTGGCGGAGAAGGAACGCGAGGCCACGGCCACCAAGGGCTCTCGCACGGTTCCTCCATCCACGGTCCGACTCCCGGCGCCCGAGCCTATGCGAGGTAGGACCGGACCGCCTCGACGAGACGGCCCTCCGGCTCGACGTCGACGAGCCCGATCGAGCCTTCGTGGTCCACCAGCACGAGCCGCAGATGAGTGGCGGAGTTCTTCTTGTCACGCCGCAGTGCCGCAAGCAGGCGCTCCGGGTCGATGGCGACGGCTTCGAAGCCCCGGAAGTTGCGGGCCAGCGTGGGGTGCATCCGCTCGTACTGATCAGCGCCGCTCACGCCGAGCTGCGCGGACACGAAATTGGCAAGATCCATGCCGATCGTGACCGCGATGCCGTGCGGTATCGCGTAGTCGGTGGCGATCTCGATGGCGTGACCGAATGAGTGGCCGTAGTTCATGACATTCCGGGGTCCGCGGTCGAACTCGTCGACCTGGATCAACTCGCGCTTGAACAGCAGGGATCGGTGAATCGCTGCTTCCATTACGGCGCCGTCAGCGAGGAGGTCGTCGTACTCAGTCGCGAGGCAGTCGAAGTGCCGGGGACCCGCGATGGCATGCACCTTGAGCATCTCCCCGATGCCCGAGCGGATATCCGCCTCATCGAGGGTCCGGAGGAATGCCACATCGATGGTTACTCGCCGTGGGGCCCGGAAGGTCCCGACCAGGTTCTTCGTGCCGGCAGCGTTGATAGAGCTCTTCGAGCCAATGCATGAATCGGACTGCGCCAGGAGCGTCGTCGGGATGAAGGACCAGTCCATGCCACGGAACATGATGGTGGCGATGAAGGCGACGATGTCCTGCGTGATGCCCCCGCCTACAGCGACCAGTTCGTCACTGCGGCGCACCCCTAGGCCGACGAGCCGCTCGACGATCTCCGGGATGCGCTCGAGCGACTTGGTGTCCTCCAAGGCCTCGATGGTCACCGTCGTAGCCGGGTCCAATGGCGGTACGCATGCGTCCCCATACAGGTCGAGCACCCGCTGGTCGATGACGATCACGCGCCCCGGCCCTGGGGCCATCTGGGCCAGGGCATCAGCGGTGAAGCGGACGTCGTAGGGACCCGACTGCGAGTTGACTGCGAAGTCGAGGTCAGACACTCGTGAAACCACCGTCGATGAGGATCGCCTGCCCGCTGATATAGGTGTTCTGCTCGCCCGCGAGGAACGCCACCAGCGCGGCCACTTCCGCCGGCTGACCGAGCCGGCCGATCGGAATCTCCTGCTGGATGCGGGCAACACCCTCCGCGCCGAGCACCTGAAGGGTGAGGTCCGTCTCGATGACCCCCGGCGAGACGCAATTGACGAGGATGCCATCGCACGCCACCTCGGCGGCCAGCGCCCGGGTCATCCCGACCAACCCCGACTTGCTCGCGGAGTATGAGGCGCGCTGGGCGCGGGAAACCTCGGCCCAGATGGATGCCACGTTCACGATGCGACCCCAGCCACGTGCACGCATGTGCCCAAGGACGGACTGGCACAGCAGCATCGGCGCCCTGAGGTTGATGTCCTGGACTGCCTGGAAGTCGGCTGGGTCGATCTCGGCGAAGGGCGCGATCCGGTTGATTCCGGCGTTGTTGACCAAGATGTCGATCGACTCCGCGGCCAGGCGAGCGGCAAGGTCCTGCGTCTCCTCCAGGGACGAGAGGTCGGCGGCGAACCCTTCGTACGTCGAGCCAGCGAGGGACTCATTCCGGCTTGCGACGAGCAGCACCTCACAGCCAGCCTCGTCGAGTGCGCGCGCGATCGCCGCGCCCAACCCCCTGTTCCCGCCCGTGACAAGCGCCCGCCGGGTGGTCATCGACCCGGTCACTCGCCGCGTGCTCTGATCAGCCCGGCCACCGCGTGGTTGATCATGAGATGCACGTCCTCGGCCGGACCGTAGTCGCCCATCTCCGTCGGTGCATGAACCACCACGTCCGCCATGTCCTTGAGCTTGCCGCCGTCGAAGCCGACCACGGCCGCCGTGGCCAGCCCAGCATCGTGCGCGAACTCGAAAGCACGGACCAGGTTCCGGGAGTTGCCCGAGGCCGAGATCGCCACCACCATGTCGCCCGGCCGAGACAGGGCGCGGAGTTGGTAGGCGAAGACCTCGTCGAAGGAGTAGTCGTTGGAAATGCCGGTCACCAGCGAAGGGTTGTCGGTGAGGCTGACGGCACGCACGACCCTGTTCGTGCGCGCGTAGGCCATGACGAGGTCGTTGACGTAGTGGGTGGCCGTAGAGGCGCTCCCGCCGTTGCCGATGTAGAAGACGTGCCCACCATTCGACACGGTCTCGTCGATCCGCGTGGCGAGGCGTTCCAGCGCCCCTGCATCGATGGCCGCGATCGCCGTCTGCACTCGGCCCAGATATGCCTCGAGGAATTCCACGCCCGGCATGTCACTCATTCCCATCTCCGTCGCCGCCCCCGTCATCGAGCAGGCGGGTCACAACTGGGCGGGGATCCCTGATCCCGTACCGGTCCCGCCATCGCTCATCCTGATAGTAGATGTCGTAGACCAGGCCGAGAGTGCGGAGCGCGTCTGTCGACGATCCCGACCCCACGGGCCGGTCGGCGTGGATGGTGTCCCTGAACGCCACCACCTCCTTGAGCCACGACGCGTCATCGTTGTATCGGGTCATCTGCTCGCGCGGGTCGCCGCTGTCCCGTGTTGGATTGGCCCGCACGACGGTGAGCGTTTCGGATCCGTAGCTCTTCGAGCTCGACAGGATGCCGCCCAGGATCAGGCTGCCCCTGCTCAAGGTGATGTCGAGCGAGAACTGGTGCCGCCACTGCGTCGCCGACGATGTCACCGACGCGACGACACCCGAGGAAGAGCGCATGAGTGCGTACGCGTTGTCCTCGACGTCGTACCCCCAATGCCCGTTCGACACGAAGCTGTGCACCTCGTCGAACTCGCCACCGAAGAGGCGCAGCAGGTCAACCATGTGGATGCCCTGGTCGAGGAGGACCCCGCCCCCGGCAATGTCGCGCTTGGTCCGCCAATCGGGCTGGTCGAACGTGATGAGCTGCGACTTCCCGTAGACCCCACGGAGACTGACGACGTCGCCGAGCTCCCCGGACTGGACGATCCTGAGGGCATCCTCGACGGACTCGTGGTAGCGATGGTTGAAGCCGTACATCAGGCGCCGCCCAGATGCCGCTCGTTCCGCGAGGATCACCTGCTCAAGTTCGTGCAGGTCGCGGGCCGGCGGCTTCTCGCAGAAGACGTGCAGGCCCCTGTCGAGGGCGGCGATGGTGACCTCTGCGGCCATGTCGTTGCTCATGCACACGAAGAGCGCGTCGAGGTCCTCGTCGAGCAGGGAGTGGTACTCCTCATGGAATGCGAGGTCCTCTGGCCAGCGCGCGATCACGTCGGGGTTGCGATCGCACGCAGCGACGGCCACGAGGCCCGGTGTCTCGGCGATGCACGCGTGCCGGCGCCGACCGACTATCCCGTACCCGGCAATGCCGACGCGCACGGGTTCACTCACCCGCTCACGATACTGCAGCCTTGATAGGGTTCCCTCCTGTCCGGCTTGCCCCAGCACACGACCGGACGGCCCAGCCCTTCGAGCCGAGGTGACCGTGACTCTGGCCTCTGCGTTGCGCGAGCGACTGGCCCGGGGCGGCGCCGTCCACGGGTCCTGGCTGTCGCTGGGCAGCATCCCGGCCGCCGAGATCATGGCCGGCGCCGGGTACGACTTCCTCGGCATCGACATGGAGCACGCGCCCATCGGCGTCGAGACGGCCGCCGGCCTGATCCGCGTCGTGGAGCAGGCCGGGTGCAGCCCCCTCGTCCGCATGCCAAGCCACGACCCGGCGCTGGCCAAGACCCTGCTCGATGCCGGGGCCCACGGCTTGATCTTCCCCGACGTGCGGTCGGCCGAGATGGCCCGGCAGGCGGTCCGCAGCACGCGCTACCCTCCCGCAGGCACGCGAGGGGTCGGCCTGCACCGTGCCCAGGGCTACGGGCCGGGCTTTCGCGAGTACTTCGAGTCGGCCAACGACGGGGTCCTCGTGGTCGCCCAGATCGAGTCGGCCGAGGCCATCGCGGACATCGCCGGAATCACGGAAGTCGACGGAATCGACGCCGTCATGATCGGTCCCTATGACCTGTCCGCCGACCTTGGCGTCCCGGGGGACTTCTCCGCGGCACCCTTCACGGATGCGGTCCGGACGGTCATCACGCAGGCAGCCTCCGCCGGCGTGGCGGCCGGATTCCACCTTGTCGAGCCCGACCTCGATGCGCTCGAGGCCTGCATCCTGGCTGGCTACCGGTTCATCGTCTTCAGCGTCGACATGAGAATCCTCGACGTCGGTGCACGGCAGGGCGCGCGGGCCCTAGGTGCCCGCGAGTGAGAACCATCGCCGTCATCCCTGCACGCATGGCTGCCACCCGCTTCCCCGACAAGCCCCTGGCGGACCTGCACGGCCTGCCGATGGTCATTCACTGCTACCTCCGCACCCGGTTGTCCGAGCGGATCGACGAGGTCTTCATCGCAACGTGCGACCACGTCATCGCCGAGACCGCCGTCCGCTTCGGGGCCCGCGTGGTCATGACCGCTGACACGCATCTGAATGCCGTGGACCGGACGGCCGAGGCCGTGCGCATCCTGAGCGACGAGCCGGGCGAGCCCATCGACGTGGTCGTGCTCGTGCAGGGGGATGAGCCGCTGCTGGACCCGAGCACGCTCGACCTGCTCGCCGATGCAGTCGCGAGCGATCCGGACATCGATGTCGTCAACGTGATGGTGCCCTTCAAGAACCGCGAGGACTTCCTCGACCGCAACAACCCCAAGGTGGTGACGGACGTCCGCGGAAACGCCATCTACATGTCGCGCGAGCCGATCCCCTCTCCCTGGAAGCACTGGGACCAGGCAAACTCGTTCATGCAGACGGGACTGTTCGCCTTCCGCCCCCATGCCCTCGAATGGTTCGCCGCGACACCCCGAACGGATCTGGAGGCAGCGGAGTCGATCGACATGCTCCGGCTCGCGTATCACGGACGGCCCCTCCGGATGGTCGTGGTCCCCGAGCCGAGCATCGGGGTGGACACGCCGGATGACCTCCGGCGGGCGGCCGAACTCCTGCTCGACGACCCGTACTTCCCTCGGTACCGGGACCAGTCGTGACCGCCTCGCGCCGAGGGTTTCCGCGCCCGCGATGCTGAGGATCCGCCTGCAGGTCGCGGCCGACGACGTCCCTGCCGGCGACTACGTCCTGGTGCTGTGGGACGCCCTGACGCCTCCGCCGGGATACACCGGCACGTGGGTCTCCCTGCCCGCGGAGGTGCGGCGCAACCGTTCGACGATGCGCGCCCGCTACCTCGAGTGGCTGCGCGACACGGGCGAGGGGCCCGATCCGGGCACTGCCCTGGCTGCGCGCCTGCTCATTCGCGCCGACCTCAGCTACTGGTGGCTGACCGCGCCGGCGGAGTTCTCGTTCGAGGAGGACTCGCTCGCCTATGCAGTGCTCCGCGTCATGGCCTTCGCCGACTGGGCCCGCGACCGCTCGCCGGCCGTGCTCGAGTGCGCCGTAGACGACCGGGCGCTGCGCCAATGCCTTCGCACCTGGTGCGAGGGCCAGGGCTGGCAGTTCGCGCCCACCCCGCCCGAGGAAGGACGGACCCGGAGCGGCGGGCGTGGCATCCTGAGCGCCGGCCGCCGCTGGCTGCAGGCCTGGCGGGATGCCCGGGCCGGCAGTCCTTCCTCAACTCCGCCAGGCGGCGCCACGGGCCTCGTGGTCGACTACCTCGCCCACGTCCAGGTCGATGCCACCGGTGCCCGCTCCCGCTACTGGGCCGGCCTGCCGGGCATCATCCGTTCGGGCGGGGCCACCCTGGACTGGTTGCACATCTTCGTGCCCGCGCCCCTCACCCCGACCGCTCGCGAAGCCCGTGACATCGCCGAGCGATTGAACGTCGGCCAGGAATGGCACGTCGTCGCTCAGGCCGACTTCGGCTGGGCCTGCCGCTTGGGGGCCTGGATCGACTACCTGAGACTGCGCTTGCTGCGGTGGCGTTTCCTGCGCCAGTGCCCGCGACTGCCGCTCGGCGACGTCGACCCGTGGCACCTCCTGCGTGCCCGGACGGCCGATGCGTTCATCGGCGCCGAGGCCATGGAGAACTGCCTCTGGATCCGCTACTTCGACCGGGTCCTCGCTCGCCGCAGTCGCTACCTATTCGGCCTGTATCTCCAGGAGAACCAGCCCTGGGAGATGGCGTTGGTCTCCGCCTGGCGCCGGCACGGCCACGGGACGCTCGTCGGCGTCGAGCACACGACCGTCCGGTTCTGGGACCTCAGGCTTCTCAAGCTGCCCCCGCGCCGGGAACTCCGGATCGCAGCGATGCCGCGGCCCCACCTGACCGTGCTCAACGGGCCCGCGGCAGAGACGGCGGTTGCGGGCATGGCTGACCTCGCCGATCGAAGCACCACCGCAGAGGCGCTGCGCTTCCTGGGCGAGTTCGGCGCCCCGTCAGCCGACCGCGCCGGCATTCACGGCACGGGACCCTTGCGGCTGCTCGCCGTCGGCGAGTACGACCCCGGCTACGCCGCCGATCAGCGCAGACTGCTGCGCGACCTCGAAGCGGCAGCGTCGCACGCCGGGACCGACGTGGCGATCACCTGGCGGCCGCATCCCGCCGCTGTCGGCACCGCGACCGACCTCCCCCAGGGGGCGTCGCTCGACCAGGCTTCACCCCTGCCCGACCTGCTCGCGGCGTGCGACCTCGCCCTCGTCGGCGATTTCTCGTCGTCGGTGCTTCTGGCGGAGTCGCTCGGCGTCCCCGTGGCCGTCCTCCTCCCCGCCAGGACGCTGAGCAGCGATCTGCTGGCCGATCCGGCCGGCACCGTCACGACGGCCGCCGAACTGCTCGACCTGCTGGTCGCCTCCGCGCCTAGACGAGAACGAGGACTCTCGATGACGGGACGGGGCGGCATCGATCGCGTGTTCCACCTCGACCCGGGGCTCGTCCGGTGGCGGGCCACCCTCGGCGAGGCCGGGGTGCCGAGCGGCTGAGCGGGCTCAGTAGGTCAGGTGCACGACGGCCTCGCCCGACCCGGCGACCTGCAGCCACGACTGGGCGGTCGAGACGGGGCGGCGGGACCGGTCGAACCGGCGCTCCATCCGGTTGAGGGCATCCTGCTGGCCGGGTCCCAGTGTGATCGACGGGTGCATGTCGACGAGTCGCCTCACCAGGTCGTACCGGTGGTAGAGGGCGCAGATGCCCGCATAGCGGGTGACCGTGGCCGCATCGGCCGAGCCCCACCACTCCTGCTCGGGGGCACGCAGGAAGAGCGCATCGGCGGAAACCAACTGCCCGTGCCCGTCGAAGCGATCGCGACGCCAACGGTTGAGCGAGACGAAGTCGACGAACTCCAGGCCGACGGTCGAAAGGTAGCCGGACACCTCTCCGAACAGCGGTTGGCCGCGATACATAGGCAGGAACTCCACCTCGGCCTCGACGCCCAGGCAGGCGTCCAGCATCCCGCTCGCGCCCCGCAGGACAGCGAGCTCGGCGCCCTGGACGTCGACCTTGATGAAGTCGCACCCCGCCAGGTCCAGGTCGTCCAGCCGCCTTGCCGGGAGCACCACCGTGCCGACCACGTCGAAGCGCCCGACGTCGGGGAACCGGCCGAGGAAGTCGGCATCGGGCTCGAAGGAGGAGGAGGCCATCGGCTTGCGGCACAGGTGCAGGTCGAGGTCTCCTGCCTGGTCGCTCAGCGCGGTGTCGAGGATGCGGTACGACGCGCACCCCTGGTCATTCGCCAGGAGCCTGGCGCGCGACCGTTCGTCGGGCTCGAAGCCGACGTAGTCCACGGCACCGCTGACGCGCCGCCACCGCGGCTCGAGTTCGCCGGCGGCACCCACGTCGACGAGGCGGAGCCTGGTGCCGCCCAGCAGCTCCTCGAAATCGCGGCTGGTGTCCCGAGAGTGGCGGGCGGCCGCACGGGCGTGCAGCCAACCGGCGATCAAGCTCATGGTCGCTTCCTCGCCGACACCCTGCAACGACGGCTCGGGGATCGGGCATGCGAGCAACGAGGCACGTGGCCACGATACTGCGCCGTGTCAGTCCCGCGGTGAGTCAAGGATGTCCGCAGCTACCACGGACCAGAATCTCCTGTCCGGGCTTCCTGCACTCTTCACGTACCGACGCACGTAGCGCGCAAGTGCGGCTTGATCCACCAGTGGAGGCATGGCCACGCTTGAGAGTTCGCCCACCGCGGCGTTTGGCGCGTGCATTGCCCTCCGGAAGCTGGCGGCGATCCCCGCCACGAAAGCCGGAACGCACGGTGCGTTGACGAACAGCACCGGCGTCTGCAGGTATGCGGCCATCCCGAGCGACGTAGAGCCCTCGATGGCAATCGCGAAAGCGCACGAGGCCAGCAACTCCGGCGTGCGTCCGTGAACCACCTGCAGGCCCGGGTAGAGGGCATCCAAGCTCCCCGGCTTTGCTCGGGGATGGGCCGCGACAACAACCTCCAGACCCCGGGCCGTCAGGCCCTCCGAGACCGACTGGACGATGGACTGGTAGCAGTCGGGCGGCCACGGATTCTCCATGCCCTGGCTCACATAGTCAGGATGGAAGGGGCCCATGGTGTCGACGATCAAGGCGAACTGCTCCCGGATTGCACGTGGCTCCACCGCAAGGAGGAGGTCTGCATCCAGCGTATGGATGAACCGGCACGTAGTACGCGCGTCACGCAGTTCTGATGCGACGGCCTTGACGGTGGTTCCCGCCCATACGAAATCGAGGGCGCGCGGTACTTCGACGGGGGGTCGGGCGAGCGCCTGCAACTTCTTGAGGGACGCATAGGCCCATGCTCGCAGCCGCTGCGTGCCAACCGGCGGGGGAATCGTACCGGAGGCGAGAGTGCCCACGAGGGCTTGCGAGTCCAGGATCCGCTTGAGGAGAGCCGAGTACTTCGCCGACAGCGGGGCGTACACCCCGCAGATCAGCACGACGGCGTCGTCGGAGGTAAGCCGGCCGGCCAGTTCCTCGAACCTGTCCCAGGTGCCCACCCTCTCGATCGCGACATCGGGTGACGGCTCGAACCACTGTCGTCGCGCGTCCGGGAGGGTTAGGTCCGCGATCTCCCAGACCTCCACGGCTAGGCCCGCAGCACGAAGATCGGTTACACCGAAGCGCTCGGCGTCACGCGCCGAGAAGGGCGATTCAACGACCAGAACCACGCGATTCCGCATCGTGGTCGCTAGTTGTTCCTTCGAAACACGGGCTTCAGCGGCGGACCCTCGAGGTACGTTTCCGGGCCGTCTGCCAACGCCTTTGCATACACCTGGAACGTGGAGTCCAGAGCGCGCTCCGTCAGCTCCAGCTCGGTGTCCCCATGCGCCAGGCTCGGCGCCAGCCAGGGCATCAGCACTCCGGCCCTGACCATCTCCTGCGCGAAGAGCGCCTTGAAATGCCCTGACGGCTCGCCGGCGGCGTCCCGGGCCACGATCGACAGGCTCACCGACGGACCTTCCAGGACGAGGTAGTCACCCACGCCGTGGCTCGCGGCAAGTCGGTCCCACGATCTCCTGAACGCGGCGCCGAAGTCCCAAAGGTGACCGCACACGTCGACTGACTCGTAGACCTGCATAGTTCCCAGGAAGGCGGCCGTCCCGACCATCTCCGGGCCGTGCGTGGTCGACATGAGGAAGAGTCGCTCGGCGCCCTCCTTGTGTATCCCACCTAGGTCCATGTACTCGCGCTTGCCGCCCAGGGCAGCCATCGCGAAGCCATTGGCCATCCCCTTGCCGAACGTGCTCAGATCCGGAATCACCCCGAACTGGTGCTGGGCACCCTTGGTGTGCCAGCGGAATGCGGTGATGATCTCGTCCAGGATCATCAGTGCCCCCTGCTGGTCGCAGAGCCTTCGCACCTGAACGAGGAAGTTCTCTTGGTGGTTGGCGCAGGAACCGCACGCGGGGCCATGAGAAGGCCACGACGGGCAGGCCTTCGGGCATGGGCTGGCCGTCACCGCAGGCTCCAGGACAACGGCGGCGATCTCGCCTGGATGAGCGGTGAACAGAGCCTGTAGCGATGCGATGTCGCCGTAATCGAACCTGAGCGTGCCTGCCTTCACCTCCTCGGGGATTCCCCGACTCATCACGGTGCTGCCGATGAACCAGTCGTCGAAGCTGTGGAAGGGGTGCTGGCGGGTCACGCAGACCAGGCTCCTGCCGGTGGCGCCCCGGGCGAGCTTCACCGCTCCCGTCGTCACCGTTGATCCGTGCTTGGCGAACTTGACCATGTCGACGGAGTCGATGAGCTCGATGAGGTACTCGGCCGCCTCCAGCTCGAGCATCGACGACATGGTCAAGTTGTTGCCGAGGTCGAGGGCCGACCGCACTCGGTCGACCACCTCGGGACGCCCGTAGCCGAGACTGACGGACCTCAGGCCCATGCCGTAGTCGAGGTACCGGTTCCCATCGGCGTCCCAGACGTACGCTCCATGGCCCCGGACGAGCAGCGCAGGTGCGTTGGATGGAAACTGGTCGATGCCACGGGAGTAGGTGTGAGCGCCCCCGGGGATGGCCCGCTGCAAGCGGCGTCTCAGGTCGTCGTCGGTCATCGACTCATGTCCTCCAGGTCGTTGAGCAGTGCCAGCACGCGCTCATCGCGTTCGAAGTCGTTGGGGAACCTGGCCGGTTCCCCCGCAGCCACGGAGCCGAGGAAGTCCCGCATCTCGTCCACGTACGGCGTCTCCGGGTATATGTATCCCGGCGCTGCTGATCCTTGGCTCAGGTCCTCGGCCAGGATGATTTCGCCGGAGCCCGTGGTCTCCATCTCCAGCAATCCCCGCTGGCCGCTGAACCGGAGCACGCCCTCCGTGCCGACGAGTCGGAACTCGCGGGTGGCCACCGGCCGAGACAGAACCTCGATCGTCACGGCCGCGGTCATCCCGCCTGGATACTCCACGACGCTGTGGTAGTGGTCATCGATGTCCGCCGGCAGATCCGAGATCCGGCCGCGACGGCACGAGACGGCGCGCGGTTGCCCGAAGACCTCGTTGAGCCACGTGAACTCGAACGGGACGATCTCGCGAGCGCCCCCGGTCTCGCGGTTGGACACGTAGTAGGAATCGATGGACTCCCACGGGTGCCAGTCGGGAAGCCACTGGCCGACATGATGGGTAAGCAGCAGCGGACGGCCCACCGCCCCAGAGGCGACCAGATCACGCACCCGAGCAGGACCTCGGAAGTACCTCATGGTGCATGAGGGGACCATAACCGTGGGACTCGCCGTCGCGATCTGCCTCATCCGGCGAGCTTCCTCGCGCCCCGAGACAGATGCCTCCACGAAGGCGTGGGCGCCGATGCTCGCCGCCCACTCAAGTGCAGGCAGGTGCGATTGTGGCGATGTCGACACGATCACGACATCCGGTCGCTCCTCGAGCGACTCAAGGCTGCCGACCGTGGCGATCCCGTACTCGGCAGCGGCGGATTGTCGCCTGTCTTCCCTCAGGTCGAAGCCGACCGGAGCCGACATACCGAGCTCACGGAGATTGCGGATGCGGCGGCGGCCCATCGACCCCAGTCCCACGATGAGGATCAGCACGAGCGGCTCTCCATGTCTCGCATTATCGCCTCGACGCAGAGGAAGTCGTACTCGTCATCGATCTCATGCGACTGGAAGCGGTCGAGACGCATCCCCATGCAGCGCGCGGCATAGAAGGTTCTTTCCGTCAGGAGGGTGTTGACCTTGACGACATATGCCACACCGAACGGGAAGTACGTCTCCGGTAGATCCTGCCTTCTCGCCGAGGGATCGGCATCGGGCGTGATCGGAAGCACACGAAGACCATCGAGTCTCTTCATGAGCGCGGGATGCGTTGCCACCGGGCCGAGCGTCACCAAGGAATCGAAGTCGGCCGAGTGCTCCTTGAGCAACCGCACCGCCATGTCTAGGTCGCTGGAGCGACGCAGCGGTGAGGTGGGCTCGACGAGTACCACGAACCCGAACTCCCTGCCCTGCTCTCGGTAGTGACCCAAGACATGCTCGACGACCGAAATGCTCGTGGCGTCGTCGGTGGCCAGGTGGGCGGGCCGAAGGACCGGCACGTCTGCCCCCGCGGATCGTGCGATCGCCGCCGTGGTCTCGCAGTCAGTTGAGACATGGACCAGCGATATCTCGTTCGACGCAAGCGCCTGGCTGATGGACCACTCCACGAGAGGGCGGCCAAGGAGGGGGCGGATGTTCTTGCCTGGCAGACCCTTCGACCCTTTCCGAGCCGGCACGACGGCGATCACATCCTGCGCTGCTTCGGCCACGTGCCGATCCTCTCAGAGAGCCAGCCCGGCAGGCCGGACGGTCACCAGCTGCTCAGGCCGCCGTCCACGTAGATGCATTGTCCCGTGATGTAGCCGGCAGCGTCAGACGCGAGGAACGCATATGCTCCTACGACATCGGAGGGTCGGCCCATCCTGGCCATAGGCACCCGATCGGCGTACGCCAACCGGAACGACTCCGGCTGGCCCGCCTCGATGCCGCCCGGAGCCACGGCGTTGACGCGAACGTTGGCAGGTGCCCAGTACGCCGCAAGGTACTTGGTGAGCCCCACGACACCGGCCTTGGCGGCCGAATAGGCCACGGGCGAGTTCATACGAGGAGTGCTCTCGTCTGGAATGGGGTAGATCCTGTGGTCGACTCCCATCTCGCTGGAGTAGATCGAGGCCGTATTGATGATGCTTCCGAACCCTCTGGTCGCCATCCGCGTTCCGATCGCTTGGCTCATCCAGAAGACGCCGTCGAGATTTACTGACATGACCTCGTGCCAGGTCTCGGGCTCGTAGTCGTCCGGGAGGTCGAAGTAGCGTCCGCGCGAGCCGCGTGTAGCAGCATTATTGATGAGTACGTCAACGGGACCCCACCTAGCTTCCACGGTCGTTGCCGTGTCCCGGATCTCGTCGACGCTAGCGAGGTCGCACGCGATGCTCCGCGGGCCGGAACTCGTCAGATCCAGGACGGTGACATCGGCGCCCTGTGCCTGGAGGGCCTCGCGGATGCTGGCGCCTAGGAGCCCCAGTCCGCCGGTGATGAGGATGTGACGCCCGGTCAAGTCGAACATCGCGGTGGCCTCAGTCCGCGTCTTCGGACACGAGCGGTTCCCCGGGGATGAAGCCGCGAGGCGAGGGCCTTCCCAGCCACTCCCAGTAACGCGCCGGTGCATCCCCGTCCACCGGTCGCATCATTCCGATGTCACCCTCGCGCAGTACCTGGCCGCGTTGGATTGTCGTCGCAGCTACGAGGGACTTGCGCATGGGATAGCGGTTATCGCGCTCGCTGGGCGTTGGCTCCTTCAGACCCGTTCCCCGAGCGCTCTCGGCTTCCCTGATCAGGGCCACCACGCGGGCAAACTCCGCCGGCTCCATGGACGCGGAGTGATCCGGGCCAGGTGCCCGTCGATCCAAGGTGAAGTGCCGTTCGTACATCACCGAGCCGTAGGCAACCGACATGATCGCGGCGACGGTCCCGATCGTGTGGTCGGAGTAGCCGACATCGACTCCGAACGAGTCGCGGAGTGTAGGAATGGCAGCGAGGTTGGCCTCATCAATGGGGGCCGGGTACTGCGACGTGCACTGCATCAGGACGACGTGCGAGGCGAGGTACGCCCCAACTTTGTCGCTGTCGAGCGACTCGATGTCGGCGCGGGAAGGCACAGAATCGTCCGTCGTGCCCCCGAATCCGAGGGTACCCAGGGCATCTCGGATCTCCGCCATCGTGCTCATCCCCGTGGACAGGATGACGCGACGCCCGGACCTCCCCGCGGCTAGCAGGAGCGGCAGGTTCGTTATATCCGACGAGGCGATCTTCAACTGGTCCACCCCTAGTTCGTCCACGAGAAAGGCGAGGCTCTCTCGGTCATAGGGGGTGCTCAGGAAGTCCAGCCCGAGCCGGTCCGCCTCGGCCATGACAACCCAGTGATCTGGGCGCGAGAGCTCAAGTCGCTTGAGCATCTCGAACTGGGACTCCGACGTCGGCGTCGTCACCAACTGATAGGCGGCCTTCGGTGCCGCATGGCTGACGAGCGACTCAGCCGTGAACGTCTGCACCTTGACCGCGTCTGCCCCCGAATCGGCGACGGCTCGCACCAGGTCGAGAGCCTTGTCGGTGTCGCCGTCGTGGTTGACGCCTATCTCTGCTATCACGTAGGTGCGTCCCTCGAAGGAGACTCCCCTTGCGGGAGACTGCGGCGTTTCACCTGTCATGGCCTGGCCTTCGCTCTGTCGTCCCTTCGACGCGGCGCCGCCTCGTCGAGCGTTGCGATGATCACCGAGATGTCGTCAGCGCTCATGCCGGGATTGTTGGGCAGGCACACTCCGCGGTCGGCGATCTCGCTGGCAACGGGGAAGGCACTGGCCCCGCGACAGTCCGCGAAAGCTGGCATCCGGTGCAGGGGTGGGAATGTTGCGCGCGTCTGGATGCCGCGAGCCGCCAGCGACTCCATCAACGCATCCCGGTCACTGTCGGAGGCTGCCTCGATCATTACGGGCATCAGCCAATAGGAGCAGTCACCGAAGGGCGACTGCGGCATCGGCGAGACGCCTCCGATGGCAGCAAGCCCCTCGACATAAGTCTTTGCGTTGCTCAGCTTGCTGCCGACCAGCTCGGTCGCTCGCTCGCTCTGGGCCAGCCCGATCGCGGCCTGCAGGTTGGTCATGCGGTAGTTGTAGCCAATGACGTCATGCCAATAGCGTCGTGACTTGGACATTCCGTGGTCGCGAAGCACTCGCGCATGCTCCTCCGCCTCGGCCTGTCGGAAGAAGGTCATGCCTCCCTCGCCTGTTGTCAGCGTCTTATTGCCGAAGAAGCTGAAGCACGCGGCCTCCGCGAGGGCACCGACGTGTCGACCCGATGCCGTGGTGCCGATCGCCTCCGCGCAGTCCTCAACCATGACCAGACCGTGTTCGTCGCACAGTGCCCGAAGGCCCTCCACATCGCAGGGGTTGCCGTAAAGGTGGACCGGGACTATTCCCCACGTCTCGGGGCCAATGAGGTCCCTCACGCTTTCGGCTGACAGTCCCCAGGTCTGGGGATCGACGTCCGCGAGGACTGGACGTCCTCCGGCCGCGACGACGGCGTTGGCGGTGGCCGCGAAGGTCGAGTCGGGGACGATGACCTCAGCCCCTGGGGGAAGCCGGAGTGCTTGCAGCGCAAGGGTGATGGCGGTCGTGCCGTTGGACACGGCCACAGGGTGGGCGAGTCCCGTGTACTCGCTGAAAGCCGTCTCGAACCTGGCCACGAACGGACCGGTTGAGGAAATCCAATTGCTCTCCAGGCACTCGAGCACGTAGCCGGCCTCGTTCCCGGTCAACGAGGGCTCGGCGATGGGCACCAGTCCCCAATCCTCCCGGTACGAGAAGGACTGAATCCGGCCCGCGTCATCCACCCGCGGGAAGACCGACTTGCCCTCCCGCAATCCGGCCGAGAGCGCGGCATAGGCAGCTTCGGCCCCACTCCCCATGGGCAGCACACTCGGGTGCTCGTTCATGACCGTAGACACGGGCATCGCCAGGTCAAGCCTGCCCCCCAGCAGTGCACGGCGGATATCGCCGTCGGTGACCGAGCCTACGAGCCGCAAGTCGGCGTCGATGACGAATGCAACACCCATGCGATTGTCGTCGATACGTCGAATTACGTTCTCGACCGGGCTGTCGACCCCGACGCACATAGCGTCGATTGTCAAAGACGCTCGATGGCTAGACGGCATGAGCGGCCAGCCTGGTCTCGGTGAGTGCCACCTGATCGGAGAAACTCTCCACCAGCGACGGATTCAGCTCAAGGGTGACGAACTCCACCCCCGGAGCGAGCCCGTCCCAGAACCACGAGTCCGCGTGGAGAGGCTCGTTCGTGTCAGCCGTTCCGTCGTTGTCGTTCAGGTGGTAGCCACCCACAAGGTCGGCCACGTCCGCCAGTCCCTGGCCAGCGTCGAAGCCTAGGGTCGCCGCGGAGACGGCCAGATGGCCGACGTCCATGAGCAGTCTGACGCCAGGCGGCAGGGATGCGAGGACCTCGCGAATCCCCGAGGGAGTAGTCATCAGCAGGATGTCCGAGCCATTGCTCTGCGCCGTACCGACGGTGAGCACGTTGTTCTCGACCATCAGCGAGACGCCGCGGTCCGCTGCGAACACCGCAAGGTGGTCAACGGACTGGGCGAAAAATTCCATGGCTTGGTCAGCGTCGATTCGGTTCGTCACCCCCCATGTGCGCCCGAGGTCCGACACGGCGGGCGTACCCAGGAAGCCGGCATGGAAGCTGTAGATGTACGAGCCCAATTCGATCCCGAACTCGATAGCTCGGCACGCGAGGAGCAGGGAGCGCTCCCTGCCGGCGGGATCGGGATCGCACAGATTGAAGACGAAGGGATCTCGCTGCGGGGGGAAGTAGTTGTGCACCTGCATAGGACCATGGGCGACCTCCTCAACGAGGCCGGCCAGCGGGTCACCTGCCAGCAGTCCTCCTGAAAGCTCGACGTTCCTGACTCCGGCGGCACGCAGCGCACGCACAGCCTCCAAAGGCGTCGTCCTGAATCCTCCAGTGGAGACGAAGACGCGCGGAGCTGGCACGGCAGCACCCTTCACCAGGCTTGATCGGGCAGGGAAACCAGCATAGCCAAGCAATTGATCCAGCAGTCCCGCTCACGGGCGCAGGATCATTTGCAGACGACGAGGTCCCCGAGTACGAGCACACGCAGACCGCTGTTGAAGAAGGTGCTCAGCGCATCGTCGGGCGTGCACACAATGGGTTCGCCGTTGACGTTGAACGAGGTGTTCAAGAGAACCGGGTATCCGGACAATTCGCCGAAAGACAGGAGAATGTCGTATAGCCGATGGTTGTCCTCCCGCCTCAACGTCTGCAGGCGGCCAGATCCGTCGACGTGGGTGATGGCCGCAAGCGCATCGCGGTACTCCTCGCGGACGGGGACCACCTTCTCCATGAAGGGGATCTCCGCACCGGGGGCGATGTCGAAGTAGGTGGCGGCAGCCTCCACTGTGGACACAGGCGCGAAGGGCCGATACGCCTCCCGGTACTTGATGATCGAATTGATCCGATCCTTGATGTCGGCCGGTCGCGGGTCAGCCAGAATCGAGCGGTTGCCGAGCGCCCGTTCGCCGAATTCCATGCGGCCGTCGAAGTAGGCGACTACGCCGTGCCTCTCGACGAGCCGTGCCACGTCCGCTACCGGATCGGCAAGCCGCTCGAATGCGATGCCACGGCGCTCGAGGGAAGCGACCACCCCCTCTGGGGGGAACTGCGGTCCGATGGAGCTGATGCTCCTGTGGACGTCCCTCGGGCTACCGAGGATCGAGTGCTCGACGTAGAGCGCAGAGCCGATGGAGTTGCCGACGTCTGCGGGGGCGAATGGCACGAACACGTCCCTGAACGGCGTGAGCGAGGCGACCTTCCCGTTGAACACGCTGTTCATGAAGAAGCCTCCTCCCAGCACGACGCGGTCCAGCCCGGTGAGGCCGTGCAGGTGCGTCAGGGCGTGCACCGCAATTCCTTCGGCCACCGACTGCATCGCCCTGGCCACACGGAAGTGCCATTCGCCGGCATCCTCCCCTGGGAGCCCGACGCGCCCACCGAGCAGCGACACCAACTTCGGCGTATAGAGCAGTGGCTGCTCGACGAGCATGCCCTTGTAGTAAGACTGGTCCATCTCGAACCAGCCATCGTCGGTGAGCCGGAGCGTCTCCCAGATCCTTCGCTCCTCTTCCGACGCATCGACGTCGAAAGCCGAGAGCGCCATCACCTTCCACTCGTCATTGTCCGGCTGGTAGCCGAGGAGCTGGGTGAAGGTCGCGTAGAACATCCCGAGGGAGTCGGGCAGGTTCAAGTGCCGAAGGGTCTCGATCTGATTGCCGCGACCAACCCCGAGCATGCCGCACTGGATCTCCCCTCTCCAGTCGGCAGTGAAGACGGCGGCCTCGTCGAACGGCGACGTGAAGTACGAGGTGGCTGCATGACACAAGTGATGGTCGACGTAGTAGATGGGCGGCAACGCGCTGCCGCCAGGGAAGGACATCGCCACCCAGTGAGGCGCGCGCCGATCACCGACCTGAAGGAGGTTGTCCGGTACCGAGTACAGGTAGTCCTCGCGGCGCACGCGGGTGCCCGAGAGAAGGGGGTTGTATGCCGCCCAGTAGGCGCCCGGATTCCACCCCTGCGCAACCGCATCGAGCGACTCCAGGTCGACTCCGGCCTCGTCGAGGCAGTAGCGCACGGCGCGTCCTGGAAAGGCCTTAGTGCGCTTCTGCCGGGAGAACCTCTCCTCCGGCGCACCGGCGATGACCCTTCCTGCATCGACGATGGCGGCCGATGAGTTGTACTCGCCGTGATTGAGTCCAAGGACGGTCATTGGTTGCTGTGCCTGTCTGTCGACGGTAGGGCTCCGAGCGAGAGTCTAGCCGTGGCGCTAGTGCGGCCGGCCGGCCTTCGTCGCCAGCAAGTGCAGGTCGCCGCTGCCCATGAGGAGCCGGGAGATCGGCCTTTCGGGGTGCGAGTACACGGGTTCCAGAATGGCGCGGATATTCGTGAACTGCGGTGCGGTATACACCCGCTGGACAATCCGCAGGCCGTGAGACTCAAGCAGGTGCGTTGCCATGGCCAAGTCGTACTCGTGGTAGATCGGAGAGTTGACGCGGTCCTTCAAGGTGAGCATGAGGTCGACGTCGAGCCCACCAGAGAGGAGGTCGAGGAGCTGGGCGTAGGCAGCCGGCAGCGGACGGTCGCGGTCGACTGCCAGCCCATGAAGACCCGCTCGGATTGTACCTAGCATGGCGTCCGGGTCGCCATCCATGAAGGAGCGGAAGCCTGAATCGCTGGCATAGAGATCCCGCATGGTGTGCATCACGAAGTCGCGGACCAGGCCGCCCTTGCCGATGACCATGAGGTAGAAGTGGCCGTCGGGACGCAATCGCATGTTGACGTTCGTCAGTGCTGAGTCGGGATCCTCCATGTGGTGCAGCACACCACTGCAGGTGATGAGGTCGTACCGCGAGCCGTCATCTCCAGCCATCCAACCGGTCGCATCGACCAGCGAGTACCGCTCCGCAGGGATCCCGTGGCGTTCGAGTTCCGCGCGTGCGGTGGTCATCCAGGCGTCGCCGACATCGACGAGAGCAACGCTGGCGGCTCCAGCAGAAATCAGCCGGATGGCGTCCCGGGCAGTGCTCCCGGCACCCAGATCGAGGCAGTTCAAGCCCGTGACGTCCAGGTCGATGAGCTCAAGGTAGCCGGGCAGCCTGGTTGACGTTTCTTCGGTGATCTGCCGTTCGTGGATCCCGGCGTACAGCTGCCTCGTCTGCGCCGCGACGTCGTCACGAGACACTGCGTCCCCCTGCCCGGTGCCTTTCACGGCGGTCACCTTAGCCAGACCTCCGGGCGAAGGCGCGCAGCCGACGTCCCAGGCGGCTCACGAGTGATCGCTGTGGCAGCGTCGTGGCATTCGCCAGGACTGCCAGCGAACGAATCATCTCCTCGCGGGCTCCTGGCCCTTCGAGTCCCGTCCCCGGAAACGGGAGCAAAGGCTGGCGCCACACCTGGTCCAGCCTCGCAAACCGTTCGCCCTCCGCCGGATCGGTAGCCGCGACGCGAGCCGTGAGACGCGCCCAGTCGGCGTGAGTGCAGTCGCGGATGGCCTGCACGACAGGGGCTGGAAACGCGGACCATCCCATCGGCGCTCCCGGACGCAGCACGTTCTGGAAGACGTGGCGGAGCTGATTTCGGTTCTCGGTCGTCAGCGACGGATCGCTGTTGAGGGCCAGGAGGAGCGGCGCCTGGATGGCAGCGATCGACACGTTGTCTCGAATGGCGGGTCGAGTCACGTTCACTTTGAACCCGCACAGGTTCGAGAAGTCCGCCACCACATCGCGGTCGCCTCCGTAGGCCCGGACGACGACGCGGGCGGCACCGGACTCCTGCTCGAGCAGGTCGACCATCGCCGACCACTGCAGCAGCGGTGCGTCCGCTACTCGGGCCCAAAACTCCTCGGGCTGATCGAGGCGTCCCTGCTGGACTCCCTGAAGGTAGACGCTCGCCAGCCATTCCGGCTGGGGACGCGTGTAGACAATTACCTGGAACTCCCGGCCGCCAAGCGCCTTCCTCATGAGTCCTGCCCGGGGATGCGCCTGCGCGTACGCATCGAACGGCGAACCCAGGAGCTTCTCGTCGCTGAGGATCCCGTGCTGGCCAGCGGCCAGCCTGGCCAGCCTCCGCGACCACGCGACATCAGACTGGTCGTCACCCGGCCGCGGGACGATCACAGTCCTGTTCGTTGAGGAGGCCGGCAGGGACAGTTGGATCGAGGAGCTCCCTGTCTTGTGCAGACCGCAATGGACGGTGATCACGCGGACACCTACGAGCGCAGCGCGAACTGCTGAGGCATCCGTTCGAGTTCGGGCAGGTAGCGCCGTGCCCACTCGACCATCTCCGTCACTCCCTCCTCCAGGGAAATGGTTGGACGCCACCCGAGTTCACGCTCGATCTTGGTGCTGTCGAGCCAGTAGCGACTGTCCTCCGTGGCACGACCGGGAGCCATGGTCACGAATGTCGTAGGGTCCACGCCGGCCGCGATGGCGATGAGCTCGACGATCTGGCGGATCGATACGGCGCTGTCCGGTCCGGCGTTGTAGACCTCGCCTTGCGCCCCGCTGACGATGATGCGATGGACCGCGGAAGCCATGTCGGTGGCGTGCATGAACGACTTCTCGGCGACGCCGCCACCTTCCAGGGGGAACGGTCGTCCTGTGAGCGCGCAGAAGGCGGCTCGGGGCATAAGCCGGTACAACTGCTGCCCCGGCCCGTAGGCGTTCGACGGGCGGATCACGTTCATGGGGAATCCGATCGAATCCGCATACGTCTTCAGGTGGAGGTCGCCCGCCAGCTTCGACACGGCATAGGGGCTGGTCGGGTTGGGCATGGACCCCTCCGCGCACGGACCGTCGATGGCCGGGCCGTAGACCTCCGAGGATCCGATCTGCATCCAGTGCCGGAAGTAGTCGCGGTCTCGGATCGCCTCGGTGATGCGGGCCAGGGACACGACGTTCGTGTCGTAGTAGCGGTACGAGTCCGTCCACGACGTCGCATACGCGAGTGCGGCGAAGTTGATGACGCACTCGGGCCGTTCGGAATCGATGAGTCGCATCAAGATGTCGTGCTCATGAACCATGTGGGCCTGGTAGTAGGCAAACCGCTCATCGCCGGCGCCTACGTCCAGCGAGTATACGGACGGCTTCCTCTGGTTCCGGCCGATGCTCACCACCCGCTCAGTGCCTGGCAGGCCAAGCAGGAACTTGACCATGTGGATCCCAAAGACCCCATCGCCGCCCAGGACGGCAAATCGCGTGTAGGTGCGGGTCACTGCTGGCCTCCCGACTGCAGGTCACGCCGCTTGCTGAAGATGACGGCGCGCGTTCGGTCTGATTGCGCCATGAGTGCGCGTCCACTGGTGTGGTGCGCAAAATAGCCCATGACGTCATCGGTGATTGTGGCGCGCTGCCGCTGCTCGATCGTGATGACGGGAGGACCTGGCTGGCCTACCGAGTCGAGGATGACGACGCTCTTTCCGCAGGAGGCCACCAGGTCGTCAATGATGCCCTGCCGCAGGGCGATCGTTTCCTCCATCGAAGGCCCGAAGACGAGCGAGAAGACGTGCGACATGATGATGTGGTCGACTGGCTCTGCCAAGGCGACGCCGCGGAAGGCCGGGTCCGCGATGTCCCCCAACGCCACGCTTACGCCGGGGTGCTCCTCGCACTCCCGCACCAGGCTGACGGCATCCGCGTTCAGGTCGTAGCCGATGATCCGCGACGCGGGGAACCGGGCGGCAAGCATCCGGATGTTCTGCCCGGTACCGCACCCCAGGTCGAGGAAGACATCGCCATTGGCATAGCCGAGGAGGTCGGTGAACTCGTCAACGAAGTACTCCAGGCGCGAGTGCTGCCCCTCGTACCGCGCTCTGCGCTCGTCAGAATTGCTCGGCGCGACGCTCTGATAGCCACGCCCGCTCGGCCCGTAGTGACGCAAGTGCAGTTGAGCGAATCGGGCGAAAATACGTGATTGGCTGTCTTCCTTAAGGGTGCGAAGGAGTCGGTCGGCCGCGCCAGCAGGGTACTCAAGCAACCGGTTGGCCAAGGACGGTGCCAAGCCCTGTCGCCGCACAAAGAGCGCATCCCGCCACTGAATGCGAAGGGAAAGGACCGGCTCCAGCACAATGCCCCAAGCGCGTTGACGTCGGCCGCGGCTACTCATCCGTTGATCCTGACAAAGTGGAGAATGCTGCTCTCATTGACAAGATCCACGGGGCGTTCACACCACACCAAGCGGAAGCCGTGCGATTCGAATTGTCTGATGTAGTGCCGAGGATACGTATGACCGTGCTCAGTGAGGCTGATGAAGACGGAATCAGCCGTCACCCTGCAGATCTCGCTGACCATCGGATAGCTGGGGTGCACCAACTCAATGGACACCCCATTGAAATGGACGGTGTCGAAGGCACGATCCGCGGTGACGGCGAGGTAGTGCTGAAAGAGGTCGTGTCGAACTTCGGCACACGCCCACGCTTCTTGATAGGTCCGGGCGAACAGTTCCAGCGCCTCGAAGCCCGCCTCTACGCCATAGAGGCGACGGAAGCCGGCCCTATGAAGGAATTTGAGGTTTGAGCCCGAGTTGCAGCCGAGGTCGATGACGCTGTTCGTCGACGGCGTCTCCTGCAATAGGCGCACCATCAACGGACCAGGCTCGTCGATCTGGTATCCGGAGGGCTTCCACCAGGTCGCTTCACCAGCTTGGACCCAGCGCTGCGCTTCCCAGATACGCGGCCAAAACCATGGCATGACGGCCCTCCCCATGCGCCGCCAAATAGGACGTGGCGGGCTGGGCGGGTCAGTCGCACGGCTTGCCAGGATGCGGTCGAAGTCTCGCTGCCGCACGACCAGACTGAAGAGCCACTTCGGCGCCATCAGATAGGTGTTCCGGAACACGAGAAACCGGAGGGTCAACGGCTCTCGCACATCAGTCAACAACGACTCCACAAAGTGTCACTGGCACCGCGGCTTCGGCCATTCAGAACGAGCCTACCAACTAAGCGCCGACTGCCTTGAACACCCGTTGCTAGTCTGACTCGGTGGTCTTCTACATTTCAAGCCGTGGGCACACGGCCACGGTCTGGCTGTCTCGAACCCTCATGAGCCGGGGGGGACTGGTGTGTTTCCACGGCACCAGATCCATCGCAGGATTCGACAGCGGCGCCGTTCCGGACACGCCAGTGGCCGACTACGCAGCCGGACTAGAAGCCATGGAGCGAAACACTGGCCTGATCTTCGGTTCGTGCCATGGCTACTACGGCGCCGCCATGCGTTCAGCGATCATGGACGTCGGCGGAACCTTCTTGGGCGTTCTCAGGGAGCCCGTCAAGAGAGTGCACTCCATCTACCAGGCCAATTACCAGCCACTTTCGGCCTTGGCCGAAGCTGCCGGACTGGATCCGCAGTCAGCCCGGCTCACATCACCACTCGGCGACGGGTTGTCAACGATCGTCGCGGCGGCGATCGTTCGTCGGTGGGAGGAGTACGCTCGCCACCCGCTAGCTCAGCGCGCACGCTCGGCATTGTCGGGCCTCCAAGCAGCTGCCGAAACGCCACTCGACGCGTTGGGCCTGGCCATCGGGACCCTCTTCTTCGGCGCCGTCCGCGACACGTTCGCATTCGATGACGAGGTTATTGGGGCATGCCCACCATCGGAGCTCATTCAGATGGAACGGATGACCACCGACCCAACGTACTTTCGTGATGCCGTGTGGGCCAAGGTGGCTTCAGGGCGGCCGGACGTACCCAACCCACTTGCCCTCGGACGCCTGAACGACCACCTTGTCGCGGCCGATCGGGAACAGCCAGCCGCTGCCCTGTTCGCCAACTGGCACCCCGCGTTCCAGCATGCGTTCTCTGAGCATCTGCCCGACTACGAGCGGGCTCACACCGTGTACCGGGACATGGGGTACTTCGTGCCGGAGGGGGCGTCGTGACCCCGCCAGGAAGCCAGATGCAGCCGACCGTCGGTACACCCAGGCTTCACCAGTCCGCCGCCCGCTGCAGAAGGCACCGTCGGCGCATCCTCGAGGTATCACAGAAGGTGGACGCACTCCACGTCGCCCCGGCGTTCTCCTGCATGGAGATCGTGGACACGATCATGAACGTGGCAATGGACGCGCCATTCGGCGGCCAGGACGCCTTCATCCTGTCGAAAGGCCACGGCGCCATGGCCCAGTACGTCGTTCTGGAGGAGGCCGGGATCCTCGATCCGGCCAGTGTGGACCGCATATCCCAGTCCGGGTCCTCCGTCGGGGGGCACCCGGACCGCGGCGTGCCTGGCGTGATCGCCTCAACCGGTTCCCTAGGGCATGGGCTTCCGATCGCCCTCGGGATCGCCCGCGGGAACCGTGAGCGGGGCGTCACCGGGCGAGTCTTCGTCGTGATGAGCGATGGCGAACTCATGGAGGGGTCGGTCTGGGAGGCGCTCCTGCTCGGCCCCTCGTTGGGCATCTCCGAGGTCACCATCGTGATCGATCACAACGGTTCCATCTCCCGTGGGGAGATTGTCAATGTCCAGCCCAACCTGCTCCCGGTGGCGCCGAAGCTCGCCGCGTTCGGCTGGGATACCCGCGAGGTCGACGGCCACGACCCCATGGCCCTCGCCGCCGCGCTGGCCTCGCAGACGGCCTCAGCGCCACTGGCGATCGTGGCCGCCACGGTGAAGGGCAAGGGAGTCAGCTACATGGAGCACCAGCCCATCTGGGCGTACCGCTCACCGTCGGCGGCGGAGTTCGCCCAGGCCATGTCGGAACTAGCTGATCCGGACGTGCCCCGTGCGTGATGCCCTCGCCCGTGCCATCACGGAGGCTGCCCGCCAGCGTTCCGACGTCGTGCTCGTCGTGGCCGATATCTCACCGGCGGCGGCGCTGAAGACCTTCCTTGATGAGAACCCCACGCGCATCGTCGATGTCGGGGTCTCCGAGCAGGCGATGATCGGCATGGCCGCGGGGCTCGCCATGACGGGCCTGAGGCCGTTCACCTACACGATCGCTCCGTTCGCGCTGTACCGCCCCCTCGAGCAGATCCGAGTGGACCTCGCCTACCAGGACCTCCCCGTCGTCGTGGTCGGCGTGGGAGCCGGGCTCTCGTACTCGGCACTCGGCGCAACCCACCACACCATCGAAGACGTGGCCATCGCGTCGGCGATCCCCAATATCACGGTCGTGGCCCCGTGCGATCCGGCCGAGACGCAGGCTGCGGTAGATGCCTCGTTCGGTTTGACCGGCCCGATGTACCTGCGATTGGGCAAGTCGGGCGAGCCCGACTTGACCGTGGATGCCCCCGAGCCGTTCGTCCTCGGGCGGATCCGATGCCTCGCCCAAGGGTCCGGCACGGCGGTGATCGGCTACGGACCGCTTCTGGACATGGCGTTCCAGGCGGCGGACCTTGCCTCCGCTCCCCGGCCCTCCATTTACTCGGCTCACACGATCAAGCCCCTCGACGTCGAGCGGGTGGACCGGATCCTGCGCGACTATGATCACGTCATCGTCCTCGAGGAGCACGTCGAGAACGGCGGACTGGGCATGCGCGTGCGCGCTCGCGCGCAGCAGGTTGGCGCCTCGGATACGGCAATCACGGCCTTTCACCTCCCTGACCGATTCCTGCACACGTACGGCTCGAAGGACGACCTCATCGGACCGGAAGGGATATCAGTCGAGGAACTTGCAGCCGCGATCCGCAGGGACGTGCGCCATGGGCGCTGAGATCGATCTCATGCGGCTGTACCCCAAGCCGAAGAACCGGATGACCGAGCGACCCGAGATCACCGACGAGGACCGCGAGATCTCCCGGAGGTTCGACTTCGACTACTTCGACGGCGACCGGCGCCACGGGTACGGAGGCTTCGGCTACCACCCGCGGTTCTGGACCGACACGGTCGACCTCTTCACGACCCACTACGGCCTGACCAACGATAGCTCGATCCTGGACGTGGGCTGCGGCAAGGGCTTCATGCTCAAGGACTTCTCGCTGCGTTTGCCCGGTGCCACGCTCGCCGGAGTCGACATCTCCAGGTACGCCATCGACCACGCCGATCCTGACGTCGCCGACCTCGTGCAGGTGGCCGACGCATCCGACCTGCCCTTCCCCGCCGACTCCTTCGACCTGGTCATTTCGATAAACACGGTCCACAACCTCGACCGCGCCGGGTGCGTGCGCGCGTTCGCCGAGATCCAGCGCGTGAGCCGCGGCAGCGCCTTCGTCATGGTCGACGGGTGGAAGAACACCGAGGAGCAGGAACTGCTGCAGCGCTGGGTGCTGACCGCTCGCACCATGCTCAGCTCCGACGACTGGCTGGTGCTCATGGCGGAGGCCGGCTACGAGGGCGACTACGCCTTCTGGAACCCGCTCAGCTAGGCCCCGTACAGCTAGGCCCCGTAGAACCTGCGGACCGCATCGACGACGATCATCACGTCGTCGGCTGTCAGTTTCTCGTGGATCGGCAGCGACAGAATGCCCGCAACTAGGCGCTCTGCATTGGGAACCGGCGGACCGGCGGTCTTGGGATATCCCGGCTGCTGGGTGAGCAGCAGGCGATGTCGCACCTTCACCTCGATGCCCTCGGCAAGGAGAGCCTGCTCAAGCCGATCCCGGTCCTGACACACGATCGTGTAGTCGAAGTAGGCGCACGTGCCGTCGCTCGGCGGAAGCGGTACGTTGACGACGCCGTCAAGACCTTCGCAGTAGAGGCGGGCGATGTGGTTGCGGTATGCCACCACCTGCTCGGCCCGCTTCATACGGCTGAGCAGGATCACCGCCTGGATCGTGTCGATCTTGAAGTTCAGGCTCGGGTCGACGCACGTCTCTCGGTTGATGGTGCCTAGGTACCGCATCGACCGAATGTGATCGGCGACTTCTGGATCGTCGAGCACCACCGCTCCGGCCTCTCCCAGAGCCGCCAAGGGCTTCATCGGGTTCAGGCTGAACGCCGCCGCATCCCCGAACGCCCCGGCCGGCCGTCCGGCCAGGTCAGCCCCGAATGCCTGCGAGGCGTCCTCGACGACCTTCAGCCCGTGCCGTGCGGCGATGGCCATCAGCTCGTGCATCCGCGCCATCTTCCCGTAGTAGTGCACGGGGAGGATCGCCTTCGTCCGTGATGTGATGACGCGCTCGACGGACGCGGGATCGATGTTGAAGTCGTCAGCGACGTCGGCGAATACCGGGGTGGCCCCCAGCGCGATGATCGCGTTGGCGGTGGCAACCCACGACATGGCGGACGTGACGACCTCGTCACCCGGGCCTACGCCCAAGGCGCGAAGCGCCAGGTAGAGGCCGCCCGTGCCGTTCGAGATACCCACGCACTCGGCACGCCGGCACTGACGCGCGAACTCCTGCTCGAAGGCCTCAACGTCGGCACCCAGGATGAACGTGCCTCGGCGCATGAGCTGATCGATGGCCTCCAGCAACTCCAGACGCTCGTCGTCGGGGATGCTCAGGTCGCGGAAGCGGACCAGCGGAACCTGCCCCATGCGGACTCCCTGCGACGTCGACCCGCTGCCCGGCGGTTGCAGCAGTCTACCGAAGGTCAGTCGAGCCGGATGTCCGACCGGAGGCTCGCCACGGCTGCCCGCACGAACTCCAGACCCCGCTCCTGCTCCCTATCGGACGGGGCGAATTCGGCGAACACGCGGTCCGTCGAGCCGCGGTCGAAAGGCCCGGTGATGACCTCGTGATATATCGCCTGCGGCGTGAGGGCCATGTTGGTGTGGTAGCAGTCGGGCTCGACATGGACGATGAGCACATCCTCCGCTCCCATGCGGTGCACCGCTCGCACGGTCCCGCTCTCCTCGAAGATCACCACCACCATTTCGCCGTCGACGATGTGGAAGAGCTTTGCCTTCGTCAGGTGCTTGCGCGGCTGGGCGTAGGTGCCGAAAGGCTGCAGGATCACCATCGAGTGCAGGGTGCTAGCCGGCGACGCGTGCAGGCTATACCGCGCAGGGCCCGACTCGGCGATCGCTAGGCCCTTCAGCTCGTCGACGTCTGCGCGCTCGACGAACGAGGTTGCGTCTGTGGCGAAGTAGGACGCCGTGAGGGCTGCATCATCGCGGCTGAATCGAGCCATGTCCGTACCCATCTTCAGAGAGAACAGCGTGGACGCCACGGTACCGGTGAGTGCGGGGCGGCTACCTAGGATGGGTCCATGGCGGACGCGAGACTGAGGATCCGCGCGGCGCTGCGCGCTGTGTACAACGCGGCCATACTCGGGTTCGGTGTGCTGCTGGCCCTCCCACTCCGACTCATCAGGCCGGTGTATCGGGTGGAGATCCAGCCGATACTGAGCGAGCGGATCGGCCACTTCGCGCTTGAGCCCGAGCTCCTGCTATGCCGCCGGGCGACGGAGCCACGGCGACGACGCAAGACCCTGTTCTTCGTTTCCGGCCCGGTTTCGAACAGGTACCTCCTCGCCATGTGGCGCCGTGCCCTTCCGTTCGGCCCCGCCTGGCTTCTGCAGCCGATCCACCTCGCCAGCAGTCGGTTTCCCTGGGTCGATCTTGGAGCTCAGGGGTGGGATGTTCGCCACTTCGACCTGCGGGCCCTTGACCTCGTTGATCCGCAACTCGACTTCACTTCCGAGGAAATAGCCCGAGGTCAGCGGCTGTTAGCCGCCTTGGGTATCCCCGAGGGGTCTCCTTACGTCTGCCTGGCCGCACGCGACACTGCCTACCTTCAAGGCGTGGATGCCGCCCGCGACTGGTCATATCACGATTACAGGAACTCCGATATCCGCACCTACGCCTCCATGGCCCATTGGCTCGCCAACCGCGGCTACTTCGTCCTGCGCATGGGCTCGTCCTTCACTCATCGATTCGTGTCGGAATGTCCCATGGTTATCGACTACGCCGCTTCTCCCCATCGCTCGGACTTCGCAGACGTCTTCCTCTACGCCAACTGTGACTTCTCCATATCCACGGCAACAGGGGTGGACTCCCTGGCGATGGTCTTTCGGCGACCCATGGGCCTGGTCAACTTCACTTCGAACGGGGGCTTCCAACTGGGCAGCCATCTGAGAATGCTGATGCTGAAGGACTTCATCGACCTAGAGACAGGGGCGCGAATCGACCTGCTGTCGGCAAGGTACCTCGAGGCGATGCAGGTCTATCGAACTGAGGATTTCCGGAAGCTGGGTATTGCAGTGCTGGACAACACGCCGGAGGACCTCACGGACTTCGCCAGGGAGCTCGTGGAACTGCTCGAGGGATCGTGGGTGCCGAGCATCGAGCATCAAGCTCGCGAGAGCGCGGTCCTGACTCGCTGGGGGGAGATAGATGACCTGAGTGCAGCCTCATTCCACCTACCTCAAGGGTGGCTGCGCGCCCGAATGTGAGATCCCGTGAGTCGGTAGAATCCCGGCATGACTCAGAGGCCCTATCTCGACTACTACACGTCCGCAGCCATCGTCCCGGTTCACCAGGACCTCTCCGACTTCCCCGCGCATGTGCGCCGCCGCAAGGCTCTCTACCGGCTGCTCGGACTCTCACCGCTGACTTTCCGGGGCTCCCGGATCCTGGAGATCGGGCCTGGCACCGGCGACAACGCTCTGGCCACGTTCACGTTCGACCCCAGCAGCTACCTGCTCCTTGATGGGAACCCATCGTCCCTCCTCGAGGTCCGGCAGAAGATCGCGTCCGGCGCCCTCGACCCGGCGCGGTGCGAGGTGGTCGAAGGCGACTACCTGGCGCTGCCCGCGGACTCCGTCGTCCTCAGCCGCCAGTTCGACATCGTTCTGGCCGAAGGCTGTGTTCCCTTCCAGTTGGACCCCGTGGCTGCCCTTCAGTCGGTCGCCCGTCTCGTCACTGAGCAAGACGGAATCCTGGTGGTGACGACGACCGACGAAGTCTCCATGCTCTCGGAGATCTGCCGTCGGTATATGAAGCCGGCAATCACGCAGCAGGTCGGAGATGACCCGGGACGTGCCTTGGATCTTTCCTGCACCGTATTCGCGTCCCACTACTCGAACCTTCCGGCGGCCTCGCGCCCGGTGTCGGACTGGGTGCTCGACAATATCCTCCATCCCTGGTCAAGGCACTGGGCACTGTCGATGTCGTCAGCGATCGATGCGCTGCCCGACTTCGACTACCTCGGATCCACGCCCGACTACACGACGGATTGGCGTTGGTACAAGTCGTTCGCGGATCCGCGCGAGGGCTGGAGCGGCGTCGCCTCGCAGCGGTGGGAGAATGTATTGGAGTTCACCCTGGACTGGCGCTCGACGCCACCGGCCGACGGCAGCGAGCGTGACCCCATCGGAGCCGAACTCGTACGACTGTGCCGCGAGTTCGGCCACCTCGTCGACAACGCCTGGAGTGCCGACTCCTACGCCAATGCCGAGGAGGTCGGCGCCAAGATCGGCGAGATCCACGGCCTCATCAAGGGACGTTCGGGCCTCGACCAAGCGGCTCGGGCGCTGGGCGAATTCAGGGCGAGCCTTCCGACTCTCGCCGATGGGGATCTGAGCTTCCCGTACGAAAGCTTCCCGGCTTGGTGGGGACGCGGCATGCAGTACTTGTCGCTCAGCCGCGCGTCGTCGACCGCCTAGGCGGCCCAGTGGCGACAAGCAAGTTTCCGCTTGGCCCCGAGATGAGTTCGTCGATGTCGAGTTCGTTGGCCTCTGCGAGAGCCCTCACATCACCCCTGCTGATGTAGGTCTGCTCCCCAGTGAGAAAAATCTCCGCCAGGGCCCACTGGATACGGGTCGTGGATGCTCCCTTCGGCGCCCAAGCGAACAGCACATGGTCGATGAGGAACTGCTGGAGCGGTATATCGCCTGCGACGAGCCCCAGCTCGGGCACGTCCACGGGGACTGCAATGCTGCGGCCCGCGGTGGCGTCGCGCATGGATCCGAAGAGTTCGGCCAGCGGCCCGAGGCGGGCGATGAGCTCCTCGTCGTCGGATGCCGGACCAGCCGTGACAATCTCACGGAAGAAGGCGTCGGTGCACTGGCGCAATGGTGCCGCATCGTAGAAATACCCGACGAGAGCCCCTCCCGGTGCGAGGCGAGAGACCAGACTCGCGAAGACCACGCCCGGATCGGGGATGTACTGGAAGCACGACAGGGCGAGGATCACGTCGAACGAGGTCCAGTCGTCGGGCATCCCCGCGAGACCGGTACCCGACACGCGCGCCCGGAACCCAGCAGCCGTCATGCGCTGCAGGGTGCCGTCGAGTTCATAAACATCGCAGCCGTGGTATTGGATGGAGTCGGCGAAGGGCGCCAGGATCTGCTCGGCCGTGTGGCCGTCGGCGCACCCGAAGTCCAGCACGCGCAACTGTCTGCCCTCGGCACGGGCCCGAGCCAGCGCACGCTCGATCGTCGGCAGGGCCGGTCCGAAACGGCGTCGCGCGACGTCAGACTCCCGCGCCTCGTCGTAGGGCTTCTCCGCCGACGAGCTCCACAGAGCGGAATAGAGCGACTCCCTGCTCATGACCGCGCGCCGCCCGTGGGCGAGGCGAAGTCTGCGACCATGTCGATGGCCCGCTCGACCTGCTCGTCCGTAAGGTACTCATGTGCGGGCAGCGTGACAAGGCGGTCGGCCTGCGCCTCCGCCACCGGCATGTCGCCCGGCCCGTACCCCAGATCGCGCCCGGGCTTCTGCAGGTGCAGCGGCACCGGGTAGTGCACCTTCGCCTCGACGCCATTCGCCACGAGGTGCGAGATGAGGCCGTCGCGGTCGTCGGCCTCGATCATGTAGAGGGAGACGGTCTCGGGGTTCCACTCGGCCCGCGGCGGGACGACAATCGACGGCCCGAGCGTGCCGAGCCGCTCGTCGTAGGTGCGCTGCACCTCGCGCCGACGCGCGAGTCGCTCGTCGAGCGAGGTGAGCATGTGGGACGCCACGATGGCCTGGAGCGGCTGGAGGCGCATGTTGACGCCCCAGAACTCGATGTGGTCGCGGTCGACCATGCCGTGGTTGCGGTACTTCAGCATCCAGGTCATGCGCTCGGCGTCCTCGGTGATGACCATGCCGCCGTCGCCCATGACGTTGAGCGTCTTGAGCGGGTGCATGCTGAAGGCGCCCATGTCGCCGAAGGTGCCCGGGCTCGTGCCGTGAACCTTGCCACCGATGGCCATGCAGGCGTCCTCGAGCACGAGGAGGTTGTGCGCCTGCGCCAGGTCCATCACCTGCCGCATGTCGGGCGACGCTCCCGCCCAGTGCACCGGAAGCAGGGCCCTGGTGCGATCGGTCACGCGGCGGGCCGCGTCGTCGACATCGGTCTGGAACCTCTCGTCGACATCGCAGAAGACCGGCGTCGCTCCCACGGCGACGATCGCCCCTGTAGTCGCGTAGAAGGAGTTGCAGGGCGTGATGACCTCGTCGCCGGGGCCGATGCCGAGCGCCCTGAGCGCCAGAATGAGAGCGTCGGTGCCGTTGTTGGTGCCCAGGCAGCGGGGTGAGCCGATGTAGGCGGCGAACTCGCCCTCGAATCTCTCCATGAAAGTGCCAAGGGTGAAGTCGGACGACTTGATCAGGGCGTCCCAGCCGGTTGCGATCTCCGAATAGTCGGCGAACTGCATCGGCAGGTAGTTGTAGGGCACGCGAACGTGGTCGCTCATACGCCGGCTCCGCCGCGTGCGTCGTAGAAGCTCGCGATCTCCGCGACCACGCGGTCCTGCTGCTCCGTGGTCATGCCGGGGAACAGCGGCAGGCTGAGGATGCTGTCGCTGAGCCTCTCGGTCACCGGGAAGGACCCAGGTCCGTAGCCGAGGTCGACGGCGGCGGGCTGGAGGTGAAGCGGGGTCGCGTAGTGGACGATCGCCTCCACGCCGTTGGCCCGCAGGTGAGCCTGCAGGGCATCGCGGTCGCCCGCCTGGATGAGGTAGGTCTGGTAGGTGTGCACCTCCCCCTCGCGCTCCTGCGGGACGACCACGTAGTCCCGCAGGAGCTCGTGGTAGCGGTGAGCGAGCCTGCGGCGCTCAGCGATCTTGGCATCGACGTTGCGCAGTTGCACGCGCAGCAGGGCCGCCTGCACCTCGTCGAGCCGGCAGTTGAACGACCACTCAGCACATGTCCCGCGGTCGACCAGGCCGTGGTTCTTGCGCAGCGCCACGTCGGAGATGATCCGCTCGTCACGGGCCGTGACGATGCCCGCATCACCGAACGCGTGCAGGCTCTTGAGCGGGTGCAGACTGAACGAGGCGGCCGTGCCCCACGAGCCGACCCTCTGGCCGCGAAAGGACGAGCCGACCGCCTGGGCCGCGTCCTCGAGGATCACCAGGCCGTGGGCATCGGCGACCGCCTGGATGCGGACCATGTCGACGGGCCGGCCGGTGAGGTGCACCGGCATGATCGCCCGGGTGCGCTTGGTGACGGCCGCCTCGATGGCGTCGGGATCGATGTTGGAGTCCTCGTTGATGTCCGCGAAGACGATCGTCGCCCCGACGAGGGAGATGGCGGCAGCCGAGGCGAAGAAGGAGTTGGGTGCGGTGATCACCTCATCGCCGGGGCCCACGCCCATGGATCGAAGGACGAGGTGGAGCGAGCAGGTGCCATTGGCCACGCCGGTGGCGTAGGGCGCCTCGCAGAAGGCGGCGAACTCGCGCTCGAAGGCCGCGACGTTGGGTCCCTGGATGTAGTGGCCTGAGTCGAGCACCTCGTCGAAGGCGCCGCGCAGCTCGTCGCGCACGCCCTCGTTCTGGGCCGGGAAGTCGGTGTACGGCACCGCGAAGGGGCTGCTCATGCCTGCGCACTCCCCTGCATCGCGGAGATCATCTGCTGGACGCCCTCGGCGGGGCCTGTGGCGACGAGGTCGGGGAACCGGCGCGCGAGCCCGGAGATGTCGTACGTGCGGAACGTCGGCGACGACTCGCTCCCCGCCACCACCACTCGCGTCCCCACAGGGGCGGCGTCCCGCACCAGGCCGGCGAGGTCGGAGAACGAGATGGACTGACCGCTGGCCACGTTGACGATGCCGCCCTGCCTCGTGGCGACGGCTCGGACGATGACGTCGGCGACGTCGGCGATCGCCACGTGGTCGCGTGTGGCCTCGCCTGCGCCGAAGACGGTGATCTCCCCCGACTCGAGCGCCTGGCGGGCGAAGCGGTTAGGGCCGTAGGAGTTGTGGGTATCGCCGAAACCGTAGATGGCCGCCGGCCGTACGAGGGTGAGCACCGGGGTGCTCACCTCGGCGCAGACCATCTCCCGGGCCAGGCTCATCACGCCGTGCAGCGAGTCCGGGGTGCAGGCGGAGGCCTCGTCGACCACTCCGCTCTCGCTGCCGTAGACCGCGTCCGAGCTGACCACGACCAACTGCGCCACCTCGATGCCGGCGAGTGCGTCGACGAGCGCCTGGGTCATGAGCAGGTTGCGGCTCACGCCGGCGGCGCTCTTCGTCGGCACCACGGCCGCTGCGTGCACGATCGTGTCGCCGTCTCGCAGCACGGCAGCAAGCGCGAGACTGCCGGCCGCGTCGGCGAGGTCGACGTCGCGGGACGACAGCGCGACGATCTCCCAGCCGGCCGCACTGGCCCGCTCGACCACATGCGAGCCGACGAAGCCCGTCGCCCCCAGTACGACGAGACGGCCATGGAACTCAGGCATCAGACACTCCCAGCTGGATGATCCGGGTGCGCGGCGACTGCGCCCACCCACGGTCGACGAGACGATACGGATCGATCAGGATCGTCTCAGGGTCTGAGGCGAGGAACGCCTCCACCCCGTCGCGGTACTCGGGCCACGGCGTCGTGATCGCGATCATCTGCGCCCCCTCCATGCCCTCGCGCGCGGTCCGCACCTGGACGGCGCGGCTTCCATCCGGTCGATCGGGCATCGTCACCGCAGGGTCGTGGACCAGGACGTCGAGCACCGACTCGAATGTGCCGACGAGGTCGATGCCCGACCCGCCGCGCATCGATTGGGTGCCGGGCTTGTAGGCCAGTCCGAGCACCGCGAGCCGCTCGAGCGCGGTGCCGCGCCGGACGTCCGTGATGGTCCGGAGGACCCAGTCGCGCATGTAGGCGGAGTGCGCCAGCATCGAGGCCGAGAAGGACGAGTCGGCACCGAGCCGGTCGGACATGTCCTTGATCCCGAACAGGTCGCGCGTGACGTTGGCGCCGCCGATCCCCAGGCCCGCCGTGATGTACGCCTTCTCACCGATGCGGTGGTCGTCGCGCAGGGCAGCCTCGATGTCCCGCCAGTCGGCCCCCAGCCGCTGCGCCAGGTCGGCGAGGGAGTTGGCCGCGGTGATGGTCGCCGAGAGCACGTAGTTGGCCGACAGCTTGGTGAGCTCGGCCGACTCGTAGGACATGACGTGCACGGGGCAGCCGGGCAGGTCGAGGTACTCCTGCAATGCCGACGGCAACGCCTGCCCCTGCGACGATCGCCCGACGATGTAGCGCTCAGGGTGCATTGCCCGCTCGAGCCCGCGGCCGAAGATGAGCGTCTCCATGAAGTAGTACAGGGCCGGGTGTAGGTGCTCGTGCGCGCGGGTGAACCCCGGCCTGACCTGGCTGGCGATGACGATGGGCACGTCCGGAGCCAGGTGCGCGGCGAGCCACTCGAGAAGTCCGGTGACCTCGTGGTCGTCGTTGTTGCCGTGCTCGTCGAGCACCGTGTCGATGGCGATCATCACCAGGTCGACGTCGGCGAGGGCGTCGACTTCTCCGGTGACCAGGTAGCGCTCGTGCGTCGTCCGGAGGAAGTCGACCACGCCCGGCTCCGCCGCGTCGAAGTCCGCCCTGCGGGCTGCATCCACGCGGGCGCTGTCGGAGTCGAATGCGACCAAGTCCAGCCCGGCCTTGTGCGCCGCGATCGACATGCACACGCCGAGATGGGTCAGTCCGGCGACGGCGAACCTCATGCCGGAGCCACGGCGGCGAGGATCCGTGCGATCTCGCGGCTGGTCGCCAAGTTGCCCGGGTCACCGGCCGCGATGAGCCCTGTGAAGTGCTCGTACTCGGCGGCCCACGTGGGGTCGGCTCGCACCAGGGTGGTCGTCGTCTCGTCGGGACGCCCACTGGGCCGCACGCGACCGCGCAAGGTCAGCGAGGAGGGGCCCCACTTGCACAGGCTCGAGATGTGCGCACTGCCCTCGCTGCCCCGGATATGGCAGTGGAAGTCGTTGCGCCAGCTCAGCATCGTCGTCTCGAGGTAGGCCACCGGAGCTCCCGACAAGCGGAAGGTCGCCTGGTCGAAGGCGCGGTTCTCGATGGCCCGGGCGTCCATGAAGTCGATCGAGCGCCCCTCGAGCCCCCACCAGAAGTCGACCATGTCGAGCAGGTGGGACCCGAGGTCGGCGATGACTCCGATGCCGGTGTCGCGCCAGGCACTGGTGCGCACGAGTTCGGCCGTGCCGTTGCCATAACTCAGCGACACCGTGTAGATCTCGCCGAGGCGTCCCTCGTCGAGGACATCCTTCAGGGTGGCGATGTGCGGCTCGAACCGGTGGTTATAGGCCACGTAGATCGTCGCACCCGTGAGGGCGCCGAGTTCGGCGAGCGATGCGTACCGGTCCGGCTCGAGGCTGAACGGCTTCTCGATGAGGACGTGCTTGCCGTGCCCGACGAGGTAGTCGACCAGTTCGCTCTTGACGCTGTCCGGCGTGCACAGGAACACCGCGTCGTAGCGGTCGAGGGGCACATCGCTGATGCTCGCGTAGTTGGCGCCGGGAGCGACCGGATCGACGGTGACGCACGGCTGGTCGCCGATGGTGGCGCGGCGCTTGGCGCCCTGGACGCCCATGCCGATGACGGCGAAACCCATGGGCTTGCGCGTTTCCTCCGGTCTCACTTGAAGTCCGAGGCGGTTTCGAGCTCGCGGAGCCTCGTCGCCACGAGATCGGGTGTGACAGGGACATTGCCCTCGAACTCGCATTCCAACCCGGCCGCTATCGACCCGATGATGGATGCGATCGCCTCGTTGCCCGTCGCCACTTGGGTCAGAGTGGCGTAGGCCAGGAGTGCATCACCGGACCCGACCGGGTCCGTGATGTTGTCGCGGGCGAGGGCATCGACGGTGAAGAAGGACCGGCGGTCGACCTCGAGCAGAGGGGCGCGGAAGGTGAGCATCCCGCGAGCACCGACCTTGAGCATGAGGATCTTGCACTTGGCGAGGTCGTACAGGGCGGAGCCGAGCGGCCGAATGACCGAGTCCTGGTCGCCGAGGGCGAATCGCACCTCCTCCTCGTTAGGGGTGATCATGTCGCAGCCGGCGAAGTCGAGGATGTTGCCCCAGCGACTGGCCACCTGGCTGTCGGCGACAGTGAAGACGCCATGAGGGACCGCGGACAGGAACGCCGGGATGGTGGCCCGATTGAAGATGCCGTGCCGGAAGTCGGAGAAGACGACTGCGTCCGATGCGCTCGATGCGAGCGCGCCCATCATTTCCTGCAGGACGTCGTCGTCGATGGTCTTGTTCTCGACAGTGTCTATGCGCAGCATCCGGTAGCCGTCGGCGACCACGGCGTTCTTGTGCGTCGTGGGCCTGTCGGGCACTACCTGGATCCGGCATTCGACGCCGGCCGCGGCGAGGTCGTCGGTGGCGAAGCGGCCCAGGTCGTCGTCGCCGATCGTCGCGATGAGCTCGACCCTCGCGCCAGCGGCCGCCACGTGCTTGGCCACGATGCCGGCACCGCCCACGAAACGCTGGTGGCCGTCGACCCGGACCGACGGTGTCGGGGTCTTGCGATAGCCGCCGATAATCGACGCCGTGGTGATGCTGTCGACGATGATGTCGCCCACGATGGTCACGGCCAGCCGGTCCAGGCCCTCGACCGACGCATAGAGGTCGGCGAACGTGATGCCCTCGACCTGCATGAGGGTGAGCAGCTTCTCCAGTCCAATGCGCGGTGGGTCGTTCTCGATCACGTTGCTGGACGACAGGACGAAGTCCCCGGGAGAGAAGAGCATGCGTCCGCCGAAGGACTCGACGGCCTCCTTCTCGGTGGCAGTCTTGGGCGGCAGGGTGCCGCCGTACTCATACCCCTTGACGAAGATGTCGGGCTGGAGGTCCCGGATCAGGCTGATCGGGTCGGGGTCCTTGTCGATGACGACGTAGTCGACCAGTTCGAGGGCGGCGAGGTTGAGGGCCCGGAGTTCCTCGGGCACGTACGGTCGCATGTCGGCCTTGGTCACGTGCTCGTCAGTGGTGATGGATACCACGAGCGTGGACCCCTTCGACTTCGCGAAGGCCAGATGCCTCAGGTGCCCGGGGTGCACGAGATCGAAGGTTCCGTGACACATCACCACCCGATTTCCCCGGGGAAACGCGCCGACCGCCTCGCGCAGGGCCTGCGGATCGACAATCTTGGCCATCACCGCCTCGGAGAACCCGAGGTCGCGCCGGCCATCCGTCGCAGCCATCAGCCCCTCGTCTCCGACTTGGACAGCAGGTCGAACCACGGCCTTGTCGCTCGAGAGATGGACTCCACGTCCCACAGCGGAGCGTCGGCCCAGTAGTCGATGTTCTCGACCACCGTCGTCACGCCCTCCTCGAAGGAGACGGTCGGACGCCAATCGAGGTCGCGGTTGATCGCACGAGGATCAGCCCAGGTGGCGTCAGGCTCGCCCGGTCGCTTGGGAATATGCACGACGGGGCCGTCGAGCAGCTCGACCAGCCGGTTGACCGATTGCGGGTCGCCGCTGCCCAGATTCCAGGTCATTCCGTCCTGCATGACCAGCGCGGCGCGCACGAAGGCCTCGGCGACGTCCGTGACGTAGACGAAGTCGCGTCGCTGGGTGCCGTCGCCGACGACCGTGAACGGTTTGCCCGCGAGCTTCTGCTTCAGGAAGACCCCGAACACCGCGCCGTAGGCCCCTGACGTGCGCGACCGGGTGCCGTAGGCATTGAAGATCCGGATGGAGTTCACCGACAGGCCGTACACCCTCATCCAGTGGAAGGCCGCCTGCTCGCCCAGGTACTTGGACAGCGCGTACGGGTACTCGGTGACGATCGGGCAGGCCTCGTCTGTGGGGACGGGCGGGTTCGCGCCGTAGCAAGACGACGATGCCGAGTAGACCAGCCTGCGCACGCCGGCGGCGCGGGCCGCCTCGAGGACGCGTACGGTGCCCATGACGTTGGTCTGCATGTACTCGACTGGTCGCTCCACCGACGGGACGATGTCACCGATCCCGGCGAAGTGCAGAACCAGGTCCGCTCCAGCGAAGATGGGCGAGTCCGCCGGGATTTCGCAGATGTCCACCTCATGGAACGCGACACGGCCGCCGTCGAGCACGTGAGCGAGATTCGCGAGTCGGCCGCCGCTTAGGTCGTCGACGACGCGGACCGAGAATCCGCGTGCGAGGAGACTGTCGACCGCATGGCTCCCGATGAACCCGGCCCCACCCGTCACCACGGCGATCCGATCGGTCAACGTACGTTCAGCTCCTTCATCCGGCGCACGTTGAAGTAGACCGTGTCCTCGAAGGAGTCCGGCAGCAGGCCCTCGGAGAAGGCCTGGCACAGGTCCTCGATCGCGTCGGCCACGGAGAACTGCGGCGTGAACCCGAGCACGCGGGTGATCTTGTCGGAGTTCACGTGGTAGGAGCGCAGGTCGTCGCTGGGCGACGTCTCGATCGTCAGCTCACCGAGCTCAGGCCGGTATCTCGGCACGATCTGGGCAACCAGTTCGGCGATCCCGGCGATCGACATGTTCTGGAACCCGCAGTTGAAGGTCTCGCCCTGGATCACGTCGTCCTCGGCCGCGAGCAGAACGCGGTAGGCCTCGACCATGTCCTTGACGTGGAGGTTAGGCCGCATCTGCGACCCACCGAAGACCTTGACCACGCCGTTGTTGTAGCCATGGTTGGTGAGGATGTTGACGGACAGGTCCAGGCGCTGACGCGATGCGTAGCCGCACAGGGTCGCCGGCCTGATGATGACCCCGACGAAGTCGTCCGTGAGCTCCTCGAGCAGCATGGGTTCGCACTCGCCCTTGTACTTGTTGTACAGCGTCAGTGGGACGAGCGGGTGCTCCTCTGTCACGTCGGGGCTGTCGGACACCCCGTAGACCGAACTCGACGAGGCGTAGATGAACCGGCGGACACCGGCGTCCTTCGCCGCGAGCACCAGAGGCCTGAAGGCGTGCAGGTTGACGGATGTGGAGAGGTCCTCGTCGAGCTCGAAACTCGCGTCGTTGGAGATGCAGGCCAGATGGATCACAGCGTCATGACCGGTGACCGTCCGCCCGAACAGGTCCGCATCTCGGATGTCGCCGGTGACCACGTGCAGGCGTGGATCCTGGACTGGCAGGAAGTCCTGACCGTAGTACATGGTGTCGTACACGGTGACCTCGTGGCCATCCGCCAGCAGTTGCGGCACAAGCAGGCTGCCGACATAGCCGGCGCCGCCGGTCACAAGCACGCGCGTGAGTTTCATGCTGCTCCTTCGTAGGGCACTGACGGTCAGGAGATCTCGAGCCCCGCCGAAAGGGCGTCGTCGTAGAACATGCGCACGGTCTCCAGAGAGAAGTCCGCCAGGTCCTTGCCGAGGAGGTCGAGCTTGCGCAGGAGATCAGGCGTGACCGTGATGATGTCGCAGCCGCACTCTGCCGCCTGCACGATGTTGAGCACTTCACGCGGGCTTGCCCAGAGCAGCTCGGCCTTGGGCAAGGGCTCGAGCCACTGGGCGTACCGCTTCATGACCGGGACAGGGTCGATGCCAGCATCCGCGATCCGGCCGGCGAAGACCGACACGAAGACAGCATCGTCGTCCCCGAGGATCTCGACGAGGTCGGCCACCTGGCCATCGGTCATCATCGCGGTTACGTTCACGTCGACTCCCGCATCCAGGAGCTCCCGGACGACCGGCAGGCAAGACTGGCCAGAGGTCGTCGTGATGGGGATCTTGACATTGACGTTGGATCCCCAGGACCCGAGAAGCAGCCCCTGCTTCGTCATGGTCACCAGGTCATCGGCGACGACCTCCAGTGACAGCGGCTTTCCCTCAGCCGCCTCGATGGCCTCGATGGCGAATTCGCGGTAGTTCGTCACCCCGCCCTTGCGCATGAGCGTGGGGTTGGTCGTGAACCCCGAAACCCACGGCTCGGAGGCATAACCTCTGACCTCGGGGATGGTCGATGCGTCCGTGAACACCTTGATGGCAGGGATCACGCGGTCACCGATGCTCCGGGGGGAATCATGAGGCAAGGATAGTGTCCACGGCTTCGGCCAGCGTCGACGCTATGACGTGCGCTGAGCCGCCGGTTTCGGCACGCCAGCCCCGTTCGATGAAGACGGTGCGACAGCCCACAGCGAGACCCGCCGCAACATCGCTGTCGCGGTCGCCGACCATCCAGCTCGCGGCCCAGTCGACGGGGGAGGCGGCATCCTCGGCGAGGAGCATTCCCGTAGCCGGCTTCCTGCAGCCGCAGGCGTCCTCGCGAACGTGAGGGCACACCCGGATCGACGTCAGCCGCAAGCGCCGGGCCAGCAGACTGTGCATGGCCGCGAGCTCCTCGTCATCGATCAATCCGGTGGACAAATCAGGCTGATTCGTGACAATAACGACGTCGAAGCCGTGGGCCGCCAATCGGGCAACGGAGTCGGCGGCGTCGTCGTACAGCCGCAGCTCGTCCACCCGACGCACCGCGAACCCCTTGCCGTCGAGCACCTGCGGCACGGTGACCACCCCATCCCGGTCAAGGAACGCCACCCGCCGGCCGGGACTCACCGAGCCTCCAGGCTCTCCCAATGGGCTGTGGCGGATGCCAGATCGGGATGGGTGACCAGGCCATGCCAGACAACGGCCTGGAAGGCCTCGGAGAGGGGAGTGATGAGGCCTCGGTCGACGGTCGGGATGACCACGACGTGGTCCCCCAAGCGGGCCGTGTGCCCCCCGTCCCGACCAACGATGCCCATGACAGTGGCACCGACGTGGCGGGCGTGGTCGACCGCGTGGACCAGTTCGGGGCTCACCCCTCGGTCGGCGTCGCCGCCGCCGACGGACAGGACGAAGACCGCATCGTCCGGGCCGAGCCGGCTGACCTTGAGCCAGCCCACGAAGGCCTGGCCCCAGCCGTCATCGTTGATGCGGGCAGTCAGCTCCGAGACATTGTCGGTAGGTGCGTAGGCCTCGATCCCCGCCAGCTTGCGAAGATCGTTGGTCATGTGGCCTGCATTCCCCGCGCTGCCGCCGAGTCCGAGGATGAACACGCGACCCCCCCGTGCGCGAACCTCGGCGAGCGCGTTCACGATCCGCTCGGCCACCGACCAGTCGATTGCCTCCGCGGTCCGGCCCACTGCCGGGCGGAACACATCGTCCAGGAAACCCATGTAACCACTCTCCCTAGTCCGGGGACGAAACTAGCCGAGTGATTGCCGCCCTCGCCCGCTCACGCACTGATCCGTCGTTCAGAGTCCCGAAGACCCGGTGGCGAATGGGCTCCCAGGACTCCCGGAAGGCGTCGCCATCCCGGACAAGGGCGTCGTCTATCCGGCTCAGCAGTTCAGGTCGGCTGGTGGCCCAGACCTGTTCGGGAAGGTACTCGACCACGGCCCGCGCGACTCCCCGAGCATTTGTCGTGTAGTCGTGAACCACGCACGGGATGCCGATGGCGAGCGCCTCATCGACGAGCGACGTGTACTTGGCGATGACGAGGTCGGCCTTGGCCACCAGTCGATACGACTCGTTCATTCGCGAGTACTCCGTGCTGACCTCCACGTTGTCGATCTCGGCACAGCGCGTAGCAAGGTCCGCGAACTGCGGGTCCACGAGCCAATCGGCGTTCTTCCCCCGGATCACCAGGTGGAGGTCGGGCCGTTCGACGGCCAGTTCCAGCATCTCGGTGAGGAAGTGGCGCACTGACGATCGGGACGTGGCGAGTGGGTTTCCGACAAGCCCTGCTCCGGCGACGTGGTGGTACGGCAGGACCACGACGAACTTGCGCCCCTTCGCCCGCGCCGTTGCGGCCGCGCCCACGGCCGAGTCACCGCTGAATCCCCGCAGAAAGTCGGTCCGCCACATGCCGACCGCTTCTGCTCGTGCGACGGCGATGCCCGTCGACCCCAGAGCGCGCTCCGAGAAGTACGCGCTGGCGGTGAGCAGGCATGACATCGCGAACGGCTGGGTCGCAATCACCACGGACAACGGACGCTCGTTCAGGGCTACGGTCCGTACGCCAGCGGCTTCCAGGGCCAGCACCAGCGCCACCGGGACCTGCAGTTCGTACGCGAGAACCGCTACCCGCACCGACGGGAAGGTTGTCTCTAGCTCGGGGCGCTGCACCGCGGCAATCGCGCACGTCTTGGCCAGCAGGTGCACGTAGGCCCAGGCATACCGACGGCCCGTATGCCGGCGTGCGCTCCACGCCCGCTTAAGGGAGTCGCGCGTCCTGCCCCGCCTGCTCCCAATGCCTGGGTACCCATGGGCAATCCCCTCCGGGTTCGAGGGACCGCCGGTTCTCGCCATGACAGCCATCCGCCCGGGATGCAGCGGCGAACGCGGATCCGGGCTCATGACATGGTCGTACGCGTACAGCGCACCGTAGGAACGGCCTTGATTCAGGACCAGCAGGACCTCCGGCAAACCATGGGGCTGATCAGGACCGGGGGAGGAGATGTCCGGCGTTGCGGGGGCATCCACGGCGGAGCCTGCGGCCGGTTGGACTGAGCCATGCTGGCGACGCCGCGGCACCAGGGCGGCGAGCGCGGCCAGCGCCCGGGACGCCGCTCCAGCCTCGGTCATGCCGCGGGCAGCGTCCGTGAGCAGCAATCGGTCCCACGGGGTTGAGCCCACGAACACCGTCTCATGGAAGCCCCGTGCCCTGGACCACAGTTCGGCATAGAACGCGTCCAGCGCTCGCTCGGCCAACGCCTGGTGAATCCGGGACCTGAGCATGCCCGACGCGTTCACAGCCAGCGGGAAGTCGCGAGCGAACCAGTCGGTCAGTGGGGTCAGGTCGGCCAGGTCCAGGGCGGCCATCGCCCGGAGCATGGGGCCCTCCGTGGATTCCGGGCCGACCGGAAGGTCGTCGACGATGTCGAGATCGACCTGTCGGGCACCTACGACGGCGAGGAGTGCCCTGCCCGCCCTGGAGCGCATCCGGCTGCGCAGGTACCACGTCTCTGTCCCCGGTCGCAGGGAGCGGAGGAGGCTGGGCATCGAGGTCCAGCCGACATCGACGTGCACGACACCGCGGTAGGGGCGCGCCGCGCCGCCCACTGGTCGCTGCGTCATGGATCCGCCCTCCGTCTCGTGCCTCGGGTGTGCGGCTATTGTCGCGGATGTGCTCCCGCGCCGAGACGTGCCACAGGCCTTGGCCGTCATTCCCGCCCGCGGCGGCTCCAAGCGCATCCCCCGCAAGAACGTCCGGGACATGTCCGGTCGGCCCCTCATTTCCTGGGCGATCGACATCGCGCTGGCGTCGGGCCAGTTCGACGAGGTGGTCGTCTCCACCGATGACGACGAGATCGCCACGATCGCCGAATCGAGCGGCGCGTCCGTGCCGTTCCGCCGTCCCGCCTCCCTCGCGGACGACCACGCCTCGACCGCCTCAGTCATCGCCCACGCCGCGTCTCACATGCGGGAGCGCGGCCTGGTGGCAGATCTTGTGTGCTGCCTCTACCCCGCAGCCATCTTCGTGACCACGGACGACCTGGTCGGCGCGCGTCAGTTGCTGGAAGCCGCGACCCGCCCCTACGCCGCTGCGGTCGTGCCCTATCCCCACCCGATCCAACGCGCTCTGCAGTTGGGGACTGAAGGCGAACTCACCCCCGTCGACCCGGAGGGGCTGGCGAAGCGTACGCAGGACCTCCCCGCCCGCTGGCACGACGCCGGGCAGTTCTACTGGGGCCGGGCCAGCGCATGGTTGGCGGGACAGCCCATCCTCCCGAACGCCGTGGGGTACCCGCTCGCCGTCGGCGCCGTCGTGGACATCGATACCGAGGACGACTGGCTCCTCGCGGAACGGCTACACGGCGCGCGGCTCAGGCCGTAGCCATCCACAACGCCACCCGCTGGCCGAGGGCCGAGTCCGCTGCGAAGACCACGCCGTCACGCTTCTCGTAGTCGCCCGACAGGGCAAAGGCCGCGCCGCCTGGCCGGCTCGTGAAGCCGCCGACCTCGAGCATGATCGCCAGAGCCGGGGCGACGTCCCAGTCGCGCACCACCACATCCTTGACGAAGAGGTCCGCGCGACCGCTCGCGACAAGGGCTGCCTTGAGGCCGATGCTCCCGGACTCGACGTAAGACTCGGTGCCCAGCCACCGCATGACCCGCTCGCACACCCCTCTGGGCTCGGGATAGTTGTCGACGACGACGACCGGGTCGCCCGCCGGGGCGCGGTCGGGCAGCCGCTCGCCGTTGAGCGAGGCCCCTTGCCCCCGCGTCGCCGTCCACGTCAAGCCGAGGACCGGCGCGTGGATGGCGGCGAACTCGACGACCCCCGCCGTGATCAGCGCCAGTTGGCACACAAAACCGGGGTGGCCTCCCGACCAGCTCGCCGTGCCGTCGATGGGATCGATCAGCCAGTAAGTCGCGGGCCGGTCGGCGTCGTGCGATGCGTCCTCTTCCGACACCACGGGCACGCCCGGGTAGCGGGCATCGAGCGCCCCCACCAACTGCTCGTGAGCGAGCCGGTCTGCCTGTTCCTGCGACCGTGCACGGTCCACCGCCACGCTCGGTCCCATGTGGTCCCTGAGCGCCGCCACCGCGGCCCCGACGTCGATCGTCGCGCGCTCGGCAGCGGCGAACTCACCGGACGAGGCCATCACTGAAGGGACTCCCAGGTGATCCACTCATCGCGCTCGATCACGCGCGCCGCATGCCTGCCCACCACGTGCGGCCGGAGTGAGGGGGCGATCCCGAGCCCCGGCCGCTTGACCACGAGCATGCTGTCCTCGATGACCGCCCCCGCGGGGATGTCGACCGCGGCATGGAGGCTGCGTCGGCCCTTATCGGCCATCTCGCGTTCCTCGGGACGGGGCCCGGCCTTGCGCCCGTCACCCATGCAGGCCTCCACGTCGCGGAGGCGGCGCACCATCGCGGTGAGCTCGGCGGGCTCCATGGCGAAGGGATGGTCAGGTCCGGCCGCCGAGCGGTCCAGGGTGAAGTGCTTCTCGATGAAGCACGCACCCAGCGCCACGGCCGCGATGCAGACCTGGTCCCCCAGCGTGTGGTCGGAGTAGCCCACGAGGGTGCCGAAGGCCGATCGCATGCTTGCCATCGCGCGCAGATTCGCCAGCTGAGCAGGTGCCGGGTAGAGGGACGTGCACTGAAGCAGGATGGCCTGGTCGTTGCCCTCGGCCGCCATGGCATCAAGGGCCAGCTGGATGTCCATCCACGTCGCCATCCCCGTGGACAGGACGATCGGCTTCCCGGTGCGGGCCATGGCCCCGACGAGTCCGGTGTCCGGCAGGTCGAACGACGCCACCTTGTGGGTCGGCACGCCCAGCGCATCGAGTTCGAGAAGGGCATCGACGTCGCACGGGGACGAGAAGAACTCGATCCCGTGGCCCGTCGCATGCTCGAGCAGGCGCGGCTGCCAGGACCGATCGAGTTCGAGGGACTCGATCAGCGCGTAGGTGTCCTGCCCGTCGAGATAGGTGAAGCCCGGAGTCCGTCGCGAATAGTGACTTGACGCCCGGAAGGTCTGGAACTTGACCGCGTCCACGCCCGCTTCCGCGGCGGCGTCGATCAGCCGGAGCGCCTTGCCGAGATCCTGGTCGTGATTTGAGCCGACCTCGGCGGTGATGAACACCGGATGCCCATCACCGACCCACCTGTTCCCGATCCTCACTTCGGTCATCCGTGCCGCTCCCCTGCATCGTCGCTGCCGGCCACCAGGACATTCGTCCAGTAGCGCTCGAGCCTGACCCCCGGCTGGAAGGCGGCCAGGTCGCTCCCGACGACCTCATCGAAGCAGAGGTCAAGCGGATCATGGCCCGAAGCAACCGCCAGGCACAGGGTGGTCGACACGCGCGGATTGATCTCGAACGGGACGAAGGCGTCGGCCTCGTCGACGATGCCCTGGACGTTGTAGCAGCCTGGCGTCGGCTCTGCGGCGTGGATCGCACGGCAGACCTCCTCGACGGCCGGGTGGGCAGCACCCACGGCGCTAATGGTGATGCCCCGCTTGGCGAGCACATGCGCGGGGAACACCCCGCGCAGGGTTCCCCGGGAGTTGACCATGACCTGCACCGAGTACTCCTCCCCGGCAATCAGCTCCTGGACCACGTGTCCGCCAGCATGGTCGCCCAGCTGATCGCGATGCCGGTCCAGCGCAGAGTCGTCATCGATCGCCACGACACCTCGCGACCCTCTTCCGTGGCGCGGTTTGAGGATGGCGGGGAACCGATCCCAGCCGACGGCGTCGTCCAGACGAGCCGTCACCGGTAGGCGCACTCCGATTCCGGCAAGACGCTCGACGAAGCCCAACTTGTCCAGCATCGCCTCCACGAAACCGGTGTCCGGGACGAGGACGGCAGTGGGACCGAGAACGGCGCGGCAGCGCGCCAGGGACAACAGTTCCTCATCGACCCCCGGCACCAAGACGTCGATGGCCAAGCGCCGGCACAGCGCGGCGACAGCAGCGACGAAGCCCGGGTCCGACGCCATCGGGATCGCATGGATACGGCTCGCCGGAACGACTGGCGTCACCCGACGCGGATCCGCGTCGCCGAAGTGGAGCTCGTGGCTGCTGCCGAGCAGGTCCCAGAGGGCCTGGGCTCCCGCCCCACCTCCGCCGGTGAAGAGCACCTTCACGCGCTCTCCTCCATTCCACGACGCTCAGGCGGCATGTTGCCGCGCTATAGGGTATCCATGTGACGGTGCTCGTAGTGGCTGCCCACCCTGACGACGAAGTGCTCGGCTGCGGAGGCGCGATTGCGCGTCACGCCGCCGCAGGCGAAGAAGTTGCAGTCGCATTCCTCGCGGACGGGGTGACTTCACGCGACATCAATGGCCAGCATTCCGCTGAGATCGCCCGGCGGCGCGGCGCCGCCCAACGGGCCGCACAGATCCTCGGCGTCCGGGAGGTCACCTTCGGTGAGCTGCCAGATAACCGCCTCGACAGCGTTGCTCTCCTCACGTTGATTCAACTAGTCGAAGGCGTCGTGGACAGAGTTCGGCCCACGACCATCTACACGCACTTCGCGCATGACCTGAACGTCGACCATCGGCTTACGAGCGAAGCCGTGATCACCGCCGCACGTCCCATACCGGGATCGCAAGTCACGACGGTGCTCGCCTTTGAGACCGCATCCAGCACTGAATGGCGGGCAGCGAGCGCAGCAACGACGTTCGCGCCAGACTGGTTCATTGACATTTCCGACACTCTGGCCCTCAAGCTTGAAGCGCTTGAAGCGTATGCCGAGGAGATGCGTCCTTGGCCGCACCCTCGGTCAACGGAAGCTGTTAGACACCTCGCCCAGTGGCGGGGATCCAGCGTGGGGCGCGACGCTGCCGAGGCCTTTGCCGTGGCCCGCCATATCCAATGAACGTCGTTTTTCGCGTGGATGCCTCGCGCACACTCGGGTCAGGGCACTTGGTCCGATGTATGGCCTTAGCGGAGGCCCTTCGGATGCGGGGAGCGACCTGCATCTTCGTGTGTCGCGAGCACGAAGGGCATTTGGGTGACCGCGTGCGTGGGGCGGGGTTCCCGGTGCTCATGCTTCCGAGACGCCAATCGGGGGCCGCTAGTCAGGCCATCCTCACTCATCTGGGCGCAAGTCAGGAAGACGATGCCGAGGAGACAATTGCAGCATTGCGCAGTGTCAGGGTCGATTGGCTTGTTGTGGATCACTACAGCATTGACTCGTTGTGGGAACGTCGGCTACGTCGCCTCACAGACAACGTTCTCGTAGTTGACGACCTAACGGACAGAACTCACGATTGCGATGTTCTTCTCAACCAGAACATGGTCGCGTCTGCGCCCGAACTGTACGACCACCACTTGCCGGAGTCATGTCGCACCCTGCTCGGGCCACGGTATGCGCTGCTTGATAGCGACTTTGCGGCCTTTCGTGAGACTCTACCCGACCCGCGCCCGCGCCCCGAGACCGTTCTCGTGTCCTTCGGCGGTAGTGATACCAACAACCTCACGGGGATGGCTCTAAGCGCCTTGTGCGCTCCGGAGCTTGCGCATTTGACGGCCGAAGTGGTCATCGGTGAGAACAACCCCAACTATCAGCAAATCTCCGCCCAGGTTGCGCAACGTCCCCGAACCAGTGCCCACTTCGCCCTCGGCAATCTGGCCAGGCTCATGGCCAGGTGCGACATTGCCATTGGCGCCGGCGGAACCACGGCGTGGGAGCGCGTTTGCCTCAAGTTGCCCAGCCTGGTGGTGAGCCTTGCCTCGAACCAGTCCGAAGTCTGCCGGAATCTTGCCTTCACCGGGCTCGTAGACTACGTGGGCAAATGGACGGAGTTGGACGTCGAGGCGATCAGGCTCGGTCTAGTCCGACTGCTTGGCGAGCAGGATCGAGATAGGCCCGGTGACACGAAGGACCTGGTCTCAGTGGACGGGCGCGGGGCTGACCGAGTTGCTGAGCTACTACTGCCCACCCGCATTGCGGAAACCGTCCTGAGACCACGCATCAGTATCGGCGCTCTGGCAACAGGCGGGACTGTGGGTGCACCTGCGAGTTTCGGCGGACGCCGCACGAACGTCGACGGAACCTCGGCCGATGCCCCTAATCCGTATTGGACGGTTGAGGCCCTCGGGTTGCCGTTAACGGGCATCCGGTTTTCCGGCTCGCCCGATTGTATGGTGGATTTGTGGGTGGACCCGGTCGCGCGTGGCCGCGGGTGGACAGGTCGCGTGCTACAGCACGGGTTGAAGGCGCACCTGGCATCCGTCGCGCGGCCTGAGAATGGCCTAGTGCAGGCGGTGCCATTTCTCAAGCTGCGAGACCACGAAAGCGAGGACCTGCCATCAAGAACACGCTTGGACATCGTGGTTGTCTCAGATGATGACTCGTGGATCAACCCGCATGTCGCTGAACTGGTCCTCGAGTGGCTTGCCGACGGCCACAGAGTAGCTTGGGGTCACGCCATCGATCACGTGCCTCCGGGTGACCTCTGCTTCTACCTGAGCTGCAGCCAACTCGCGAGAAGGGAGCACCTAAGCCAATACCGCCACAACCTCGTTGTGCATGAGAGCGACCTCCCGCTAGGTCGCGGTTGGTCTCCCATGACATGGCAGATCTTGGAAGGGTCCAACCGCATCGCCGTTTCACTATTCGAAGCTCAGGACGACGTCGATGCCGGGCCCGTGTATTCCCAGCAGTGGATTGAACTCAACGGAACCGAGTTGCAGGACGACTGGCGACGGCTGCAAGCCGCTGCGACGTCAGCCCTCTGCCGCGACTTCGTCGCGACGTTTCCAGCGTCCCTGGACCGCGCGCGACCTCAGGTCGGCACCCCTACGATCTATCCCCGTCGAACACCAGCGGACAGCGTCCTTGATTCCGACAAGTCACTGGCCGAGCAGTTTGAGCTCCTGCGAGTGGTGGACAACGATCGTTACCCAGCCATTCTTAGAATGCGCGGCAACTCCTACCGGCTGCTCATTCAGCACGATTCCGCAGGCTGACAACTGCCACCACTTCGCGAGGCCGGCGTCCACGCTCGCGTCACCTATGGACGAAGTGACGCGATGACCGCCGTGCCGACCATGGCAACCTGCTCGTCGGTCAAGGTCGTCGACATGGGCAGCGAGATCTCCCGGCCGTAGAACGCCTCGGCAACCGGGCACAGCCCGCGCGGGAAGCCCAGGTCCGCGAATGCCGGGTGCCAGTAGGCGGGCAGGTAGTTGACCTGGACTCCCACCCCGGCCGCGCGCAGTCGCTCGAAGACAGCCCGTCGGAGGTCTGCGGGAACCCTGAGCGGGTAGAGGTGCCACATCGGATCGACATCAGGCCGCTGCACCGGGATGTCGAGGTCGGAACGGTCCGCGAAGGCCGCATCATGGCTGGCCTTCACGTCCGCTCGACGTGCCTTGAAGGCGGCCAAGCGCGTCAACTGGCTCGACCCAAGGGCTGCGAGCACATCGGGCAGGCGGTAGTTGAGTCCGAAGGCGTGCACCTCCTGGTGCCACGGTCCCTCACCGGTGATTCGATGCCGCGACACATCACGCACCAGTCCCTGCCGGGCGAACTCGCGGGCCCGTTGCAAGGTGGCGGGATCGCGGACAGCCACGGCGCCGCCCTCCGCCGTCGTGATGTTCTTGGTCGGGAAGAAGGAGAAGGCGGTGATGTCGGCCAGGGACCCCACCGGCCTCCCCTTGTACGTGGAGCCGAGGCTGTGCGCGGCATCCTCGATGAGGATCAGGCCGTGCCGGTCCGCGATTGCCCGAAGGGCATCCATGTCGGCGGGATGACCGGCGTAGTCCACCGCCACGATCGCCTTGGTGCGGCTGCTGATGGCGGCCTCGACAGCGCGAGGGTCGATGTTGGCCGTGTCCGGGCAGACGTCCGCGAACACGATGGTGGCGCCGAGTGCCACCGCCGTTGCCTGGGTGGCGATGAAGGTCATCGGCGGCGTGATCACCTCATCGCCACGGCCGACTCCGGCAGCCGCGTAGGCCACGTGCAGGGCAGCGGTGCCCGAAGAGACCGCGACGACGGGCGTGCCACCGGTGAATCCCCGCAGGTCGGTCTCGAACTGCTCGAGGACGGGACCTGTAGTGAGCCACTCGCCACGCAGGACGGCAGACACAGCAGCGACGTCGCCTTCGTCTATGTCATGGTGGCCGTACGGGATCACGGAATCACTCGATGCCGAGGATCGACCGCAGCTCGGCAGGCGTCATCCACAGGTCGTTGGTGTCCGACCGATAGCTGAAGCCCACCGGCACCGCTTCTCCGTCCACGGGCGTAAATCCCCAGTCAGCGATCGTCGGGGTCACCACGTAGCGGTCCTCCTGGCGGATCGTGCGGTGGCTGTCGTCAGGGGAGATCATCTCCTCGTGCAACTTCTCCCCGGGGCGGATGCCGACCGGGACCGTCGGGTAGCCCGGCGCGATCGCCTCCACGAGGTCCACGAGCTTCATGCTGGGGATGCGCGGCACGTAGAGCTCACCCCCGGCCATGCGATCGAAGGAGTCGACCACGAACTCGACCGCCTGCGGGAGGGTGATCCAGAAGCGGGTCATCCTCGCGTCCGTGATGGGCAGCGGCTCGCCCGTCTGCATCTTCTCCCGGAAGAACGGCACCACGGAGCCGCGGCTGCCCATGACGTTGCCGTACCGCACGACTGACATCCGGGTCTCGTGGTCGTGGGCGTAGTGGTTGGCCGCCACGAACAGCTTGTCCGCCGTGAGCTTCGTGGCCCCGTATAGGTTGATCGGCGAGGAGGCCTTATCGGTCGACAGGGCCACCACTTTCCTCACCCCCTCGTCGATCGCCGCGTCGATGACGTTCTGGCTGCCGAGGACGTTGGTCTTCACGAACTCGAAGGGGTTGTACTCGGCCGTGTCGACCTGCTTCAGGGCCGCCGCATGGACGACATAGTCGATTCCCTTGAAGGCGCGGTGCAGGCGGTCGCGGTCACGGATGTCGCCGAGGAACCAGCGCAGTCGGCGATCGTCATCGAATGCGGCCCGCATCTCGTACTGCTTGAGTTCGTCGCGGGACAGGACGGCGATGCGCTTGGGGTCCAGGTAGTCCAGCGCGTACCTGACGAAGGCCCTTCCGAACGACCCCGTTCCACCCGTGATGAGAATGGAGGAGCCTTCGAGCTCGGACATGAAACCTCGTCTCTACGGGGCAATCGCCAGCGCAAGGATACAGAGGCGCATCGCCTCATAGACCGAGCAACTGCGCCTGGTGGTCGAAGGCCGGAGACTGCCGCCGGACCTCGTCGAAGGAGCCCTGGGCCACTACCCGGCCGTCCTCGAGATAGAGCACGAGGTCGCAGTGCCGGACGGTGGCCAGGCGATGGGCGATGGTGACGGTGGTGACGTCACCTTCGAGGTCCTGCATGGTTTGCGCGATGGACTGCTCCGTCTCGGCGTCGAGCGCACTCGTCGCCTCGTCCAGCACCAGCAGCCGCGGGTGCGTGAACAGGGCGCGCGCCACACCCAGTCGCTGGCGCTGGCCGCCGCTGAGCCTCATGCCGTTCTCGCCGATGAGCGTCTCGAGGCCCTCGCGGGAGTCCCGGAGGAAGTCCGCGAGATGAGCGCGCTCGAGTGCCTCCCACACCCATTCGTCGTCGAAGGAGCCTGGCGGCAGGCCTAGGGCGACGTTGTCGCGCACGGTGCCGTTGGCGAGCGCCACCTCCTGGGGCACATAGGCAATACCGCCCGGCCACCGAACGACGGCCTCGCCGGGGGCCATTCCACTGATTGTCACGGATCCCAAGTCGGGCTCGACGACGCCCAGGATGATGTCGGCGATGGTCGACTTCCCGGCTCCCGTTGACCCGACCAGCGCCAGGGATGATCCCGGCTCCGCCACGAAACTGACGGACGCGACGGCAGCCTCGGTGACACCGCGGTAGGTCAGGCTCACCCCTCGAACCTCGAGCCTCGGCGAGAGGCCCGGGTACCCGCTCTCCAGATTCCGTCGAATCTCGGAGGCGGCCACCGGCGAAGCCGGCGGGGGCGGCACATGGGTCAATTGCTCCGCAAGCGAATATGCCTTCTCCGCCGGGGCCTCGAGGCGACGAATGGCGAGCGCGGCTGCCTGCAGCCGCATCACAGCCGGCATGACACGCGAGCCGGCCACGAGGAAGACTGCGACGATCCCCACGGCCGCCGTGACATCCTTGGTGGCCAGCTGTGACGCAGCCAGCCCCAACGCGCCAACGACAAGCGCGATCTCGAACACGAACTTCGGGATCATCGACATGAATTGCGAGTCGGCGCTCAGGGCAGCGGAGCGCCACCGCAGGCGTTGGATTCGGTCGACATAGACCCCGCGACGGTTCGACACGGTGACCTCCCGGTAGCTCGCGAGAGCCTCCTGGATGGCCATGTAGCTGTCGATGTCGACGAAGGTCGCGTCCTGGCCGAGCCTGCTCGCCCACCGTCCCAAGATACGTTGCACGACAAGGGCCAGGAGACCGAAGAACGCGACCGCGAACAGGGTGACCGTCGGATCGACGATGAACAGGCCAGCACCCAGCACCACGAGGAGGCTGACATCGGCGATGGCTGAAGACGCCGAGCCGAGGACGCCGACCGTCGCGGCCTGGGTGCCCAGGGTCAGGATGAAGGCCACGTCCTGGCTGGCCAGAGCCTGCACGTCGAGCAGCGGCCGGGACAGGAGCCCCGCCGTCAGTTGTCCGGAGAGCGCTGCCTGCCGGTTGGCCAGGAAGCGCAGGGTGAAGCGGGCGAGGATCGCGCTGATGGCGGTCTTGGCCACCAGAGCCAGGCCAGCCGCCACGCACATGATGGCCACCCAGGTCATCTCATCGCCCGCATCGAACCCGAGGTTCTCGATCAGGGTCAGCACCATTGCAGGGAGTGGTTCACCGGTCAGGACGGCCATGGAGACGACGCTCACGAGCCCGATGAGCATGACGCCGAGAAGGTCAAGAAGGCCAGTGGCCATCTGGGCAGCCGTGATGAGACCTAAGAGGACGCGATGGCGACGATCTAGCAGGGAAAAGGACGACCGAACGACCTGCCAGACCTTCACGCGCGCAGCCTACCTTTGCCCCGTCGAGTCGGCGCGCACCCAGATCTGGTTGAACGTGCTGGCGAATGCGCTCGTGGCGACCATGTCTGCCTGGCGTCGCTCGGCCAGCACGAACCCTGCCTGCGACATCAACCGATCGACTTCGCGGGCCTGCACCTCGAAGTCGTCGTTCACTTCGATCAGGACGGTCCTCAGCGTCGGATCCGCCAACGTCCGCTCGGCCCCGGCCAGGATCAGGTGCTCGATGCCATCAACGTCGATCTTGACCATCGCTGGTCGCTGCGGCACCACGCCGCTATCGACCAGGAAGTCCAGGGTCACGCCGGCGGTCCGGTACTCCATGCTCGAGCGGACCTCTCCGCCGTCGTGGCCGGGCTCGGCGCCGAAGGTCGACATCGCGCCACCTTCATCGAGCATCGTGAGATGGAAGTCGGCCACCTGGTTCGTCGAGGTCAGCGGCGTGGGCACGAGCACGACCCGGTCCGCGACGCCGCTGGCCGACGCATTCTGGGCCAGCAGGCCCAGGTTGAGCACCGAGGGCTCGAAGGCATACACCGGTCCAGGCTGCGTCTTCGCGTAGTAGACGCTGTAGAGACCGACATTCGCTCCGATGTCGAAGAACGCACCCGTTCCGCCGTAGCGGTCGATCCACTCCAGTGTCTCGGGTTCCTTCGTGCTGAAGGTCTCCGCCCGGTAACGACAGACCTCATTGGGCACGAAGAAGGTCATCTCGACCGGCCCACCCGGCCCGGGGTGGACGACTGCCGACGTTCTGGCCCGAGCGCGCTGGTAGGCCCTATCGCCCCACCAGATGCCGACGCCGGGCCACCACCGGCTGAGCAGGCCGGCGTACCAGCCAGCGACGGCCAGCGGCCAGATGGCCAAGGACTTCAGGGCCTTCCTCATGCGGTCAGCTCCTCAAGGTGAACAACGGAACCAACGTGTCGCACTCGAGCCGCGCGTGCACGTCGCCGTCGGCCAGTGCGTCCACGATCACGTCAAGCGACTCGGCATAGGCCCGGGCGCAATGGTCGATGTCGACTGACGTGAACGCCGTGGTGACATCGTGCGTCCCCAGGACCAGCACCCCTCGACGAAGCATCTCCTGCAGGAAGAGCGTCTTGACTTCGTTCAGTGTCGTTGCATGGGCTACGGACCACCTGAGGAAGAGCCACGCCGGATGCCCGGTGAAGGCCAGGACCTCCTGCGACTCCGGTGACCGCGCGGCATCGATGGCCGTCAGCAGGGACTGGCCGACCGAGGCAAGCGTGTCGGTCGGCTCGCCGGATGCCATCCTGCCAAGGACCACCCTCGCGGCCGCCAGAGAGAGAGTCTCGCCGCCGTACGTGCCGGAGAAGAAGATCCGCTCCATGAGCATCATCAGGTCCCTGCGGCCCATGACCGCGGACAGCGGCAGGCCGTTGGCCAGGCCCTTGCCGAATGCCGCCAGGTCAGGAGTGACGCCGAAGTACTCCTGCGCACCGCCGGGCGCGAAACGGAAACCCGTGAGCATCTCGTCGAACACCAGGACGATCCCGCGATCCTGAGTGATGCGTCGCACTCCTTCGAGGTAGCCCGGCTCGGGGAATGTCGACGTCATCGGCTCCATGATCAGGGCGGCCACCCCGTCCGGGTACTGGGCGATGACCCGATCTATCGCGGCAAGGTCGTTGTACGGCACGGCGTGCGTCAGTGCCTGGGTGGCCGCGGGGACTCCGAGGTTCCTCGTCGTGGAGCCGATGAACCAGTCCTGCCACCCGTGGTACCCGCACGCGATGACGTGCTCCCGACCGGTGGCCGCGCGGGCCAGGCGGATAGCGGCTGACGTCGCGTCGGTGCCGTTCTTCGCGAACCGGACCATCTCGGCGCATGGGATGAGTTCGACGAGACGGGAAGCGACCTCCTCCTCGAGTGGATGCGACAGGGACAGGGTGACCCCGTCGTGAAGCTGCCGGATGACGGCCTCATTGACCTCCTCATCCCCGTAGCCGAGGACCACGGCGCCCAGGGAACTGACGAGGTCGACGTACTCGTTGCCGTCGACGTCCCAGGTACGGCTCCCGTGGGCTCGGGACGCGAAGAGCGGTGCCGCGCCGACCGGGTACTGGGTCCGGGACTTGCTGAACGTCTGTGACCCGAGCGGGATGACCCGCTCGGCCCGCTCAAGTTGGAGGACGGACTTCTGATACCGAGCCATGAGGTCACGCATGCATCGCCCCCGTGTCGAGACCAGCGAGGGCCGCGTTGCGTGCCTCGTCAGCGGTCGTCCTGTTCAGCTCCGGTCGGCGTTCCAGGAGCGCGAGGATGGCGTCAACGTCGAAGGACGGATCAGCCGGATAGAGCTCCTCGTAGACAGCCTTCACGAACTCGTAGTCGGCCCGGGTGTCGACGGTCCATCGCAGTGAAGAGAGGTCGCGCGGCCCGGTGTGGCTCGCGAGCCGGTAACGGTCGGGCCGCCGGTAGACCCCCAACGTCACGTGCTCACGCTCAGCAGGATCGGTGCTGACGGCCGCCACATCGAGAAGCACGTGCGCGCGAACCACTTCGGCATCAAGCCCGTCCGGGAACGTCGGTGTCAACGTGTTCGAGCAGTAGTCCGCCTCGACGGACCCGAACTGCTCGATGACGCCATCGATGACCGCCGGCGAGGCCAGTGGGCAGTCGGCGGTGAGCCGGACGACGACGTCCGGCGCGAACTCCTCGACGGCGAGGACGAAGCGCTGCAGCACGTCATCCTGCGGGCCGCGCACGAGCCCAGTGCCCTGAGCGCGCGCCAGTTCTGCGATGACGTCGTCCCTCGGGTCCGTGGACGTGGCGATCACGATCCCGTCGATCCGATCCGCGCGGCGGATCCTCTCGAGATGCCGGACCAGCATCGGCTCGCCCAGGAGCGGGAGCAGCACCTTTCCGGGAAGCCGCGTCGACGACATCCGCGCCTGCAGCACCGCGAGCGTGGTCACCTGCAGATCCTCCCAGCCGTCACCGGGACCACAGACGTGGGTCCACGAGGCCCTGGTCGTGGGACCGCAGGGCGGCCCAACCGAGGTCGACCGGGGACAGCGCCCACGCCTGACCGATCTCGCGCAGTTCGCCGGCCGACGTCACCCCCACGACCACCTGCTCGACCCAGGAAGTTGACCTGACGAAGGACAGGGCCGCACGCATGGGCGAGACCGCCAGGCCGGCGCAGGCGCGATGGAACCGGATCACGTCCGGGTGCGCCGACAGGGCGGCACCGGACGTCGCGTCGACGAGGAGGCCCTGCAGGAACGCACTTCGCACCTGAAGCTCGGTGCCGGCAGCGCCCAGCCCTGACATGAGTGGCTCTGCGACCAGCCGTTGGTCCAGCGCGTTGAGGGGCACCTGCACGGCGCCGAGGGCGGGGAACAGCCGGGCGGCGCGCTCGATATCAACCTGGTCGTAGGCGGAGATGCCCACGCGCCCCACCAGTCCCTCGCGCAAGAGAACGTCGAGCTCCCTAGCGGTCGCGGCGGCCAGGTCGTCGTCGAGGTCGAACCAGTCGTGGACCAGGCAGGCATGCACCCGATCCACGCCGAGGCGGTCGAGGGAGTCCTCCAGCTGGCCGCGGACGGGCAGGTCGGCCGCGGCTCCGCCGAAGACCTTCGTCGTGATCGAGAACCCCGCCGCCCAGGGCCGCAGGCGATCCTGAGCGTGCCCGTAGCCGTGAGCGGGATCAGCGGTGCGGTGGGTGTCGACCGCATCGATCCCGAGGCGTCGCGCCTCCTCGAGGATCGCGGATACGTCGGCATCGGAGAGCACTCCGGTGCGATTGGTCACTCCGTACTGTCCGCCCCACTGCGCGGTGCCGAGAGCAAGCGATGCCACCAGACGACCCTACGCGGGCCGTCGCCAGTGGATGGCATCTGCCAGCAGGCGATCCACCAGTGTGCGGGTCTCCTCGTCGAGCTCGACCCCCGAAGCCGCCGCGTTCTCGGCCAGTTGCTCGGGTCGCGAGGCACCGATGATCGCGGAGGAGACGCTGGGGTTGCCCAGGACCCAGGCAAGGGCCAGTTGCGCGGGTGTGAGGCCCAGGCGCTCGGCGACGGGCACCAGCGACTGCACGGCCTGGATGACGGCGCTGGTCATCCACCGGGCGATGTACCCCGACCCGTCACGGTCGTCAGCACGGGATCCCTGCGGCGGGCTGGCGCCTGGCCGGTACTTGCCGGACAGCACGCCCTGGGCAAGCGGGGACCAGACGATCTGCCCGATGCCCCACTCATCGCACGTGGGGATCACCTCCTCCTCGATGATCCGCCAGAGCATCGAGTACTGCGGCTGATTGGCGACCAGGGGGGAGTACCCGCGATCCCTCGACAGGATCGCGGCGTCCCGGATCTGGTCGGCACTCCACTCGGAGACACCGACATAGAGGATCTTGCCTTCGCGGACCAGGTCATCGAAGGCCGACAGCGTCTCCTCCACTGGCGTCTCCAGGTCGAATCGATGGGCCTGGTAGATGTCGATGTAGTCGGTCCGCAGGCGCCGGAGGGACGCGTGGCAGGCCTCACGGACGTGCTTGCGCGACAGTCCGCGCTCGTTCGCTCCCGGGCCGGTGGGCCAGAACACCTTCGTGGACAGCTCGATCGAGCCGCGGGGGACACCCGTCAACGCCCGGCCGAGCAGCTCCTCGGCCCGGCCATTCGCGTAGGCATCGGAGGTGTCGAACGTCGTGATCCCGCAGTCCAGCGCAGCACGGACGAGGGCCTGGCTCACGTCGTCATCGACCTGCGCCCCCATGGTCGCCCAGTTGCCCAGGGCCAACTCGCTCACCTTCAGGCCGGAGGAGCCGAGCCGCCTATGACGCACGGTCACAGGGTAGGGGCGCACGTGAGCGCTGGCGGCCGGCAATTGCCGCGGTCACCGATTGCGTGCGTGAGTCCTGTCTAGACTCCACAAACATGGAGACCTGGCTCGTGACGGGCTCGCGCGGCTTCCTCGGCACCAACGCCGCCGTATTCCTAGCGGGTCGCGCACGACTCGTCGGCCAGGCCCGCACGGCGGCAGACTCACACCTCTACGAGCGGATCATCGGCCTCGACCTGAGGGATGCCGAGGGTGTCGGGGACCTCGTGCGCGAGGTGGACCCGGACGTGGTCCTCCACGCTGCCGCCATCTCCGGGCACGAGACGTCCGCCAACGATCCCGAGCAGGCCTTCGCCGTCAACGTCGTGGCCACGAGGTCGATCGCCGAGGCGTGCTCCGACATCGGTGCACGCATGGTGCACATCTCCACCGACGCGGTGTTCGACGGAGGCTCGGGGGGCTACTCCGAGGACGACGAGCCACAGCCGTTCTCGTACTACGGCGAGACGAAGCTCGGCGGGGAGCAGGCCGTCCGCGACGCCGTCGAGGACCACCTCATCGTTCGCACCAACTTCTTCGGCTGGAGCGAGACCGGCCGCAAGTCGGTACTGGAGTTCTTCGTGAACTCCCTGCGCGAGGGCCGCAACGTGCGCGGATACCCGGCCTTCGTCGTGACCTCGCTTTACGTCCCGGCTCTGCTCCAGGCAATCTGGGACCTCGGCGAGATCGGCGCAGTCGGCACACTGCACGTCGCCTCATCGGATGCGCTGTCGAAGTACGACTTCGGCATGCGCATCGCCGAGCAGTTCGGCCTCGATCCAGGACTGATCGCCCGGCAGGGGCCTGATGCCGATGCCCACACCGCCTCTCGGAGCCGCGATCTGTCCCTGGACACCAGAAGGGTCGCGGCGATCCTTGGGGCGCCCATGCAGACGCAAGGCCAGGGCATCACGCAGGCGTACGATGACGAGCCCCGGATCGCCGGGACCATCCGCGACCGCTGAGGGGAAGCAGCCCGCCATGGCCACGCCGTTCACCATCGGGGACCGACTTGTCGGCCCGGACGAGCCGACGTACTTCATCGCCGACATCGCCGCCAACCACGACGGCGACCTCGACCGGGCACTGGACCTGATGACCCTCGCTAAGGAGGCCGGTGCCGATTGCGCGAAGTTCCAGCACTTCCGCGCCCCTCACATCGTCAGCGACTACGGCTTCCGCAGCCTCGGGGAGCAGCAGGACCACCAGGCCACGTGGACGAAGTCCGTCTTCGAGGTGTACGCGGATGCGAGCCTGCCCTGGGACTGGACATCGGTCCTCGCGGCACACGGCCACGACATCGGCATCGAGTTCATGTCGTCGCCGTACGACCCGGAGGCGGTGGCCCACCTCGACCCGTATGTGAGCGCCTTTAAGGTCGGGTCTGGCGACATCAACTGGATAGAGGAGCTCGAGGTCATCGCCGGGCTGGGCAAGCCAGTCCTGCTCGCCACGGGCGCCGCCACCCTCGACGACGTCGACCGGGCCATGGCCGTGCTCGCCGAAGCAGGGGTCGATGCCGTACTCATGCAGTGCAACACCAACTACACCGGATCCATCGAGAACGTGGGGCACGTCAACCTCCGGGTTCTGGACCAGTTCGCCGAGCGGTACCCCGGCCTCACCCTGGGCCTGTCGGACCACACGCCGGGGCACGTGACCGTCCTCGGCGGAGTCGCCCTCGGCGCCCGCGTCATCGAGAAGCACTTCACCGACGACACCGGCCGGACCGGCCCCGACCACGGCTTCTCGATGGACCCGGTCACCTGGCGGGCCATGGTCGACGCCACCAGGATGCTGGAGTCGGCCCTCGGCGACGGCCGCAAGCGGGTCGAGCCGAACGAGCAGGCAACGGTCGTCCTGCAGCGTCGCTGCGTGCGGGCCGCTCGAGACCTCGCGGCCGGGCACGTCATCGCCCGAACGGACCTGGAGGTCCTCCGCCCCGCTCCGCTCGAGGCCGTCCCCGCCCACGAGGTGGGCCTCGTCGTCGGCCGAAGCCTCGACCGCGCGCTGGACGCCGGTGAGCACGTCTCGTGGTCGGACCTGGCCCCCACCCGCGAATGACGGACGGCTCATGACGGTCGTCGGCTACGCCTCGCCGGGCTGGGGGGTCCATGACCGGCGGTGGGTCGAAGGGCTGCGCGCCTGCGGCTTCGAGGTCGAGGTGCTTTCGGGGATCGAGGATCTGGCTGCCGAGGTTCCCCGCCGCCTGCCGGCCGGCGCGCCCGTGCTGGCGGGCCCCTTGCCCACCGTGGCCCGCGCACTGGTGGACTCGGCCCACCCCATCGTCGGGCTATCCCATGGCTGGGACCTTCAGGCCGGACACGCTCAATCCGTACCGGTCGCCGAACTCGACTGGCTGCCCGAACTCGCCCGGCTCATCGTCGATTCGCCCAGCACGAGGTCACGGGCCGAGGCCGCTGGGATGCCCACCGACCGCATCGACCTGCTGCCGTGGGGGATCGACCTCGACCGGTTCGAGCCTGACGGCGACAAGGCCACCCTGGCCTCCCCTGCAGATGCACGCGTCGTGCTATCGCTGCGCACGCACGACCGCCTCTACCGCACGGCCGACGTCATCGAGGCGTTCGCCCTCGCCGCGAGCCGCGATCCCGCCCTATTCCTCGTCATGGGAGGTGCCGGCCCGCTCACGAACGAGCACCGTGAGCGGGTCCGCACACTCGGGCTCGGCCGGCGCGTCTCGTTCACGGGACAGGTCGACGAGGATGCCATCGCAGCCCTCATGCGGGCGGCCGCCCTCTACGTCACTGCTTCCGAGACGGACGGGACCTCCGTCACGCTCCTGCAGGCGATGGCCTGCCGGCTTCCGGTCGTGTGCTCGCGCAACCCGGGCAACGAATGGTGGGTCCAGGACGGGGTCACCGGCCACGTGTTCGACATCGGCGACATCGATCGCCTCGCCATGCTGATGGCCACGGCGTCCGTCACCGGGCCGGGGCTGACCGCGGCCAGGGCGGCCGTGGTCGAGCGGGCTGACTGGCGACGCAACCGGCTGATGCTGGCCGGGATCGTCGGCTCAACGGCGCCGACGGCCTAGGCTGGAAACGCCATGACGACCTCCCTCATCCGGCAGACCCTGCGGGACATCGGTGCGATCCACGACGAGGACGTCGCCACGTTCCGGACGCGCACCCGGGACCGCGAGGTTCCCGTGTACCGCGACCAGCGGAGCGGGGTCATCTTCATCGATGACTTCTACGTCGGTGACGACGAGTACGTCACGGGCGAGTACCGCGGACCGCTGGTTCCGAGCTACGAGGATGCCGTCGATACCGAACGGCGCGTGGTCGACTTCCGAGATGTGTACTACGGGCGCTCGATCCTCGACTTCGGCTGCGGAGAGGGGAACTTCCTGCGCGCCGTTGCCCCCAGTGCAGCGGCCGTCTGCGGGATCGAGCTTCAGGAGTCGTATCGGGACCGCCTCACGGCCGACGGGATCGCGTGCTTCGCCGGGCTCGACGACGGGCCGAAGGGGCTCGACGCCGCCTTCATGTTCCACGTGCTCGAGCACCTTCCCGAACCCCTCGGGGTTCTCGACGCCATTCGCGACCTGCTGGTACCTGGTTCCGGTCGCCTGGTGGTGGAAGTTCCGCACGCCCGAGACCTGCTGCTGTCGATGCTGCACAACGATGCTTTCACGTCGTTCACTCTGTGGTCCCAGCACCTGGTGTTGCACACCCGGGACTCCCTCACCCGCCTGCTGACTGCGGCCGGGTACACGGACCTGGTGATCGAGGGTGTGCAGCGCTACGGGCTGGCCAACCACCTGACCTGGCTGGCCCATGGCAAGCCCGGCGGCCATCGCGGTGAGCTCGCCCGCCTGCAGACGGCGGAACTGGCCTCGGCCTACGCGGCCGCCCTGTCCGCCGTCGACGCAACCGACACCCTGGTCGTCACCGCGACGGCACGCCGTTAGCCAGCTCAGCCCGTCACGGCAATGAAGAAGGCCCGCGGACACGTATAGCTGCGGTGCTCGAACTCCCCGTGGGTCACCACCGTCCCATTGGGCGCGCATTGGGCCTGCACAGCGGCGAGTGCCTCTTGCCCCCAGGCCTCGGTCGGACGCGTGTTGACGGCCACCGCTAGTCGTTCGGGCAGCAACTCCTCGTCGCTCAGGCGGAACCTGTTGTAGGTACTGGTGACGAACCGCAGGCGGGACCCCGAGGCGTAACCGATGGGGATCACGTCGTAGTAGGACCCGTAGAGCATGGTCACGCCGGAGTCCGCGAGCGCCTGCGCGAGCTCGCCCTGCGTGCGCATGGAGTCAGCCTTCGCGGTGATCCGGTCGGGGAGGGCTGAGTACCAGTAGGAGTTGTGCAACCAGGTCGACGCGGCCACGAGGACGATCACCGCACCCGCCAGCACCGAGCCGAGCCGGTGCCCGGGGACCAGTCCGGGCAGGGCACCGACGGACAGCCAGAGGGGCACGGCGAGTCCGGTCGCGTACAGCCAGATCGGGTTCAGCATCGTGGAGAAGGCGACCAGCGCGATCGCGGCCGCCAGCCACATGACGGCAACCGCGAAGCCCGGGCCCGGCCACGTGCGCGTCCGTGCGCTGCGCCAGGCTCCGGTCGCGACGACCGCGACGCAGACGAGAAGAAGCGCCGCGACAGCAACGGCTTGCACCGTCGTGCTCGCGAGGTCGGGGGTCGTCGTGAAGCCCAGGGCCAAGGGCAGAAGCCGGGTCTCGTAGCTCACCGAGGGGTCGAGTCCCAGGACCGCTCGTGCAAGTTGCGGGTCGAACACCGGGAAGTGGGACGGATCCCACGTGGTGGTGACGCCCGCGTAGAGGAAGTAGCTCACCGCCAGCGGGATCATCCCGATAGCGATCCCCAGCCCGATCCACAGGATCCTCCGGAAGGTGGCGGGCTGGCGCAGATGGATCAGGACGCCCAGCGGGACGGCGAGCACGAGGATCGTCGGCTGCTCGTACACTCCGAGGCCGATAAGGAGCCCGGCAATCACCGCCCTCCCCGCGGAAGGACGGCCGACCACCTGGTCTCGCACGCCGACGAGAACGAGCGCTCCGGCGGACACGAGCAGCCAGGACAGGTCGTAGTTGGCGATGAGCCACCACACCCCGACCGGGTTCTCCGGCGGTCCGGTGATCCCGTGGATGGCCGACGGGCCGACCACCACGATGGCCAGGAAGGCCCACCGGGGGAAGCCCGGGAACAGGCGCAGGAACAGGCGCGCCACGATGAAGCCCGTGATGAACGCGAAGCCGATCCTCAGCACGGTGTGCAGATAGGTGTTGCCTGGGGCGAGCGCCTCGCTGATGAGCAGGTAGGGGTACTCGAGCACCCCGCCGTGCTTCTGGCCGGGGAAGGCCAGCACGACCCCGGGGTCCTGAAGCAGCCGCTGCACCTGTACGCCGTCGGCGAGCATGTCCTGGTTCGGGATCACGGTGAGCCAGGCCAGGAGGGCCCATGCCGCGCAGGCAGCACCCGCGGAGAGCTCGAACCACCGTGCGGTGCGCCGGGTCGTCGGGACGGCCCGGTCGGGCGCGGCGACGATCGTCACCGTTACCTCCTGTTGGCCGCCGTCCGCAGCCAGTAGAAGTAGCGCATACCTGCGAAGGCCGCAAGGAACGGCGCCGAGGATATTGCCTCGGCGGGCTGGAGTCTCGTCATGGGCTGAACGAAGTCGGCGCGGGCTGGGTGGAGCAGCGACCGGCCTTGTCGGGCAAGGCCCCAGCCCTCGTCGCGGCCGATACGAAACACCTCTTCGTCGGAGATGCCGTACATGCGGCATCGAGCGATGACCTCGTCCCACGACGTCTTGCCGACCTCCAGCACGTGCGCACCGGAGATCACGAACCTCGCTCCGAGTTCGCGGGCCCACCGCTCGCAGAGCTCGGAGTCATCAGAGAACCGCCGCGTCGCGTCGAAGGGATGCTTCCTGAGTAGTGCGCCAACGAACAGGGTCGGCGTGCCGATGACGGCCGCTGGCCCGGGGCGGAATCGTCCGGACCGCCACGCGTTGAGTCCACGGCTCAAGTAGTCGCCGCCCTCGATCACGGTCTGGGCGCTGACGCCCTGGACGCCCTCGGCCTCGAGATCCGCGATCATCCGCTCGAGCTGCCCGGCCGGCATGACGTTGTCCGAGCCCATATTGAGCACGAGCGCGCCCGACGTCACCGCGATCCCGACATTCCTGGCGTTCCCGAGCCCCGTCCCCGGGTCGTCAAGAACGATGTCGGCCATGCGCTCGACGACGGCCCTCGTCCCGTCGCGGGATCCCGCGTCCACGACGATGAGCTCCCCCACGCCGGCAGCGCGGAGCGAAGCCAGGCAGCGCTCGATGCCGGCGATCGAGTCGAGGGTGCAGACGACTGCGGAGACGTCCGACGGGGCCCAGGACATGTCCGTCACAGTCCGAGGAGGGACGCCTGGCGGTCGAAGTCCGCGACCTCTGCCCTGACCTCGTCGAAGGTCCCCCGGGCACTGATCCGCCCACCCTCCAGGTAGAGCACCTGGTCCGCGTACCGAACCGTCGCCAGGCGGTGGGCCACCGTGATGGTGGTGACCTCCCCCTCGAGCTCCTGCAGGGTCTGGATGATCGCCTGCTCGGTTTCCGCGTCCAGGGCGCTGGTGGCCTCGTCGAGGACGAGGAGCTTGGGGCGGGTGTAGAGGGCACGGGCGATACCCAGGCGCTGCCGCTGCCCCCCGCTCAGCCGGAACCCGCGCTCGCCGATCATCGTGTCCAGGCCCTCGCGGTTCTCTACCAGGAACGTATCGAGGTGGGCACGCTTCAGGGCCTCCCAGACGAGGTCGTCGTCGATGGCTCCCGATGGGAGCCCGAGCGCGACGTTCTCGCGCACGGAACCGGCGACCAGGGCGACAGCCTGCGGGACGTACGAGATCGCCCCGGGCCAGCGGTCGATGGCCGCTCGCGGTGCCTCGCCGCTGATGGTGACGGATCCGGAGTCAGGCTTCATCACCCCGAGGATCACATCGGCGAGGGTCGACTTCCCCGCGCCGGTCGACCCCACGAGCGCGATCGACGTGCCGGTCTGGGCCGTGAAGGTCGCGTCGACCAGGGCCGGATCTGCCGCATCGCTGTAGGTCAGGGTCACCGCTTCGACTCGCACCTCCGCGACGAAGTCGGGGTACCCGCGAACGACGTGGGCGTGGATCTCCTCCGCGCTCATGCGAGGGGCCGGGGCCTCTCCGTCCGTCGTCCGGGTCCGCTCGAGGTAGTCGGACATGAAGAAGGTGGGCTGGGCCTGGACCGCCGCGTTGCGGATCGTGATGCTGGCTCCCTGGAGGCGGAGCAGTCCGGGCAGGATCCGCGAGCCGGCCGCGAGGAAGAGCGCCACGGTCGCGGCTGCCGTCGTCCAGTCCTCGGTCAGGAACTGCACGACACCGAGCACGAGGACACCGAGGTACAGCGCGATGTCCAGCACGTACTTGGGGATCTCCAGGATGAAGGCCGCGGTGGCACTGGCTCCGGCGTACCGGCCCACGAGGCCCTCGTACCTGCTGATGTAGAGGTCACGCCGGTTCAGGACCGTGGCCTCCCGGTACGTGGCCAGTGCCTCGGAGACAGCGGTCAGGGTGTCGATGGACGCGTCGGTCATGACCTGGGCATTGCGGGAGGTCCACGACCCCAGTGCCTTGTAGAGCACGAGCGCGATGACGACGAACAGCGCGATGCAGATGATGGTCAAGGTGGGGTCGTAGAGGAACAGGCTGATGCCGACGATGGTGAACAGGAACAGTTCCGCCGCGATCATGATCGCGGACCCCAGCAAGGACACCGTGGCGGCTCCCACTCCGCTGCCGAGCGCGTACATCGCCTCCGGCGTGGTCCACCTCTGCACGACCGCCAGCGGCCGGGACAGGAACTCCCGGGCCAGCCGGGCGGAGACGTCGGCCTGACGGTGGGCAAGGAACCTGATGATCCGCCGGGACATGAGCGCCGACAGGACCGTCTTCAGGACCAGGATGACGACGGCCGCCACGGCCAGGATCACGGAGAGCTGCGAGATGGTCAGGCCCTCCAGGCCCACCGTCGACAGCAGGTTCGTGACCCAGTCGGGGGTGGTCGGCGCGCTGGTGTCGGAGTTGGCGGTCGCGCCCAGTCCAGAGACCGCGACCGCCGCCACCAGGCCGATCAGGGCGATGCCGATGAGGTCGAGCACCCCGAGGGAGATCTGGACTGCGGACGCGAGGAACAGCAGGCGCCGCTTGCTGGGGGGAAGGAGCGACACGGCCTTGCGGACGGCCGGCACGACACCGGGGCTCTCGAAGTCAACGACGTTGAGGCCGCGATGGGGGACGTCCGGCTCGGCGGTCTCCAGGCCGTCCGGGTCGCTCACGCCCGATAACCTACCTTCACCAGCGTGACCACCGGCCTTGGAGCGAGCGCGTGACAGCCCTGTTCGTCGGCGTGGTCAGCCATCAGGGATCACGCTTCTCCGTCAGTCAGGGGCCGCACGGCCTTGCCGCGCAACTGGCCGAGGCCCTCCGCGGGCACGGGGTCGACTGCACCGTCGTCGTCTGCACCGAGGACCTGCTCGACGAGTCCCGATTCCAACTCACCGAGGCCATGGTCCAGTCGAGCCTCAGCGAGCAACTGCGGCTGGATCGGCGCTGGACCGCGTTCCTACGCCGACCCCAAGGCCCGGGCTGGTGGGCGCACCACGCCGCCCGCTGGGGCCGTCGGTCCACCCAGCGGGTCCGGTCGCCAGGACCGGGCATGGTGCGGCGGCTGCTGAACATCGAACTGGCCCACCTGAGGCTGCTCGGCGAGGGAGCCAGGTCGGGAGCGGACTGGGTGCTGATCCTCGAGGACGATGCCGGCTGCACCGACGTCGCCGACGCGGCCGCGGGGCTGGCCGGGATCATCCAGGCCCCCGGCGCCCAGCCGGCGTTCGTGAACGTTTCGCAGTCGTTCAGCCTGGCCCAGCTCGGCATCGTGCACCTGCTCACCCCGGCGGATGGCCACTGGGCCGGCACGCAGGATCGCTCGCTCCTGCAGTCCGCGGTTCCGGTGACCAACACCGTGTGCGCCATCGCCTACCGGGCGCCGTTCGCTGGCCGGCTGCTCGAGGTCATGGAGGCGCTGCCGCTGGAGCCGGTCGTGCCCATCGACTGGAAGCTCAACCTCGCGCTCATGGCGATGGCTGACTCCGGCGAGCTCACCGCGGGCGACTGCTGGCTGGTGGACCCGGCGCCCATCGACCAACTCTCCATGCAGCCACAGGGATAATGCCGGGGTGAAGCGCTACGAGCAGGTCGTGGACTCCGTGGCCAGGAGGATGGGCCTGCAGGTGTCCCGGCTCGGCAGCGCCGAGCGACGCCTGCCGGTCGAGGCCACCCGGGCCGACGCGGACCTCATCGAATCGCTGCGCCCCTACACGATGACGTCGGCCGAGCGGCTGTGGAGCCTGCTCAACGCCGTGCGCTACGTCGTTGACGAAGGGCTGACCGGGGACTTCGCCGAGTGCGGGGTCTGGCGAGGTGGCAGCGTCATGGCGATGGCCCGCGGGCTGCTGGACCTAGGCGTCACGGACCGGCGGATCTGGCTGTACGACACCTTCGCCGGGATGACCGACCCGACCGCAGCGGATGTCGAGGCCGGCACGGGCGTCACGGCTGCGCAGATGCTCGCGACGACCGAGGCAGGCGACGGCAACAACGTGTGGTGCATCGCCGACCGCAACGACGTCGAGGCCAATGTCGGGTCCACCGGGTACCCGACGGACATGTTCAGGTTCGTCGAGGGCGACGTGGCGGTGACGCTGCGCGAGTCGGTCCCCGATTCGATCGCGCTGCTCCGGCTGGACACGGACTGGTACGAGTCCACGCGCATCGGCATGGAGGTCCTGTACCCGCGCCTCGTCGTTGGCGGGGTGTGCATCCTCGATGACTACGGCCACTGGCAGGGCGCACGGACGGCCGTGGACGAGTACTTCGCCGGACAGGGGCACCGGCCGTACATGCACCCGATCGACTACTCCGGCCGCGTCTTCATCAAGACGCGGTAGCGACACGTGACCGAGCAGCCCTGGCTCAGCGTGATCACGGTCGTCAAGGACGATCCGCCCGGCATGCGACGCAGCATCGAGTCGCTCGTGGCCCAGGACCTCGACGGCGTCGAGTACATCGTCAACGACGGGTCGGCAGACAGGGATGCCGTGCCCAGCCAGCTCGCCGGAGTGGATCACCGTTACGCGTGGTCGCCGCCGCTCGGCATCTACCCGGCCATGAACGCCGCGCTGGCATCCGCGACCGGCGACTACGTGTACTTCCTCAACGCTGGCGACGCCTTCCATTCGGCCGACGTGCTCCAGCGTGTCCGCACGGCACTCCACGGCCAGCCCACCTGGGCATTCGGGGAGGTCGAGATCGTGCAGCGGGACGGAGCACGCGTAGTCACCCCGCGTTGGGACTACGCCCGGGAGAAGGCCGCGCAGTTCAGCAACGGCCGGTTCCCGCCCCATCAGGGCACCTTCGCCCGGCGCGCGGCCTTGCTCAAGTTCGGCGGGTTCGACCCTCGGTACTCGATCGTGGCCGACTACGTCGCCTTCCTGCGGCTAGGCCGGGATGCCGACCCCCTGTACCTCGACCTCGTGGTCGCCACCTTCACCGAAGGAGGCATCTCCACGACTCGCTGGCCCGAGTCGCTGCGCCAGTTCCATCGGGCTCGCCGGGAGGTCCTGCGACCTCGTGGCTGGGACGCCGCCCGGGAGTACGCAGGGACCGCTCGGCAGGCCGTTGCCATGTCCGTCTACCGGGGTGTCGTGTCCCGATTCCGGCGTCCGTGATGACCCTCGCGCTGGCAGTCCTCATCGTCCTCGCCCAGGCCGCGACCGGGGCCTTCTGGTGGCGACTTGCGCGAGGCCCCTCGGTGCGCGTCCTCGAGGCGGTCGGCATGGGCCTGGCGATCGGCTCTGCGGCTGCCACCCTGTCCGGAGTCCTCCTCGTGGGAATCGCTCCGGCCGGTTGGGGCTGGGCAGCCCCGGCAGTCGTGACCCTGATTGCCGGCCCCGTCATCCTTCGCCAGCGGTCCGGGCTGCTGCGCACGTGGCGGCCAACCCCCTGGCGACCGGCCCTGGTGGCCCTCGTCATCAGCGGGGGCCTTGGCCTGGCGTCCATTGCCGTGAACCTCCGCAACTACCCGCTCGAGTCGGCCGGAACGATCACCACGTACCACCCCGACATGACCTTCTTCGAGGCCTTGTCGACGTCGCTGGCCAGGCTCGGCCCGTCCGACAGCATCCTCATGGCCGGCGCCGAACTTCGCTACCACTGGTTCTCGTACGCCTGGGCCGGGCAGGTCGCGCAGGCGGCGGGCACCGAGCCCTTCGTCGTGCTCACCCGGATCCTGCCCATCGTCGCGCTCGCCGGCTCGGTACTCATCGCCGTGGCCTGGACGCAGCGCCTGGCCAAGGGGTTCTGGGCCCCGTCAGTGGCCGGTGTCCTCATCGTGTTCGGCGGCTACGTCGGCGCGACGTACGGCACCATCCTCAACTTCGATTCCCCCTCCCAGGCCCTTGCCACGGTGTGGATGCTCGCGCTTTGCTTCGCCCTGCTCGGCACGCTCGGCCGCCGGGCGACGCGCCCACCCGTGCTGGCTGGCCTGCTGGCCGTAGTCGCCCTCCTGTCGGTGGCGACCACAGCCGGCAAGGTGAACTCCGCGGCGGTCGTCGTCGCGGGCTGGGGGCTCGTGGCACTGGTGGCACTCCTGCGCCGCGAGCCGTGGACCGGGCGGGCCTGGCTCGGCCTCGGCTTCCTCGCCGCCGCCTCGGGGATGGCCTACGTCGCGTGGATCAGCGGTCCGGCCGAGGCCGACAACTTCGGGGTGGGCACGCTGCTGAACAAGGCGTCCAGCGTCCAGGGACTCAACCCGAGCCAGGCCTCGTGGGGCATCGTCGCCGGGACCCTCATCCTGGCGATCGCCATGCTGCCGCGCTGGGCGGGCGTCGCCTGGCTGGTGGCCTCGGTGCGCTCGCGCTGGCAGCCCTTCACGGTGCTGAGCGTCGGCACCGGGGCAGCAGGGATCCTCGCCCTGCTGCTGCTCAGCGGCGGCATGAACGACTCGTGGTTCGCCCTCTCCGCCTCTGCGCCGCTGTCCGTCGCGTCGGCCGTGGGGCTGTCGCGGGCCGTGCGGGCGACGGCACCCGGGCGGGGTTGGCGTCCCGCCCCGATCATCGTGGTCGCCATGGGATGCGGCGTCGCGCTGGCCGCGGCCGTGCTCGGGCTGTGGTCTTTCGGGCCTGACCGATCGCCCACGCTCCGGTGGCTGGGGCCCCTGGTCGCCGTCGGAGGCGCGTTGGCGATCGGGACCGTCCTCGCACGGCGCGCCCGGCCGGCCGGAGCGCGGCGGGCCACCGGCCTAGCCCTCACGCTCGTCATACTCGTGGTGATGGCGGGCCTCGGCCGGATCCTCAGCCTTGGATCGGCCGGCTTCGGCGCCCAGCCGGACTCGGGGTTCTCGCCCAGCGAGTTCAGCCCTTTCGAGTTGGCCACGCCTGCGATCGACCAGCAACTGGTGAACTCCTGGTCCCCCACCCAGGTCGACGCCGCCGACTGGCTGCGGCAGCACGTCGGCGACGACGGCCTGGTCGCCACCAACATCGCCTTCGGCTCGCTGGTGCCGGCCCTGAGCGGTCGCACCATGTACGTATCCGAGATCCGCTACCTGGCCAAGTACGGCCGGTCCAGCCGGATCGACGACATGCTCGCCCGCGAAGAGGCCACCTGGGCATTCGTCGATGCACCCAGCGCCGCGACAGCCACGCCCCTGTGTGAGGCGGGGGTCGACGCGCTCTGGGTGGACCCCGACCGCACGACCACCCGTGACTGGGCACCCTGGGCGGCTCCCGTCATCACGGCCGAGGACGTCATCGTGCTGGCGCTGGACCCGTCAGCCTGCTGACGCCCGGACCGCGCGGCGCTGCACCTCGGCCGCTGCCATGCGGGTGGCCACCCGCACCGGCCCCTCCCACATCCAGGCGCACCGTCGTGCCCACGGCCCCAGTGCAGCGCGCTTGGCCCGCTCGGACTCCGCGATGTTGGTCGCTCGGTCGTCGACGGTCAGCGAGTCGGCGTGCCACCGGAAGGCCGAGACCACCACGCCCGTGTCGACCAGCCGGCCGAGGGCTTTCAGGCGCAGCAGCAGGTCGAGGTCGAAAGCCAGCCGGTAGGACCGGTCCAGGCCGCCGACGGCCCGCCACGCATCGGCCCTGATCAGCAGGCCGGGCTGCGGGATCAGGTCGGGGCCCCACCCGAGGATGCGCGGCGCCCAGGGCCCGGCCCGGCTGATCCACAGCTCGCGGCCCTGCGCGTCGATGTACCGGCATGCCCCGAACGCCACTACCGCCGACCGGTCGCGATCCAGGGCACCTGCGGTGGCGGCAATCGATCCGGGCTCGAGCAGGTCGTCGTCATTGAGCCAGTTGACGTACGCGTGCCGGTCCTGCGCCTGGCCCATGCCGAGGTTGATGGCCCCGGTCAGGCTGCCGGGATCGGGGAGCATGCGTGCCCCGAACTCATCGGCCAGCGCGGCCGTCGCGGCGATGCCCGGAGGGGCCACGATGACGACGTCGACCGGCTCGTCCTGCTCACGAATCGACGTGAGGGTCTCACGGAGGTAATCGTTGCGCCGGCCGAGCGTGGCGACGACGAGCAGGATCCGTGCCTCGGCCATAGTCCCGTTAGTCTAGGCGGGTTCGCCTTCCTCACCCGAGACGCAACGGGAGCCGCATGGCCGCCGGGACGACCGACCTCGCTGAGGGCCGCTTCATGCACGACCTCGCCGGCCGCCTCTTCCCCATCTGCCGCAGCCTCACCGGCGACGGTGTCCGCGAGACCCTGGCCATCCTCGGCGAGCACCTGCCCGGGCTGGCGGTCCACGAGGTCCCGAGCGGGACAGCGGCCTTCGACTGGTCGGTGCCGGACGAATGGAACATCCGCGGTGCCTACCTCGATGGACCGGACGGCGAGCGGGTCCTCGACTTCGCCGACTCCAACATCCACGTCGTGGGGTACTCCGAGCCGGTCGACGCCCACCTGACCCTGGCCGAGCTCCAGCGCCACCTGCACTCGGATCCCGAGCTGCCCGAGGCCATCCCGTATGTCACGAGCTACTACAACCGCACGTGGGGCCTGTGCCTGCAGTATGAGCAGCGCGAGTCCCTGCCCGACGGCACGTACCACGCCGTCGTCGACAGCACCCTCGCCCCGGGCAGCCTGACGTACGCCGACCTCGTCCTTCCCGGGCAATCGACCGACGAGGTCTTCATATCGACCTACGTGTGCCACCCGTCGCTGGCCAACAACGAACTGTCCGGGCCGGTCGTGGCCACGGCACTGGCGCAATGGCTGGCCGCAATGCCCGACCGGCACTTCACCTACCGTTTCGCCTTCGTCCCCGAATCGATCGGAGCGCTGACCTACGCGAGCCGCCACCTCGACCACCTCAGGTCGCACGTCGTGGCGGGCTTCAACCTCACCTGCATCGGCGACGAGGGTCACTACTCCTACCTCGCATCACGCATGGGCAACCTCGCAATCGACCGCATCGCGCGCCGCGTGCTGGCGGGGCGGGACAACGCCGTCGAGTACTCCTACCTCGACCGCGGCAGCGACGAGCGGACCTACTGCGCACCGGGTATCGACCTGCCGCTCGTCTCCCTCATGCGCACGAAGTACGGCGCCTACCGCGAGTACCACACCTCGCTCGACGACCTGAGCGTCATCACTCCGGTCGGCCTGCAGGGCGGCCTGGATTTCGTGCGCGACTGTGTCGAGGCGCTGGAGTCGGGCGTCTACTACCGCGCGACCGTCCTCGGCGAGCCCCAGCTCGGCCGTCGCGGTCTCTACCACGCCATGCACGCGCGCACGGTTGCCGACGAGGTCCTGCTGCGCACCCACGTCCTGGCCTATGCCGACGGGCAGCACTCGATCGACGATCTCGTGGAGCTCCTCTCCGTGCCCGCGCCGGACTTGCTTGCGCTCGTCGACGAACTCGTCGCCCACGGCCTGCTCGTGCCGGGCCCCCTGCGGAAGGAGTCCTGATGTCGGTGTCCTCGCACTACGACGGAAGCGCCTCGAGCTACGCGGACCAGTACGACGCGGAGCGGCTCTGGACGAACGAGGAGTACCCGGCCAACCTGTTCCGGCTGCAACTGGTCCAGCGACTGCTCGCCGCGTCGGGTGCCCGGTCGCTCTACGAGCTCGGCGTCGGCGACGCGACGCCGCTCGTGACGATCGCCGCTGATGGGCTGAGGGTGGCCGGCAACGATGTCTCTCCCGAGATGGTGCGCTTCGCCCGCTCCAACATGGAGCGACACGGCCAGGATCCCGCGGCGATCGCCCTGCTGGATGCGCAGGACCCGGCTGCCATCTCGGCCGAGCAGGCCCGGGCCGGATCCTTCGATGCGGTCATGGCCCTCGGCGTCATCCCCCACGTCACGGACGACGCTGCCTTCGTCGCCTCCATGGACGGTTTCCTGTGCCCCGGGGGCCAACTGCTGTTGCAGTTCCGCAACGCCATGTTCTCGATGTTCACGTTCAACCGACTGACCAAGGAGTTCGTCATGGACGCACTCCTCGCCGGGGTCGACGAAGGCATCCGCCAGGTCGTCTCGGCCGACCTCGATGCACGCCTCGCCGTCGACAAGCCGCCCGTACGCACGCGACCGACAGGGGACGGCTACGACGAGATCCTGTCCCGCTTCCACAACCCCTTCGAGCTCGCCGATGTCGTGCGGGCCCACGGCTACTCCGACATCCGGTTCCACTGGTACAACTACCACCCCGCCTACCCGATGCTGGCACCTCAGATCGACCCGATGGCCTACCGCAAGGCGCAGGTGGCACTCGAGCACGAGGGCACCTGGCGCGGCATGTTCCTGTGCTCGGCCGGACTGATCGAGGCCACCAAGGCTGTCCCGGATCCGGGCGGCGAGCGCTAGCCATGCACCGGATCGCGCTGCTCCTGAAGTCCCATGCCCCGGACGCGGAGTACGCCCGACGCCTCATCGCCTCGTTCCACCGCTTCAATGCCGACGGGCTGCACCTGTACCTGTCGGCTCCCGAAGCCGACCTAGGCGCCTTTGCCGGCCTCGCCGCCGACACCGTCACGATGCTTCCGGACGAGGAACTGGCCGCGCACCTCGTCGACGAACCCGTCGGCGGAATGCGGGCGGGCTACGTCAACCAGGAGATCGTCAAGCTCTCCTTCTGGGAACTGGGCCTGGCGGCGAACTACTTCTGCGTCGACTCCGACGCCGTCTTCATCCGACCGTTCGGTGCCGCCGACCTCATGCACGACGAGTCGACTCCGTACACCGTGCTCGTGGAGGACAACGAGCTCAAGGTGGAACCGCGCTACTACCGCCAGTACTGGGAATCGCGCGCGGCCGCGCTGCGCCGGATCGCGTCACTGGTCGGCCTCGACGACCCGGTCCTTCGCACGTGCCACGGCCACCAGGTGCTGTCGGCCACGGTCCTGCGCAGCCTCCGCGACGACTTCCTGGCCCCGCGGAACTGGACCTACCGCGATGCCCTGGCCGAGGCGCCCTACGAGTTCAGCTGGTACAACCTGTGGCTCCAGGCCAGCAACGCCATCCCCATCCATGCGCGGGAGCCCTTCGTGAAGGTCTTCCACCACGAGGGCCAGCACCTGGAATACATCCTGCGCGGCATCAACATCGACGACATCGCCCGCGGCTACCTGGCCCTCGTCATCAACTCCAACTACTCGCGCGACCTCGGCCTGATCGACGCCGACGCCCCCAAGCCGGAGGCGCTCAGCCACTACCTGTCCTACGGCGAGGTGGGCCAGGTGCTGTCGGCCAAGGCCCGGGACACGCTGCGGCGTCGCCTCGGTCGGTAGCCCGGATCACTCCAGTCGTTCAAACCTTTCGATCTGCTCCTCGCACAGGCTCCGGGCAGAATGACCCTCCCGCCTCCCCAACGCCCAGTCCACGGTCCAGGACAGCCCCTCGGCGAAGGGGAGCCGCTCACGCCAGCCCAGTTCCCGCCTGAGCTTCGAAGCGTCCAAGGCCAGCAGCTCGGCCTCGTGCGGGTGGTCACCTGGCACATGGATCCACGCGGCACCGTCGCCCCACATCGACGCGGCCGAGTCCGCAACACGGCCGACAGTCACGAGGTCCTGCGACTCGGGAGCGACGTTCCACTCCCCCTGGCCCGACCCCTCCAGCAGGGCGTCCACCAGAACGAGATAGGCATTCAGGCAGTCGAGCACATGCTGCCACGGTCGGACGGCATCAGGGAAGCGGACGGGCACGGCCACGCCGCCGGCGAAGCCGCGCTGAAGGTCGACAAGCAGGCGGTCCCGACAAGCATCCCCTCCCCCGACGACGTTGCCGGCGCGAGCGATCGCGGTCGGCGGGCAATCGAACGACGCAGCCCAGCTCTGCGTGGCCAGATCGGCCATGGCCTTGGACGCGCTGTAGGGGTCACGGCCACCGAGCGGGTCGGTCTCGACGTATCCACGTGTTCGGCTGTCGTTGCGGTACACCTTGTCGGTCGTGATGATCAGCTGCGCCCGAACCGAGCCAGCCGCTCGGGTGGCATCGAGCAGGTTCAGCGTGCCGTTCACGTTGGTACGAAAGGTGCCCATCGGGTCGAGGTAGGACTCACGGACCAACGCCTGCGCAGCGAGGTGGACCACGGCGTCGGGGGCCAACTCATCGACGGCCCGCGTCAGCGCAGGTGCATCGCAGACATCGATCCGGAGGTCGTGTGTCATCACCTCGTGAACGCCCGCGTCCGTGTACAGCGCGCCATCCACCGGATCCAGCGCTATCCCCGACACCTGATGCCCTCGCGCGTGCAGCATGAGCGCGAGCCAGGTGCCCTTGAAGCCGGTATGCCCCGTGACCAGATAGTGCACTGTCAGCCTCCGACGGGCCTTCGGTGATTCCTCGGATCACCGATGAACTCGAGGACTGAATCAGCCACGAAGTCCAGCATCGCTGGACTGAGGCCCGGGTAGGTGCCAAGCCAGAACGTCCGGCGCATGACGATGTCGGAGTTCGTCAGGTCCCCGACCACCCGGACGTCGATGCCGCGGTAGGCGGGCTGGCGAAGAATGTTGCCGGCGAACATCAGCCGCGTCCCGATGAGGCGGCTGTCGAGGAACCGCAGCAGGTCCTCGCGGTCGATCTCGAGGTCAGGCCTCAGGGTGATCGGAAAGCCGAACCAGGCAGGGTCGGAGCCGGCTGTCGCTCGCGGCATGAGGAGCCCGTCGTGACCGGCCAGCCGCTCCATCAGGTAGTCGAAGTTCTCCTTCCGCCGGCTGACGAAGTGATCCAGCTTGGCCAGCTGAGACAGTCCCAGCGCGGCCTGCATGTCCGTCGCCTTGAGGTTGTAGCCGACGTGGCTGTAGATGTACTTATGGTCGTAGCCCACCGGGAGGTCCCCCAGCTGCCATTCGAACCTCTTCAGGCAGGTGTTGTCGTGGCCAGTCTCGCAGTAGCAGTCCCGGCCCCAGTCACGGAACGACTCCACCTGCTTCTTCACCAGCGGGGACTTCACGAACACGGCACCGCCCTCGCCGGTGGTGATGTGGTGCGCCGGGTAGAAGGACACCGTCGCCGTGTCGCCGAATGACCCGGTCCGCTTGCCGCGGTAGGTGGATCCCAGGGCGTCGCAGGAATCCTCGACCAGCCACATCCCGTGTTCTTTGCATAGCTGCGTCACCGCATCGAGGTCGAACGGGTTGCCGAGGGTGTGCGCCATCATGACTGCTCGCGTGCGCGGACCGACTGCCTCACGCAGCCGATCGGGGATCGCATCGTAGGTGCCGAGCTCGACGTCGACCATGACCGGCTTGAGGCGGTTCTGCAGGATCGGGTTCACGGTCGTGGGGAAGCCCATGGCGACGGTGAGCACCTCGTCGCCCTCCTTCAACGCCCGCTTCCCGAGCTTCGGACTGGTCAAGGCGCTCAGCGCGACCAGGTTGGCGCTGGACCCTGAATTGACGAACACCGAGGAGCGGGCACCCACGTACCGAGCCAGGGCGCGCTGGAACTTCTCCGTGAATCGGCCGGCCGTGAGCCAGCCGTCGAGGCTGGAATCGACGAGTGCTGCGAAGTCGTCGGGATCAAGGACCTTGCCCGATACCGGGACAGGCGTGACCCCGGCCACGAACGGGGTCGGGGCCAGCGAATCGGTCGCGTAGTCGCGCACGGCCGCGAGGATCGATTGCCGCTTGGCTTCACGATCGGTCAATGCGTGTCAACCCCCAACCGGCTCCCACGACTGTACCTCGCGCGTGTCTGGCTCATTCTTCTGATGAGGTCATGTCGCGATAGGACACCTCGACCGGAGCCACGAGGATCTGGTAGATCCGGATGAGGTACTCGAAGGCGAGTCCGAACCCGGCCAATGTGGCTGCGAGGAGCAGGCTCAGCAGCATGGCCAGGCTGGTCCACCCGGCGAGACCGAAGTCCACGCCAGCGAGCTTCATCCCACCGATGACGAGGAGCATGGCGATGCAGAGCAGCGCCAGGCTGAAGGCACCCACGGTCACGAGACGCAGGAGCCTCCGGCCGTAGAGCAGCAGCCCATCCAATGCCAGTCCGTACAGGCGGCTGAACGTGAAGGAGGACCGTCCACCGACCCGTGGCGCGCGGTCATATTCGACAACCTCGTCGACTCCGAAGTCGGCCGTGACCCGCCCGCGAATGAACTGATGCGACAACGGCGAGCGTGTGATCTCCTGCAGCACGACGCTGTCAAGCAGGTAGAAGTCCTGCAGGCCGGCAACATGCCGGTTGTCCGAGACTGAATCCAGCAGCCGGTAGAAGAAGGAGCGCGCCGAGCGGAGGAGCACGGAGTCCTGGCGGCTGCGGGGCACCGCGGCGACGACGAGGCAGTGAGTCTCGATCCACCTCGCAACCAGCAGCTCGATCAACTCGGGAGGATCCTGCAGGTCACTCTGCAGCACGATGGCTGCGTCCCCAGTGGCCAGCGTGAGGCCATGCAGCACCGATCCCTGGAAGCCGTAGTTGCGTGCCAGCCGCTGACCACGGGTGCTGTCATGCGAGGCGACATACTCCTGGATCAGCCGCCAGCTGCCATCCGTGCTGGCGTTGTCATTGATGACCACCTCGACATTGCAGCCCAAGGCCTCGATGGCGGACCGTCCAGCATCCAGCCTGGCGAAGAAGTCGGGGAGATTCGCTTCCTCGCAGTACACGGGCACGACGATGGATACGCGCTTGTAGTCATGACTCACGGCTTGCTCCTTCCGCCTGACCCAGCCACAGCCTGCGCAATCCTGACTCAAGGGAGACCGTGGGCGCCCATCCCGGGGGTCGCTGCCACCCATACCCGGTGGGCTTGCGCTCCCCATGGAACGAGGGATCGGTGTATTCGACCCGCAGCGGCCGCCCCGTAACCGACCGGACTTGCGTTACCAGGGACGAAATTGTCGTGAGGTCGGGAGCTCGGACGACGGCGACCCGAGGCCACGCGGCCGTGGTAGCCGCAGCGAGGAAGGCCGAGGCCACGTCGTCAACATAGGTCAGGTCGATGGTCGCCCGAGGGGATCTCAACTGCACGATCTCGCCCGAACTCGCCCCCCGGATCAGTGCCGGCACAACCTTGTCCCTCGTGTCATCGGGCCCGTATGTGTCGTACAGGATCAACTCCCGCGCCTCCAGGCCGGTAGACGACCTCAAGGAATCAATGATGGGCACCATGGCCAGCTTGGCAGCCACGTACATCGATCTCGGGGCTCCGTCGGCCGTCTTCGCATACTGCCAATAGGACGACGCGTGGACGAACGGAACTCCCACCTGAGACGCGGCGACTGCGGCGGCCGCGCCCACCGCCAGGCCCGCATCCAGGATCGCCCCCGTATCCCGGGCCGCGATGGACTGCCGGGCGGCCAGATGAATGATGGCCGAAGGCCTCAGCCGGACGATGGCCTCGACGGCGGACTGGACAGCGGAGGGAAGCACCAAGACACGATCGGATCCCTTCGCGGGGATCGCGCGTCGGGTAAGCAACGCCACGTCGATCCCGGCCTGACGGATGAGCGCGGCGACGGCGCGGCCGACGAAACCGGTCCCACCCGTGATGGCGATCACGTCACGGGGACGCGCTGCTCCCGGTGCTGAACCCGACCCCCCCAACGACTCCTCCTGTGTCAGATGTCCAAGCCTAGCGAGCCAGTGGCCACCGAATAGACTCCGACGGTTCGGCCAGGGCCATTGGGGGCACAGATGAAGGCAGTACTCCTTGCGGGTGGGCTGGGCACCCGGCTGCGCGAGGAAACCGAGTTCCGGCCCAAGCCCATGGTCGAGGTCGGTGGAAGGCCGATCCTGTGGCACATCATGAAGGGCTTGGCCCAGCAGGGAATCACCGAGTTCGTTGTCGCGACTGGCTACAAGAGCGACGTGATCAAGGACTACTTCCTCAATTACGCGGTGAGGAACCATGACTTCACGGTCAGGCTCGGTCGCGCGAGCTCCTTGGAGCTCCACAACGAGCATGACGAGGCAGCCTGGACGGTGACGGTGGCCTACACCGGCGAGTCGACCATGACCGGTGGTCGCGTGCTGCGGGCGGCTCGGTACCTGAACGACGAGCCATTCCTCGTGGCCTACGGGGACGGCCTGGCCGACATCGACGTATCCGCGCTGGTTGCCTCGCACGAGTCGGCCGGAAGACTCGCGACAGTGTCGACGGTTCAGCCCACCAGTCGCTTCGGGATCATGGACCTGGACGAGGACGGGCTCGTGCGGGAGTTCCGCGAGAAGCCCAAGGTCGACGGGTGGATTAACATCGGGTTCTTCGTGATGGAGCCTGCCGTCCTCGGCTACCTCGACGAGGACTGCGTCCTGGAGCAGGAGCCACTCGCCCGCCTCGCTGCGGAGAGACAGTTGCACGCCTTCCGGCACGAGGGGTTCTGGCAGCCCATGGACACGTACCGCGATTCCAAGGCCCTGAACGACCTATGGGATTCCGGGCACGCTCCTTGGCGCAGTTGGTGACGCCGCTCCGGAGGCACTCGGCGGACTAGCCTAGGTCCATGGCCACGCACGAAGCCGTCGAGACCGTCCTGCGCATCCCCCGCTTGGTCAGCACCATGACCTCCGCTCGATCCTTCAGCGCTCGCCCCGCACCTCCGACGAGCACGAACGGCGACCTTCAGTACAAGATGCGCTCCGCCATGGACCTGCACCCCGGCGTGGGCAAGTGGGTCTCGCGGCGAGTCGTCCGGCAGCCCGATCCCCGGGCCGGGGTGATCGCCGACCCGAGCCAGAGCCGGTTCATCGACGCGGCCGAGATCGACGCCGCCGTGGCGGGAGTACAGCGGGACGGGTTCTACGTGTTCCGGCACACCGTCGACAGCAGCATCACCGACGCGATCCGCGAGCATGCCGAGCGGGCGCCGGCCATCGCTCGAGGGGCAGGCACGCCAGCGGCCCCGTACCCCCGCCAGGCCCCCGCCGTCGGTCGCTACGACCTGAGCGAGGAGGTCGCGCTGCAATGCCCCGAGGTGCAGGAGTTCGCCACCGACCCCGGCATGGCCACCGTCGCGCAGCGCTACCTCGGCCAGCCGGTGCTCATGGACGAGGTCGCCTTCTGGTGGACCACCACCCAGCGGGCCGAGGACGCGAACGTCAACGCCCAGTTGTTCCACCAGGACCGCGACCGCCTGTCCTTCCTGAAGTTCTTCATCTACCTCACCGACGTCACGCCCGATACGGGGCCGCACGTGTACCTCAAGGGCTCGCACCGCAGCATCCCGTGGTCGCTGCGCGGCGACGGCCGCAAGACCGACGACCTGGTCAGGAAGGCCGGCCTGTGGGGCAACGTGACCGAACTGTGCGGCCCGGCCGGGACCATCATGGGCGTCGACACGATCGGGCTGCACAAGGGCAAGACGCCCATCGCCGGCGACCGGCTGGCCCTGGAGAACGAGTTCAGCACCACGCTCTACGGCATGGACTACGAGCGGCCGCGCTTCGCCCCGACCGACCTGGTGCGGGAGCGCTACGCAGCCATGCCGTGGGTGCTGCAGCGCTATGCCGACGCGGTAGGCGCCTAGCCCACACTGCCGACCTTGAGGTTGGCGTGGCTTTGCCGCCCTGGAACCCACGCCAGCCTCAAGGTCGGCGCTGTCAGACGGGACTAGGTGGCCGGCTTGACGCCGATGGCGTAGATCGACTCGAAGTCGCGCTCCGGCCGGTCCACTTCGGGGTCCATCGCCCGCTGGCTGACACCCTCGAAACCGGCCAGGCGCAGGATGTGCAGCAGGTTCTCCTGGTCGAACATGTAGCGATGCTCGCCGGCCATGTAGGCCACGTAATTGACGGCGTCGATCGACGTCGTGCGGTTGTACGCGGGCTTCCAGCCGAAGTACTCGTCCGGGAGCGTGCGCTGCCCGAGGTACGCCTCGATGTACATGCGGGCGTTGGGCACCGCGATCGAGATGGCGGCACCGGGCTTGAGCACCCGCAGGCACTCGACCAGCAGGGCCTGGCCCTGGTCGAAGGTCAGGTGCTCGAACAGGTGGCTGGAGTAGACCCGGTCGACGGAACCGTCCGGGAAGGGGATGCCACCGCTGAGGTCCCAGAAGATGTCGGCCTCGTTCGATATGTCGACATTGAGCCAGCCGCTGCGCCCGGGCTCGTATCCGCCACCGAGGTCGAGCAGGATCGGGCGGCCGCTCGCGAGCACTTCGCGGACCTTGCGCCGCGCCCCCGGCCGGCGTGCCAGACGGCGGGAGGCCTCGTAGACCTCCGTGCTAAACGGGATCCTGGTGCGGATCGCCGCGCGTGCCGCGCCGATCATGCCTGCCTGCCCCGCATGGGTGCTCCTACCGAGAGAGGTACCAGCGCTGGATGCGCTTGACGAGGTTACCCGCGTGCCGCACCGGAAGGCGTGGCTGGGCGAAAGTCTTCCCGGCCAGTTCGAAGGTGCCGGCGGATCGCCGCACCCGAGACAGCAGGAAGCCGCGGCGTCGCATCATGAGCCCGTAGGAGACGGCGCCCGGCCAGGACCCGGGCTCGCGCACGTCGAGGGCAGCGGCAAGCTGCTCGCGGGTGGACGCGCGGATGGCGCAGCCCAGCTCGTCATAGGCCGACGGCCCCATGACGATCACCGGCTTGTGCGCGTACGCCGCCTCGACTCCGGTCGTCGAGCCATAGGTGACGACGATGTCGGCCTGGCGCATGAGGGCGTACGAGTCAACGGTGGAGTACGGGTCCAGGTGCACGTCGGGCTGGGCCTGACCAACCGCCTCCAGCCACTCGGCGAGGTCCTGGGCCGGCTTCATGCGCATGTGCGGGTGCGACCGGACCACCAGGGTGTAGCCGGGCCGGCTGCGGCACTCCTCGGCCAGGTACGCAAGCGCCTCGGGCTGGCTGCCGATGAACTGCCCCCAGTCCAGCTCGAGCTCGGCGATCTCGTCGCCGGAGGAGCTGAAGTAGACCACCAGGCAGTCAGCATCCGGCCGGTCGATCGTGGAGCCCCGCTCCTGCGCCTCGGTGAACAGGGCGTTGTCAGGCGCCGCATGCTCCAGCCGCTCACGGAACCAGCTCCCGCCCACGACATCGCGATCCTCGGGGGCCCACCCTTCGTAGAGCGCGAGCATCCGGCGCTGGAGGTCCGACCAGTCGTGGGTCACCGAGTCGGTGAGGTCGAAGTCGGTGTCCAGGCCACCGGTGTCGTAGTACAGGACGGGCACGCCGGCGACCTGCGCGGCCGCTGACGCAGCGCGGTCGTGCAGGAACCGTCCGTTGTAGACGCAGACGGCGGTGACGTCCCGCTGGGCGATGACGGCGCTCACCTGGTCGAACACCCAGGCATAGGAGCGGGCCGCGGCCTGGACCCAGCGCCGACTCCAGAAGAAGGTGTCCGTGATGGGCGTCTCGGTATCCGGGTGCACCTGGAGGATCGCGCGGCCCATCGGCGTGCCGTGGTACTGCAAGGCCCGGATCTGCGTGCGGTTCATCGGGGCATCGATCCGGATGTCCTGCCCGGGACGCCAGCGCCGGATCGGCGGACGCGTGTCGGCAGCGGCCGGGATGCCAACTGCCAGCAGGGCAGCGCGGGCGATGTCGTCGCAGGTCGGCGCTCCCGTCAGCCGGCCCAGCGCACGGCTCGCCGACCAGCCCGGGTCGCGCAGCGGGGTGTGCGGTCCCCAGAACGCGAGGGTGATCTCGGCGCCCTGCTCGCGCAGGCAGGCGGCAGTGTCGGCCAGGGCGGCCAGGGCGAAGTCCCACTGGGTGAACGACGGGAAGAGCACGTTGCGCCGCTGCTCGGGGGACAGTGCCGCCCGAAGGTACGCGTCGACCGAGGGGTTCTCGGCCCGCACCGGCACGGAGGTGGTTGACGCGGTCACAGTGCCGACAAGGCTACAGCCGGGCCCGGGTCGCCCGGTCAGCCGAGCGCCGAGCGATAGACCTCGGCGGTGCGGAGCGCGCAGGCCTGCCAGGTGAACTCACGTGCGCGGGACAGCCCGGCGAGCGACATCGAGTGCCGGAGGGAGGGGTCGTCGAGGACCCTGGCCATCTCCCCGGCGAGGTCGTCGTCGCTGCCGGGCTCGAAGTAGCCGGCGGCGTCACCCCCCACCTCCGGCAACGAGGTCGCCCGGGCCAGTAGGGCCGGCGTCCCGCTGGCCATCGCCTCGAGCGCCGGCAGCCCGAACCCCTCGAAGCGCGAGGGCAGCACGAACAGTTCTGCGTGGGTGTACGCCGACGCCATCTGCCCGTCCGACAGGTAGCGCTGCGACACGCGACCACGGATGCCCAGGTCGGTCAGCCGCTGGACCTCCGCGGCAGTCAGGCCGGCGCCGCCCACGCACAGCAGGTGCAGGTCGTCGTGGTCGAGCGAGAGCCGGGAGAAGGCGCGGAACAGGACGTCCGCATCCTTGTACTGGTCGCGGTTGCCGATGAACAGCACGTAGCGCGACGGCAGGAAGTCCAGCCGCGGAACGCCCGGGTGGAACCGCTCGTCGACGCCATGATGGACGACGGACACCGGTGCAGCGATCTCGCCATACACGCTCAGGAGGTCCTGCCGCGTCGCCTCGGACACGCAAATCACGTGGTCGGCTGTCTCGACGTAGCGCCGCTTCATGGTCAGCAGGTCCAGCCGTCGTCGCGTCGTGGGCATGAGCTCGGGGATCATGTCGTGCACCGTGACGATGCGGCGGCCGCCGCCCAGCGAGGCCAGGCCATGCGGTAGGTAGAAGGTGTTGTGCACGATGTCGCTCGACCGCCGGACGCGCACGCGGGCGAAGTAGCGAGCCAGCGCGGTCCACTGATTGCGGGCCTCGCGGGCACGCAGCGGGATGCTCAGCTCGTCATGGTCGAGCACGTAGCGATTCACGATAGGTGCGTCGAGTGGCTCGAGGTCGACGTCAGCGACTGAATGGATGACGAACTGCCTCGCCAGCTCGGCGAACATCCGCGAGATGCCCCCGTAGCGCTGGATGGCGAAGATCTGCTCGTCCATGGCCACCCGCACCCGTCGATCCTAGGGGCCGGTCGCGCACAGGCCGGTCGACTACTGTTGCCGCACCCGGCCGGAGCGGAGCAAGCGTGACGACGCACTCAGTCGAGCGAGTGATCGTGGTGCCGCGCAACGGGTACGTGAACCGGCTGCAGGCCTGGGCAAGCGCCTCGATCCTGGCGGACGACCTGGGTGCGCCATGCCACGTGGCATGGCAGCCGCAGGCGGCCGGCCCGGCCGAGCCCGATGTCCTCTTCGCGAGCAGAGCGCTCGAGCACTCGTTCGTTCGCATCGACGACGTCACCGCAGTCCTGGGGACCGACCACGAGGAGCTGCCCCGCTACCTCACCGTGCTGCCGGATCGCCATGTGGTAGCGCTTGCCGGACACGACCGCGGCGAGCAGGTGTTCATGCCGCAACTGCATGCGGCGCTGCAGCATGCATCCAGGCCGACGACCCTCGTCATCATCGCCGGAGGCACGTTCTGCCTGCCCGGGACACGCGCTTTCGTCGACCGGCGACGCGACTTCTACCGGTCGATCACGTGGAGTCCGCCGATCGACCAGCAGGTGAGCGCCGCGCTGCTGGGCCGAAGGCAGTACCTCGGCGCGCACATCCGGCAGACCGACCGGTCCCGCCAGGCGCCCACGCCGCGCGCCATCCGCGCGGGGCTGGCCCGGCTGCGCGACCGGACCGGAATCACCGGCCTGTTCATCGCGGCCGACAACGAGGCGGCGCTGGCCAGGTGGACCGACGAGGCCGGCCGCGTCGGCCTGCAGGCCTGGACGGCGGAGCACGCCGACATCGACCGGGCAACCAACGCCGGGGCCGTCGCCGCGATGACGGACTGGCGGCTCCTCGGGGGCAGCGAAGCGCTGGTCTACACCCGGGAGTCCTCGTTCGGCGCGGAGGCGGCCGTGGCCGCCGGGGCCGTTGACGGCTCGGAGGCGCTGGCGGCCGGGCCGGTGACCCGGACGGGCCGAGCCCTGCTGCACGGCGCGTCATCCTTCGGCCGAAGGGCACGTCGATTGATCAGCTGAGCCGTCTCCATGCCCGTACAACCTCCGCACGCGCATCCGCGGCGGTAAGGGTCAACCTCGTCTGGTGGGCCAGTTCCTGGCGCCAGACGTGTTCGCTGGGCGCAGACGGGAGCGATGCTTCGCTTGGTAGCGATGTGTAGGGCCCCAACCGTCGGAAGAGCATCGCTGCCTCGGCATCCACCGCCCCACGCTGTGCCAGGGCCGCAAGGTCCCACAGGTCACGGGGGCTCCTGCGATCGAGCCATGCGGTGGTCTTCCACGCGACGAAACTCGAAAGCGTCGGCACAATCAACCTGGCCGGCGGTACGCCCGCGAAACGCTGGTCAAGGATCCTGGCTTCGAAAGGCCAGGGTGCGTAATGGTCATCGGGAAGGAGCTGGATCTGGAAGGCTGCTCCGCTGGGGAATTGGACGAAGGCAGCCGCAGGAACCCGTGTGGCGGCCAAGGTCGGCGTGAAAGTCGGGCGGCCGAACTCGCGAGCGAGATCGTTGGCGATGGCAGTCTCGACGACGGCGGCGACTTCCTGGCGTCGGCCAAGGGCGATGAGGTCGATGTCCTCGCTCAGTCGCCCTTCGGGAAGGAACGTCCGCGCCAGCGCTGTGCCGCCGTAGAACTTGACCCGGTCCGGAAGCCGAGTGCTCAGTACCGCGAGCACGTGCGAGATCAGGTAGTCGCGCTCCACTTGCTGGTCGTCGGCGCCGAACGACTCCTTGACCCTTCGCCTGTCCCCGTCAGGCAGCATGACGTGCCAGCCTCAGGGCCCGTGCCAACGCGGTGCGCCCTCGTACATTCGCGGCGAGGCCGGCGAGGCGATCAAGGTCCGCCCGCTCCATCAGAGCCCGGACGGCATCAGCCCGCGGCGTCTCGCCGTCCTCGAATGGGCGGGTGCTGAGATCCAGGATCGTCTGATGGATCGATGTGACAAGCGACGGACCCAATTCCGTCGCCAAGTACTCCAGGTCCAGTCGCGCGGGGTCCCGCTTGGAGAACTCGACGCGCGCCGATCGGATGGAGAGCTCGATATCCCGGTGCTGGGTAGGGCCAAGGACGTACCCGGTGGCGGTGGCCCGAGGCAGGGCTCCATGCACCCTGGCGGCCGATAGCCCCCAGATTGCCCCGCCGCCTGGTCCGAATACGGCGGTTGCGAGACCCGCGCTCAGCGTCTCCAGCGAGGGAATCCAGTCGTCCCGCTGCCTTCCGGTAGGCACCGCGGCGTAGTAGCCGTGGGCGATCTTGACGATGACACCAGCACGAGCCAAGCGCGCAAGTTCGGCTGCCGGCTGACGGTAGATGGCCGCCGCACTTCGGCCCGTGATCATCAACGTCGGCCGGATGAGAATCTCTGGGGGAACGCCCGTGGCGCGCTGGGCGGTATCCATGGATTAAGAGTATGCGATTTATTGGGTTCAAGCCAAGAATTCCTACACTTTTCGTGCCAATCGGTTGACCTCTCGGCGATGGCCTATCCGCACGACGTGGACCAGCAGCACTTCGTCGAGGACTTCGTAGAGGACCCGGTAGTCACCCACCCGGACCCGGTATACCGAGTCCTCGCCCTGCATGGCCACACAGTTCGGCGGCCGAGGGTTGTCGGCCAACAGGTCGAGTGCTGCGCGGATCCGCTGCTGCTCGCGGCGCTCGAGAGATGCAAGAGAGCGCTGGGCACGCCGGGCGAGCCTGACCTCGTACGTCGCGGTCACGTCAGGCCGAGGTCGGCCTTGACCTGCTCCCACGGGATGTAGTCGTCCTCGTCACGCGCCAGCGCCAGCTCGGCCCGGTCCAGTGCCTCCTCGGCGTCCTCCACCAGCCTCTCGAACACCACGGGATCAATGACCACGGCTACGGCTCGACCGCGCCTGGTCAGGTACACCGGCTGGCCCGTGCGCTGGGCACTGTCGATCACCTCGGCCAGGTGTTCCCGGGCCTCGCTCACCGCCATCTCCGTCATGTACGAATCGTACATCGCGGCGAGGGGCCTGGCCGTCCACCTACGGAGCGAAGCCGTCCTGGATAGACGGGCCAAGCTGCCTGATGTCGCTGAAGACCTGCGGCGTGCAGAGCGGGAACACGTCCCAGCACTGATCGCTGGGGATCGGCTGCAGCAGGACCAGCCCGGTTGGCGTGGTGGCGGTGCTGACGGGGATGTCGGTCGTTCCCGGCACCGGCGCGACCGCGTACGGGATCGACACGCCCAGCCGCCAGACGCGCTCCTGCGTGAGCGCCCCCGCGTCGAACCGAGCGACCGCGGTGAACGCCGTCACGGCGATGATGGCGTAAGCCAGGGTCCAGCCGGCCAGCCGTGGCCATGGCGAAGTGCCGGGCTTGCGGTCCGAGCGGGCCAGTTGCCACAGGGACCAGCCGATCGGCACGGCTGCCGTGCAGAACAGCGGGCCCCAGGTGAAGCGGAAGGACGGCGGCGTGAACAGCCACCAGAAGGCCACCGCGATGACGCTCGGCAGCATGGCCAACGCGAGCCCCCGAACCCGGATCCCGCCTGGCGCCCGTCGGTGTGCCAGCACGACGAGCACGGCAGCCGCGGAGGCGAGCATGGCGAACGCATACGTCTCCCAGTTGCTGGGCAGCCGGCCGATCCATCCAGGGACCCAGTCCCAGCCCTGCGCGGCGGACCACAACTCCGCCGGGTCCCGGGCCGCGCCGAGGGTCGCCCCGCGGGCGTCCACCGGATCGAGGGCCCGCCATGGCACGTCGAACGACACCACCGAAAGCGGGAACTGCAGCCAGCCGCTCAGCACGTAGTCGCGGGCCGAGATGGCCAGTGCAGCGAGGGCGGCCATGCCTGCCGAGACCATCACGGCGACCGTGAGCCCCTCCTGGCGGGCGGTTCCGCGCCGGCGCACGGCGAGCGCCGTCACGACGACGACCGTGACGATCGCGTAGATCGCCATCGTCGGCCGCAGCATGACCATGAGCGAGGTGAGCAGCACCGACACTGCCGCCTGGACCGCCCAGCGATGCCCGCCCGCCACTGCGTCGGCGACGTAGGCCGCCGCGGCGACCGACAGCACGAGGACCGCCGAGTCCGACGACGGGCTGGTGACCCAGTAGTCCGCGAGGGCCACCATGGGAAGCCACGCCGCAGTCACCCCGACCATGAGGATGTAGGCGCCGACGGTGAGCCGGGGCCGCCTCAGTCGAGCGACGAGGTCCAGGGCCACCAGCGCGAAGAGAAGGCCGTTGAGCAGGCGGTAGCCAATTCCGTCCCAGGGGCCGTTACCCAGCAGTGCGGCCAGCGGGAACTCCGCGTTGGCGTAGCCGAGCGGGAAGTACAGGTTGGCCAGGCCGGGGATGGCCGAGTAGTCGCCCGCGTAATGGATGGCCCCCAGGTGGTACAGCCCGGAGTCGTAGTTGGTCACCCGACCCAGGGCGGCCGCGGCCAGGAAGACCTGGGCCACTGCCAACGCGGCCAGGACCGCCAACCGCCAGCCCTTGACGGCCTGCGATCGGGCGGGGGATCGCCGGCGCGCCCGGATGCCCCACCCGATCCCGAGTGCCCCGATCAGCGCAATGAAGACGAGGACGACGAAGGCAGCCGCCCCGCTACGCAGCGGCACGACGATGCTGAGGCCCACCGTGACGATCGTGAGTGCGACGAGGCCGGACCACACAGCCACCCGCAGGGTCGACGATGTCCAGCGTCCCGACGTCATCGCGAGGGCCGGCACCAGCCCCACGGCCACGATCGCGGCGGCGCATGCTGCCCAGGTGGCCAGCACGAGCAGCGTGCCGACGACGATCTGACCAGGCATCACGCCAGGGTCGAGCGGAAGTACTCGATGGTCCGGGCCAAGCCGTCGGAGAGCCCGATCGTCGGCTCCCAGCCCAGGGTCTCCTTGGCCCGCGTGATGTCGGGCTGGCGGCGCACCGGGTCATCCTGCGGCAGGGGGCGGTGCTCGATCGGCGAGGACGAGCCGGTCTGCGCGAGCACGAGGTCGGCCAGTTCGGCGATCGTGAACTCGCCTGGGTTGCCCAGATTGATCGGACCGGTGACCTCGTCGCCCGAGCGCATGAGGGCGAGCAGGCCGTCGATGACGTCGTCGACATAGCAGAAGGAGCGGGTCTGCGAGCCCTCGCCGTAGATAGTGATGGGCTCGCCCGCCAGCGCGCTGACGACGAAGTTGGAGACCACCCGGCCGTCGTGCGGATGCATGCGCGGGCCGTAGGTATTGAACAGGCGGGCGACCTTGATCTTCAACGCGTGCTGGCGGTGGTAGTCGAAGAAGAGCGTCTCGGCTGCCCGCTTGCCCTCGTCGTAGCACGCGCGCGGGCCGATCGGGTTGACGTTGCCCCAGTAGTCCTCCGTCTGCGGGTGGACGAGCGGATCGCCGTAGACCTCCGACGTCGACGTGAGCAGGATCCTGGCCCCGGTGCGCTTGGCCAGGCCGAGCATGTTGATCGACCCGTGCACCGCCGTCTTGGTGGTCTGCACGGGGTCGCGCTGGTAGTGGATCGGGCTGGCCGGGCAGGCCAGGTGGTAGATCTCGTCGACCTCGACGTAGAGCGGGAAGGTCACGTCGTGGCGCAACACCTCGAAGCGCGGGTTGGACAGGAGGTGGGCGATGTTGTCCTTGGTCGACGAGTAGTAGTTGTCGACGCACAGGACGTCGTAGCCCTCGTCGAGGAGCCGTTCGCACAGGTGCGAGCCGATGAAGCCCGCACCGCCCGTGATGAGGGCCCTGCCCTTGGCGATGCTCACGCGTTCCTCCCTCTGCGCTGCCTAAGGTAGCGGTCCGCCTGCCCCGCCATGCCTCGCCACGTAGCGCGGAAGTGATGCCGCCGGGTCCACGCGTCGGCCCGCGAGTCCAGCGCCACCGGGACAACACTCGTCGGGAGCGTGATCGCCTCGATGGGCTGCAGTTCGTCACGGTCCTCCACCGTGTGCGTGGCCAGTTCCCCGAAGCCGATGTTCTCGATGAGGTTGACGTTGCTGGTCGCCGTCAGCTGGCCCGACACCATCGTGGCAAGCACCAGTTGGCCGTCCCACGTGTCGACCTCCTTGCGAGCGAGCAGCTCGAAGGTCGATGCCCAGTAGAGCGATCCGGGGACCGAATGCCCCGCCCGCGCCCACAGCCGTCCCGGCGGGAGCTGATGCCGCCAGCCGGCGATGTCTAGGCGGTGCTGCTCCCAGGATCGGCGCCAGGTGGCCCACCCCCAGATGTGCGGCACCTGCGAGAACCGGTACGCGTGCTCCGGGTGCGTCTGGGCGCTGCGCGGCACGAAGTTGCACCCCGAGATGGCGAAGACCCGTGGGTCGTCCGCGTAGCGGTCGAGCAGCTCGGTGCAGAAGCCGAAGAACGACGGGTGCGGGATGATGTCGTCCTCGAGGATGATCCCCCGCTCGACCCGGCTGAAGAACCACGAGATCGCGGTGCTGACGCCCTGGCCGCAGCCGAGGTTGCTCGGCTGGAACAGGGTCTCGAGCTCGCAGTCCCAGTCGAAGGCAACCGCCAGGTCGCGGCACGCCTGCACCCGGGCAGCCTCGTCGTCCCGGCCGTCCCGGGCACCGTCGACGGCGAGGAACACGCGGGCCGGCCGGACCTCCCGCAGCCGATCGATGAGGACCGCGAGGTGGTCCGGCCGGTTGAAGGCCATCACCAGCACGGGCTCATTCATCAATGCGTCGCTCCCGAAGGTTCTTGATCTCCTGGTCGAGCAAGGCGATCTCCTCGGCCAGGCGCCGGATCCTGGCCTCGTGCCGGCTCAGTTCGTAGCTCAATTGCACGGCCACGAGGATCAGCAGGACGACGGTGACGAAGAACAGCAGGTTGACCGGCTCGGCCACGCCGATGACCGACGAGACCCACACGAGGGCGGCTGGCACGAGGGCGAAGAAGAGCGCCGCCCCGGAGAAGAACAGCCACAGGACGGCGTACTTCTCCCTGAGCACGCCGCGCCGCAGGAGGCTGAAGACGAAGATGAACGTGAGGATCGCCGCGCCGGCACCGAGGATCTGTGCGGTCACGAGGTATCCCCCCGGGGGACGTAGTCGCGCTTGAGGCTCGTCGCCACGATGGCCAGCGACGCCCGGCCGAGGTACAACGCCGACCAGATCGCGTTCTTGCTCGGCCTGCCGGTCTGCCGGAAGTACATCGTCACCGGGGTCTCCCGTACGACCAGCCCGTGCCGGATCGCGATCGCAAGCGAGCCCACCGTGTCGCCGAGGTAGTCGGCCGGGTACTCGACCGCGAAGAGGTCGATCGCACGTGGCCCGGCCGATCGGAAGCCCGACGTCGGGTCGGTGATGGTGCCCTTGTTCATGCGGCTCAGGCTGAGCGAGAGCAGCCTCATGGCCCACTTGCGCGGGCCGCCGACGAAGTACGTCGAGTGGGGATGGAAGCGGGTCCCGACCACCACATCGGCCTCGTCGAGGCCGTCAATGATCCGGTCGAGGTCGACGGGGTCGTGCTGGCCGTCGGCGTCCACCTGCACGAGCGCGCCGTATCCCTCGCGCTTGGCATAGAGGAAGGCGGTGCGCATGGCGCCGCCGACGCCGACGTTGAACGGCAGCGAGACGACCTGCGCCCCAGCGGCGAGCGCCGTGACCGCGGTGCGGTCGGTGGAGCCGTCATTGACCACGAGGATGTCCGCCTCGGGGCGGTGCTCGCGCACCTTCGCGATGACTCCGGCGATGGATCCCTGCTCGTTCCAGGCCGGGATGGCCACGAGGGTCCGACGGTCGCTCACGCTCGCAAGGCTAGTCCACGAGGTGGTCGGCGACGGTCTGCGCGAATGTCGCCCATGTGGGCACGGATTCGGGTCGCAGTCCCTCGTGCATGCCGCCCAGCATCCCCGGGCGAGCGGCCTCCTCGAGCGCGTCGGCAAGGGTCTCCGGGGTACTGGCGTCGATCCGGAACGCGCCACCGCCAAGCATCAGGTCGGCCGCCGGCTGGATGCCGTCGAACAGGACGGGCGTGCCGAGGCGGATGGCCTCGAGCACGGGGATCCCGTATCCCTCGACGCCGACGGACAGCATGGCGCCCGCTGCGTGCACGAGGGCATGCACCTCGGTATCGGTGGCGTGCTGGACCCAGCGTATGCCCGGTTCTCGCGTAGCCGTCGCGATCTCGTCGTTGATAGCGGAGTCGGATGCCGAGGCTCCGCCCACGAAGACCAGTTCGGCATGGACCCCGCGGGCTCGGGCCAGCCGGAACGCGCGCAGGATCTCGATCGGACGCTTGCGTGCCTCGAGGGTCCCCAGCCGCACAAAGACGGGTGGCGCGTCGATGCCTGGCGGTCGGATGGGGATGTGGTCGCCGCCAGGATGGGCCACGCAGATCGGCCGGGCCGGGTCACGCCGCAGCCTGCCGAGGATGCTGTCCCGCGCATACTCGCTGATGCAGACCACCGAATCGGCCACCGCCAGGAGCCGGAAGTACTCGCTCACCCACGCCGCCGACCCCGGCGGGAAACGGTAGTTGGCGGGCTCGGTCATGGGCAGGGCGTCATAACCGATCGCCGCCGTGGGCATGCATCGCGAGAACAGCGCGAACCGCTCGAGGACGCTGGGCAGGTAGGAGACCTCCGGCAGCAGCCACGCGTCGTACAGGGCCAGCAAGTCGCCGGCCATGACGACAGGGGCCTCCTGCCGGTCCAGGGCCCTGGCCACCGCGGCCCGCAGGTCGTCACCCTCTGCCCTCGGCTCAAAGGGCACCGACAGCACGTCGGCGGCCTGCACCGGGCTCAGCAGCGCGAAACCCCGACCCCGAGGAACGACGAAGTCGGCTTGCACGCGTTCGCCCGGCCACTCCCTGGCGAGGTACTGGAGCACTCGCTGGATGCCCGATCCGTATGGATCGGTCGCGAACTGCTCGATGTCGATGCCCACGTGCATCAGCGCCCACCCCCCGGCCGTTCGCCGGCGGCCTCGCCCAGCAGCTCGAGGAGCAGCTCGGCATACCGTCGCGGCGACTTGCGCTGCAGGTACTCGCGCCTGGCCTGTTCGCGGACGCCCTGCGGCATCGGGCTGGCGAGGAGGGACTCGATGGCCTCGGCCACGCCGACCGGGCTGACCTCGTCGGGAAGGCGGTGGATGAAGCCGGGGGTGTCGACGTCGGTCGCCAGCCCGGCGCTGGCCACCGTCGGCGTGCCGAAGGCGGCCAGGTCGCTGAGCGGGCCGCTCACGCCCAGGAGCGGAGACACCCGCAACTGCACACCGGCGTCGACGGCCAGCAGGTAGTCGCGGAACCGCTCATCGTCGATGAAGCCGGTCACGTGCAGGCCCGCGATGCCGGCCTCTCCGGCTCGCTGCTCAAGGGCCTCCTGGGCATGCTCGGGGGCCGAGCCGACGAGGTGGAGCTCCACCCGCCGACCCCATTGGGTCAGCCAGGCGGCTGCCTCGACGACCACGTCGGTCAGCTTGGTGCGGATGTCGACGAAGCCGAACGTGGCGAGGTGGATGGCATCGGGCGACATCCCCAGCCGGGTGCGGGCGGCCACTCGGTCGCCATCCGTCACGACCTCCTGGCGGGGTGTGCGCTGGGTGGCGAACGGCAGGAGTCGTGGTCGCACTCCGGTCTCGGCCTCGATGCGGGCGGCAGCCGCGGGGGCATGCAGCACGAGCATCCGGGCCCGGCGCGCCACCTCCCAGAAGCCGGCGTTCTGCAGCAGGCGCATGTCCTCGATCTGGTCGTCCAGTGGCGGGACCAGCACCTTCCGGCCGCTGCCTCGCAGCATGACCTGCTCCAGGCCCCCTCGGCCCCGCAACGCGAGGTACAGCTCCACGAGCCGGGTGTCGTGAGCGACGACGACGCATCCCGTGCGCGCCGCCAGGTCGATGAACGGCACGTGGAAATGGCTGTTGCCGATGACCGAGACGAGCACGTCATCGCGCCCCGAGAAGGCATCCTGCACTGGCGCGCTGCGCAGCCGGATGCCCGCGGGCGTGGACTCCTCGACCCGCGCCGACGACGTTGCGTAGACAGTGACGTCAGCGATCCGGGCCAGCTCGAGGGTCGTCGCGGTCGAGAAGTCGGCCACGCCTGTGCGCTGCGGCCACCACGGCGTCGCGATGCCGACCTTCATCGCCCGGCCGCCCACGTGAACGGCAGCGGCCGGCGGCACGACGTCGGCGGACTTGGCATGCGCGGTCAGCGACCGGGAGACCACGTCCTCGAGGTCCGCGTGCGCGTGTCGGCCGAGTGCTCGGGCCTGGCGTGCGGCCACTGAGGATCGGCCCGCCGTCCGGCGGAGCGCACGGGCCAGGGCGGACACGTCGCCGGGATCGCCGAGGAAGGCGCCGGAGCCGATGAGCTCGCGATGCGCAGGGATGTCGGAGGCGACGACCACTCCTCCCGCCATGACTGCCTCGATCACCGGGAGGGACAGTCCCTCGTCGAAGGACGCCACGACGACCGCCTGCGCCCCGCCGAGCAGGTCGGTCATCTCTGCGTCGGAGATCCGGCCCGCAGCGCGGGCTTCTCCAGGACGCATCGCCGCTGCGATGGACCAGTGATGCACGCGGACGTCCTGCCCGGCCATGCCGACGACGACTACGTCGCGCTGATCGTCCGCCGCGGTTGCCGCGCCGATGGCGGCGAGGGCGCCGAACGTGTTCTTGCGGGGCTCGTCGCCCGTCATCACGACGATGGGGCCGGATCCCGGCCGCCGGCCATCCGGCGCGGGCGCAACCGCCCCGAGGCCGCGGGGCCACGCCACGCTCGCGACGACAGCGTCCTGCCCGTCGAGGGGGCGGCCCAGCCACTGGGCCAGGTCGGTGCGGGTGACGTGGGAGATGCAGGCGAACTCGTCATACATGCGCAGGGCATCAAGGCTGGCCGCGTACTCCGCCCGAGCGGCCGGGTGGCGTAGGTACAGGGTCGGGTGCGCCATGGGAATGAAGTCGAAGACGACGGCGATCTTGTGGGCGGCGCTGTGCAGCATCGCCACGAGGGGCTCCGGGCTGCCCGTCATGGGGGATGGCTCGACGAGGACGCTGAATTGCGACACGGCGTGCTCTGGCACCTCGGTCACGGTCCGGCAGGATCCCGCGACCTCCGGATCCAGCGACTCGAGCCCGGCATCGACGAGCAGCACGACCCGCCCGTCGCCCATCGCCTCGCGAGTCGCCGCGACGGCGGCTCGGGCGAACCGCCCGATCCCGCGGTGGCCGAAGGCAGGATCCTGCAGCGCTCGGGCGTCGACAAGGACTAGGCGGCCACCAGCCCAGTGCGGGCTGGACGGCCGATCGGCTAGCGCAAGTCGCGTGCGCAGGGCCGCCATCGTGCGGCCCAGCTCGTCGCCATGATTGTCCGTCCGGCGCTCGAGGAGCGCGTCGTCGTCGTAGGGCCCGGCGCCGAGCCAGTCGCGCGCAGCATCGGCATCGACGGTGGTCATCGGGCCCAGGCCCAGGCCGCCGGCAGGTGGTGCCGGCAGGCCGGCTGGGTCGAGCCAGTCCACGGTGCCGTCGGACGGATCGCCGAGGAACGCCGGGTCGGTCAGGTGACCCATGTTGACCCGGACGTGGCGGAGGTGACGACGCCGCACGAGGGCTGACGAGACGGGGCCGGGCAGGCGGGTGACCAGCGTCCGCGCCCGGAAGATTCCGCCCTTCGCCGTCCGGGCAAGTCGCTTCGAGATCCGGTAGGCCCGCGACCCCTGGATGCCGACAAGGGCGGTCCGCAGTTCCTCGATCTGCCTCTCGTACTCCTCCCGAGGGACCGACGAACGCAGGTCGTTGAGGATCAGTTCGCGCTGCCAGGCCCGACGCTGGACGCCTCGCTGCGCGCCCGAGCGGAGCGCGGCCAGGTCGGCGACCACCCAGCCGTGCTGACCGGCATCGACGGCGTTGAACGGCGTGGCCACGGCTCGGACCAGATCGGCGTGCTCCTCGGCCACGTACCAGCGATTGACACCGTCGAACGCGGCCATGACATAGCCCCGGGCCAGCAGCCCCGGTTCCCAGGGCTCGTGGCTGGGCTCGGTCGTGCCCGGCAGGACGGCCTCGACGCACAGGACCCAAGGCCGGTGCCGGCGCAGGCCGGCCAGCACGCTGGCCTCGGCGCCCTCGACGTCGATTGACATGAAATGGACATCCCCGACCTCGTGCTCGTCGAGGATCGCGTCAAGGGGGGCGGTGCGGACGACGGCTTCGTGCACCTCGAAGCCGCGAGTGCGTGCGGCCTGAGCCTCGTCTGCATCCAGCGTCCCCAGACCGGTGCCGGGCACCCGGTAGAAGACGAGCTCCCCGGCACCCTCTGCCGCGGCGGCCTCCACCACGACATCTCCGGGCCGCCGTACCCGAAGCTCCGCGGCAAGCTCGGGGTCTGCCTCGACGAGCAGCCCGCGCCAGCCCAGGTCGTGCAGGCTTGCGGTGATCGACAGGTGCCGGTGCTCGTTGGCCCCGACATCGACGTACGTGTGCCCGCGACCGTCGTCGCCGAAGGCCCGCCACACGCGAATGTCCTCGCCGTTCTGCGCATACGAGACGCGCGGCGCGGTCACGCGATCGACCACATGAGGCCCGGGGCGGCCAGCAGGGCGATGTCATGCGCCACCATGCGGGCCGCGACGTCATCGAAGTCCACGGTGTGCCGCCAGCCGAGCTCGCGGTAGGCAGCCACGCTGTCCCCGACCAGCATGTTGGTGTCGTTCGCGCGCTTGCGGTCGCTCATGCTGCGCACGTGGCTGGACCAGTCCTCGATGCCGGCCGCCCGGAACGCACGCGACAGGAAGAAGGACAGCCGGTGCGACACTCCCGTGGCCAGCACGTAGTCATGCGGGACGTCGGCCCGCAGCATCAATTGCATCCCGCGCACGTAGTCCGGGGCCCAGCCCCAGTCGCGAGCCACCTCGACGTCGCCGAGCTCCAGCTCGTCGGCAAGCCCCGCGGCGATCCGTGCCACGCCCATGCTGATGCGACGGGTCACGAATCCTTCGCCGCGCAACGGGGACTCGTGGTTGTAGAGGATGCCGGATACCGCGAACAAACCATGATCAGCGCGCGCCCGGTCGATGATGTCCATCGCGTCGGCCTTCGACTGCGCGTACGGGGTCACCGGGGCGCGCCTGCTGCGCTCGGTCTGCGGGATCATGTCGGTGCCCTCGAAGATCGAGGCGGACGAGGCCTGGAAGAGGCGGGCCCCGCCGAGTTGCCGCGCGGCGTCGACCAGCACCGCCACCGCGTCGACGTTGATGCTCCGCACTTCCTCCTGGTGCTCCCACGACTCGCCAGGCGCGGTGAACCCGCCGAGGTTATAGACCTCGTCGGGAGCAGCGTCGCGAACCAGGGATCGAAGGCCGGCGGCATCCGCGAGGTCGCACTCCGCGATCTCGATGCCTGGGGCGTAGCGCAGGAGCAGGTCCGTGTCGGAGCCGGGCTTGACCACAGCCACGACGTCCGCACCCTCACGGGCGAGGAGCGTCGACAGGATGGTGCCATCCTGCCCGGCGGCTCCAGTGACGAGGGCGCGCACCGGATGGCCTAGAACTGACCCTCTTTGGCGCCTTCGAGCCTCGCGATGTCCGCGTCAACCATGACCTGCGCCAGTTGCGGGGGGAGGACCGTGGCTTCCCACCCGAGCACCGACTTCGCCTTGCCGGCATCGCCGATGAGCACGTCGACCTCGGTGGGCCGCAGGAACTTGGGGTCGAACTTCACGTACTCCTGCCAGTCCAGGCCAGCATGCTCGAACGCGAACGTGAGGAAGTCGCGGATGGTGTACGCGGTGCCGGTGGCGAGGACGAAGTCGGTCGGCTCGTCTGCCTGCAGCATGCGCCACATGCCGTCGGTGTACTCGGGGGCATAGCCCCAGTCGCGCACGGAATCCAGGTTCCCCATCCACAACTCGCTGGCCAGTCCCTTGACGATCTTGGCCACGGCCAACGTGATCTTGCGAGTCACGAACGTCTCGCCGCGACGGGGGGATTCGTGGTTGAACAGCTGGCCGTTGACGGCGAACAGGTCGTAGGCCTCTCGGTAGTTGCGCGTGATCCAGTAGGAGTACACCTTGGCGACGCCGTACGGGCTGCGCGGGTAGAAGGGCGTCTGCTCGTTCTGCGGCGGCGGGCTCGCGCCGAACATCTCGCTCGTGGCCGCCTGGTAGAAGCGGATCGACGTGTCGGTGGACCGGATTGCCTCGAGCAGATTGAGAGCCGAGACGCCGGACGCCTGGGCGGTGTAGGCGGGCTCGTCGAAGGACACCCGCACGTGCGACTGCGCCGCGAGGTTGTAGACCTCATGCGGACGGATCTCCACCATGAGTTGCTGCATGCGGGCGGCATCGGTGACGTCTCCGTAGTGCAGGTGGAGGTTCTTGCCCGGGATGTGCTCGTCGTGGTGCAGGTGGTCGATGCGGCTGCGGTTGAAGGTCGACGACCGCCGGACGAGGCCGTGCACCTCGTAGCCCTTGGCCAGCAGTTGCTGGGCCATGTAGGAACCGTCCTGGCCGGTCACCCCGGTGATGAAGGCGCGCTTTGCCTCGGTCAAGGTTCCTCCGACCCATGGATTACGTCGGCGACAGCCTACCGCCTGCCTAGACTCGGGCCGTGGGCCTCATCGTCGCGGTCATCCCCGCGTACCAACCCGATCACGATGCACTCCTAGGCCTCGTCGACGCGCTGCTGAGCCAGGGAGTCGTGCTCGTCGTGGTCGACGACGGCAGTCCGTGCACGGCCGACCAGACCCTCCGCGAGGCGGCGGCACGCGGGGCCGTCGTCGTGGCGCACGACGACAACCGCGGCATCGCGCGAAGCCTCAACGTCGGCCTGCACCGTGCCGTCGAGAGCCATGCTGAGTGGCTGCTCACTGTCGACCAGGACTCCACGATCGCGCCGGACTACGTGGCGAGCATCACCGCGGCGGCCGACGAGGCAGTTGCGGTGCTGGGGCCGCACTCGATCGGGGCTATGGCCGCCGGGCTGGTAGACGATGCGAGTGGCGCCCTTGCCTACCCGACACGGCAGGTGTCGGGACTGCCCATCACCGAGGAGGTCATCCAGTCCGGGACGCTCTGGTCGGTCCCCGCGCTCGTCGCGGTCGGCGGCTTCGATGAGGCCTTCGGCATTGATGCCGTCGACGCGGCGGCCTGCGTGCGACTGCGTGCGGCCGGGCGCAGGATCCTGCTGGCACCGGACGTGGCGATCGGCCATCAGGTCGGTGCGGGCCGGCAGGTCCGGGTGCTGGGCCGAACGGTCCTCGCCACGGGTCACGCTCCCGAGCGCCGCACGACCATCGTGCGCAATCGGCTGGCCCTGGCCCCCGAGGAGTTCGCCCAATCGCCGCACCATGCTCTCCGGACCCTCCGCCGGGTCGCCATGGGCACGCTTCTTGCCGTCACGATCGAGGACGGCCGATGGGCCAAGGCCAAGGCCAGTGCTGCCGGGCTCCGGCGCCGGACGAAGCGGTAGCGTTCCGCGAATGAAAGGCATCGTCCTCGCCGGCGGCACGGGCAGCCGGTTGTGGCCGATCACCAAGGGCGTGAGCAAGCAGTTGCTCCCCGTGTACGACAAGCCGATGATCCACTATCCGCTCGCGACGCTGATGGCCGCCGGACTGCGCGAGGTCCTCGTCATCACGACCCCGGAGGATTCCGAGTCCTTCTGCCGGCTGCTCGGCGACGGCAGCGCGTGGGGCATGTCCATCGAGTACGCCGTGCAGCCACGTCCCGAGGGACTGGCTCAGGCCTTCATCATCGCCGAGGAGTTCCTGGCCGGCGACCAGGCCGCGCTGATCCTCGGCGACAACCTCTTCTACGGCCCGAGCCTGGGCCGCAATCTCGCTGGCCTGACCCGGCAGGAGGGCGCGCACGTGTTCGCCTACGAGGTGGCTGACCCCAGCGAGTACGGGGTCGTCGAGTTCGACGAGTCCGGGATCGTTCTGTCCGTGGAGGAGAAACCCGCCGCGCCCAGGAGCAGCTACGCGATCCCCGGCCTGTACTTCTACGACGAGACGGTTGTCGACGTGGCCAAGGCGATCGCACCCAGCGCGCGTGGGGAACTGGAGATAACGGCGGTCAACGAGTACTACCTGCGCGCCGGGTCCCTCACCGTCACGGTCCTCGAGCGTGGGACGGCGTGGCTCGACACAGGAACCTTCCGATCGCTGCAGGACGCCGGCGAGTTCGTCCGGGTCATGGAGGACCGCACCGGCACGAAGGTCGGCTGCGTCGAGGAGGTCGCCTGGCGCAACGGCTGGATCACGTCAGACGAGCTCGTAGCTCTGGCCGAGCCGCTCCGGAAGAGCGGGTATGGCGACTACCTCATTCGGCTGGCTTCCTCCGCGAACGCTCTTCCCCCCACACAGCCAGGCGCGAACCCCTGATGCCCGAGAAGCATCCCGAAAGTCTTCAGACCGAGGAGTTCGTGCAGCAATCGCTTCGCTACGTGCTCAAGGACCAGATCGATGTCGCCGACGAGACTTCCTACATCAGCGAGCACTCGCTGCTGAAGGCAGCAGCCCCAACGCGGATCCTCGATGTCGGTTGCGGCCCAGGCTATGTCCTGAAGTCGGTGGTGGACGCGTTTCCCGGTAGCACCGGCGTGGGAGTGGAGCCGTCGCAGGAGGCGGTCCGGCGACTGGACGAAATCCACCAATCCTGTGGTCGTCTGGAGTTCGTGGTCGGCGCGGCCCACGACCTGCCCTTTCCCACCGACTCATTCGACCTGGTGATCTGCTGGTCGGTACTGCACTGGATCGGCCGGAACGAGTACCTGCAATCGCTTGGCGAGGTCATCCGAGTGACTCGACGCCACCTCGTCGTGATGGACTTCGCGGCCGCCCGCGACTACCGGACCCCGTACCGATACGACGAGCGGTACTTCACATACAAGGCTGACTTCGTGGCACCCATCCTCGCCTCGGGCGTCATGTCGGTGGCCGACGACCTGCGGTGGATCTTGACCCCTGACGGCGTCCGCCATGCAATCGGACGTGCGGACCTCGAGCCCTTCCTTGGAAAAGCCGCCAACTACACGGCTAGACGGGCCACTCTGTTCCTCAAGAACTACGCGCTGATGCCGGTGCAGACGGAGAGCGACTTCCTTTGACGCGCCCGGCTCCGGCCGCGAACCGCTCGATCCGCACCAGCATGGCCGCCGACGGTGTTACCTTGCCCGCCGCGTAAGTGCTCAGCCGCGATGCAGATGTGCCGACCCGCTCGGCGAACCGGCCGGCCGAGAGACCTGATTGACGAATGGCGTCTGCGACTCTTCGAGCAACCTCGACCCGCTCGCTGTCCTCGGCCTCCAGTCGGGCCTGCGTAATGGCTCGGGTGAACAGCGGGCCAACCCCGGGCAGTGCTTCGTAGGACAGGATCCGCTCGATGCTGCGGGCGACGCGGCCCCATGGCTCGCGCCGGATCTCCGCAAACACCGGTTGCCAGTCGGGCACCAGGCCGCGCTCTAGCGCAGTCGCGAGCGCCTCGTAAGGCCACGTCGACACGGGATCACTGGGCAACGCATCGACATTCCGGAAGGCGACGGTCATGCGGACCCCTGCGCCAGACGAAGGGCGAGCTCCTGGCACGCCTCGACGACATCCGTCCAGCCATGCCAGCGCGGGACGAGGCCGCGATACCTCTCCAACTCGCGGGTGACCTCTACGTCGCGTGGCCGTGGCTCCGCAAGCGCGAGCACCAGTGAGGTCAGCACAGAGCCGTCGACCCCCGAGCGATCGGCGTAGTAGTCGTCGAGAGCGGACAGCACGGCCACAGACATGTCGAGCCCAACGTGATCCGAGAGTGCGACGACATCGAGGTAGTCACGGACCTGATTGCGCTGCACAACGAGATACGCCTTGACTCGTAGGGCCTCGGCCGCGGTGGGAGCGGTGACAGTCAGGCCCGGAGCCACCTCGATGAGGAGGGTCTCCAGCGGACGGGTACGGCGCATCTGGCGAAGGCCAGCCTCGACCCCGTCGAGGGAGCCGAGGATCGTCATCGGCGGCTTGGAGGCCCGGACCGAGGTAGCCCACCCCTCGCTGGCTTCCACCGCGTCGAGGATGTCGGCGTAGCGGTCGGCCAGATCGGTCAGGACGTGGTCGTGGTCGAACGACTCGCGATGGCCGGCATGGAGTGCGGCTGCCGCCCCACCGACCAGCACGGCATCGGGAACCAGTTGCTGCAGACGTGCCGCCGAGACGAGCACGCGGCTAAGGACCTCGCTCGTGGGGGGCAGGGAAGGGTCAACCACCCTTGTAGATTATCAGTTCTGATAACACCGTACTAGGGCTGGCGGTGACGCCTGCCGAGCCTGCGCAGGGGTGCGGTGGCCCGCCAGGTCCGGCTAGACAGCACGGCCGACAGGGCGGCGGCGTCGGCCGCAGCGGCATCCGCGCCCACGGCGCTCGTCGACACCTCCGGCAGGCGGGTGATTTCCTCGAAGAAGTCCACCAACTGCCCCGCGTAGACAGTCCACGTGTGCTGGCCGATCGCCGCACGCAGGGCAGCGACCCGCCGGTCCCGGGCGTCCTGGTCGGCCAGGAGCGCAAGCAGGTCAGCCGCATGCTGCTCGACCGACCACATGCTCGGCAGGCCATCGACGCCCGAGATCTCGCGCAACGGGCCGAAGTCGGTGAAGACGGTAGGTGTCCCGAGCGCGGCCGCCTCGTAGGGCACGAGCCCGAACCCTTCCGCGCTGCTCGGGTAGAGGACCGCGGCCGCATGGGCCAAGAGCCACTCCCGGCTCTGCGGACTCACGTGGCCGACGGTGTGGATGCTGCCGCGCAGGTCGAGGTGCCGGGCCGCCAGGTCCTCCTCGCCGGCCCGGGAACTGCTGCCCTTGACGTGCAGGCCTGCCAGCACGAGTTCGCACGGCTGCCCCGCCTGCAGGGCCCGCTGCCACACCCTGATCGCGAAGTCGCGGTTCTTGTGCTGGAAGTCGTTGCCGAGAACCAGGACGAACCGCTTGGCACCCAGCGCCTTGGCGAGGTCGGTGAGGTCGTCCCCCGGCTCGTCCGGTGCGGGCTGGACTCCGACGTGGTCCAGGCCCAGGGGGAGCGGCAGGATGCGCTGCGGCTCGAGCCGCGGCACCTCCTCGGCCAGTCGATGCGCGACATCGGCACTGATCGTGACAATGCCGTCGACGCTGAGCGCCACCCGGCGCTGCAGCGTCCGATAGGCGTGCCAGGCCGCCTCGGACCCGTGGTACCGCGGGATGTCGTACGCGATGAGGTCGAGGTACGTGGCCACGACGCGAGCACCGAGCCGACGGGCATCGGCGATGCTGCTCCGGCCGTCGATCTGGTTCGGGTACCACACGATGTCCGAGATGACGGATGACCCGAGCACCACCTTGCTGTGCGAAGTCAGGTGGGCCGCATACGGCGGCAGTTCCGACAGGCCGATGAGGTGCAGCGCCGTCACTCGCTCGTCGGCGGCGAGCGCCTCGAGGGCAGCGGTCGTGAGCACCTGCGCACCGGTCTGGTGCGGGCCGAGCCAGGTGACGTCGACCGTGACCGACAGGTTCCCCCGGCGTGGCCGGTAGGCGCGCATGGCGGGATACCGCGAGCTGCCGGGGTCGTCCTGCTCCGCAAGGTCCACCTCGGACATCGCGACGATCGCCTCGGCATGAGCGACATCGGCGTCGTCGGTGACCCACCAGTCATGCCACAGACCGCGCTCCGCTGCCGCCCGGGACCACCCCGTCAGTCCGCCCGGGTCGTCGGGGTCGAAGGCACCCACGAGGTCGGCCTGGTCGCCCGCCACGGCCACGAGGACTCCTGCGGGACCCGCCGCCCGCAGCCATTGCCCCGAGCTCGCCGGACCGGGTACCAGTGACAGCGTGGCGATCCTCGGGTCGGAGTCGGCGCGACGGGTGAACTCGCTCATCCGGTCCATGGTCAGCAGGGCGGGATCACCCAGGATGACCAGCGTGCGTCCTCGCCTCGTGCGCAGGGTCTCGCTCGTGCTCACAGCGCCTCGTACAGGCGCGGCAACGACTGGTGCAGCGCGGGCGAGTAGTAGGGGTCCACCGGGAACACCTGTGCCCAGCGGGAGCGGAACAGCTCCGCTTCCGCGGGGTCGGGCTTCCTGCGGGCCATCGTCGCGCCTTCGTGGTGGGTGAAGTGGGCGTATGGCGTCCACGCTACGCGATGGCCTCGATCATGCGCCCGAAGGCAGAAGTCGACGTCGTTGAAATCCCGGGCGAAGAGCGGGTCGAAGCCGTCGAGCTCATCGAAGACATCCGCGCGTACCAGCATCGCGGCGGCCGTCACGGCCAGGTAGTTCCGCGGCGTCAGCGTCGACCCGAAGTACCCGGGCTCCTTGCCCGGCCGGCCGATCCAGCAGTGCGTGGGCCCATCAGGCAGGAGGATCATCCCGGCATGCTGCAGCCTGCCGTCGGGATAGGTAAGCCGGCAGCCGGCAATGCCGACCCCATCGATCTGCCCGACCTCCAGCAGGCGGGTCACGGGGTTCGGGCCGGCCACGGTCGTGTCGTCGTTCAGCAGCAGCAGGAAGTGGCCCGTGGCCGCTGCGCGCCCGGTGTTGATGGCCTCCGAGAAATTGAAGGCCTGCGTGTCGTAGACCACGTGCCGCACGGTGTGCTTGCCGTGCAGGTCGACGGGCACGTCCGGGATCACGCCCGTCGTCACGACGATGATCTCCAGTGTCGCGCTCGTCTCTCGCTCCAGGAGGGAGTGGACGGCGGCGTCGACGAATCGCCCACTGCCGTTGGGGTTGCGGGTGCCAACAGTCGGGATGATCACCGACACCACGGGATCGCCACCCACCCGGGGATGCACCTCGTTGAGTCCCGGGATGGAGCTGGGCCCGACGACCCCGCCGCCGAACGAGCGGGTCAGGTGGTCGAGCTGTGCCCGGGCCGCAGCCTCCTGCGCCCACGGCTTGGCATCGATGGAGCGCGCGGTCGATTCGGCCCACGTCCGCCAGTGGTAGAGCGGATGCGGAATGTGGGCGACCCGGCCCAGCCGCGGCAGCAGGCGCAGCGCGAGATCGAAGTCCTGGGCTCCGTCCATCTCGGAGCGGAAGCCGCCCAGTTCGCGCACCTGGTCGAGCCGGAACACGGTGAAATGGCACAGGTACATCTGGGTGAGCAGGAGCTCCGGCGAGAAGTCCGGCTTGCAGTACAGCTCGAGGTGGTCGCCGCGAGCCGTGACCTTGTCCTCGTCTGAGTAGACGGCGTCCGGGAACGCGTTGTCCTCCAGCGCATGCGCGAACGAGTCGATGCACCGCGGGTCGAGCAGGTCGTCGTGGTCGAGCACGCCGACGTACCTCCCCGTGGCGAGCGACAAGGCACGGTTCAGTGCTGACGAGATCCCGCCATTTGCCTGGCTGACCACGACGACGCGCTCGTCGCCGTCGTGCTCCCGGCTGAACTCCGCGAGGTAGGACGTGACCCCTGGCTTCGTCGAGCCGTCGTCGACCACGACGAGCTGCCAGTTGCGCGCCTGTTGACTGACGACCGACTGCAGGCACTGCCGCAGGAAGGCCGGGGGCGGGTCGAACACCGGCACGAGGATGGAGATGGTCGTCAGGTAACTGGTCGTGCCGGGGTAGACACTGGTCGCTTGGCCCAGCCAAGCGGCGTACTGGCGACCGACATTGCGCTCGTGGATCCGGCGCTTGACCCACCGCTTCACCCGGCCGGCGCGCCGGCGTGCACGGACGAGCAGCCTCGGCATGGTGGCCATATCAGCTGCGGGTGGTCCGGGCCCGCAGCCGCACGAAGCCCTGTCCGATCTCGCCCGATGCGCTGCGGACGGCGAACTCCACAGCGTCGTTCCACGAGTCCAGAAGTCGCGATCCGGTGTGGTCGAAGACGTCGATGTGCACCCGGTACCGACCGGGCAGGAGCGGGTTGTCGAGCAGGGCCATGTCGAGGGCCAGGTCGCCGGCCGGCACCACACCCAGATCGAACCCGTGCTGATGGTTGCTGATCATGGCGACGAGCGGTCCCGACTCGTGCTGCAGCGCGATGCGGATGTTCGGGCCGAGAACCGGTTCTGCGGCAGTCAGGCCGAGCCGGACCTGGAAGGTGGTGCCCGTCTCGGCGTGGTTGATGGACTCACCCTGCAGGTCGACGATGGCGGCCGTCCGCACGCGCATCGACTGGTCTCCCGCGCGTGCGCCTCCGTCGTCGTCACGCGTTGCCGCCACCATCGGGTTGCGGCTGGCCTCCTCGGCGTTGACCCGGCGCAGGTAGGCGGCGATCGTGTTGACCGCAGGTCCGCGCTCTTGAAGCATGCCGTGCTCGAGCCAGGCGATCTCGTCGCACAGGCCCTCGAGCTGACCCAGTCCGTGGCTGACCACGACGATCGTGCGACCCGACCTGCGCAGGGCGTACAGGTGGTCGAAGCACTTGCGCTGGAACTCCTCGTCACCGACCGCCAGCACCTCGTCGACGAGGAGGACGTCGGGCTTCATGTGCACGGCGACGGAGAAGCCGAGGCGGACGTACATGCCGCTGGAGTAGTGCTTGACCGGGTCGTTGATGAAGTCGCCGAGCCCGCTGAACTCGATGATCTCCTCGGTGACCGCGGTGATCTCTCGCCGCGGCAGTCCGAGGATCGATCCATTCAGGGCGATGTTCTCGCGGCCCGTCATGTCCGGGTGGAAGCCGGCGCCAAGCTCGATGAGCGACGCCACTCGCCCCGTCGTCGTGATGGTCCCCGTGGTCGGCCGGTAGATGCCACCGATCATCTTCAGCAGGGTCGACTTGCCGGAGCCGTTGTGGCCGATGAGCCCGTACACGCTTCCTTCGGGGATCTGCAGGCTGATGTCACGCACGGCCCAGAAGTCTTCCGGGCGGCGGGCCCGCCCGCGGACGATGCGCTCCTTGATGCTGTTGCGCCGGTCGACCTGGCGCTTGAACCTCTTGCCGACCCCGACGAGATCGACCGCCACTCCGCTCACAGGAGCTCCCCGATGTCCTCGCTCCAACGGGCGAAGACGGCGAAGCCCAGCCAGAACACGGCGAACCCGCCGGCCAGCAGGCCAGCGATCACCAGCGCGGGCGGGGAGACGAGGGAGTACATCGCGTCGTGCATCGCCTCGACGTACCACGACACCGGGTTCAGTCGCACGATCCAGCCGAGCCATTCGCTCTGGTCCTCGACCATGCTCATCGGGTACAGCACCGGGGTGAGGAAGTACAGCGCACCGAGCACGACGGCGACGATGTACATCACGTCGCCGAAGCGCGCATTGACGATGGACAGCATGAGGCCGACCCCCTGCGAGAACAGCAGCAGGCCGAGCAGGATGGGGATGGCGAGCACCCAGGTCCACCCCGCATTGCGCAGGAAGGCGAACATCAGCACGAGCACGAAGAGTTCGAGCAGCACCTGGATGAGCTGGACGATGGATGCGCCGAGGATCGGCGCCCATGCCGGGAACTGCACCTTCTTGAGCAGTTCGCCATTCGACTTCAACTGAGTCATCGACAGCGTGAGCACGCTGGAGAAGAGGTTCCAGGTGACCAGCCCGGTGAACAGGAATGCCGCGTAGGACGAGCCTTCGCCGTTGCCGAGCAGAGGCGCCTCGATCCGGAAGACGATGGAGAACACCGCCGCGAACACCACGAGCGTTGCCAGTGGCTGGATGAGGGACCATGCCCAGCCCAGCAGGCTGGACCGGTATCGCGTGGAGAAATCCCGGTTGGCGAAGGCCCAGACGAGCGCGCGCCGCGAGTACAGGTCGGTCAGCACGCGAGACTGCCTCCCTCGGTTGCGGCCAGCCGCGATACTACCGGCAGGCTCACCGGGCGATATCAGGCGAAACTGGGCGGCGGGTGGGTAGCCTCGAAGGCACGCGAACAAGGAGGCCCCATGCCCACGTCCCGGACCCGACTCGTCCGCACGGCCCTCACGGCCGTGCTCGTCCTCGCCGCCACCGGCGCAACCGGACTGGCCCTGTCACCCGGCGCCACCGCCGCGTCCAACTCCTTCATCGCCGCGCCGAACGGCATGGTCGGCGTGCCTGAGGTCATCACGATCAGTGCGCCCAAGGCTGCGGGACAGGTTGTCACGATCGGCCTCCAGCTCGGCGCTGTGGCCCAGACCCTGCAGACCACCATTGGGTCCAACGGATTCGGTGCGGTCAACTGGACTCCGGCGGCCGCGGGCACCTGGACCATCAGCGGGCTCGGCACGATCGTGAGCGCCGGTTCGTCGTCGCCCGTCATCGCGCCCATGCCGACGTACACCGTCCTGCTGGCGCAGAACAGCCTGCAGCAGAACGTGAGCAACAGCCTGCTCGGTGCGGTCATCGCCCCGATCGGCAACCTCGCCCCCACGGGCAACCTGAGCCTGACCACCAGCGGCGGCACCGGCCTGTCGTTCGCGCCGCTGACCGGCCTGTTCGGCGGCACGACGTCGACGGCCGTGCTGCCGTGGACTCCCACGACGGGGGGTCCGGTCTCCATCCAGGCGACCTACCAGCCTGCTTCGGGCGGCCAGGTCACCTCGACCAGCCCGGTGTCGACACCCAACGTGACCACCGCGGACCTGCCGGTGTCGCTGCGGTGGCCGACCACTCTCTACGTCGGGACGCCGACCGTGCTGCAGGTCGTCCTCGGCCAGGGCTACCCGGACGGCAGCGCCGCCTTCCTGATGGACGGCATCGGCATCAGCGGATCCATCCCGACCACCAACGGTGTCGCCACCTTGCAGTGGACCCCGCCGGTCAGCGGGATCCACACGATCTCGGCCCAGTACACCGGCAACAAGCCCGGCTTCAGCGGTGCGTCCTCGCAGATCGTCAACATCCAGCCGGGGCTGGTGTCCGACAACATCACGGTGGACCCGCCCGGGCAGCCGGCGTGGTCGATCGCGCAGCCGATCGTCATGCGGGCCGGGGCGACGGTCACCCTTGCCGGTGTCAGCACGTCGGGCACGACCGTGCTGTTCAGCGAGCAGGGTCCGTGCGTGATCAACGGCGCGGTCCTCACGGCCCTCAGCGCCGGGCAGTGCCAGGTGACCGCGATCTCGCCGGGCAACGCGACGCTCACGCCCGGCAGCGAGACCTACACGATCTCGATCCAGAACCCACCGCGACGCTAGTGGCCTGAGCCGCGCCCCTTGATCTTGCGCAGCGGCGCGGTGACCTTCCACGAGCGGGTGCTCGCCATGAAGTCGAGTTCGGAGCGCAGGGCCTCGGCTGCCGTGCGGTGCGCGATCACCTGTGCCTGCAGGTCGTCGGCTCCCAGCAGCACGATGGAGCGGATCCCCAGGAAGCCTTCGATGGAGTCCGTTGCGTCCGTCACCGTGAAGGTGACCAGGGCCGGTTCACCCGCCTGGCCATCGCCGAGTGCCAGCGTGAGCACCGCCCCCAGGTAGACCTTCTCGCGTCGGGGGCCGCCGGGACCCGCGGACTCGACCGTGACCACGCCCGGCATGGACCGTGTCCCGATGAGCAGCACGAGCGGGCCATCGACGGGGCGTCGCACCCGGACCTCGACCCGGCGGCCGGGCCTGACCTCAAGGCCCCAGGCCTGCGGCGACCCGAGCTGCCCCGTGATGGCTGCGGCCACCAGTTCCGCCTCGCCGGGGTCGCGCGGCTGGCGGAGCAGGAGAGTGAGCTCCGCCTCCATGACATGGGCGTAGTACTGATCGGCATGGCCGGCATCCGGCGCGGGCTGGGGCACGGCCAGCATGTACTCCCTGCCCAGTTCCAGCTCAGCGGACACGGGGGGCCTGCCTTCCTCCGCACGGGCGGCGGCGATCTCTGCGGTGATGACGTCGGCCACATGGTCCCAGTCGAGGGAAGCCGGCCCGGCAGCCCGGATGCGCTGCTCGGCCTCGGCGCGGGCAACGGCGTCCAGGCCGACCTGCTCGACCGTCGCCACGAACCCGGCCAGGTCGTCGGAGGCGAAGTACACGGCGAGATCGCCGCCGGCCTCGGGCAAGGACGATGTCCGGGCGACGATGGGCACCTTCCCGAAGGCCAGGCTCTCGGACACGGGCAGCCCCCACCCCTCGTAGCGCGAGGGGTAGACGGTGAACTCGCAATGGGCGTACAGGTGGGCGAGGTCGGCGTCGGAGATCCCGGTTGACAGGACGGACACCTTCCCGTCGAGACCGCGGCTCACGGCGTACTCCCGCAGGAACTCGGCCGAGTTCCAGCCAAGCCGTCCCACGCACACGAGGTCGGGCACCGCCGCGGCACCGTGGCGATCGATCAGCGCCTGCCACGCGCGCAGGGCGAGCAGGTGGTTCTTGCGCGACTCGACCGTTCCGACGAAGAGGGCGTACGGCCGGGGCCACGGGGACTCCCCGGGATCGAACGCGTGCCGATCAAGTCCACAGGGCAGCCCGGTCACGCCGCCGGCGGGCGTGAACCAGTCACGGTCGCGCGCGTGCGCCTCGAAGTCACGGCGGGTCGATGCCGAGATCGCGGGGGCGCGCGATGCGGTCTGGGCAACGAGCGCGAGGTAGCGGTCGAAGAGCCCGTTGACGGCCGCGGTGTGCCCGGTTTCCAGCACGGGCGTGAGGTCGTACAGCAGGACCACGCTGCGGGCACCTGCCGCGTGCGCCGCCCGCGCCGCGAGCATGAGCGCGTCGTTGATCCACAAGGCCCCGAGATAGGCGATGGTCGTCTCTGAGTCGATCGCAGCTGCAGGGGCTGTCCGGGCCCGGGCCAGGATGCCGCTGGCCGCTGCCGCCCGAGCCGCCCGCTCCGCCGCGCCGTCACCGGGCTGCAGTATTGCGCGGGCCTCGTCGTCGGAGAGGGCAACCAGACGGCCTGAGGCCCGGTCGAGCACCACGGCCCGGGCCGGCGGGTTCTGGGCGATCACCCGGGGCGCCGTCTCCGCGATGACCCGCTGGACTCCCGACGCAGATTCCTCACGCTGCAGGAACTCGACGAGGTCCGTGACCTCGACGAGCGTGCCTGCCATGCTGCGTAGCGTAGGCCAGCGCCGCGCCGTCGCTATCCTTCGGCTGTGCTGGCCGCGGGTTCGCAACCATCCCGCCTGCGCTGGCCCGATGCCGCGCTGATCGCCGCGGTGTCCGTCGGTGCTGCGTTCGCTTCCGGCGCGCAGGCGTGGGTGGGCTTCAACTCGCCCGACTCCGAGTTCTACGCCTCCCTCGCCCTGTTCGGCAGCGATGTGGCAGATCGTGCGATCGAGCCTGCGTACACGTGGACGCGCCTGGGCTACATCGCCCCCGTTCGCGGCCTGACCGACATGCTCGGCGCGTGGGCTGGGTTCGGCCTGTGGCGCTTCCTGCTCGTGCTGATCATCGTCGGCTCGGTGTACTCGATCGTGCGGCGCACGAGCACGCGCGAATGGGCCGTCATCGCCTCGGCCTTCGCCTCGCTGAGCACGATGGTGCTCGGCTTCGTCGGCAACACGTACCTCACCGGGACGATCCTCGCGGCGCTCACCGCGCTGCTGGCCCTTAGCCTGTGGGGCGCACTCGGGCAGCCTCGCCACGGCTGGCTGCCCGCCGCCTGCTCGGGATTGATCGCGGCGTGGCTCGTCATGCTCAACCCGTACGCACTGTTCCTGGGCATGACGATGTGGCTGGCCGTGCGCATCGTCGCCCTCGTGCGCACGGACGCTGCCTGGCCGGCACGCTGGCGAAGGCTCGCCCGGGACGCCGCGGCAGGCATCTGTGGCTTCGTCGTCGGCTTCGCCGCCTTCTGGCTGTCCGGCCTGGCGATCTTCCCGGGCCGCGACTGGTTTCGCACCTACCTGGACTGGAACGCGAGACTGGACTACTCGAGCTTCGTCGGCGACCCGGACGTCTGGCAGCGTGACATCGCGCTGCTGGTGCCGCTCATAGCGATCGCGGTGGCTCTGATCGCTGTCGTCGCCACCCGCGGGAAGCCGGCCTTCACCTCCTCGATCGCCGCCCTGGCCGTGGGCTCGGCCAGTGTCGCCTTCACGTTCGCATTCATCCGACTCGTGCCCGGTCCGTGGCTGGAATCGCCCACGTACGTGGCGAAACTGTGGCCCGGCGCGATCGTGGCCGCGGCGTTGGCGACCGCAGCCCTGGCCGGGCAGCGACGCCCTGGCCTGGTCGGGTGGGGACTGGCCGGCGCGGGGATCTGCCTGACGGCGTGGGCGGGACGCTGGGACCGGGACCTGTCGACAGGGCAGGGCCTGCTGATCGCGCTGGCCATCGTGCTCGCGTTTGCCGTCGCCGCATCCTTGACGGATCGATGGTGGGCACTCGCGGTCCTCGTCCTTGCGCTCGCCATCGCCGCCATCGGCGGCCAGTTGCTGCAGAACGGCCGTGGCCTGCTCGGCATCTACGGCCAGTACCCGCTGCGGGCTGCCTACGTCGACTTCGACGCGGAGTTGCTCATGGGCTCGCGCATCGCGGCCGAGGAGTGGGTGCTGGCCCGGACCGGACCTGACGACTCGATCGGCATCTGGACCGACCCGGGTCGCCTCACGGCCGGCCTGGCCGGAATGCAGTTGTGGGGGGCGTACAACCTGATCGGAATCGGTCCCACCCTCGACCCGGTCGAATCCGCCAGCCTCGAGGAGACTCGGCCAAGCGCCATTGCCCTGTATGCACCCGACCGCGAGCAGATCACCGCATTCCTGGCCAGCCTGCCGCCGTGGGCCCAGCCGTCGGAGCCTGAGTGCACGACCGTGCCGTACCTGGGCATCGGGTCTCCCGTGGCGCACGTGTGCGTGACGCACCTCGACTGGCTGCGGTAGCCCTCAGAGCACGTTGCGCAGGCGGATCTCCCGCGCGATCGCCTCGTCTAGGGCCATCGGCCGCAAGCGACGCACGACGTCTCGCGACTTGCCCCACGACCGCCCGGCCTCGCCGGCCAGCGCCCCCAGCCGGCCGATCGGGCCATGCGCTTGCGCGGCCCGGTCCAGGCCGACCTGCTGGCCAGGCTGGATTCGGTAGTCGATCACGATGCCGTCGTCGAGCAGCAGCCCCGACCGGGCGGCGGCCACCAGGCTCCACCAGCGGTCATGCAGCCATCCTCGCGGGACGTCCAGCGTCGGGAAAGCAGCAGGCCGGATCGCGCTGGCGCCACCCGTGGCCACGGCATGGCGCAGCACCTCTCGCATGCGTCCCGCCGGCGCAAGGCCGACCCAGCCGTCCGGAATCGGGAACGTGCTGCGCAGGGTCCCGCCCATCGGCAAGCCATCGGCATCGACGAGCAGCCCGTCGGACGCCAGGAGCAGGGCCGCCGGAGTGGCTTCCATGATGCTCGCCTGGTGCGCGAGCCGAGAGGGGTGCCAGACGTCGTCGTGGTCGCCGAGAACGACCAGGTCGCAGGTGCGGGCCGCCTCGACGGCCTGGCGGAAGTTGGCGGCAATCCGCGTGACCCGGTCCGACTCCCGCGAGCGTGCCGGAATGGCGTCGATGCCATGGTCGCGCAGGATCGCCGCGGTGCCGTCGGTCGAGGCGTCGTCCACGACGACGACGAGGTCCGCCGGCCGCGACTGGGACAGCACGCTCGCCAAGGTGTCCGGCAGCCACGCAGCGGAGTTGTGGGTGACGATCGCGGCCGCGATCCGGGTCATGGTGCGGTCACCGCCGCCGCGACGCGGCCAGTCGGTGCAGCAAGTTCTCGTACTGGTCGGTGACGGCATCCCACTGGTAATGGCCGGCGATGCGGGCGCGTCCGTCGGTGGACATGGACGCCAAGGTGGTCCCCTCGGAGCCTGCTGCGATGTCGTCGAACACCGACGTCAGCATCGCGGCGTCGCGCCAGAAGTAGGCGCGTCCGTCGGTCACCTCGCGGTTGAACTCGACGTCGAAAGCCAGTACGGGCGCCCCCGCCCCCATGGCCCGCAGCAAGGACGGGTTGGTGCCGCCAACCGAGTGACCGTGGATGTACGCCACGGCGTGCCCGTACAACTCGTCGAGAAGGTCCTGGTCATAGAGACTGCCGACGAACCTGATCCGGGCGTCGCCCTCGGCGGCGGCGTGCACCGCATCGACGTACGAGTCGCTGTACGGAGCGCTGCCGACGACGACGAGTGGCCGGACCTCCCGGCTTGCTCGGTACGCCTTGACCGCATCGAGCACGTGGTTCTCTGGCTCGAACCGCGCGACGAGGAGGTGATAGCCGCCGGGGTCGACCCCAAGGGACGCGAGCCGGCCCGAACCAGGATGGATGACCGCCGCGCCATACGGGATGACCACGCATTCACGTCCGTAGTCACGCGCCACGTGATCGGCGATCGCCTGTGCGTCGGCGATCACCTCCTGCCCCCACGCCACGGCAGCGCGCTCGGCCCAGCGGTAGTAGGCCGCGCCCGCGCCGCGCCACTTCTCCCGCTTCGACTCCAGCCCGTCGAGATGCACAGCCGCAGGTATCCCGGCCAGGCGCAACGGCTTCAGGAAGGGGGCATTGCCGGCGTTCATGACGATGGCCGCGTCGGGTCGATCGCGCACGACGGCGTGCACGGTGCTCGCAGCCGTGTGCGACAGAGTCTCGGCCACTCGATGCCGGACGGCGGGGGCGTTGACGAGCGTCATCCCGCGGTACTCGTGCATCCGCTGGCCGGGATTGCGGCAGTAGACGGTGACCGCGTGGCCGCGCTCGACCAGCCGGGATCCGATCTCCTCGACGGCGGTCTCGAAGCCGCCGTACCGCGCAGGGACCCCGCGCGTCCCCATCAAGGCGACCTTCATCCGACCACCGTACTGCGAGCAGCCGGGACCTCTCCGCGCCACTGATAACCTCCCAACGTGCGGGTCCAGCCACTGTCGATCGAAGGCGTGTGGCTGTTCGAGCCGGTCTTGCGACCCGATGAGCGCGGCGTCTTCCTGGAGTCCTTCGCGGCGTCGGCCTTCAATGATGCCGTCGGCCATGCGCTGTCGGTCCAGCAGATGAACATCTCGGTCTCTCGTCGCGGAACGGTGCGAGGCATCCACTTCGCCGATGTGCCCCCGGGGCAGGCCAAGTACGTGCAGTGCCTGCAGGGCCGCATAGTCGACGTCGTCGTCGACATCAGGGTCGGGTCGCCAACCTTCGGCGCGTACGACGCCGTGGAACTCGACGATGCGGGACGATCCGCCCTCTACATCGCCGAGGGACTAGGCCACGCCTTCTGCGCGCTGTCCGAGTCGGCCACCGTCGGCTACCTGTGCTCGGAGCCTTACGCGCCCGCCCGGGAGCACGGAATCCATCCGCTCGATCCCGACCTCGGCCTGCCGTGGCCGGATGGCGAGCTCACCTTGTCGCCGAAGGACGACTCAGCGCCCACGTTCGCGTCAGCGCGGGCCGACGGACTCCTGCCCTACTACGCCGACTGCCGGGCGCACGTCACGGAATTGGCGTCCCGTTTCCGAGGCTGATCCCACGGTAGGCGGCGGTATCCACCCGCATGCGCAACCCGTCCTTCACCGCGCCAGCCCACCAGGCCAGCGCCAGTTGCTGGAGCGCGTACTCCTCGCGGCCTAGCCGGTAGGAGTCCTCCGCCGGCCCGTCCGCGTAGATATGCCCGTCCGTCCAGCGCAGCTGCAAGGCCCGCGTGTCGGCCGCATGCGCGGCCAGGAACTCCGCCGCGCGCACATCGGCCGCGGCGTAGGCATTCGCGAAGGCGTCGACCCCCACGAACGTGGCCGGACGGCGCACCCCCCAGCTCACGCCCATCGGGTAGTAGATCTGGCCGAGCGGCTGGTAGACCGTGCCGCCGGGCGCCGCATAGGGTGGCGACGGAAACTCGACGACGGCCAGCGCCCGGTACACGATGTCCGCGTTCAGGAACAGTGCCTCGGGCACCGGCTGCCCGCCGGACCGCAGCAGGCTCGCCGCCCACCACAGGTGCTGCACGTTCTGGATGTAGTCGGGATTCACGATGCCGTGATTGGTGACCGTGCCGTCCTCGTTCGCGTTCGTCCCTGGGAGCCGGATGTCCAGCCGGACCCCGTTGTACACCTGCGGCCGGTGCAGGTCATCCGGTCGCGCGAACGCGGCGATCGCCATCGCGATGAGCGAGTTGCGCCAGCGCGCGGCGTGGTCGTGCCGCGGCATCATCGCCAGCGCGAGGGCGGGCGCCATCAGGTCCCAGGACACCTCGTCCGATTGCGAGTCGCCTGGGGTGAGCTCCTGCCCGAGCCGGTTGCGGAAGTACCGCGGGCCGCGGGCCACGGCGTAGTCGGCCTCGCTGACGACCATGGCCGCGACGTAGGCCCGCTCCTGCTTGGAGAGGTCCGGCCACAGCAGCCATCCGGCCTGGCCGGCCGTGACCGCCCAGAGCGCTGACTGCCAGCCGTTGCCCCAGCCGCCCGGCGTGATGGCCCCGTGCTCGCAGGCCAACGATCGGATGTGCCAGCGTGCGTAGTCGAGCAACTGCTGGCGGGAGATGCCGTTCTCGTCGCTCCACGAGGTCGTCGTCAGCATGATCGCGGCCGCCAGCGCGGCGTTGGCTGACCGGCGCACGGATTCTTCCTGGGTCCGGTGCGTGCTCAGCGGGTCGTAGTACGGACGGTCGACGCGCGCACGCAGCCGGGCGGTGAGGTCGTTCGTCACCACGTAGCGCAGGCTGTCCTGGACCGTGGCGAGGATCTCGGCGTTCCCAGCGATCCCGAGCGTGCCCTTCGGCGTGAGCGCCGGCTCCGCCTTCTTCGCGGCGGCCCTGCCGTAACGCTCCCCCTTGCGGGTAGCGGTCGGGCAGCCCGACACGGCCGTGACCCGCGAACCGACGAGGGGGACCTCTCCGTCGACCAGTTGATGCGATTGCGATGATGTGCGCCGCACGTGCTTCAGGCCCTCGCTGAGGATCCATTCGCGGCGGCTCCGCACCACCCCGGGATCATCGCGGCCGTCACCGTCCCAGTCGCCGACAACGGGCACGTCGCCCGCGGCCCCGAACGGGAACTGCACGACAGCCGCGCGGACCGACCGGTCGACGGTGACGTCCAGGGCCTTGCCCAGGAAGCCGGGCCGGTTGCGAACACCCGTGATCCGCAGGATCCAGGTGGTCCCACGAACCACCCCGAGATCGTCGCGGCCATCGCCGTCCCAGTCCCCCACGATCGGCAGGTCGCCCACCGCCCCGAACTGGTCGGTCCTGGCCACCTTGCCATCCGGCCCCTGCCACAGCCACGTGCCTGCTCGGAAGATCCCCAGCTTCGCCGGGCCGCGCCGGCGAAGCTGGGCGACCACGGGGATGTCCCCGGGGCTGCCGCCGAACGAGGCCTTGGCCTCCCAGCCGGGCTGGCCCGCGGCGGCGTTGGTGATGAACCATTGACCGCTGTCATAGCGGCCCGGCGTGGCCAAGCCGTCGCCATTCCAGTCGGCGAGCAGTGCCACCCCGCCACCGGGCACCATCGAGGTGACTGTTCCGGCGTTGCGGCCGACACCGCCGGACCATACGGTCCAGCGGCCCGTCCCGGCCGATCCGGCAGCGGGCACGGAGCGCGGCGTGGCCGGGATCTTGCCCGATTCGGGGACGGTCGGCAGTGACGGCAGGCGCGGCGCCTGCTCCACTGCCTGCGCACCGGGCACGGGAAGCATCGTGGCGGCGAGCACGAGAACGCACGCCCACGCGCTGGCCCGCAAGGCCGGGCGGCTCACGGCGCGCACTCGGCTCACGACAGGCATTCGGGGCACATCGCGTTGGCGCCCATGGGCACGCGGACGCTGACAGCACGGCCGTCGTCACGATTGGCCGCATACGTGTCGAGGGCCTCACCGGAGGACGGTCGGAACCAGAGCATCGCCAGCCTCAAGGTCGGATCCAGGCTCAGGCTCAAGTCCGCGTATCCAAGGGTCTTCACCGTGTCGTACGGGAACGGCGGCATACCGGAGTAGAAGAGGTTGTCCGCCTTGGACGGCACACCGTGCAACGACGACACCCACAGGTTGGGCAACTGGCCAGCGCCGTCCCACAGCACCGTCGTGAACTCGGGATAGGGCCGTGCGGAGGCAGCGGCATCGACGATCGCTACGCCCACGAGATCCCCGGCACCCCGGGTCCGGTCCGCCCCCGCCTGCACCCCAGCCGCCACCGGGGTGCCCGGCGACATCGGCACCAGCGGTCCGGCAAAGCCGAAGAGTGCCACCAGGACCAGGCCCGCAGCCGCAGCAGCCAGCCAGCGCCCGGGCCGGTCGAGTCCGTCGAGTGCGCGGCACAGGCCGGCGGCAGCGGCAGCGGCGAGCACGGGAGCGGCGCAGACCAGCAGGCCGTCCAGTCCCTTGAGCACGTAGTACGACTCGAGGCGCCCGATGCCCGCCGCGTCGGCCGCGGGTACGAAGACCAGCGCGATCAGCGCTGACCCCAGCGACGGCCCCCCGATCGCGGCGGCCAGCGGCCAGCGGCGCTGCCGGGCAAGGACCACGACCGTGATCGCGATCACGACCGCTGCCAGCATTGCGGCCATGACGTTGAACGGGACCATGCCCGTGCTCACGGCACCGAGCTCGTTGGTGAAGTCCCCGGAGGACTGGCCGGGCTCGACGCCCAGGATCGCCGCGGTCTGGGTCGTCACGAGGAATGCGGCAAGGAGCAGCGTCAGCCCCAGCCACGAGAGTCCCGCCCAACGCCGATGGCGCAGCAGCGCAATCAGGACGACGACGCCGGCCGGGACCAGGCCGAGCGCAAGGGGGGTCCACAGGCCGACCACCGCCCATGCCCCGAGCGGCACGAGGAACCAGCCCAGTCGCCGCGCCGAGCCGAGGTTGCGCGCGCTCAAGTAGGACACGACGACGACGACCGTCACGCCCATCATGAAGTTGGTGAAGCCGGCGTTGAACAGGAAGGCCGGGCTGCCAAGGAGGCCGAACACCGCGAACGCCCCGATGGCGAGTGGGCGTGCCCAGGCACTACCCGGCTTGGCGAACCGCGCGGCGAGGTCGCCGGCCACCCACGCCAGGGCGGCAAGGCACAGGGCGAAACTCGTTGCGCTCCACAGCACGTAGGGCCACAGCAGGTCGGCGCGCGACAGCAGGCTGCCGCCCGCGCTGGAAGCCAGTTCGGCCAGGGCCCAGACGGTGGTGTGCAAGGACGGGTACCACTGGTTCCAGGCGATCCCGCCGCCAGCCGTCGGCCACGTCGTGCTCCCCACCTCGTAGGTATTCGCGAAGGTGGTGAAATGCGCCTGGTTGTCCCACCCGCTGAAATACAGGCCGCTCACGATGTCGGCGGCGGCGCGGCCTACGTAGGCCGAGGCCAGCCACCAGCCCGAGGCAACGCCGAGGGCGAGCACCAGCGCGTCGGGCAATGCCGGGCGAGGAATCGGCGAGTTCCGCAGGGCTGGCACCAACCGCAGCGCGACCGACCCGATGACGACGAGGGTGAGCAGCACCTTGGCTGACTCCGCCGTGACAGGGGTCGGCCCCGCCCGCGGGACGAGAGCCGCCACGACCCCGACGACGACGACCCCGCTGATGACCGCTCGCTCGGCGAGGCTGCGACCCCACGGCGGGATGAGGACGAGCACGAGGATGGCGGCCGCGAAACCGACCGGCGGGACCAGCCACAGCAGTGCCACGCTGGCCACCACGGCCGCGAGCATGATGCCCAGAGGACGCGTCACGGGGTGCGCTCGAACGTGATCGCCGCGTTGACCGGTGCCGACTGCACGGCGCTCACGGTGGCCGTGGAGCCTTGAACCTTCATGCCCGGCTCCTCGATCGGCAGCCATCCCTCCGGCGCCGTGACCTGAACGGTGATGACGGAGTTCACCCACAGCGCCTGCGGCTCGGCCTGCAGGGTGTACTCCAGTTCCGACGAGGTCGGCCCCGAGAAGGTCCCGGCAGGCAGGCGATAGGAGACCGACACCGAGCTCTGGCCGCCCGGTTCGGTCCAGCCCACGATCCGGATCAGGCGGTGCCCGAAGCCGTCCTCGACCCAGCCTCGGCCTAGCTGCGGATGGCCCTGGAATGGCCGGACTGCGAAGTCGGAGGGGTAGGCGGCCGTGTAGTCCAACGCGGCATCCGGCACGTACATGAGGTACGCGTTCTTGAGCCACATCGTCTCGTAGCCGATGCGCCCGAGACTGCCTTCCGCGGGCCGGTCAGGAGGCGTGGCGTTCGTGACGGTGAGTTGCTGGGTCACGCGAGCGGACCCGTCGGCGGCCACCTGCGCGGTCACCAGGACGTTGCGCTGCTGGAAGACGTCGACCTTGCTCTGGTTTCCGTTCTGCGTGTAGAGCGCCGACCAGTCGCCGGTGTCGGGATCGTCGACGACCCCTGCCGCCCCGCTCTCGATGGCCAAGGCCTCGAGCTCCGCGTTGCGCATCCATAGCTGCACGTGGCGTCCAGGTGCCGTGCTGGCCATCGCCTGTGCCGCGGACACCAGGTCGTCGCCGGACAGCAACTTGGCCAGCAGGTCGTCGAGCAACTGCTGGTTCGCCTGCTGGCGCTCGGCGGACTCCTCCTGCCCGAAGTCGGCGTACGCATCGATCAGAAGGATCTGGCCGAGCTGGGACCCGTCGACCGTCCCGTAGGCCGACGACTCGATCGGGCCGGTCGCGTCCAGCACCGCCGCGATGGCGGTCAGGTCGGCCGTGATCACTCCGTCCACCGGCGGGTACTGCCCGCCCTCCCACGCGCCCGCCATCTCCTTCGCCGAGAAGAGCAGGTTCGGATGGGTGTTCGTCACCACGAACGGTGCGTTGCGCGGGTTGCCCTGGAAGAAGGGGTTCGACGCCGGGCCCCACCACGAGACTGGCGCGTTCAGCGGCGGGAACAGCTGGGTGCTGGTCTGCCCCTTGATCGGGATCGAGATGCGTCCCTCGTTGAACTCCACCAGGACAAGGGTGAGCGGGGCCCCGCCGGACGCGCGCATCTCGGCCTGGTTGCCGATGGCGACGAGATAGCGGCGCACGCCATTCGCCCCGAGCGCATCGGGCAGGACGGGGGCGATGCGCTCGAGGGCCCCGATCCCCTCCTGAAGTGGCGCCATCTCGGCAAGGGCCCGGTCGCGGATCCGGTCCAGGAGCGCGGCCGGTTGACTCTCGGCCCGCACCGCGTCGAGGTCACGCTCGGCGCCGGCCAGGCTGGCCACGACCTGCCCCACTCGCTGCGGAAGGTCGTTCAGCCGGGCCAGGTCGATGGCCCCGTCGCTGAAGATCTTGGGACCGCCACCCTTCCCGGACAGGTCCCCATAGAGGGCCAGCAGCCCGCCGGTCGCCGACGTGATGTCGTCTGCCGCCGACGCTGCAAGACGCCAGTTGCCCACCGCTGTATCGAGTCCGGGCAGCAGCCCGATGAGGTCCAGTTGGGTCGTCCCGACCGATCGGGCGAGCTGGTCGGACGAGGCGACCGCCAAGGCGTACTCCGAGCCGGCGATGTCGTAGTCGCCGGACAGGACCGTTTCGGCCGCGCCGCTCAAGTGCGACTGCAGACCCCAGCCGCCCCACGCCAGCGTGCCCACCGAGTACAGGACGCCCGCCTGCAGCCAGAAGACGAACCCGCCGACAAGTGCCACTGCCAGCCCCCCGAGCACGAGGCGCGTGCGGCTCAGGGTCACTCAGGGAGTATAGATATCCACAGCCCGCCGACCCGCGACCGAAACAGCCCCTAGTACGCGCCGTTCCCCACGAGGACGACCTTGATCGTCTTCGCGACGATCACCAGGTCCAGGGCAGGCGACCAGTGCTCGACGTAGTCCAGATCGAGGCGCATGCGCTCCTCCCAGTCGACCGACTTGCGCCCGGAGACCTGCCACAGCCCCGTGAGCCCTGGCTTGGTGAGGTGCCGTCGATGATCGGCATCGCCGAGCAGCGGCATCTCGTCGACGAGCACCGGCCGGGGGCCGACGAGCGACATCGAGCCGATGATGACATTGAGCACCTGCGGCGTCTCGTCGATCGACCACCGGCGCAGGATCCGCCCGAAGGGGGTGATCCGGGGGTCGCCCCGGTACCGGTCGAGGATCGCCCCGTCGGGCCGGCCGATCACCTCGTCGCGGAGCTTGTCGGCGCCGGTGTACATCGTGCGGAACTTGGGCACCGAGATGATCTGGCCGCCACGGCCGACCCGCTCCTGGACATAGAACACGGGCCCGCGGCTGCTGACCCACACGCCGATGGCGGCGACCACCATGAAGGGGAGGAAGAGCACGAACAGCAGAACGCCCGCGCCGATGTCGAGCGCCCGCTTGATGGCGCGCTTGGGGCCGGTGAGGTGCGGCTCGTCGAGGTGCAGGAGCGGGAGGTCGGCGGCCATGCGCATGGTCACGCGCGGCCCGGCGACGTCACCGATCGTGGGGGCCACGAGGAGGTCGACGCGCGGTCCCTCCAGCCGCCAGGCCAGTCGCTGGACGACGTCCTGCCCCATGGTCGGCGAACCTGCGACCGCGACGGTGTCCGCGTCCTGCAGCGAGATCCGCGCCATGACCTCGTCGAGCCACGAATCCAGGACGGCCTCGTCCTCGTGGGTGTCCGGTTCCTCGATGACGTCGACGACCGTGAAGCCCGCGACCGGGTCCCTGTCGAGCATGTCGACGATCTCGCCGCGCATCGGCTCGGCGCCGATGACGACGGTCCGGTGCAGGAAGTGCCCGTACCTACGCTCGTGCCGCAGCCAGGATCGCAGGCCCCAGCGGACGCACAGGAGCAGAAGCATCCCCACGGCGAACGTGATGAGGACGAAGCCGCGGGACAGGTCGAGCTTCAGCGCGAAGGCGACGACGGCGACGGCCGCGAACACCGTTGCGGAAGCGGAGACGACCCTCTTGAACTCCTCCGAACCGACCCCGAGCACACGGGTGTCGTAGGCGCCGCGCAGCACGAGGACGGATATCCACGACACCACGACAACGCCTACCAGCGAGACGTAGGTGGGGTCGTTCAGCTCCACCGAGTAGGGAATGGCCCATCGCAGGATGAAGCCGACGATGGCCGCGACGAGGACCGCGCAGCCATCCAGCAGGATGGCGCGGGTGGCGTATACGCGAAGAGGGTCGCGCCGAAGGTGCGGGCGGTCACGGTGCGAGTGAGCCTCGGCCCAGCCGATGCGCGCAGGTGTGCTGAGCGGGATCGTCGACTGGTCGGGCACGTCCGGCAGACCGCGGCCCTCGCGCTCTTCCAGCGACATGCCACCTCCCGGTGCTCACGACCGCCCTCACGATAACAGCGAAGGACGGGCAGGCCCGGAACCGCGGGCAGGGCCTGCCGGATCGTTATCAGGCTACGCCTGGGCGAAGATCCGCACCGGGACGTCGGTCAGGGCGATCTGCGATCCCGGCTCGACCCGCTGGCAGTTGGCGAGGGGGTCGCAGGCCAGGGCGGCGTTGTCGGGGGCCGTGTAGGTGGCCGATCCGCTCTCTGCCCAGACGATGACCGATGGAGTCGCGTCACGCGTGAAGGTGCATTCCACCACCCCTTCGGCCTCCGTGCAGCCGTCGAACCCGGCCCCGACCACCCAGGTGTCCAAGGCGAAGAAGCCCTGCTCGCCGTCCGATCCCGGGTAGGCCTGGATGCCGAGCAGGTCGTACGGCTTCTGCGTCCAGATGTACCAGTAGGAGCGGGCGACCCCGTAGCGGAGATCGTCGATGTAGGTGCGCACGATCCAGCCGGCGGCGTCGACACCGGTGATGTCCTGCTTGGCGAGGTCGGGGCCCGGACCGGCCAGCCCGTAGTTCAGCTCGGTGTCCCAGAGGGGCAGGTCCGGTGCCCCGGCCGCGGTCAAGGCCGCCTTGGTGGCCTCGATGAGGGCCCCTCGGGCGACCGGGTCGCCATCGGCTCCGGGGTAGGTGTGAAATCCCACGACGTCGATCGGCCAGCCCTTCTCGCCGAGGGCCTTCAAGTAGGCCGGGAAGAAGCGGTCGAAGGAGGCGGTGAGCCGCGTCGACGGGGAGGCCGACACCACGAGGGCCTCCGGGTCGATCGCCTTGATGATGTCGTAGGCGCGCTTGGTCAGCTCGGCCATCTCCTCGGGCGTGCCGCCCCAGAAGTTCTTGAGGTTCGCCTCGTTCCAGATCTGGTACGACGAGATCCGGCCCTTGTATCGCGTGGCGACCTCGGTCACCCAGGAGTCCCACGCCTCGAGGTCCTTGGGCGCGCTGGCGGCTCCGGGCTGGGGGTAGTCGTCCGGATTAACGACCTTGGCGTTCCACTCGGGGGTCGTGCCGAGCACCATGAGGACGTCCGACATCCCCTTGGACTCTGCGTTCTCCAGGATGCCCTCGAGGTTGTCCCACTTGTACACGCCGGGCTCCAGCTCGATCTGCGACCAGGCCGTGCCGTTGTCCCACAGGCGCAGGGCGCCGAAGGGAGCCGAGGCCCAGGCGCCCGCCTCGGCGCCCTCGATGTGCATCCCCACGAGCGTGGCTGGGACGGCATTGGCCGGCGGGAGCGCCTCGGTCGCTGCCGCGGTCGCCGAGGGTGATTCAGGCTCCGGCGAACCCGACGAGCAGGCCGTGGCCACGAGCGCGATGCCGGCCAGGCCGATCGCGGCGGACGTCAGCTTCGTGCGATTCCGAACCATTGCGGCATGCTTCCAATCGTCACGTTCGAGCCCGGCACGACGGCCGTGCACTGGTTGAGTGCCGTGCAGGTCTGGGTGACCCCTGCCGGCACCACGAAGGTACCCGAGCCCGTCGAGGCCCAGGCCACCACCTGCGGATCGGCGTTGTCGCCCAGTTGGCAGGTGTTCACGTCGCCGCTGGCGCACGTGTAGAACTTCCCGTTCAGCCAGGTGTAGACGGACTGGAAGCCCACCGACCCGGTAGTCCCGTCGAACACCTGGATGCCGACCAGGTCGACCGCCCTGTCCCAGAAGTACCAATACGAGCGGGCGACCCCGAGGCGGATGTTGTCCAGGTAGGTCTGCGCGACCCACGCTGCCGCGGTCGCGCCATCGATGTCCTTGTCGGGGTTGCCGCCGCCGGGGCCCTTGATGCCGTAGTTGACCTCGGTATCCCAGAGTTCCCTGCTTGCCGGGACGCCGGCCTTCCGCATGTCGGCCTGGACCTGGGTGATGTAGCCAGCGCGGGTCGCGGGTGTGCCCTTGCTCGGCGGGTACAGGTGGACCGCGATGGCGTCGACGGGCCACTTCAGCTTCTTGAGTTCCTTGAGGTACGCCGGGAAGAACTTCTTGTACGCGCTCTGCAGCCGCACCGTGCTGCTGGCCGAGATGACCTTGGCCGTGGGGTCGTACCTGCGGATGATCTTGTAGGCCTCGGAGGTGAGCTGGGCCATCTGCTTGGGGGTGCCCTGCCAGAAGGTGGTGAGGTTCGCCTCGTTCCAGATCTGGTAGGCCTCGATCGAGCCGGCATACCGCTGCACGACCGCGGTTACCCAGGCCTTCCACTCCTTCATGGACGGCATGGACGCGGCGCCCTTGTTGGGGTAGGTGCCCTGCTTGGTGTTGCTGGCCGCCCACTTCGGCGTCGACCCGAGCACGTACAGGGTGCGCACCTGCTGCGCATTGGCGTTGGAGATCGCCGCATCGAGCCCGTTCCACCAGTACTTGTTGTTCTTCTGCTCGACCTGGCCCCACGCGACGCCTGAGTCCCACAGGCGGATCGACCCATAGGCGATCGACGGGTCCGTGCCCTGGGCGATGTCCGGGACGTGCATGCCGAACTGCATCGGCTGGACGGGCTCCGGGGCGGACGGCGCTGCGGTGGCCTGCCCGGCCGTGAAGGCGGCCAGGGCAAGCGCGGACACGACGGCGACGGACATGAGGGCACGGCGCATGCGAATGGCCTTTCGGGTCAGGGTCTTCTCCGACCCTAACCCACCGAGGCCGGGCCGCCGGTCACCGGACGCGCAGGACGTACAGGCTCTGCCCGTCGGTTTCCCGGCCGTACTCGAACCGATCCACGGCCAGTCGAGCGGCGTTCACGTGAGCCTCGAAGTGCCACCGGGCGAACCGGGTGCAGTGCAGCCGGCCCTTCCACTCCAGCGGGCCGTAGCCCTCGGGGTTCTCCTCCCAGCCGGGCACGTCCTCCTCGACGAAGCAGGTCACGAAGGCCTTGCCCCCGGGGGCCAGCGCCTCCCGGATCAAGCCGAGGTAGGCCGACGTGTCCTCGTCGTTCATGTGCGAGAAGACCGAGTAGGCGTACAGCACGTCGACCGAGCCGGGTTCGGCGGCGAGGGTCCGCTCGGGCGTCCCGTCGGGGTTGTAGCGCTCGTTGCTGACGTCGACGCACGTGAACCGGAAGCCCGGGGCGGCCAGGTTCTCGTTTGCCCAGTCGACGAGCTCCGCCTGGACATCGACACCGTGGTAGTCCGCTATGCGGCCGAGGTGCTCTCGCACGCCAATGGCGAGCCGCCCCGCACCGCAGCCCCAATCCAGCAGCCTGGAGTCCGCCGTCAGACCGGCGTAGGACTCGAGCCGCTTGACGTCACGGACAGCGGTGCGGATGAACGCCTTGTCGTTCTTGAAGTGCTTGCCCCCCATGCGGTACTTGCTGGGCGGCAGGGCGCCGGACGACCTTGATGCGCCGGCGGTGCCTTCGCTCCTCTTCGCGAACATGGCGCGCAGCCTACGGCTACTTCAGCAACCGGCTCATGCGCCGGTCGGCGAGCGGCTTGCCACCGGTCTGGCAGGTCGGGCAGTACTGGAGCGCGGAGTCTGCGAAGGAGACCTCCAGCACGGTGGACCCGCACACCGGGCACGGCTCCCCGGCCCGGCCATGCACCGCCATGGACGCCTTCTTCTCCGCCTTCAGGGTGCCGGTGCCGTGCCCGACGCTGTTTTCCACGGCGGTCAGCAGTGTCTGCCGCATGCAGTCGTACAGGTGCGCGACCTCATCGGCAGAGAGCGTGGAGCAGGGATGGAACGGCGAGAGCCGGGCAGCGTGCAGGATCTCGTCGCTGTAGGCGTTGCCGATGCCGGCGATGATCGATTGGTCGCGCAGCACGCCTTTCACCTGCGCCCGCCCAGCCGCGGCCAGGATCCCGGCGAAGGCCGGCAGGGTCAGTTCGTCGCCGAGGGCATCCGGCCCCAGCCGCGCAACCCCCGGCACGTCGCGCGGGCTGCCGACGACGTACACGGCCAGTCGCTTCTGGGTGCCGGCCTCGGTGAGGTCGATGCGCCCCGTGGGCTCGCCGTCGTCGTTGACGAACCCCAGCCGCAGCGCCAGCGGTCCCTTGCCCGGCTTGACCGGGCCCGGCGCTGGCTCGTCGCTCCACTGCACCCAGCCGGCGCGCGACAGGTGCCAGACGAGGTGCGGACCACCCTCGGTCGCCAGGTCGAGGAACTTGCCGTGCCGCAGGACACCCGTGACCGGCAGGCCGAGCAGCGCCGTGATCGGCGGGCTGTATGTCTTGAGCGCACTCAGGCTGGCCAGCGCGAGGTCGGCGACCCGCTGCCCGGCGAGGCGGTCGGACAGGAACCGCGCCAACGCCTCGACCTCGGGCAGTTCGGGCACCTAGAGCAGGCCCATCTGCACCGCCGCGGCTCGCAGGTCGTCGCGCGCATCGGGGTGGGCCGCCTGCTCGATGATGTTGGTCACGCGCTCGCGCTGGCTGCGGCCGAACACCGACGCGATCCCGTTCTCGGTGGCCACCGCGCTGTGCTCGAAGCTCGTCACGGGCTCCTGGATGCGCGGCACGATCGTCGACACGTCCGCCTTCTTGTGCCAGGACGGAAGCGCGATGAAGGATTGGCCGCCACGCGCGTGCAGTGCGCCGACGATGAAGTCGGTCGAGCCACCGAAGCCGGAATAGATGCGCCCCTTGACCCGGCTCGCGTTGGCCTGGTCGAAGAGGTCCACCTGGAGCGCGGCGTTGACACTCGTCATGCGGGCCTGCCGGGCGATCTGGCCCGGGTCGTTGGTGCGTTCCGTGCGCAGCATGCGGATCCACTTGTTCAGGTGGATCCATTCGTACAGCTCCGCGGAACCGAAGATGAACGAGGCGGTGAGGGGCACGTCCTTGTCCAGCGCGTCGCGCTTGTTGAGCTCGAGCACGCCGTCGCTGAACATCTCGGTCCACACGCGCATGCCCTTGCGTTGCGTCAGGGAGGCCAGGACCGCATCGGGCACGGCTCCGATGCCCAGTTGCAGGGTGGAGTAGTCCTCGACCCGGGCGGCGATGCGCTCGCCGATCATCCGGGAGACGTCGTCCAGGGCCCCGGGTGCGTGCGTGGGCAGCGGCTCGTCGACCTCGACGAGGTAGTCGATCTCGTGCTCGTACACCTGGGCATCGCCGTAGGTGTATGGCATCTGCGGGTTCGCTTGCGCCACCACCAGTCCACCGCGCTCGCGGACCGACTCGATGGCGGCGGGAAGGATGTTGACCTCGGTGCCCAGGCTCACCGTGTCGTGCCGCCGGGTCGATGTGTGCAGCAGGACGATGTCGGGCCGGTAGTGGTCGCGGAACAGGACCGGCACCAGGCTCAGCCGACACGGGATGTAGACCAGTCGCGGGTTGTTGCGCATGCCCGGCCCCACGAAGGCCGTCTCGTAGGTCACGCCCTCCCGGTCCGGCAGCGGCTTCTGGGCGTTGAGCATATGCAGCCGGTACTGGGGCACGACCTCGTCCAGCGCCCCGAGGATGACGGACGGAGTCGCGAAGTTGCCGGAGGCGACCACGCGAGGGTTGTCGGGGAGGCTGGCCAAAACCCGCTTCAACTGCTCGATCGAAACGACTCTCATGGCCGCCATCCTGTCATCCAGCGGGCGTCGAGGCCGGAGTTGAACGAGGCCCGCTATGCCACAATGACCGCCATGCGAGCCAAGTTCCCGTGGGGCGACGTCAAGGTCTACGTCGCGGGGCACAACGGGCTGGTCGGCTCGGCAATCGTGCGGGCACTTGAGTCCGCTGGCGTGGGCGAGGTGATCGGCTGGCGCTCCAGCGAACTGGACCTGCGCGACCGAGAGGCGACCCATGACGCGATCGTCGGGGCCAAGCCCGACGTGATCATCGATGCCGCCGCCCGGGTCGGCGGGATCATGGCGAACTCCACGTACCCGGTCGACTTCCTCAAGGACAACCTGCTCATCCAGACCAACGTGATGGACGCGGCGCATGCCGCCGACGTCGACCGGCTGCTGTTCCTCGGCTCGTCATGCATCTACCCCCGGCACGCCACTCAGCCGATCCGCGAGACCTCGCTCATGACCGGTCCCCTCGAGCCCACGAACCAGGCCTACGCGATGGCCAAGATCTCCGGGATCTTCTACATCGAGGCACACCGCACCCAGTACGGGCGGCACTGGATCTCGGCCATGCCCACCAACCTGTACGGGCCGAACGACAACTTCGACCTGCAGAGCTCGCACGTCCTCCCGGCGTTCATCCGTCGCTTCCACGAGGCGAAGGCCAGCGGTGCGCCGAGCGTCACGGTCTGGGGCACGGGCGCCCCCCGGCGGGAGTTCCTGCACGTCGATGACCTCGCCCAGGCTGCCCTGATGCTCATGCAGGTCTACGACTCCGCCCAGACGATCAACGTGGGACTGGGCGACGACATGCCGATTCGTGAACTGGCGGAGACCGTGGCGTCGGTTGTCGGCTTCGAAGGCGCCATCGAATGGGACACGAGCAAGCCCGACGGCATGCCCCGCAAGCTGCTCGACACGACGCGCATCAACGAGCTCGGCTGGTACCCCACCATCAAGCTGCGCGACGGGGTTGCCTCGACCTACGACTGGTACGTCGCGAACGTTGCCCATGCCGCGGGCGGGGCCGCATGAGCGAGGGTCCGGTCCAGGCACTCCTGCCCGGACGGCACGCACTGTTGGTCCGGCTGACCTGCCAGGCAGGGCGCCGGGCCGCGTTGCTCGACGTGCTGAACACGTACGCCGACGGCCTTGCCGAGGAGCCGGGAACGGAGCTCTTCGTCGTCTCGGTCGACCCCGATGACGAGGCACTCGTCTGGCTGTACGAGATGTTCCGGGACGAGGAAGCCGAGCAGGCGCACCGGGCGGCGGGCGGGTTTGCCCGCATGGTCCAGGCGATGCCGGACCTGCTGGCCTCGCCGCCGGCGCTGCTTCGCATGGAGCCACTGCGGATGGCGATGCAGGAGGCCGTCCTGGCCGAGGACTGGTCCTTCTAGTGACCCTCGAGATCGCTTTCGTGGAGGTGCTGCCGGGTCACGAGGCGGACTTCGAGGCCGACCTGCTCCAGGCCGCAGCGATCGTGCTCCCCCGCGCGGTCGGCTTCATCGAGTTCACAGGCCATGGCTGGGGTGTCGAGCGACCGAGCGTGTATCTGTTCAGCATCCGCTGGGAGTCCCTGGCCGATCACGTCGAGGGTTTCCGCGGGTCGGATCTGTTCACCGAGTGGCGCGCCCTCATTGGCCCGCACTTCGCCGGCCCCCCGACCGTCGAGCACTTCTCCCGGTAACCCGCCCCGCCGCCCCCCGCCCCCCGCCGCCCCCCGCCCCCGCGCCCCCGCGAGTGGGCACTTGTTGCGCCTGCATGTCCGATTTGTCCAGCAACAAGCGCCCGCTCGCGAGAGGTATGCCGTGGGCGAACGGGGGTTCCGCCAAACCAACAGTGACCGTAATCTCAATTACATGAGTACACATCACAGCACATTCAGCGTCGGCGATTGGCTCTCCGGTCGCCTTCCCGAGGACTGGTTCACCGGGACCAACGTGACCATCGACCGCGAGGAGATCCTCATCGTGGGGACGATCGCCACCCCGGAGCCTGCGGTTCCCGAGGGCGAGCCGGCGGCCGATGCCGAAACCGGCCGGATCCGCCGGTTCCGGGAGGACACCCGGGTCACCCGGATCGAGATCGCCCGGGAACTCGAGGAGCGGACCGGACGGAAGGTCTCCTGGGGCGTCAGCTGCGGCGGGACGACGGAGACGTTCACCCGCCTGGCCGTCCCGGTCATGACCCGCCTGGCCCAGCCGCAGCGCCAGGTTCTCGACACCCTGGTCGAGGCGGGGGTCGCCCGGTCCCGCAGCGAGGCCCTGTCCTGGTGCGTCCGACTGGTCGCCCAGCACGAGGCCGACTGGCTGGCCGAGCTGGAGCAGGCCATGGGGTCGCTGCGCGAGGCCCGCGCGAAGGGCCCGACGGGCTGATCCGGATCAGCTGAAAGGTGGCCGGTCGTCGAGCCTGATGCTTGCGCGACCGGCCGTGCGCCAGAGCCGGGCGGTGAGGTCGGCGTCCTCGGGGGTCACCAGGTTGCCCATGACCCGAAGCGCGACCGTCATCAGGGAGCGCGAGCGCATACCGACAGGCCCCAGGGTCGGGAGCAGTCCGGGCACGGTCAGCAGGCCGGCCAGGCGGCGGGCGATGGAGAAGGCACTGCCGTAGCGATGCCGCAGTTGCGGCGCCCACTGTCGTCCGTAGTCCAGGGATGCGTTCGGAACGGTGCCGGCCAGCAGCCGGGCCGCAAGGTGACCGGTCTCCAGGCCGTAGTCGATGCCTTCGCCGTTGAGTGGGTTGACGCAGCCAGCGGCATCGCCGACGAGCAGCCAGTTCGGGCCGGCAACCCCGCTTACGGCCCCGCCCATGGGCAGGAGTGCCGACCATGGCGCCCGGACGTCGCCCTCGAACTGCCACGTGTCGCGCTGGGATTCGGCGTAGTGGGCCAGCAGGCCACGGAGGTTGACGTCCGCCGGGTGCCTGTCGGTGGCCAGAGTGCCGACCCCGACGTTGACTTCGCCGTCACCGAGCGGGAACACCCAGCCATACCCGGAGAGCAGTTCATCAGCCTCGCCGCGCAGTTCGAGGTGCGACGAGATCCACGGGTCGTCGCTGCGATGGGACTTGATGTAACCGCGGGCGGCCACCCCGTAGGCCGTGCTGCGGTGCCAGGTCCGGCCGAGTCGGCGACCCAGTTGCGACCGGGCGCCGTCGGCGACCACGAGCCGCCGGCAGCCGATCTCGAGTGGCCGCCCACCATGTACGCCGGTCGTGAACGTGACGCCACGCACCTGTCCTCCCTCCAGGCGCACGTCGACAGCCCGGTGGCCCTCCAGCGCACGGACACCGGCGTCCAGCGCGACTCGTCGGATCGCGTCATCAAGCTCGAGCCTGGGAGCGGCAGCCCCGTATCGGGGCAGGGAACCCCCGGGCCAGGGCAGGTACAGCTCCTGGCCGAACCCGGCCGCGCGCAGGCCCCAGTTGCGGGCGCGCCCCTCCAGCCACGGGGACAGTCCCAGCTGGTCCAACTCGGCGATGGCCCGAGGAGTCAGACCGTCTCCGCAGGGCTTGTCGCGCGGGAAGGTCTCGGCATCGACCAGCAGTACGTCGAGCCCGGCCCGGGCGGCCCACGCCGCGGTGGCTGAACCGGCGGGCCCGGCGCCGACGACGAGCACATCGGTTTGTGTCGGCTCGGCTGCTGGGCTCATGGCCCGTCCATTCTCAGCCATCGGCCGGGAGGCCGCGAATCCCCGCCGGCCGCGGACGGGCCAGCCCTTGGGTGATCGCAGCCCCGGCCACGATGAGCACGCCGCCCAGGGGCTGGTTCCAGGCCAGGTGCTCGCCGAGCAGCACGGCGCCGGCGATGACCGCGACGAGCGGGGTCAGGTACGTCACCGTGCTCGCCGTCATCGCGTCCGCGCGAGCGATCACCCGGAAGTTGAGCACGTACGCAATGCCGCTGCCGAGGCAGCCCAGCGCCAGCATGGCGAGCACTGTCGGTACGCCGATCGGTTCATGAGCGAATCCGCTTACGGCGACCATCGGTGCGACCTGCAGGGTGCCCATCGCCATGAGCCCGGTCGCCAGAGCGATCGGGGCGATGGGGCGGGACGGCTCTCCGGATGCCAGATGGCGCCGGACGAACGGGAACGAGACGCCGTAGCAGCCGATCGCGAGGGTGCACGCAGCGATGCCCAGCCAGGTGCCGGCGCCGAGTCCCTGCCACACCCCCATGACGACCAGCACGCCCAGGAATCCCACGGCCAGCCCGAAGACGCGTTGCCGCGTGGGCCGCTCCTCGGGGAACGCAAGCAGGATGGCCACAAGCGTCATCAGGGGCGTCGCGCCATTGATGATGCCAGCCAGAGCCGATGAGACGTGCTGCTCGCCGTAGGCGAAGAGCAGCCATGGCACCGCCGTCATCAGCAGCGCAGCGACGAATAGCGGCCCCCATGACCATCGCGGAGGGAAGGCCGTCCGGGTCACCCAGGTGATCATCAGCATGGTGGCGAGGCCGAGGGCGAGCCGGCTGAATGCCACCCCAGCCGGGGACAGGGCGAGCAGCCCGAGCTTGATGAAGTAGAAGGAGCCGCCCCAGATCAGGGCGAGGACGAGGTACGCCGGCAGCCAGGAGCGCGCCGGAGCGCTCACGCCCGTTCGTTGGCCAGCAGGGACTCCTTGACCGCGAGCCCCCAGCGATAGCCGGCCAGGCTGCCGTCGCCCCGGATGACCCGATGGCACGGGATGGCAACGGCCACCCGGTTGCTCGCGCACGCACTGGCGACCGCGCGCACGGCGTGCGGGCTGCCGATCGCCTCCGCCACCTCGGCGTAGCTGCGCGTCTGCCCGCTCGGAATCTCACGGAGGGCCTGCCAGACCCTCGCCTGGAACGCAGTGCCGTGCACGTCGAGCGGCAGGTCGGGGGCGGGCCGGCCCATGCACAGTTGCCGCAGGGCGTCCATCACGTCGGCCATCGCCGCATCGTCGCGTTCCAGAATCGCCTTGGGGAACTCGGCCCGCACCTGTTGCTCGAGGTCGGCGGCGCTGCCGATCCGCACGGCGGCCAGGCCACGGGGGGTTGCGACCGCGATGACGTCGCCCACCGCGCTCGGCGTCACCGACCACAGCAGGAGTTGGCTGGGGGCGCCCGCGACGTAGGCCGATGGCGGCATCCCGAGCCGGCGCGCGGCCTCCTCGTAGAAGGCACGCACGGATCCGTAGCCCGCATCGAAGGCGGCGTCGAGGACTGTTGGCGACGACCGCAGCAGCACCCGGGCACGGTCGGTACGGACGGCCTGCCCGTACTGACGTGGGCTGACCCCCAGCACCTCGGCGAAGTCCCGCTGCAACTGGCGGACGCTGCAATGGCCGGATGCGGCGAGCGCGGCGACGGGAACCGGGCCACCCGCCGCGTTCATCGCATGGCAGGCCGCGGCTACCCGGTCGCGTGGACCGACGTCCAGGACTGTTGTCATGCGGCAACGGTAGGCGTCCCAGGGCAGCCCGCACACTCCGCTTCGCGACACGTCCCTGCCGAGACTCTGATGGCGGACCGGCGTACGTTCGAGAACAGGGGATGCGGCTTCGATCCCGGGAGGCGCGATGTCTGCTCGATCCGCGCTCACGCGATCACTGGTGGTCCTGGCGGCCGTGGGGTCCGTCGTATGCGGGGTGCTGGTCGGCCCACCGGCGGCCGCGGAGATGCGGGCGGGCGCATCCGTCGTCGGGACCTGGGCTGTCGGGTTCGGCCAGGTGAAGATCACCGGATCAGGCCCGTCCTACACGGGCGTCGTCAGCGAGACCGTCACGGGCTTCCTCTGCCAGCATCCGGTCGGGGAGCACATCTGGACGCTGACCGGCGACGGGCCGTCATTCGGGGGACAGGCCCGCTTCGACTTCAACACCGGCTGCCCGGGGCCGATGTCGACGGCCACGTTCGTGCTCCTGTCGGCAGACCTGCTCCAGGTGAACTACGTGGGCCCCACAGGGGTGTCGGCGACGCTGTATCTGGCCATGCGGGTCCCCGGACCTTCGCCCGGTGGCGATCCCGGAACGGGGACTGAGGACGACACGACGGCACCCACCGTCACGGCCGTGCAGCCGTCGAAGTTCTACAAGGCCGGCCAGCGCATCCCCCTCTCCTACCGGGTCAGCGACGACTCAGGCAAGGCGCGCATCATGCTGACCCTCTTCTCCGACGGGGCCGTGGTCGCCCGAGGCGACACCGGCAAGTTCGTCAAGGCGAAGGGCGGGGTGCAGACGGCGACCATGCAGAATCCACTGAAGGCCACCAAGGACTCCCGAGGCCCGTACTACTTCTGCGTGACCGCCCGGGACAAGGCCGGCAACGTCAGTGACGTTGACTGCGCGTGGCTGTCGATCCAGGTGCCCGTGAGCCTCCTGGCCAACGGCTGCGGCGGCGCCCAGTTCGGAGAAGGCGCGGTGTCGGTGCAGAACTGGCTGCTGGACACGCGCAAGTACAACGGGAGCAGAGTCGTCTTCAGCCGCGCCTGCGACCTTCACGACGCTGCCTATGCGGGCGTCACGGTCGCCGACCCGTTCACGAAGAAGGTCATTGACTTCCGCACCTGGTCGCGACAGAAGGCGGATGACAAGTTCTTCGACGACCTGCGATACGAGTGCCGACGCTACCTGGTCGGCGAGGCGTCGGACGCCGACGTCGAGGCCTGCCAGAACGGCATGACCGTGCTCGACCTAGCGGCCCTCGCACCAGCCGAACTCGTTACCCCGTGGGTGAGCATTCTCAGCGTCGGCGCGTTCTCCTACTACGACGCCGTGCGTCGGTTCGCTGCCGCGGCCTACGACGCGAACGCCACGGTAGACGGCTCGCAGGACGTCATGCCGACCGAGACCATCCCCGACGGAGGGATCCGCGACAACAGGTGAAGCCCACGCACCCAGATGCTTGGATGCCGGCATGGAGTTCACCGCGGAACTGAAGCTGGACCGGCAGCCACGCATTCCGTACGACCATCGCGCCCTACAACGGCCAGTGCAAGATCCCGGTGAGCGCCGAGAACCGTGCTGCCGCCGGTGTCACGGCAGGCGACACGTTGTCCATCAGAGTCGAGGTCGACCCGGCGCCGCGCGTGGTGGACGTGCCGGATGACCTCGCGGCGGCGCTCACGGCCAGCCCTGCGGCCGCGGAGTTTTTCGCATCGCTGTCGTTCAGCAATCAGCGTGGCTACGTCTCGTGGGTCGAGGAGACGAAGAAGGCCGAGACGCGCGACGCGCGGGTCGCCAAGTCGATCTCGTCTTTGGCGGCCGGCCGGAAGGTCCACTAGGGCCAGCACGGGCAACGACGTACGATCCACGGACGGCGCCCGAGCGGGCGCGGTTCGAGATGGGGAGTTGCCATGTCCCGTGCCCTCCGCGGCGTAGCCGCTATCGCGATCGGCGCCAGCCTGCTCGTCGCCTTGGCCGGCCCCGCGATGGCGGGCGATGTCGCCCCGTCGACCGGATCGTCCGCCGCTGCCCCACGCTCTCCCGTCGGCGACTGGCGCACCCGAACGGCCGGTGTCCTCCAGACGATCACTTTCGCCGCCGACGGGACGGTCAGCGGCAACGCCGGGTGCAACCGCTTTGCGGGGACGTACTCGACGGACGGCAGCGAGATCTCGATCGGCCCGCTCGCGACGACCTTGATGGCCTGTGAAGAGAACATCATGAACGCCGAGGCGACATTCCTCGTCCGGCTCCAGGCGGCGGTGTCGTACAAGGCCACCGCGACGACCCTGAAGATCTTCGCCCCCAAGGACATGATCCCGTTCCGACGCGCGTAGACACGGAAAGCGGGGACAGGCCGCCAGTCTGCGTACTGCTGGATTCAGTCCGGGACACCACGCTGGGCGAGCCAGCCGACGAGCGCATCGATGGCCATCGGCCGGGCTAGGCCGTAGCTCTGCAGGTAGCACGGTCCGATGCCGGAGAGGTCGTTGAGCGCCTCGGTGTCGTCGACTCCCTCGTAGACCATGAGCAGGTCCAGGTCCACGGCGAGCATGGCGACGCTGCGCACGATGGCCGCCGCTGTCGGGTCGTCGGGCAGCCGGGAGAGGAACGAATGGTCGATCTTGATGCCGTCGACGATGAGATCGCGGAGGGTGGACAGCCCGGACCACCCGGTGCCGAAGTCGTCGAGCAGGACCCGCACCCCACTCGAGCGGAGCTCGCGCAGAACCGTGGCCACGGCGTCGGGGTGCCGCATGATGGCTTCCTCTGTGATCTCCAGGATGAGCCTGCCGGCCTCCACCTCCGCCGAGGCGATCGCCTGCCTCACCTCGTCGATGACCCAGTCCGTCATCAACTCCGGCGGCACGTTCACGCTCACGGCGACGTCCAGGCCATGGTCATGGATCTCCCGGAGGCTCCTGGTCAGCACGAGGCGGGTGAGGTCCTGCATGAGCCCGCCGCGCACCGTCTCGGCCAGGAAGTCGTGCGGCTGAAGCAGTCGGCCGCGATGCTGCCACCGGACCAAGGCCTCGACCGCGAGCAATGATCCATCGGTGACGCCCACGATGGGTTGGTAGTGGACCTGGAAGTCCTGACCACCGGCCGTCAACGCTGCGCGGGCCTCCGCACGCAACTGCAGGCGCTCCGCAGTCTGCTCGCCGGCCTCTCCCGTGTGTGTTCGCACCAACCCCGGTCCCTGCGCCTTCGCCTGATCCAGCGCAGCGGCCCCCTGACGCAGTAGCTCGGCGAGATCGGGGCCCTCAGGCCCCGACTCCACGACACCGGCGCAACCCGTGACCAGCAGCGGGATGCCGTCAAGACTCAACGGCTCCTCCAGCGCACGCACCAGCACTTCGGCCTCGGTACTGGCCCAATGCGCGGGGGCATTCCACAGGACCACGGCGAACTCATCGCCTTCGAGCCGGGCGACGAGGTCATCCGCATACACGCTTTCGCGCAATCGCGCCGCCACCATGACCAGCAGCCGGTCGCCCGCGTCATGGCCCATGGATCCGTTCACGTCCTTGAACGAATCCAGGCCGAGGACGATCACCGAGCACCGGGTGCCCGGCCTCGGAGGAAGGTCGAGCAGGGCGCGGCGATTGGGCAGGTCCGTCAGCATGTCCACGCGGGAGCGTCTCAACTGGTGCGAGAGCCGCCGGCTCTCCCGGACATCCAGGTTCAGTCGGACGACGGCAAGCAGGATGGTGATCGTCGCCGCCACGGAGGCGGTGACCTGCAGGGGTCCGGTTGGCTGCCACAGCAGGACCGCACCGGCCGCGACGATCGCGACGCTTGGCGCCAGGAAGGCCAGCCGCTGCTGGGCACGCGGGACGGGCGCGTCGCCCGCGTCGGTGACTGCACCCAGGGTGATGAGCAGCGCCGTGAGCGGCCACAGGAAGTCAACCCAGGAGTCCGGCTCGTAGGTGCCGTTGGCCAACTGCACGAGGTAGGCAGCATCAGCGACGCTGAACACCGCGCCGGCGGCGATCAGGAACCACCAGGACGTGGGCGGACGCCAGTTGAAGGCCTGCGCGACGGCGAGCACCAGCACGAGGATGAGCAGGTCGCCCAGGAGGTACATGCTCCGGGTGATGACGAAGGCGGGATCGGCCCCGGCCATGCCGGGGGCGATGCTGGCATCGATCAGCGCCACGCCCACGGCGAAGGCACCGACGCCCACCAGGGCCGCATCGAGCAGCGTGTTGGCAACCCGCATCGACAGGCGGCGCTTGGCGATGAGCAGGATGGCGGCAACCCCGAACGGATAGAACATCAGCCAGAGCACGTCCGCGGGAGTCGCGGCGTCGGGCTCCATTCCCCCGCCCGTGACCGATAGCGCGATGCGGGCGATGACGTACAGCGCCATGCCGCCGGACAGCAGGAACCACGGCCGGGTCCGCCCCCCGCCGGACGCCGCATGCAGTCCGGTGATCACGGACGCGATCACGAACGCGACGTCGTACAGGATCCGGCCAGTAGCCGTGGCTGCTTCCAGTACGTCGGCCAGCAGGATCGTCAGCGCATAGGCCGCGACCACGACGGCCAGCACGACGGTGAGCACGAGCATGCCCGCCCGCGCGCCAGCACGCATCGCTACCCCCTGCTCCGAGCGGCCTGTGCCTTCACCGTACCCGCGGAACGGATCGACCGGCCTAGGATCCCGTCATGACAGCGATCCCCGGGGACCAGGTCGGTCCACTGATGCACTCCCTCGTCCCGCTCGTGGCGACCCTCGGCCTGGACTATGTGGAGGTCACTCCTGCGCGCGCCGTCGTCGTCGTTCGCGACGCACCGGAGTACCGGAACCATGTCGGCGGACCGCACGCTGCCATCGTCTTCGCTGCCGCGGAATCGGCGACCGGCGCGGTGGCCATCGCGGCCTTCGGAGACCTGCTGGACCGTGCGGTGCTGCTGCCCACGACGGTGACCATGGACTACCTCTCCGTGGCGAAGGGGGACCTGACGGCCACCGCCACCATTCAGGGGGACGTTGCCGACGCGCGCGCTCAGTTCGAGGCGGGCACCCGCCCGGAGTTCGACGTCGTCGCCGATGTCACGGACGAGGCGGGACAGGTCACCAGCCGGCTGCGCGCCCGCTGGACGCTCAAGCGCCTCAAGTCTGCGGGCTGACCAGCTCGGCGGCCCCGGGCACCGAAGGTCGATCGACCGTGAGCGTCGCAGCCAGCCCGTACGCGACGATGCCGCGCCTGCTAGCCCTGTCGCTGGCTCAGATCGTGGGCTGGGGAACCCTGTACTACTCGTTCATCGTTGCCGCACCCAAGATGGCAACGAGCACGGGATGGCCGCTGACGGCAATCACCGGGCTGTTCTCGGCCGGGCTTGTCTGCGCGGCCCTGATGGCCATGGTGGTCGGGCGCCTGCTCGACCGGCGGGGTCCGCGGGTCATCGTGACGGCCGGGTCCGCGGTGGGCGTCCTGGGCCTGATCCTCGTATCGCACGCAGGCAGCCTGGCCATGCTCGGCGTCGCCTTCCTTGTCTGTGCCGTCGCGCAGGCGTCGGTCTTCTACGACGCGGCCTTCACCATCGTCACGCACCGCTACCAGGACCTGCGCAGGAAGGCCCTGGCCATCGTCACCATCGCGGGTGGCCTGGCGTCGACCGTCTTCGCCCCGTTGGTCGCCGTGCTCCTGTCGGCGCTGGGCTGGAGCGGCACGTACCTGGTGCTGGCGGCAATCCTGGCCGCCGTCAACCTGCCGTTGTACTGGTTCAGCCTCGAACCCGCGTGGCATGTGCGCGTGGTCGGCCACCCCGATCACCACGACCAGTCGGTGTCGGCCGTCGTGCGGTCGGCCAGGTTCTGGCGCCTGGTGATCGCCATGGTCGCGATCTCCATCGCCTTGTTCAGCGTCACGCTGAACAGCATCCCGCTGTTCATGGAGCGAGGCTTCACGTTCGAACTCGCGGCGGTCGCCCTCGGACTCATCGGGGCCGGGCAGTTGCTGGGGCGCATCCTGTTCATGGTCATCCCGCACGGCCGGCGCGCGTGGGTCCCTCTCGCTGCGGGGTCCGTGGCGGGCGCGGTGGCCCTCGCCATGCTCGGCCTGGTCCCCGGGCCGGCCTGGCTGCTCATCCTGATCGGAATGGCCACCGGCTCCGTGCGCGGAGTGATGACCCTGGTTCATGCCACGGCCGTCTCCGACCGGTGGGGAACCCTCAACTACGGGGCCGTCAACGGCATCTTCTCAGCGCCGATCGCCGTGGCCCTCGCCCTCACTCCGGCGATCGGGCCGTTGGTCGCCTCGGCCACCGGGTCCTTCACGACGATGGCCCTCGTGATGGCGGGCGTGGCGCTCCTCGCGGCACTCATCGCCCCGATGACGTGACCCGAGGGGTGGCGCAAGGCACCGCGCTCAGCATCATGAGAGATGGCCGGGGCATCGCCCCGGCCATCGATGGTGCGCGAGGGGGGAGTTGAACCCCCACGCCCTTTCGGGCACACGGACCTGAACCGTGCGCGTCTGCCTATTCCGCCACTCGCGCGCGCGGGTAGAGGCTACATGGGCGTGCGACTATGCGGCCATCCGGGCGCCGAACCGCGTCGCTCAGGAGTTGTCCCGCTGCCCTCCCTGCGGCAAGGCCGCCGGGTTCGTCGTCATCTGGATGCCACCCGCCGTGAGGTCTGCGTCAAAGTACGGAAGGAATGCGTTGCGCGTGGCGGAGTAGAACGTGCGGGCACCGATCGCCCCGGCCGGCCGGCTCCCGGTGGACGCTGCACCGCCACGGCACGCACTGCGGGCCGCCGCGTAGCGCCGGGTATTGGGGATCTGAGTTCGGCACTCGAGATCCAGCAGTTGATAGAACAAGTCGTCGACCTGCGCCCTCGTCCAGGTCCGGAAGTCGTACCACTTCCGCGTGAGTGGTTCCTGCACGACGATGCCGCGGTAGCCCGAGTCGCGCATGCCGCACGCGTCCCGGAAATCAACCCGGATGCCGGCATAGGTGCGCACGCTGGTCATCCATGCGTACGTCTCCGACGCGTCGTCGGGCGAGGCGCATGTCTTCCGGCTCGTCCATCGCCCGTACAGCACCTGGTCGACCTTGATCCACGCGCATGCCGTCCAGGGCGCGTTGGCCGACTTGGCTCCGGTTGAGCTGGTGATCGCGTACGCGCAGACGAAGTAGGCGCTTGGCGCGGCCTTTCCCGGAGCAAATGAGAAGTGGACCTTCTCCGATACCCACTCGCGGGTGTCATAGATGGGGCCGTACTGGTAGGTCAGGGGCTTCAGGTTGTTCCCGTCGTACACGTTCACCTGCCAGTTGATCAACTCGTCGCCGGCCTGGACCGACACGGTCACGTCGAACTCGACCACCCGGCCACCTTGCTGGATCAGTCGCAGCGGTGCCTTGATGTTCACTCTTGGGACCACGGCCGAGCCGCTCCAACTGGGTGAGGGCGTCGGAGTAGGCGTGGCGACCACCAGCGTGCCTGGCTTGGTATAGGTCGGCCGTGGCGTGTAGCCGTTGTCGACGACGAGCGTCAGGGTGCCGGGGCTGGCCTCGGTGATCGTGAAGCTGGCCGGCCCGGGATTGTCGGAGCAGTCGCCCAGCCAGAACCCGACATGCGTCCCGGAGTAATACGGTCCACTGCCGGACATAGTCCACATCTGCTGTCCGGCCGGATGGGTGCAGGTGTTGCCGAAGTTCGTCGGGGTCGCCGTGACGCCCACGTACGACGTCGGCCCGGTCGACTGCACGACGACGCTGCCGAACTGGCCGGTCCACGTCCCGACGATCGGGGCGTCCGTGGCGGCCGTGGCCATCGGGCTTGAGGCGACGGCACCCGCCAGCATCCCGGCCACGAGGGCCGATCCAGACAGGAGCACCAGCAGCAAGGATCGCCTCATGACGACCACTTCCCCTCAGGGCGGTTCCGCCTCCAGTGTCGACCCGCTGGGACGGTGATGCGCGCCGGGGGCGCCCGGTGCGCATCCCTCACGACGGAGCAGCGTCGGGTTAGCATCAAGACCACGAGGCCGGATCCCGGCCGTCGGCGATGGACAACGAGGCGGAGGCCCCGGTGGGACTGCTCGAACGGTTCGAGGACTCCCTCGACCGACTCGTCAACGGTGCCTTCGCGCGCGCCTTCAAGGCCGAAGTCCAGCCCGTCGAGATCGCGTCCGCCCTCCAGCGCGAGGTGAACGACCGCGCCGCGGTGATCGACCGCGAGCGCACGGTGATCCCGAATGTCTTCCACGTGGAGTTGAGCGAACACGACTACCGCCGGCTGGCAGTGTTCAAGGACGCCCTCCAGACCGAGCTCGCCACGCTGGTGCGCGACTACGGCGGCGAGCAGCGCTACACCCTGCTCGGCCCGGTGTCCGTCGACCTGGCCCAGGACGACGAGCTGGAGACCGGCATCTTCAGGGTCCGGAGCGAGGCCCGGGCCGAGGTCAGCTCACAGCCGCACGGGCGCCCAGGCGAGCCGGGTGCCGTGGCCACCGACGTGCGCCAGCCGCGGCTCGAGGTGGGCGGGATCGCGTACCCCCTCGTGCGCGCCATCACCAGGCTCGGCAGGGGCAGCGACACGGACATCCGCATCGAGGACCCGGGCGCCTCGCGTAACCACTGCGAGATCGTCATCGGCCAGCCAGCACTCCTGCGCGACCTAGGCTCGACCAACGGGACCTTCGTCAATGGCGAGCGCATCACGCAGATCGACCTGGCCGACGGAACAGCGATCACGATCGGGACGACTCAACTGGTGTTCCGGAGCGGCTGACCCGTGTCCGAGCTCGCGCTCACCCTGGTCCGGCTGGGCTTCCTGACCCTGCTGTGGGTCTTCGTGCTGGCCACTGTGCTCGTGCTGCGAAGGGACCTGCGCCAGCCAGCCGATGCGCGGCCGCTGGGCCGCGAGCGACGGGCGCCCAAGGCGGCGAGGCCGCCGCGTCCGGCCAAGGTAGCCAAGCAGCAAAAGGTGAAGGGCAGCAGGCTCGTGGTGATCGAGGGCCCGCTGAAGGGCACGATCATCCCGCTGGAGAACATGCAGGTCACCATCGGGCGCGCACCGGACTCGACCCTCGTCATCGACGACGACTACGCCTCGAGCCGACATTCGCGGATCTACCCGTCTGAGGGGTCGTGGGTCGTCGAGGACCTTGGCTCGACCAACGGCACCTGGATCGATCGCACCAGGATCACCTCGCCGACCGTCCTCCCGGTCGGCGCCCCGCTGCGCATCGGGCGGACGACGCTTCAGATTCAGAAGTAGCCCGGCATGACCCTTCGCCTGCGTTACGCCGCCCGGTCCGATGTCGGGCTCATCCGCGAGGGCAACGAGGATTCCGGCTACGCCGGGCCGGCCCTGCTGATGGTGGCCGACGGCATGGGCGGGCACGCTGCCGGCGAGCTCGCCAGCGCGATCGCCGTCGCCACCGTGGCAGACCTCGACGTGCATCCGCCATCCGTGGCCGACGTCATCGCGTCACTGGGCGAGGCAGTCGAGGATGTCGGCGAAGGCATCGCGGACGTCATCGCCGACGACCCCGAGCTCACCGGCATGGGCACGACGGTGACGGGTGTCTACTGGCTGGGCGACCAGGTGGCCGTCGTCCACGTCGGGGATTCACGCGCCTACCTCCTGCGCGACGGGGAGTTGCTGCAGATCACCCATGACCACACCTATGTGCAGACCTTGGTGGATGCCGGGCGCATCACCGAAGCCGAGGCCATGGTGCATCCCCGCCGGTCCCTGATCATGCGCGCGCTTGACGGCATGAACCCCGTCGAGGCCGACCTCTCCTTGCGCGAGGCCCGCGACGGCGACCGCTACATGCTCTGCACCGACGGGCTGTCGGGCGTCGTGGCCCACGATGAGATCTCCCGGCTGCTGTCGGAGGGCGAGCCCACCGGCTGCGTGACCCGTCTGGTCGACCTCGCCCTCGAGCGCGGGGCACCGGACAACGTGACCGTCGTGGTGGCCGACGTCGTCGACGTCCCCGAGACAGGCCCGGGCATTGCCGAGGTGGCCGAGGCCTTCGCCCCCGTGGTCGTGGGGGCGGCTGGCGAGACGCGGGTGCGCCTGCGCCTGCCCGGCGTACGGTTCCCCGACGATGCGCAGCCCGACCCCGACCGGCCGGATGCCCCCCCGCCGATAGACGGTGGTCCGCCGACCGCACCACAGCCGCTCATCGATGCAGACCTGCAGGTGCCCGCTGCGGAGACCGCGCGCCGGCTCGCCCGCGAGAAGGGGGAGCGTCGCCAGCGACGCAAGCGAACGCGAAGACGTTGGGCCTGGATCACCGCCGCGGTCCTGGTGGCGGTCGTGCTCCTGGCAGCGGCGGGACTCGCCGCCCGCGCGTGGCTGGGCACGCAGTGGTACGTCGCCATCAACGGGACCGCTGGCACCGGGACAGTCAGCGTCTACCAGGGGATCCAGGGCTCACTGCTCGGTGCCCCGCTGTCGACCCTCTGGTTGGACTCCGGGCTTCAGGTGGGCACGCTTCCCTACTTCGACCAGGAGTTGGTCAGCAAGGGGATCCCCGCGGCCGACGAGTCCGACGCCGAACGCATCGTTGCCGAACTGGCCAGCCGCTCAGCCCAATGCCAGACCCTGCTGCCGCCCGCAGGCTGCCCCGGGACAGCGCCGTGAGCGCTCCGGACGACGTGCAGCCACCGCGCGTGCGGCGCCAGCCGACGAGGCGCAACCTCGAGTTGCTGCTCCTCGTCTTCGCCTGGGGCCTCGGCGTGCTGGGGATCCTCCAGGTCACCTGGGCAACCGGTGAGACTGCAGGAGACAGCCTGTGGATCACGGCGGCCGTGGTTGCCGCACTGTCACTGGCGATGCACGTCGTGGTGCGCTGGAAGGCGCGCTACGCGGATCCGGTCATGCTGCCCGTCGCGACCCTGCTCACCATCCTGGGCCTGGTGATGATCTACCGGATCGACGTCGCCGCGGCCTCGCGTGCCGAGTTGAACGGCAATCCGCCGCCAACGCCGGACGTCTACTCGCAACTGACCTGGTTCACGGTGGCCGTGATCCTGTTCATCTCCGTGCTCGTGCTGCTCCGGGACCACCGCATCCTGCAGCGGTACACGTACACCTTCGGCCTGGCCGGCCTCATCCTGCTCGTGCTGCCGCTGGCCCCCGTGATCGGCACGACCGTGAACGGGGCCACCCTGTGGATCCGCCTGGGCGGCTTCTCCTTCCAGCCAGCTGAGCTCGCCAAGATCCTGCTCACCGTCTTCTTCGCGGGGTACCTCGTCGAGAAGCGCGACTCCCTGGCCCTGGTGCGCACCAAGGTCGTAGGGATTGGGCTGCCGCGCGTGAAGGACCTCGGCCCGATCCTGATTGCCTGGCTGGTCTCCCTCGGCGTGCTCATCTTCGAGACCGACCTGGGCACCTCGCTGCTGTTCTTCGGGCTCTTCGTGACCATGCTGTACATCGCGACCCAGCGGCGCTCCTGGCTCATCCTCGGCGGACTGCTCTTCGCGGCAGGGGCCGTGCTCGCCTACTACCTGTTCGGGCACGTGCGGCTGCGGGTGACGGTGTGGCTGGACCCGTGGGCCTACGCCGATGACTCGGGCTACCAGATCGTGCAGTCCCTGTTCGGCCTCGCCAACGGCGGCATCCTCGGTGCTGGCCTGGGCCAGGGCTTCCCGAACCTCGTGCCGTTCGCGAACACCGACTTCATCGTGGCGGCCCTCGGCGAGGAACTCGGCCTCACCGGACTGGTGGCGATGCTGCTGCTCTATGCGGTCCTCATCGAGCGCGGCCTGCGCACCGCCGTCTCGGTGCGCGACCCGTTCGGCCAACTCCTGGCTGCCGGCTTGTCCATCACCGTGGCGCTGCAGGTCTTCGTCATCATCGGCGGGGTCACGCGGTTGATCCCGTTGACCGGGCTCACGACGCCGTTCCTGTCCTACGGCGGGTCCTCGCTCATCGCCAACTGGATCATCGTGGCCTTGCTCCTGCGTGTGTCCGACCGGGCACGGCGTCCTGAGGTCATGACTCCATCGCCTGACGACGCCGTGACCCAGGTGGTGCGTCGCACATGAACCGGCCGATTCGCAGGATCGCCGTGGTCCTCACCATCCTCCTGCTTGCCCTGCTCGTGAACATCACGGTGATCCAGGTCGTCCTTGCCGGCGACTACCGCGAGCGGCCGGGCAACCAGCGGATCCTGCTGGAGGAGTACGGCCGGGAGCGCGGGCCCATCCTGGTGGGACCCAACCCCGTTGCCCGATCGATCGAGACGGGCGACACGCTGAAGTTCCTGCGGGTCTACTCCGATGGCCCTCTGTACGCCCCGGTCACGGGGTTCTACTCACTGGTCTACGGCGCCACAGGTCTCGAGCGCACCGAGAACCGGATCCTGACCGGGCGATCCTCCTTGTTCGTGGTCGACCGGATCGAGCAACTGTTCGCCGGCCGGCAGCCCGTCGGCGGCGCGGTGACGACGACCCTCGACGCGCGGGCGCAGAAGGCAGCCTTCAACGGCCTGCAGGGCAAGCGCGGAGCCGTCGTCGCAATCGAGCCGTCGACCGGCCGGATCCTGGCATCGGTCCAGATGCCGTCGTTCGATCCCAACCTGCTGTCGAGCCACGACCCGGCTGCCATCCGCGACTACTACGCGTCGCTCGAGGAGGATCCGAACAAGCCGCTGCTCAACCGCCCCATCGTGGCGCTCAACCCTCCCGGCTCGACCTTCAAGCTCATCACGGCGGCGGCCGCGCTGGCTTCCGGCAGGTACACGCCCGAGTCACTGCTGCCGGGCCCACGCACCTATCAACTCCCCTTGTCGACGAAGAAGCTCCGCAACTGGAACGGGCAGGCCTGTACCCCTTCCGGCATGATCACGCTCCGCGAGGCACTCGCCGTGTCGTGCAACACGGCCTTCGCGTGGCTCGGCAACGACCTCGGCGACGACGCCCTTCGCCAGCAGGCCGCGCTCATGGGCTTCGACACCTCGTTCCAGATCCCGCTGCGGGCCGCGCAGTCGGTATTCCCTGAAGACCCGGACCTGCCGCAGACCGCGATGGCCGCCATCGGCCAGTTCGACGTGCGCGCCACTGCGTTGCAGATGGCGATGGTCGCCGCAGCGATCGGGAACGCCGGCCGGACCATGGATCCCTACCTCGTCCAGGAGATCCGGGGACCCGATCTCGCGATCGTCCAGACCACGGACCCCGCTGCCTTCGCCGATGCCATGACCCCGGTGCACGCGGCCCAGTTGGCCGAGATGATGGTCAATGCCGTCGAGAATGGTACGGGGGGAAACGCCCAGATCCCTGGCGTCCGGGTGGCCGGCAAGACCGGGACCGCGCAGACCGGCAATGACAACCCGGCGGTCGCCTGGTTCGTTGCGTTCGCCCCGGCCCAGGACCCGCAGGTGGCGGTCGCCGTCATGGTCGAGGACGCCGGGGCACCTGAGGTCAGTGGCAACCAGCTCGCCGCCCCGATCGCTCGCGCCGTCATCCAGGCCGTCCTGCGCTGAGTCGCATCCCGTCCCCATGACCCGCTACTGAGAGAATGGCTGAATGACCACCGAACCCGGGCCGGCGCGCATGCTTGGTGACCGCTATGAGATCGGCGAGGTCATCGGCCGAGGCGGCATGGCAGAGGTGCACGAAGGACGGGACCTGCGGCTGGGCCGCCGCGTGGCAACGAAGATCCTGCGGCCAGACCTGGCCAAGGACCCGACCTTCCAGGCCAGGTTCCGCCGCGAGGCCCAGTCGGCCGCATCGTTGAACCATCCCAACATCGTCGCGGTCTACGACACTGGCGAGGACGTCCTGACCTCGCCTGAGGGCGCGCGCACGGTCGTGCCGTACATCGTCATGGAGTTCGTCGACGGCATGACCCTGCGGCAGTTGCTGGCCAGCGGCCGACGCCTGCTCCCCGAACGCGCCCTGGAGATCACCGCGGGAGTGCTCGCCGCGCTCGACTACGCCCACCGGCACGGGATCGTGCACCGCGACATCAAGCCGGCCAACGTCATGCTCACGCGGACGGGTGACGTCAAGGTCATGGACTTCGGCATCGCTCGCGCCATGAACGACGCCGGCACCACGATGACCGCGACGTCGGCTGTCATGGGTACCGCGCAGTACCTGTCCCCCGAACAGGCCCGCGGCGAGGTCGTCGACGCTCGGTCGGACCTGTACTCCACCGGCGTGCTGCTGTACGAACTGCTGACCGGACGACCGCCCTTCCGTGGTGACTCGCCCGTGTCCATCGCCTACCAGCACGTGAGCGAGATGCCGTTGCCGCCCTCCCAGGTGGACCCGGGGGTCACCCCGGAGGTCGACGCGGTCGTGCTGCACGCGCTGGCCAAGCGCACGGACGACCGTTACCAGACCGCAGCCGACTTCCGAGCAGACGTCGAGCGGGCCATCGCCGGTTCGCCGGTGACCGCGGCCGTCCCGGCCATCACCACCGATCGCACGCAGATGATGCCTGCCATCGACGCGGCCGGTGCCGCGCGTGTCGAGCCGATGTACGACACCCGCCGCCCGCGCCGGCGACGCGGCTTCCTGTTCTGGACGCTGAGCCTCATCGGCATCACGGCGGCCATCGTCGGTGCGTTGTTCATCGGCCGCTACGTCTTCGGCGGGACGACCGCGGGCCAGGTGCAGGTGCCCGACCTCGACGGCCTCACCGTCGAGGTCGCCACCCAGGAACTCAACGACCTCGACTTGCGGCTTGGCGCCCAGACGCCGACGACTTCCGAGCGACCGGAAGGCACGATCGTCGCGCAGCAGCCCGCTGCCGGGGAGTCCATCGAGCTAGGCCAGTCGGTGAACGTCACGATCAGCAGCGGCCTGGAGCAGGCAACGGTCCCGCAGCTGGTTGCCCTCACCTCCATCGACTCGGCGCGGATCGCGCTCGAGGACGCTGGGCTGGTCCTCGGCGCGGTCAAGGAGCGCAACTCCCAGCAGCCGGCCGGCTACGTCCTCGAGCAGGACCCGGGCGAGGGAACCCAGATCGATTCCGGCACCCCGGTCAACATCACGGTGTCGTCCGGCCTGGTCAAGGTGCCCAAGGTCACCGGCACCAGCGAGGCGCAGGCCCGCAGCGACCTCGCCCAGATCGGCTTCGACGTGCAGGTCGTCGAGCTCCAGGACGGTTCCGTCGGTGCCGGCACCGTACTTGCCCAGTCTCCTCAGGCGGGCGAGCTGCTGCCCCGCGGCTCGGTGGTGACGATCACCGTGGCTACCTCGCCACCGCTGCCGACGCCGACCCCCACACCGACGCCGACCCCGACGCCGACGGACACCCCGACCGAGGTTCCGCCGCCGACAACCCCGGTCGAGACCCCCACCGAGGCTCCTCCGCCGAGCCCCTAGCCAACGACCGGGGACAGTCCGGCCGCCCTGGCCCGGGCCTCAGGGTCCCCGCACTCGGCAAGCCAGTTGGCCAGCATGAGGTGGCCGCCTTCCGTGAGCACCGACTCAGGGTGGAACTGCACGCCCTCGACAGCCAGGTCTCGATGGCGCAGCGCCATGATCACGCCGCTGGCCGTGGCCCCCGTGACGCTCAGCACGTCGGGTACGGTAGCGGGGTCCACGGCGAGGGAGTGGTACCTCGTTGCGATGAACGGCGACGGGAGCCCGGCCAGGACCCCCTCGCCTGTGTGCAGGACCTCCGAGGTCTTGCCGTGCAGCAACTCGGGGGCACGGCTTACCGTCGCGCCGTATGCGGCGGCGATCGCCTGGTGGCCCAGGCAAACCCCGAAGATCGGCACGCTGCCCGCGACGTCCCGGACCATGTCCATGCAGACGCCTGCGTCCTCGGGAGTTCCCGGACCGGGTGAGAGCAGGACGCCGTCGTACGCCCTTGCCTCGTCGGTGCTGACGGCATCGTTGCGGCGCACGTCGACATCGGCCCCCAGTTGGGCGAGGTACTGGACCAGGTTGAACACGAACGAGTCGTAGTTGTCCACCACGAGAATGCGCGCCACAGACGTCATTCTGTCGTGCGTGCGTATGCCATCGTGACCGGGACGTCGTAGCCGGGGATCACAACCTCGTTGCGTCGCACCACTTCGTATCCCAACCCGACGACATCCGCCCACGACCGGTACGCGGCCACCACAGGGTCAGCCCGAAGTGCCGCGCGCATTCGCTGGATCGGGCCAACGGCTGTGATCGTGTAGGGCGGTGAGTACACCCTGCCCTGAAGCAGGAGGGTGTTGCCCACGCACTGGACGGAACTGGTCGCGACGATCCTTTGGTCCATGACCTGGATGGCCGTTGCGCCGCCGCGCCACAGGGCGTTCACCACCGCCTGCACGTCGGCCTGATGGACGATCACATCGTTCGCCGAGATGGCGGCCCACAGCGGATCGTCGGGGTCTCGGGGCGGGGCATCGTCGAGCGAAATCGTGAGCCCGCGGCCGATGACCTCCGTGAGTCCGGCCGGCGGCGCCAGGCTGGCGACGGCGGCACGGGCCCCGGCGACCGCGGGATCCCCGATCCGTCCGGCCGCCAGGTCGTCGACCACCTGCTGCTGCCCGGCGACCTGGTCCGCTGTCGCCTCGAAGTGCGCGGAGCGCTGCCGGACCAGGTCACGCAACTCGGTGGCCCGCTGGGCCCGCAGGTCCGTGCCCTGGCTGGTGTTGGCCGCAACGACGAACATCAGGCCGGCCAGCGCGAAGACCAATCCGCTCGCCGCGACAGCCGGGCGCACCCGGGTCGTCGACGTGTTCCAGGGCCAGCGCACGCGTCCACGGTAACCGCAGCAGCGACAGGTGTGGCAGGCTGGCCGCACGACCGAACGGAAGGACGCCCCGTGCCCGAGTCCAAGGGACGCAAGAAGGATGCCTACACACCGCCGCCCACCGGCAAGGGCGAGCGGAAGATCGCTCGGCTCGGCTCGCCGCGCTGGCTGGCTCCTACCATGGTCGCCCTGTTCTGCATCGGACTGGCCTGGATCGTCGTCTACTACATCGCCGGCTCGCAGATCCCCGTGATGCGCGACCTGTCCCCGATCATCAACGTTGGCATCGGCTTCGCGTTCATCGCCGGCGGCTTCGTTCTCTCGACCCGCTGGCGCTGACTTACACGAATGTCATTCATCCCCAGCTGGGGATAACCCTGTGGATGAGTGCGTGCGCTTGTGCGGCTCGTCCACAGGCCGGCTACAACAGCTCGAGGATCGTGGCGTTCGCCATGCCGCCGCCCTCGCACATCGTCTGGAGCCCGTAACGCGTCCCGGTGCGCTGCATGTGATGCACGAGTGTGGTCATGAGCCGTGCGCCGGAGGCGCCCAGCGGATGCCCGAGGGCGATTGCCCCGCCGTTGATGTTCGTCAGCGCGTGATCTGCCCCGGTGTCGGCAAGCCAGGCCCCGATGACGGACGCAAAGGCCTCATTCACCTCGAACGCGCCGATGTCGGACAGGGCCAGTCCTGACTTCTTGATGGCTCGCTCGGTCGCCGGGATGGGCCCGGTGAGCATGATGATCGGGTCGACACCGGCCATCGCCACGGTGTGGATCCGGGCGATCGGCTTCAGGCCCAGCTCTGCTGCCTTCGTCGAGCTCATGATCAGCAGGGCGGCCGACCCGTCGGAGATCTGCGAGGCGTTGCCAGCGGTGACCACGCCATCGGCCTGGAAAGGCGTCTTCAGGGCAGCCAGCGACTCCACCGTGGTGTCCGGCCGGATGCCCTGGTCCTCGGTCACGGTGCCCTGGGGAGCATGGACCGGGACGATCTCGGCGTCGAACAGGCCAGCCGAGCGGGCCGTTGCGGCCCGCTGCTGGGAGGCGGCGGCCAGCTCATCGAGGTAGGTACGGCTCAGCCCCCACTTGGCGGCGATCATCTCGGCACTGATCCCCTGCGGCACCAGTCCGTTGTCGTATCGGGCATGCATCGAAGCCGGGAAGGGGCCTTCGCCGCCGACCATGTTGGAGAACATCGGCACCCGCGACATCGACTCGACACCCCCGGCGATGACGATGTCCTGGTGTCCGGCGATCACGCTGGCCGCCGCGAACGTGACGGCCTGCTGGCTCGATCCGCACTGCCGGTCGATCGAGGTGCCGGGGACCTCCTCGGGGAACCCAGCCGTGAGGACGGCGTTCCTGGCGACGTTGACGCCCTGCTCGCCTACCTGCGACACGCATCCCCAGATCACGTCGTCGACCAGGGCCGGATCCACTCCCGCACGCTCAGTGACCGCGCGCAGCACGATGGCCGAGAGGTCCACCGGGTGGATCCCGCTGAGCACGCCCTTCTCGGGCTTTCCGATCCCCACAGGGGTGCGCACGGCGGACACGATCACGGCATCGGTACTGCTCACGGGGACTCCCATCGTCACGGCCACTGACGGGCGGTCAGTAGAGGCGATTGTGCCAAGTCAGGTACCCACGATGCCCAGCGGTGCCAGATAGTCCTGGATCTGCGCTGTCCGCCACATCGTCAAGGCGCCCATGACGACAAGAAGCGCTAGCACTCCCCCGACCTGGACGACCGTGCGGTGTCGGGCAGGGGCGAAGACCATGATGGCCGCCACGGCCGCGCCCGTGACCAGGCCGCCGAGGTGCGCGCGCCAGTCCACCCCGGGAGCGAGGAAGCCGATCACCACGTTGATTCCCAGCAGCACGAGTACTTGGGTGATGTCGTACTTGAGCCTTCGTCCAGCGACCACCAAGGCGCCCATGAGTCCGAAGATGGCCCCGCTCGCACCGACGGACACCGTGCGGAGGTCGGAGAAGACGTAGGACGCCACTCCGCCGCCCAGCGCGGCGAGGAGGTACAGCGCGAGGTACCGGCCATGCCCGAGGATCCTCTCGAGGGTCGGGCCGAGGGCGAAGAGCACGTACATGTTGAAGGCGATGTGAAGGAGCGAGCCGTGCAGGAAGGCGGCTGACACCAACCGCCACCACTCGCCGTTGACCGCGATCCCGACGGGCCACATCCCGTAGTCGCCGGCAACGGCGTTCACCCCGATGGCCATCTGGGCCAGGTAGATGGCTGCGGTGATCCCGATCAGCGAGTACGTGACCACGGGCCGGGCGATCAGCGTGGCCCCGGCAACCGAGGTCGGCTGGCGGACCTGACGCGACGCAAGGGTCACGCAGTCCGGACACTGGAATCCCACCGATGCGGCGATCATGCACTCGGGGCAGATGGGCCGCTCGCAACGGGTGCAGCGGATCCCGGTCACCCGGTCCGGGTGCCGGTAGCAGGCCGGCAGGCCTACCGGCTCGGTCACGGGTTCAGGCGCGGGTGATGGTGATGGACGTGATGGCAACGTCCTCGATCGGGCGGTCGGCCCGGCCGGTCGCCACGGCAGCGATCGCGTCCACGACGTCACGGGACGCCTGGCCGGCCACCTCGCCGAAGATGCTGTGCTTGAAGTTGAGCCATGCCGTCGGGGCGACGGTGATGAAGAACTGGGAGCCATTGGTGTTCGGCCCGGCGTTGGCCATCGCGAGCAGGTAGGGCCGGTCGAAGGTCAGTTCCGGATGGAACTCGTCGGCGAACTTGTACCCGGGCCCCCCGGTCCCGGTGCCCAGTGGGTCCCCGCCCTGGATCATGAAGCCCGGGATGATCCGATGGAAGATCGTGCCGTCGTACAACGGCTTGAGGGACTTGGCACGCACCGACGGATCGGTCCATTCCTGCGTGCCTTCGGCCAGTCCGGTGAAGTTCCGCACCGTCTTGGGCGCCTGGTCGGCGAAGAGGTTCACGTGGATGTCGCCCAGGGAGGTGTGCAGGGTCGCAGTCGTCGTCATGCGGCCATCCTGCCGCATGACCCGCGAGGGGGCAGGACGGGTCCCGCCCCCTCGCACCTGGCTACTGCGCCAGGACTGCGTAGATGCGCTTGCGGGCATCCGCCAGCACGGCGGCAGCCGACTGGATCTGCATGGGGTCCTCGAGTTGGGCGACCTGCCACACCGCAGCGCTCAGTTGCCGGCCCTCGGTCCAGAGCACCTCGGCGGGGTCCGCCTCTTCCGCCATCGACTGCCAGGGGGTTCCCCAGGCTGCGGCCTCGGCGGCCACCACTTCGCGTCCTTCTTCCGTGAGGGAGAAGATCCGCTTGCCGTCCTCGTGGTCGGCGCGGACCAGCCCGTCGCGGGCCAGTCGCTTCAGGACGGGGTAGATCGAGCCGGGGGAGGGCTGCCACTGGCCTTCGCTTCGGTCGGCCAGCTCGGTCAGGATCTCGTAGCCATGCCGGGGCTGCTCCGCGAGGAGCAGCAGGATGGAAGCCCGCACGTCGCCGCGCTCGCGCCGGCGCCGGCGCGGACCCCGTCCCCACGGGTTCGGCCCCCAGGGGCCGGGCCCGCCTGGGCCACCGGGTCCGCCGAAGCCCCTGCCGCGGCCGCGGCCTCTGTGTCCTTCGTGTTCGTGTTGTGATGCAGTCATTACTATTCCTCTTTTCATCGCACTATGTTGCGATGCGATTACGTTATATCGCGATATTCGTGGTGTCAAGACGGTGGGAAGATGCGTCGGGATTCGCGCGAAGGCGCCAACTTTGGGGCGTGCCGGAGGCAGGCGTGGAGGCTAGGGGACTCGAACCCCTGACTTCTGCCTTGCAAAGGCAGCGCTCTACCAGCTGAGCTAAGCCCCCGCGAACGATCCGTGGATCGCTAGCGAAGATCGGGCTCGCTGGTGGCCTCGGACCACAGGTCCTGCTCGGCCTTGTTTGCGGCGATCTGGCGGTAAACCAGGTAGCCGATGCCAGCGAGCACGATGAGCAGCAACAGTTTCTTCATGTGGGCCTAGGTGGACTTGAACCACCGACCTCTTCCTTATCAGGGAAGCGCTCTAACCAAACTGAGCTATAGGCCCGAACGACCCGTGAGACTACCCGACTGCTCGGGGGCGGTCGATCGGGTGGTCAGACCTCGTCGGAGAGAACCACCTCGACCCCACCCGTGATTCCCACGCTCAGGTTGTAGATCAGGGCGAAAAGGGTGGCCAGGAAGGAGACGAGGACGATCTCCACCGACGCGACGATGACCGCCACGCCCATGACTCGGGAGAACTCCAGGTAGTTGAGCAGGTCGAAACCAGAGGTCGCGGACCCGACCACCTCGTCGATGGTCCGCGACACGGTGAGGAACACCCCGGTGACGTCGAGCAGCCACCACAGCAGCGCCACGGCGACCACCAGGACGATCCCGATGGACAGCGCCAGCATGAACGCGGCCTTGGTGACCGACCAAGGATCGACCCGGGTGACGTAAAGCCGGGCCCTCCGGGGCTCCCGGATCGCGTCACCGTTCGTCACTCGGCCGTTCCCTCCTCGACCTCAGCCTCGACCTCGGCGCCGGCCTCGGGCTCGTCCGGGTCGCCGTCCGGCTCATCGTCCGATTCCGCACTCCGGGCGACTGCCACGATCAGGTCGCCCTCGGCCAGGTTCATCAGCGTGACCCCCATGGTGTCACGGCCAGAGGAGCGGATCTGATCGACACGAGTACGGATGATGACGCCGTTGGAGGCGACCGCGAACAACTGGTCGGTCTCATCGCAGACCAGTGCACCCACGAGCGAGCCACGCTGCTCGACCAGCTTCATGGCCCGCACGCCGAGGATGCCACGGCCCTTGGCCGACCACTCGGCAACGGGCGTCCGCTTGCCGAACCCTCCGTCGGTGATGGTGACGATGTAGGTGTCTGGCCGGACGACGTCCATGGACAGCAGGGAATCACCGCCGCGGAACCTCATGCCGATGACGCCGCTCGTGTCGCGACCCATCGGTCGCAACGACTCGTCGCTGGCGGTGAACCGCACCGACATGCCCTTGCTCGAGACGAGTAGGAGATCGTCCTCCTGCGACACCAGGCAAGCCGAGATCACCTCGTCGTCGGGGGCAAGGCTGATCGCGATGATGCCGCCCTGCCGGGTGGAGTCGTACTCGGTGAGCCGGGTCTTCTTGACCTTGCCACTGCGCGTGGCCAGCACGAGGAAGGGCGTGGCCTCGTAGTTGGGGATGGCCAAGACCTGCGCGATGGTCTCGTCGGCCTGGAAAGCCAGCAGGTTGGCGACATGCTGGCCGCGCGCGTCACGGCCAGCCTCCGGCAGCTGGTACGCCTTTGCCCGGTACACCCGGCCCTTGTTCGTGAAGAACAGGATCCAGTGGTGGGTGGTGCTGACGAAGAGGTGCTCGACAACGTCGTCCTGGCGAAGCGCCGCCCCCTTGACTCCCTTGCCCCCGCGACGCTGGGACCGGTACAAGTCCGCGCGTGTGCGCTTGGCATAGCCGCCCGACGTGATCGTCACGACGACGTCCTCCTCGGCGATGAGGTCCTCATCGGTGACATCGCCGTCCCAGGCGACGAAGTCGGTGCGCCGGTCGTCGCCGAACTTCTCGGTGATCTCGGCCAGTTCCTCGGACACGATGGTCCGCTGGCGCTGCTCGCTGGCCAGGATCCCCTCGTAGTCGGCAATCCGGGCCATGAGGTCCTCGTACTCGTCGATGATCTTCTGGCGCTCGAGGGCGGCCAGGCGACGCAACTGCATGTCGAGGATCGCGGTTGCCTGGACCTCGTCGATCTCCAGTAGCTCCATGAGGCCGGTCCGGGCGTCCTCGACGGTCGCCGATGCGCGGATCAGGGCGATCACCGCGTCGAGGGCATCGAGAGCCTTGAGGTATCCGCGCAGGATGTGCGCTCGCTCCTCGGCCTTGCGCAGGCGGTAACGGGTGCGGCGCTGGATGACCTCGATCTGGTGGGCGATCCAGTACCGGATGAACTGCTCGAGGGTGAGCGTCCTCGGCACGCCATCGACCAGGGCGAGCATGTTGGCGCCGAAGTTGTCCTGCAGCTGGGTGTGCTTGAACAGCTGGTTGAGGACCACCTGGGCCACGGCGTCGCGCTTGAGCTCGATCATGAGCCGCATGCCGGTCCGCGAGGACGAGTCGTCGCGGACATCGGCGATCCCGGTGAGCTTTCCGTCGCCCACGAGCTCGGCGATGCGCAGCAGGAGGTTGTCGGGGTTGACCTGGTACGGCAGCTCGGTGACCACGAGGACCTGGCGACCGCGGGCGTCCTCCTCCACCGTGACGACCGCGCGCATGGTGATCGAGCCACGGCCGGTGCGGTAGGCGTCGTCGATGCCCTTGCGGCCCACGATCAGTGCTCCCGTGGGGAAGTCCGGGCCCTTGACGATGCCGGTCAGCGCGGCCTGGCGCTCCTCGCGATCGGCATCCGGATGCGCCAGCAACCACTGCGCGGCGGCCGAGATCTCGCGCAGGTTGTGGGGCGGGATGTTGGTGGCCATTCCCACCGCGATGCCCGAACTCCCGTTGACCAGCAGGTTGGGGAACCGGGCCGGCAGGACCAGCGGCTCGAGCGTGCGGCCGTCGTAGTTGGGCCCGAAGTTGACTGTGTCCTCGTCGATGTCGCGGACCATCTCCATGGCCAACGGGGCCATGCGGCACTCGGTGTACCGCTGGGCGGCGGCCGGGTCGTTGCCGGGGGACCCGAAATTGCCCTGGCCTTGGACGAGCGGGTAGCGGAGGGACCATGGCTGCGCCAGGCGGACCAACGCGTCGTAGATGGCGCTGTCACCATGCGGGTGGTAGCTGCCCATGACATCGCCGACCACGCGTGCGCTCTTGGAGAAGTTGCGATCGGGCCGGTACCCGCCGTCGTACATCGCGTACAGCACCCGTCGATGGACCGGCTTCAATCCGTCGCGCACATCGGGGAGCGCCCGCGACACGATGACCGACATGGAGTAGTCGAGGTACGACCGCTGCATCTCCGTCTGGAGGTCGACCGGCTCGATACGGCCATGCTGGCCGGGACTGACGTCCTCGGTGGTCACGTCGTCAGGCACGAGGGTTCTCCGATGCTCGTCAGGTGTGGCGGTCAGATGTCCAGGAAGCGCACGTCACGCGCGTTCTGCTGGATGAAGTTGCGGCGTGACTCGACGTCCTCGCCCATGAGCACGCTGAACATCTCGTCGGCCTGGGCGGCGTCGTCGAGGGTGACCCGCAGCAGAACGCGGTGCTCGGGATCCATGGTGGTGTCCCAGAGCTCGTCGGCATTCATCTCGCCGAGGCCCTTGTATCGCTGGACGGCCTCCTCCTTGGGCAGCCGACGCCCGGCCGCAATGCCGGCCTCGATGAGTGCGTCGCGCTCGCGATCGGAGTAAGCGAAGTCAGCGACCTCTCGCGACCACTTGATCTTGTACAGCGGTGGCTGCGCCAGGAAGACGAAGCCCTGCTCGACGAGGGGCTTCATGAAGCGGAACAGCAGCGTGAGCAGGAGCGTGCGGATGTGCTGGCCGTCGACGTCGGCGTCGGCCATCAGCACAACCTTGTGGTACCGCAGACGGTTGATGTCGAACTCGTCCTGGATGCCGGTGCCAAAAGCAGAGATGAGTGCCTGCACCTCGTTGTTCTGCAGCACCTTGTCGATGCGGGCCTTCTCGACATTGATGATCTTTCCGCGAATCGGGAGGATCGCCTGGGTGCGGGGGTCACGGCCCTGGCGGGCCGAGCCGCCGGCCGAGTCACCCTCGACTATGTAGACCTCGCACTCCTCGGGCTCGCGGCTGGAGCAGTCGATCAGCTTGCCCGGCATGCCGGCGCCGCCCAGCAGGCCCTTGCGATTGCGGGCGAGGTCGCGCGCCTTGCGCGCAGCCATGCGCGCCGTAGCGGCGTTGACCGCCTTGCGCGCGATCTCCTTGCCCTCGGCCGGGTTCTTCTCCAGCCACTCGCCGAGTTGATCGTTGACGACCTTCTGGACAAAGGCCTTCATCTCGGTGTTGCCGAGCTTCGCCTTGGTCTGCCCCTCGAACTGCGGCTCCACCAGCTTGACGCTCACGATCGCGGTGAGCCCTTCGCGGACGTCATCACCGCTGAGGTTCGGGTCCTTCTCCTTGAGGATGTTCCATTCGCGGGCGAACTTGTTCATCAGCGTCGTCAGGGCCGAGCGGAAGCCCTCCTCGTGGGTGCCGCCCTCGGTCGTGTTGATGGTGTTCGCGAACGTGTACACCGACTCGCTGTAGGTGGTGTTCCACTGCATGGCGATCTCGGCGCTCATCCGCTGGTCGTCGGACTCGGACTCGATGTCGATGACTGATGGGTTGGCGACGCCCTTGCTGGCGTTGATGTGCTTGACGAAGTCCGCGATGCCGCCCTCGTAGTGGAAGCGCACGCGGCGGACCCGTTCCGACTCCGGGACCGACGGCTCTGACTCGTCGTCGAAGTCGACGATGGCGGGGGCCCGCTCGTCGATGAGCTCGAGGGTCAGCCCCTTGTTGAGGAAGGCCATCTCCTGGAAGCGCCGCGCAAGCGTCGTGAAGTCGTAGTGAGTGGTCTCGAAGATCTCGCCGTCGGCCCAGAAGGTAATCGTTGTGCCCGTGTCGTCGGACGCCTCCCCCTTCGCGAGCGGAGCGGTGGGAACGCCGCGGAGGAAGGACTGCCGGTAGACATGCCCGTCCCGGCGCACCTCGACGTCGAGGTTCGTGGACAGGGCGTTGACGACGGACACGCCGACCCCGTGCAGCCCGCCGGACACCGAGTACCCCGACCCGCCGAACTTGCCGCCGGCGTGCAGGACGGTGAGGACGACCTCGACGGCCGGCTTTCCCTCGCTGGCAACGATGTCGACCGGGATGCCCCGGCCGTCGTCGATGCACCTGACGCCCCCGTCGGCCAGCAGCGTGACCGTGATCGTGGACGCGTACCCGGCCATCGCCTCGTCGACTGAGTTGTCGACGACCTCCTGGACGAGGTGGTGCAGGCCCCGCTCCCCCGTGGATCCGATGTACATGCCTGGGCGCTTGCGGACAGCGTCGAGGCCTTCAAGAACCGTGATCGCGCTGGCGTCATACGACACGCTGGGCGAGCCCCCTTGAGATGGATGGCGTCCCGCTCCTGGCGGGTCGAGAACTCCCGTCAGTCTACCTGTTCGGGGTGACATCGATAGCCACGCCACGGGGCGTAGGGGGCATTCGGGGTGGCTGGACCCCCCAGTCACAATCACCCCTACGAAAAGTGGCGGTTATCGGCGTTCAGGTGCCTTCAGTGGCCTTCTAGCCGTACGTGTCGCGCGGGCCTCGGCCCTTCACCCGACGGGGACCGGCGGACCACGACGGAGCCTGCGGACCCACCACCGAGATCCGGGTCACCACCCCGGAGCCGACCGCATCGTTGACGGCACGGTGGAGGGCGGGCAGCAGCAGGCGCACCTGCGTAGCCCAGGCGGTGGAGTCGGCCTGCACGGTCAGTTCCCCATCCGCGAACGCGGCTGGCGTGACGTGCTCCGCCAGTTCGGCCCCCACCGCCGCCGGCCACGCCGACATCAGGCGCGCGACCGCGGCCTGATCGGTCCAGCCCAGGTCGCGCATCAGCCGCTCGAGCGCGTCACCGACGAGCGCCGGATCGCGTCCGTCGGAGTAGGAAGCCCGCGCGCCCCGCCGACGCGGCGCGGTGGCGGGGGAGGTGGACGACGTCGCCCGGCGAAGCGCCGCAGCGGCGGCTGCCGCCGCCGCAGCCGGGTCGGGGATCGGGTCGGGGATCGGCTCGCGGATCGGCTCGGGCGGAACGTCGAGGTCATCCGGCATCCGAGACGGCCCCCTTCGTGACCCGGAGGCGCCGCCCACTCAGCTCGCGCGGCACGTCGTCGTCGACCGCGGCGGTGATCAGGACCTGTGCCGCAGCCTTGACCCGATCGGTGAGCCGAGAGCGTCGGGCCGCATCAAGCTCGGCGAAGACATCGTCGAGGATCAGGACAGGGTCCTCGCCATCGGACTGCAGGACGTCGAGCGAGGCGATCCGCAACGCCAACGCGATCGACCATGACTCCCCGTGCGAGGCGTAGCCCTTGGCTGGCGAGTCACCGAGAACCAGCGTGATGTCGTCGCGATGCGGGCCGACCAGCGTGATGCCACGGGCCCTCTCCTCCCGCCGTCGGGCCGCGAGCGCAGTGCGCAGGGCCTCCCGCCACTGCTGCCGGTCGGCTGGCTGCGGGGCAGCTTCGCCTGCGCTCGAGGCGTACACCATGGTCAGGTCGCTGGCGCTCACCGCGTCCTGCCCGCCTGCGATGAGTGAGTAGGCGGCGGCCACGTGCGGGCGCAACTCCTCGATCGCGGCGACTCTGGCAGCGACCAGCTCGGCGCCGGCATCAATGAGCTGCTCGTCCCAGACGCCAAGGGTGCCATCGATATCCGCGCCGTGCGCTGCACCCGACCGCAGCAAGGCGTTGCGCTGGCGAAGAACACGATCGAAGTCCGCCTTCACGCCATGCATGCGTGGAGTCCGCTGCACGAGAACGTCGTCGATGAAGCGCCGGCGATCCGAAGGATCCCCTTTGACGAGGGCCAGGTCCTCGGGGGCGAACATCACCGAGCGCACCAGTCCTACGAGCTCACGGGGCCGGGCCACGGGGGACTTGTTGAGTCGAGCCCGGTTGCTGCGTCCCGGATTGAGCTCGAGCTCGAGCAGCACCGAGCGATCCTGGCTGACCACCTCGATCCCGATGACCGCTCGCTCTGCGCCGATGCGCACGAGAGGCGCGTCGGTGGCAACGCGATGGCTGGCGAGGACCGAGGCATAGGCGACGGCCTCAACGAGGTTGGTCTTGCCCTGCCCGTTCGCTCCTACAAAGGACGTGACGCCCGGCTCGAGAGCGACAGTGATGTTCTCGTAGGAACGGAAGTCGGCCAGCCGGACCTCCTTCACCCACACGAAGATCAGCCGGTGAGGCGGACGGGCATCAGGAGGTACTTGTAGGCATCGCTGACAGTGCCGTCGTCGGATACGCCGGTGAGAACGGCCGGCCGGCTCTGCTGGGTGAAGCTGAACCGGGTGACCGCAGTCCCGACGGCCGCCAGGCCGTCCAGCAGGTACGAGGGGTTGAACGCGATGTCGATGGAGTCGCCGTCGAGCGCGCTCTCCAGTACGTCAACGGCCTTGGCGTCCTCTCCTGTGCCGGCCCGAAGAGTGAGCTCGGTTCCCTCGAACTCCAGCCGCACTGGGGTGTTCCGCTCGGCCACCAGTGCCACGCGCTTCACGGCCTCGATGAGGGCGGAGGTATCAACGTTCGCGACCGCCGCGGACTCAGTCGGCAGGAGGGACTGGTACTTCGGGAACTCACCATCCAGCAGCCGCGTGGTCGTGCGACGACCGTGTCCCTCGAACCCGATGAGTCCTTCGCCGGCTCCGCCGTCCGACAGCGCTATGACGACGACGTCGACATCCGCGAGCGACTTAGCCGTGTCGGCCAAGGTCCTGGCCGGCACAAGCGCACGGCTGGACACGGAGGGGGCCTGGGGCGACCAAATGAACTCACGCACGGCCAACCGGTAGCGATCGGTGGCAGCCAGGATGATGGAGGACCCCTCGATCTCCATGCGGATGCCGGTGAGGGTCGGCAATGTGTCGTCGCGGCCCGCGGCGATCGCCACCTGAGCGACGGCGGACGCGAACATGCCCCCAGGAACCGTGCCTGATGCCGTGGGCATCACCGGCAATTGCGGGTAGTCCTCGACCGGGAGGGTGGGGAGGGTGAAGGACGACCTTCCGCAGGTGATGGAGATCCGCGTCCCCTCACTCTCGATCTGAACGAGTTGGGGTGGCAACGACCTAGCGATGTCAGCTAGGAGTCGGCCGGACACCAAGGTCGTGCCTGGAGTCGCGACATCGGCTGCAACGTCGACGCGGGCGGACACCTCGTAGTCGAACGAGCTCAGGGTCAGGCCGGTCTCCGACGCGTTGAGGACGAGGCCGGCGAGCACCGGAAGAGAGGGGCGAGAGGGCAGGGTCCGGGCAGCCCAGGCGACCGACTCCGCGAGCACGTCACGCTCGACCCGAAGCTTCACGATGTCCTCCATAGTCAGCAAGAGGGGTCAGTCTGGCAGAAAGCGCCCCTGCTGCGGTTACCTTGGCATGGCGACGCGGTTATCCACGGTCCTTGCCCACATGGTTGTTCACTGACATATCCCACTGAAGATGTCGTCATCGTCGTAGGTCCTGTGGATCGCGTGGACAACTGCCGTTTTACCCGGTCAGACAGCGTGGCGCCATCCCAAGGCCTTGGGGACGGACCCCAACATACTGTGGATAACCGAGGCCAGTTCCGGGCTGACTGACGTCCACCGACCAGGCCGGCGCATGTTGTCCACCGGTCGGGAGGAATTCGACCTACTGGCGACGACGTTATCCACAGGCTATCCACGGCTGTCACCGGGATCGCTCTGTCCACAGGTGGGGAAAGGATGGGGACAGAGAGAACATCTGTGACGCGTGTGATGTAACGGGACGGTCAACTACACCATGGTGCGCGGCTGCGACCGGATCCTGCTGGTCAGGTCGGTGACCTGGTTGAACAGGCTCCGCCGCTCCGCCATCAACTGCCGGATCTTGCGGTCGGCGTGCATCACCGTGGTGTGGTCTCGTCCCCCGAACGCCTGCCCGATCTTGGGCAGCGACAGATCCGTCAACTCGCGGCATAGATACATGGCGATCTGGCGGGCCGTCACGAGTACCCGTGAACGACTGGAGCCGCACAGGTCGTCGACCGTGACGCCGAAGTACTGGGCGGTGGCGGCCATGATCTGGGCCGCGGTGATCTCGGGTCCGGTGTCCGACGGCAGCAGGTCCTTCAGGACGATCTCGGTCGTGGCAAGGTCAACCGGCTGGCGATTGAGGCTCGCGAATGCCGTGACGCGGATAAGGGCACCCTCGAGTTCACGGATGTTGCTCGAGATCTTCGATGCGATGTATTCCAGGACCTCAGGCGGTGCCACGAGCCGCTCCTGCGCGCTCTTCTTGCGCAGGATCGCGATGCGGGTCTCGAGGTCGGGCGGCTGGACGTCGGTGATGAGGCCCCATTCGAAGCGGGACAGCATGCGATCCTCGAAGCTCGGGAGTTGCTTGGGGGGTAAGTCCGAGGTGACGACGATCTGCTTATTGGCGTTGTGAAGGGTGTTGAAGGTGTGGAAAAACTCTTCCTGCGTCTGGACTTTTCCGCTCAGGAACTGGATGTCGTCGACGAGCAGGATGTCAACGTCGCGGTAGCGGCGCTGGAAACTCGCGGCCTTATCGTCGCGGATGCTGTTGATGAACTCGTTGGTGAATTCCTCGGAACTGACGTAGCGGACCCGCGTGCCCTTGTACAGGGTGCGGGCGTAGTGCCCGATCGCGTGAAGCAGGTGGGTCTTCCCCAGGCCGGAACCGCCGTAGATGAACAGCGGGTTGTAGGCGCGCGCAGGCTGCTCGGCCACGGCCACCGCAGCCGCGTGGGCGAATCGGTTGCTGGACCCGATGACGAACGTCTCGAAGGTGTACTTGTCGTTGAGCCGACCGTCTTCACTGCGCGTGCCCGGCGACCCGGTGCCCGGCCGCGCCGACTCGTCGCGGCGGTCGGGAGAGAGGGCGACCGGTGCCCCCGGATCGGCATAGGTGGCATCGGCCACCTCGTCGGTGGTCTCGTCGAGGGCGGGGTCGACCGAATCCTCGACGGTCACGGCGATCCTGATGTCGCGGCCGAGGGTGGCCGACAGTGCCTCGACGATGACGGGACGCAGCCGGGTCTCCAGGACGTCTTTGGTGAACTCGTTGGGCGCCGCGATGAGGGCCGTGTCGTTGACCAGGCCGATAGGCCGGGTGAGGTCGACGAACGCTCGCTGCTGCGGAGTCAGGCTGCCATCGGACAGGGTCGCGATTGCGGTGGCCCAGACCTGCTCGAGGTCGTCGGTCTGGTCCATGAAGTCCCCTATCGGCAGGCTGTCCACATGTTTATCCACAGATGTGGAACAGGTCCGGTGACCTTAGCCAGAACCCGCGTCAGCAGACAAGTGGTGTCCTTTCCGAGGGGGAGAATCGACTCGGCAGCCCGCTGGGATGGCCGGTTTGACCCATCCACAGTGGGTTCCGTACGCTGATGCGGCTGATCGCAGCATTCGATCCGCGTTTGCCGCCTTCCCCGTTTTCTCAGGAGTCCACCCATGAAGCGCACCTTCCAGCCCAATACCCGCCGTCGGGCGAAGACCCACGGCTTCCGGGCTCGGATGCGCACCCGGGCGGGTCGGGCCATCATCGCCGCGCGTCGCGGCAAGGGCCGCGAGCAGCTCTCCGCCTAGCCTCGTGCTTCCCGCCGCTTACCGACTGAGGTCGGCGGCGCAGTTCCGGGCCGTCACTCGCGGCGGCAGCAAGGCGGCCAGGCGCAGTGTCATCGCCTACGTTCTGCCGCCCAGCCCGAGCGAGCCGACCCTGTCAACGGCCATGGCGGGACTGATCGTCAGCCGGTCCGTTGGCGGCTCGGTCGTCCGGCACCGCGTGGCCCGACGGCTCCGGGCCAGTGTCGTGGGCCTGCTGCCCGCACTGCCGTCCGGGACCACGGTCGTGCTGCGGGCACTGCCAGGCGCGGCCGAAGACCCGGAGCTGTCGGCGCAGGTGGCCGGCGCGATCGACCAGGCGCTCGGCCGTGCGGTGACCAGAAGCCGATGACGGTCCTGTCCGGGTCGTGGCGCGCAGTGGTCTGGGCCTGGGACCACAGCGCGGGGTTCATCCTGACCTGGTTGCTGATCGGGATCATCAGCCTGTACCGCATGGTGATCTCTCCGGTGCTGCCGCCCACCTGCCGTTTTCATCCCAGCTGCTCGGCGTATGGCCTCGAGGCGGTCCGGACCCACCAAGGCGTCAAAGGCGGCATCCTGACGGCCTGGCGAATCCTGCGCTGCAACCCGTGGAACAAGGGGGGAGTGGACCCGGTTCCGGCCGTGGGACGCTGGTTACCGGACGTGCATCCAAACGGCGAACCGCGATCTGGAACGATGGGCACTCGCAGCGTGCCCGACGCCCGTCCAGGCACCTAGGGAAGGCCGACGACCTTGTTCATTCTCGACTGGCTGAAGATCGCGGTCAGCTGGATCCTCGTCACCTTCCATGGGCTGTTCACGGCCATCGGCATGGACCCCGCCAGCGGGTGGACGTGGGTGCTGTCGATCATGGGGCTCGTCGTCGTGATCCGTATCGCGCTCATCCCGCTGTTCGTCCGGCAGATCAAGAGCCAGCGCAACCTGCAGTTGATCCAGCCGCAGATGAAGGAGATCCAGAAGAAGTACGCAGGAGACCGCGAGAAGCAGTCGCAGGAGATGATGAAGCTCTACCGCGAGACCGGGACGAACCCGCTCGCATCGTGTCTTCCGATCATCCTGCAAGCCCCGATTTTCTTTGCCCTGTTTAGTGTTTTGCAGGGCATCGCCATGTACAACGTCGCGAATCCGCAGTCGGATGCACCTGGCGTTTTCGCCTGGGATCAGTACTTCGGCTTGCTCCCGCAGGCGCACTCGGCCGAGATATTCGGGGTGCCGCTGTACGGCACCTTCATGAACGCGGATGAGACTCCGAACCCGACGGCCACCCGGATCCTGGCCATCATCCTGATCATTTGTATGACGACGACGACCTTCCTGACCCAGCGCCAGTTGATCGTCAAGAACAGTGCCCCTGACAATCCGATGGTCAAGCAGCAGAAGATCTTGCTGTACGTCTTCCCGGTGATCTTCGCGGTTTCCGGCATCAACTTCCCGATCGGCGTCCTCATCTACTGGTTCACCACGAACCTGTGGTCGATGGGACAGCAGTTCTGGGTCATCCGCAACAACCCGCAACCGGGGACGCCGGCGTACGACGCCAAGGAGGCGCGACAACGGGCGAAGTCCGCGGCGAAGCAACTCCCCGCGCCGCCCACCGACCCCGGGACCGAAGTTTCCGACACAGTGTCGGATAATCCTGCCCGAGTGCAGCCGAAGAAGCAGTCACGCAGCCAGCGCAAGAAGAAGTAGCAGCATCGGCGGCCACGCCGACGTCCCTGGGTCCGCGGACCCCCTGATCACGTGGAGCAGTTCATGAGTGACGCAACGATCATCGACCAGTCCGACAATGTGGAGCAGGTCGAGCAGGAGCACCTGGTCGATCCCCCAGAGACGGCACAGGGCGAGACGGCACAGGGCGAGACCGGCCAGAAGGGGAAGTCGGGGAAGGCCGCCTTGCTTGAGGAGGAGGGCGACGCCGCCGCCGACTACATCGAAGGCCTGCTGGAGATCGCGGACCTCGACTATGACATCGAGGTCGGGGTCGAGGGCAGCCGCGCCATGGTCGTGGTGGAGGAAGCGGCCGCGGGGGACCTCGATCACTTGGTCGGTCGAGACGGGGCGGTGCTGGACGCACTGCAGGAGCTCACCAGGTTGGCCGCGACGCGCGAGACCGGTGAGCGGTCCCGCCTGATGCTGGACGTGGCCGGCTTCCGCGCGGCTCGCCGCGCCGAACTGGTGACCCTGGCCGAGTCCGCGATCGCTGAGGCCCAGCGCACCGGAGCTCCCGTTCGGCTGGACCCCATGTCTCCGTTCGAGCGCAAGGTCGTGCACGATGCCGTGGCCGCCGCAGGCTTGGCGAGCGAGTCCGAAGGGGACGAGCCGTCCCGCTACGTGGTCATCCGCACCGCGTAGCTCCCATGGTTTCCCGTGAAACGGACCCGCCCGACCTGCCTGGTTGGCTGGCCCCCTACGCGGAGCCGCTGCAGGCGTTCGCCGACCTGCTCGCCGGACCCGGAGTCGAGCGTGGGCTGATCGGCCCGCGAGAGGTCCCTCGGCTGTGGCAGCGCCACCTCCTCAACTGCGCCGTCGTCGCCGAGCCGTCGCTGGGCCTCGTTCCCCCCGGAGCCTCGGTGGCCGATGTCGGGAGTGGCGCGGGCCTGCCCGGACTGGTCTGGGCAATCGTCCGGCCGGATGTCACGGTTCACCTCCTTGAGCCACTTCTGCGGCGCACGGTCTTCCTCACTGAAGCCGTGCAGGCCTTGAATCTGTCCGATCGCGTGCGCGTGGTCCGCGTCCGCGGCGAGCAGGCCCCGCTCGAGGGCGGCTGGGAGCCGGTCGACGTCGTCACCGCTCGGGCCGTGGCTCCATTGGGACGCCTGGTGGGCTGGACGGCTCCGCTGCTGGCCGAGGGTGGGCGGCTCGTCGCACTGAAGGGCTCCAGCGCTCCAGACGAACTGGCGGAGGCAGCAGCCCAGGCCGCCGCCGCCGGCCTCGTCGCCCTGGAGGTGCGGGTGTGCGGGACCGGGGTCGTCGATCCCCCGACAACCGTCATCACGGGTATCCGTGGTACGGCAGAATGACGCCATGCCCGACACCGACAGCCACGCCGTGAGCGGGCTGGGGTGGCCCGAGACAGTCGATGAGCAGCGCGGCGAGGCCGCGGCACACGATGTTCCACGTGAAACGAGCACCACGGGCCTGGGTTGGCCCGAGTGACCCGCATCATCACCGTCGCCAATCAGAAGGGCGGCGTCGGCAAGACCACCAGCACGGTCAACATCGCCGCGGCACTGGCACAGTCCGGCCACCGGGTACTGGTGATCGACCTGGATCCCCAGGGCAACGCCTCAACCGCACTCGGCGTCGACCATCACGAGGGAACCGAAGGCATCTACGAGGTGCTCACCTCGGACGCCACGATCGCCGACGTGGTACAGCCGTGCCCGGATGTTCCTGGCCTCTGGGTGGTTCCGGCGACGATCGATCTGGCCGGGGCCGAGATCGAGTTGGTCGCCCAGGTGGCCCGGGAGTACCGACTGTCGCGGGCCATCGACTCCTACCGAGCCGGACACGAGGACCAGGTCGACATCGTCCTGCTTGACTGCCCGCCGAGCCTGGGCCTGCTGACCTTGAACGGGCTGGTGGCCGCCCGGGAGCTGTTGCTGCCCATCCAGTGCGAGTACTACGCCCTCGAGGGCCTGTCCCAACTGCTGCGGACGGTCGACATGGTGCGGACCCACCTCAATCCTGGCCTCCAGGTGGGGGCCATTCTGCTGACCATGTACGACGGGCGCACCCGCCTCGCGTCGCAGGTGGCCGACGAAGTGCGCACCCACTTCGGCGCCCAGGTTCTTGACACGGTGATCCCCCGTTCCGTCCGGCTCTCGGAAGCCCCTTCCTACGGACAGACGGTGATCACGTACGACCCCGCATCGCCAGGGGCCATTGCCTATCGGGAGGCGGCCGCCCAGCTCGCCGGCATGGGCGCTGTTCCGGCGCAATCCACAGACTTATCCACAGACAATATATAGTAAAAGCGACAAATAGGGGCTAGTTGTCCCCCGATTGGAGGATTCATGGCGGCGCCCAAGCGCGGCCTAGGCCGGGGCCTGGGCGCACTGATTCCGGGTGTCGATCCGTCCCCGCCAGCCGACCACGGGCAGCATGTGGACGCTTCGTCGGCAGGGGGAACCGTGGGTCCCGTGACCGAGGCGGCCATTGGCGCCACCTATGCCGAATTGCCCATCCATGTGGTAGTCCCGAACCCGCGCCAGCCCCGGGAGGTGTTCGACGAGGACTCCCTGGCGGAGTTGGTCTTCTCGATCAAGGAGATCGGCCTGCTCCAGCCGGTCGTCGTTCGGCGGGGCGCCGGCGGCAATTATGAGCTCGTCGCCGGCGAGCGACGCCTGCGCGCCTGCCGGGAGGCCGGCCTGGCCGTCATCCCGGCCATCATCCGGGACACAGACGACGACGCCATGCTCCGCGACGCCTTGCTTGAGAACCTGCACCGGGCCGACCTCAATGCCCTGGAGGAGGCCGCCGCCTACCAGCAACTCCTGTCGGACTTCGGCTGCACGCAGGACGAACTCGCCCGGCGCATCGGACGATCGCGCCCGCAGGTCAGCAATACCCTCCGACTGCTCAAGCTGCCCCCGGATGTCCAGCGCCGGGTCGCTGCCGGCGTCATCAGCGCGGGGCACGCCCGGGCCCTGCTCGCCCTGGACGATCCCGCTGCCATGGATGCCTTGGCCCAGCGAATCGTCGCTGAGGGACTGAGCGTGCGCGCGGTCGAGGAGATCGTCCTCGTTGGTACCCCTGAGACCCGCAAGCGCCGGCGCAGGGTCTCCGTGCCTCGTGATCCGGATGTCTCTGACGCCCTGACGGAGTCGACCGAGCGGATCGGTGGTGTGCTCGACACCACCGTTGGCTTCGAGGGGTTCACGACGTCACGGTCGCGTGGCCGCATTGTCATCGAGTGCGCCGACGCCTCCGACGCTGCCCGGATCGCGGACGTGATAGCCGGACGATGACCGGCTGGGGAGCCTGGCCGCTAACGGTTGACGGCGACCTCGATCAGTCCAGCCACCAGGTCACCGAGAGCAAGATCGGCCTCGGCCAGCGCCTGCGGGAAGAGGGATGTCTCGGTCATTCCCGGCGCCACGTTCACCTCGAGGAACCACGGACGCCCTTCCGCGTCGACGATGAGGTCGGTGCGCGAGAAGTCGACCAGCCCGAGCAGCGCATGCACATCGAGTGCCACCGCCTGCGCGCCGCGGGCCGACTCATCAGCGAGTCGAGCCGGGCAGAAGAACTCAGTCGTTCCCGCCGTGTACCGAGCGCTGTAGTCGTACAGCTCGCCTGGCGGCACGATCTCCACAGCGGACAGGGCCAGCAGGTCGGCGTCGCGTTCGAAGACGCTCACCGCCACCTCGACCCCGGCGATGTAGCGCTCGAGCATGACGACGTCGCCGTACGCAAACGCCCCGACCATGGCGGCGGGCAGGTCGGCCGACCGGTGCACGATGGATGTGCCTAGGGATGACCCTCCCTTTGTCGGCTTGACGACGAGCGGCAGCCCCACCTGGTCGACCACGGCGTCGAGGACTGCACTGGCACCGAGCTCACGGAACGTCGACTGCGGCATCGCCACGCACGGCGGCGTATTGATGCCCGCCTGTTCCGCGAGCCGCTTTGCCACCGGCTTGTCGAAGGCCAGTCGACTGGCCGCCGCCGGCGAGCCGAGGAACGGAATCCTCAATGACTCCAGCACATCCCGGAGAGCGCCGTCCTCGCCGGCCGCACCATGCAGGAGTGGCACGATGCAGTCAGGACGGTGATCGCGGAGGCGCGCGAGCAGCCCAGCATCGACATCGTGCTCGCGCACCTCCCAGTCGGGACGGTCGGTGCGAAGCGCTTCCGCCACTCGGCGGCCCGAGCGCAGCGAAACATCGCGTTCCGCGGACAGGCCGCCCGCGAGGACCAGTACGTGCATGCCGCTCCTACTGCAGGTTGGGCGCCGGCACGGACGTGCCCGACACGGGATTCAGGCCGTGTGTTGTGCCGAAGGTCTGGGCGAGCTCGAGCTCGGACTCGATGACCGCGGCGAGCCGCCGCACGCCCTCGCGGATGCGGTCCGGCTCGGGGTAGCAATAGGACAGGCGAAGGTTTTGGCGGCCCTGCCCGTCGACGTAGAAGCCGGTCCCTGGCACGTATGCGACCAGGTTGGCAACGGCTCGGGGCAGCATTGCCGTGGCGTCGAGTCCATGCGGCAACGTGAGCCAGGAGTAGAAGCCGCCGGCCGGGATGGTCCACGTTGTGCCTTCGGGCATCAGGGCCTGCAGCGACTCCAGCAGTGCGTCGCGGCGTTCGCGGTAGACCTCCTGGAACGTCTTGATCTGCTCGCGCCACGGCTGGGTGGCGAGGTACTCCGACACGGTGAGCTGCGCGTAGTTGGATGGGCAGAGCACGGCGGCCTCGGCCGCGAGGACGAGCTTCTCTCGCACGCCATGCGGGGCGACAGCCCAGCCCACGCGCAGGCCCGCGGCGATGGTCTTGGAGAACGAGCCCAGGTAGATGACCCCATCGGCGTCATCGGCCCGGATCGCACGCGGAGGCTCGCCCTCGAAGCCGAGCAGTCCATACGGGTCGTCTTCCAGCAGCGCGATGCCCTCACGCTGGGCGATCGCCAGCACCTCCGCGCGGCGAGCGGGCCCTTGAGTGACGCCGGCCGGATTGTGGAAGCTGGGGATCGTGTAGATGAGCTTGATCCGCTGGCCAGCCGAGCGGACGCGGGCGATCGCCTCCTCTAGAGCGGACGGGACAAGGCCCTCCTCGTCCATCGCGACGTGCACGACGTTGCACTCGTACGAGCGAAACACCCCGAGCGCACCTACGTAGGAGGGGGACTCGACCAGCACGACGTCGCCGGGGTCGCAGAAGACTCGCGTGACGAGGTCGAGGGCCATCTGCGAGCCCGTGGTCACCACGATGTCGTCCGGGTGAGCGGTGACGCCCACTTCCGCGATGACCTGCAGGATCTGCTCGCGCAGGGTGACATCGCCCTGGCCGGAGCCATACTGCAGGGCCACGTCTCCACGCTCGTACAGCAGCCGTTGAGCCGTGCTGGCGAGCATTTCCACGGGTAGCGCCTGCACGAAAGGCATGCCGCCGGCGAGCGAGACGACTTCGGGGCGGGACGCGACGGCGAACAGTGCCCGGATCTCGGAGGCTCGCATGGCGTGGGCGCGACTGGCGTATGCATCCACCCAGGGATCCAGCCGTGTGCCGGTCATCGTCACCTCCACATCCGCAGCCGTGCCGCGATTCCTGCCCTGTCCCGCCAGGGTCATGACGACTTACGATAGGGCCCGGCGAAGGGATCCCTGACATGCGGCGTCTGCTGGCACTCGCCGGTCTCGTGGCGGCGGGTGTGCTGCTGGGGTTCGTCGCCCGGCTCGTCTGGCCGCGTGCAGCGGCCGAGGCCTACCGGCCCGCCGGTTGAGCCTGCGTCAGCGCGGGGCGCAGAACCTGATCACGGCTGCGGCGAGGCCCTCGGCCACCGTGTCCTGGAAGGCGGGGTTTACCAGCCGCCGGGCATCGGCCTCGTTCGAGAGGTAGCCCATCTCGACCCTGATCGCCGGCATCTTGGTCAGGCGCAGGAGGTCCCAGCTGCGCGGATGGGTCTGGCAGTCCAGCAGGTCGGTCCGGGCATGCAGTTCATCCTGCACGAGCTCGGCCAGGATACGGCCCGCTGGTGAGTGCGCACCCCCGTGCGCTTCGCCAAAGTAGAAGGTCACCACACCGTTCGGCATCGGACTGGCGACGTGATTGACCCCGAGCGACAGGACGATGTCGGCGCCCGTCTCGTTTGCGAACTGGGCACGCGCCCGGTCGTCCGGCGCATCCGCCTGCAGGGCACGTGTCAGCAGCACCTGCGTGCCCAGCGCGGCAAGCCGGCCCTCGACCCGTACCGCGATGGCATGGCAGACATCGGCTCCCGAGCCATCCCCGGGATCAAGGACCACCACCTTGTCGGCTACTCCCGTCTGGAGCTCGGCCAGGGTGATGTGCTCGCGGAGCGTGGTCGCATTGCCGCCCGAGACGGTGCGCACGAGCCGGTCGAAGGCCCGGAAGGTGTCCGGGCCGCACGTCCCGTCGGCGGTGACCCCGACTCCCGCCTGGAACTCGCGCAGAGCCGTGTCCGTCTGCGGGCCGAACAGCCCGTCCTGGCGTCCTGCCGCGAAGCCGAGCTCGCTGAGCCGACGCTGCAGTTCCGTCACATCGTCGCCACTCATGACGTGGCCGGGGGTGTACGAGAGCACGCGGTCGCCGAGCTGCCAGCGCGCCTCCTCGAGGCGACGGAAGGTCTGCGGACCCACGATCCCGTCGACCGTGATGCCCCGCTCCTGCTGGAAGGAGCGGACGGCGTGATCGAGGACGTCGTCAAACACGAGCGGGTCCTCGGCGAGATCCGCGCACAACCCCAACTGAGTGAGCCGTGCGCGAACCTCGGCCACCGCAGGCCCCCGGGCACCACGACGCATCATGCCGGCACAGCCTCAGCGGGCTGCTCGGCGAGCCCGGCGTCGGGCTCCCCCGGGGTCACCGGACTACAGATACGGAGCGAGGTCCGCTAGAAGCGCGGCCTTGGGCTTGGCACCGATGATGGTCTTGACGATCTGGCCGCCCTTGTAGACGTTCATCGTCGGGATCGACGTGATGCCGTACGAGGCTGCCGTCTGCGGGTTCTCGTCGACGTTGAGCTTGGCGATGACGACGCCGTCGTTCTCGGAGGCGATCTCCTCGAGGATCGGGGCCACCATCTTGCAAGGCCCGCACCACTCCGCCCAGAAGTCGACGATCACCGGCTTGTCGCTGAGCAGCACGTCGTCGGCGAACGTGGCGTCGGTGACCTTCTTCGTTGCTCCCATGTGTCTTCTCCGGGTGTGAGTGTCGGTTTGCGGGGTGTGCGGCCGATGTCCGGTCAGGCTACTCGCTCGCTGCGAGGTAGCGCTCGGCGTCGAGGGCGGCGGCGCAGCCAGACCCTGCGGCGGTGATGGCCTGACGGTACGTGTGGTCGACGAGGTCGCCACAGGCGAAGATGCCCGGCAGGCTGGTGGCGGTGCTGCGCCCGGCGACCTGGACGTAGCCCTCGTCGTCGAGCTCGACCTGGCCCTTGACGAGCTCGGATCGCGGATCATGTCCGATGGCGACGAACAGCCCGGTGACGGGGAGCTCGCGCAGGTCCCCGGTGGCGGTGTCGCGCAGGGTGATGGCGGACACCTTGGCGTCGCCGGCGATGTCGGCCACCTCGCTGTTCCACGCGTACGCGATCTTGGGGTTCGCGAAGGCGCGCTCGACCATGATCTTCGAGGCGCGCAGGGCGTCCCGGCGGTGCACGAGGGTGACGGACTTCGCGAACCGGGTCAGGAAGGTGGCCTCCTCGATCGCGGAGTCGCCCCCGCCTACCACGGCGATGTCCTGGTCTCGGAAGAAGAAGCCGTCGCAGGTGGCGCACCAGGACACACCGTGCCCGGACAGTCGCTTCTCGTTCTCCAGGCCCAGCTCGCGGTAGGCCGAGCCCATGGCCAGGATGACCGACCGGGCCCGGTGGGTGGTGCCGGATCCGTCGACGACGGTCTTGACCGGTCCGGACAGGTCCATGCTGGTGATGTCGTCGGTGACTAGCTCGGCACCGAACCTGGCCGCCTGGGCGCGCATCGCCTCCATGAGGGCCGGGCCCACGATCCCGTCGGTGAAGCCCGGGAAGTTCTCGACCTCGGTGGTGTTCATGAGGGCGCCGCCGGCCGTGACCGAGCCTTCGAAGACGAGGGGGGCGAGCTGGGCGCGGGCGGCGTACACGGCGGCCGTGTAGCCGGCCGGGCCGGAGCCCACGATGATCACGTTCCTGACGTCGCTCACGCGAGCCAACCCCTCTCCAGGCCGGTGGGTGGATACCTCAGGGGGTATCCACTGACGTGCTCAACGATCCTACGGGCGGGCCCATTCCCGGCACCCGGGGGTCGGCCTACGGCGTCCACTCATAGAGCGCGAAGTTCTCCAGGGGGGCCATCAACTGCTCACAGTCCTCGTTGACGACCCAGACGTCGAACAGGCCAGCAGCCGCCTCCTCGGGGGCGACGATCACCCCGGCGGCGGAGCCGTTGAACGTTCCGCGATCCACGACGAGGGCCTGGATGGTCGACGAACGGGTCAGTGACTCCAGGCAGTCCCGCAGGGCCTCCCAGGACTGCGTGAAACCGCCGACGACCGGCAGCTCGACCGGTACCGCCACATCGGCGTAGGCGTCCTCGGGGGTGGCGAAGCGCTCCTTGACCATCGTGGACACCTGGCCGCGCAGGCCGTCCTGCGTGTAATCGGTGTTGCTGGCCATCACGATGCGCGACGCCGGGACCACGGCCGAGGTGGCCGGTGCGGGAGCGGCCGCGGCGAGGTCCTCGGTGCCGCCCTCCGCGGGTGCCTCGGCCAGAGCCGCAGGCCCTTCGGCGGCGGCGACCTGCTTCGTGGCCTCCGTGGCGACGATCGACTGGGTCGCGGCTCCCTGAACCACCACGACAGCGGCCCCGACCGCGACGACTGTCATCGCGGCGGCGACCAGGCCACCGGCCCAGCGGCGGCGGGGATGGGACAGGACCACGACGTTGTCGTGCGTCTCCGCAGCCCTCGTGGCTGCCTCCATCGCCAGGGCATGGTCGAGGCGGGCCCATACGTCGTCCGGCATCGCCGGCGCACCAGGATCGGCCAGTGACCCGTCGGGCCGCAGGAAGTCCAGGTCGGCGAGAGCCGCGCGCACCTCGGCGAATTCGTCGGGGCTGTCGGGAATCTGCTGCTCAGGCACTGCGGTTCTCACCTCCTTCCGGCTCTACGACGGGATCCATGGGGTCAGGGTTCCGCAGGAAGGAGAGCTGTTTGGCCAGCTTGACCCGGCCCCGGGAGCATCGGCTCTTGATCGTCCCCTCGGGGCAGTTCAGCATGCGGGCGGCATCCTCGACCGACCAGCCCTCGACGTCTACGAGCACGATGGCATCCCGCTGGTCGGTCGGGAGGCTGGCGAGGGCCGCGGCAATGACCATCTGGGTCTCGCGCACGTCCATCGCGTCGCGGGGGTCTGCGACGAGGGCGCCGGGCAGGCTGTCATCGTCGTCCGGCAGCGGCGAGGCGCTGCGGACCGCCCGCCGCCGAAGCCGGTCCAGGCTGGCGTTGACGACGATCCGGTGCAGCCAGGTCGTCACGGCCGAGTCGCCACGGAACTGCTCGGCGCGCCGGAAGGCGGAGATCAAGGCGTCCTGCAGCGCGTCGGCGGCCTCTTCGTGGTCCCCCGTGGTGCGCAGTGCGACGCCCCACAGCCGGTCTCGGTGCCGGCCGACGAGGACGCCGAACGCGTGCGGGTCCCCTTGGACGTGCGCAGCGAGGAGTTCGGCGTCCGAAGCCTCGTCATGCGTCACGGCAGCGAGCCTAGAGGTCACCCGCGGACGACCACGCTTCTGACGCCGCCCTGGTACAGGCCCAGGCCGACGTCCTCCTCGGCGGGTGGCAGCCGGGAGAACCAGATCAGCACGTAGCGCCCGGTGACCGGCCGCGGCGCGCGCACCTCGATGCGGTTGGAAGCCCCGACGCCGCTGGCCAGCGGGGTCCACAGCGCCGGGTCGCGGAAGATCCTGTCCGCGATCTTCACCTCGACGTTGCTGCCGCGCCCGACCAGGGTGAGGGACACCTCCTGGACGTCGCGCGGCACGCCGAGGTCCAGGATCAGCCCGACCCCCTGCTTCCCATCGAGGTCGGGGCCGGCGTACTCGTCGGTCACCCACGCGGTATCCGGATCGTCATCGTTGACGCTGGCGGCGAGCTCCTCGTTCTCCCGGCCCTTGCGCCGGTCCGGCTTGCCGTTGCCGTTGTCGTCGCCGAACGGGTCGTATGACCGGTATGACTCGACGGGGTAGGTCTGCTCGATCCCGGTGGCGGCCGAGTCATCGACCGGGCGAGCCGATGACGTCAGGATGTCGCTTGACGCAGAGGCTGACGGAGCAGGACGGCCTGAGGGATCGGTGAGCAACTGCCAGCCGACCCAGGCAATCCCGGCGACCAGCGCTGCGGCGCAGACGACCGCGACCAGTCGCAGCGCCCCGACGACGGCCAGTCGCACGGTGCGCTGGGCGCCCGTTGGCGCCACCGCCACGATGGTCGTGGTCGGCGCCAGGTAGTCCAGCGTCGCGCCGACCATGGTGGAGAACCCGGCCGCGTCGCTGACGCGGGCCACCCCGCGCGGTCGTGCCGCGGCGGCCACGGACCTCGCCACGACGTCGTCGATGCTGCGCGGCACGGCAGCGCGCACCTGCGAAGGCGGCAGGACAATGCCGTTGGCCCGGGGGGCCTCCGGGGCATCGATGCGCTGTGAACCGGGCCAGTATCCGGTGGTCAGGAGGTACACGAGGCAGCCGAGCGCATCGACGTCCCCTTGGGCGCGGTCGCCTGACGCGTCGGAGTCGAGCTCGCCGAACAGCGCGGCATCGACGGCCAGGCCCCTGATCCGCAGTTCGCCGGCATCGGTGACGAAGACACTCGACGGCCGAAGACGGCCGTGGCTGACGTTCTCCTTCTGGGCCGACGCGAGCGCCCTGGCCACCTCGGCCACCAGCGCCAGCGCCTGGTCCGGCGCCAGCGGTGAGCCGCCGCGGTCCTGCATGGTCCGCTCGAGGTTGCGGCCCGAGGCCCACTCGCTCACGACAGCGATGCGGGCCGGGTCGGTGGCGGTGGGCGGGAGATTGAGGATGTCCAGCACCCGGAGCAGTCGACGGTCATCGACGCGGGCAGCCGCTTGGGCGGCGCCGAGGACCGCAGGGCCGCGCGGGTCGTCGGCCGACAGCACGCGCACGGCCACCGGCCGGTCGAGGATCTCGTCGTAGCCGTGCCAGAGGTAGACGTCCAGCCGCTCGCCGACTCCGATGTCCTGGGTGACGAGGTCGAGGAGTCGGTAGCGTCCGAGTTGTTCCGTTGCCCGCATCATCGTCTCCCACGCCGGGCCAGCCGCCCTGCGTATGACAGTACGGCGGAGACCTCGCGGACGCGCATCGCCCACGCCGCGACCACGAACGCGACAGCGCCGACAACGGACGTGACCCCCACGTTGAGCAGCAGGAGGGCGCGATCGTCGGTCGTCTCCACCCGCCCGGTCTCGGCGATGAGCAGCAGCATGAGGACCCCGACCATCAGGGCGACCGCGACTGCACCAGCGACGAGGAGTCGGGCGAGGGCCGAGGCTGTGCGGCGACTTTCCATGCCACCGAGCCGACGAGCCAGGATCCACCACGTGGCACCGAACACCAGCCAATAGGCGATCGAGTAGGCCAGGGCGATGGCCGCCACCTGGGTGCCGCCGGTGGGCGCGACGTAGAACAGGGGATAGACCAGGCCGAGCAGGATCGCGCTGAAGACCACGGTGACCCAGAACGGCGTGCGGGTGTCCTCGAGCGCGTAGTACCCGCGCAGCAGCACGTAGAAGAGGGTGAACGGCAGCAGGCCCAGCATGAACACCGACACGATCAGTCCCATGACGCGCGCCTGCTCGGGGGTGGCCGCGCCGTAGCCGAACAGGAGGACCGCAACGGCCGAGCCGTTGACGATGAGGATCGCCGCGATCGGCACGATGAGGACGGCCACCATCCGGAGGGTGCTGGCGACGTCGCGGCCGACCTGGCCGAGCCGGCCGTCGTGCGCCACCCTGCTCAGCGCGGGGAGCATGGCCGTCACGACCGACACGGTGATGACGCTGTGCGGCAGCATGAACACCAGGTGGGCCTTCTGATAGGTCGTGAGTCCGGCGGCCACCGTGCCGGCGTCGGCGGCATTGACGTTCGCCAGAGTGGCCAGTCGCGTGATGAGCAGGTACGTCGCCTGGTTGACGAGGACGAGGCCGATGGTCCACGCGGCAAGGCCACCGGCCTTGCCCAGCCCGGCCCCACGCCAGTCGAATCGGGGGCGCCACACGTAGCCGGTCCGCCAGAGGACGGGGACCAGGATGAGGGCCTGCGCGATGACGCCGAGGGTCGTCCCGACGCCGAGGATCAGTACTTGATCCGTGCTGAGCGCACCATCAGCTGCGGCCGATGTGCCGGCGACGACGATGAACAGGATGAACGTCGCGATGGCGATCACGTTGTTGGCGATCGGCGCGAACATGGGTGCGCCGAACCGGCCGCGAGAGTTGAGTACTTGGCTCAGCATCGCGTAGACGCCGTAGAAGAAGATCTGCGGGAGGCACAGGCGGGCGAACGCCACCGCGAGGTCGAACGCGCCCTGGGGGTAGTCGGACGGGGTGTAGAGATCGACAATCCAGGGGGCGAGGAGCACCGCGAGCACCGAGACGACCAGAAGGGTGGTGGCGACCAGGGTCAGCAAGCGATCGGCGTAGGCCTTCCCCCCGTCGGCGTCCTCCTTCATCCGCCGTACCAATTGGGGGATGAACACGGCGTTGAGTGCCCCGCCGATCACGAGGATGTAGACCACCGTGGGGAGCGAGTTGCCGAGCGAGTAGGCATCCGACACCAGGAAGAAGCCGAGTGCGGCGGTCATCGCGATGTCGCGCGCGACACCGGTCACGCGCGATGCGATGGTTCCGGAGGCCATGACCGCGCTGTTGCGCGCGAGGGCGGCGCCGGCGGCGGACGGAGGGTTGGCGTCGATGTCGCCGGGTTGCGTCTCGGGGTCGGGCACGGACATGCGGCTACGGTCCCAGATCGGGGCGGGGCCGGCCGGCCCGTGCCTTGCGGATGCGGCGCGTCACGCCGACCACGACGAAGACGAGGATCGCGACGAACGCAAGGGCGACGACCCAGGCGGCGGCCCTTGCGTAGGCCGTCGAGGCCAGGGTGATCTCGGCCGGCCGGCCATATGCCGCCTGGTCGGCGTCGAGGAGCTGGACCTCGACCGGGAGCGGATCGCCTCCCACCACACGGGCGGAGATGTCGACGCTGGCCATCTTGCCCGCCTCGATGGTGATGCCGGTCAGCGGATCGGACACCAGGCGCAACGAGGGCCGGCCCACCAGGGCGAGTCCGACGGTGACCGAGCGGTCGAGGTCATTGGCGATCGTGACGGGAACCCGGCCGCTGTCGCCCGAGAAGGTGATCGTGCCTTCCGACAGGACCCGGACCCGGCCCATGCTGGCCCGCAGGTCGTCCGTGATCGAGTCGACGAGGTCACGACCACCCTCGAGGTCGGAACGCCAGGCGGCCGACTCGGCTCGCAAGAGGGCTGCTGAGAACGGCTCGCTGATGCCGGTCGGGTCGTCGATGATCGACGTGAACGAGGCGAGCATCGCGGTCGCCCGGGCGACCGACGCCATGTAGGCGGCGGGCAACTCCGCGTCGCGCGCCTTCTGCCCGTAGCCGCCGCGCTGCCGGCTGGTGGAGGAGGCGGCCGCGTCCAGTACCTGCGCGAGGGTGGTCGAGGCCAGCCACGGCGCCGTACGCGTTGCCCGCAGGAGCGGTGAGACCAGGGACGCGGCGGGGTCCCATCGCACGCTTGCCGGAGCGACGACCACGGTGCGGGCCCCCTGGTCGGCCGGGATGGTCGACGCGATCAGTGCCGTCTCGGCGAGGAAGCGTTGCCGGGCCTGGATGACCTCCGTCGCGCTGCGCTGCGGCAGGGACAGGATGTCCGAGAGCCCTGGGTCGGCCAGCACGGCCCGGACCGCCCCGAACGAGGTGGGCAACGCTGCGGTTGCCTCGCCGAGGCCTGACCCGGCCTCGTCCGTGACGGGCAGCGCGTCGGCGGACAGCACCATCGCGGTGACCCCGGCCGAGGCCAGCACGTTGGCGGCGCTGCGATCGAGGCGGCCGAACGGTGCCCAGTAGAGCCCCCCCGGCGCGGTCGAGCCAAGCGCGGCGGCAGCGATGCCCGGACCTGTCGTCACGGCGCGGACCACGTCGTTCGTCATGCCGGCCCGGACGACGGACGACGCGTCGATGTCCGCGTAGGGCAGCGAGCGGACCCCCGGGTCCTGCGTCGCCGTCCGCACCAAGTCCAGCCACTGGGCGGCCGCCTCCTCCTGGTCGCCGACGGTGATCTCGCCGTCGACCATGACTTGGTAGCCACGGGTCATGTCGTCGACGGTCTGCAGGAGCGCGGGATCGACGATCCAGGACACGGTGGTGCCGAATCGGCTGCCCACGCTCGCCAGGCGGTCCAGCCGGCCGCCCTCTGCGACGGCGTCCGGCGTGCGCTCGTCGAGCAGAACGCCGGTGGCATCGCGTGACGGCCAGTCGGCCAGCGGCCACAGCCACACCAGCGTGACCGGGGTGACGGCTGCCGGGTCCGGGTACCACGGCAGGAAGGTGCGCACGATCCCCTTGCGCAGGGGGGCGGCGTCGACCCGCGCGTCGCGCCCGGTCGCCTCGACGCTCAGTACGTAGGTGCCGTCCGTCGCCAGTCCGAGATCGGCCAGTGGCAGGGAGATGCGGAACCCCGCTCGGCCGCCTGGCGGGAGCACCGGGGCCACCACCACGCGGGTCTGCGGCAGTACCACCGAGTCGGGATCGCCGCCCTCGGGGGCCAGGGGACTGTCCGCCACCGCGGCGACGTCCTTCCTGGCCTGGAGCGGCGTCGGCGAGCGGCGCAGGGTCACCGAGACATCGGTGAGTTCGGTGCGGGCGGTGCTGATGACGCGACCGTTGATGGTCAGCGTGCCGTCGGCCTCGGGCACCAGGGGGGTGAAGGAATCGATCGCGACGAGCACTGAAGGCGCGATCGACTCCTCGGCGTGGGCTCCGGGCCCGGCAGCGGCGGCCACCCCGCACAGAACGGCCGCGACCAGGGCGGTCGCGAGTTGCCGGCCCCGCAGCGATCGGCTCACGTGAGCCGGCCTCCGGTCGCGTCGATGCCGACCAGGGCCTGCTCGACCAAGGCCCGCTCGTCCGGGTAGGCCAGGCGCTCGACGGCCTCGTCGAGGGCCACCCAGGCCACCTCGACGACCTCGAGGTCGTCGTCCGACAGATCGGTGCCCTCGGCCCGCATGAGGAAGTGGTGCACCGTCTTGTGCACCCGCCGGTCGTCAGCCATGAACCAGAAATCGATGACGCCAAGGGCGTCGATGATGCTCGCGGGAACGCCGGTCTCTTCACGCACCTCGCGCACGGCCGCCTCGGCCAGGCTCTCGCCCTCCTCGACATGCCCCTTGGGGAGCGACCACACCAGTCGCCCGCGCCGGTCGTGCCGGGCGATCAGCGCGGCCCGGAGGGGGGCGGCGCCGAAGTCGATGACGAGGCCTCCCGCGGACGTTTCCTCCACGCGGGGAACCCGCGGCCGCGCTGGCGTGCGGGAGCGGGCCATACGGGCAGGATAAACCGCGACCCACGGCCGTCTACGCTCTGTGGCCGTGGCCCTGTCCGAGCAGACCGATGCGCAGGCGCGGGTCGTGGCGGCGCTGGATCCGCTGGCCGGCCTGCTGCGCGAGTTCGGCGAGCGGTTCGCCGCCGCTGGGCATGAGGTGGCCCTCGTGGGGGGACCGGTCCGGGATGCCCTGCTCGGCAGGATGGGCAGCACGCCGGACCTCGACTTCACCACTGACGCCACTCCCGATGCGGTCACGGGCATCCTGGCCGGCTGGGCCGAGACCATCTGGGACGTCGGGGTCCGCTTCGGGACCGTTGGCGGGCTCATCGGTGGCCGGCAGGTGGAGGTGACGACCTACCGGTCCGAGTCCTATGACCCGGCGTCGCGCAAGCCGGACGTGTCCTATGGCACGGACCTGGGCGAGGACCTGGTCCGCCGGGACTTCACCATCAATGCCATGGCGCTGCGCCTGCCAGACTTCGCCCTCGTCGATCGCTTCGACGGCCTGGGCGACCTCGGCCGCGGCGTCATCCGCACGCCGGGGAGGCCGGAGGATTCGTTCGGGGACGACCCGCTTCGGATGCTGCGCGCGGCCCGTTTCGCCTCGCAACTGCGGTTCGACGTGAGCCCGGAAGTCGTCGTCGCCATGGCCGACCAGGCGGACCGGCTGGCCATCGTCTCCGCGGAGCGGATCCGCGAGGAGTTCATCAAGCTCGTGCTCGGGCAGGACCCGCGGCGAGGGCTTGCGCTTCTGGTCGACACGGGGCTCGCGGAGCACGTGCTGCCCGAGTTGCCGCTGCTCCGGCTGGAGGAGGACGAGCACCATCACCACAAGGACGTGTACGAACACACCCTCACCGTGCTCGAGCAGGCCATGGTGCTGGAGCAGGAGCACGACCCGACGTCCGGACCCGATCCCGTCCTGCGACTCGCCGCGCTGTTCCACGACATCGGCAAGCCGCGTACCCGGAAGTTCGAATCGGATGGCCGCGTCTCGTTCCACCACCACGAGATGGTGGGAGCCCGGATGACCCGCAAGCGGATGCAGACGCTGCGCTTCTCCAATGACATGGTCGATGACGTGTCGCGGCTGGTGGAGCTGCATCTGCGCTTCCACGGATACGGCAGTGGCGAATGGACCGATTCGGCCGTGCGGCGATACGTCCGCGATGCGGGACCGCTGCTCGACCGCCTGCACAAGCTGACCCGCGCCGACTGCACCACCCGCAACCGGCGGCGGGCCCAGGCCCTGCAGCGTTCCTACGACTCGCTGGAGCGGCGAATCCGGGAACTGCAGGCGCACGAGGAGATGGCGTCCATCCGCCCGGACCTTGATGGCAAGGCGATCATGGAGATCCTGGGCATCCCGCCGGGACCGGTGGTCGGCGAGGCCTACCAGTTCCTGCTCGACCTCAGGCTGGACCGGGGCCCGCTGGACCCTGCCCTAGCGGCTGAGGCGCTTCGGTCCTGGTGGGCTGCGCGACCTCGGTGAGGTTCGCAGGCGGCTCCTGGTTGACCAGGACCTGCAGGCCGGTGATCAGGCCGGCCGTGAGCGCGGCGCACCACAGGACCGTCGCGGGCGATGCGATGTCGTTCAGGACGACGAGCAGGCCGCCCAGCAGGTAGATCACCCAGCGGATGTACGGCGCCACGCCCGTCACGGTCTGCCGGAATCCCTGCAATCCCTCGGGCAACCGGTCGCCGAGCTGGTCCAGCCCCCGCACGAGGTGTCCGCGCACGTACCGGGCCAGGGACGTGCGGCCGCCGAGCCAGCCGGCCAGGATCGTGATGATGCCCAGGGTGAGGAGCGCCTGGTTGCCGAGCACGAGGTACGTCAGCAGGGTCGTCCAGAACTCGTTCGCGGCGGGGCCGAACGGCGTGCCGGCCAGCTCGTCGACGAAGCCGGCCTCGCCGGCGCTCAGGCCCAGGCCGATCAGACCGGCGGCGCCCACGAGCACGATGCCTGCCGCCACCACGGTGCGGGCCCGCCGGCGGGCGAGGGCGATCGACAGCGCGAACATGGCGGCGACCAGCAGCGGGAACCACTGCAGGATCGGCGAGGTCAAGGAGTAGATGAAGCGGATCTGGCCGAGGCCCTGCACCGTGCCGAGCACGATCTGGCGGTCGCCTTCCGGCAGCGTCAGCCCCGCGGCGGCCGAGATGCCGTTCTCGACGAGGTGGGTCTGGATGGCGGCGAGGGCCGAGGAGATGTCGAGCACGATCTCGTCGCCCTTGACCTGGATAGGACCTTCCTGGCCGCCCTCGAGGAGGGCAATGAGCCCGCGTTGCGCAGCTCGGTTCAGGGCTATCCAGGCCTGCTGGAACTGATCCGAGGCCACGAAGCGGACAACCAGTTCGCCGATGAGGCCGTTGATGCCAGCCGCGATCGGCGAGGCAAGCGGCCCGGTGAACGAGGAGTTGGGGAACAGGCTGCTGAGGAGTCCTTCGACCTGTGTCTCGGTGTCGATCCTCTCGACAACGGCATCGGTGATGGACGCGGCCAGGGCCTGCTGCACGTCCGGCTGCTCGATGAGCGGGCCGACGGTCTCGAGGTAGCGCTCGCTGTCGATGACGGTGCGGTGTCCCCAGTGCCCGACCAGCGCGATCGGCGTCAGGACGGCGGCGAGAAGGAAGATGAGCAGCGACGCGATCGAGCGCACTCCCCAACGGCGGGTAGCGGTGTCCGTGCTCATGTCAGCCCCGATCTGGTCAGCCTGCGCTGGCCGAGCCGGTCCGGACTCTACGGGGGTCGTGGCGTCGATACCACAAGGCTGCCGCAATCAGCATCGCGCCGACCCCGACGTAGACGAACGGGGCCTGCCCACTGGTTGGTGACGCGATCGCCATGACCGAGATTCCGAGCACGAGGCAGACGTTCACGATCATGTCGAAGAGGGCGAAGACCCGGCCGAGGTGGTCGTCGGGGATGTGCCGCTGCACCAACGTGTCGGAGCAGACCTTGACTGATTGGCCCGCGAAGCCCAGGCTCACGGCGCCGAGGAGGAGGGCCGGGAAGGACGGCGCCATCGCGCCGACCAGGATGAACCCGATGCCGACCACCGCTGCCTGCGCCAGGGCGAACACGGACCACCGCACCGCACCCCAGCGCCGGCTCGCCCCGGGGGTGAGGACGGCGCCGACGAGGGCGCCGGCCGCGGCGGCCCCGGTCAGGAAGGCGAATGCGTTGAGTGCACTGTCTGCCTCGCCCACCTGGTTGAACGTGTAGCGCACGAGCAGCAGCCCGCCGGCCGTCAGGACGCCGAAGGCAATGCGGTGCGCGCCGACAACGGCGATCGCTCGCCCGGCCTGGGCATGGATCCGTAGTTCCCGCACTCCCTCCACCAGGCCGATCGCCACGCCACGGACGGTGTCGCCGGGCCGCTGGCCATCGGGGCCCAGCCGGTCAGCGGCGAGCAGCCCGGCGATCCCGGCCGATCCGACGTAAGCCAGCATCGCGCAGCCGAGTACGGCCGCGCTGCCCGTGTCGCCGCCGCCCAAGGCGCTACGCAGGGCCACGCCGACTAGGGCGCCGACGGCGGCCATGATCGTGCCGGATGTGGGCGTCAGGGCGTTGGCGGTGACGAGGTCGCGACCTGCGACGACGTGCGGCAGGGACGCGGACAATCCCGCGAGGACGAACCGGCCGATGCCGAGGACAGTGAGCACGACCAGGCCGAGCAGCGGACCGTCGTTCCCGGCAAGGACGAGAAGGATGATCGGCAGGGTGACGAGCGCCTTGAGCAGATTCGCCCGGACGAGGACGTTCCGTCGGCGCCAACGGTCCAGGAAGACGCCCGCGAAGGGCCCGATGACGGAGTAGGGCAGCAGCAGGATGGCGAACGCGGCCGTCACCTTGACGGCGTCGGGCTCGCGTTCCGGCGAGAACAGCACGAAGGTGGCCAGGGCGGCCTGCAGCAGCCCGTCGCCCGTCTGGGCGACCAGCCGGACGCCGTACAGCCGGCGGAAGTCACGGCCCGCCAAGACCTCGCGCAGTGCCGGCAGCGCCACCATGACCGGGACGCTACCCGCAAGCGCCGAGACCTGCCGCCAGCGTCACACCCGGGGACCGGGAACGACGCCGAAGGCAGGTCTCGGCGGAGCGGTGGTGGGACTAGCTCTCGATGCGACCGGCGATGAAGTCGTCGACGGCGTCGCGGGCCTCGCTGTCGGTGTACTGAACTGGCGGCGACTTCATGAAGTAGCTGGAGGCCGACAGGATCGGGCCGCCGATGCCGCGGTCCTTGGCGATCTTCGCGGCGCGGACGGCGTCGATGATCACGCCGGCGCTGTTCGGGGAGTCCCACACCTCGAGCTTGTACTCGAGGTTGAGCGGAGCATCCCCGAAGGCGCGGCCCTCGAGTCGGACGAACGCCCACTTGCGATCGTCGAGCCAGGCGACGTAGTCGCTCGGGCCGATGTGCACGTTGCGGGCGCCCATGTCGTGCGACGTGATCTGCGACGTAACGGACTGGGTCTTGGAGATCTTCTTCGACTCCAGGCGGTCACGCTCGAGCATGTTCATGAAGTCCATGTTGCCGCCGACGTTCAGCTGGTACGTGCGGTCGAGGATCACGCCGCGGTCCTCGAACAGCTTCGCCATGACCCGGTGGGTGATGGTCGCGCCGACCTGGCTCTTGATGTCGTCGCCCACGATCGGCAGCCCGGCGTCCTCGAACTTCTTGGCCCACTCGGGGGTGCCGGCGATGAACACCGGCAGTGCATTGACGAAGCCGCAGCCGGCGTCGATGGCGCACTGGGCGTAGAACTTCGCCGCGGCCTCGGACCCGACGGGCAGGTAGCAGACCACGATGTCGACCTCGGCCGCCTTGAGAGCAGCGACGACGTCGACCGGCTCGGCATCGGACTCGGTGATCATCTCGCGGTAGTACTTGCCCAGGCCATCGAGGGTGTGACCCCGCTGGACGATGACGCCGGACGGCGGCACGTCGCAGAACTTCAGAGTGTTGTTCTCGGACGCGTTGATGGCGTCGGTGAGGTCGTGGCCGACCTTCTTGCCATCGACGTCGAACGCGGCGACGAACTCGACGTCGCGCACGTGGTACTCGCCGAACTGCACGTGCATGAGGCCCGGGACGAAGGCGGCCGGGTCGGCGTCCTTGTAGTACTCGACACCCTGGACGAGGGACGAGGCGCAGTTACCTACACCGATGATGGCGACGCGTACCGAACTCATGCTTGCTCCTCTGGGGTGGTGATCGCCTGTGCAGGGCGGGACTGGGGGGTGGACGACTGCTCGTTCTGGATCAGCTCGTTGAGCCAGCGCACTTCGCGCTCGGCTCCGTCGAGGCCGTGCTGCTGGAGAGTGAGGGTGTAGGCGTCGACCTTGGCGCGGCCGCGGACGACCGAATCGCGCAAGGCCTCGACCCGCTCCTCGAGCCGCGACCGGCGCCCCTCGAGGATGCGCAGCCGCACGCGCTCCTCGGTACGGCTGAAGAAGGCCAGATGGGCGGCGAAGCCCTCGTCCTCCCACGCCTCCGGGCCGGGCGAGTTGGCCCACGTGGCGAACTCCTCCTTGCCGTCGGCCGTGATGGCGTAGACGACGCGGGCTCGGCGAGCGGACAGCGGCGGCGCGGTGGATTCGGTGGCCGGCGTCACCGCCAGTTCCTCGATCAGCCGGCGGGCCTGCAGGCGGCGCAGGCACGGGTAGAGCGAGCCGTAGGACAGGGCCCGGAACGGGCCGAGAACGACGGCGAGGCGCTTGCGCAACTCGTATCCGTGCAGGGGGCTGTCGGACAGCACACCCAGGACGGCAAACTCAAGCACGTCATGACGCATGGGCACGCGTCCTCCTCTCGATAGGTCACCACAACATATCAGGATGATATATCGCAGGCGAATCGACGAAGCCCCGTAGACTCACCCTTCATGGCTGCCCCGCGCTCCTCGCGGCTCCGCGGGTCGATCGCCCGCGGCGAGTCCGCCCGGCCTCCCCGGGACCGTGGCCCGCTGCCGGATCCCCAGCCGGTCGCCGACCCCGCCCGACCGAGGGACGTCGTAGACCACGCGCTGCAGCGCCGGGCCGCGCTGCAGCGATTGTTCGGGGGCGGTGGGCTGTCCTCCGACCTGTGCGACGCGGACCCCTACCTCCTTCGCGCCGCCCGGCACCACGGCGAGCCGGCAGCGGGACCGTGCCCGGCCTGCAAGGACCCCGGGCTGGTCACCCTCGCCTACGTGTACGGCGACGACCTCGGCCCCTATTCGGGCCGGATCCGGGCCGCCGACGAACTGCCTGCCATGTCGCGGCAGTTCGGGTCGTTCCGGGTCTACGTCGTCGAGGTCTGCCAGCGCTGCCACTGGAACTTCCTGCTCACCACGTACGTCCTAGGGGACGGCGTGCCGCGCCGGGCTCCGGCCACTCCGCGTGATCTTCTTGGCTAACGGGAGTCCGAGGAGGCCTCGGCACTCCTGACGTGGCCTCTTCCCCGAGGCGCTTCCCCGAGCCACGAAGGAACGCCCGTGTCGAACAGCCGGCCGCGGCCCCCCGCGAAGAAGCGCCCTGCGCGCACGTCGCCCGCGCCAAAGAGCCACTGGCTGCGCAACACAATCCTGGTCGTGCTGGCCGCCGGCGCGCTGGGCGTCGTGGTCTTCGCCGTGCTGATCGCCCGTACGACGGTGCCCACTCCCAACGAGGTTGCCACAAGCGAGGCCACGATCGTCTACTACGCCGACGGGACCACGGAGATCGGCCGGCTTGGCGAGGCGACCAGGCGCAGCGTCCCGCTCGACGAGGTCCCGCTCGAGGTCCAGCACGCAGTCCTGGCCGCGGAGGACCGTTCCTTCTACGACCACGGCGGCATCTCGCCGATCGGCATCGGCCGGGCCATCTGGAACAACGTGACCGGCGGCAGCACCCAGGGCGGATCGACCATCACCCAGCAGTACGCGAAGAACGCCTTCCTCAGCCAGGAGCGGTCCTGGGACCGCAAGGTGCAGGAGGCGCTGCTGGCGTTCAAGCTCGAGACGGTCGTGTCCAAGGACGAGATCCTCGAGAACTACCTCAACACGATCTACTTCGGGCGCGGTGCCTACGGCATCGAGGCTGCCGCCATCGCCTACTTCGGGACCCCCTCCAGCGAGCTCACGGTCGAGCAGGGTGCGGTCCTGGCCTCGATCATCAAGTCGCCGAGCGGGCTGGCTCCGGAGAACGACCTCCCCGGCCTGCAGGGGCGCTGGGAGTACGTCCTGGACTCGATGGTCGAGCAGGAGTGGCTCAAGCCCGGCCAGCGAGCCGACGCGCGGTTCCCGAAGATCAAGAAGCTGAAGGCCAAGGACCGGCTGGGCGGGCAGGTCGGCTTCATGCTCACCATGGTGCAGGAGCAACTGATCGACCTGGGCTTCGACGAGACCGAGATCCAGCGAGGTGGCCTGCGGATCACCTCGACGTTCGACCGGCAGGCGCAGAGGGCCGCGACCGCCGCGGTGCGCAAGCACGGTCCCAGCACCGGTACCGAGGGACTCCGCATCGGGCTGGCGGCCGTCCGTCCCGGTACCGGCGAGATCGTCGCTGTCTACGGCGGCGCGGACTTCGTCGACGACCAGATCAACAACGCGACGCGGCCCTTCGCCCAGGCCGGCTCGACGTTCAAGCCCTTCGCACTGGCCGCGGCGACGGAGCAGGACGTGCCGTTGACCTCCATCTGGAACGGGGACAGCCCGGCCACCGTCAACGGGTACACGTTCTCCAACTACGGCGACCGTTCATACGGCCCGGTGAGCCTGCTCGAGGCCACTGAGTTCAGCATCAACTCCGCGTACGTCGAGCTCGAATCCAGCATCGGTGTCGAGTCGGTCGCTGACGCCGCCGTGCTGGCCGGGATCCCGGAGGGCACGCCGGGGATGGACCTCGACGACCTCAACCTCACGTTCGTGCTCGGCACGGCGTCACCGTCGGGGCTGGACATGGCAAACGCCTACGCGACCTTCGCGTCCCGCGGCACCAGGGCGCAGACGACCGTCCTGAAGGAGGTCGTCGGGCCCAATGGCGGGCTGCTCTACCAGTTCCAGCCATCGACGGCGGCCGCATTCGACCCCGGGGTGGCCGACACCGTGAGCTACGCGCTGAGCCGGGTCGTCACCGACGGCACGGGTGCTGCCGCCCAGGCCCTGGGCCGACCGGCGGCAGCCAAGACCGGCACCACCGATGACAACAAGAGCGCGTGGTTCGTCGGGTACACCCCGCAGCTGGCCGGCGCGGTCCTCATGGCCAAGGAGGACGCAGACGGCACCCCGATCTCGATGGCGGGGACGGGCGGCCTCGAGACGGTCACCGGAGGCTCGTTCCCGGCAGCGATCTGGACGGCCTTCATGTCGGCCGCCCTGGACGGCCTGCCCGCCGAGGACTTCGCCGAACCGCCCGGAGGCAGGGTCGAGCCGGTCGACTGCCCGGACTCCATCGCCACCGAGTCCGAGGAGGTCCCTGAGGGCTGCCCCACCCCGACCCTCATCCCCGAGTTCGAGCCTGACCCGACGGCTACACTCCCGATCGATCCGCAATCGCCCCCAGCCATCATCCCCAGCCAGTCCCCCGACCCCGGCCTGTTCCCCTCCGAGTCCCCGTCGGCCACGCCCGAGCCAAGCCCGGAGCCGACGCCGGACCCCACGGCCGAGCCCACCGAGGAGGCCCGACCCGAGTGACGAGCCCCGAGTGAGCCGGCGCGCGCCGATCGTCCTGCCGAGCAAGGACGACGCGGTCGTCGCATCGACCCTCGGCTGGCTCGGTGGCGCGGTCGGCCGGATGGCGAGGATCGGCGGCACCTGGTGGACGCCGGTCCGGGTGCTGGTGGCGATGGCGGCCGCCGGGTACGTCGTCGGCTACCTGCTGGACCTGTCCTGCCGTGGCAACGGCTGGGCCGTGCCCGACCGCTACGAGCACCTCTGCTACACCGACATCGCCCCCCTCTATTCCCTGCGTGGCTTCGCCGACGGGATCGTCCCCTACCTGCAGCCCGCGGCCGACGGCCAGCACCTGGAGTACCCCGTCCTCACCGGCGTATTCATGCAGGCCGCAGCGATGCTCACGAGCGCGGTCACGGCGATCGTGCCAACCGTCGATCGGGTCGTCGCCTTCTTCGACGTGAACGTGGTGCTGCTGTTCGTCGCCCTGGCGGTGACTGTCATCGCCACCGCCCTCACCGTGCGCCGGCGGCCGTGGGACGCGGCGATGGTCGCGCTCGCGCCGACGATGATCCTTGGGGCGACGATCAACTGGGACCTCCTGCCGATTGCGTTCGCAGGCGTCTCGCTGCTGCTGTGGTCGCGGAAGCACCCGTTCGCGGCCGGCATCCTGCTCGGCCTGGCCGTCGCGGCGAAGTTCTACCCGGTGCTGTTCCTCGGCGGCTTCCTCGTCCTGTCACTGCGAACGGCGCGATGGAAGGAGTTCGGCCTGCTGGTGGGCGGGACGGCCCTTGCCTGGGTCGTCGTCAACGTCCCGGTGGCGATGGCGAGCTTCGACGGCTGGGCGCACTTCTACCGCTTCAGCAGCACTCGCGGCGAGGACTTCGGCTCGCTGTGGTACTCCATGACGCAGGCCGGCCTGCCGGGGATCCCGGCTGAGCGTCTCAACCTCGTGGCGACGGGGGGCTTCCTGGTCCTGTGCGCGGGCATCGCCTGGATCGCCCTGTCCGCGCCTCGGCGACCGCGCCTGGCGGCCGTCCTCTTCCTCATCGTCGCGGCCTTCCTCATCACCAACAAGGTGTACTCGCCGCAGTATTCGCTGTGGCTCGTCCCGCTGGCAGTCATGGCCCGTCCGCGCTGGCGGGACTTCCTCCTCTGGCAGGTCGGGGAAGTGGTCTACTTCGCGGCGATCTGGTGGTTCCTGGCGGGCTATGGCATCGACGACACGACAGGGCTCACCGGCCAGCAGTACGCGACGGCGGTGATCGTGCACGTGGTGGCCACCGGGTACTTCGCGATCATGGTCATCCGTGACATCTACGCGCCGGAGCACGATCCGGTCAGGCAGGACGGGTTCGCCGACGACTCCGACGATCCTGGCGGGGGGCCCTACGACGGCGCCCCGGACCGCTTCACGCTAGGCCGAGGACCACGTCAAAGCGCGATGTCGTGAAGCGGACGTCGGCGATGAGGCGGTCGCCGACCGCGGGCACGACGCATCCTTTGGGCAGCCACACCATCGATGTGTGCTGGTGCGGCGGCTCGGCGAACCAGCGCTGCTTGCCCTCCCATCGGAACGGCGACAGGGCCCGGCCCGCCGCATCGAGCGCGCCGGTGCCGGCGGTGACGACGCGCTGACGCACGCTCGAGGCGGGCGTGGGGGCGTTGAGCCCGATCCCGTGGGACGTGCCGCCCGACACGACCACGAGGGTGCCGTCCTTGGGGCCGGTGCGCTGGCGGTAGCCGACGTGGGTGCCCTGCGCTATGGGGTGCACGGCGAGGACAGTCCCGCCGGCCAGCAGGGAGCGACGGTCGCCCAGCCACAGCCGCGTGCCGATGCGTACCCGCAGGGTGATGTCGGGCACCGCCCGCACGACCGCCGTCATTTCGTCATCGCCGAGGTGCGAGGCCCAGACCCGGCCGGCCGGCGAGTTGTGGCCGGGCCAGACCTCCGTCTCCGCGTGCCACAGCCCGGCCCAGCGCACGACCTCGCGCACCCGCGCCGTGCCGAGCGAGGCACGTCGCGGGTCCACGTCGTCGGCCGGCTGCGCGAGCGGCAGGTGCAGCGCCAGTCCCTCGACCAGGACCTTGGCGCGGCGGAAGGCGTCGCGGACGTCAGGATCCGCCAGCACTCGCAGCAGTTCCGCCTCGTCGAAGCCGAAGCGGTGCATGGACGTCTGCGCCTCGAGCAGGACGCGCACGGTGCCGGGACCGTCGGCCAGTGCGAGCAGAGCCTCGCGCGACCCGATGGTCCGGATGACACGGCCCGCGTGGAGTTGCTGCCCCATGCGCCACCACGCCTCGGCGGTGAATGAGTCGCGCGGCTCGAATGGCTCCAGCACGACGATGTCGTAGTTGCCGAACTCGGCGACCTCGTCGACCTCGAACACCGTCCCGACGGCAACCGTGTCGACGCCGAGTCGCAGGGCCTGCTCGGCGAGGTTGCGCTGGCCGATGCCGTAGCCGTTGCCCTTGATGACCGGGACTATCGGGGAGCCAGCAGAGCGCTCGACTGCCTCGCACGTGGCGTCCAGCTGCTCGCGCCATCGCTGTCCGTCGATCGTCAACGCGAATGCCATGTCGCCGTCGCCCCTATCCTCTGCGTGCCTGGTACGCCTGATAACCCTTGGCCCACAAGGGCCGTAGCACGTGGTCCCACTCGCCTGCGTACTCCTGCACGTAGCCGCCGGTGCCCAGCTTGAACTGCACCAGGCCGAACAGGTGGTTCGCCGGATCCAGCGTGTCAGCGATCCCGCGCAGGTCGTAGGTATCGCAGCCGAGTGCGTGCGCGTCCTGGATCATCCGCCACTGCAGCGCGTTCGAGGGGCGCACGTCGCGGTCGGCGGTCGTCGACGCGCCGTATGAGTACCAGGCGTGCCTGCCCACGACGACCATGAGAGTCGCGGCGGCGAGGTGCCCGTCGTAGTGCGCGCAGTAGAGCCGCAGTCGCACCTCACGGGAGTTGAGGCAGTCCCACATGCGCTCGAAGTACGACTGCGCCCGCGGGGTGAAGTGATCGCGGCTGGCGGTCTCGACGTAGACGCGATGGAACGCGGCCAGGTCGTCTCGTCCGCCCTCGGCGACGACGACCCCGGACTTCTCGGCCTTGCGGATGTTGCGGCGCCAGAGTTGGTTGAAGCCGGCGAAGACGTCGTCGAGCGTGCGTCCCGACAGCGGGACCTGGAAGACGTAGCGTGGCTGGACATCGCCGAAGCCGGCACCTTGCGCGGGCTCCTGCTCCCAGCCAGACGACCGCAGGCGTTCGACCGTGATGGCCGCCGGGCCGGAATGCCAGTCGGCCAGCAGTTCACCGATCCGTCCGGGTCGATCCCCCTGCTCGGCCAGCGCCGACTTCACGGTGTCGGCCTCCCAACGACGGAGGGCGACGGGCGGTCCCATCTTGACCTGGAAGGCGCCGGCGTGCCGGCAGTGCTCGAGCAGCGGGTCGAGCCAGTCGGTGAGGGACAGGTGCGGGTGGCTCTGCCGCAGCCAATCGATGTCTGGCCCTTCCGGCAGGTATGCCAGCGACCGCCGGGGCAGGCGCGGCACGGGCCGGTAGAGGACCAGGCCGGCGCCGACCAGCCGGGAGGACTCGAACCAGCCGACCGACTCCGGCCGCCAACCGGACTTGACGCCGCCCCATTCGGGCAGCTGCAGGAACGAGGTGAAGGGCCGACCGGATAGCCAGTCGGCATGCTGGGCCGCCGTGATGGCCCGGAGGGACAGGGTCATGCGGGCGACGTGTCGAGGTCCACGACCAGGGGAGCGTGGTCGGAGGCGCCCTTGCCCTTGCGCTCCTCGCGGTCGATCCAGGCATCGCGGACCAGGCTGGCGAAGGGCGCGTTGGCGTAGACGAGGTCGATGCGCATGCCCCACCCGCGATGGAAGGCCCCGTTGCGGTAGTCCCAGAACGTGTACGGCTCGCCCTTCAGTGCGCGCGGGGGGATGTCGACCAGCCCAGCCCCTCGCAGGTTGGCCAGTGCGGCCCGTTCCGGCTCAGTGACATGTGTCGACCCGGCGAACTGCGTGATGTCCCAGACGTCGGCATCCGTGGGCGCCACGTTGAAGTCCCCGATGACGGCGAACGGCCGGTCGGGCACGGCGGCGAGCTCTGCGGCGACGGTGGCCCGGAGCGCTGAGAACCACTCGAGCTTGTAGGCGTAGTGATCGTGATCGGGCTCTCGACCGTTGGGAACGTAGACGCTCCACACCCGCACGCCACCGCACGTGGCGCCGACGGCCCGGGTCTCCACGACGCCGCCGAACGAGGGCTGGCCGGGCAGGTCGAGAGTAACCTCGGCGAGGCCGACGCGGCTCAGGATCGCGACGCCGTTCCACCGGCCGTTGCCGTGCGCCGCCACCTCGTAGCCGGCCGCCTGGATGGGCATCTCGGGGAACTCCGTGGTCGTGCACTTGAGCTCCTGCAGCGCCACGACATCGGGCTGGGCCGACTCAAGCCAGGCGAGGACGCGGTCGAGGCGGGCGCCCACCGAGTTGACGTTCCACGTCGCGATCCGCACAGCGCCACCCTAACGGCGCTCCCGCCCCGGTCAGGCGACCGTGAGGCCGAGTTCGGAGCAGGTGCGGGCCATCTGCCGGTCGCGGGTGACGACAACCGTCGCCTCGCTGAGCAGGGCGGTCGCCACATGGACCGCGTCGAGGGACCGGAGCAAGATGACGGGAAGGGTGCCGGCGATGTGCAGAACCTCGGCCGTCACGTCGACAGCGCGCACGCCGCCGAGCACCGTTCGCGCAGTCTGCGAGACCAGGGGCTGGTCGGCAGCCACCTTCAGGACGCGGGCGAGCGTTCGGCGGACCTCGACGGTCGATAGCTGCGACGTCACGAGCGCGGCCCCGTCGTCAACCAGGCCGCTAACCAGCAGGTCGGCCTCCCGGCTGCCCGGCTCGTCGAGCAGCCGGGCCAGCAGGATGCGCGAGTCGCAGTAGGCGACGATCACGCACCCCCTCGCTGCTCGCGCACGAGGGCAACGCTGTCGAGTCCAGCCGGAACGCGGATGCGGTCCCCTGCCGGGATGGCGACGAATGGGCCGGTCGGCGGCTGCGCGTGCTCCCGAAGCCATGGGCCGAGCCGGCTGTCGAGCCGCTGGCGTACATACGCCTCCAGCGCCTCGCGGGCGAGGTCCTGCTGGGAGCGGCCCGTCTCGGCCGACAGGGCGCGCAGGCCAGCGGCCAAATCCTCAGGAAGTCGGAGGTTCATGGCCATGTCTTTACGGTACCGCTTTCGGTACCATATTGGCAGGGTTGCGCTCACGCGGCGAGCCTGCGGCCGGCGATTTCCTCGATCAACCCCATGGCCGGTAGCCTGTGGACGCCCGTCGGGGGCACTTGTACCCGGCGGCACGCATTCACCCTCCTGCCACGGAGAGACCGTGGCCGCCTAGTCCGAAGGAGGTGGGTTGTTCATGCGTCGATACGAGATCATGGTCATTCTCGACCCGGATCTGGAAGAGAAGACCATCGCTCCCAGCCTGGAGGCGTTCCTCAACGTCGTCCGCGCCGATGGGGGCACCGTTCACTCCGTGGAGATCTGGGGCCGCCGCCGGCTGGCCTACGAGATCGGCCACAAGGCCGAGGGCATCTACGCCCTGCTGCATGTCACGGCCACCGTCGAGTCCGTGAAGGAACTCGACCGCCAGTTGTCCCTGAACGAGGCCGTCATGCGCACCAAGGTCATGCGCGCTGAGGAGCCCGTCGCGGTGGGAGCCGAGTAGTGGCCGCCGGCGACGTCAACGTCACCATCGTTGGCAACCTGACGAGCGACCCTGAGCTGCGCTTCACCCCGAGCGGCGCCGCGGTGGCATCGTTCACGGTCGCGTCCACACCTCGCGTGCTCGACAAGGCCACCAACGAGTGGAAGGACGGCGAGGCGCTCTTCATGCGCTGCAGCGTCTGGCGCCAGTACGCCGAGAACGTCGCGGAGTCCCTCACCAAGGGGATGCGTGTCGTGGTCACGGGCCGGCTCAAGCAGCGCTCGTACGAGACCCGCGAGGGCGAGAAGCGGACGGTAGTCGAGATGGAGGTCGACGAGGTCGGCCCCTCACTGAAGTACGCGACCGCCAAGGTGAACAAGGTCCAGCGCGGCGGCGGTGGCTTCGGTGGCGACAGCGCCGGTGGCGCAGGCGCATCACCCGGTGCCACTGACGATCCGTGGGCGTCCGCGCCCAGCGGCGCAGGCTTCGACGAGCCTCCCTTCTAAACGACACACAGCATCGGTGCAGCCAGCACCCCACTGACAGGAGCACGAGCGAGATGGCAAGAGATTCCAAGGGCGACCGCAAGTCGTCGCCGCGTGACAAGGGCAAGATCGTCAAGGCGAAGGCCTGCGCGTTCTGCAAGGAAGGTGTCAAGGGCATCGACTACAAGGACACCAACCTGCTGCGCAAGTTCATCTCCGACCGGGGCAAGATCCGTGCCCGCCGCGTGACGGGAAACTGCACGCAGCACCAGCGCGACATCGCCATGGCCGTGAAGAACGCGCGCGAGATGGCCCTCCTTCCCTACACCACGACGGCCCGCTGACCGGCGACCCAGAACAGGACCGACTATGAAACTCATCCTCACCCAGGAGGTCGCCGGACTCGGCGACGCCGGCGACGTGGTGGAGGTCAAGGACGGCTACGGCCGCAATTACCTCCTGCCCCGTGGCTTTGCCATCGCGTGGACTCGCGGCGGCGAGAAGCAGGTCATCCAGATCAAGCGGGCCCGCAAGGTCCGCGAGGTCCGCGACCTGAGCCACGCCAACGAGATCAAGCAGGCGCTCGAGGCACTCACCATCACCATGCCGGCGCGGGCCGGGGAGGCGGGCCGCCTGTTCGGCTCCATCACCTCGTCTGACGTCGCCGACGCCGTGAAGGCGGCTGGCGGGCCGGTGCTCGACAAGCGCAAGGTGGCCCTCGCCGCACCGATCAAGACCGTCGGCCGGCACTCGGCCAAGGTCGAGGTGCACCCCGACGTGACCGCCACGGTCACCCTCGAGGTCGTCGCCAACTGATCTCCAGCACTGAAACGTTGGGCCGCACTCACTAGAGTGCGGCCCAACGCCGTTGTAAGGAGTAGTCATGGGATTCGTCGAGGCTGTCCGCACCTGCTTCCAGAAGTACGCGACCTTCGACGGCCGGGCCACCCGGTCGGAGTTCTGGTGGTTCTACCTCTTCTTGACCCTGGTCACCCTCGTCGTCTTCATGCCGGGCTACGTCCTCATGCTCGTCGGGGCGGCCACGACGGATCGGAACGACACCCCGGGCGCCGCCTTCTGGCTGGGCATCGTCCTCATGATCATCGGATCGCTGGTCATCCTTGCGCTCTACATCCCGTTCCTGGCCGTCGGCTGCCGCCGGCTGCACGACCGCGGACAGTCCGGCTGGCTCCAGCTGCTCCTGCTGGTCCCGTGCGGCAACATCGTGCTCCTCATCTTCTGGGTCCTGGAGGGCACGCCCGGCGACAACGCCTACGGACCCAAGCCCGCCTAGTTGCCGCCCGCGAGCCCCTCGGATAATCCGGGGCACCGACACGCGGCAAAGCACTAGTGCCGGCCCCCGTTTAGGCGAACAATGAGGGCCACGCGCGCCGGACCGGCGCCGTGACCTTGGAGGCACAATGGGTTTCGGTGAGGCAATCTCATCCGGCTTTGCGAACATGTCCAACTTCGAGGGCCGCGCATCGCGCCCGGCCTTCTGGTGGTGGTTCCTGTTCATCTACATCATCGAGATCGTGGTCTCGCTGGTGTTCGGTGTCGGCCGCGGGGGCAACGGCTTCCTCGTCTTCATCGGATACATCGTCCTGCTCATCCTGTGGCTGGCGACCGTCGCGGTCGGCTGCCGCCGCCTGCATGACACGGGCAAGTCAGGCTGGCTGCAGTTGCTGGTCCTGATCCCCTGCATCGGCTTCATCATCCTGATCGTGTTCTGGATCCAGCCCGGCACCGCGGGCGACAACGCCTACGGGCCGCCGTCCGCATAGTCGAAACGACGAACGCGGGGCCAGTTCCTCAAAGGGACTGGCCCCGCGTTCGTTTTCCACCACAATGACCGCAGGCGGGGCCTAGGAGGAGGAACCATGGGGTTCATCGAAGCGATCAAGCACAACTTCTCGAACTATGCGACGTTCAGCGGAAGGGCGCAGCGCTCGCAGTTCTGGTGGTGGTACCTGTTCATCGTGATCGTGTACGCGATCGCCAACATCGGCGACTCGCTCATCGGCTGGGGCGTCGGCAAGACGACCTACGAGTTCACGATGAACGACCAGCTCAACGTCTATGAGTCGCCCGGCGTCGGCTTCCTGTTCATCGTCGCGTGGCTGGTGCTGCTGCTGCCGACCCTGGCCGTCATGGCTCGCCGCCTGCACGACACCGACCGCAGTGGCTGGTGGATCCTGTGGGGCTACCTGCTCGCCATCCTCTGCTGCATCGGCTTCATCATCCTGCTCGTGTTCTGGCTGCAGCGCGGGACGCCTGGCGACAACAAGTACGGTGCCGACCCGCTCACGGCCAACGGCTAGGTGGTCGTTCTCAGCGCGTGATTCGATCGAGCAGGCTGTCGATGACGCCATCGGCAGCCTGCTCGATCATCCGCAGGACCTCGACGAAGTCCGCTGGCTCCCCGTAGTACGGGTCAGGGACGTCCAGGCTCGGGCCGGGCAGGTCCAGCCCCGCCAGGGCCGGGTCGAACGAACGCATCATGCGAAGCTCGGGGGAGGCGTCGGCCCGCGTGATCATGGCGGCCAGGTCGTCGAAGTTGGCACGATCCATCGCCAGGAGAAGGTCGATGCGGCCCAGCCAGTCGCCGTCGATCTGGCGGGCCCGGTGGTCGTAGGGGTATCCGTGGGCAGCGAGGGTCGACCGCGCGCGGTGGTCGGCCCGGTGGCCGATGTGCCAGTCGCCAGTACCGGCAGAGTCGATCTCCACGCGGTCCGCGAGGCCCGCGGCAAGGACTCGTTGGCGCAGGACCGCCTCCCCCATGGGGGAGCGGCAGATGTTGCCAAGGCAGACGACGGTGATGCGGTAGGTCTTCGGCACCATCGCAGGCTAGCGAGGCGGCCGGAGATTCTTTTCATCCACAGGGCCCGGGCGGCATCCGCCCTGCTCCCACGAGGGGACCGGCCCGGGGTCGACTTCGAAATCCCCAGCCTGTCCCCAGCCTGCTGACAGCCCTGAGGCGTACCGTCCCGAGGTTTTCCACAGGTCTGTCCACAGGGCCTATGGACAGTGCCGCCCGGCGTCCCTACCGTTCAACGGGCGCGTCAGACGAGCGCGGTAGACATAGGGGATCAACGCCCGAGAGGAGCCTGGTGAGCGTCACGGAGTTGCCCCTGCATGCCGCCGATCCCGGCCCTGACCGCACCCCACCCAACGACGTCGCCGCCGAGCAGTCGGTGCTCGGCGCGATGCTCCTGAGCAAGGACGCGATCGCCGACGTCGTCGAAGTGCTCCGCGAAGGCGACTTCTACCGTCCCGCTCACCAACTGGTCTTTGCGTCGATTCTGGACCTGTACGGCCGAGGCGAACCGGCCGATGCGGTCACGGTGGCGGCGGAGCTGACCAAGCTAGGCGACATCGGCCGCGTTGGCGGGGCGCCCTACCTGCACACGCTTGTCTCGATGGTGCCCACCGCCGCGAACGCGGGCTACTACGGGCGCATCGTGCGCGAGCAGGCGATCCTGCGCAGGCTCGTCGAGGCCGGCACGAGGATCGTGCAGATGGGCTACGCCGGCACCGGCGACGTCGATGACATGGTCGACCGAGCCCAGACCGAGGTCTTCGACGTCACGGACCGCCGCACCAGCGAGGACTACGCGCCACTGAGCGCCCTCATGGGCGATGCGCTGAACGAGATCGAGGCGATCTCGAACCGAGGCGGGGAGATGGTCGGCGTGCCCACCGGGTTCACCGACCTCGACGCGCTGACGAACGGACTGCACCCGGGCCAGCTGGTCATCGTGGCGGCCAGGCCGGCCATCGGCAAGGCGCTCGCGCTCGACACGCCCATTCCCACGCCGCAGGGGTGGACGACGATGGGTGACCTGCGGGTGGGGGACGAGGTGCTCGGCGCCGACGGGCTACCCACCCTGGTGACGGGCGTGACCCAGCCGTGGCTGGGTCGTCCGTGCTACCGGCTGACCTTCTCCGACGGGGAACAGATCGTTGCCGACGAGCAGCATGAGTGGCTGACCGAAACCCGCGCGTCCCGCAAGTCCGCCCAAGCCGCCGCCGCTGGCTACAACCGCACCCGCAACCAGCGCACGTTTGCCGCTGTTCGCACCACGGGGGAGATAGCCGACACCCTGCGTTGCCCCACCGTGGATCGTCGGCTGAACCACGCGGTGCGCAACACCAAGTCGCTTGACCTGCCACCCGTCGATGTTTCGATCCCGCCGTACGTCCTCGGTGTCTGGCTGGGCGACGGCACGTCGGCGGCCGCGCACTTCACCAGCGCGGATCCTGAGATCGCCGCCTACGTCGAGGGGGAGTTCGTGGACGTCGCGGAGGGGAGCGTGCAGGCCTTGCTCAGAGGACTGGGGGTCCTGCACAACAAGCACATTCCCGCCACGTACCTGCGTGGATCCGAACGGCAGCGGCGCGAACTGCTGGCGGGCTTGCTCGATACCGACGGCACCGTGACGTCGACCGGCAGCGTGCAGTTCACGGCGACAAGCACGCGACTGGCGGAAGATGTGCACGAGTTGGTTGTCAGCCTCGGCTATCGCTGTTCCGTCGATCGCAAGCGCGTCGAAGGCCGCACCGAGGAGTCATCCACTGCGTACAACCTGAACTTCACCACGCACGACGAAGTGTTCCGGCTGCACCGCAAGGCGGCGCTCCTCAAGGAGCGGTCACGGGGCAAGAGCGAGGCACGGCTGGGCAACCGGTTCATCGTGTCGGTCGAGCGGGTGCGCAGTGTCCCGGTGCGATGCATCGAGGTTGCCAACCAGGACCACATGTACCTGGCCGGACGTGCCATGGTTCCCACCCACAATTCGACGCTTGGCCTGGATATTGCTCGTTCGGCCTCCATCCGGCATGGCCTGTCCAGCGTCATCTTCTCGCTGGAGATGAGCCGCAACGAGATTGTCATGCGCCTGCTCTCCGCGGAGGCCCAGGTGCCCATGCACCACATGCGCGCGGGCACGATGAGCGACACGGACTGGACCAAGCTGGTCGGCAAGATGGGCACGGTGAGCGAGGCCCCGCTATACATCGACGACTCACCGAACATGACGCTGATGGAGATCCGCGCGAAGTGCCGGCGGCTGAAGCAGCGTCATGACCTGCGCCTGGTCATCGTCGACTACCTGCAGTTGATGACGAGCGGCAAGCGCGTCGAGAGCCGCCAGCAGGAGGTGTCGGAGTTCTCCCGTTCGCTCAAGTTGCTTGCCAAGGAGCTCGCCGTCCCGGTGATCGCGATCAGCCAGCTCAACCGTGGCCCCGAGCAGCGGGTCGACAAGAAGCCGATGCTGTCGGACCTGCGTGAGTCAGGCTCGCTCGAGCAGGATGCCGACATGGTCCTGCTGCTGCACCGCGAGGACTTCTACGACCGCGAGTCGGCCCGTGCTGGCGAGGCGGACTTCATCATCGCCAAGCATCGCAACGGCCCGACCGCCGTGGTCCCGGTCGCCTTCCAGGGCCACTACTCGCGCTTCGTCGACATGGCGCACTGAGCAGGCGTCACGTTCCCGCCACCTCGTCGGCGGGTCGGCACGGAGCGCAGACGACGGTCCGCGGCATCGGCACCTCGGGCCCGTCGAGGTAGCTCTCCCACGAGGCGCCTGTCGCCACCATTCCGTTCGCCGACATCCACGACGTGATGGCGTTGTAGGCGCCGGCTACGTCCGCGTAGGGGCCGACATGCATCGTCGTGGCCACCTGCCCGGCCGGGAGCATGATCAGCGCCACTTCGTCCCCGCCGCGTGCGCCGGGCGGACACGGGAAGCCCGCGGCCAGGTCGATGCCGTCGTGAGGGAATGAGTAGAGGGCGAACGGCGGCCCGGTCGGGGCCAGACCTTCACCGGTCAGGCCCGCGAGCGTCCGGGTGAATGCGTCGCCGATGAACGCCCCGATCTCGTCCATGCCAACGTGGCCGCGGACAACGACGGCAGGCTGCTCGTCCCGGTTCTCGACATGGATCTCGTAGTCGTTCTCGGCCATCTGTCGTCCTTCCTTCGGCTCATCGCGAAGTGTCGATAGGTCCCTAAGCCGCGAGGTCGCGCCGGCGCCAGCCGACGAGCCCGATGGCTCCGATCACGGCCGCAACCGCTAGCAGGGCCAGGATCGAAGCAAGACCATCCATACCCACCGGCAGCAACGGTGCATGCCGGAACGGCGAGAGGTCCATCAGCCAGTCCGGCACCCCCCACAGCACCCCGAACTCGCCGATCGCCACGCAGGCGAGCAGCACGCCCCAGACCGCCGCGGTCATGCGCGGCACCCAGCCGAAGGCGAGGACGACCAGGACGGTGACAACCCACGCCGCCGGGACCTGCGCCAGCGCGGCAGTGGCGACACGGCCCACCTGAGATGGGTCGTCCAGTGCCAACGCCGCACCGATTCCGATGGACGTCCCGCCGACGAGCATGAGTGCGGCTACGCCCGCGAGGGCGAAGCCCAGGTGCCCCCAGGCCCAGCGGATGCGGCTCACGGCAGCGCCCAGCAGGCACTCGACGTGGCCGTCGACCTCTTCGCTGCGCAGACGGCTGGCGGCGGCGATCCCGTAGGCGGCGGCAATGACACCCAGCATCGCGACATACGCAGCGAGCATGGCGTCGCGCAGTGCCTGCTGGCCCCCGAGCGCCTCCATCACCTCGCGGATGCCCGCGGAGGCGAGCATGTCCTCCATGGTGTCCGCCAACGAGCCGATCACCAGGCCGAACAGCGTGAACCCCACGGCCCAGGCGACCAGGGACCGCCACTGCAGGCCGATGGCCAGGCCCGTGAGGCCGCGCACCTGCCTGGTCGTCGAGCGCTCGCGTCCCTGGACCAGCCCCGCTCCGAGATCGCGCCGCGCCCTCAGGGCGAAGGCGGCCGGCACCAGGACGAGCACCAGTAGGAGCGGAAGGATCAGGACCGGCAGCCGGTCGCCCGCGAACGCTCGAACCTGCTGGTTCCAGCCGATGGGCGATAGCCACGACAGCATCGACGGGCCCGGTTCGGCGAGGTCGCCGACGGCGCGCAGCGCGTAGGTCGTGGCGACGGCGGCGATGCCGAGCCCGAGGGCGGTCCGGGGACTGGCGGTGAGCTGGGCCAGCACTCCGGCGACCGCAGCGAACGCGAGCCCGGTTGCAGCCCAGCCGAGGCCGAAGGCAAGGGAACCGCCGGCCGGCAAGCCACCCGCGATCAGGGCCAGACCGGTGAGCACGCCGAGCACGATGCTCGCGCCACCGACGACGAGGAGGGCCGCGGCGAGCGGCGCGCTCCTCCCGAGCCGGCCCGAGGCGGCCAGCTCGAGCCGGCCGTTCGCCTCGTCCGTCCGGGTGTGGCGGAGGGTGAGGGCAACGACGATGACGGCGAGGATCGCCGCGCCGAAGGCGGTGAGCTTGATGAGCGACAGCGCGCCGAGCGAGGACGGGTCGTAGACCCGGCCGAACATCGCTACGAGCGCAGCGCTGCCGTTGACCGCCGTGGCCGCGTCGATGCGCCCGGCCTCGTCCGGGTAGAGCGCGATCGCCGACGCCGCCGTGGACCCGGCCATGGTCGGGAAGCCGATGACGAACGGGATGAGCAGCCACCGATCGCGCCGGAGGGCCAGTCGCGCCATGGTCCATGTACCGGCGAGCTGCTCAGCCATCACGGCCGCCGGCCGCCCGTGGCCCGTCTCCATAGTGGGCCAGGAACAACTCCTCCAGCGAAGGGGGCTGGCTGGTCAGCGATGACACGCCTGCCGCGGACAGGGCGGCAAGAACGGGCGCCAGCGCGGACGTGGCGACCTGGGCGCTCACATGGGAACCGTCGACCTCGACCTCCCGGACCCCGGGAATCCCGGTCAGGTCGGGCACCTGGCCGATGACGGTCGCCGTGACCGTGGTGGCGGAAAGATGGCGCAGCTCGTCGAGCCGGCCGGACTCCACCGCCTTGCCGCCGCGCAGGATGGTGACGCGGTCGCACAGCGCCTCGGCCTCGCTGAGGATGTGACTGCTGAGCAGCACCGTGCGTCCCTCGTCCCGCAGCGTCCGTACCCACTGACGGAAGGTCTCTTCCATCACGGGGTCCAGGCCGCTGGTCGGCTCGTCAAGCAGGAGCAGGTCCGCGTCGGTGGCCAGCGCGGCGACCAGCGCAACCTTCTGGCGGTTGCCCTTGGAGTACGTGCGGCATCGGCGCGATGGATCGAGGTCGAAGTCCGCGATGAGTTGGTCCCTGCGACCCGCGAGCGCACCGCCCTGAAGGCGCGCGATGAAGTCGATGGTCTGGCCTCCGGTGAGGTTCGGCCACAGTGACACGTCGCCCGGCACGTAGGCGAGCCTGCGGTGGATCACCATGGCATCGCGCCAGGGGTCCATGCCCAGGACTTCCAGATGGCCGGCGTCTGAGCGAAGCATCCCGAGGAGGATGCGGATCGTCGTTGTCTTGCCCGCGCCGTTCGGGCCGAGGAACGCGTGCACCTCGCCCTGCTCGACCGTGAGCTCCAGTCCGTCCAGTGCGACCGTCCGGCCGAAGCGCTTGACCACCGCGCGTGCGTCGATGACAAGTGCCACGGCATCGACGATACGCGCGGCTGCTCGTGGTTTCCCGCCCTCAGGCCTGCAGTTGCCCGCGAACCAGGCTCTCGGCGCTGTGCTCAGGGTCGCCGTCGAAGTGCTCGTGCGAGACGTCGACGACGGGGAAGGCGGCTGGATCGAGTCCGCCCGGAAGGGTGAACGTCGCTTCCGCTCCCGGCGCGAGCGTGCCGAGCGCGATCATGGTGCCAGCGTCGGCGGTGGCCATCCACACCTCGTAGTAGCCGTCCACGTCGCCGGGCAGGCCCGGGATGCTCACGGTGAGCAGGTTGCCCGCATCGCCCCGGTGCAGGACTGCGGTGCCGGTCAATCCAGCCTCGGACATCGCGCCGAGTTCGGCCGTCGCCACGACCGTCGCCTCCGGCTGGCGATCCAGCACCGTCGCGACCCCGGCCCCGCCGACGATGAGCCCGATGGCCGCGGCCACGCTGGCGACGGCCCACATGCGGCGGCGGCCTGACCTCGCGCCCGTCGGGAGCGGGGCCACGACGCCGCCTGCCATGCCCAACTCCGTGGTGATGCCGCGCCACACGGCGGGCGGCGGAGCCGTGGGATAGTCCGCTGGCTCGATGGCGCGTGCCGACGAGACGACGGCGGACAGCTGGTCGAGGCGGCTCTGGCACCGTGGACAGCCGGCGACGTGGGCCTCGTCTGCGCGGCTCACCGATTCACCGAGGGCGAGCAGGGCCAAGGCCTCGTCGTCACTGTGCGACACCATCCACCTCCAATCGTGTCCGAAGCCTGTCCAGGGACCGGCGGATGTGGCTCTTCACCGTGCCCAGGGGCAAGTCCAGCACGCCTGAGATCTGTGCGTGGGTCAGGTCCTGGAAGAAGGCGAGCTCCATGATCCTGCGCTGGGGCTCGCCCAGCCGGGCCAGCTCGTCGGCGAGGAGGACCCTGTCCACGACGGAGTCGGCCGCCGATCCCGAGTCATGGTCCGGCTCGCCCAGCGCCGCTATGCGTCGAGCCTCCCGGCTGCGTGCCTCCCAATGGTCGGCGACACGACGCCGTGCGATGGTGAGCAGCCAGCCGGGCAGCGAACCCTTGGCCGGGTCGAAGCCGTTGCGTCCGCGCCAGGCGGCCACGAACACCGCTTGAGTGACGTCGGCCGCGTCGTCGGGGCTGCCGACGGCTCGCAGCGCCACCGTGTGGACCAGGGGTGACCAACGCTGGTAGGCCAACGCCAGTCCCGCGTCACCGCCGAGGGCGAACTGAGCGGCGATCTCGTCGTCATCCGGCGCGCCCGCACCCGCGACCTGAGGGCCAGCCGTCACCGGGACAGATGCGGCGGGAAGACGCTCGTCCACGAGGAGGGCTCCCGACTGGATGGTCACGACAGTACTTCGGTTCTCAGGGTGCGGCCGGATGCAGGATTCGGCAACTTGACCGGCCTGCGTCCGTCGCGGCCGAGGGAATTGCTCGCTCGCTGCATCCACATTCCGGCCTCGGCCGGAATTGGGTATACGACCGCCCGCTGGGGGTGGACCTGAACGAAGGAGTGTCCGCATGTCCGCACGCCGCTCACTGCGCGGGGCCGTCCTGGCCGTCGCCGCCCTCGTCCCGCTCTCCCTGGTCGTCGCTCCTCCGGTATCGGCGGCCAACGACGGCACGACGTCGCTTGCCACCGTCCTCAAGGCAGGTCAGGCGAAGTTCGACAAGGACTTCACCGACTTCGACATCCTGACCAAGGCCGTCGAGACCGTGCTGGCCGCGAAGCCCGACTCGCCGGTGAAGGTGCTGGCCGATGGGACCGTCGCACTGACGGCCTTCATCCCGACCGACCAGGCGTTCATCAACCTGGCTTCTGCCCTGACCGGCAAGCCCGTCCGGACTGAGGCTGCAGCCTTCGCCGCCGTCGCAGGCCTCGGCGTGAACACGGTGGAGCAGGTGCTGGAGTACCACGTGGTGCCCGGCTCGACGATCCTGTCCGGCGACGCGCTCAAGGCAAACGGCGCCAAGCTGAAGACCGCGCTACCCGGCAAGGTGATCCGGGTGAAGGTGACCGGCGCCCCGGCGATCATCCTGGGCGACTACAACGCCAAGCTGCCGAACCCGCGCGTCATCCTCGACAAGGTCGACATCAACAAGGGCAACAAGCAGGTCGCGCACGGCATCGATGCCGTCCTCATGCCCACGAAGTAGCACTGCGGTGCCTGAGCCGGGGGCCTGATGGCGCCCCCCCGGCTCAGCGCCGTGCGGCGTCAGTCAGCGCAAGGGCAGCCAGGCGAGCACGTCCTGGATCTGCGCATCCCAGTACTCCCAGTCATGGTCGCCGGATGCGATCCGGGCCGTGATCGGAAGCCCGCGACGCTCGGCTATGTCTATGAAGTGCTTGCTCGCGCTGAGCAGGAAGTCATCGGTGCCGCACGCGACATACAGCCCAGGGCAACTGCCCGGCTCCGTGGTGGAGGCGAGGTGCAGGACATCGTCGTCGGTGCCGGTGATGGGCCCGCCGAACACGGTGGTCATCAGCCGGTCGAACGCGGGGTCGAGTCCATCGGGTGCGCCGGTCAGGCCCAAGGCCCCGGACAGGCTGGCCGCGGCCGCGAAGCGGTCGGGATGGCGCAAGGCCCACTTCATGGCCCCGTACCCGCCCATCGACAGGCCAGCCACGAAGGTGTCGGCCTGATCGGCGGACACTCGGAACAGGGACTGGACCAGGACCGGCAATTCCTCGGTCATGAAGGTCCAGAACGGAAGTCCGGACACCTCGTCGGAGTAGAAGCTGGTGTGGACCTGGGGCATCACGACGGCGAGTCCATAAGCAGCGGCGTAGCGCTCGATGGAGGTGCGCCGCGTCCAGATGGTGTCGTCGTCGCTCAAGCCGTGGAGCAGGTAGAGCACGGGTGGGGCAGCTCCCGAGGACTGGCCGGTGAGCCCGATCTGGCGGCTGGTCCGCTGGGGGAGTATCACGGTCATCGACGTGGACAACCCGAGGACATCGGAGAAGAAGTCGACGCGCAGCAGTGCCATGCCGCGACTTTAGGCCGCGGGCCCCTGCCGATCTTGAGGTTGGCGTGGCTCCGGGGCGGGATTTCGCGCGCCAACCTCAAGGTCGGCGAAAGGGGGTCAGTGCGCGATGGCCAGTTCGACGATGAGCACCAGGAAGCCCATCAGGCCGTAGCTCAGCCCGAACGACACCTGCCGCCACGGGCCCAGGCCCGCCTTCTGCCCGGCGAAGACCCCCCACATGACCAGGCTGGCCAGGCCGAGGAACAGCATCAGGGCGACCCCGTCGTCGGCGTCCCAGTGCAGCAGCGTGAGCACGGCGAGCACGAGCGTGGACGGCACTGCCACGTACATGAACTGGATGTTCTTGCGCAGCAGCGCCCATCGGTCGTGCCGCTTGAGCCGCCTGCCGTAGCGGATCTGGAAGTCCAGCGCATCGGAGAACGTGTGCGCCATCATCAGGGCGAAGAGCGGCGCCAGGGCGATGGCCGCCAGTTCCAGCGCAGCACCTTCGACCAGCCGCTCGGATCCCTCGTCATACAGCGCATACGCGGTCATCAGGATGATGGTCGAGTAGATGAGCGTGTGGGGATCCAGGACGAGGAACCACACCTTCAGCGAGAGGTCGTGCGGGTCCTTCTCGGCCGTGCCTGAACCCGGCAGGGGCTCAGGACCGGGTTGCATGCGCCCAGCCTGCCATGTCGAACGCCCGCGGGATTAGGGTCATCGGGGGAGGCCGCTCATGCATGCCATCGACCGAAAGCGCCTCGGCGCGCTGCTCGACCGCGAACGGGCCATGCACACGCTCCGCACGCCGCGGTCCCGCGCAGCGTTCGAGGCCGCGGACCACCTGCTGGGCCGGGTGCCCATGACCTGGATGAACAAGTGGTCCGGCGGCTACCCGCTCTACCTCGATTCGGCGATCGGCAACCGGGTGCGTGACGTCGACGGCAACGAGTACGTCGACTTCGCGCTCGGTGACACGGGCGCCATGGCCGGCCACACGCCTGCAGCGACGGTCGCCGCGGTTCAGCGTCGCCTGTCCGTGGGCGGGATCACTGCGATGATGCCGAGCCTGGATGCGGAGTGGGTCGCCGTGGAACTGTCCCGGCGGTTCGGGCTGCCGCAGTGGTCCTTCAGCCTCAGCGCGACGGATGCCAACCGGTGGGCGCTCCGGCTGGCCAGGCTCGTGACCGGCCGGCCGATGGTGCTGGCCTTCTCGTACTGCTATCACGGGTCTGTCGATGAGACCTTCGTCATCTCCGGTCGCGACGGCGAGGCCCTTCCGCGGGCCGGCAACGTCGGACCGGCCGTGCCGGTCGGCCAGACGACGCGCGTCGCCGAATTCAACGACCTGGGCTCGGTGGAGGCGGCACTGGCCCATCGGGACGTGGCCGTCCTGATCATGGAGCCGGCCCTGACCAACATCGGCATCGTGCTGCCGGAGCCGGGCTTCCTCGACGGCGTCCGCGAGGTCTGCACCCGTCACGGCACCCTCTTGCTCATCGACGAGACGCACACGATCTCCGCTGGGCCGGGCGGGTGCACGGCAGAGTGGGGGCTCCGGCCGGACATCCTCGTCATCGGGAAGAGCATCGGCGGGGGCATCCCCAGTGGCGCGTACGGCGTGAGCGACGAGATCGCCTCGGCGCTGCACGACCACGAGGACGCGGACCTCGTCGACACCGGAGGGGTGGGCGGGACGCTGGCCGGCAGCGTGCTGTCGACGGCCGCCATGCGGGCGACCCTCGGCGAGGTCCTCACGGATGCTGCGTTCGAGCACATGGTCGCGCTCGGAGTGCGCTTCCGTGAAGGCGTCGAGGAGGTCCTGGCTCGCCATGAGGTGCCGTGGTCCGTCGTCCAGCTCGGCGCCCGGGCGGAGTACCGGTTCTGCGCGCCCGCACCCGTCACCGGCACGGAGTCCGCGCAGGCCCACGACGGCGAGCTGGAGGAGTACCTGCACCTGCACATGTCGAACCGCGGGGTACTCATGACCCCGTTCCACAACATGGCCCTCATGTGCCCGGACACCACGTCCGCCGACGTCGACCTCCACACGGTGCTGTTCGACCACGCTGTCGCGGACCTGCGCGGCTGACATGGTGCGGGCCCTTCCGGAGGCCTTCGACCTGAGCGGCCGGGCGGCCCTGGTCACCGGCGCGGGATCCCCGACCGGCATTGGCTTCGCCGCCGCCCGCCTCCTGGGCGAGCTCGGCGCTTCAGTCGCGCTGGTCTCGACGACGGACCGGATCATCGCGCGAGCCGATGAGCTGCGAGCCGGGGACGTTGCCGCCACTGGGCATGTGGCCGACCTCACCGACCCGATCCAGGTCGAGCGAGTCGTCGCCGAGGTCGTGTCGGCGCACGGCCGCCTCGACATCGTGGTGAACAACGCGGGGATGGCGAGCGTGGGTCTCGCGTCCACGGCCGGGTCGGGCAGCGTGCTGCAGACCGGGCTGGACGACTGGCGGGCCGGCATGGCCCGCAACCTCGACACCGCGTTCCTCGTGACCCGGGCGTCGCTGCCCCATCTGGTGGCGGGCCAGTGGGGCCGGGTCGTCTTCGTGTCGAGCGTGACCGGCCCGGTCATGGCCATGCGCAGCGAGGCGGCCTACGCCGCGGCCAAGGCGGCGATGGTGGGCCTGGCCCGCTCGGTGGCCGTCGACCACGCGACCGACGGCATCACCGCGAACACGGTGGCCCCTGGCTGGATCGCCACGGGGTCGCAGACCCCGCACGAGCACCTCGAGGGCCTTGCCTCTCCCACGGGTCGCAGCGCCGATCCGGCCGAGGTCGCCGCCGCCATCGGCTGGCTCTGCACGCCGGGCGCTGCCTACGTGACCGGCCAGTGCCTCGTAGTCGACGGTGGCAACTCCATCGCGGAAGAGCGCGCCCTCTGACGGCCCCTATGGGCCTACTTCTTCAGCAGCACCGGGGCGGACACCTTGATCTTCTTGCCCGTGATGGGCTTGCAGCTGCCGTCGAGGTAGCAGACCTGGTTCCAGCCCTTCGTCTTGACGACGGACCTGCCCGCCTCGGTCCACACGATCTTCGACGTCGCCCGGTCCTTGGCAAAGGTGCAGGTGACCTTGACGCTGCCGACGCAGCCCTGGAAGGCCGTGCCGACGATCCAGTCCTGCAAGGTGGAGTAGGCCACGGCAGCCGGGCTGCCCGCGTTCATCTGGATGCCGAGGAGGTCGTTCTCCGGGCCCCATGCGTACCAGTACACCCGGCTGATGCCCAGGCGCAGGGCGTCGAGGTAGGTGCGGGCGGTCCACGTGGCGGCCCGCCCGTCGGTGATGTCCTGGTCGGGGTTGGCCAGCCCTGGTCCGGCCAGCCCGAAGTTGTTCTCGGTGTCCCACAGCGGCAGGTCGGGAGCCCCTGCGGTGGCGAGCATGGCGATCCAGGCCTGGGCAAGCGTGGCGCGGTCGGCCGGGGTGCCCAGGGAGTGCGGGTAGGTGTGGGCGGCCCAGACGTCGACCGGCCAGTTGCGCGTCTTCATGGCGGCGAGGTAGGCCGGGTAGAACTTCTTGAATGGGCCTCCGAGCCGGGTACCCGTGCTCGGGGCGACGACGATCGCCGAGGGATCGATGCCCTTGATGATGTCGTAGGCCCGCTTGGTCAGCTCCGCCATCTGCTCCGGTGTTCCGGTGGAGAAGGTGGTCAGGTTGGCCTCGTTCCACGGCTGGTACGCGGTGATCTGGCCCTTGTACCGGGTCGCGACCTGGCGCACCCAGTCGTCCCAGTCGGCCAGGATGCGCGGCATCCCCGCCGCTCCGGGCAGGACACCAGCGGTGCCGCCGGCGGCTGGGTTGTCGGTCGCCCAGGCGGGGGTCCCGGCAAGGACCATGAGGATGTCGTTGACCCCGTTGGCGCGGGCGGTGGCCACGGCAGCATCAAGCTTCGTCCAGGTGAATTGGTCCTGGGCCGTCTCGACCGCCGACCAGGTCGTCTGGTTGTCCCAAAGGCGGATGGATCCGACCGGAATGGTCGGCCAGACCCCGTCCTGGAGGTTGAAGACGTGCATCCCGAAGAGGGTTCGCTGCACCGTCGTGCCGGTCAGGTCCTGCAGGGGCGCCGGCGCCGCGTGGGCCGGTACGGAGGCGATCAGCGAGGCGGCGAGGACGGACACGGACAGGGCGGCCAGAGGTGCCGGACGAAGGATGCGCATGCAGCCATGTTGCCATGGAGGGGCCGTCCGGCCCGCATCAGCACGGGCTCAGCGCGGCCTGCTCACGGCCACGAGCGTCACATCGTCACGCCTCCAGTCGGCCGCCCGATGGCGCACCTGGGCCAGAAGTCGGGTGATCAGCTCCTCGGGGTTCTCTCGTACCGGGCTGTCCAGGCCGCGGATGAGCTGCGACACCATCGAGGACTCCAGTTCGTCCCCCTCGGCGTTCCGCGACTCCACCAGGCCGTCGGTGAAGGCAACGACGACATCACCGGGCCGGAAGTAGTACGAGCGCACGGTCCAGGACCCGCCCAGGGAGGAGATGAGCGGGCCGGTCGGCTCGCATAGCGAGGATTCCTTGTCGTGCGTCACGAGGATCGCGGGGTGATGCCCGGCGTTGAGCCAGGAGACGGTGCCGCCGACGGGGTCGACCTGCAGGATCAGGCCGGTGACGAAGTGCGCGTCGTGCGCGCACGACTCGGCGGCCATCTGCACGCACTGCTCGAGCGGCAGGCCGGCGAGGAGCGTCGAGCGCAGGATCGAGCGCACCCGCAGGGCGGTCACGCTGGCCTCGGGTCCGTGGCCGCTCACGTCGGCAACGACGATGGCGAGCGTGCCGTCAGGCCGGATGACCTGATCCCACCAGTCGCCGGCCATCACGCCCTCCGCCGACTGGCAGAGTCCCGCCACGACGACGCCGGGGACGGACGCGTCGCCCGTGGCCCCCAGTTCGGTCTGCATCGCCGTCACGAGCGGCGCATCCTGGGCGAGTCCCTCGCGCGCGGCCCGTGCCTCGTCGATCTCCGCGACCAGGCTGCGCCGGAGGTGCTCGGCGTCCGTGCTCACGTCGCGCAGCTCGGGCGGCCCGACGGGCCGGATCGGAGCCTCGTGGCCCGCGACCCGGGCGGCCTGCTGCATGTCGCCGCGCACGTGGCGCAGGGGCGAGATCACCCAGCGGTGCATCCCGAGCATCAGCGCGCCCAGGCCGAGGAAGACGAGGATGCCGATGGCGGCGAGGGTGAGCCCGAGGAAGCGGGTGAACGACTCGACGAGGCCAGCAACGTCGTCCCGGATCCGGTTGACCGACTTGCCGAGGTCGCTGGATGCCTGGGTCATGGCGTCGTAGGCGGTCCACGCGGCCTTGCTATTGGTCACCCTGGCCGCCTTGGCGCGCTGGCCTGCCTGCATGGCGACGACCGTTGGCTCGGCGTCGGCCGCGAGCCACTCCTGCTGGCGTGCCGTGGCCTCGCCCAGCAGGGCGTCCAGCTCGGGGACGTCCGAGTCCCCCAAGGCCGTGTTCAGCTGGTCGAGCAGCAGGTCGGCCTGCGCGATCGATTCCCGGTAGCCGGTCAGGGACCGTTCTCGCTCGAACAGGACGTAGTCGGTCAGGGATCCGCTTGCGTTCGCCTGGGCCAGGCTCAGGGAGGCGCTGGCGTCCGCAGCCGGAGACAGCGCCTCCTGGAGGGCGTAGTTGCCGGCAGCCGTGATGGCGAATTGCACGACGACGATGAGGCCCATGACGACGAGGGTCACCACGGCGATGCCCGACGCGATGATTGCGCGCGCTCTCAGGGTCATGTTGTGCAGGCTAATCCGATCGACTAGCGGCTCGCGATGGCCTTCGCCAAGTCGGCCTGCAGCCGTTTCGAGAGCAGCAGTGATCCCGTGACGCTCACGTGCGTCTCGTCCTGGTAGAGCACCTGGCCGTCGCGCGTGGCCCAGCAGGTGGTGTCGTCGCACAGCGATGGATTCGGGTCGTGCACGACCGTCCCGGGGAACGCCTTGGCAACAGCCTTCTCGACGGCCAGCGCGGGCTGGCGGTCAGCTTCCTGCTCCTCTCGGCTCACCGTGAAGTCGGATGAGCCGACCACGCTGCCTAGCAAGGACGTGCGGTCGGTGTAGCCGGGCATCCGCGGTCCCGAGGTCATGATGACCACCCCGATGCCCGCTTCGCGCAGGGCTGACACCACGGGTTCGAGTCCCCTGCGCCACAGGTCGGTCGCCTCTTCGACGGAGTCGGCCCGGCCGCCGCCATCGTCCATTGCGGTGCGCCACCCCTGCTCCGGATGCACGTAGCCCGCAGACAGGTTGGCGATGACGACGGCCGCAGGGCGGTTCGCCAGGGCGTACGCGACGATCGACTTCTGCCATGACCGGCACGGGTAGTTGTGGACGCCGCTGGACTCTCGCCCCAGGAAGGGGCAGCCGGTGTGGCTGGTGACGAGAGTGTCGTAGCCGAGTGCGGTGGCCGCATCGACCACCCCGTCAGCCACGGCGTAGGCCTGCGAATCCCCGGCGACCACGATCGTGCCCACGGGATCGGCTGGCCCGAAGGTGCAGGTCCGCGGGCGCAGCGGCGTGTTGACGCACCCCGCGCGCACGGCGAGGTGCTGGGAGCGCAGGCTGCCACCCTCGCCGCCAGCCACCTCCCCGTCCGCGACAGACAGGTCCGCCGAACCCTCCGGCAGGTCCTGCCCCGACGCCGTCGATACCGGCGAGGTCTGGCTTCCTTCGCCGGGGGCGGTCAGTCCCCAGCCCGCGTTCGCGCCGGCGAGGAGTACCCCGCACGTGACGATGGGGATGCCCACCGTCGTGATGACGATGGCGAACGTACGGGATCGGGTCTTGGGCCGCAGTCGGCGCATGGGTTGCTCCAGCAGCAGGTAGGAGGCCACGGCCGGGGCGAACGATCCGGCGGCGGCCGCGATGAGGGCGGTGGGCGAGTTGGGGAACAGCAGGGCGGCGAAGACGATCACGGGCCAGTGCCACAGGTACCAGGAGTAGGACAGGTCGCCCAGCCCCACCATCGGCCGCACCGAGAGGGCAGCGTTCACGCCTGTGGTGTGGTGCGTCCCGGCAAGGATCAGGAGCACCGTCCCGGTGACGGGGGCAAGCGCCACGACCCCTGGGAACGGCAGCGCCTCCGTGATGAGGAGGGCTGAGGCGACCAGGACGCCGGCGCCGGCCAGTCCGAGCAGGGCCGAGGCGGCCCGGGTCAGCGGGCCGATCCGCGCCAGGGAGAGGGCGAGCAGCGCGCCGGCCGCGAACTCCCAGGCACGCGTGACGGGTGAGTAGAAGGCGAACGTCTGCGAGCCGCCGAAGAAGTCGACCACCTGACCCGAGAGTTCGGTGTAGCTGTAGGCGATCGAGGCAGCGAATGAGCCCGCGGCGATGGCCGACACGATCAGCACGGGCGGCAGCAGGCCGCGACCGGTCCGTCGCGCAAGCAGCCAGCCCACGAACAGCAGAGCGGGGAAGGCCAGGTAGAACTGCTCCTCCACGGACAGCGACCACGTGTGCAGGAGGGGGTTGGTCGTGGCGGCAATGGCGAAGTAGTCCCCTGAGGCGTGGGCGATCACGCCGTTGGCCGCCAGCAGCATCGCACCGATGCCCGTGCGCGCCGTCGTCTGCTGGGGGCCGAAGGGGCTCTGCAGCAGGATGGAGGCCAGTGCCACGACGGCGACCGTCAGCGCGAGTGCGGGGGTCAGCCGCAGGAAGCGACGCAGGTAGAACTGGCCGAACGAGATCCGTCCGGTCGAAGCCCACTGCCGCATCAGCATCGCGGTGATCACGAAGCCGGAGATGACGAAGAACACGTCAACGCCGATGAAGCCGCCCGGCAGGGGCAGGCCCGCATGGAAGAGCACGACGAGCAGGACCGCGACGGCCCGCAGGCCCTGGATGTCGCGCCGCCGGTTCCCATCTCCAGGACTCCTCGCAGGGGCCAATGGCCGAGGATCGGTCAGGGTCACCTTCGCCGTTCCCCGGTCACGACGAGGGCGACGCCGCCGACAACCACGGTGAGCCCGACGATGACGTCTCGGGAGATCGCCTCGCCGATCACCAGCCAGCCGAGGAACACCGCCACCACGGGGTTGACATAGGCGTAGGTGGAGGTCAGCGACAGGGGGGCGTTGCCGAGCAGCCACATGTAGGCGGAGTAGCCGGCCAGCGAGGCGAGGGCCAGATAGGCGCACGCCAGCCACGCCTGGCCGCTTACCAGGTCGGGGTGCAGGCGCTCGCCCGCCACAGCGCCAGCCAGCATGAGCGCTGCACCGGCGATGAGCATTTCGTACGCCGTGACGACGAGCGGGCTCGAGGGCAGGTCGTAGCGGCTGGACCGCCAGGAGAACAGCGCCCAGCAGAAGCTGGAAGCCAGGACGGCCAGCGACCAGACAACGACGTCGGTGTCGCTGCCGGCGATGGGCGTCGTGCCGCCCGGCATCACCATGAAGGCAAGGCCTGCCATGCCGAGCGCAACGCCGGCAAGGGTGAGAGCCGCTGGGCGCTCACCGGCCCGCACCCGGAAGACGATGATCCACAAAGGCATGACGGCCACCAGCAGGGCGACGATGCCGCTGGGGACGTAGCGCTCGGCCAGGGCGACCGTGCCGATGCCCACGGCGAGGAGCATCACGCCCATGATCGCCATGGAGCGGAGCTGGGCGCGCGTGACGACCAGGCTTCGCCAGCCCTTGGCCAGCCCGATGATGACGGCCATGACGACCCCGGCCGCGGCGAACCGAAGCGAGTTGCCCATGAGCGGCGGCAGGGACCGGCCCATGATCGAGATGCCCAGGTATGTGGATCCCCAGATCAACCAGAGAGCGACGAGGGGTCCCCAGATCTGCGCGCTGGGCGCACGGGTGACGCCGCGGACGTCGCTGCCGGTCATGCGGCCAACTGTGCCATTCGTGGCCAGAGCCTCATATCCGGGACCAAGGTCCCGTGCAAAACGGACTGTCGCCACCCTGATGGTGGCTTCCGAGGAGAAGAATGCGACGCAGCACGAGGGTGCCCCGGTACCCCTAGGAGTCGTCCGCTCGCGGTCGACCTGACGACAGAAGGACAGCGACCATGGACGCGCTCCAGCTCTCCCAGTGGCAGTTCGGCATCACGACCGTCTACCACTTCCTCTTCGTCCCGCTGACCCTCGGCACGGTATGGCTCGTGGCAGGCTTCCAGACCGCGTACTACCGGACCGGCAAGGTGAAGTACCTCCAGCTGACGAAGTTCTTCGGGAAGCTCTTCCTCATCAACTTCGCCATGGGCGTCGTCACCGGAATCGTCCAGGAGTTCCAGTTCGGGATGAACTGGTCGGACTACTCGCGGTTCGTCGGCGACGTGTTCGGTGCACCGCTGGCCATGGAGGGCCTGCTCGCCTTCTTCCTCGAATCGACCTTCCTGGGCCTGTGGATCTTCGGCTGGGACCGGCTGCCCAAGCGGATCCACCTCATGACCATCTGGGCGGCAGCCCTCGGCACGATGCTGTCGGCGTACTTCATCCTCGCGGCGAACGCGTTCATGCAGCACCCGGTTGGCTACGAGATCGACCCGGAGACCGGCCGTGCGGTGCTGAATGACATCGGCGCGGTCCTCTTCCAGAACACCGCCGTGATCGCCTTCTTCCACACGATGTTCGCTGCCTTCCTCGTGTCCGGCGCAGGGGTGGCCGCCGTCGGGGCCTGGATGGTCATGAAGAACCGCCAGGTCGATGTATTCCGGCCGGCGATCAAGGTGGGTGCCTGGACGATCCTCGTGGCCGCGGTCGGCGTCGCCTACACCGGCGACCTGGACATGAAGATCATGGTCGACCAGCAGCCGATGAAGGTGGCCGCTGCCGAGGCCCTGTACGAGACGCAGGAGAACGCGCCGTTCAGCATCCTCTCGATCGGCGACGTGTCCGGCGACTCGGCCGTCACGATCATCGAGGTGCCGGGCCTTCTGTCGTGGCTCGCCACTGGGACCTGGAACGGGCCTGAGAGCACCGTCCAGGGAATCAACAACCTCCAGGCGCAGTACCTCGAGGAGTTCCCGCAGTACGGACCGGACATGAACTTCGTCCCCTATGTCCCGGTGACCTACTGGGGCTTCCGGCTCATGATCGGGCTCGGCATGATCGCGGCGCTGTACGCGCTGATCGTCCTGTGGGCCTTCCGGGGCGGACGCGCGCCGCGCAACAGGCTGTTCGCGGTGTTCAACACCTTCATCGTGCTGTTCCCGCTGTTCGGCATCTCGGCGGGATGGATCTTCACGGAGATGGGTCGCCAGCCCTGGATCGTCTTCGGTGAACAGATCACTGCAGATGGCGTATCGCCGCTCCTGACCGCAACGGAAGTGTGGATCTCCATGATCGGCTTCACGCTGCTGTACGCGGTGCTGGCGATCATCGAGGTGACGCTGCTCCTGAAGTACATCAAGCAGGGGGCGCCCGAGACCGTCGTCGAGGATCCGTACTCGGAGTCCAAGAAGGCCGACGACAAGCAGCTGTACTTCGCGTACTAGGCCGACCGAGAACGAGTAGAGGGAAACATCATGGATCTGCAGACCGTCTGGTTCGTGCTCGTGGCAGTGCTCTGGATCGGCTACTTCGTCCTCGACGGCTTCGACCTCGGGGTTGGCATGCTCCTCCCGGTCATCGGCAAGGACGACCTGCGTCGGCGCGTCATGATCAACTCGATCGCGACCGTCTGGGATGGCAATGAGGTGTGGCTGCTCGTCGCTGGCGGAGCGACCTTCGCGGCCTTCCCGCTCTGGTACGCGACGATGTTCAGCGGCTTCTACCTTGCCCTGTTCCTCGTCCTCGTCGGCCTGATCCTGCGCGGGGTCGCCTTCGAGTACCGGGGCAAGCGCGACTCGGTGCGGTGGCGGGCGAACTGGGACAAGGCGATCGTGGTGGGCTCGGCGCTCCCCGCCCTTCTCTTCGGAGTGGCGTTCGGCAACCTCGTCGGCGGCACGCCGATCGAGCCTCTGGCCGGCACGGATGCGGCGAATGCGGGCAACTTCAACTTCGTCGGCACCCTGTTCACCCTGCTGAACCCGTTCTCGCTGCTGATGGGCGTCATGACGCTCACGATCTTCATGACCCATGGCGCGATCTTCCTGGCCGTCAAGACATCGGGGGAGGTGCGTGAGTCGGCCCGCAAGGTCGCCCTGCGCGTGGGGATCGTCTCGGCCGTGGTGGCCGTGGCGACCCTGCTGTGGGCCCAGGCCTTCTCGGGCCGGGTGGCGATCACGCTGCCGCTCGTGCTCGTGGCCGCGGTGCTCTGGCTCGCGGCTCTCGGCATGACGATGAGGGGCCGGGACGGCTGGGCGTTCCTGCTCAGCGCCGGGACCATCGGCCTTGCCGTCACCGCACTGTTCGTCGGCCTCTTCCCCAACGTGATGCCCAGCACGATCGACGAGGCCTACAACCTGACGGTCTACAACGCCTCGAGCCAGCAGTACACGCTGACGGTGATGACGATCGTCGCGGTGATCATGACCCCCATCGTCCTGATCTACCAGGGGTGGACGTTCTGGGTCTTCCGCAAGCGGCTGAGCACCTCGATGATCCCACCGCATCCGGTCGCGGGGCGTTCCGACGATCGTTTCGCCGGGGCCGCCAGCTAGACCGGGATCGACTGCGCGGCGGGACTGACCCATCGGGTGAGTCCCGCCGTTCATGTGAGGATGACGTTCCATGAAGCCGCTCGATCCACGTCTGCTGCGGTTCGCGCGCAGTACCCGCGGCTTCATCGTCGTCGCCGTCGTGCTCGGTGCCCTCACCGCGGTGCTCGTCATCGTCCAGGCCAGACTGCTCTCGCACGTCATCGTCTCGGTGACGGCGGACGGGGCTGGCTGGGATGACGTCGCTGGCACCACGCTCGCAGTCGCGGCCATCTTCGCCGCGCGTGCCCTCGTTGCCTGGCTGGTCGAGGTCGGAGCCGTGCGCTCCTCCGCACGGGCGAAGCAGGAGCTCCGCGAGGCGGCGGTGGCCCATGTGCTCGCGCTTGGTCCGGCCAGCCCGACGGCGAGTGACCCGGGCGGCACGACCGCGCTGATCACGCGGGGCGTCGACGCGCTCGACGGCTACTTCGCCCGCTACCTCCCGCAGCTCGTGCTCGCGGCCATCGTCCCGGTCGCCGTGCTGCTCACCGTGCTCGGCCAGGACCTGCTGTCCGCTCTCATCATTGCCGTCACGCTGCCGCTCATCCCCGTCTTCATGATCCTCATCGGCATGTACACGCGCGGCAGCGTCGACCGTCAGTGGCGCACGCTCGCAGTCCTGTCGGGGCACTTCCTGGACCTCGTGTCGGGCCTGCCGACGCTCGTGATCTTCGGGAGGGCGAAGTCCCAGGCCGAGGCGATCCGAGCGATCGGGGACCGGTACCGCTCGACCACGATGGGGGTGCTGCGGGTCTCGTTCCTGTCTTCGCTCGCCCTCGAGCTCCTGGCCACCCTGTCGGTTGCCCTGATCGCCGTCTCGGTGGGGTTGCGGCTGGCCGAGGGACAGATCGGCTACTCGGTGGCCCTGTTCGTCCTGCTGCTGGCGCCGGAGGCGTACTTGCCGCTGCGCCTGGTGGGTCAGCACTTCCACGCCGCCGCGGAGGGACTCGGTGCAGCGGAGCGGCTGTTCGCCATCCTCGAGACCCCCGTCGCGACGGGAGGAGCGCTGGCCATCCCGCGCGGTCCGCTGACCATCACGGTGGACGGCTTGCGGGTGGCCTATCCCTCACGGCCCGACCCGGCCCTGGACTCGGCTTCGTTCGTGGCCGAACCCGGCACGATCACCGCCGTCGTGGGCGCCTCGGGCGGCGGCAAGAGCACCCTTCTCGCTGCCCTGCTGGGGTTCGTCGAGCCAGACGCGGGCAGCATCACGGTCTCCTCCGCGTCGGGGTCCGTGTCGCTGCGCCAGGCCGACCTCACGGCCTGGCGCATGCGAGTGGGCTGGCTGCCGCAACGCGCCCACCTGGTCGCCGCCGGTCTGGGCCCACGTCCGATGATCGGCGAGGCGGTTCGCCTGGGCCGGGCGGATGCCTCTGATGACGAGGTGTGGGCTGCCCTGGCCGAGGCCGGCGTCGCCGACGACGTGCGGGCCATGCCGGCCGGTCTTGGGTCGAGGCTGGCCCCGGATGGCTCGGGCCTGTCCGTGGGGCAGTGGCAGCGCGTGGCCTTGGCCCGGACGATTCTCGTGCAGCCTGATGTCGTCCTGCTGGACGAGCCGACGGCCGCGTTGGACACGGCCACTGAGGCCGCCGTGGCTGACGCCATCGGCCGGCTTGCCGCCGCGGGGGCGACGGTCATCGTCGTGGCGCATCGGCCCGCGCTGGTGGGAATCGCCGACCAGGTGCTGCGACTGGACCGACCGGTGGAACCCCAACCGCCCGGCCTGGCCATGGCATCCGCGGCCGAGGTCATCAGGGGCACCGGGTGGTGACCGCCGGCCTGCAGGCGGCCCGCAACCCCGTCCGGGTCGTCTGGCGGCACATGGCACCGCAGCGTCGCGAGCTTGCCGCGGCCGGGATCCTCGGTGCCCTGGCCTCGATCAGCGCCGTCGCATTGCTGGGCACCTCGGGGTGGCTGATATCCCGGGCCGCCGAGCAGCCCCCCGTCCTCACGCTCAGCGTGGCCGCCGTTCTCGTGCGCACCTTCGCGCTGAGCCGGGCCCTGTTCCGCTACTCCGAACGCCTCGTCGGCCACGATGCGGCGTTCCGCGGCCTCACCGGGCTCCGGGTCTCCGTCTACGGGCAACTGGAGCGGCTGGCACCGAACGGGCTCGCGGCGTTCGGCCGGGGCGACGCGCTGACCCGCCTGGTCAATGACGTGGATGCGGCCCTGGACCTGCCGGTCCGCGTCGTGCTGCCGTGGGCGCAGGCCGTCCTGGTGAGCGCCGCGACCCTGCTGTTCCTGGGCTGGCTTCTGCCGGCCGCCGCGGCCCTCGTGGCCACCCTCGTCCTGGCCGCCCTCGTGGCGGTGCCCTGGCTCGTGGCCCGCACTGCCCGCACCGCCGAGCGCCGCATGGCACCCGCCAAGGCAGAGCTGTCCGCGGCCGTCGTCGAGGTGCTCGACGCGACCCCCGACCTCACCGCTTTCGGCGCCTCGACCCAGGCTGCCGCGGCCATTCGCCGGATGGACGACGTGCTCACCCGGCTCAATGCACGGGAGGCGTTCGCTCTCGGCACGGGAGGGGGGATCGGCATCCTCGTGCAAGGGGTGGCGGTCGCCGGCTCGCTCATGGTGGCCGTCCCCGCGGTCACGTCGGGTCGCCTCGCACCGGTGTGGCTGGCCGTCGCCACCCTGCTGCCCCTGGCCCTGTTCGACGTCCTGGCGACCCTGCCGGCGTCGGCGCTGGCCTACCAGCGCCTGCGCGGCTCGGCGGCACGGCTTGTCGATGTCGAGCAGGCGCCGACTCCGGTCGCTCCGCCAGCCGCCGCGCTCGCGACGCCCGTTGCCTTCTCCGGGATCGACCTTGTCGAGGTGTCGGCGACCTGGTCACCGCCGGACCGTCCGGCGGGGTCGGCGCCGACCCTGCGGGGAATCACGATGCACGTCGATCCCGGCGAGCGGGTCGGGGTCGTCGGGCCGAGCGGCGCGGGCAAGTCCACCCTGGCTGCCGTCCTCATGGGGTTCCTGCCCTACTCGGGCTCCATGCTGCTGTCGGGGTGCCAGGTTCGGGACCTGGACGGCGACGGGCTCCGGGAGTGCGTCGGCCTGCTGTCGCAGCAGGCGCACCTCTTCGACACCACGATCGCCGACAACGTTCGGCTGGGGGATCGGTCGGCCACCGACGATGACATTCGAGGCGCGTTGCGCCGAGCCCAGTTGATTGACTGGATCGATCGCCTGCCGGACGGCATCGACACGGTCGTCGGCTCCTTCGGGGTCGCTGTCTCGGGAGGGGAGCGGCAGCGGATCGCCCTCGCACGGATCCTGCTGGCCCGGCGGTCGCTCGTCGTCCTCGACGAGCCGACCGAGCACCTCGATGCTCCGACCGCCGATGCCCTGGCCGCCACCTTCGACACCAGCCTCGTTGGGACAAGCCTGGTGATCATCACCCATCGGCTCACCGACCTGCGCGGCGTCGACCGGATCGTCGAGCTCCGGGACGGGGCCGTCGCCGCGCAGGGCACGCACGAGGAGCTTCTCGCGGCCGGAGGCTGGTATGCCCAGCAGTGGCAGGTCGAGGCCGAGCAGCGGGACATGGCCGCTCTGCTTCCGCGACTGCCGATCGGCACGGCAGTCGCATTGCGCGGCCCTACTCTGGACGCATGACCCAGGAGCGTGACAGTGGCCTGTTCACCGCGGTCATGTCCGTGGCTGCCGGCTTGGAGATCGGCGCCACCCTGCGCCGCATCGTCCAGGCCGCCGTCGACCTCGTCGATGCCTCGTATGGTGCGCTGGGCGTCCTAGATCAGGAAGGCGGCCTCGGCGAGTTCGTGCACGTCGGGATCGACTCGAGCACCGCGGCGATGGTCGGACACCTGCCCGAGGGCAGGGGAATCCTCGGCCTGCTCATGGAGCACCCTGTCCCGATCCGCCTCGAGGACCTGTCGCTGCATCCGCAGTCGAGCGGATTCCCGCCAGGTCACCCGGTCATGCGCTCCTTCCTCGGAGTCCCCGTGCGCGTGCGAGGCGAGGTGTTCGGCAACCTGTACCTGACCGAGAAGCGCAACGGCGCCGGGTTCACCGCCGAGGACGAGCGCACCGTCATGGCGCTTGCCGCGGCGGCCGCGGTGGCCATCGAGAACGCGCGGCTGTACGAGCAGTCGCGGCAACGCACCAAGTGGCAGATGGCCATCACCGACATCGCCAATGCCGTCCTCGCCGACAACGATCCCGACGAGGTGCTGGCACTGGTGGCCAACCGCTCGCGCACCCTGACGGGTGCCGACGTGGCGCTGGTCGCGCTCCCAGACTCGGTGGGTGGGCTGCGTGTCGAGATCGTCGACGGCCGGGACGAGCCGTCGAGCTCGGCTGCCGCGGACGTCATCCGCGAGGTCGCCGGCTGGGACGGCCAACTCGTGCCCGTGCCCTCCATCGCGCATGAGGCCTTCCGGCAGGGGATCAGCAGGGTCGAGCGGATGGGCGCGCAGGCCTTGGGCATCGACGACCCCACCGACGGCATGGGCCCGGCTGTCGTGATCCCGCTCGTCACGGGCGATCACGTCCTTGGCGTGCTCATGCTCCTGTGGGGCGAGCCGACCCGACGCCTGGCGCCCGACGTGTTCGACCTGGCGTCCGCCTTCGCCTCGCAGGCGGCAGTGACGCTCCTGCTGGCCTCCGCGCGGCGCGAGCACGAGCGGCTGGCGGTGTACGAGGACCGCGACCGGATCGCCCGGGACCTGCACGACCTCGTCATCCAGCGGCTCTTCGCCACCGGCATGATGCTCCAGGGGGCCACCCGCCTCGGCGATCTCCCCGGGCCGGTGGCCGACCGCGTCGAGCGGGCGGTCGACGAACTGGACGAGACGATCAAGGAGATCCGGCAGACGATCTTCGCCCTCCATGAGCCGGTGGAGGGGCCCACGGGCAGCGCGCGCGGGCGGGTCCTCCGGGAGACCTCGCAGTCGGCCGCGCTGCTGGGCTTCGAGCCCTCCGTGCGGTTCGTCGGGCCGGTGGACTCGATGCTGTCGGCCGACTCCACCGACCACGTCGTGGCGGCGCTTCGCGAGGCGCTCACCAACGCGGCCAAGCACGCGCAGGCGCATCGGGTCGACGTCATGCTGCAGATCGACCACGGCGATGTCGTGCTGGTCGTCACGGACGACGGCGTCGGGATCAGCGACCTGGGCGCGGGGAGGCGGTCGGGCATGGCCAACATCGACTCGCGGGCCCAGCAACTCGGCGGCACCTGCCGGGTCGAGCGGGTGGCCGCCGAGGGCGGGACCCGGCTCACCTGGCGGGTCCCCGTCGATGGGGGCTAGCCCGAGTTGTGCTCCTGCTCGACCGACATGCGGGCGACGAAGGCGGCGGCCTGGGTCCGTCGCTCCATCCCCAGCTTGGCCAGCAGGCTGGACACGTAGTTCTTGACCGTCTTCTCGGCCAGGTGCATCGACTCGCCGATCTGCCGGTTGGTCATCCCCTCGCCGATGAGGTCCAGGATCCGCTTCTCCTGGTCCGAGAGGGCATCTAGGCGGCTGTCGTGGCGCTCGCCATTGCGCAGGCGCTCGAGGACCCGTTGCGTGGCCATCGGGTCGAGCAGCGACTTGCCCGCCGCGACCTGGCGGATGGCCTCAACGAGGTCGTTTCCGCGGATCTCCTTCAGCACGTAGCCGGACGCCCCCGCCATGATCGCGTCGAACAGGGCCTCGTCGTCGGCATAGGACGTCAGCATGAGGCAGTGCACCTCGGGCATGGACGCCCGAATGTCACGGCACACTTCCACGCCACTGCCGTCGGGCAGCCGCACGTCGAGCACGGCGACGTCGGGCCTGGCGGCCGGGATGCGGTGCATCGCGTCGGCGGCCGTCCCCGCCTCGCCGACCACCTCCATGTCGCGCTCGAGGCCGATCAGGTCGGCGAGGCCCCTGCGGACGATCTCGTGGTCGTCCATGAGGAAAACGCGAATCACGCCCGTGGGCTCTGCTGCCATGGCGGCCATTGTGCACCCTGACCCCGCGAAGGAGCCCAGTCGCGGCATCTGGCCCCCGTCGGTCGCGCAAGTGACAAGATGGCGGCCGTGAGCCCCGACGGCCTGAGGTACCCCCCGGCAGTGCAGCTCCTGACCCCCGAGGGGGAGCGCGTCTCCCACCCTGACTACTCCATCGACCTGTCGGAAACCGACCTGCGCGGGCTGTACCGCGACATGGTGCTCGTGCGTCGCATCGACGCTGAGGCCACGGCGCTGCAGCGCCAGGGCGAGCTCGGGCTCTGGGCGTCATGCCTGGGCCAGGAGGCGGCCCAGGTCGGATCCGGCCGGGCGCTGCGCGCCGACGACTACGCCTTCCCGACCTACCGTGACCACGGCGTCACGTGGTCACGGGGCATCTCGCCGCTCGAGATGCTGGCCATGTACCGCGGCGTCACGAACGGCGGCTGGAACCCGACGGAAAAGCGCTGCGCGCTTGCCACGATCGTCATCGGCAACCAGGCGCTGCACGCGGTGGGCTATGCGATGGGGGTCCAGCTCGACGGTGCCGACGTGGCCACGATCGCCTACTTCGGCGACGGTGCGACGGCCGAGGGCGACGTCAATGAGGCCTTCGTGTTCGCGGCGGTCTACAACGCCCCGGTCGTCTTCTTCTGCCAGAACAACCAGTGGGCGATCTCGCAGCCGCGGGATCGGCAGAGCCGGGTGCCCATCTACGAGCGCGCCGCCGGCTTCGGCTTTCCCGGGGTGCAGGTCGACGGGAACGACATCGTGGCCGTCATGGCGGTCACGCGAGCGGCGCTCGACCGGGCCAGGAACGGCGATGGGCCGACCCTCATCGAGGCGTTCACGTACCGCATGTCCGCGCACACGACATCGGACGACCCGACCCGATACCGCCACGCGGACGAGCTAGAGGTGTGGCGGCTTCGCGATCCGATCGAACGACTGAAGGTCCACCTCGCCCGGCAGGGCATGGCCGACCGCAACTTCTTCGACCAGGTGGACCGCGAGGCGGAAGACCTTGCCGTGCATGTGCGCGAAGGTGCCCGGGCCATGCCCGAGCCGGCTGGGGAGACCATGTTCGACAACGTGTACGCCGAGCCGCACGCCCTGCTCGACCAGCAGCGCGCCGCACTCGTGGAGTTCGAGGCGTCCTTCGCGGACGAGGTGCACACATGACCACCATGACCATGGCCAAGGCGCTCAATGTCGGCCTGCGCCGGGCCATGGAGTCGGACAGTCGCGTGCTGCTGTTCGGCGAGGACATCGGCCGGCTCGGTGGCGTGTTCCGCATCACTGATGGCCTGCAGAAGGACTTCGGCGAGCACCGGGTCATGGACGCCCCCCTGGCCGAGAGCGGCATAGTCGGCACCGCGGTCGGGCTGGCCATGCGGGGCTACCGGCCCGTGGTGGAGATCCAGTTCGACGGCTTCGTCTACCCGGCGTTCGACCAGATCGTCTCGCAGGTCGCCAAGCTGCACCGGCGCAGCGAGGGCATGCTGGCCATGCCGATCGTCATCCGCATCCCCTTCGGCGGCGGCATCGGGGCGGTCGAGCACCACAGCGAATCACCGGAGGCCTACTTCGCACACACGGCCGGCCTGCGGGTGCTGAGCCCCAGCGATCCGCAGGCGGCCTACCTGACCATCCAGCAGGCCATCGCATGCCAGGACCCGGTCGTCTACTTCGAGCCGAAGCGGCGCTACTGGGACAAGGGCGACGTGGACGAAGCCGTCGACGCGCTCGACCCGAGCCAGGCTCCCGACCCCTGGCGCGCCCGGATCGTGCGGCGGGGCTCCGACGTCACGGTCGCCTGCTACGGGCCCATGGTGCGGACCTGCCTTGAGGCGGCTACCGCGTCGGCCGACGCCTCGATCGAGGTCGTCGACCTGCAGTCGCTGTCTCCCCTCGACATCGACACGCTGGCGGAGTCCGTCGAGCGCACGGGTCGGCTCGTCGTCGTGCACGAGGCCGCTGGAAGCCTCGGTCTCGGTGCAGAGGTCGCCGCCCGGATCACGGAGCGCTGCTTCTTCGCCCTGGAGGCCCCCGTCCTGCGGGTAACCGGGTATGACGTCCCGTATCCGCCCAGCCGCGTCGAGGAGCACTTCCTGCCGGGGCTGGACCGCGTGCTCGACGCGGTCGACCGGGCCATGGAGTACTGATGGCGCCGCACGTGTTCGCGCTGCCCGACGTGGGCGAGGGGCTCACGGAGGCCGAGATCCTCCGCTGGCTGGTGCGTCCCGGCGACACCGTCGTCGTCAACCAGATGATCGTCGAGATCGAGACCGCCAAGGCCGCGGTCGAGTTGCCGTGTCCGTACGCCGGCACCGTCGAGGAACTCCACGTCGCCGAGGGGTCGATCGTCCCGGTCGGCGCTCCCATCATCTCCATCGCCGGCACGGCCTCGGCCCCGACCCCGGCCCGTCAGGCCGTGCTGGTCGGGTACGGCGTCAAGGAGGAGTCCTCGCCGGTACGCCGTCGCCGGCGCGGCCCGGACTCCCCGCCGGTCGAGGCCCCGGTCGCCGAGCCGCCTGGCGCAGAGGAAGCCGTCGCCGCAGCAGACGACGCGCCACGGGGTGCCGTCCGGGCCAAGCCACTCGTGCGCAAGCTGGCTCGGGAGCGTGGAGTCGACCTCGCCAGGGTCAACCCGAGCGGGACGCAGGGCGAGGTCACCCGCGCCGATGTCATGGCGGCCGCGGGGAGCGCGGGTGCCCGGGCAGGTGCCGGCGGCGACACGGCGGGCGACCGCGTCCCGGTGCGCGGCGTGCAGCGAGCCATGGCCGAGGCGATGGTGCAGTCGGCCTTCTCGGCTCCGCACGTCACCGAGTGGCTCGACGTCGACATGAGCCGGGCCATGGAGGTCGTCGCACGCTTGCGGGAACGCACCTCGGGTACCGACGTCCGGGTCTCCCCGATGCTGCTGGTCGCGGCGGGGCTCATCCGGGCCGCGAGGGCGCATCCGCGCATCAATTCCACATGGGTGGACACCGCCGAGGGTGCTGACGTGGTCATCCACCGGGACGTGCACCTCGGCATCGCGGCCGACACGCCGCGCGGCCTGCTCGTGCCGACGATCAAGGGCGCATCGGGTCTGGGCCTGGTGGATCTCGCGCGCCGGCTTCAGGCGCTGATCGACACCGCCCGGGCCGGCCGCAGCACGCCGGCCGACCTGACGGGGGGCACCATCACCCTCACCAACGTCGGCGTGTTCGGAGTCGATGGCGGCACGCCCATCATCAACCCCGGGCAGACGTCGATCCTGGCCATGGGCCGGGTGCTGGATCGCCCGTGGGCAGTCGACGGCCAGGTCGTCGTGCGCCCCGTGATGACGCTGTCGTACTCCTTCGACCACCGGGTGATCGATGGGGCACTGGGCTCGCGGGCCCTGCGCTCGGTGGCGGCCTTCCTGGAGGATCCGGCGCTCGAACTGCTCCTCGATCGCATCGAGGGCTAGCGCACGGCTACGGCGTGACCGACATCGCGGGGAGCAGGGCTGCCGCGAGGTCGGCGTCGCCGGTCAGCGCGATCCGTGATCTCAGCGCGGGGTCGGCTGGATCCACCCGGCCGCAGGCCAAGGCCATGAAGTCGGGCCACGCCGCCTCGAGCCAGACCGTGGGGTCGAGCGCTTCGCATGCGACTCCCTTGCCCGACGCGTCCACGGTGGCGTACGTATCCGCCTGGAGATCCGGTCCGGTGACCGTCACCCGCAGGACGGTTCCGGCCGGTGCTCGCAGGTTCTTGCCCCAGATGTAGGGCACGGCGCGGACCATCTGCTGGAAGGCGACGATGGCCGGCGGGGTGTCCCAGCCACCGTCGCGGCCCATGGCGGTACGGATGTCCTGCTCGTGCACCCATGTGTCGAACGTGCGCATCCGCATGAGCCGGGGAATGGACATGGGGGCGAGGAACGGGCCCATGACCTCCTCGCCCTCAGGGACGGCATCGACCTGCGATCGGCGCAGCGGGATGAGCGCACGCAGCTCGGCAACCACCTCCGCGGGGGTCCGGCCCCGGCGGAAGTCGACCCCGGTCTCGGTGAGCTGGCCGACGAAACCCTGGGCGTGCGGCAGCGTGGAGAAGTCCGGCGTGTGATCAGGACGGGGTGCACCGCTGAGGAAGTCCTCGGTGTCGGTCACGTGCGCGACCACGTCGCCCACCGTCCAGCCCGGGCACGGGGAGGCCAGTGCCCATTCCGCTGCCCTGGCGCCTGCAGCCAGGTCGGCCACGGCCGTGAGCGCCTCCTGCCAGGCCTCGATGAGCTCGGCGGTGGTCTGGTCGGTCGTGGCGGGATCCATGGACGTTGACCCTAGGGCGACCGGGCCGGCCCGCGGCCGCGAATGCGTAGAGTCTCGCCATGAGCGTGCGCGTCGGACTTGTCCAGCTCGACTGCTCGTCCGCGGAGTCCGTGGAGAAGCGGGTCACCCGGACACTGGAACTCGTGGACTCGACCGGTCCTTCGGTGGACATGCTCGTCCTGCCGGAACTGTGGCATGTCGGCGCCTTCGACGTGGATGCCGCTCGCCAGCACGCCCAGCCGGTCGACGGGCCCATCGCGTCGGCCCTAGGCGGACTGGCGGCGCGGCACGGGATCTGGATCCATGGCGGTTCGATCGCGGAGGCCGCCGACGATGGGCAGTACTACAACACCAGCCTGCTGTTCGGGCCGGACGGCTCGCTCGTCACCACGTATCGCAAGATCCATCTGTTCGGCTTCGACGGCGGCGAGACCGTGCTCATGAGCGGAGGGGACGAACTCGTCGTCGTCGACACGCCGTTGGGCCCGACGGGCCTGGCGACCTGCTACGACCTGCGGTTCCCCGAGTTGTTCCGGGCGCTCACCGAGGGCGGGGCCACCGCGGTCGTGCTCACGTCCGGGTGGCCGACCCTGCGCATCGAGCACTGGGACGTCCTCACCCGTGCCCGCGCCATCGAGAACCAGTTGCTGCTGATCGCCTGCAACGAGGTGGGCGAGCAGCCGGGCATCACCCTCGGCGGGCGCTCGGTCGTGGTGGACGCCCAGGGCGCAGTGATCGGCCAAGCCGGTACCCAGGCAGAGATCCTCGTCGTCGAGGTGAAGCCGGCGATGAGCGAGGAATGGCGGGCGCAGTTCCCGGTGCTCCAGGACATCCGCCTGCGCTGACCACCCGCCGACACCAGCACGTAGCGTCGTTCCGGTGGCAGTCTTGCGACGCCAGAGGCTGGTGTCGGCGACTACATCCGGTCGATGACCGACTCGGGGCCGACGACGATGACGGGGTTTCGGGCCGGCTTCAGCCACTGCAGCACGCTGCGCATCGCTGCCTCGGGGATCGCGACGCACCCGGCCGTGACCTTGCCGTTGGTCACGTGCAGGAAGATCCCCCCGCCGGCCCTGGTGTCGGCAGGCTGGGTAGCCCGCCGCACCCCGTCGGCGCCAACCCGGACGGGACCGTCCGGCAGGTTGTAGTCCATCACCGCCACGTAGTCGTATTGCCGGCCGTAGGACCACAGCCGCTCGACATACCGGCCGTAGGACGCCCATGAGCGGTCCACCGCCTGGAAGAGGTTGTAGGTGGCGGGGTTCGCGGGGTTGTAGGTCCACGCGTCGTTGCGATCCACCTGGACGTAGTCCAGCGACGTCCCCGGGTCGGCCTTGCGCCCGAAGGCGCTGACCATCCCGAACGTGCCTGCGGGTGTCTTGCCGGTGCCCTGCCTACGGTCGTCCGCGACGACCAGGCCGCTCCAGCCGAGGCGCGCAGGAGTGGCGGGCAGCACCTGGCGCCAACCGCCGTTGCCGTCCCGCTCGTATGCGCGCAGGGTGGCGTAGGTGGTTGACCAGGAATCCGCCGTGACGACGATGACCTGGCCGGACTGCCCCACATTGGCCAGGTTGGTCGGGTGGTACGGCGGCCGCTCGGCCGCGCCGGCGCTGGGAATCGCCAGCAGGGCGGCCAGCACTGCCGTCGCGCCGACGAGTGCGCGGGGAATCCTCACCGCACTACGGTAACCGCAGGTCAGCCCTCGAGCGGATACCCGGCCTCCTGCCAGCCGACGATGCCGCTCTCCAGCTCGTAGACGTGCTGGATGCCAGCCGCGGACATCGCCGCGACGGCGCCCGCCGATCGGTTGCCGCTGCGGCAGTAGACGGCGTAGGTCGCCTCGGGGTCGAGGGTGCCCACCTGCGCGGCGAAGTCAGCACCCTCGGCGTCGATGTTCACCGCCCCGGAGATGTAGCCCGTCGCGTACTCCTCGGGCGTGCGCACGTCGAGGACCACGACTCCCGGGGTGGCCACGGCGGCCGCGAAGTAGGGGGCATCCACCCGCTCGGGCGCCGCAGGGGCGCTCACCTGCGCAACGGTCGCCGGAGCCGAGGCGGCCGGGTCGGTCGAGGTCGACGAGCAGCCGGCTGCGAGCAGCGCAGTGAGGGCCAGGGCAACGAGGATCGGTGTCTTCCGCATACCCCCTAGGGTATACGACTACGTGCCGTCCTGATCACGCCGGGCCAGCCCGGCCAGCCGGTCGTTGTAGGCGGCGAGCTCGGCGTCGCCGTCGCGGTCGGCCTGCCGGTCGGCCCTGGTGGCCTCCCGCTCGTCGCTGCGCGACCACTGGGCGGCGATGGCGACGAGCACGATCAGGCTCGGGATCTCGGACAGCGCCCAGGCGACCTGGCCGCCGTTGAGGCTGTCCTTCAGTGGATCGACGACCCACGGTGGCTGGACAAGGGAGTACCACTCGGCGGCCAGGGGGGTGGTGCCGCTCATCAGGGCGACCGCGAAGAACCCGTGGACGGACAGGGCCAGCAGGAGCAGCAGAAGCCGTCCCCAGTAGGGCAGCGGCCTGGGCCGGGGGTCGATCCCGATGAGCACCCAGTAGAAGAGGTACCCGGACACGATGAAGTGCACCTGCATGACGACGTGGCCTACGTGGCTGCCCATGAGCCAGCCGAAGGCCGGGGTGAAGTAGAGCCCGTACAGGCCGATGACGTACACGATGAACACGTAGATCGGGTTGGTCAGGAGGCGGGTAATCCAGCTGTGCAGGAGCCACACCAGCCACTCGCGCGGGTCGCGCTCGTTGCCCACGGCGGGCTTGAGCGCCCTGAGGGCGAGGGTCGCAGGAGCCCCCATCACCAGGAAGATCGGGCCGAGCATCGTAAGGGTCATGTGCTGGAGCATGTGCAGCCCCACGGACACCTGCGCGTAGGCGGAGATGCCGGCGTTGGTGCACCACAGCACCACTGCCAGCCCGGCCAGCCACGACACCGTCCGAAGCACCGGCCAGTGGTCGCCGCGTCGGGCAAGCCGGATGGCGCCCACCAGGTAGAGCGCACCGGCCAGGATCGTGCCGACGAAGAAGAGCGCGTCGAGGCGGAAGGTCAGGGCCACGTTGGCGATCGTCGGCGCGGGTGGGTAGGGAAAGCCCAGCAGGCTCTCTCCGTACGTGGGCAGGTCGACCAGCACGCGCGGCGTCGGGCTCGACGCCAAGGCGACGCCCAGGCCCAGGGCTGCCGCCATGATCAGCAGTTCCAGCCCGGCGATGCGGGCGAACACGCCGGCTCGCCCGGACCGGTCAAGCGAGCCGATGATGCGGCGCCGGATCAGCCAGCCGATGATGCCGAGGACGATGATCAGGCCGGTCTTCGCCAGGATCACCTGCCCGTATCCCGTGCTCAGCAACTGCCCGGGATTGTCCAGCCGGGTGTACGCGTTGGCGGCCCCGGTCGCGGCGAGCAGGGCGATGCATACGAGCGCGAGCGACGAGAAGCGTTCGACCGGCCGGCGCAGCGGGACGTCTCGCCGGAATGCGTGGAGGGCGAGGGCGACCAGTCCCCCCATCCAGAGCACGGCGGCCACGACGTGCGAAACCCCGGCGGTCGTGGCCAGAGCGTGGTCGCCGAGTCCGGCGCTGTGGCCAGCGAGCGAGGGGAGCGCGATCGCCACGACCGACAGGAGCAGCCAGGCGGCTGCGGCACCCGTCGTCGACGTCGTGAGGCCCGTAATGGCAACGATTGCGGCGAGGATTGCCATGGCCAGCAACGCCCGGGTCGTGGGTACCTCGGTGGCGTACGTCGAGACGATGTCGGGGCTCGCTGCCTCAGCGAGCGGGATGCCCAGGACGGTCCCGAGCTCGAACACCATCTGCATCAGGGCGAGCAGGCACCACAGGCCAGCCGCCGCCGCGGCGCGCAGGACGTCGCGCCGCCCCGCGGGCGAGACCACTCCGTCCCGGCCAGACGGGTCCAAGGCGGTGGCCGCCAGCAGCCAGCCGATGGTCGCGACGGCGGCGAGGTCGGTCAGCGTGCGCAGGACCGGGGCACCCCAGGAGACAAGTGGGCCAGGGTCAGGCAGGCCCGGCGGCGGGGGCTCGTACGACCCGCCGGCCAGCACGAGGCCGACGACGGCGGCGGCCAGCGCGACGGCCGCCAGGCCGGCACCGATCGCCACGAGGGGGAGCGTCGTGCGCGCCGATGAGTCGAGGGCCGGACGCGTCACGTTGTGAGCGTACGACCCTCGACGGGACCGGGATCTAGAAGGCTTCCTCGGGCATCTCCATGATGTCCAGGGTGGTGGCCTCGGCGATGACCCGCTCGGCGGCCAGCAGCGGGAGCCGGTTGCGCGCGAACCACTTGGCCGTCTCCACCTTGCCGAGGTAGAAGGCACGGTCACGCTCGGCCGGTCCTGCGGCGAGTGCCGCACTGGCGACCTCTGCCTGGCGAAGGAGCAGCCAGCCGATGACCAGGTCGCCGGAGGCCATGAGCAGCCGGGTGGTGTTCAGCCCCACGCGGTAGATCTCCTTGGCGTCCTGCTGCGAGGCCATCGCCCAGGTGCCGAGGGTGCCCACCATGCCCTGCACGTCCTCGAGCGCCTTGCCCAGCAGCTCGCGCTCGGCCGACAGCTGGCCGGAGCCTTCGTCGCCCTTGACCGTCTCGGTGATCTGAGCGGCCAGGTAGGTGATGGCGTGGAACTGGTCGCGGACCATCTTGCGGAAGAAGAAGTCCAGCCCCTGGATCGCGGTCGTGCCTTCGTACAGCGTGTCGATCTTCGCGTCCCGGATGTACTGCTCGATCGGGTAGTCCTGCAGGAAGCCGGAGCCTCCGTAGGTCTGCAGCGCGACCGCCAGCATCTCGTACGAGCGTTCGGAACCGACGCCCTTGACGATCGGGAGCAGGAGGTCGTTGACGCGCTCCGCGGTGTCGAGGTCGATGTCGGTGTCACCGGCCTGGCCGAGCTCGATCAGGTCCTGCCAGTACGCGGTGTACGCGACCAGGGCTCGCAGGCCCTCGGAGTACGACTTGAGCAGCATGAGGCTGCGCCGGACGTCGGGGTGGTGCGTGATCGTGACGCGGGGGGCCGACTTGTCCATCATCTCGGTGAGGTCGGCGCCCTGAACGCGGGTCTTGGCGTAGTCCAGTGCGTTGAGGTAGCCCGTGGACAGGGTGGCGATGGCCTTCGTGCCGACCATCATGCGCGCGTACTCGATTACCTTGAACATCTGGGCGATGCCGTCGTGGACGTCGCCGACGAGCCAGCCGATGGCCGGCTCCTTCTCGCCGAAGGTGAGCTCGCACGTGGTCGAGACCTTCAGGCCCATCTTCTTCTCGACGTTGGTGGCGTAGACGCCGTTGCGGGCGCCGATCTCGCCGGACTCCAGGTCGACGAAGTACTTGGGCACGACGAAGAGCGACAGGCCCTTGGTGCCGGCGCCGGCACCCTCGGGCCGGGCAAGGACCAGGTGCACGATGTTGTCGACCATGTCGTGCTCACCTGACGTGATGAAGCGCTTGACACCCTCGATGCGCCACGTGCCGTCGCCGTTGTCGAAGGCGCGAGCGCGACCAGCACCGACATCGGACCCCGCGTCAGGCTCGGTCAGGACCATCGTGGCGCCCCAGCGCTTGTCGATCATCAACTCGGCCCAGCGCTTCTGGTCGGCATTGCCGAGGTGGTCGAGGATCGCGGCGAAACCAGGCCCCGACATGAACAGGAAGGCGCCGGGGTTGCTGCCGAGCATGAGCTCGCTCGCAGCCCAGCGCAAGGACGGGGGCGCGCCGGTGCCGCCGAGGTGCTCGGGCAGGTCCAGGCGCCACCACTCGGAGTCCATGAGTGCCTCGTAGGACTTCCGGAAGCCTTCGGGCATCGTGACCGACTTGGTGACCGGGTCGTAGATCGGCGGGTTGCGGTCCGCATCCGCGAAGGGCTCGGCCAGTGGGCCGGTGGCGAGCCGGTCGACCTCGCCAAGGATCGACCGGGCGGTGTCGACGTCCATGTCGTGGTAAGGCCCATGGCCCATGCGGTCGGCCGCGCCGAAGACCTCGAACACGTTGAACTCGAGGTCGCGCAGGTTGCTCTTGTAGTGGGACATGGGTGTACCTCCGTTGTTACCGGCCAGTAACCCAATGATGCTACTGGCCGGTAACTTACGCAAGTGGTTGTGCGGCGCGGCGGGAAACCCCGGGTCGTTGGTCTGGTCGCCCCAGAGTGCGAATAATGCTCGCCATGACCTCGCCCTGGCTGGACTCGGTGACCCCGGTCGGGCCGCCGTCGAGCGCCAACCCGAGCGTGCGGTTCCTGATGTACGCCGCGGCCGTCACGGGCGGGTGGGCCGGGTTGCTCTGCCTGGCCGTCTACCTGATCGGCCGGATGGCCGGGGTGCCGTTCGAGGTCACCCGGGTGGGGGATGCGTCACTGCAGGTGATGCCGTGGCTCGTGGTGCTGCTGTTGCCGGTCGTGGCGGCGGTGCTCGGCGGTCTGCTGGCCAGCCTGGTCCGCGGGAACCGGCACGCGGGGCGCATGGTCTTCTGGGGCGGGACCGTCGTCGTCCTCGCGTCCTGCTGGCTGCCGTTGACCGAGGCAGCGGACGTCCTGTGGTCGACCCGGATCCTGCTCCTGCTCATGCACGCCATCACGTGGTTCCTCGTCGTGCCGCAACTGGCCCGCATCGTCGGCGACTCCGAGCCTGGAGCCAGTGTTGAGCGAGCCAACTAGACGACGGTCGCTGCCCGTGGCACTGGCCGTGGCGATGCGGCCACGGCACTGGCTGAAGAACGTCCTCGTGTTCGCCGCCCCGCTGGCCGCGGGTTTGCTGCTCGAGCCCGACGTGCTGGTGCCGAGCCTCGTCGCCTTCGTGGCCTTCTGCCTCATCTCGAGCGCGACCTACCTCGTCAACGACCTGCGTGACGCCGAGTCGGATCGGGCCCACCCCACCAAGCGCAACCGGCCGAGCGCCGCGGGCGACCTGCCGTCCGCTGTCGCTGTGGTCGCGGCGATCGTGCTTGCCGCGGCCGCATTTGGCCTGGCGGCTGCCATCAACGTGGGACTCCTGCTGGTCCTGCTCACCTATGCGGTGTTCACGCTTGCCTACACCCTCGTCCTCAAGCACGAACCGGTGTTCGAGCTCCTCCTGCTCGCCATGGGGTTCCTGCTGCGCGCGATCGCCGGCGGCGTGGCGTCCGAGCTGCCGATCTCTCGCTGGTTCCTCATCGTTGCCGGCTTCGGGTCCCTGTTCATGGCGGCGGGAAAGAGATACAGCGAGCTCAAGAGGGCCAGCCGTGACCACTCCGCCGGCGAGCCGGCGGTACCCATGCGACGCAGCCTCGCCGGCTACACGACGGGCTACCTCCGGTTCGTGTGGGCCATCTCGGCCGCCGTCGCCATCACCGCCTACTGCCTGTGGGCCTTCGAGGTGGGTGACGCCTCCTCGACCGCCCCGTGGGCGGCGTGGAGCGTGCTGCCATTCGTTGCAGGCCTGCTTCGCTATGCCATCGACGTCGACAAAGGGGAAGCCGAAGCGCCCGAGGAGGTGGTCCTGCACGACCCGGCGTTGATCCTCACGGGCGCGGCTTGGCTGGTGCTCTTCGGGCTTGGGGCTATGGGAGTCTGAGGCGTGACCATCTCGCCGATCTCGCCCTTGGTCCCGCGCGAGGGTGAGCGCCTCCTGAGTGGCTGGGGCCGGACCGCCCCGTCCATGGCAACGGTCCTTCCGGTGACCAGTGTCACCGACGTTCTGGCGGCCGTGAGCGCCGCCGGGCCGCGCGGCATCCTTGCCCGCGGGCTAGGCCGGTCATACGGCGACGCGGCGCAGTCGGGTGGCGCGACAGTGCTCGACCTTTCCGCCCTCGCGCAGGTCCATGTCGACACAGCCGCGGGAGTGGTCTCGTGCGGCGCCGGCGCAAGCCTGGACGATCTGCTCCGCACCCTCGTCCCGGCGGGCTACTTCGTGCCGGTGACCCCCGGAACTCGGATGGTGACGGTCGGCGGGGCCATCGCCGCTGACGTCCACGGCAAGAACCATCACGTCGAGGGAACCTTCGGCTCGCACGTCTCGTCCATGACCATCGTTGACGGCCGGGGCGAGGAACGCGTTCTGGAGCCCGGTGATCCGGCGTTCTGGGCGACGGTCGGCGGCATGGGCCTCACCGGCGTTGTCGCCGAGGCGGCGTTCGACCTCATCCCGATCTCGACGTCGATGGTCAGTGTCGACACCGACCGCACGGCCGACCTCGACGAGCTCATGGACCGAATGGTCAGCGGGGATGACGCGTACCGCTACAGCGTCGCCTGGGTCGACAGCGCGCACCCGTCCGGGCGAGGTGTCCTCACGCGCGGGGACCATGCCCCGGTGGAGAGGCTGCCGGCCAGGGACCGCGAGCAGCCGCTGGCGTACGACCCGCGGGTGCTGGCCACCGTTCCAGTCGTCATGCCCAAGGGGCTTGTCAATCCGCTCACCATGCGGGCATTCAATGAGGCGTGGTACCGCAAGGCACCCAAGCACCGCGTAGGCGAACTGCAGCCGATCGCATCCTTCTTCCACCCGCTCGACATCCTGCAGGACTGGAACCTTGGCTACGGACCGGCCGGCTTCCTGCAGTACCAGTTCGCCGTGCCGGACGACAGCGGCCACCTCGTCTCGCTTGCCCTCGACCGGCTGCGGAGGATCGGCGCCATATCTCCGGTAACCGTCCTCAAGCGCTTCGGTGCCGCCAACGCCGGTCCGCTGTCCTTCCCGCAGCCAGGGTGGACGCTCGCGATCGATGTGCCCGCCGATGTGCCGGGCCTCGCTGACGCGCTCGATGATCTCGACGGGCTCGTGCTCGCAGCGGGGGGACGTCTGTACCTGGCGAAGGACTCGCGCATGTCACCGGAGATGATGGCGGCCACGTACCCGCGCCTGTCGGAGTGGCGGCGGGTCCGCGACGAGATGGACCCTGACCGCGTCTTCGTGTCCGACCTGTCAAGGAGGCTGCTGCTGTGAGGGATGCCGTCGGCGCGCCCCAGTCGATCCTCATCCTAGGCGGGACCAGCGAGATCGCCCTCGCGACCTTGCGGCGACTGCCGCGCAGCCGGATCCGGCGGGTCGTGCTCGCTGGTCGTCCGTCTGAGCGGCTCGCCGCCGCCGTGGCGGAACTGACGACTGCGGGGTTCGCAGGCGTCGAGCAGGTCGCCTTCGAGGCCACCGACACCGACACTCATGGGTCGATCATCGACGCCGTGTTCGATGCCGGTGACGTCGATCTCGTGCTGCTCGCCTTCGGGGTCCTAGGCGACCAGGCCGAGTCGGAGGCCGATCCGCGGCTCGCCGTCACGGTGGCCACGATCAACTACACCGCCATGCTGAGCACCGGCCTCAACGCCGCACGCCGCCTTCGTGGGCAGGGCCACGGCAGCCTCGTCGTGCTCTCGAGCGTGGCCGGCGACCGCGCCCGGCGCGCCAACTTCGTCTACGGGTCGACGAAGTCCGGCCTCGATGCATTCGCCCAGGGGTTGAGTGATGCCCTGCACGGGTCCGGGGTGCACGTGCTCGTGGTGCGCGCAGGCTTTGTCCGTGGGCGCATGACGGAGGGCCGTCCCGAGGCGCCCATGGCCGTGACGCCCGACGAGGTCGCCGCGGTGATCGTGTCGAGCCTGCGCAAGGGCCGTGGCACGGTCTACGTCCCGGCCCAGTTGAGACTGGTGATGGCGGCCGTGAAGCTGCTGCCGCGGCCGGTGTTCCGCAAGTTGCCCTACTAGCCCACGGCCCGGCGTACGGTGGCGCCCATGAGCAGACCCGTCAGCATCACGTTGGCAGTGATCCTGCAGTGGATCGGCGCGGTGTACGTCCTGATCCTCGGGTTCGACCTCCTGGCCGCAGGTGTCGGCATGACCCGCACCGGCATCGCCGCCGAGCTCGAGGCCACCTTGGTCGAGCAGGGCATCACTGACCTGTCCGGATCCATTGTCGTCGTTTCGATGATCCTGGCCGGCGCGCTGATGTGCGCCATCGCTCTCGTCCGGATGGTCGTGTCGGCCTACCTGTGGCAGGGCCGGGAGTGGTCGCGGATGCTGCTCACGGTGCTCATCGCGCTCAACGTCATCGGCGCGCTCGCCTATCTCGTGCAAGGGGAATGGCTCCGGGCCGTTGGGGCCTTCGTGATCGACGCGCTCATGCTGTACCTCATGTTCAACACGCAGTCCAGCGACTTCATCGCGGAGGCCGGCAAGGCCCGCCGGGCCGAGGCGGCCGCCTGACCGCGAGGCTCGTGGGCGTGGCCGCGGCCGCCGCCCTGGCCGCCGTCGCCGCATCCCTGGGGCCGTCCGCATCGGCGGTTCCCGCCGCGGATTCATGCCCCGTGTCCGCGGCGGGATCGACCGTCCGGCTCGAGACTCGCACCGTCGTCGTCGCGGGGACGAGCATCGCTGTAGCCCAGACGGGTCGCGGCCGCCCACTTGTCCTGCTCAACGGCACGGGCTCGCCCCTCGCGGAGTGGGACCCCGCCCTGCTAGCCGGATTGGGCGCGGGCCGCCGAGTCGTTGTCTTCGACTACCCGGGGCTCGGTGAGTCCGGCCCGCCGCCGGCGCGCATCACGATCCGCCGGATGGCGGATTGGACGGCCGACCTCATCTCCGCGCTCGGACTGCAGCAGCCCGACGTGCTGGGGTGGTCGATGGGAGGCTTCGTCGCGCAGCAGTTGGCCGTACGTCACCCCGGCACGATCCGCCGGCTCGTCCTCGCCGGCACGAACCCCGGCGGCGGGGCCGCGACGTTGGGGCCGCGGTGGGTGCAGGAGGCCGACAGCGACTCGGGCGGGACCACGGCCACCTACCTGCGTACCAACTACCCGCCGACGCGCTGCGCCCAGGCGGGCGGACGGGCATTCCTGCAGCGGCTCAGGGCGGCCGTGGACTCGGGCCGCTACCCGGAGACCTCCACCCCATCGGCGACCTACGAGCAGATGGTCATGGCCGAGGACCCTTGGCTGCGCAGCGATGCGAACGCACGGGCACTGGCCGGACTCCACCTGCCGGTGCTCGTCATCACGGGAGACCGTGACGTGGTGACCCCGCCGGCCAACAGTCGCTTCCTGGCCCACCGGATCCCGGAGGCCCGGCTCGTCCTCGTCCCCGGCGCCGGCCACTCGTTCCTGTTCCAGGACCCCGATGCCGTGGCCAGGACCGTGCTGGCATTCCTGAATGGCTGACCCGGTCGACCGCCGTGCGCGCGTGGCTGCCGAAGGTGTCTCAATATCGGTCGTTCCCATGATGTCGGCCATGCGAGCGCCTATGTTTCGAGGCTACGGTGCGGCGCCATCCGTACCCGCGCAGGAGGTGACATGACCGCTCTCCTGGGGACCGACGAGTTGCGACGGATGGCCCGGGCGCGCGATCAGTTCCTCAGTGAGTCCGAGGTGGCTCCGGGGGTCCGGCCGACCATCGCCAACAGCTGGGCGCGCAGTGCCCGATGCGGCGTCGACGCGACCCTCCGCCAACTCCCGACGGCCCCGGTGAACACGCGCCGATCCCGGCTCTCGAGGGCCGCCCAGCCCGTCCTCGACGAACTGTCGGCGCACCTCGCCGACATGTCCACGGCCCTGCTCCTGGCGGACCGGGAGGGGGTCATCCTCGGGCGCTGGGTGGGGGACAAGTCCCTGCTGCGGCTGATGGATCGCACCCATTCGGCTCCTGGCTCCACACTCAGCGAGGATGCGATCGGCACCAACGGCCTGGGCAGCGTCCTCGAGGAGCGAACCGCCTACGCCGTGATCGGCCCCGAGCACTACGCAGACCTCTTCCAGCAGTACGCCTGCTACGGAGCGCCCATCATCAATCCGCGCACCCATCGCGTCGAGGGCGTCCTCACCTTTGTTTGCCGGGTGCGCGATTCCAGTCCTCTGATGCTCCCCTTCGTGGCGTCGACGTCAGCCCAGATCGCCGAGCAGTTGCCGCTGGTCGGGTCGCACGGCGACAAGCGCCTCATCGAGGAGTTCCGCGCTGCCACGCGCACGAGCCGGGCGCCGACTGTCTTGGTCTCGGACAGCATGATCATCGCCAATCCGCGCGGTGCGCACTTCCTGGCGACAACGGATCCAGACTCGGTCTGGACGACGGCAAACCACGCCATTCACGGTGAGGATGGCACCTTGTGGGATGCGGCCGGGGCTGACGCGCGCCTTACCGTGCAGCCGGTCGAGGACGACGGCGGCGTGGTCGGTGCCCTCATCCGGATCAGCCCGCACGGCGCCAGCGCGATCACCAAGGACGACAGCCCCACCGATGCGCTCACGCTGCTTCGGTCACGCATGTGCGCCTTCGATCCCGTGTGGGATGCCTCCCTCTCGGTGGCAATCGCCTCTCAGCGCAATCGCGTGGCAGTGATGCTGTACGGCGAGTCGGGCGTGGGAAAGACGGAGTTCGCTCGCGCGGTGCACGATGTGGTGACCCCCGACACTCCGATAACAGTGCTCCACGCGGGCCTCGCCGACGTCGAGGGCACCAAGGCCTGGATCACGCGGGTCAAGGACGCCCTCGACGGCCCGGGCACGTTGGTCATCCAGCGGGTCAATGCCCTGGATGCGCACGATGCCCAGCTCCTCGCCACGGTGATCGAGGCGTCGGAGTCACGTTCCCCGCACCAGTTGATCAGCACGGTCGTCGGTGACGTGGAGGAGGAGTCGCTGCATCCGGACTTGCGGGCGATCCTGGGCATTCAAGCGCTTCGGGTGCCCGGCCTGCGCGAGCGGCCAGGGGACATCCACGAGTTGATTCGGCGGTTCGCCGCATCAATCGACGTGCCACCTCCGCAGCTGACCGTAGGAGCCATGGAGGCTATCCGCGCCTACGACTGGCCGGGAAACCTGAAGCAGTTGAAGCGTGTCGTCCAGGCCTTGGCCATGAAGGCCCATGGCTCACCCATCGGGATCGAGCACCTGCCGCCGGACATTCGCGATGGCCGAGTCCACGTCCATGGCGAGATCGAGCGCCTGGAACGGCGAGCCATCGAGGCGACGCTGGCCCGGCTAGGCAACAACAAGAGCCGGGCCGCGGAAGAGCTGGGCGTCTCCCGCGCCACGCTCTACCGCAAGATTCGCGCGTACCGCCTCTGACACCCGGGCTTCGTGTTCCCGCGGAGGGCCCGCGAGCTCGCCGGCCGTTACCGCCCCGTGACCCAAGTGGCTAGAAACGAGACACGTGTGGGGCATGGCGTCTCAAAGTGAGATGCGCGCGCGGCCGCACCCCCTGAGCAGCAGCCCTTCGATGGTCCTCATCACTAGGACGTCCGGTGCAGCACCGGATGCGTGTCGAAGGGTGGAAGGGCATGAGCCGACTCGAGGGCAAGGTCGCCATCGTCACGGGTGCGTCCCGGGGTATCGGGTACGCGGTCGCGCAGCTGTTCGCTGACCACGGTGCCACCGTCGTGGCCACGAGCCTGACGAAGCGCGATCCCTACCGAGGGGACGTCCACTTCGAGACGCTCGATGTGGCTCAGGATGAGGACTGGAAGCGCGTGACCGCGTTGACCTTGGACCGGTTCGGCGGCATCGACGTCCTGGTCAACAACGCCGGCATCATCGTCTACGAGCCGGCTCACGAGCTCGATCACGACGGCTGGGACAAGGTCGTCGCCGTCAACCAGACAGGCGTGTGGCTGGGGATGCGTTCGGTGATCCCCCACATGCTCGAGCGAGGCAACGGCTCGATCATCAACATCTCGTCGATCTGGGGCAGCGCGGCTGTCGCGGGCGGGTTTGCGTACCACGCCACCAAGGGCGCCGTTCGCAACATGTCCAAGAACGTGGCCATCACGTATGCCGAACAGGGCATCCGCTGCAACTCCGTGCATCCGGGCTTCATCGACACGCCACTGACGCAGTCGCAGGATCAGGCGATCAACGACTGGGTGGTGAATGCCACGCCCATGAAGCGCGCGGGACTCCCCGTCGAGATCGCGTACGGCTGCCTCTATCTCGCCTCGGACGAGGCGAAGTTCGTCACCGGGTCGGAACTCGTCATCGATGGCGGGTATCTCGCTCAGTAGTCCTCTGGCCTCGGGTGGGCCAGAAGCTCCAATAGGGCGCCAGCGGTTCGTGTGGACCACTGGCCAGACAGGAGGACGTAGTGAAATCAGGGAAGAAGAGCTTGGTGGGGGTCGCTGCGGTCGGTGCGCTTCTACTGGCCGGGTGTGCGACACCGACCAGCACCGCGGAGTCATCGGCGGAGGGCCAGGAGCCTGCCGCCTCGGCCGCGGCCAGCGAGTCGGCAGCCCCGGCTGAGAGCGCCGAGCCGGCGGACGAGGGATATGTGAGCACAACGGGCACGACCGACCAGTTGCTGCCGGACATCACGTCGCTGTGCGGCGACAAGCCAATGGTCGTCGCGCTCGCTGACGGCTTCGGCGGCAACTCGTGGCGCAAGATCACGCGCGCCGAGTTCGAGGACGAGGCAGCCAAGTGCCCCAACATCACTCAGGTCCTCTACACCGACGCCCAGGCCGATCCGCAGAAGGCGATCTCGGACTTCAACGGCCTGGTTGCTCAGGGCGCCAACGTCATCATCACGTTCGCCGACTCCGCTGAGGCGCTCCTGCCCGCCGTCAAGGCAGCCACGGAGGCCGGCGTCCAGGTGGTGCCCTACGTGGCCGGTCCCGGTGGCACGCCCGGTGAGGACTACACCGCGTTCGTCGCGGAGGATGTCAAGGCGTACGGCCGTGCGCTCGCGGACTGGACCATCAAGCAGATGGGCGGCGAGGGCAACCTCGTCATGCTCGGCGGAACCGCTGGGAACGGCTACAGCCAGGCCGTCTTCGATGGCGTCCTCGAGGCCGTGAACGAGAACCCGGGCGTCACGCTCCTCAACAAGGACGACGGTTTCGCTGTCACCAACTGGGAGCCCGGCGAGACGCAGAAGGTCGTGGCCGGATTGATCACCAAGTACGGCCAGATCGACGGCATCGTGTCGGATTACGGCGGCGGTTCCGTTGGCGGAATCCGCGCGTTCCAGGCGGCCGACAAGCCGATCCCGCCGTGGTCGGCAAACGACTCCAACGAGTTCGCCTGCCTGTGGTACGACAACAAGGATGCGAACCCGGACTACCAGATCGCAACGATCTCGTCCCGGACGTGGATCTCGCGAGTGGCGCTGCGCCGTGCAGTTGCGGCCTACCAGGGGATCGACGACCCGGAGCCGATGATCCTCAGCCTGCCCCTCAGCGAGGACTCGACGGAGCAGGACGCGGCGGCCCCCGTGTGCAACGCGGACCTGCCGCCGGACGCGATCCTGTCCTCCCAGTTGAGCGCCGAGCAGCTCACGGCGCTATTCCAGTAGGACGCATGACCACGTAGCGAATGGGAGCGGACGTAATGACGGATCCCGTGTCCGGAGACCTTCTGCTCGCCCTCAAGGATGTCGACAAGTCGTTCCCGGGTGTCCGGGCGCTGACCGGCGTCAGTATCGAGGTGCGGCGAGGCGAGGTTCACGCCCTGGTGGGCGAGAACGGTGCAGGGAAGTCAACGCTGATGGCGGTGGCTTCCGGTGCACTGGCTCCGGACACGGGATCCGTCACGATCCAAGGTCAGCCGCTCTCGGCGGCTGATCCGCGGCTGGCTCAATCGCTCGGCCTGGCCATCGTTCGTCAGACGCCTGCCCTGCTGCCCCAGCTCACGGTCCTGGAGAACATGGAGCTCACGCGGGGCCGACGCTGGATCGGCAACGTGGGCAAGGCCCGAGCGTGGGCCCAGGAGTGGCTCGCGCCCTGGGGATTGGAGATCGACCCCCGCACGCGGGTAGACGACCTCACAGTCGAGCAGCGGCAGATCGTCGAGGTGGCAAGGGCGCTGAGCACTCAGCCGAAGGTCCTCGTCCTGGATGAGCCCACCGAGCACCTGAACTTCGAGGAGTCCGAACTGCTCTTCACCCAGGTCCGGCGACTCGTCGACCAGGGTGGGGCCGTCGTGTACATCTCGCACCGGATCCCCGAGGTGAAGTCCATCGCGGATCGGATCACGGTTCTGCGGGATGGCAAGGTGCGCGGGACGTTCCCCAGTGCCGAGGTGAACGAGCACCAGATCATCTCGTTGGTCATCGGCCGCGAGCTCGATGCCGTCTTCCCGGAGAAGGGAACGGCCTCCATCGGCGGCGGGGGCATCGAGGTCACGGACTTCCGCGGCTCCGGGTTCGGGCCGGTGGATTTCCAGGCCAGGCCCGGAGAGGTGGTGGGCATCGCAGGCGTGCAGGGCAACGGGCAGGACGCGTTCATCCGGGCGCTATGCGGACTGGGAGCCGCCTCCGGGAGCCTGCGCATCGATGATCGATCGGTGCGCACCGGCTCGACGACGGCCAGCACGAGCGCCGGATTGATGTTCATCCCGGCTGACCGTCACGTCGAGGGCGTCTTCCTGCCGTTGTCGGTATCCGACAACATCGCGCTCGGCGAACTCGCCACAGTCTCCCAAGCCGGAGTCGTGCGGCGGGCCAAGGTCCGTGATACCGCGCAGAAGGCCGTGGACCGCTTCTCGATCAAGACCCCCACCTTGGGCACGACCGTGTCCTCCCTTTCGGGGGGCAACCAGCAGAAGATCCTGATGGCCCGATCCGCCGGAGGCACACCGTCTGTGCTCGTCGCGGAGGAGCCAACCCAGGGCGTTGACGCCGGCGCCCGTGTCGAGATCTACAACATCATCCGGCAAACGGCCAACGACGGAGCCGCCGTGGTCGTGATGTCATCGGACAACCTCGAACTCGCCGGGCTATGCGACCGCGTCGTCATCGTCTCGCGCGGGCGGATCGTGCAGGAGTTGAACGGGGACGGTATCAGCGAGCAGGCGATCACGACAGCCGCGCTGAGCTCCACCTCCATGCGGGAGCGGCTGAACGAGGGGCGCAAGGCCATACGCCTTCCCCGATGGCTGCGGGGCGACTACGCGGCCTCGATCGTCCTGGCGGTCCTTGTCGTGCTTCTCGGTGCCTACGTCGCGCTTCAGAACTCCTTCTACCTGACTCCGCTGAACCTCACCGGCCTGCTCGCGCTGCTGGCTCCGCTGGCGATGATCGCGGTGGCGCAGCAGACGGCGATGCTGGGTGGGGGCTTCGACCTGTCCGTGGGGCCGCTGTCCGGGTTCCTGCTGGTGATCGCTTCGTTCTACATCGTGGACGACGTCGGCAGCATCTGGTGGCTGGTCGGCTTCCTGCTGGTCATCGGTGCGGGCCTTGGGGTGGGCGCCATCAACGGCGGCCTCGTCCAAGGGCTCAAGGTGAACCCCGTCATCGCGACCCTGGCGCTCTTCATGCTGTTGCGCGGGCTGTCGCTGACCATGCGCGATCGCCCCCAGGGCTCGATCGCGGAGGAGGTGACCGACGTGATCGCCGCCAAGGTCGGACCCATTCCGGTGTCCATCATCGTGGTGGTGGCGATCATCATCATCCTCGAGATCGTGCTGCGCCGGTCCCGAGCCGGCCTGTCTCTCCGCGCGATCGGGTCCAACGCCGACGCGGCTGCCAGGATCGGTGTCCGCGTGGGCCGAGTGCGCTTCTTCTCCTACGTCGCCACGTCGGCCCTCGTCATCCCAGTCGGGATCCTGCTGATGGCGCAGGTGGGTATCGGGGACCCGTCCTCGGGCGTGACCTACACGCTGGCCAGCATCACTGCTGTGGTGCTCGGTGGTGCGCGGGTCATGGGCGGCAGGGGCTCGTACGTCGGGGCCTTCTTCGGTGCGCTCCTCATCGTCCAGGTCACCAATGTGACGACCTTCCTGCAACTGGGCCAGTCATGGCAGTACTGGCTCATGGGGATCCTGCTGCTGGGCTCGACGGTCCTCTTCGCGACCGTCCGGAAGTCAGGGGCCTGACATGGACGAGGGTTTCGGCAAGCCGCGCGGCTTCAATGTGTGGAGCCTGTTCTACGGATCGACTGCGTCGATCGTCATCGCCACGATCGTCCTGTTCATCATCAGTCCGCTCCTGGCGCCGGGCAGCCTCTCCTGGGCGGCACTGAACGGCATGCTGCCCTTCGCGTCAGTCCTCGCTCTCGTCGCGATCGGCCAGACCCTCGTCATCCAGCAGCGCGGATTCGACCTGTCCGTCCCCGGGATGATCTCCCTCGCCGCGGTGCTGGTGACGTGGATCCCCGAGGGCGATGACAGCCGCCTGTGGCTCGGCGCGCTCGCGGCCGTGCTGATCCCGGCCCTGTTCGGCCTGCTGTCCGGGTTCGTCGTCGCCCGGTTCGAGGCGACATCGCTGATCGTGACGCTTGCCATGAACGCCTTGCTGTACGGCTTCGTCCTATGGCTGACGCAGGGCACGCCGGTGGGTGCTACGGACGTCCTCAAGACATTCACGCTCGAGCGCACGTTCGGGCTGCCCAACACGATGATCATCGCCCTCGTCATCATCATCGTGGTGGCCTTCATCACCAAGCGGACGACCGTGGGTTGGCGCTTGACCGCCATCGGGGTGAGTCCGAGGGCGTCGACCGTGCTCGGGCTGAGGGTGAAGCGCTACGAGATGCTCGCCTACGCGGCCGCCGGTGCCTGCTACGGGGCTGCGGGGGCCCTGTTGGCCGGCTACGTGCAGACGCCGAACATCTTCATCGGTGACCCGTACCTGCTGCCGTCCATCGCGGCGGTCGTGCTCGGCGGCACGGCCCTCAGCGGAGGCGTCGCATCGATCGTCGCCAGTGCCATCGCCGCCCTCTTCCTGACCCAGCTGAACCAAATCGTGCTGGCGGCGGGATGGCCGAACTCGACCCAGTACATCGTGCAGAGCCTGGTCATCATCATCGTCGTGGTGATCCGCGAGACCGTGTACCGGCTGCTCAGCCGCCGAGCCCGGCGGAAGATCGCCGGCGGTGGCAGCGCTCAGCCTGGTCCCGAGCGTGAGGCGATGGCGGACGCCAGCTAGGGGGCGAGGACGCCTAGCCTGGCTCGCCCGCGCCGATCGCTGCGGTCAGTTCATGGAGGGCGGCTTCGATGTGCCGGCACAGGTCGTCGAGGTCCGGCACCGCGTCGTAGTCGCCGGTTGCGGCGAAGGCCAGCCGCCCGTTGTAGGACACGATGCCGATGCTGATCCGGGCCCCGTCGGCGATGGGGATGTACGGGAACATGTCGCGCATCCGGCGCCCGAGCAGGTACAGCGGGTACTGGGGCCCGGGGATGTTGGTCGTCACGGTGTTGAACAGGCGCTGGCCGACGGAACTGGACATCCGCGCCGCAAGGGTGACGAGCGTCGGCGGCACGAACTCCGCTGCCGACACCATTGACCCCACGCCGACGGCCTCCCCGCTGGCCTTCAACTGGTGCATCTGCACAGCAACGGCGCGCAGCCGGTCCAGCGGGTCGGCCAGGTCGACCGGGAGGTTGGCGAACATGGCGCTCACCTGGTTGCCGAGGCGTCCGCGCTGATCGGAGCCACGCACCGACACGGGGACCATGGACTGGACGGCTTCCTCGTGCACGGGCTCGCCGCGGTCGATGAAGTACTGCCGGTAGCCGCCCGCGATGGCCGCGAGGACGACGTCGTTGACGGTGCATCCCGCCGCCTGCTTGATGGCCTTGACCTGGGCCAGGTCCCCGCGGCCCCAGGCCCAGCGACGGTGCGGCCCGATGGGGCCGTTGAGCAGGCCGTGCGCACCCGACGCCTTGCGGCCCACGCGCAGGAGCCCGGACGACGTCGTGGCTCCGGAGGCGAGGGCCGACTTGGGCTTGGAGACGGTGCTCGCCGCGGCCTTGCCGGCGATCACCGGCAGCCGGACCATCCACGAGATGGCCTCGACGAGTGCGTCCTGCCGGCTGGGGGCGGGGCGTGGCTGCCACGTCGAGGGGACCGGAGGGGGTGGGTCCTCGTCGCGATCGAGCAGCAGTTCGAGCAGTTCGTGGCCCGAGACCCCGTCGATCACCGCGTGGTGGACCTTGCTGATAACCGCCCAGCGGCCGCCCTCGAGGCCCTCGACCAGCCACATCTCCCACAGCGGCCGGCCGAGGTCCAGCCGCTGCGACATGATCCTCCCCGCGAGCGCGCGCAACTGGACCTCGCCGCCCGGCTGCGGGACCGCCGTATGCCGTACGTGGTAGGTCAGGTGGAAGTGCGGGTCGTCGACCCAGTACGGCCGGGCCACGTCGAGGGGCGGGCGCTGCACGCGCTGCCGGTAGCGGGGCACGATGTCCAGCCGGGAGCCCAGGTGGTCGCAGTAGTCCTGGTACGCGGGCGCCGGGCCGTCGAAGACCAGCAGCGAGCCGACGTGCATCGGCTGCGTGTCGGTCTCCACCTGCAGGAACCAGGCGTCCAGCGGGTTGAGCCAGTCGATGCTCATGGGTGGGCCAGCTGCGGCGGCCGGGCAAGGGCCGCGGTCGCCGCGGCGCCCGGTTGGGCAGCCAGCCAGCCGAGGATGCGTTCCGCTGTCCACTCGGGGACCTCGAGCTGCGGAACGTGCCCGACGTCGGCCGCCTCCTCGTACTGCCAGGCCGGATTGGCTCGAGCGGCCGCGCGTGCCGATGCCACCGGAACGAGCCGGTCCTTGTCGCCGTGCAGGAGCAGCACCGGGGCGGAGATCGAGCGTTGCATCGCCGCGTACTTGCCACGGTCGGCGATGACGAAGAGCAGGGAGCGCGCCGCGGTGAGCAACTCGCTGTCGATGTCGGGGTACGACCGCCGCTGCTCAGCCAGGCGGACGTGCTGGTCGACGACATGAGTCGGGATGCGCGACGGATCGACTGAGCACAGGGCGAGGAGGTCATGGGCCGACTCCTCAGCCGACATCGTGCTGCGCCGGCGGGCGAGCACGGCCCGGCCGATGGCCGGCACGGCATAAGCGGCAAAGGTCGCCAGGACGCGGGGATCGGGTCGCGAACCGCCGGTGAGCGACAGGGCCGGGTCGACGAGCACGAGGCCGGCAACGGTGCCGGGGTGCTCATGGGCCTGCACGATCGAGATGAGTCCGCCCATCGAGTTGCCGACGAGGATGACGGGCGAGCCGGTGACATCCTGCAGGAAGCGGTTGAGCAGCCGCTGGTTGGCGTGGACGGCGGTGGAACGGTGGCCGCCGCGCGTGTGGCCGAACCCGGCCAGGTCGAGGGCCGCCACTCGGCAGGTCGGGGTCAGCAGTGGCGCCAGGGCGGCCCAGTTGACCAGCGAGCCGCCCAGCCCGTGGACGCAGACAACCATCGGGGCGTCCGTCGGCCCCCCGTAGTCGACGTAGTGCACCGGCCCGTCGAGGTCGGCCCACCGCGACTGGGGCACGGCGCCCGTGGCATCCATGGCGCGACCCTAGCCCCGGCCGCGCCGCCATGCGCCTACTCGGCGGGAGCGGTCCACGTCACCGTGTCGACGTTCGAGCGGGCGATGACCGACCTGCGGTCGATGCTCATCACGAGGACCCGGTAGCGGCCGAAGCCCTCCTCGATGCCCGTCACGGTGTCCTGGACGATGCCGGACCTCGGCAGCCGGTAGCTGTCGATGGTGACCCAGTGGCCTTGCCGATCGAGCACCTGCACGCGCACGACCCTCCCCCGGGGATCGTTGGTGCTCGCCACGCTCGCGGGCCTCACGGTGATGGTCATCGGCACCTCCACCCGGACGGCTGCGGTGCTGGCGGAGATGGCGAGCGTCGCGGTGACGTCGCGAGCCGCCTGCGCCTGCGGCGCGAACAGCAGGGCCATGGCGAGGACGGTGACTGCGAGCAGCGAGCGCCTGATCACTAGGCCATGGTCTCAGGGGCGAGCGCCTGAAAGAGGGTCAGTTGCAGGCCTCCCGGGGCATCGAGGCGGGAGTTGAGGCTGTCCCATGGCGTGCGGGTGGGCGGGGCGATGACCGTCGCGCCTGCCGCGGCGAGCCGGTCCGTGCGCGGTCCGGCGTCGGGCACCTCGAACGCCACCCGGATGCGGCCCGCCACCCGCCGACCCACCTCCACCTCGTCGACGTAGGCGGCGTGACCTGCATCGCCAAGCTCCAAGGTGGCCCGGCCGGCGTCGAGGAGCACCACCCGGCGTCCGTCCGCCTCGAACGACGCCTCGACGGGCAGGCCCAGGGCATCGCGGTAGAAGGAGATCGCCTCGTCGAGATCGTCGACCGTCACGACGAGGCGCAATTGCGTGACCGCAGTCTCGTTGGTAGCCATGGCTCCTATGGTGGCCCCATGGAGCAGCAACGCAATGCCCTTGGCGAGGAACTGCAGGTGTGCAGCCTCGACCCCCTCACCGGCTTCTACCGCGACGGCTTCACCACCACCGGGCCCGAGGACCTCGGCTCGCACACCGTCTGCGCCGTGGTGACCGAGGAGTTCCTGCAGCACCAGAAGGCGATCGGCAACGACCTGTCGACCCCGATGCCGCAGTACGGCTTCCCCGGGTTGAAGCCGGGAGAGAGATGGGCGGTGTGCGCCGGAAGGTGGCTCGAGTCGTACGAGGCGGGTTTCGCGTCGCCGGTCATGCTGGCCGCCTCCAACGAGGCTGCCCTCGACATCGTCCCGCGGGATGCACTCATGGAGTACGCGGCCGACGTGCCGGACGACCTTCGCGAGCTGATGGAGTGACGGTCGGCGCTGAGCGATCCAGCCTGACCTTGGCCGACGGGCGCACGCTCACCTACCTGGCCGTCGGGGATCCCGGCGGCCAGGTAGTCCTTCATCACCACGGCGGCCTGGTCAGCGCCGGAGACATCGTGCCGCTCGATGGGCCCGCGAACCACGCCGGCATCCGATTGATCGCCTTCGACCGCCCGGGGATCGCCGGCTCCACCCTCGCCGTCGGACGCACCGTGCTGGACGGAGGTGCCGACGCGGAGCAACTGCTCGATCACCTCTGCATCGATGAGGTGCGGGTGATGGGCTGGTCCATGGGTGGGCCGTACGCGCTGGCGACGGCGTTCCGGCTCGGCCCGCGGACACTGCGCACGGCGATCATCGCCGGCGCCCTCCCGCTCGACGATCCCGCGACGGTCGCCGAGCTCAACAGCATGGACCGGCGCTTCACGGGGTTGGCCAGCGAGCATGCCGAGTTGCTGCGGGCCGCCGCTGCGGGGCTCGGTGGCATGGCACGCTTCACGCCCTCGCTATGGGCGCGTGCCGCCGGCGACGGCGAAGGAGCGGCAGACGAAGCGGCCCTGCGCCGAGACGCGGAGGCGATGGCCAGCGCCGCGGCTGCTGGCACCGTGCAGCACGAGGGCGTGGTCGAGGAGTACCTCGCCTGGGCCCGGCCATGGGGCTTCGACCGTGCTGACATCACGACACCCGTGGACGTCTGGCGCGGCACCGAGGACCACCTGCTGCCGCCGACCTGGGCCAGCCGGCTCGCCGACGGCCTGCCGCGCGCCGAACTGCATGTGGTCGACGGAGTCGGCCACTTCCTGCTGCTGACCAAGGCGGAGGACGTCTTCGCGGTGCTGTTGCGCTGACGCGGCTGCCTCGTCTACTGCCGGGTGAGCACGACCTCGAAGGCCGTGTGCTGTTCGGCATCCACGCGCGTGAAGACCACGGTCATCGTGTCGCCGTCGATCGTCCCGCGGTAGAAGCCGGCCGGCTCGGTCAGGACGATGCCCGTCCCGTCGTCGACGAGGCTGCCGGTGAGGGGATCGCGCATCTGCTTGCCGCCCTCCTCCCACTGCTCGTAGCCCCAGAGCAGGCCGTCCTCCTGCCGGGTGATGACGAGGGTCTCGGTGGACGGGTTCGCGGATCCGTCGGCGAGGGCGAAGGAGTAGGTGCCGACCCAGGTACCGACGACGTCGGGCGGCGTGCCGGACGACGGGTCCGGCGAGCAGGCGGCGAGGATCACGGCGGCCGCCGCGAGGGCGGGAATGGTGGCCAGGCGCATGGGGCGAGTATGCCGACGGCGCTTCTCTGGCGAGCGGGTGACGAGAATCGAACTCGCACTGTCAGCTTGGGAAGGCGTATTTGGTGCGGTCATTTCTCCTTTGTTTGCAACATGTTTTCGCCGCGAGTATAGTTCCACGCGGAAGTCAGGGAGAACAATCAGGGGCGCACCAAATGGTGCTTAGGGCACTTGCGGTCACAGGGGGTCACGATGGGAAAGCGTCGCTCCTTCGGGTCCGTCGAGCGGGTTGCCTCGGGTCGATACCGAGCACGAGTGCGCCTCGACGGTGTCTGGGTCAACGCGCCGACGAGCTTCCGGACGAAGGCCGAGGCGGAGATCTGGCTCGACTCGGTTCGCGTCGACCGGGTCCGTGGCGCGTGGAAGGCTCCACGTTCGTCGCGGTTCACGGTGGACGAGTACGGCACGCAGTGGATTCGGCAGCGGCATGCGCTTAAGGCGAGTACGCGCCTTGAGTACGAGTCCTGCTGGCGCCTCCACGTCAGTCCGCATCTGGGTGGCAAGCGACTGGATGCGGTCAGCCCGAACATGGTTCGCACCTGGTACAGCGACCTTGTGGTCCGCCTGCGCGAGGACCTTCGCGCCAAGGATGAGGCCCGCATCAAGCGCGAGGAGCAGCTGGCCAAGACTTCGCGCAGCCACCGCAAGCCCAGGCTGCCCAGCGAAGCCAGCGCTCGCGACGGCTCAGCGACGGCAGCCCGCGCGTATCGCCTCCTGCACTCGGTCTACGTCACAGCAGTTGAGGACGATCTCGTCTCGCTCAGCCCGTGCCGCATCAAAGGGGCCTCGACTCACAAGGCTGCCGAGCGCCCCGTGCTGAGCATCCCCGAGGTTCTGGACCTGGCGACCGAGGTCCCTGACCGATACGAGGCACTCGTGCACCTGCTCGTGTGGTCCGGCCTACGCGTAGGTGAGGCCGCGGCACTGCAGCGACGCGACTTCGACCTGACACCGGGCTACGCGACGCTTACCGTTCGAGCGCGCGCATACCCGGTCAAGGGTGTGATCGACCTGGACACCCCGAAGAGCCGGGCTGGCTTGCGCACGATCGCCATCCCGGGGCTGCTGGCCGAGCAGCTCAGGCGCCACCTTGAGCAGTTCATCGACGTGGCTCCGACGAGCTGGGTCTTCACCACCTCAAGCGGCGGCAACATCCGGATGACGTATTTCCAGATGCTGCGCCGTGCCCTCAACCGAATCGGTCGCCCCGACGTGCGCCCGCACGACCTCCGGCACACCGGCATGACCCTTGCCGCCGAGGCGGGCGCCTCCGTGGCCGAGCTCAAGCACCGGCTCGGGCAGTCCACCACCCAGGCGGCAGAGATCTACCTGCACGCCACCGTGGACCATGGTCGGCGCATAGCGGAACGCATGGACGAACTAGCCAGCGAGCCCAGCAATGTTCGTCCCATGAAGCGACGGGCGAGTGGGAAGCGGACGGGTTGACAAGTCCTAGAACCCTTAGCGTGCCGATCGCCATACCTAAGTTTGTAATGTAACCTTCGGTATGGAGGATCCATGCCCAAGCTTGTGAACTGCCTGTGGCCGGGCAGCCCGTCGGGCTCGACGCGTGCCGTCCGGCAGCCATGCCGTTTCCAGGCTTATGTGCCGGATCTCCTCGCCGGCCTGGACATGGCGATATCGGCACAGCTGGCCGCTGATCTCGTCGACGTCGAGACGGCCGTCCGGGACCTGAACACTTCCTCGGGTCCCGCCCTGAACCTCGAGCCACTCGCCCGATTCCTGCTGCGCGCTGAGGCGGTGGCCAGTTCGAACATCGAGGGCCTTCAGATCAACGTGCGAAGGCTGGCTCGCAGCGAAGCCGAAGCGCGCGAGGGATGGGCATCCAGCGACGACACGGCCGCGGCGGTGCTGGGCAACATCCGTGCCTTGGATCGAGCGCTGGCCCTGGCGAGTGACCGGGAACAACCCGTCACCGTGGACACTATTCGCAGCATCCACACCGCCCTCCTGGCCGGCACGCGTGACCAGGCGTGGGCAGGCGTGGTGCGCGAAGAGCAGAACTGGATCGGTGGACCCAATCCGTGTGCCGCCGCGTTCGTGCCGCCGCCCGCCGCCGAAGTGCCCGGGCTGCTGGAGGACCTGGCCGCATACCTCAGCAGTGAAGATCATCCGGCGCTCCTGCAGGCCGCGCTCGCACACAGCCAGTTCGAAACGATCCACCCTTTCGCCGATGGCAATGGCCGTACAGGTCGGGCCCTGATCCAACTCGTTCTGCGACGCAGAGGTGTCGCCACGGTGGTGGTTCCTCCGGTCAGCCTGGTGCTCGCCACTCAGACGAACCGCTACGTCGAGACGCTCATGGCCACCCGCCAAGTCACGGATTCTCCGGCCGGGCTGATGCAGTGGGTCGAACTGTTCGTCGAGGCCACGGCGCGCGCGTGCCGCGACTCCGTTTCTTTCGGCAGCGACCTCGCCGAACTCGAGCGAGTCAACCGCGCGAAGCTCGGCCGACTTCGCGCCGGCTCGACAGCAGACCGACTCGTCGGATCGCTGCCCGCACTCCCGGTTTTCACCGTCAAGACGGCAGCGGGCTACGTCGGCAAGAGCGACGTAGCAGTGGGCCAGGCAGTGGCACGAATGCTCGACTCCGGGGTCATTCGACAGGTGAAGGTGGGACGCCGGAACCGAGCGTTCGAGGCTGTCGGCCTGTTCGAGGCGTTCACGGGTTTCGAGCGCCTGCTGGCGAGCCCGGACTCTGACACCGCTCGCACGCCCCCAGTGCGTCCCGTGCCCGCTCGTTCTTAGTCGGCGTGCAGAGGCCATCGAGCCTCCTATCCGCCCATGGATTATACGTGTTTCGTCGACAAACAGTGTGGGACACGTTGGGAGTGTCAGTACCGGCGGCCGTCACGACGGCCTGCTTTACTTGTCATGCGTCAGTCGGTGGCGCAAAGTGAGGGTGGTTGGTTCTCGTCGCAACAACGCTTTCGAGCGGGAGTCCGGGTGGTGCCGGGCTCCCGCTCAACTTTTTCTGCGAGGCGCGTGCTGCCTACCGGGATTTTGAGGTGGCGACCGGTACGTTTTGTCATTGAGAACCCGCTTCATCCGTTCGTAACACCACGACGAACGGGCTAACCCTTTCGAGGAGAACGGCATGCGCTTGATAGTCCTCAGTCCACCGAACATTGCGACGCGCCATGAACACTCTGTGGTGCGCGTCTAGTCCTCGGCTTCGCCAGCCCGCTACCGGATCCCGGAGCGGGCTACTTGTGTTTCCCATTGGCGGTGGCCACTCCCGCTCCCACACTCACGGACTCGGGGAAGTGTCCGTGCTGCCTTCGCACAGGCGAGGGGAGATTGACATGCCAACATGAAAAGCCCCCCGCCGGAGTTCCGTTGCAGGCACAAGGCGGGGGGCTGATCCAGGAGCGGGGAGCGTTGCCTTGGAAAGCGTGCTCCCCGGTCTCCTCATCCTTCATTAACGGGCCGGGGTGTGGTCACCAGAGACTGGTTGGAACAGTCTCTCGCGGGTTCAATTCCCGTCCAGTCCAGCCCACTGTAACCACGGTGGGCTGGTCGGGAAGGCTACCCGGTCCGGCTTTACCGATTCGTGACACAAGTCACGAGCGGTCATTCCGGACGAAAGCAGAACTGCTATGAGCAAGGTGAGCCCGTTCCACAGCAGGTTGCAGGACAAGCACCACAACAACAATCAGTGCACCGAAGGCAACAACATCGAGCCCCGCAACCGGGTCTCAGGAGACGGCGGCAAGCCGCTGTACGACCACTGCCGCAAGCTCTCCTAACCGCTACACGCTCGGCGCTTCGCCCCCGGTCGCTTCGGCACCGGGGGCGAAGTCATTTCTGGATCGGAATGTCATCTCCCATTGCGGCCCGGTGACCTCTCCCGAAACGACAATCCATGCCCGTGTCAGCGACAAGACCGGCAGCCCGAGGTTGCAATAGCGGGTACAAAATGGTTGCAGATTCGGGTACGGCAAAGTCGTGGAGTACCGCCCGAGGGCCGCAGACCTACTACTACCGCGACAACACCGGGCTGGAGGTCGACCTCATCCTGGAGTTCGAGGACAGGACGTGGGCCGCTATCGAAGTCAAGCTCGGTGCCTCCCGCATCGCTGAGACCGAGAGGAGCCTGCTCACGCTTCGCGATGCACGGGTGGACCTGAATCGAGTCGGGACTCCGGTGTTCCTCGCCGTCGTTACTGGATCCGAGTACGCCTACCCGCTTCCGACGGGCGTCCACGTCGTGCCTCTCGCGGCACTCGCATCGTGACCCGAACGTGAGTCCGAGCGTAGGGCGGTTCACACCGACCACCGGCCGTCGACGGCGGGCACGGTCCACTCCTCGACGCACCGGGCAATATCGGTGTCGCGGATGCGGACCAGGCGGCCGACCTTAACGAAGGGCAGTTGCCGGTTCCCCGTCAGTCGCCGGATCATGCGGGGCGTGACGCCCAGCTGCTCGGCGGCCTGCTCGATTGTCAGCAGGCGCGACCGGGCGGAACGGGTGTCAGTCCGCATGGCCGGCCTCCTTCACTCGGCGGTGGATAGTCGCGATGCTCGTGTCGCACAGTGCGGCGGCCGTGCTCACGGTCATCCCCGGAACGTCGAGCAGGGTGCGCCAGGCAGCCCACTCCATCGCGGCGATTGCCGTCATGTCGACGTGGTATCTGTCGCTCGCTCGGTCGAAGGCGCGCATGGCTTGAGCGGTGTCGTCGAGAAACGTGTTCGTCATCAGTGATCTGTTCCCTCCGTGATCGGTGAGCCGGGACGCGGTGTCCCGCCTCCTCAGCGGTGTTGCCGGGTGGGCACAACGCGATTGCGCGTGATGTCCTCCTACCCCCTCAACGGCGTAACCCCCTCGGTGCCTCGCATTCGCGCCTGCTGGACCAGTTCTTGCGAGGTACCTGCGAGCTGTGCCGTTGATGACGTCGATCACGATCACGACCACGAAGGACCTCGTCAGGGCCGGGACGAGCGCCGTACGCGACCGAATCGTCATCGGGAGTCGCCCCCGCCGGGCCGCGTTGCGCCGAACCAGTCCCTCGTCTGCTCGGCGACGACGAAGGCCTCTACGCATGCCGCGATCCCCAGGGCGCAGTGTCCGTCCTGGATGCACTGGAGGGTGATCGGCCACTGGGTGGGGTGGGCACAGTCGGCCTCCCAGTGCGAGCACATGGCCTTGCATTCCCGGCTCGGGGCCTCCAGGGCGCAGTCGGCGACGAACCTCATCAGCGGCACGAACCCGTCGCGCAAGGTGGCGGGCGACGGGCGAGGCGGGGGGAAGAAGCACTGCTGGGCGCCGGCGATCTCGAGCCGCCTCAGGACGATGTCGAAGCGGTTGAGGACGACTGGCCACTCATGGTCGCGCCAGCCGCCCTCGTCCTCGCGCATCCAGCCCGCGACCTGCTCGGCGATGGCCAGCGCCGCGGAGGCCCGGTCGATCCCGGCGTACATCGCCGCCACCGGACCCGTCGCCTGGCTGAACCACAGCAGCGAATCCATGCTCACGGTCACCGCCATCAGTCGATGTCGTGGGGTTCGGCCTGCAGGTAGTCCAGCCACACCGGGTGCATCCGCTCGTGGACCGTCAGGTCGGGCGGCAGCCCTGCGATGCCGAACTCGGCTCCGGCCGTCGCCACGTCGGTCTGCCAGACACCGCACACCCACGTCTCCCCGTAGTCGGCCCGGTAGATCTTGAAGCCGTCGTGGCCGGCGCTGCGGTTCACCCGCACCTCGAACAGGCCGGGATAGAACTGCAGGAGGCCGCCGGCGATCGCCCAGGCCCCGTGGTCGGTGATGCCCCACTTCTCGACGTACTGCTCCTCGTTCACCCAGGCGACGGCCATCGGGTAGTTGCGCCGTCTCGACTTCGGGACCTTGCGGCCATCGACGACACGGAACACCCATTCGACGAATGGCTCGCAGTCATAGGCGCCGACGCCGAGGCACGCCTCGTACGACTCGACGTCCACCGTCACCAGCTTCCCGCGGGCGCGAAGGCTCGCCATTCCCTTGATCTCACCCATGGTTCTCCTCCTTGTTCTCTGGTCCCGCCGACGTGGCGGGCGTGCGTGGAAGCGCGACCCCGAAGGTCGTGCTCGAGGGTGCGGCAGGTGGTGGACGCGTGCCGCGCGAGGCCGGATCGCGTGGACGGCGGGCGCAGGCAGGCGTGCCTGTGCACGCGCAGCGGCCGGCGCTCACCACGACAGGCCCACTTCCTGGCGTCGTGGCGCGGAGTACCCGGCCGCGGAGTACCCGGCGGCCCCGTACGCGTGCGGGGAGTACGCCGGCGCAGGGGCCTTCGGCAGCATCGATGCGGCCGCGGAGTCGACGGTCTCGGTGCGGCCGAGGTAGACGGACTCGATGCGGTCGATGACGGCGTCGTCGAACTGGGCCTTGCCCCACGTGCGGGTGTGCTGAAGCTCGGCGTCGGCCAGGAACTCGGTGGCGTCGGCGACGAAGAACACGCCCAGTCGGGCGCGACTCGCGCTGACGTACAGGCTGGCCGCGTCCTTCATCGGCGACAGCGCGCTGACGTGCACGGCACTGGTCTGTCCCTGCACCTTGTGGACGGTCCCGGCGTACCCGTAGGCGAAGTGCCTGAGCAGCGCCGCGGGAGTCAGGGCCCGCGCGCTTCCGTCGTCCAGCTGGACCTGCACCTTGGCCCCGACGGTGGTCACGACGGTCGCGCGCTGGCTGCGGTGCAGCCGCTCGGCCGCGGCTGTCCGCGGCCCGGTCGGCTCGACGACGCGCAGCACCGTCCCCACGCCCACCGACAGGGAGCGGCCGCGCTGGCGGAACTCCCGGACGCTTCCCGCGTCCACCGCGCCGGAGCCGACCAGGTGATCGTGGACGCGAGCGTTGATGGCGTCGACCTCGGCGTTGGTGACGGCGTCGCAGGTGACCTGTCCAGGGCCATGCTCGGCCATGTGGTCGACGACCATCGCCGCGACGGCGCTGACCTTCTGGGCGGGTCCGCGAACCACGACGATGCGGGACTCGTCGTGCAGCACGTCCCACGCGCGGGTGAAGTGCCGGGCGTGCAGGGCGTCGGCGACGATGCGACCGGACTCGGTCTGCTGGCGCTGGTTGCGCTCGAGCCGGATGACGGCCAGCGGGTGCCTCGCGCACAGGACGTTGTAGATCTCCCCCGCGCCGACCGCCTTCAGCTGCCGATGGTCCCCCATGAGGATCAGCTGCCGGCCGTGCTTGACGCAGTGCTCGGCCACCACGTGGATGCTCCGCACGTCGGCCAGGCTCGCCTCGTCGATGACGACCACGTCGAAGAGCCGCGGGGACACCTTGGGGTCCTGAAGGCGCAGCGCAAGCTGGCGAAGGTTCATCCAGGGAGCACCGGACTCGTCGCCGGCCTTCGCGGCGGCGGCGTTCGCCGTCGACGCCACGAGGAGGCGCTTCCGGCCCTTCTCCAGCGCGTCGTTAAGGACGGACAGCACCGATGTCTTCCCCGAGCCGGCCACGCCCGACACCAGGGTGATGGCGTCCGTCGACTGGCCCATGGCGTACACGGCGCGGATCTGCTCGCTGTTGAGACTGAAGCCGGTCCGAACGGCGAACCGGTCGGCGGCGGACCCGACAGCTTCGTCGCGCAACCTGGGTCCGGTCACCCCGAGCCCCGCGAGGAACATCTCGGTGAGCTCGTTCTCCATCTCCAGGATCGGGCGGGACGCGAACTGGTGCCCGCCGGACTTCATGCCCAGGTCGTGGGAGGGGTGGCTGCGCGCGAACGTCCCGTCGAGCACCTGTGCCGTGATGCGTTCCCGCTCGGAGGCGGGCAGCAGCGCCGTCGCGAGGTCGACGTGGGCGAGGACCTTGGCGCGCGACGTGGTGGCGCTGTTCGCGCACACCGCGCCCTCGACGGCCCACGCCCAATGGCCGTCGGTCCACGTCGGTGGCTGCGGCCAGTTCGCCGTCAGGATGCGGTCGCGCTCGGCGTCCAGGTCGATGCCCTCCGCTGCGGCCTCCGCGCGGCACCGCTCCCGCAGTTGCGTCCATGTCGGCTGGTCGCCGGACTTGGCGCCGGTTATGCGTCGCTTGGCGGCGCGGTCGCGCCCAGCACGGGTCCACGCCGACATCGCCGACAGGTCGTCGTCGGCCGTCTCGTCCTGCACGGAGCGCCGGGCCTTGGAGAACAGGTCCAGGGTGCGTTGATCGAAGCCGCCGACCTTCCACTGGAACGTCTCGACGTCGAACTCCGCCGAGGTCACCAGGCCGCGGGCCAGCGCCTCGCGCACCGCGTACGCCTGCCCCCACGCGGCGAAGCGGGGGGCGTTGACGTGCAGCTCACGCCCGCCGTCGGCCATGGTGCGCACGAGGCCGTCCCGGCCGACCAGGACGTTGGGCAGGGTGCAGTGCACGTGCAGGTGCGGGTCGCCGGCTCGTGATGAGATCTCCGTCGCGGTGAAGCCGGCCCAGCCGTCGGCCGGCATCACCGTCACCTCCTGGCCGTCGCCGCGGTGCCCGGTCGAGCAGAACCCGGCCTCGGCCATCAACCGGGCCAGCGCATGGTCGGCCGCGTCCTGCATCAGCTCGAACCAGTCGTCCATCCGCGCCGGGTCACCGGAGAGCGCGACGAGCGAGAACGACTTCGGCAGGGTCAGGGTCAGCTCGTACCCCGCATTGCCCACCACCTCGACCTGTTCGGCCAGCGCGCAGGCCCGCTCCCAGATCGCCCGGCCGAGGTCGACGTCGGCGAGCTCGAGGTCCAGGGTCAGGTCGGTGAAGCCGGTGGTCGGGGAGTCGAGGTCGACGTCGCCACCGGCCGCCGACCTCGACGCGGCCCCGAGCCGGGACCACAGGTCTTCAGGGTCGACGTCGACCTGGTGGCTGCGGGCGACGCGGAGCACCCCGCGCGCCGTCAGCAGCGACACCGTCCGGCCGCGGTCCGCTGCCCGGTTCAGCGCCGACCACCAGCCCGCCGACTCCGTCACCGCGAACACCTCCGAAGCCACCAGGCCGACCTCGGCCATGCGTGCCACGACGGCGTCGCGTACCGGTGCTGCCGCGATGCGGGACAGGCGCGAGCGGACGGTCTTGACACCATGGGTCAGGTACTCACCCGAGAAGGCCCGGGCCACGAGCCGCACGTCGGCGGCCGAGGCAACCACCTCACCCGGAGTGAACCCAAGGAGCCGGGCGGTGCCTCCGGTGCCGACGAACCGCACCCGGCGGACCTGCGGGTCGTGGTCGGCTGCCCGGTAGGCGACCTGGGCCGTGGTCACTCCGGCGACGCCGGTCACCCGGTACCAGACCTGGCCCATGCCCACCGGGCCGTGGGAGATCGTGGTCACCGTCGTGTGGATGCTCATCGGCCCGAGCCGTCCGCGCGGCGGCCGCAGCAATCCTGATTACAAGCCGGATATGGATTCGGGGGTTGGCTTGGGGACGTGGCCTGGGGGTTGGGCAGGGTGGCTGGGCTGGCTGGGGTCATGGCTGTGGGACTGGCTGGATTGGGGGGCTGGGGGCTGTGGATGGGATTGGTCGGGGGCTTGGTGGGTGTGCTGAAAGGACGTGGGACTGCGGCCTTGGCTCCTCGTCCTGGACGCAGCGCCGCGGTGATTGCCATGCCCACTCCCCTCGCCATCCTGCCGCCCGACGGCGACCGTGGATTGATCCCCTACTCGATCAACGCGATTGCCCTCGGCGTGTCACGCATTCGCCGTCCGGGAGGGCGTCGCATCCCTACCCACTCAACGGTGTGACCCCCTCGGTGCCTCGCATTCCGGCGGAGGGTGGGCGCGGGAGCACGCTGGACTCATCCGCGCAGCCGTCACGACTTCGGCGATCTCTGGGTTGCCGGCAGCCGGTCCCCGGAGCCGTCCAAAGGGCCTCTGGGACGAGGCTCAGGGCCCTCCAACCGGGGCCGGGGCGGTTGCAGCCGGGCTCCCCGAGTGGGCCACGGAGGAGTGCTGGTCACGATCAACGCGGCACACGAGCCTCACGGCGGGGAGCCCGGCGTGAGTCGCCGTCACGTCGATGAACGCGGTGCAACCGACCGGCACCGGGACCGACCACGACGCACGGTGGTGTCCGTCGGTGGGACGCTGGCGGGCGCGCGAAGGCACGATCGGCACGCCGAGCACCCGGAGTGGACAGCAGGCGAACCAGGCACCTGCAACGGTCGCTGGGGTGGTGCCCTTCGAGGTCAGTCCTCCCGGCGGTCGCCCGCCAAGGCGGTTCGTTCGACGGCTGCGCGGATGGCCCGAACGAATCGGCGACTGTCGAAGTCGAAGTCGATCCGCACCATTGGTTGGCCGACGTCCCAGTCGATCGCGTCGCCGCCTGAATTGACAGCAACCGCGGGCCCGACCTCGACCCATCTCAGTCCGGGCTCAAGCTCCTCTGGCCAGGCGCCAGCGTCGAGGGCCGCGTCAAGATCGAAGTCGAGCGACCCGGTCGGCACGGATACCGTGCGAATGGCGACGGGGCGCCCTGGGGAGCGGGTGAAGACGGCGCCGGTCAGTCCTTCTCGCCACGGAGTGGCCTTCCTCCAGGGACCTGGCAGGGTCACGGCGACCTCGTCGACGGGTACCTGCAGATGCAGTGCCAGCAGGCTGGTGTCGTCACGGGGCCTCATGGTTGGAGTGCCGAAGGATCGACTGACCAGGCCACGGGTCCTAGGCGCCAGGTGCCCACCGCGGCAACCAGTGGGTCTGCCCTAACTGCTGCGCTTCTCGGGTGTCGGCGATCCGCTCACGGACCACCGCCAGAGCCTCCTCGGGCGTCAGCAGGTCCATCGGGAACACTGCCCGGAAGGCTTCGCGCTGCTTCCTGTAGCCATCCCGAGTGACAAGGATGTCCGCATGGTACTTCAGAGCCGTGTGGACATGCCTGACGTCACGGATGTCGCGGTCCTTCAGCCTCGCCTTGTTCGGGAAGAGCAACTGCTTGACCGCCTCGAATGCCTCGACCTCATCCTCCGCGGCGAGCACGGCTCGCCCGAGCTTCGACGACCCGACCACGAGTACGCCGTAGCTCTCGGCCAGCGGCTCGCTCTCCGCGAGCAGTTCCGCCCGTGGACTGGGTCCTTTCGCGTGGACAGCTCGTCATCGAGCGCGTCGCCCTTCTGGATGCAGATCCAGCCTTCTTCCCGGCATCGCCAGAGCGCCGCCGTCGCGGGTGCAGTGTCGCCGATGATGTTCGTATCGAAGTAGAGCGTCAGGTTCGCCAGGCATAGCTCCGGCTTCAGTTCGGCCGGCGGCTCGGCCGCTGCCTCACACATGGAGCCTCCTTCGGCCGGCATGGGTCGTGACGGCTGGCCCATAGCAATGAGGGACCGATCGTCACTCAGCCAGCGCCCGGTGTCCACAGGATGCACGCAGCAACGGATGGCTGTTGGCCGGCCGCGGTACGGTGAGGCCCATGAGTTCAGCCCGCGATTCCGAGGCGCGGTCGGGATCCGTGTCCGACGACCGGACCCCCTCGCAGGTGGCTCACGAGCGCGCCATGACGGAGGTCTCCGAGACCCTCATGAACGTCGAGCAGGCCATCCGCCGAACGAAGCGGGCACAGGCCGAGGTCGCCAGGATCGGTTACGACGGCGGCGCCCGCGAGGCGCTCGATGTCGTGCTCCAAGACCTCATCAAGGCACGCGACCGCCTGTTCCAGGCCTCCTACCTGGTTCCGGTCCCGACGGACGAGATCCTCGACGATCCGGAACCGACCACCCTCTTCCCGGATCTCGAGACGCCTGCCGGGCGCCAGCAGCGACTCGTCTAGGCGCCCATGCTCAACGGGGAACAGATCCAGGCAAACCTGCGCGGTTTCGTAGCGAAGTGGGAGCCGTACACCGGTACGGAGCGCTCGGAGGCCCAGACCTTCCTCAATGAGCTATTCGCGTGCTTCGGCAGCGACCGTTCGACCTGCGGGGCAGTCTTCGAGGACTCGAAACCCGCCGACGGGATCATGGACCTCTACTGGGAGGGCCTGTGCATCATCGAGATGAAGGCCCCCGGAGAGAAGTCCCGCCTCACTGCGCACCGCAAGCAAGCGCTCGATTACTGGGCCAGCAGCGCTGACAGGTCAGCGCATCGTGATCAACCGCCCTACGTGGTCCTGTGCTCCTTCAATCGATTCGAGGTCTTCGAGCCCGGCCGGAACATGCGGGAACCCCTGGCCGTCTTCGACCTCGTCGATCTCCCCGATCACTTCGAGGCCCTCAACTTCCTCGCGGGCCGAGGCGTCATGCCCCTGTTCGGCGAGCTCTACCGCGACCTCACGACCGAAGCCGCCAAAGCGGTCGCCGACCTGTACCACAGCGTCCGCGACCGCGACGGCGCACCGCCGGAAGAGGTCCAGCGATTCGTCCTCCAACTGGCCTGGTGCCTCTTTGCCGAGGATCTCGGAATGCTCAGCGGCCACCCCGTCCAGCGCTTCATCGAGAAGCTCATCGGCGATCCAAACACCTCGTCCTACGCGGAACTCGGCGCCCTGTTCGACGTCCTCAACGATCCAGGCGACTACGGTCGCAAGGGAATCCTCGCCGGCACGACCTACGTCAATGGCACCCTGTTCGAGAAGGCCGCGCGGGTGCACCTCGAGCCCGCCGAACTCCGCCGCAGGCGGACCCGAGGGCAGCGCAGCGGCCATCGAGTTGGTCGCGCTAATTCTGCTTGGTCGCGGTGGACGGAAGGCCGGATCCACCGGCGTGGATGGGCGCCAGCCGCACATCGTCGTCTCCGAGCTGGTGGAACGCGCGCGTCGACTGCTTCGCCTGGCGATGTACAAGCAATTGAGTGCGGCGCGGTTCATAAGCGACGCCCCACTTGCGAAATTGGCGGCCGACTACCAGCTGCAAGGCGTCCTGGTGCGGGGAATGCAGTACGAATCATTGGAGCGGAGGCTTGACAGTGCCTTCTTCGATCGGGCTGACATCGACGAGCTTCTGCTCCCAGCTCTTGGGTTTCGCTACAGCGACTTCATCGCGGTTCGCGATGCAATCCGAGATCAGTACAGCGAGGTGTTCCTCGATCTGCGAGACACGACAGGCGACATCGCCGCGTCGGCGATGCATGACAACCGTGAGCTAAGCCCGCAGGAAAGCGACGAGTTCCGGGCCGCGATCGTCCCCATGATGTTTCTGCCCGGCGCGCGTGCGTCATTCACCGCAGCCGATCTGGTGCGCCATTGTGACGTTGACTTGGAAACGATCGCTGCCGTCCTACGATCGGTGAGTGCCTCGTTCGACGATGCGCGAGACCCAGTTGACGACGTCATGGCATTGCTCAGGGGCGCAAACGACCTCGAACGCACATGCCTGCTTCGCGACGACGACGACTGCTACTTGATGACGGCACGTCAAATCGGTTCGGACTCCTTGCGGTACATCATTGAGAACGCCTTGAAGGCCGACCCGCGGTCTTGGCGCAAGTACGACCGCGTGCGCAACGAAGTTAGCGAGGCCCTTGCAGTGGAGGCGGTGGCTACCGCGCTGCAGACAGCGCCATTCGCCACGAACCTTAAGTACGTCTCGCCGAAAGCGGGAGTTGATGCGACCTGTCTCAACAGTTCGTGCGCGGATCGCAATGCACGGGCTGTCGCCGACGCTGCTCAACGCGGCGACCACGTCCGGCTGCGACGAGAAATCGACGACATCCTCGGGGCAGGCGTCGGCCAAACTCGCCGGTTGGAATCGCTCATCAAAGCAAACGGCGGACTGTGGCTTAGTAAGGGAGAGTGGCTCGACCTCCGTCACATACGTGAGGCTCGCTCAGTCGTGGTCGCACTCGATGACCTCGGACCCCTGTCGGTCTCACTCGGGGACCTGCAGGAGGCCGGACTCCCTGGCGAAGGGGGCCTGCCGTGGATCACCTCTCTTCACGACCTCGAGGTCATCAGCAGGGTTTTGGATCGGCCTGCTGAGTTCCTCTCGTACCTGCGGCGGCGTACCGATTCTGGGGTTGCCACCTATTTTCGCGGCACCGACGAACTCGACATGTTCATGCTCTTCATCGGCGGCGGGCTTTACGTCGAACCTGATCCAGACGAGGTCCGACTCGCCCATCCGACCGCCCCTCCCGTGTCACGCCGCGAACGCAAAGCCCATGCGGCCGATTCGCTCACAACACGAGTCGGGACCTTCACCGACCCACTCGATGCCTGGATGTATTGGCAGGACGGAGTCAGCGACGTCGAGGTGCCCAAGCCACGATTCACTACGCATCCCGATGCTGCTGTCATTGTCGACTTCCTAGCCGATGGTAGGAAGCCGGGCTGGTTTCGCTCAGGCGCTGATTTGCTGAGCAGCGCCGGAACAGCCCAGAAGGGGTTCGGAAAAGCGCTACGCGAGATCGCCCGCCGGACCCGCTCGGATGGCTGCTCACACAGCGTCTGCCAGGGCTACGCGGGGATGTGGGGCTACCCCACCTTCTTCGCCGTCACAGTGCCGAGCAACGGCAGCCGCGAGGTAGAGCGTTCGAAGCTGGCGGTCTACATGAACGCCAAGCGAAACCAGCTCAACTCAGACCGCAGCCTCGGACTTCTCCTGAGCGACCAACGCGACATCATCGGTGTCGTGTACATGAACTCCGCGCCGGCGGGGGGCTCCCAGTGGGAGGCCATCGGGGCAGCAATTGGCCTTGCTCCCGTCGGCCACGGCAGTCGGCCCATCCCTCCCTCTGCCACCCGCGCAACTCGTCGCCTCCGCGGTCAATCGAAGAGTCGTGCACGGTGAGGCATCACGCGCATTGAGTAGCCATCCCGGACCTCCCCGCAATTGCGTGGGCGCGCCCACGTATCGGCAGGTACCTCATCCCTGACCTGCGCACCCCGGTCCAGTTTCGGTCTGCTTCACCAGAATCGGTCCGTTTTGCGTGGAGCCGCCTCGGGGATCTATAGCCCCGGACCCACGCATTACGAGGTGAGTGCCGCTCCACGCCTCCGAACCCCGGCGCGGGCGCCGAACGTCGGCACGAATCTGGTCGTTATCGGCGTGCCACTAGCGTGCCATTGCCCGCATTCCGGACGGTCTCTATGAGGGGTTTCGTGCTAGATCTGTGCCACTACGTGGGCACAAGAGAGCATATTCCAACGGAGTTGATGGCGATTACGGCAGCCGAAAGTCGTTGTGCCGGAACGACTTTCAGCGAGTGGGGCGGGTCGGGCTCGAACCGACGACGACCAGATTACGAGTCTCTTCGTGCCCCGTGGCGCCCTCTCGTGCCCGTCCATGCCCGGAATACCTGGCCGCGGCCATTAGGAACGCGGCGTCGAAGCGCCGTCGATGTTCCCTGACGACCGCATCCGACGACTTCAACTCACGATCTGAACCAAACCTCGTCGTCCGGACCACCCCGCACGTCGTGACATCGCATAGCCCAACTGAGGCCACCAGCGCGACACGGCCATCGGGTCCGAATACCACGTGGCCGGCGGCAACCTCCGCAACGTCGCTCGAGGGTGCCTATGGGTAGGCCCTTGTGGCCGGGTTGGGGATCCCCAACCCGGCCACAAGGATGGGCCACGTCTCGCCACTACACGGAGAGCGCGAGGACCTGCCCGCCTGCCGCCCTATTCAGCGGCGTCCACGTTGGAAACAGGCGACCAATCTGAGGGTGCGAAGCTGGTGGTCGCATCGAACGTCGCCAAATTGTCCGACGATCCAGCTGCTGGTCCGCACACTACGAGCGGCTCCGGTCCCATCCGCTCAAAGCCCTCATTCGGAGGCTTGCCCTCGAGAAGCCGAACCGCCAGGTCGATGGACATCCGTGCGGTAGTCACCGGCTGCTCCGTTGGTGCGCATACCGCTTGCCCATTCTCCAGCAGGTCCAACGTGGTTGGGACCAGGTATGTCGCGTAGAGACCGATTGAGTCAGTCAGGCCGCGCTCCGCTAGGACCCCGCTGGCGACGTCAAGCGTGACTGCGGTCCCCACAAGTGTGTCCACGTCGGGATAGGTGGCCAGTACATCCTGGACCAGGCCTAGCTGGACTTCCTTTCCAGTATCCCCGTACTTAGTGTCCAGGACGGTGACTGAAGATCCAGCGACCGCGTCCTTGAATCCGAGCGCAGAGCGTTCCACCCACCCCGCACCGGCGGGGCCAGGAAGCAGCACGACATTCTTGCTTTCGCCGCTCGCTGCCATCTGCTCGCCGATCGCGTAACCCATGCTGTAGTAGTCCACGATCGCATGGCCCGCCACGTCGGTGGAGGTGACGCCGTTGCCGAAATCAACTACAACCGCCCCGTCAGCCGCCGCCTCAGCAATGACTGGGTTCAAGGCATCCTGGCTCACGGCGCCGACAACGATGGCGTCGGCGCCCTGTGTGGCGCAGTCTTCGATCTGCTTGACCTGCTCGGTCAAGCCGCCGTAACCGCCAGCGTCAAGGAACTGCATTTCAACGCCGAGACGCTGTGCTTCGGTGACCATTCCGTAGTTAACCGCGACCCAGATGGGGTCCTTCAAGTGAGGAACGGTGACGCAAACCCGCCAGGGCGTCGTCACGGCTGCCGAATCCAGTGATGTGTACGTTCCCGCTGTCCCCTCGCCCACGCAGCCAGGCTCGATACCTGCAGCATCGCAGTCAATGAAGGTGGCAGGCACCGACCAGGCATCGTCTGTGGCAGGTGAGGTCGCTTCCCCGGATGATGGGGCAGCCGAAGACGGGGCTTCTGTAGCTGGACTGCTACTAGTCGGGGCGTCTGCCGTGGTGCTGCCGCACGCTCCTAGCATCAGTGCCAGCGCGGTCAAGCCGACGATTGGCAAAGTTCCTCGCTGTGCAACCCAGTTTTTCATCCCAGCATGCTCCTTCGATTGAGGGTGCCTTCGCGGCGAAAGCCGCATGAAGTGGGGTTTAAAGGCCATTTCAGAGTACTTCAGGCGGACAACGGTTTACGGGACTATAAGTAACGATATGGTTTCGAATTGAACCTTAGGATCTTCCCTCTTTCTCAATTTTCGTCTTGCCTGTTGCAGAGACCTGAAGTACCGTCACAGTTCGGTCAGCAAGGGCGGCCGACATCAACTGATTTCTTCGAAAGGATCCGGAATGAGCACTCGTCGCGCGGAGGTCGCTGGAGCAGGTCTCGCCGGGTTGACGGTGGCCTCCGTCCTTGCCCAGCGCGGTTGGAGCGTGCGGGTCCATGAACGAGGGGAAGACCTCAGGGAGATCGGTGCGGGCATCTACCTCTGGGAGAACGCGCTGAAAGTCCTGGAGGCGATCGGCGCGTACGACGTCGTGACAAGCACCGCGGAACGGATCTATCGACCGGAGCTTCGCGACCACAGACATCGCGTACTTCAGACCGAGTGGTTGCGCGACGGACGTCTGTACACCGTTGCTCGGCGGCATCTCCACCGCTCACTTGCCGACACCGCGATAAGCTCCGGCGTCGAGATCGTGACCTCCTCGCCTGTGGCGCGGGCCTCGGCCGAGGGCTGGCTGGAAACGGAAGACTCGGTTCGCTGGGATGCCGACCTCGTCGTGGGAGCGGATGGATTCGGTTCGCTCGTACGTGAATCGCTAGGGCTGACCAAGAGCGTAGTGAACCTGCATGACGGCTGTGGACGACACCTGATCCCGCGGACGAGCGATGATCCACACGACGGGAGAACCATCGAAGAGTGGAACGGGGGCCGCCGGATGGGTGTCGTGCCATGCCATCCTGACTGGACCTACATCTTCCTCTGCTGCCCGGACTCGGACGTTGAGGGCACGCAGCAGTCACCGTTCAACCGCTCAACGTGGCAGAAGTCTTTTCCGCACCTCAAGTCCCAACTCGATCGGATCCCTGACTTTCCTGAAGGGTCATACCACACCTTTCATGATGTTCAGAGCGTCGCATGGCATAAGGGGCGTGCCGCCATCTTGGGGGATGCGGCGCATGGCATGTCCCCAAACCTGGGCCAGGCGGCTTGCTGCGCGATGATGAACGCGCTGGCGCTCGGGCAGGCGCTTGATAGATACGACGTCGAAACCGCCTTGGATGTTTGGGAGACTAGTGAACGACCGGTCACCGAGAGTGTGCAGAAGTACTCGCGACTTTACGGACGTATCGGAACATCGTGGCCGCGCTCCCTCCTTGACGTCAGGTCGGCGCTGGTTTGGGGCCTCGGGCGGTTCCGTCCTGTACAGCGTCGGGTCAATTTTGCCGCCAGCTATCACCCGACGCTTGATCAGCCGGAGACGGCATCCCACCCCTAAGCGGGCTGTCCGCGTCTCGCGTGTCAGTGCTCGGCTCTGTGAGAGCCCGACTCGCTTGATTGAGGTGTAGTACGAGGGCAAGCCGCTGACGTCGATGCGATTGGACTTGGCCGGGAAGTCGCCCAGTAGAAAACGAGGGAGAGTTGATGCAAGCAATGGATGACAAGGTGTCGGAACTAGTAGTCCGCGGACGCATCATCAGCGTGACCGGGAGGCCTGACGGTTCGCTGATGGTGGTGCGCGGAGGTCGAATCGAGTCTATCGATGATCTCGACGATGCCCGAGATGCCGAAGGGCGGGGTGCCGCTAGCCTTGACTTTCAGGGACGAGCGATCGTCCCGGGCTTCGTCGACCCGCACGTACACCTTGAGTTGCTGGCGGCGGCGGAAGCCCGTGCTGTGGACTGCCGGTATCCGTCCTGCAAGACGATTGACGACGTCATCAGCCGGCTGAAGGGGGCACTGCACAGCGTCGCTCCGGGGGGCTGGCTCTTGGCATACGGGAATCTCTTCTTCGACCAGAAGTTGGCGGATCGCCGGTTACCGAGCCGGGTTGAGCTCGACTCGGTGAGCCTCGATGTACCCATTCAGATTGCCTGCGGTGGCCATACGTCCGTTCTAAACTCGCGTGCTCTCGAACTTGCCGGAGTGGATCGTTTCCTGAACGGTGCAGCCGGCCTGTGGGGAAGTCCGGTGGTCCAGATTGGTGACGACGGGCGGCCTACTGGTGTCGTGAGCGAAATCGACCAATTGCTTCCGATTCCTCCGATCGATTCGACGCTGCTCATGGCGCAGCTCGCCGAGACATACGCTGCGGAATTCCTTCGTCATGGCGTAACGACGGTCGGCGAAATGCTGGACAACGAGGCGTCGGCGGGTCGGTATCAGGATCTGGTGGCCTCGGGCAGATTCGCGGGCCGCGTCGCCATGTACGCCCTGGTCCCCTCTGCATTCCCACTCCGTGAGGCCATAGATTGGGTTGCCGACTACGAGAGCGCGGTTGGCGTGGATCGAGTGCGCGCCAACGGAATCAAACTCTTCGCCGATGGAGGCTATTCCGCTCGAAACGCCGCTACGCGAACCCCTTATGTTGCGGAACACGCACCACATAGTGGGTACTGCGGCCGGCTCAACCTCACGCGATCAGAGATCGCCGAGGCAATCGCCGCGGCACGCTTGCGACATGTGCAGGTCGCGATTCACGCCAATGGTCCTCGGGCCCAGGACGAAGTGGTCGGGGCCATTTTGGACTTGGGAGAGCCGCACAAGTACCCGCCCACCAGGGTCGAGCATGCGGGGAATCTTGTGAACGAGCGGCGTGACTTGGAACAGTTCCGAAAGGCCAATTGCTCGCTCGTTCTCCAGCCGGGTTTCCTGCACAATTTCATGGCCGACTTCGTCCCGATGATCCTTGGCGATGCCGGTACCAGAGGCAGACTGCCCCTGCGCAGCATCCTGGACGATGGGATGCGTCCGGCCGCCAGCTCAGATGTCGGACCAGGCGCGGAACTGGAACAATCACGGCCCATGTTCTCAATCTGGGAATGTATGGCGCGGCGTAGCTATTGGGACTTGCACATTGAGCCTGCCGAAGCCATCTCGTTTGCTGAAGCTCTCAGGATCCACACGATTGAAGGTGCTCGGGTGTTGGGCATGGATGGCATCGTGGGATCGCTGGACCCCGGCAAAGCAGCTGACTTTGTGGTGTTGGACGGAGACCCCCGTGATGTGCCGATGTCGGCGATCCGAACGATGAACGTGCATTCAGTGTTTGTAGACGGCGTGTGCGTTCTACCCCCGGACGGAGTGGCCCATGAGGGTTGAACCCGCAGTGGAACTGAAGGACCTGACGGTCAGGTTCCCAGCGGTCACAGCTCTCGACGGCGTATCAATGTCACTCCAGCCCGGAGAAGTGCGGGTACTGCTGGGAGAGAATGGGGCAGGAAAGTCGACGCTCATCAAGGTTCTCGCGGGAGTCGTCAGGCCCACGTCCGGCGAGGTGCTGATCGCGGGAGACTCCGTGACTCTAACGTCGCCACGGCACGCTCTGGCGATGGGCGTGAGCACTGTTTTCCAGGAGCTCAGCCTTGTTCCGACGTTGACGGTCGCTGAGAACCTAGTCCTTGGGCACTTGCCCTCGACGTCTGGGCTTGTAAGTTGGCGTTCGGTACGCCAGGCGGCAGAGGGCGCGTTGGAGCGCGTAGGTGCCGACATCAATCCTCGGACAAAGGTGGAGCGCCTGCCGCGTTCCTCCCAGCAACTCGTCGAGATCGCACGAGGGCTCATGGGCGAGCCTCGAGTTCTAATCTTGGATGAACCGACTTCGTCCCTCGGAGAGCAAGAGAGCGAAAGGCTTCTCGGGTTGGTCCAAGCTTTGGCTGGACGGGGAATTGCCGTCATCTACATCACGCATCGACTGCACGAGATCGAGAGAATCGCCCACCACATAACCGTGCTTCGGGATGGCAAGCTGGTCGCGACCGTGGAATCGGACGATGTGGGGGACAACGACCACCTGGTGGAACTCATGACTGGCCAGCGCCCGTCATCGCTGTATCCACGAACGTCCAGGCATCCTGGCGGGGTTGCGTTCGCGACCGACGATCTGCAGGGACCGGAGTTGCATGGTGTCACGTTGGGTGCGCGCTACGGTGAGATTGTTGGCATTGCGGGCCTGATCGGGTCGGGTAAGTCGTCGCTCGTCCGGACTGTCTTCGGGCTCGACCCCGTGGACGCCGGTCAAGTGATGCTCCATGGGCGACCATTTGTACCGAGGAATCCTTCCCACTCGTTAAGTCAGGGAATCGCGTACTACCCGTCGGATCGTAAGCGCGAGGGCCTCGCGCTCAACCAACCGCTGAGGACGAACATCACGCTTGGTTCCCTGAACGCGATAGGGGCTTCAAAGCGGGGCTTTCTTGCCCGACGCCCCGAGAACACGGCGGTGCAGCGAGCCGTAGATTCCTTGCGGATCCGCCCCAACCTCCCGAACAGGCGAACTGAGATGTTCTCGGGTGGGAACCAGCAGAAGGCCGTACTTGCTCGTGGGCTCCTCCACTCCTGCCCGGTGCACCTGTTTGATGAGCCAACCGTTGGTATCGATGTCGGGGCCAAGGCGGACGTGTATCGACTGATGGACCAGTTGGCGAATGACGGCAAGGCAGTCGTCTTGGTTTCTTCAGATCTCCCGGAAGTGATGGGTATGGCGGATCGCTTGTACGTTCTCCATGAGGGCCGAGTGACCGCACATCTGGGGCATTCGTCACTCACTGAGGCCGCGGTTCTGGAGGCATTCTTCGGACCGGGCCAAATTGAAGAGGGGATTTCATAGTGAACATGGCCATGCCTCCTGCGGGAGCAGCCGTTCAGGGGCGTCGATGGTCTCGGGTTCTCGAGTTTGGCCTCATGCCTTTCGTTCTCATCGGCATGATCGTCCTGTTCTCGGTGCTCGAGCCCCGCTTCCTCGATGTCGATAACCTGTCGAACATCGCTCGCCAGTCGGTGTTCCTTCTGATAATCACCCTGGGGCAGATGATCCTGCTGCTCTGTGCTCAACTGGACCTCTCCGTCGGCGCGACTGTCGCACTGGTGAGCGTGGTCACTTCACTGACGATGACAAGACTCGGAGACGGCGGGGCCGGGTCAATCGCCATTGGAATCGTGTGCGGGCTCCTCACGGGACTCGTCGTTGGGGCCATCAACGGCTTCGCTGTCACAAGACTCAAAGTGCCGGCATTCATGGTTACGCTAGGAACGGCGTCGGCGGTTACGGGGATTGCTCTGATCCTAACCAACGGAGCCCCCGTAACAGGCTTGCCGGAGGAATTCACGCGCATCTTCGGAACGGGTGCCCTCGTGGGTATCCCGATCCCGTTGTTAGTCACCTTGGTCGTTTGCCTTGTCATGTACGTGCTCCTCTATCGCACGAATTTCGGGCGGTCGGTCTACGCCATTGGAGGCAACGCTCAAGCGGCCCACGTGGCCGGGATACGTGTGGGAGTGGTGTTGACTCTGGCCTTCGTAACTTGTTCATTGCTTGTCGCAACCTCGGGCGTACTGCTTACGGCCCGCGTCGCGTCCGGTGAGGCAACACTCGGTGCCAGTTTCGTTCTTCTGTCTATCGCGGCCGCCGTCCTCGGAGGGACATCCCTATTCGGGGGCGAAGGCCGATTAGGCCTCGTCATTCTGGGAGTGCTGTTCATTGGAATCCTGGCGAACGGCATGAACCTCCTCCGCATTTCAAGCTACCTCCAGCAAGTCGTCGTGGGCGTGGTCCTGGTGGCTGCGGTGGCGGTCGATCGATACCGGGCGCATCGGTAGGGCAGCTGCGAGTGGTGAGGCCCCGGAGACGGCTGGAATGCTCGGTGAACGCCTGGCGCATCGATTGTGTGCGAGCTGATCCGCGTGCGGCGACTTGAGCTTCAATCGACCTTCAGGCTCGACGGGCCGACCCGCTCGCACTGGGACCTGGCGGTATCCTCGGGTTCATAGGAAATTGAGTCACCTAGTCGGCTGGGGGAACATGATGACCACGCCTAGCGAGGTCACTGACTCGGGAGCAGATTTGGCTCTTGGTAGTCGTATTCGTGGGCTTCGACGCGTTCGCGGAGCAACCCTCAAGTCAGTGGCTCTCGAGGCAGGAGTCTCCGAGAGCTTCCTTTCGCAGGTCGAGAGAGGCCAGGCAAATCCGTCCGTCGCAACGCTCAGGAGGATCGCGTCGGCGTTGGGACGGTCGGTCAGCGAACTCTTCGACGGTGAGGATGGAGAAGGTTTCGTGGTCCGACAGCATCAGAGACGAAGGATCGCGATGCCCGGAGGAGAGTGGATTGATTACGTGCTGACTCCGTCGATCGCCCGAAAACTGCAGATACATGAGACAGTGATTCGGCCGGGTGGCAGTTCCGGAGTGGAGCCGTACTCGCACGGATCCGAAGAGGAGTGCGTCATTGTTCTAAGCGGCCAAGTCGAGGTCACGTTAGAGGGGCAGAAGGTCGTCCTTGAAGAAGGCGATACAGCGTTGTTGGACGCTAGGCGTGAGCACCAGTTTAGGAATACTACGCAGGAGGTAGTTCGAGTGTTGTGGGTTATGACTCCCGCGAATTCCTACTGACGGGCGCGTCCCCATGCCGCTGCCCGTTGCGAACGACCACCAAGTCACCGAGCGCTTGCTTGTCGGCGGGGTCGTCCAGATCAGTTGAGATGTCGAGCAGGACCTCGGCGCCGTCGGTGTAGAGCTTCTTAGAGGCCAGCGCGTGCTGGATCCCGAACTCTTCATCCAGCCGAGTTAGAGCCGGGCGAATCCGTTGCGGGGGCACTCCGCTTTGCCTAATGGCGGCCAGTACGAGTCCCTCAGCGAGCCCGACGAACGGTATGGACGCTCCTGACCGTTGCTTCGCCTCGACCGTTGTCAGAATCGGGTCGCCGTGAACCGTACGGCCATGCGAGGACCACTCGTAGCCCCTGGCCCAGTTGCGGAGGGTCGACGCTGGCACGTCGAGATGGCGGGCCGCCTCGGCCACGGTGTAAAGCGGTGCCGTAAACCGGTCCAATGCGCCCTTCTCGGGCCTGGTCAGAGTGGTCGTCAGGGTTCCTCCCGTGTTGCAGGCCAGTATGACGGGTCGCCATGACCGTTTCGGGGACCGCGGCGGCGCGAACGCTTGGCAGCGCCTTGTCCGGAGTCCGGTTTCGTGGAACTAGCGTGGAACAACGTGGGGCTCTTAGGGGTATTTGGAGGTCACCAGCGGTGACTCGAATTGCCTACGGAAAACACGAAACCCCTTGCACTGCAACGGATTTTGGTGGAGCGGGTGACGGGAATCGAACCCGCACTGTCAGCTTGGGAAGCTGATGTTCTGCCATTGAACTACACCCGCGGAACGAGCCGATTATGCCAGTGGCGGCCGGCTGCGGGGACGGCGACGCCGAGACCATGGGCCAGCGTCACAAGACGGGCGCCGGATTGACGCTAACGGCTGGTGTCGGCGAGGAGGGTCAGGCGGGGGGCGGCCAGGCCTGGGCCGCGGCGGTGAGCCGGTCGGCCGCGTCCTGCGCCGACATGCCGCCCGCCACCGCGATGCCCATGAGGTACGTGCTCACGGGTGCGGCCGGCCGCTCGACGCCATGGGCCGCCTCACGGGCGACATCGAGGATTGCGCTCACGTCGACGTCGGCCTCGATCCCCAGCGCGGCCGCGGCCGCCGCGATCCAGTCGTCCATGGCCAGGCCGTCCTCTCGTGGTCGCGGGGCCGCGGGCGCCGCGACGTCCCGAAGGCTACGCCGGGCCCGGGCCAGGTCGTCGGCGGTGTCGATGTCGGCGAGGTCGTCCCCGGGCCGGGCCGGGGCCTCGCGAACCCGCAGCAGGGCGATGACCGAGCGCATGGGCCGCCCGTGCGGATCGCCGCTGGCCGCGATCGCATCGGCCAGCGGGGCGGTGCGGTACGCGGCCGCCAGGTACTGGGCGCGGCCCTGAGCATCGAGTGGCACGGAAGCATCCAGGTCGTCGCGCGTGCGCGCCAGCTCCCGGGCAAGGCGCGCGACCGTCCCCGCAGCGAACGGCATGTCCACCGCGAGCACCCCGACGACGGGGGTGCGCACGTGCGCCAGTCCAGCGGCCAGGCCCGCAACCGGCCCACCGTGCGGGCGCGGTTCGACGGAGACGGTCAACGGGCGCGCTGTCGACGGCGCCTCGGGACCGCACACGACGACAGGAACCCCCGCCGGAATCGCCGCGACGGCGCGCTCGAGAAGGGTTCGCCCGTTGAGGGTGGCGGCGGCCTTGTCCTCCCCCAGGCGCCGTGACGCGCCGCCGGAGAGAATGAGCGCCGTCCACGGCGCGCTAGCCATGCGGCGCCAAGGCCGCGGCCCGTGGCTGCAGCTGGTCCAGGTGGTCGGCCCAGTTCACCGTCCACACCGCGATGACATAGGCGTGGGCCGAGTCCTCGTCATGCACGAGAGCCGGCCCGGGCATGGCCAGCAGCGGCCCCGGCGCGGGCGGGTCAGGGGGACCGGCTGCGCCCTCGACGTCATCGGCCACAGCCAGCCAGTGCCGGCTGACCTGTGCACGGGCGGCGTCGACGGACGCGGCGAGGTCCGGCGAGCCTCCGAGCGGCGGCGGGTCGCGGCGCAGCATGCCGAGGATGCGTCCGACGGCGAGCAGCAGGTGAGCCGCATTCGTCATCCCGGCCCAGGCCGTGGTGTCGCGCACGCCCGCTCCGCGCTGCATGACCGCCATGTCGTACGTCTCGCTGGCTCGCTCCGCACGGATGCGCGCGTCGAGCCTGGCCCGGGCGAGGTCGGCGGCCAGCACCGTCTCGACGAGCGCGCCCATGCTGAGCGTTGCGTAGGCCTGGGCCGAACGCAGGGCTTCGGCAACCTCGCGGTGCAGGGCGGCGATCGCGCCGCGGGGCCACAGCAGGATCCCGACGAGGAGTGCCACGGCTGCCCCGATCATGATGTCCTCGACGCGCACGAGCCCGGACCTCAGCTCGGGCGGCCACTGCGTCACGCCCAGGACGAGCAGGATGAACAGCGAGAACGCTGCCTGCCCCACGGGGTAGCTGAACGCCACGGGCGCCCAGGCTGCGAGGAACACGGCGACGGGCAGCAAGAGCCACAGGATCACTGCGTGCTGCCCGACGAGCAGCACGACGGCCGTGCCGATCGCTACTCCGACGACGGTGCCGACGACCGCGAGGACCGCGAAGCTGCGCGTGCCGGCCATGTCGTAGCGCAGCACCGACAGGACGCCCAGCAGGACCCAGAAGCCGTGCTGAACGCCGGTGAGCTGCACGACGAGGATCGCCGTGGCCAGGCCCAGCGCGGAGCGCAGTGCGATGCGCAGCCACGGGGAGTGCAGGCTGAGGTGCGCCCGGATCACCGCCGACCACGGGCGCTGCGGCACCGGGGGCTCGGCGGCCAGGTCCTCGTCAGGCGCTCCGTTGACCTCGCGCCCCAGCGCCACCATCTGCTGGCCCAGCACGCAGGCCATCCGGAGCACGTGGTCGTCCTGCACGACGCTGGCGATCGACTCGGGGTCCGCTCCCGACGAGGCCTGCTCCAGTACCCACGCCTCGGTGCTCCGCTGGTGCTCGAGCCTGGCCGTGTCCAGCGCAGCGGCCGACGGGGCCCTGGCGGGGTCGGCCATCGCTGCCGACAGGTCGCGCAGCGCGGCGTCGAGGGCGCTCGCCATGGCACGCCGACCGTGCACGCCTGGCGCTGAATCCGGTTGGGGGACGGCGCGGATCGCATCCGCCAGCAGCAGCCGGGCGTTGTTGACGGAGCCCACCAGCAGGGTGAGAGCGCGGTCACGGCGCGAGGCACCGGTCGGCCGGAAGGGCTTGCCGTCGTACGTCCCGTTCACTCGGTCGATCGCCCTGCCCAAGGCAACGGCTCGGCTCTCGAGGCCGTCACCTGGACGGTCGAGCCAGGCGGCGCCGACGACATCCGCTGCGGCGGCCAGGGCGCCGGACAGGGCTTCGCGGATGTCGTTGCGCACGTCGTGCGGGAGGATGACGAGCGCCGTGATGGTGCTCACGACGACGGCCACCGCCCATGCGAGCAGGTACCCGGGGAGGTCTGCGGCCGGTCCGCCGACGGTCACGGCCACGACGAAGACGAGCAGCACCGCGGGGATGCCGACGGCCAGCATCCCGCGCAGCAGGCCGACGAACGACAGGCAGAACGCGATCACGGCCGTGACGACGACGGCCGAGACGATCGCCTGGGACGCGGCCCAGCCGATGACGAGGAGGGCTGCCCCGACCAGGCCGGTGACGCTGTACGAGACGAGCCGGCGCAGCGCGGAGCCCGCGTAGTCGGCGGTGACGAGCAGCCCCACCGTGCCGAAGGCGGCGAAGAGAGTCCCGACCTGGTCGTCGAGGACGTACAGCGTGGTCGCCGTCGCGATCGGCAGGGCGATGGCCGCGCGGATCCCCCTCCGGAGCCCCACGCGACCGGGGTCGTGGATCTGCAGGGCCACGTGGTGAACGTACCCGCTAGCCTCGGCTCCGTGCTGCTCTCCGACAGGGACATCAAGGCCGAACTGGTCGCGGGCCGGGTCGTCGTCCAGCCGTACGACGAGGGCCTGCTGCAGCCCTCGAGCATCGACGTGCGCCTGGACCGCTGGTTCCGCGTCTTCGAGAACCACCGGTACCCGCACATCGACCCCAGCAGCGAGCAGCCCGACCTGACCCGGCTGATCGAGCCGGAGGGCGACGAGCCGTTCATCCTGCATCCCGGCGAGTTCGTGCTCGGCTCCACCTACGAGGTGGTGAGCCTCCCCGATGACATCGCGGGCCGGCTCGAGGGGAAGTCCTCGCTTGGCCGGCTCGGACTGCTCACGCACTCCACCGCTGGCTTCATCGACCCCGGCTTCTCCGGTCACGTGACCCTCGAGCTGTCCAACGTGGCCAACCTCCCGATCATGCTCTTCCCGGGCATGAAGATCGGCCAGCTGTGCCTGTTCAGGCTGTCCAGCCCGGCCGAGCACCCCTATGGATCCGAGCGCACGGGCTCGCGCTACCAGGGGCAGCGCGGACCCACTCCCAGCCGCTCGTACGCGAACTTCCACCGCACGCAGATCTGACTCGGCCGTGGGCATGCCGCCGGACGCCGAGCTCGAGGTCCTCACGTACGCGGACTTCGGTGTCGGGATCCGCTGGCTGGCGCAGCAGGTCGTCGATGACGACTGGGTGCCCGACGCGATCCTCGGCGTCGTGCGCGGCGGGCTCTTCGTCGCGGCAGGGCTGGCCTATGCGCTGGACATCAAGGATGTGCGGCACGTCAACGTCGAGTTCTACACCGATGCGGGCGAGACGCTGCCGGAGCCCGTGCTCGTGGGCGAGCAGCCGCACCTCGCTGACCTCGACGGGCGTCGGGTCCTCGTCGCCGACGACGTCGCCGACACCGGGGCGACGCTGCACTTCGTGCGCAACCTGCTTCCCCCGGACGCCGATGTTCGGGTGGCCGTGCTGTACGAGAAGCCGCACACCACCTACGCCCCCGAGATCGCCTGGCGGTCCACCGACCGCTGGATCCGGTTCCCGTGGATCCAGGTCCCGCCGGTGCGCATCTCGGAGGCCGGCCGCTCGTCGGCATAGCCGCGGCTGGTGCGCCATGCCTGTGGCGCGGGCGGACGATCGGCCCTAGCCTCCAAGGCATGACGGTCGCGACAACACGGCTTGGCACCGTCGCGGTGGTGCCCATCGCGGCGACCGTGGCCGCAGGGTGGCTGGCCCTCGCGCTGCTCCCGTCGGCCCACAGCCCGGGAGTGTTCGCCGCGATGTGGCTCGCGATGACCGTCGCGATGATGCTGCCCACCGTCGCGCGGCCGATGCAGCGGGCCGCCGGCGGCTCGCCCGCCCGCGCCTGGGCGTTCATCGCCGGCTACTCGGCCGTCTGGCTGGCCGCCGGGGTGCCGGCGTACGCCGTGATCCAGCTCGTCGACTGGACCCCGGCATGGATCGCCTTCGCCTGGATCATCGCCGGTGCCTACCAGCTGACCCCGCTCATGCAGCGCATGGTGCGGGACTGCCGGTCGGTGCGGTTCGACGGCCGGCCGCTCGGCTACGGAGCGCGCCAGGGCGGTCGATGCCTGGCCTCCTGCGGCCCGCTCATGCTGGCCGTGATGGTCACGTCAATGGCGCTGCCCTCGCCGGTGCCGGCCCTGCTGCTGCTGGCCGGCGTCACCGTCGCCATCTGCTGGCAGAAGCGCCCGGCCACGGGCGCCCGGGCAGTCGCCACGGTCGGTCTGGTCGTGGTCCTCGGCGCGGTCGGTGCTTTCGTGCTGGCCGCCGGGCAGCCGGCTGGCTCGCATCACTCCGCCGGCTCGTCCATGTCGTAGCCCGACGCGACGTCGCCGACCTCGACGAGGACCACGTCGCGGCGGCCACGGAGGAAGGCGCGGGCTCCGGCGTCGCCGTGAGCGGTCAGGGCCACCTGGTCCCAATGCTCGCGGGCCAGGCGTACCGGATGGCCGCGTTCCCCCTGGTAGGCGGCCATCACGATCGATCCCTCGGCGGCGACCACCCGCGCCACGGCAGTCGGGCTCAGGCCAGGCAGGTCGACCAGCGTCACCAGGACCGAGTCGGCATCGGTCGTCGCAACCGCATCGAGCCCGGCGCGCAGCGAGGACCCCATGCCGTCGGCCCAATCGAGGTTCTCGACGACGATCGCACCGGGCACATCGCCCACCCAGGCACCCAGTACCACGACCACCGGATCGCAGCCGCCGTCGCGCAGGCATCGGACCGCCCGGTCGACGAGCCGCTCCCCGTCGACGTCGACGGGGGCCTTCGGCCGGCCGAATCGGGTGCCGGCCCCGGCCGCAAGGACCAGGCCGGCGGGGGCTGCCGTCACCGAGGGGCGCCGGGGTGGATCGGCCCCTCGGTCCCCGCGAGGTGCCGGCCCGAGCCGCCCCACCGGTCCTGGACGATCTCCGCCGCGATGGAGATGGCCGTCTCCTCCGGGGTACGCGCACCGAGGTCCAGGCCTATGGGCGAGTGCAGCCGGGCGAGTTCGGCATCGTCCAGGCCGGCCTCCTTCAGCCGCACGAGCCGGTCCTCATGGGTGCGCCGGGAGCCCATGGCCCCGACGTAGCCGGCCTCGGAGCGCAGCGCCACGGCCAGCGCGGGGACATCGAACTTGGGGTCGTGGGTGAGCACGGCAATGACTGTCCGGGAGTCCACGTGCTGCTGCTCGAGCCACCGATGCGGCCAGTCGACGACGACCTCGTCGGCTTCCGGGAACCGCTTGCGGGTGGCGAAGACGGGTCGCGCGTCGACGACGGTGACCCGGTAGCCGAGGAGCTTGCCCACGCGCACGAGGGCCGCCGAGAAGTCGATCGCTCCGAACACGAACAGCTGCGCCGGCGGTGCGAAGCTGGCCACGAAGACATCAAGGCCCTCGCCCAGCCGCTCGCCTTCGGGCCCGTAGTGCAGGAAGCCGGTGCGGCCGGCGGCCAGCATGCCGATCGCGTCCTCGCGGACGGTGTCGTCCAGCCGCGTGGTTCCGAGCGACCCCTCGGTGTGGTCCGGGCGGACGACAAGGTGGCGCCCGACGAAGTGCGGTCCGCGCACGATGGTGGCCACCGCGACCGGCTCCTCCTGCGCCAGGCTCTGGTGCACGCCGGGGAGCTCGGGCCAGGTGTCGGCGTCGACGCGCTCGACGAACACCTCCAGGATGCCGCCGCACGTCAGGCCCACCGCGAAGGCATCGTCGTCACTGACGCCGTAGGTCTGGAACCGCGGCTGGCCGTCGGCGAGGACCTCCTGGCCGAGGTCGAAGAGCGCTCCCTCGACGCATCCCCCGCTGACCGAGCCGACCGCCTCGCCGGCGTCGGTGACCAGCATCGAGGCTCCCGCGGGCCGCGGCGCCGAACGCCACGTGCGCACGACGGTGGCCATCGCGGCCGCCCCACCGCGGTCGTGGACCTCGACGAGCTCGGGCAGTACCTCGCGCACGGCTGCACCTCCGGGTCAATAATGGCCCGATGGCGGACATCCGGCTGGTCGAAGTCACGGACCGGCCCCTGGACCCGGGCGCGATCGAGCGCCTCGTGGGCGACGACCGCGCCGGGGCGGTGGTCTGCTTCAGCGGGAACGTGCGCGATCACGACCATGGCCGGGTCGTCGCTTCCCTCACCTACGAGGCGCACCCCACCGCGGATTCGGTCCTGAAGGACGTCGCCCAGGAGATCGCCAGCAGGTTCGACCTGGTCGCCCTGGCCGTGGCCCACCGCCTCGGTCCCATCGCGATCGGGGATGCCGCCCTCGTTGCGGCGGTCTCGACCGGCCATCGCGGGGATGCCTTCGCCGCCTGCGCTGCCCTGGTCGACCTGACCAAGGAGCGGCTGCCGGTGTGGAAGCACCAGGTCTTCGCCGACGGCACCGATGAGTGGGTGAACTGCGCATGACTGGTCCCGCTGGGCAGCTTCCCCTCATCGACACGTATGGCCGGGTGCACAAGGACCTGCGGGTCTCGGTGACCGACCGGTGCAACCTGCGGTGCACCTACTGCATGCCCCCGGACTTCTCCGACTGGCTGCCGGGCGACCACCTGCTGTCGATCGACGAGCTCATGACGGTCATCGAGGTCGCCGTGGACCACGGGGTCACCAGCGTGCGGCTGACCGGGGGTGAGCCGCTGCTGCGCCCCGACGTCGTCGAGCTGGTCCGCCGCATCAATGCCATGCCCACCCCGCCTCGGATCTCGTTGACCTCCAACGGCTTGCGGCTGGTGTCGATGGCGCAGGCACTGGCCGATGCGGGTCTCGAGCGCGTCAACATCAGCCTCGACACCCTCGACCCCGAGCGCTTCACCCGGCTCACCTTCCGTGACCGGCTGGCCGACGTGCTCGCCGGCATCGAGGCAGCCAAGGCCGCGAACCTGCGTCCGGTCAAGGTCAACACCGTGCTCATGCGGGGCATCAACGACGACGAGGCGATCCCGCTCCTGCGGCATGCGATCCAGCACGACTGGAGCCTGCGCTTCATCGAGCAGATGCCATTGGACGCGCAAGGAGCGTGGGAGCGGTCCCAGATGGTCACGGCGGCGGAGATCTTCGCGCTCCTGTCCACCGAGTTCTCGCTGGTCGCCGCGCCCGGACGTGGCTCGGCCCCTGCCGAGGAGTTCACCGTCGACGGCGGGCCGGCCACGGTCGGCATCATCGCCAGCGTCTCCAAGCCGTTCTGCGCCGCGTGCGACCGGATCCGGCTCACCGCCGACGGGCAGGTGCGCAACTGCCTGTTCACCGCCGACGAGACCGACCTCCGGGCCACCTTGCGGGATCCGTCGATCAGCGAGGGGGACCGCCGGGACCGCATTGCCTCGCTCATTGCCGGATCGGTGGCAGCCAAGCTGCCCGGCCATGGCATCAACGATCCGTCGTTCATCCAGCCGGACCGGCCGATGAGCGCCATAGGGGGGTAGTTCCCATGCCGGCGACAGTCGAGGTGCACTTGTTCGCGGCCGCCCGTGCGGCCGTGGGCCACTCGGTCCTCGAGGTCGGGCCGGGCGGGCTGGCCGACATCCTCGGGCGCCTCGAGGCCGACTATCCGGACTTCTCGGCGGTGCGGCCGCGGTGCAGCTTCCTGCTCGACGGTACCGCGGTCCACGACGAGGGGGTCCCCGTGGGGGCCGGTTCGCGGGTCGACGTCCTGCCGCCCTTCTCCGGCGGCTGATCCCGGGCAGTGCGCCAGCCGCACTTTGGCTTTCCACGCGCGGGCCCCGTTGGCCGGGTCTATCGTGGCGAAGGTCACGCAACCGGGGGGCGCCTCTGCCTTGCCGTCGGTTCAGGAGGCTAGATGGATCTGCAGAACTCGTTCGTCGTCAACGCTGATATCGAGACGTCCTGGAAGACCCTGCTCGACGTCGAATCGGTGGCGCCGTGCATGCCGGGCGCCACCTTGACGTCGTTTGACGGGGACAACTTCACCGCGGACGTGAAGGTCAAGCTCGGACCGGTGTCCATGACCTACGGCGGTGAGGGCACGTTCGTCAGCAGGGACGAGGCCACGCACACGGCCGTGATCGAGGGCGTGGGCAAGGAGTCCCGCGGCACCGGGACGGCGAAGGCGCTCGTCACCACGACGCTCGTCGCCGAGTCCGCCGAGCGCACCCGCGTTGACGTCGTGACCGAGCTGACGATCACGGGCAAGGCGGCCCAGTTCGGCCGCGGCGTCATGGCCGACGTCTCCAAGCGCCTCATCGACCAGTTCGCCAACAACCTCGAGCAGGTCATCATGGCCCGCAAGGCCGCCGACGCCGCCCCAGCCAGCTCGGTCGAAACCGGTGCCGGAGAGCCTACCGCCGCGGCTCAGCCGCCGGTCATGAACAATGAGGCGCTCGACCTCGGCAACGTCGCCATGGGGCCAGTCCTCAAGCGGGCGGTGCCCCTGGTCATCGGCGTCGTGGTCGTGGTCGGCGTCATCTGGTGGCTCATCGCCCGCAACTAGCGCTCGCAGCAATCGCAAGGATCCGCAGTACAGCAACAGCCCCGGGAAATCAACCGCAAACGGAAGGGGTGAGGGATGCAAACTCCCGCGCCAGTTGACTACGTCCGAGCGACGTCGGTCGAGAATGCGATCAGCCTGCTCGAACAGCACGGCGAGGACGCCCGCCTGCTCGCCGGGGGGCACAGCCTGCTCCCGATGATGAAGCTCCGACTGGCCCGCCCGGAGATCCTCGTCGACCTGCAGGGCCTCTCGGAGCTGCGCGGGATCAAGGTCGACGGCGGTGACCTCGTCATCGGCGCGATGACGACGCATGCCGAGATCCTGGACTCCCCAATCCTCTCGGAGCACTACGCGATCTTCCGCGAGGCCGAGAAGGTCATCGCCGACCCCGTCGTGCGCAACAAGGGCACCATGGGCGGCTCGATGTGCCAGGCGGATCCGTCCGAGGACCTGTCCGCCGTCGGCGCGGCGCTCAAGGGCACGGTGGTGATCCAGGGGTCAGGCGGCAAGCGCACGGTCGAGATCCGCAACTTCCACGAGGGCCCATACGAGACCAAGGTGAAAGACGGCGAGATCCTCACCGAGGTCCGCTTCCCGATCCGCCCGGGCGCGGGCAGCGCCTACGAGAAGGTCGAGCGTCGCGTCGGCGACTGGCCAGTGTGCTCTGCCGGCGCCTACGTCGTCGTCTCCGGCGGCACAGTGACCGACTGCGGCATCGGGTTGACCGCTGTGGGCGCGAGTCACTTCTGCGCGCCCGACGCCGAGGCGTACCTCATCGGCAAGCCGCCGACGGAGGCGAACCTCGCCGAGGCGGCGCGGCTGGCCGCTGAGTCGTGCGACCCCACGTCGGACCAGCGCGGGCCGGCCGACTACAAGAAACACCTTGCCCAGGAACTCACCCTCCGCGCGCTTCGCCGCGCGGCCGCCGCCAGCCAAGGAGCCTGACATGCAGGTCACGATCACGATCAACGGAGAGCCGGTCACCCGCGACGTCGAGCCGCGCACACTCCTCGTCCACTTCGTGCGGGACGACGCCGGCCTGCGCGGGACGCACTGGGGCTGCGACACGTCGAACTGCGGCGCATGCACGCTGTGGGTCGACGGGTCGCCCGTCAAGAGCTGCACGATGCTCGCCGCCCAGGCCGACGGCCACGAGGTGACCACCGTGGAAGGCCTGGAGCAGGGCGGCGAGCTCGACCCTGTCCAGAAGGGGTTCATCGAATGCCACGGACTGCAGTGCGGTTTCTGCACGCCGGGCATGATGATGACCGGCCGTTGGCTGCTGGACAACAACCCGCATCCATCCGACGGCGAGATCCGCGAGGCCATCTCCGGCCAGATCTGCCGGTGCACCGGCTACAAGAACATCGTCAAGGCGATCCAGTGGGCCGCCGACAACCCGGCCACGAATGAGGTGAACGCATGACCGCCGTCGACGACGCGCCCCTGAGCGCGGCAGGCAACCCCATCGGCTTCGGGTCCATGAAGCGCGTCGAGGACCAGCGCTTCGTGCGGGGCCAGGGCAACTATGTCGATGACGTGAATCTCCCGGGCATGCTGCACAGCGCGATCCTGCGCAGCCCGTACGCGCACGCCCGGATCACGTCCATCGATACGTCGGCTGCCGAGGCACTGCCGGGCGTCCGCGCAGTGATCACGGGCAAGACGCTCGAGGGGATCGCCCGCCCGTCGCTTCTCGGCGACAACTTCGCGTGGATGCCGACCCTGTCGTACGACACCCAGGCCGTCCTGGCCACTGACAAGGTCCGCTTTCAGGGCCAGGAGGTGGCCTACGTCATCGCCGACTCCCGCTACATCGCTAAGGACGCCCTCGAGCTCATCGTCGTGGACTACGACCCGCTCGAGCCGGTGATGGACGCCAAGCGTGCGCTCGACCCGGACGCCCCGATCATCCGCGACGACAAGGGGTTCACCGACAACCGCGTCGTCGACGTGCACGGGCAGACCTCGTGGGAATCGGGGAATGCCGAGTCCACCGCGGCCGCCTTCGCGCGCGCCGAGGCGGATCCGGACTGTGTCGTCGTCACGCAGGAGATCCTGTATCCGCGCGTGCACCCCGCACCGATGGAGACCTGCGGCTCGGTCGCATACCTCGACAAGGTCACCGGGCAGTTGACGCTGTACACGACCAGCCAGGCACCGCATGCCCACCGCACCGTGTACGCCATGGTGGCCGGCCTGCCGGAGCAGAAGATCCGCGTCATCAGCCCGGACATCGGCGGCGGCTTCGGCAACAAGGTGCCGGTCTACCCCGGTTACGTCCTGTCGATCATCGGCACGATCGTGACGGGCAAGCCGGTGAAGTGGATGGAGGACCGCAGCGAGAACCTCATGTCGACGGGCTTCGCCCGCGACTACCACATGACCGCGAAGGTGGCGGCGACGAAGGAGGGCAAGATCCTCGCCGTCGACGTCGACGTTCTGGCCGACCACGGCGCGTTCAATGGGGTGGCCCAGCCGACCAACTTCCCGGCCGGCTTCTTCAATATCTTTTCCGGTTCGTACGACTACCCGGACGCTCACTGCAAGGTCGACCCGGTCTACACGAACAAGGCTCCGGGCGGCGTCGCTTATGCGTGCTCGTTCCGGATCACCGAGGCTGCGTACGTCATCGAGCGGCTGGTCGACTGCCTGGCTCAAGAACTGCAGATGGACCCGGCGGAGCTCCGGTTGAAGAACCTGCTGCGCCCGGAGCAGTTCCCCTACATGTCTCCCACGGGCTGGGAGTACGACTCGGGCGAGTACGAGAAGACCATGCGGGTGGCCATGGAGATCGCCGGGTACGACGAGCTCCGTCGCGAGCAGGCCGAGAAGCGGGCGCGCGGGGAGTACATGGGGATCGGCATCTCCTTCTTCACCGAAGGCGTCGGGGCCGGGCCGCGCAGGACGATGGACATCCTCGGCCTGGGCATGGCCGACGGCATCGAACTGCGCATCCACCCCACCGGCAAGGGTGTGCTGCGGCTGTCAGTGCAGAGCCAGGGCCAGGGGCACGAGACGACGTTCGCCCAGATCGTGTCCCACGAACTGGGCATCCCGCCCGAGGACATCGAGGTCGTGCACGGCGATACCGACCAGACGCCGTTCGGCCTGGGCACGTACGGGTCCCGTTCGACGCCGGTCTCCGGCGCCGCCGCCTCCGTCGTGGCCCGCAAGATCCGCGACAAGGCGCGCCTCATCGCTGCCGCTGCGCTCGAGTGCTCGCCCGACGACCTCGAGTGGGAGCTCGGCCGCTGGTACGTCAAGGGCGACAAGGAGCGCGGCAAGACGATCCAGGAGATCGCCCTGCTGTCGCACGGGTCGCTCGAGCTGCCCGAAGGCGTCGAGGGCCACCTTGATGCGACCGCCGTCTACAACCCGCCGAACCTGACCTATCCCTATGGGTGCTACATCTGCGTCGTCGACGTGGACCCCGGCACCGGCCAGGTCAAGATCCGGCGCTTCATCGCCGTCGACGACTGCGGCACCCGGATCAACCCGATGATCGTCGAAGGGCAGGTGCACGGCGGTCTCGCCGACGGCGTGGGCATGGCGCTCATGGAGCTGATCGCCTTCGACACCGACGGCAACAACCTGGGCGGGTCCTTCATGGACTACCTGCTGCCGACGGCGATCGAGTGCCCGGACTGGGAGCTCGGCGAGACGGTCACCCCGTCGCCGCATCACCCCATCGGGGCCAAGGGGGTGGGCGAGTCGGCCACGGTGGGCTCGCCTGCCGCGGTCGTCAACGCGGTCATCGACGCGATCAGCCCGTTCGGCGTGCGCCACGCGGACATGCCGCTGACCCCCGCCAACGTCTGGCGGGCTATCCAGGGCCGCAACGTCCGCACGGACATGGCCGTCGAGTAGCAGTGATGGGCACGCGGGCAGTGCACGACCGGGCCGAGGCGCTCCGCGCCGAGGGCATTCCGTTCGTGCACGCCCGCGTGGTCCTCGCCGAGCGCCCCACCTCGGCCAAGCCCGGCGACGAGGCGCTCGTCCTCCTCGACGGGACCATCGAGGGGTTCGTCGGGGGGCAGTGCGCGCAGTCCACGCTGCGGGCCCAGGGCCTGGCCGCGATCGAATCCGGCGCCTCGATCCTGTTGCGCATCTCCCCGACCGCCGAGCCCGAGCAGGCGGGCAAGACCGTGGTCCACAACCCCTGCCTGTCCGGCGGGACACTGGAGATCTTCATGGAGCCGGTCCTTCCCGCACCCGTGATCGGGGTCGTCGGCGACGCCCCGATCGCTGACGCCCTGGCGCGGGTCGGCGCGGCCCTCGGGTACGCGGTCGAGCCGTGGTCGCTGGAGCGCATGCGCACGACCGACGCGGTGGTGGTCGCCTCCCATGGGTTCGACGAGGAGCAGGCCATCGTCGATGCCCTCACGGCCGGTATCCCGTACGTGGGCCTGGTCGCCAGCCCCAAGCGGGGCAAGGCCGTCCTTGACTCCCTCGACGTGGACGAGGCGCTGAAGGCACGGGTGCGCACGCCGGCCGGCCTCGACATCGGCGCGAGGACGCCGGAGGAGATCGCGCTGTCGATTCTCTCGGAGATCATCCAGGTGCGTTCCGCGCCGACGCACATCAGGTCACTGCCTCTGCTCGTCGACGAGCCCGCAGCCACGGCGATCGACCCGATCTGCAAGATGACCGTCGCGGCACTCGAGTCGTCCATCCATGCCGACGTCGACGGCACCCGCTGGTACTTCTGCTGTCCCGGCTGCCGGACCACCTTCCTCGCCGACCCGTCGGCGTACCAGCCGGCATGAACGTGCCCCTCGAGGAGCAGATCCCCAGCCCGCTCGCCCTCGCGGATGCCCTGGCGCAGCACGATTACCTCGCCGAGGAGGGCCTGGCCACCGCGCTCTTCTGCGCGGTCCGGCTCCCCCAGCCGCTGTTGCTCGAGGGGGAGGCGGGAGTAGGCAAGACCCAGGCGGCGAAGGCCCTCGCCGACACGCTCGACACTCCGTTGATCCGCCTGCAGTGCTTCGAAGGCATCGACGCCTCGGAGGCGTTGTACGAGTGGAACTACCCGCGCCAGCTGCTCGGCATCCGGCTGGCCGAGGCCGCCGGATCGAGCCTGGCGGAGGAGTCGCTGTTCTCCCGCGAGTACCTCATCGAGCGCCCACTGCTGCGGGCCCTCGAGCATCCGGGGCCAAGCCCGGCGGTGCTCCTCATCGACGAGGTGGACCGGGCTGACGAGGAGTTCGAGGCATTCCTGTTCGAGCTGCTGGCCGAGAACACGGTCACTGTCCCGGAGATCGGCACCCTGCATGCAGCCGTGCCGCCGGTCGTCATCCTGACGTCCAACCGCACGCGCGACCTGCACGATGCGCTCAAGCGCCGTTGCCTGTACCACTGGATCGACTACCCCGACCTGGCTCATGCCACGCGGATCGTGCGGCTGAGGGTGCCCGATGCCGACCCCGACCTCGCCGCGCAGATCGCCGGTGCCGTTCAACGACTGCGCAGCGTGCAGGTGCAGAAGCCACCGGGGGTTGCAGAGGCGATCGACTGGGTGCACGCGGCGACGCTGCTGGGCATCACCCGCCTGGATTCGGAGGCGGTGGAGCGCACCCTCGGCTCGGTGCTGAAGTACCGGGAGGACCAGGACATGGTCCGCTCCGCGGGCCTGGCCTGGGTGGCGGGTGGCTGAGTCACCACTGCGGCGCGACTCGACCCGGCTCCCCGACATCGCGGCCGCGTTCGGTCATCTCCTGCACTCCGCAGGCGTGCCGGTGACACCTGAGCGCAGTGCGCGCTTCGGCGCCGTCGTCACCCTTGCGCGCCCAGACACGGTCGACGAGTTGTACTGGCTCGGCCGGGTCACCCTGGTGACCGACCACGCCCAGGTGGACACGTATGACGCCGTCTTCCGCCAGGTCTTCCAGGGGATCGTCGACATGGCCGACTTCCGCGGGGACAGCCCCGCTCCCCCGCCCCCCTCGACAGCGCCGTCCGGGGAGCGCACTCCCGGGGATCCTGAGCGCAAGGGCGAGGCACCATCGGGGCCGCACGGCACCAGCGCGATGCCAGGGGAGCGATCGGAGGACGACGCGACCGACGACGAGGAACCCAGTGCGCTGGCCGCCATGAGCCAGGAGGAGCGGCTGGCGGGCAAGGACTTCGCCGCGTGCACGGAGGAGGAACTGGCCCTCATCCGCAGGCTGGTCGACCGCCTGCCGCTCGTGCCGCCAATGCGGCGCGGCCGGCGCAGCCGGCGGCATCCGGCCGGCGCCCGCCTGGACGTGCGCCAGACCCTGCGGCGCGCGCACCGGACGGCCGGGGATCCGGTCGACCTCGTGCGCCGGCGGCGCACGCAGCGTCCGCGGCGTGTCGTGCTCATCGCCGACGTCTCCGGGTCGATGGAGCCCTACGCCCGGGTCTACCTGCACCTCATGCGCGGGGCCGTGCAGGCGCTGCACGCCGAGGCGTTCGTCTTCGCGACCCGGCTGACCCGGCTGACCCGGCCGCTGTCGATGACTCACCCCGATATCGCGTACCGCACCGCGGTGGTGGCGGCCCCGGACTGGTCCGGCGGCACGAGGATCGGCCGGGCCCTGCTGGAGTTCGTCGAGTCGTACGGCCGTCGCGGCGTGGCCCGCGGGGCGGTCGTCGTCATCGTCTCCGACGGCTGGGAGATCGAGGACCCGGCGATGGTCGGCGAGGCTATGGCGCGGCTGTCCCGCCTGGCCCACCACGTCATCTGGGTCAATCCGCGCAAGGCCGGGCCGTCCTATGAGCCGCTCGTCGGTGGAATGGCCGCCGCGCTCCCATTCGTCGACACCTTCGTGTCCGGCCATTCCGTCCGCGCTCTTGAGGAGGTCATGGCCGCCATCTCGGGCGCAGTGGCCAGGTCGGCCGGCCCGACCCGCGCCGTAGGGTGACGACGTGACTCCCACCGACGACGGCCTGACCCACCTGAACGACCGGGGCGAGGCCCGCATGGTCGACGTGACCGGCAAGGACGTGACCACTCGCTCGGCGACCGCCCGGTGCCGCGTGAGCGTCTCCGCCGAGGTTGCCGCTTTGCTCCAGTCCGGCGGGCTGCCCAAGGGCGATGCCCTCGGGGTCGCTCGCATCGCCGCGATCCAGGCAACCAAGCGCACCTCCGACCTGATCCCGCTGTGCCATCCGATCGCGGTGCACGGAGTCGATGTCGACGTGGCTGTCGTCCAAGGGGTTGGCTCGGCGGTCGTCGAGATCCTCGCGACGGTACGCACAGCCGACCGGACCGGCGTCGAGATGGAGGCGCTCACCGCTGCGGCCGTGGGCGGGCTGACGGTGATCGACATGGTCAAGGGCAAGGACCGCAGCGCGGCCATCGCCGAGGTCGTGCTTCTGGAGAAGCAGGGCGGACGGTCCGGGCACTGGACGCGCGAGCCGTGACCTTGCCAACGCGACGTGCACTCGTCATCACCGCGTCGACCCGAGCGGCCGCCGGCACATGGGCCGACACGTCGGGCCCGATCCTCGTCGAGGGGCTGCGGGGTCTGGGGCTGGCGGTGGATGGCCCGGTGCTGGTGGCTGACGGAGAGCCGGTCCGCGAGGCGCTCCAGCAGGCGGTCGACGAGGGGTACGACCTGGTGGTCACGACCGGAGGCACCGGGCACACGCCGCGTGACCTGACCCCGGAGATGACCCGCGCGGTGATCGACCGTGAGTCCCCCGGGCTGGCCGAGGCGGTCCGGGCGCATGGGGTAGCAGGTGGGGTGCCGACCGCGGTGCTGTCCCGCGGAGTCGCGGGGCTCGCCGGGCGGACGCTCATCGTGAACCTGCCGGGATCGCCGGGCGGGGCGCGGGACGGGCTGGCCGCGCTGGCCCCCGTCCTGGCGCATGCCCTGGACCAGGTGGCCGGCGGGGATCACGCCCGCACCGACTGACCCATCTTCGCGAGTGGGCAGTTGTCGCTGCGCGCCTTCGGCGCGCCAGCGCGACAACTGCCCACTCGGCGAGGGGTTAGCGCCCGGCGAGGGTCCAGCGCCCGGCGACGGTCCTAGCGCTTGGCGGACTCGAGCAGCAGGGTGGCCACGTCGACGACCTCGACACCGGCCGCCTGGCCTTCGGCCTGCCGGGCGGTCACTGCGTCGTTGAGCATGACCGAGCAGAACGGGCAGGCCACCGCGACCTTGGCCGCGCCGGTGCCGATCGCCTCGTCGCCGCGGTTCCTGTTGACCTGGCTGCCGATCTTCTCCTCCATCCACATGCGCGCGCCGCCGGCGCCGCAGCAGAAGGACTTGTCCGCGGTGCGGGCCATCTCGACCTTGGTCGCACCGGTGGCCTCGATCAGGTCGCGCGGCGGGATGTAGACGTCGTTGTGCCGGCCGAGGTAGCAGGGGTCGTGGTACGTCACCGTCTGCGCCACCGCGGCGACCGGGGTGAGCCGTCCTGCCTTGACCAGGTCGTTGAGCAACTGGGTGTGGTGGACGACCTCGTAGTCGCCGCCCAGCTGCGGGTACTCCCGCTTGAGGGTGTTGAGGCAGTGCGGGCACGTGACGACGATCTTGCGGGCCTTGATCCCGTTGAGCATCGCGACGTTCTGCATGCCCTGCATCTGGAAGAGGAACTCGTTGCCCGCCCGGCGGGCTGGGTCACCGGTGCAGGTCTCGCCCTCGCCGAGAACCATGAACTGCACGCCGGCGATGTGCAGGAGCTCGGCCACTGCCTTGGTCGTCCGCTTCGCCCGGTCCTCGAAGGCACCGGCGCAGCCCACCCAGAACAGGTAGTCGACGTCGTCGGGAATGGTCTCCTCGCCGTCCATGCCGAACACGCGGACGTCGAAGTCGACCTCCTCGATCCAGGCGTTGCGCGTGCTGGCGTTCATGCCCCACGGGTTGCCCTTGTTCTCCACGTTCTTGAACATGCCGTTGAGCTCGCTGGGGAACTCGGTGGCGATCATGACCTGGTAGCGGCGCATGTCCACGAAGTGGTCGATGTGCTCGATGTCGACCGGGCACTGGTTGACGCAGGCTCCGCACGTCGTGCACGACCACAACGCGTCCTGGTCGATGATCGGCAGTTCGGCGCCGCTCGTGCGGTGGCCGTCGAAGGTGTAGCCGTCGTCCGCGGCATGCTCGCTGCCCTCGCGGGACCCGATGAATGGCCGCTCGACCTCGGCGCGCACCTCGGCACTGACGGATGCCAGTGCCTGCTCGTGCAGCTCGCCGAGGCCGGGATGCTCGCCCTTGGCAGCGAGGAGGTACGGGGCCTGCGTGAACATCGTGTCGCGCAGGTTCATGATCATCAGCTTGGGCGACAGCGGCTTCTCGGTGTTCCACGCCGGGCACTGCGACTGGCACCGGCCGCACTCGGTGCAGGCCATGAAGTCCACCATGTTCTTCCAGGTGAAGTCCGCGATGTGGCCCTTGCCGAAGGCCGCGTCGTCCGGCGGGTCCTCGAAGTCGACGGGCTTGCCCTGGTAGTAGATCGGCAGCAGCGGGCCGAGCGCGTTCGGCCGGCGCGAGGTGTAGACGTTCACCGGTGCCGCGCCGATGTGCAGGTGCTTGGAGTTCAGCACGATCAGCAGGAACGACACGATGACGGCGATCTGCAGCCAGATGCCGACCGTCTCGAGCCACACCAACTGCGACTCGCTCAGGCCGGACATCAGCGAGCCGATCCAGTCGGAGACGAACGCGCCGCTCTCGAAGGGCAGGTTGCCGAGCGCAGCCTGCGCGCCGCGGTACAGGAACAAGGTCGCGACGACGAGGAAGATCATGAACAGGATGAGCCAGGCGCCCTTGGTGTGCGAGCCGAAGAAGCGCGATGCGCGGCCCAGCTTGGCCGGGTTGTTGGTCAGGCGCAGGATCGCGAAGATGATGACGCCGACGAGGACCAGGACGCCGAACAGGTCCTCCATGAAGCCGATGACCGGCCACCCCCCGACGAGCGGGATGCCGAAGTCCGGCACGAACAGGGCGCCGTATGCCTCCAGGATCGTCAGGCCGAGGACGAGGAACCCCCAGAACGCGAAGACATGAGCCAGGCCGGGGACCGTCCACTTCAGCAGCTTGCGCTGCCCGAGCACCTCGGTGGCTTCCGCCGTGACGCGGGCGGTCGGGTCGACGAGCCGGCCGACGGCCGGCTTCCCCGAGCGGGCCAGCGAGACGAGGAACCACAGCCGCTTGCCCGCGAAGGCGAGGATCGCGACGGTGAGGAGGATGCCGACGACGGCGCGCAGGACCATGTGTGAATCCACGAGCCGACACTATCCCGCCGGGGTGGCCCTAGCGGGTGCGTAGGCGCGTGACGAGCATCTCGGCCGCCGCCAGCTCGGGCGCGAGGAAGCGATCCGGGCCGACGCCCGGCACGACCGCCCGGAGCTGGGCGACCACGTCGGCCGTCACAGGCGCCGGCTCGAGGGGAGCGCGGAGCTCGATGGCCCGGGCAGCGGTGACCAGTTCGATGGCCAGGATGCGGGCCAGGTTGGCGGTGGCGGTGCGGAGCTTGCGGGCCGCATGCCAGCCCATCGAGACGTGGTCCTCCTGCATGGCCGAGCTCGGGATCGAGTCGACGCTGGCCGGCACCGCCAACCGCTTGTTCTCGCTGACCAGCCCAGCCTGCGTGTACTGGGCGATCATCAGGCCCGAGTCGACGCCGGGGTCGTGGGCAAGGAAGGGCGGCAGGCCGTGCGAGCGGTTCTTGTCCAGCATGCGGTCCGTGCGCCGTTCGGCCATCGAGCCCAGGTCGGCGACGGCGATCGCCAGGAAGTCCAGGACGTACGCGACCGGGGCGCCATGGAAGTTGCCGTTGCTCGACACCGTGCCGTCGTCGAGCACCACCGGGTTGTCCACTGCGGCCAGCAGTTCGCGCTCGGCGACGAGCCGGGCGTGCGTGGCCGTATCGCGCACCGCGCCGGTGACCTGCGGCGCGCACCGCAGCGAGTAGGCGTCCTGGACCCGGTCGTCGCCCGCCTTGTGCGAGGCGACGATCCCCGACTCCGCCAGCGCGTGCAGCATGTTCGCCGCGCTGACGGCCTGGCCCGGGTGCGGCCGGAGCGGGGCGTGCAGGTCGGGGCGGAAGACCTGGTCGGTGCCGAGGAGCCCCTCGACGCTCATCGCGGCCGTGATGTCCGCGACATCGCACAGGTGCTCGATGTCGGCGATCGCCAGGGCGAGCATCCCGAGCATGCCGTCGGTGCCGTTGATGAGGGCTAGGCCCTCCTTCTCCTGCAGTTCCACCGGCTCGATCCCCGCCGCGGCCAGCAGCCCGGGCACGTCGTCCTCGGCGCCGTCGGGCCCGGCCGCCCGTCCCTCCCCCATGAGCACGAGGGCGCAGTGCGCGAGGGGTGCGAGGTCGCCGCTGCAGCCGAGGGAGCCGTACTCGTGCACGACGGGCGTGATGCCGGCGTTGAGCAGGTCGGCCATCGTCTGCGCGACGAGGGGGCGGATTCCCGTACGACCGCTGGCGAGGGTCTTCAGGCGCAGCAGCATGAGTGCCCGGACGACCTCGGGTTCCACGGGCGCACCCATCCCGGCCGCGTGCGATCGGATGAGCGAGCGCTGCAGCTGGCGGCGGTCCTCGGGGGCGATGTGCCGGTTCGCCAGGGCCCCGAATCCGGTCGACACCCCGTACACCGGCTCGGGCGAGGCCGCGAGCGCCTCGACCTGCTCGCGGCTGCGGGCCATGGCAGCCATGGCCGCAGCAGACAGCTCGACCCGTGCTCCGTCGCGCGCGACCGCGACGACGTCGTCGATGGTCATGCCGGTGACGTCGATGACGACCGTGCGCGCAGCCTGGGTCATGCGCCGACCTTAGGCGCGGACGTCCAGACCTGGTCGATGAGATCGACGCCGGGGCGGTAGGCGAGGTGGATGTGGCCGGGGGCGTTGAGGCTGATGATGTCGGCGTGGGAGCCGGGGGTGATCTGGCCGATGTCGTCGCGGCGCAGCGCGCGCGCCCCGCCCGCCGTGGCTGACCAGACCGCCTCGTCGGGCGTCAGGCGCATCTCGCGCACGGCGACGGCGATGCAGAACGGCATGCTCGTGGTGTAGCTGGACCCCGGGTTGCAGTCGGTCGCGATGGCGACCGTGACGCCCGCGTCGATCATGCGGCGGCCGTCGGGGTAGGCGGCCCGGGTGGAGAACTCGGCACCGGGCAGGAGCGTGGCGACCGTGTCGCTCGCGGCAAGGAGCTCGAGGTCTGCCGCGCTCGCGAAGGTGCAGTGGTCCGCGGAGGCCGCACCGACCTCGATCGCCACCTTGATCCCATCGCCGTGCTCGAGCTGGTTGGCATGGATCCGTGGGATGAGACCGGCCCGAACCCCGGCAATGAGGATCTCGCGGGCCTGGTCGGCGTCGAACGCCCCGCGGTCGCAGAAGACGTCGATCCACCGCGCGTGCGGCGCGCAGGCATCCAGCATCTCCCCGGTGACGAGCGACACGTAGTCGTCGGGCCGTCCCGCGAACTCGTCGGGCAGAACGTGCGCACCGAGGTAGGTGGTCTCCGACGTCTGCTCCCGGGCAAGGCGGAGGGACCTCGCCTCGTCGTCGACGGTCAGGCCGTAGCCGGACTTGGCCTCGAAAGTGGTGATGCCGCTGCGGCGAAACTCGGCAGCGAGCCGGACCAGGCCCGCGCGCAGCCCATCGTCCGATGCCTCGCGAGTGGCGGCCACCGTCGTGCGGATGCCTCCTGCCGCGTAGGGCTCGCCGCGCATCCGGGCGGCGAACTCCGCTGCCCGGTCGCCGGCGAAGACGGGGTGGGCGTGGCTGTCGACGAACCCGGGCAGCACCGCCCGGCCGCCGAGGTCGATCGCCGCATCGGCTGGACCGCACTCCGCATCGCGACCGACCCAGGTGATCCGCCCATCGGCGATGACGACCGCAGCGTCGGCGATCAGCCCGAGCGGCCCCTCCCCGAGGGTCGGGTCGTTCGTGACGAGGGACCCGATGCCGGTGAGCGCGGTGCTCGTCACCCGGCGGGTTCCGGCTCAACCGTGTCGAGCATGGGGATGTGGACGTGGCGTTCCGCGGCGACGTCGACTGCGCGCTCGTAGCCGGCATCCACGTGCCGGATCACGCCCATGCCCGGATCGTTGGTCAGCACCCTCGCCAGCTTCTCCGCGGCCAGCGCGGTGCCGTCGGCGACGCTGACCTGGCCGGCATGGATCGAGCGGCCGATGCCCACTCCCCCGCCATGGTGGATCGACACCCACGATGCTCCGGACGAGATGTTCAGCATCGCGTTCAGCAGCGGCCAGTCGGCGATGGCGTCCGAGCCGTCGAGCATTGCCTCGGTCTCGCGGTACGGCGATGCAACCGACCCGCAGTCCAGGTGGTCGCGGCCGATCACGATGGGGGCGCTCACCTCGCCGTTGGCGACGAGGTCGTTGAATGCCAGGCCCGCGCGGTCGCGCTCTCCGTAGCCGAGCCAGCAGATGCGAGCGGGCAGGCCCTGGAAAGCCACCCTGTCCTGGGCCATCGTGATCCAGCGGCGCAGGTGCTCGTTCTCCGGGAAGAGGTCGAGCACGGCCTGGTCGGTGCGCGCGATGTCCTTCGGGTCCCCGGACAGGGCCACCCACCGGAACGGGCCCTTCCCCTCGCAGAACAGCGGCCGGATGTAGGCGGGGATGAAGCCCGGGAAGGCGAAGGCCCGGTCGTAGCCGCCCTTGCGCGCCTCGTCGCGGATCGAGTTGCCGTAGTCGAACACCTCGGCGCCCTTGTCCAGGAAGCCGACCATCGCCTCGACGTGCTTGGCCATCGACGCCTGGGCCCGCTCGGTGAACTCCTCGGGCTTGCGGTCGGCGTAGTCCCTCGCATCGGCGAAGTCGATGCCCTCCGGGATGTAGTAGAGCGGGTCGTGAGCCGATGTCTGGTCGGTGACGATGTCGATCGGGATGTCGCGCCGCAGCAGTTCGGGCAGAAGGGTGGCGGCGTTGCCCACCAGGCCGACCGAGAGCGGGCGACGGGCGTCCTTGGCTGCGAGCACCCGGTCGAGCGCGTCGTCGAGGTCGTCGGCGACCTCGTCCAGGTACCGGGTCTCGACCCGCCGCCGCAGGCGCGTGGGGTCGATGTCGATCATCAGGCAGACGCCCTCGTTCATGGTCACGGCCAGCGGCTGGGCGCCGCCCATGCCCCCGCATCCGGCGGTCACGGTGAGCGTGCTGGCGAGGGTGCCGCCGAAGCGCTTGGCGGCGACCGCGGCAAAGGTCTCGTACGTCCCCTGCAGGATCCCTTGGGTGCCGATGTAGATCCACGAGCCGGCGGTCATCTGTCCGTACATCGTCAGCCCGAGCTGCTCCAGGCGCCGGAACTCCGGCCAGTTCGCCCAGTCCCCCACCAGGTTGGAGTTGGCCAGCAGTACGCGTGGTGCCCACTCATGGGTGCGGAACACCCCGACCGGCTTGCCGGACTGGACGAGCATCGTCTCGTCGTCGCGCAGCGTGGTCAGACTGCGGACCATCGCGTCGAAGCAGGCCCAGTTGCGCGCCGCCTTGCCTGTCCCGCCGTAGACGACGAGCTCGTCGGGGTGCTCGGCGACCTCGGGGTCCAGGTTGTTCATGAGCATGCGCAGGGCGGCCTCCTGCGGCCACCCGCGCGCGGTGAGCGTGCTGCCTCGGTCGGCCCGCACGGGTCGGGGTCCACTCATTGCCGGTGCATCCATGGCCCCATCACACCGGACGGTGCCCACGTTCGCCGGTGAATCGGGTGCATCAGGGTCACCGAAGGGGGATGGTGGCCGCATGACCGAGGACCCGAGGTGGCCCCGTGCCAGCGGTTGGCTGGCCGAGGGGCGCGGTCCCGACCTCGCGGTCCTGGGGGTGCCCACGCACCTCACCTCGATCAGCCGCACCGGAGCCGACGCCACGCCGGGCGCCATCCGCGCTGCGCTGGCCCGGTATTCGACGTACTCGGCCGCGCGCGATGTCGACCTCGCTGCGGTCGCCGTCAGGGACGCCGGTGACGTGCCGGATCCCGATGCAGATGCGGCCCGCGTGGTCGAGCGCGTCCGGGCGGTCATGGTCGCGGCGCGCCTGCTGGTCGCGCTCGGGGGCGACAATTCCCTCACCTATGGCGTGGCTCTCGGTGCCTGGGGGGAGGAACTCGGCACGGCCGGCCTGGTGACGCTGGACGCGCACCATGACCTGCGCGACGGCGTGAGCAACGGCTCACCCGTGCGGCGGCTGGTCGAGGCGGGGCTCGACGGCAGCCGCATCGTGCAGGTGGGCATCGCCGACTTTGCGAACTCACGCGAGTACGCGGCACGGGCGCGGGACCTCGGGATCACCGTCATCACGCGCGACGCGCTGCGCCGCCGACCGATCGCCGACGCCATGGCCGAGGCCCTGGCCCTGGCGTGCTCGGCCGGCGGACCGGTGCACGTGGACATCGATGTCGACGTCTGCGACCGGTCGGTGGCCCCGGCCTGCCCGGCGTCCGTCCCGGGGGGACTCTCCGCCGACGAGCTCCGCCAGGTCGCCTTCCTCGCCGGCTGTTCCCCCGTGGTGCGCTCGATCGACATCGCGGAGATCGACGCCACCGCAGACGCCGCCGACGGACGCACGGTGCGGCTCGGCGCCCTGCTGCTCCTCGAGGCCGCCGCCGGTCTTGCCCGCCGCTGACTCCCAGCCACCCGATCCCCGACCCCTCCGCGAGCGGGCAGTTGTCGCGGACTTGCCCGCCGGAATTCCGCAACGAGTGCCCACTCGCGAGGGAGCAGGTGTGATGCAGGTCACACCGAGGGTGTCCCGGGACCGGGAATGGCGGCAGCATGAGCCCCGTTGTGTGGAGTAGTTGAGTCGGGTCGGCTCAAACAGTCTGCGCCAGCAGTTGCCGGGGCAGGTGCTGTGGAGGAGACTCGATCCAGACCATCCCGGACACCCCGGGGCAACACGAGACAGGAGCACCACGACCATGGCACGAGCAGTGGGTATCGACCTGGGCACGACCAACTCGGTCGTCTCGGTCCTCGAGGGCGGCGAGCCCGTCGTCATCGCGAACGCCGAGGGCGCCCGGACCACGCCGTCCGTCGTCGCCTTCGCCAAGAACGGCGAGGTCCTCGTCGGCGAGGTGGCCAAGCGCCAGGCGGTCACCAACGTCGACCGCACCGTGCGCTCCGTCAAGCGCCACATGGGGACCAACTGGACCGTCGACATCGACGGCAAGGCGTACACCGCGCAGGAGATCAGTGCGCGCACGCTCATGAAGCTCAAGCGCGACGCGGAGGCCTACCTGGGCGAGACCGTCAACGATGCGGTCATCACCGTGCCGGCGTACTTCAGCGACGCCGAGCGGCAGGCCACCAAGGAGGCCGGCGAGATCGCCGGGCTCAACGTCCTGCGGATCATCAACGAGCCCACGGCTGCCGCCCTGGCCTACGGGCTGGACAAGGGCGACCAGGAGCAGACCATCCTCGTCTTCGACCTCGGCGGCGGCACGTTCGACGTGTCCCTGCTGGAGATCGGCGACGGGGTCGTCGAGGTCAAGGCCACCAGTGGCGACAACCACCTCGGCGGCGATGACTGGGACAACAAGGTCGTCGACTGGATGGTGACCAACTTCAAGAACGCCCATGGCGTCGACCTGTCCAAGGACAAGATGGCGATGCAGCGGCTGCGCGAGGCGGCCGAGAAGGCCAAGATCGAGCTGTCCAGCTCGATGCAGACCTCCATCAACCTGCCCTACATCACGGCCAGCGCCGAGGGCCCCCTCCACCTCGAGGAGACCCTGTCCCGCGCCCAGTTCGAGTCCCTCACGGCCGATCTGCTCGAGCGCACCAAGGCGCCGTTCGCGGCCGTCCTGAAGGACGCCGGCGTCACGATCGGCGACATCGACCAGGTCGTCCTGGTCGGCGGCTCGACCCGCATGCCCGCCGTCACCGAGCTGGTCAAGGCCGAGACGGGCAAGGAGCCCAACAAGGGCGTCAACCCGGACGAGGTCGTCGCCGTCGGCGCCGCCCTGCAGGCTGGCGTGCTGAAGGGCGAGGTCAAGGACGTCCTGCTCCTCGACGTGACCCCGCTCTCGCTGGGCATCGAGACCAAGGGCGGGGTGATGACGCGCCTCATCGAGCGCAATACCACGATCCCGACCAAGCGCAGCGAGATCTTCACGACGGCCGACGACAACCAGCCGTCCGTGCTGATCCAGGTGTACCAGGGCGAGCGCGAGATGGCGGCCTACAACAAGCGGCTGGGCACCTTCGAGCTCACCGGCCTGCCGCCCGCACCGCGTGGCATCCCGCAGGTCGAGGTGACCTTCGACATCGACGCCAATGGCATCGTCCACGTGTCCGCCAAGGACCTCGCGACGCAGAAGGAGCAGTCGATGACGATCTCCGGCGGCTCGGCCCTGAACAAGGACGAGATCGACCGGATGATGCGTGAGGCCGAGCAGCACGCCGAGGAGGACAAGCAGCGCCGCGAGGAGGTCGAGGTCCGCAACAGCGCCGAGGGGCTGGTGTACCAGACCGAGAAGTTCCTCGCCGACAACGCCGACAAGGTGCCTGCGGACGCCAAGGCCAACGTCGATGGCCCGCTCGATGAGCTGAAGAAGGCCATCGAGGCCAACGACATCCCCGCCATGCGCACGGCCACCGACAAGGTCGCCCAGGCCAGCCAGGCCCTCGGCGCGGCCATGTACGCCGCGGCGCAGGAGCAGGGCGCCGCCACGGGCGATGCCTCGGCGGAGGGCGAGGGCCAGGCCGCTGACGACGACGTCGTCGACGCCGAGATCGTGGACGAAGGCGAGCAGAAGTGAGCGAGCAGGACTCCGAGGAGACCGGCATCCGCTTCACGGACAAGCGCCGCGTCGACCCCGAGACCAACCAGGTTCGCCAGCCTCCCGCTGGCGAACCTGGTCCTCTCGATGCGTTCGAGGCGGAGTTCGCCGAAGCCAGCCTGGTCGAGGGCGACATCACCGGCGTGGAGGCCAAGGTGGCCGAGCTCACGGGTGACTTGCAGCGGGTGCACGCCGAGTACGCCAACTACCGCAAGCGCGTCGAGCGCGACCGTGCGGCCGAGCGCGAGCGCGCGGTCGGCCAGGCGCTGGTCGAACTGCTGCCCGTCGTCGACGACATCGACCGGGCCCGCCAGCACGGCGAGCTCGACGGTGCCTTCCGGACCGTGGGCGAGGCCCTCGAGTCGGCGCTCGCCCGCATCGGCCTGGAGACCTTCGGCAGCCCGGGGGAGGCATTCGACCCCACGGTGCACGAGGCGCTGACGACCGAGTCCCGCGACGAGGTCTCGGAGCCGACCGTCGTGTCGGTGTACCAGCCCGGCTACCGCTACGCGGGCCGGGTGCTGCGCGCGGCGCGCGTAGCGGTAGCGGGCACGGACTGACGCGGGGACCAGGACGCCGATCGTGAACAAGGACTGGCTGGAGAAGGACTTCTACGCCTTGCTCGGCGTGACGAAGGACGCCACCGCCGCGGAGATCAAGAAGAAGTACCGCACCCTCGCCCGTGAGCTGCACCCGGACAAGAACCCGGGCAACGCCGAGGCGGAGGAGCGGTTCAAGGGGATCTCCGAGGCCTACGACGTGCTGTCCGACGACGCGAAGCGCAAGGAGTACGACGAGGCCCGGTCCTTGTTCGCCGGCGGCGGCTTCCCCCAAGGAGGCTTCGGTTCCGGTGGCGGTGGTGCCCAGTACGGCGTCAACGTCGAGGACCTCTTCGGTGCCGACTCGGGCGGCTTCGGCGACTTCCTCGGCGGGATCTTCAACCGGGGCAAGGGGACTGCTCCGCGCAACCGCCAGCCGCGCCGAGGCCAGGACCTCGAGAGCTCGCTCACGCTGTCCTTCGACGACGCGCTCGATGGCGTCACGGTGCCGCTGCGTCTGAGCAGCGACGCGCCGTGCTCCACCTGCCACGGCACGGGCGCCCGCGCGGGGACCACGCCGCGCATGTGCCCCACCTGCGACGGCTCCGGGCAGACCACCCGCAACGCAGGCGGGTTCGCGTTCGCCGACCCATGCGTCACCTGCAAGGGCCGCGGCCTGTTCGTCGACGACCCCTGCCCGGCCTGCCACGGCAGCGGCCGGGGCCTGAGCACGCGAACCGTGCAGGCCCGGATCCCCGCCGGCGTCAAGGACGGGGCGCGCATCCGGCTCAAGGGCAAGGGAGCAGCAGGTGAGCGCGGGGGGCCCAACGGCGACCTCCTCGTCGACATCTCGATCGCCCCCCACCCCGTGTTCGGGCGCAAGGCCGACAACCTCGTCGTCACGGTGCCGGTGACCTTCGCCGAGGCCGCGCTCGGCGGCGATATTGCCGTGCCCCTGCCGCGGGGCGGCCAGGTCACCGTGAAGATCCCGGCCGGCACGTCCAACGGCCGCACCCTCCGTGTCCGCGGCAAGGGGATCCGGCGCAAGGACGGCACCATCGGCGACCTCCTGGTGACCGTCGAGGTCGCCGTGCCGCAGAAGCTGTCGAGCGATGCCCGCTCCGCGCTCGAGCGGTTCGCCGAGACGACGGCCGACCACGATCCGCGGCGCGACCTGTTCACGTTGGCGGAGCGCGCCCAGAGGAGTGCGCCGTGAGCGCGAGCCCGCACAGCCGGGGGGAGCGCACCGGCTTCCGGGTCGCCGACGAGGCGCCGGTCTACGCGATCTCCGTGGCGGCGTCCCTGGCCGGACTGCATCCGCAGACGCTCCGTCAGTACGACCGGCTCGGCCTGGTCGTGCCGACGAGGGTCGGCGGGCGCAACCGGCTGTACTCCGCCAACGACATCGCCCGGCTGCGCGAGATTGCCGACCTGTCCTCCCAGGGCCTGTCGCTGGAGGGCATCCGCCGCGTGCTGGAACTGCAGGAGGAAGTGCGCATCCTGCGCGTCCGCCTCGCCGAGTTCACCCGCGAGCAGACCTCGACGTCGCTGGTCGTCTGGCGACCACCGAAGACCCACCGCTGAGAACTGACGAAGTAGGCAGACATGGACATCCAGTTCACCACCAAGTGCCAGGACGCCCTCGGTGCCGCCGTGCGCATGGCCTCGGCGCAGGGCAATCCCCAGGTCGAGCCGCTGCACCTGCTCGACTCGTTGCTGCAGCAGGGGGAAGGCATCGCCACCGCCCTGCTCGATGCCGTCGGCGCCGACGTCCCGGCGCTCACCGGCCAGGCCCGGTCGGCCCTCGGTGCCCTGCCGTCGGCGAGCGGCTCGAGCGTCGCCGCCCCGCAGTTGAGCCAGGCGTCCTTCCGCGTCCTCAACACTGCGGAGACCTTCGCCAAGGAGCGGGGCGACGAGTACGTCAGCACCGAGCACCTGCTCATCGCGCTGGCCCAGGACGGCGGCCCGTCGGTCACCGAACTGCTGGCCCGGAAGGGAGCGACGCCGGACGCCCTCATGCAGGCCCTGGAGCAGGTCAAGGGGAGCGCGCGCGTGACGAGTCGTGACCCCGAGCAGACCTTCCAGGCCCTCGAGAAGTACGGCGTCGACCTCACCGCCCGTGCCCGCGAGGGCCGGATCGACCCGGTCATCGGCCGCGACGAGGAGGTGCGCCGGACGATCCAGGTGCTCTCCCGCCGTACGAAGAACAACCCGGTGCTCATCGGCGAGCCCGGAGTCGGCAAGACCGCGGTGGTCGAGGGTCTGGCCCGGCGGATCGTCGAGGGCGACGTCCCGACGTCGTTGCAGGGCAAGTCCCTCATCGCGCTCGACATGGGCTCGCTCGTGGCGGGGGCCAAGTACCGCGGCGAGTTCGAGGAGCGGCTCAAGGCCGTCCTCGACGAGATCAAGGGCAGCGACGGGCAGATCATCACGTTCATCGACGAACTGCACACCGTCGTCGGTGCCGGCGCGACCGGTGAAGGGGCCATGGACGCCGGCAACATGCTCAAGCCGCTCCTCGCCCGGGGCGAGCTGCGCATGATCGGCGCCACGACGCTTGACGAGTACCGCCAGTACATCGAGAAGGACGCTGCCCTCGAGCGCCGCTTCCAGCAGGTCCTCGTCAACCAGCCGTCGGTCGAGGACACCATCGCGATCCTGCGCGGCATCAAGGAGAAGTACGAGGCGCACCACAAGGTCGTCATCTCCGACTCGGCCCTCGTCGCCGCCGCGACCCTGTCCGACCGCTACATCACCTCGCGCTTCTTGCCCGACAAGGCGATCGACCTCATGGACGAGTCGATGTCCCGCCTGCGCATGGAGATCGACTCGTCCCCGGAGGAGATCGACGTCCTTCAGCGCCAGGTCGACCGCCTGCGGATGGAGGAGATGGCCGTCGCGAAGGAGACCGACGAGGCCTCGCGGGAGCGCCTGGCCAAGATCCGGGCCGAGATCGCCGACAAGGACGAGGAGTTGCGCGGCCTGCGGGCCCGGTGGGATGCCGAGAAGCAGGGCCTGGACCGCATCGGCGAGATCAAGGTGCTCATCGACGACCTTCGGGCCACGGCCGAGCGGGCGCAACGGGGCGGCGACTTCGAGCAGGCCTCGCGCATCCTCTACGCCGAGATTCCGACCTTCGAGGCCGAGCTGGGGCGCGTGACGGCCGAGACGAACGAGCGCTCGTCGATGGTCAAGGAGGAGGTCACGGCCGACGACATCGCCCAGGTCGTGGCGGCGTGGACCGGCATCCCCGCCGGTCGCCTGCTCGAGGGGGAGACGGCCAAGCTGCTGCGCATGGAGGAGGACCTGGGCAAGCGCGTGGTCGGCCAGTCGGAGGCCGTGCGCGAGGTCAGCGACGCGGTGCGGCGCGCCCGCGCGGGCATCTCCGACCCCAACCGGCCGACCGGCTCGTTCATGTTCCTCGGCCCGACGGGTGTGGGGAAGACCGAGTTGGCGAAGGCTCTCGCGGAGTTCCTGTTCGACGACGAGCGGGCGATGGTGCGCATCGACATGAGCGAGTACTCCGAGAAGCACTCGGTGTCCCGCCTGGTCGGGGCGCCTCCGGGCTATGTGGGCTACGAGGAGGGCGGCCAGCTCACCGAGGCCGTGCGCCGCCGGCCCTACTCGGTCGTCCTGCTAGACGAGGTCGAGAAGGCGCATCCGGAGGTCTTCGACATCCTGCTCCAGGTGCTCGACGACGGCCGGCTCACCGACGGCCAGGGCCGCACCGTCGACTTCCGCAACGTGATCCTCATCCTCACCTCGAACACCGGGTCGCAGTTCCTCATCGACGTCACGGTCCCGTACGAGCAGCGCAAGGAACAGGTGCTGGCGCTGGTCCGCCAGCAGTTCCGGCCGGAGTTCCTCAACCGCCTTGACGGGCTGGTCACGTTCGAGCCGCTGGACCGGCAGCAGCTGGTCAAGGTGGCCGACATCCAGGTCGCCCAGCTGCAGCAGCGGCTGGAGGACCGCCGGATCTCGTTGTCCGTGACCGACGAGGCCATGCAATGGCTGGTCAATCGCGGGTTCGACCCGGTATACGGAGCACGGCCGCTGCGCCGGCTGGTGCAGGTGGCCATCGGCGACAAGTTGGCGCGCGGCATCCTCGCAGGGGAGATCCGCGACGGCGACGTGGTGCGGGTGGAGACCTTGCCGGACGGCAGCGACCTCGTGCTCACGTCCGGCTGACCGGCGCCCCGGCGGCTGCTAGCCGTTGTCCCGGCGTCCGCCCGTTGGCCACGTGGTCGGCCGGTTGTTGGTCTGCGTTCCGGGCAGGGTGGCGTTCGTGTCGTAGGCATCGACGGCGAAGGTGCGAACGGCCGTGAAGTACGTGAGAGCCCCAATCGGCGGTGCTGCCCCGACCATGAGCAGGGCCTGCGCTACCGGGTCGCCGTTCTTGCACTCCCGGACGAGCGCGGCGCTCTCCCTGCCCGCCAGCCGGCGAACGCACAGGGCGCGGAGGTCCTCGAGGAACAGCTCGTCCACCGACTCGCGAGTCCACTTCCGGAAGTCGATCACATCGCCGCTGACGGGGTCGTGCACGGTGATCCCCGCGTAGCCGGCATCGTGGATGTTGCAGGCCTCCGCGAACCGGACGACCGTCGAGCCGTAGGTGCGCACGTCGAGGACGAGCGCCTGGACCTCGCCGGCGGTCGCTCCCCACTGCGAGCCGCCGCATCCGTTGATGACAGGCGAGTCAGCGAGGTCCACCAGCAACGGAACCCAGGCGCATGAGCTGTTCGGCCAGGCACGGCTCTTGTTCCCGTTGGCGTCCTCGGCCCCGAGGCAGACGTAGTACGGGCCGGGGAAACCGTTGACGGCCTTCACCGTCGTCACCTGCGTGGTGCCCGTCGCCTGCTGCAGGGCGCTGCCGCCACCGTGCCTGGCGGCGGTCCCGTCGGAGTAGAGCGTCCAGGTCAGCCTCGCCTTTCGGCTGTTGTCCTTGACCCAGAACTGCACGCGGGCGGACGTGTCCGTCTTGCCGGGCAGCTTCTTGACGTGGACGACCGGAGGCGTGAGGTCGCCCATGCGCGGCCACTCGGCCGTCATGGAGTATTGCGACCACGAGTCCTCCGACATCACGCGCGGCCCGACATGGAGAGTCAGTTGGGGCCCAACCGCCTCGCCGAGCAGGAAGGCGGCAGGCTCGAGGGCGGCGGCGCACGTTCTGTTGTCGAACACGAGGGCCATGCCCGAGTAGGTGGGGTGGACCGTGGTCACGTCGCGGCTCCACTGCATCGTCCAGATGACCTGTCCCGGCTGGTACTCGCACCGGTGCTGGTTCGGCAGCGAGAATGCCCGCAGGACCGTGCCCGTATACGTGGCGCCGGCCTTGGTGACGACCACCTGCGGGTCCCCGATGCTCGTCCACGTGGTGACGACGTGGTCGGGCACCAACTCGTCCCTGGCCCGGGTCAAGGGGGCCGAGGCCAGCGTCATCGCCCCCGTCACGAGGGCGGCGGCCGCAAGCAGGCCGATGAATCGTCGCGATCGATCTCCCGTGGGCATGGCGACCTCCTGGAGGAGTCACGTCCACGGTAGGCCGGTCTCCAGGCGGATGCGCGGCATGCGCACGTCAGGGCTGGTGGCGCTTGGGCCGACGCAGGCCCGCGGCCCGTAGGGCCATGATCACCTCGCGCGAGGTGACGGCGACGGCGCCTTCCTCGATCGCGAGGGCGCGCGCCTCCTCGGGGAGGTCGTAGTGGTCGCCCCCGAATCCCCGCTCGGGCACCCCGAGCCATCGGGCGAAGGCATGCAGCTCGTCAAGGCTGGTGTCGCTGACCATGTGGCACCACAGGCGACCGCGCCACGGCCACGCGCACTCGTCGACGAGGATCGCCATGCTCAGCCCGGCAGCCCCGCCTGCATCCGCTCGAGCGCCTCGGTGAGGACGCTCGGCCGCTTGCAGAACGCCCACCGCACGTAGGGCGCCCCGATGCTGCTGTCGTCGCAGAAGGCGCTGTGCGGGATCGCGACGACCCCTGCCCGGTGCGGCAGCTCGCGGCAGAAGGCGAGCCCGTCCTCGAAGCCCAGCGGCCGGACGTCGGTCGTGACGAAGTACGTCCCCTGCGGGACGATCACCCGCATCCCGAGGTCCGCGAGCCCTGAGGACAGCAGGTCCCGCTTGTGCTGCAGGTCGGCGCGGAAGTCCGTGAAGTAGTCGTCCGGCAGCCCGAGCCCATGGGCCATGGCGAACTGGAACGGGCCTCCGGACACGTAGGACAGGTGCTGGCGCACCGTGCGCACCGCGGCGATGAGGTCCCGCGGGCCGGTGCCCCAGCCGATCTTCCAGCCGGTGAAGGAGAAGCTCTTCCCGCCCGAGCCGATGGTCACCGTGCGCTCGTGCATGCCGGGCAGGCTGGCGATGGGCACGTGCCGGTGCTCGTCGAACCACAGGTGCTCGTACGCCTCGTCGGAGATGACGTAGACGTCGTGCTCGATGGCGATGCGGGCGACTTCGGCGAGCTCCTCCGGCGTGAAGACGACACCGGTCGGGTTGTGCGGGGAGTTGAGCAGGATGACGCGGGTCCGAGCGGTCATCGAGGATCGCAGGGCCTGCAGGTCGGGGCGCAGCAGCGGGCCTGACATCGGGACGCCGACCCGGGTCCCCCGGGCGAGGGAGATGCCGGCCCCGTAGATGTCGAACCAGGGCTCGAACATGACGACTTCGTCGCCGTCGTCGACGAGCGCGAGCAGCGCCGACTGGATGACCTCCGAGGCGCCGGTCCCGACCACCACCTCGGTCACGGGATCCACGGCCAGGCCGTAGAAGCGGCGCTGGTGCTCGGCGATGGCCTCGCGCAGCGCGGGGACCCCGTGCGCGGGCGGGTACTGGTTGCCGCGGCCGTCCAGGATCGCGGCGATCGCCGCATCCTTCAGGGACTGCGGGCCGTCGGTGTCGGGGAAGCCCTGCCCGAGGTTGATCGCGCCGACCTGCGCGGCGAGGGCGGACATCTCCCCGAAGACCGACGTGGCGTGCTCGGCCATGCGCGGGACTAGCGGGTCGTCGCGGCGCGGCATGGGCAGCACCGTAGTCGGCACGTCGAGCGGGCCGGACGCCCGCTCGGTACCGTGACGACGTGCCCGACCACGACGCCTTTCCGCTCCGCGACCCCGTGGGACCTGCCGACCCGGCGGTCGTGATCCCGAACGTCGACGTGATCGCCGACGTCGTCGCCACGGGGGCGGAGGATGCGGATGCCCTCGGGGTTCCCCGCTCGACGATCGAGGCCTTGGCAATGGCCGGCCTGCACGGAGCAGCGCTCGAGCCTGCCTCCGCCCAGCGCGAGCTTGCCGAGCTCATCGCCGGGAGCGATGCCTCGACCTGGTTCTGCTGGGCGCAGCACCAGACGCCGTTGCGGGTCCTGTCGGGCGACGGCGACGGACCCGGCCGGGCGGCCCTGCAGTCGGCACTCCTGCCGGGACTGCGCTCGGGGGCGCTGCTGGCGGCGGTGGCCTTTGCCCATGTCCGCAGGCCTGGGCCGGCGAACCCCCTCGCCACGCGCATCGCCGGCGGCTGGCGGCTGGAGGGATCCCTGGACTGGGTCACGTCGTGGGACATCGCGGACGTCGTGATGGTGATGGCCCAGGGTGCCGGCGACGACACCGGTCGCCTGGTGTGCGGCTACCTGCCTGCCGGAAGGGCGGACGGCGCCCTTACCGGCGTCCGGCCCGGCGAGCCGCTGCGGCTGCTGGCGATGTCCGGCACCCATACCCGCCCGGTGCGCCTTGACGGAGTGGTCGTACCCGATTCGAGGGTTGGCGCGGTCCTGGACCGTGATGCCTGGCTCGCCGCGGACGCCCAGACAGCAGCCAGTGCCAGCCCATCGGCCTTCGGGGTGGCACGCGGGGCGATTGCCGATCTTGAGTCCCTGGCCGTGCAGAGAGGCGACGACGATCTCCTCGGCCTGGCGATGGCCCTGGTCGAGGAATGCCGCATGGTGCGGGGCCGTGCCTACGCGGCCATGGACGACGGCGTCGTTGCGGATCGCCTGACCTGGCGTGCGCGGTCGCTGGACCTCGTCGTGCGCACGACGACCGCCGCGGTCGTTGCCCGCGCGGGGTCGGCGATGCGCTCCGGGCATCCCACGGAGCGGCGGGTGCGCGAGGCAATGTTCCTGCAAGTGCAGGCGCAGACCGGCCCCAGTCGGTCTGCGATGCTCGCCCTCATGGTCAGACGGGCTACCGGCGCTTGAGCTTGACCGCTATCGCTTGCCCGTTCGAGACCCCGGCAGCGTTGATCGCCTGCACGTAGCAGCGGTAGCGCTTGGCCCGCAGGCCGGTGACCGTGGCGGACTCCCCGGTGATGTCGGCCGAGCGTGTGCCCGCGTTGCGGCCGGGGACCTGGCAGACCACTCGCAGTGCCGTCAGTGGGGCACCGTTGTCGGCAGTCGCCGTGACGAAGAACCGGGCGACCCCCCGGCCGAGGTTGACGACCCTGCTGATCGTCCCCGCGGTGGCCAGCGGGACGGGGGATGCGATGACCGGCGCGGTGGCCGGGGAGTTGCCGAGGGCACCGCCCGCGATCGCCGTCACCTGGTAGGCAGTGCCGTTCGTCAGGCCCGCAATCGAGCAGGACGCCGGCGCTGCCGTCACTGAGGACGCGGTGGAGCAGTTGAAGACCTGCCCGGTGACGGGGTCAAGCGCGGTGGCCGCGAAGGCCGTGGGGCTGCTGCCATCGCTGGCCGGCACGAAGGTCACCTTGAGGGCGGAGGCCTCCGAGGCGACGGTGATCGTCGGCGGCTGTGATGGTGCCAGTGCCACGATCGCGCCATTGGCCACCAGGAAGTCGTACTCCGCGGAGACCCGGGTGTAGACGCCGGGGAAGCGGCTCGCGCACTCCTCGCCCCAGCTGACGATGCCGATGAGCCGTGCGGCGCCTGCGACGGTGGCCACGACCGGACCGCCGGAGTCGCCCTGGCAGGAGTCGATGCGCTGCCCTGCGCCACCGACGCCGGCTGCGCACAGCATGGTCGCGGGGTCGGCGTCGCCGACATCGAACCCGTCGAACTTGACCCCGTTGTACGTGTACGAGGCCCCACCACCGCACGTCGAGTCGGGGAAGAGCACGAGGTTGCCGACCCGGAAGACGGCCGGGAAATCCTTGCCAGTGGTGGACATGTTGCCCCAGCCGGCGACCTGGAGAGCGGTGCCGGCGGAGAGCCCGCTCGCTGCTTCCGCCGGCGAGATGGGCAGCAGCGAAGGCACGTCGGTAACCGGAGCCGCCAACGTGAGGACGGCGACATCGTTGGCCGCCGAATCGTCGTTATAGGCCGGGTTGGCCGTCACGGCCGCGACCTCGACCACGCGAAGGCTCTGCGCACTCAGGTCCCGTCCGATCCCGATGAGGATCGTGCGCGGGCCGGCGACGGCCCCCTTGTCGACCACGCAGTGCGCAGCGGTCACGACGGTCGTCGGGGTTGTCAGCGTGCCGCCGCAGAACTGGGCCTCGAAAGCCCCCTCGCTGGCGTAGCGATTGGCACTGAGCAGGGCGACGAGGTACGGGAACTGGCCAGCCGTGCTCAGGTCGCCGTTGATGACGCGCGGCGTCGACCCGGGTTGCCCGGCCGTGGCAGCACCAGCGGAGGTGGGCAGGGCAAGGCCGGTGAGCGCCACGATCAGGGCACTCACGGCCACGAGGAGCGCAGGGCGGCGTCGAGTCACGCGCCCACGGTACGTTGAGTTGGCCCCGATAACCACACGTGGGCCACGTTTGGTCGTTTCCACCCGAGCTCGGAGGACCCATGCCCACCGCCCTGATCACCGGCGCCACGGCCGGCATCGGACGCGGCTTCGTCGACGAGTTCGCTCGCCGCGGCTTCGACCTCGTGCTGGTCGCCCGTGACGAGGAGCGGCTGACAGCCCTGTCGGACGAGTGCTTCCAGCGCCATGGCGTCCGGTGCGAGGTGCTGCCGGCCGACCTCGCGGTGCGTGCCGACGTCGACCGCGTCGCTGCGCGGGCCGCCGATCCGTCCCGTCCGGTGTCGGCCCTGGTCAACAACGCCGGCTTCGGCCTGAACGCAGCGTTCCTCGCCGCCGACGTGGACGACGAGCAGCGGATGCTCGACGTACTGGTGGTCGCCGTCATGAGACTGACGCACGCAGCCGTCCCCGGCATGGTCGAGCGTCGATCCGGCATGGTGATCAACGTGAGCAGCGTCGCCGCGTGGGTCACCGGCGGCACCTACTCGGCCGCCAAGGCCTGGGTCACGAGCTTCAGCGAAGGACTGGCCCAGGAAGTGGGCGGGACGGGCGTGCGGGTGGTGGCCGTGTGCCCGGGCTTCACCCACACCCAGTTCCACGAGCGGGCGGGCATCGACATGTCTACGTTGCCTGAGTGGATGTGGCTGGACGTCCCGCGCGTGGTCGACCAGGCGATGCGCGACCTCGCCCGCGGCAGGCCGGTGAGCGTGGCCGGTCCCCAGTACAAGGCGATCTCGGGCATCCTGCGCCACGCCCCCAGGTCCGTCGTGCGCCTGGCCACCGCGTCGCGCCGCCGCAACCCTCGGTTCGCCCGGGACTAGCCGGTTGCGCCGGCTGCCAGCCACTGGCCGGCGGCCGACAGGGGCAGCGACGTCCACCCGCGCAGGCGGACCTGGGGGTCAGGGGAGTCGTCGAGCACCGTGACGGGCGCATCCGGCCATGTGTCGCTGCCGGGCGGCAGGGCAGGCTCGACGAGCAGGTAGCCGACCACCCGCCGATGCGCCGCCCGCTGGGCCAGGGCGACGGCGGGCAGCAGGAGAGCGTCGGACCCGAAGGCGACGATGACCAGCGGCGAGGCCGGGGCCAGCGCTGAGATCGCTGCGCAGGTGCGCGAGGAGAGAGTCGCGGAGGGACCGCTGAGCGGGACGGCGAGGCGGGACCCCACGCCGGCGGCGTCGAGTGCCTTCATCACGGCGCTGCTGCGCGCGGCGCCTGCAGCGACGACGACCACCGTGCCCTCGTCCATGCGTGGAGCCTAGGCTTCGGCCATGCCGAGCCAAGCCTGGAAGGACCTGCGCGACCAGATCGTCGAGAAGGCGGTCGTGCGCGGGAAGGTGGTGCTGTCCAGCGGCCGCGAGGCCGACTACTACGTCGACCTGCGCCGGGTGACGCTCGACGCCACGGCGGCGCCCCTGGTCGGCCAGGTCATGCTCGAGCTGACCCAGGACTGGGAGTACCAGGCCGTTGGCGGGCTGACCCTCGGCGCGGACCCGGTCGCCATGGCCATGCTGCACGCAGCAGCGGCGACGGGACGCTCGCTCGACGCCTTCGTCGTGCGCAAGTCCGAGAAGCAGCACGGGCTCCAGCGCCGGATCGAGGGACCCGGTGTCTCTGGCCGCTCTGTCCTGGCGGTTGAGGACACGTCCACGACCGGCTCGTCCGTGCTCATGGCGGTCGACGCCCTGGTCGCCGAGGGGGCCCGCATCGCGGGCGTCGCGGTCATCGTCGACCGGGGAGCCGGGCCGACCGTGGAGCAGCGCGGACTGGCCTACCGTTCGGCCTTCGCCCTCGCTGACCTCGGCTTGGAGTAGTCCGTCACCGAAGGAGCCGGGCGATGCGCTCGTGCCCGCGCCGCTCGGCATGCGCCAGGGGAGTCACGCCGTCCGCGTCGCTGATCGCGGGATCGGCCCCGTGGCCGAGGAGCACCTTCACCACGCGCGCGTAGCGCGCGCTGCCGTCGCCGAGGAGCACAGCCTCGAGCAGCGCGGTCCAACCGAGATCGTTCACGTGGTTGACGTCCATGTCCGTCCGCTCGAGGACCTCGCGGACGTAAGCGACGTGCCCCCGTTCCGACGCCGGGATGACGGCGACACCGCCGAAGCGGTTGGTCAAGCGGGTGTCGGGACCGCCCGGCAGCAAGGCCTCGAGCATGCTCACGCTCCCGGTCACCCCGGTGACGAGGAATGGGGTGTCCCGCCGCTCGTCGTAGGCGTTGACGTCGGCTCCGCGGGTGACGAGCATTCGCGCGACGTCGACGCGATCCTCCAGCGCAGCGAGGAGCAGCGCCGTCCTGCCCTCGTCGTCGCGAGCCTCCAGCGCAGCTCCGTCCTGGAGCGCCGTCCGGGCGGCCACCACGCTGCCGCGTGAGGCAGCGGCCAGCAGTCGGTCGGTCGGCGTCAATCCGACGGCCGCTCGACGAAGGATGCGGGCGATGCGATCGTGCCCAAGCCGCTCGGCATGCTCCAACGGCCGCACTCCGTCACGCTGCGACGGAAGCATCACGTCGGCCCCGGCGCCGACCAGGAGGCGCACCACTTCCGTATGGGCATTGCCCCCCGAGCCGAGGACGATCGCCTCGTGCAGCGCGGTCCAGCCGAGGTTGTTCACGTGGTCCACCTCGACACCCGCCTCGATGAGTCGGGCGACGATGACAGGGAACCCGCGCTCGGCAGCGCGGATCAGCCCGGTGCCGTCGAAGGAGTCCCGTGCCTGCACCCTGGCTCCAGCGGCCAGCGTGAGCCCGAGCAGTCGCGGGTCGTCCCCCACCTCGCTGGTGGCGATGAGGAAGGCGCTCTCCCGGCGCCGATTCTGCTGGTTCACATCGCTGCCGGCACCGATCAACTGCCGTGCCACAGCCAGATGGTTGCCGTACGCGGCGAGGATGAGCGCCGTCGAGCCGGCGCTGTCGGTCGCCGCGACGCTCGCCCCGGCGCGAAGGGCATCCCGCACGCCGGAGGTGCTGCCGGCGGCAGCCGAGGACAGGAGGGCCCGATCCGCGGCGATGGTCGCAGCGCCGGCGCCCGGCGTCCCCATACCGACCGCAGATAACGCGACAAGCGCGAAGGCGAGGGCGAGGGCGCGCATGCGTTCGAGTACAGCACGGTCGGGCCGTCCGCCGACTACTCCAGGCCCGCCCGCTGCCGGCGATGCCGAACGAACTCGAAGATCATCGGGACGATGCTCACGAAGACCACGAGGATCAGGATCAACTCGATGTTCTGCTCGACGAACGGGATGTTGCCGAGGAAGTACCCGGCGAGCGTGACGCCCACCGCCCACAGCAGGGCGCCTATGGCGCTGAACAGCGCGTACCTGCCGAAGTCCATCCTGCCGATGCCGGCCACGGCCGTGATGAAGGTGCGCACGATCGGCACGAAGCGGGCCATGATGATGGCCCGGCCGCCGTAGCGGTTGAAGAAGTGATTCGTCTTGTCGACGTACTCCTGGCGGAAGATCTTGGATTCCGGCTTGTTGAACAGCGCTGGCCCCGCCTTGTACCCGATCCAGTAGCCGGTCAGGTTGCCGACGAATGCGGCGATGAAGAGCAGTGTCACGCCCAGCCAGATGTTGATGCTGATCGCGCCGCTGGCAATGAACAGCCCGGTGAGGAAGAGCAGGGAATCACCGGGCAGGAAGAAGCCGATCAGCAGGCCGCACTCGGCGAAGATGATGCCGAGGACCACCCAGAACGCGATGTCGCCGAGGTTGGTCAGCATCGTCTCGGGGTTCAGCCAGTCAGGGCCGAGGGCCCGCACGGCAGCAGATGCAGCAGCCGCGGAAGCGGCACTCAGGATCTCCACCTTTGCAGGCTATCGTCGCGGCCATGGATACGCCCGTGACCCCTCCAGAGGTGGGCGTGGGCGCGTGGCCGGGGCCGTGGCCGGACGACCCCAGGCTCGACCCGGACCTGCTCCGCGACGGCGATCGCCGCAACGTCGTCGATGGCTATCGCTACTGGTCGGTCGACGCCATCGTCGCGGACCTCGACACGCGTCGGCACGGCTTCCATGTGGCCATCGAGAACTTCGGCCACGACTTCAACATCGGGTCGGTCGTGCGCACGGCCAACGCCTTCCAGGCCGCAGCAGTCCACATTGTCGGGCGCAAGCGCTGGAACCGGCGCGGGGCCATGGTGACCGATCGCTACCTGCACGTGCACCACCACGACGACGCGGCTTCGCTCGGAGCATGGTGCGAGCAGCAGGATCTCGGCCTCGTCGGCATCGACAACGTGCCCGGCGCGACAGCCATCGAGACGGCATCCATCCCGGAGCGCTGCGTCATGCTGTTCGGGCAGGAGGGCGACGGCCTCTCGACAGTGGCACAGCGCCACTGCCAGGAGGTGTGGTCGATCAGCCAGTTCGGCTCGACCCGATCGATCAACGCCGGTGCTGCGGCGGCGATCGCGATGCACGCGTGGGTCCGGCGCCATGTCTTCGACCAGTTGCCCGACCCGGTGACTCGGTGAGCCACACCCGGGCCTTGTGGGGGAGCGACTTCTACCGGCGCCTGTTCGCGGCTCGGACCATCAGCAACATCGGCAACGGGATCATGCCCATCGCCCTGGCCTTCGGCGTGCTCGCCCTGCCGGGGGCGACGCCGACCTCGCTGAGCATCGTGCTGGCGGCGCAGGCCATCCCGCTCATCGTCATGCTCCCGATCGGCGGTGTCATCGCCGATCGGATGGGCCGCGCGCGCGTCATCGCTGTCACCGACATCGTCCTGAGCGGGTTCGTCGCGACCAGCGCGGCGCTGTTCCTGACGGGGAACGCCACGGTCCCCCTGCTCGCCATCCTGTCGTTCTGCGCCGGAGTGCTCAACGGCCTGTGGTGGCCGGCCATGAGCGGCCTCGTGCCGGAGGTCGTCACCAACGAGGACCACCTGCAGCCCGCGAACGCCTACATCAGCGTGGCCGCCAACGGTGGCCTCGTCGTCGGCAGCGCGATCGGCGGCCTGCTCGTCGCCGCATTCGGGTCCGGCATCGCCATCGCGATCGATGCCGCGTCCTTCCTGATCGCCGGCCTGCTGGTGTTCAGCTTCCGCCGGGTCTCGAAGCCGCACGTGTCCGGCGAGACCATGCTCGGGGATCTCGTGCACGGCTGGCGGGTCTTCACCTCGTTCCGCTGGGTCGTGGTGGTGGTCCTCGCGTTCAGCCTCATCGTCATGGTGCTCCGGGGGGCCGAGGAGGTGCTCGGCCCGGTGCTGGCGATCGAGCGGTATGGCGGCGCCGCCGGCTGGGCGGTGGTCCTCGGCTCGGTGTCGGCTGGGCTGCTGGTCGGCGCCCTGCTGGCCTCCCGCCTGCGGGTCCGCCGGCCGATGGTCTTCGGGATGCTCATCACCCTCGTGCTGCCGGCCTGGCTGGTCACGCTGGCCTTCGCCATGCCGCTGCCGGTCGTGGCGGTCGGCGCCTTCGCCTGGGGCCTGTCGATGGAGCTGTTCTTCATCCTGTGGATGACGGCACTGCAGACTCATGTCCCGCGTGAGGCCCTGTCCCGGGTCAGCGCCTATGACGCCATGGGCTCCCTCATGTTCGGGCCGATCGGCCTGGCCCTGGCCGGCCCGCTCGTGGCGGCCGTGGGGCTGACCACCAGCTTCCTGGTGGCCGCAGCGGTGGCAACCGTCGCGATCCTCGCGACGCTGCTGTCCCGATCCGTCCGCGAATTGAGGTCGCACCAGTCTTAGTGGAAGGATGAGACCGCTTACATCCGTCCGCGAAACGCAGGAGCAACCGATGCCTATTGCATCCCCCGAGGTCTACCGCGAGATGCTCGACCGAGCCAAGGCCGGCCAGTTCGCCTACCCGGCCATCAACTGCACCTCCTCCCAGACGATCGTCGCCGCCATGCGCGGTTTCGCGGAGGCCGAGAGCGACGGCATCGCGCAGATCTCCTGGGGCGGCGCCGAGTTCGCGTCCGGCCAGCGGGTCAAGGACATGGTGGCGGGCGCCACGGCACTGGCCGAGTTCGCCCACTCGATCGCGAAGCACTACGACGTCAACATCGCCCTGCACACCGACCACTGCCCGAAGGACAAGCTGCCCGGCTTCATGGAGCCGCTCGTCGTGATTTCGCAGGAGCGCGTCGCGAAGGGCCTCGAGCCGCTGTTCCAGTCGCACATGTGGGACGGCTCCGCGGTGCCGCTGAAGGAGAACCTGGAGATCGCCCAGCGGATGCTCGACGCCTGAGCCAAGGCCGACATCATCCTCGAGATCGAGATAGGCGTCGTCGGCGGCGAGGAGGACGGCATCGAGGCCACCCACGACGCCAAGCTGTTCTCCACGGTCGAGGACGGGCTTTCCACGGCTGAGGCCCTCGGGCTCGGCGAGCGAGGCCGCTACATGGTCGCCGCAACCTTCGGCAACGTCCACGGCGTGTACAAGCCTGGCAACGTCGTACTTACGCCCTCCATCCTCAACGACATCCAGGCGGCAGTCGGCGCGAAGGTCGGCAAGGACAAGCCGTTCGACCTCGTGTTCCACGGCGGCTCCGGCTCGCTGCTCAGCGAGATCCGCGAGGCGCTGGACTACGGCGTCGTGAAGATGAACATCGACACCGACACCCAGTACGCGTTCACCCGGCCAATCGCTGACCACATGTTCTCGAACTACTCCGGGGTCCTGAAGGTCGACGGCGAGGTCGGCAACAAGAAGCAGTACGACCCGCGCGCATACGGCAAGCTCGCCGAGGCGGGCATGTCCGCGCGCGTCGTCGTCGGCTGCGAGGACCTCCGCTCGGCCGGAACGAAGATGCGCTGACGTGGTCGGGCAGAACCTGTTCGACGGACCCCCACCCACCTTCCTGCCGACGGACCCGGCGGAGGCCCTGCTGGCCGGCGGGGCAGATCCGGACAGCGTCGTGCGCGGGCACCCCACGTCGTCGCTCGGGTGGGCGGCCCTGAGCGACCAGGCGTGGGCCGAGGGCAAGGTCGTCGAGTCGTATGCCTTCGCGCGGGTCGGCTACCACCGCGGCCTGGACTCACTTCGCCGCAACGGCTGGAAGGGTCACGGCCCCGTGCCGTGGTCGCATGAGCCCAACCAGGGTTTCCTGAGGTGCCTGCGATCGCTCGGCCGCGCCGCCGAGGCCATCGGCGAGTCGGAGGAGGTCAACCGGATCGGCGTCTTCATCGAGGACTGCGATCCGTCGACCCCGCGTGACTGACCACGCCCTCGTCGTCGGCGGCGGGATCTCCGGAGCCGCATGCGCATCGGCGCTCCTGGCAGCCGGTGCGCCCGTGCGCCTTGTGGACCGTGGGCGGCGGCTCGGCGGCCGAATGGCGTCGATGACGCTGCGTGGCACCGGGACGCCGTGTGACGGTCGGGTAGTCGACATCGGCGCCTCCTACTTCACCGTGTCCGATCCCGGGTTCGCGGCCGTGGTGGACGCGCTGCAGGACGCTGGGGTGGTCCGCCCGTGGACGACCGGCTTCCATGTCGCCGGACCTGAGGGGCTGGCGGGCATCAAGAGCGGCGCCTGGCGCTACGCCGCCCCCGGCGGGCTGCGAAGCGTCGTGGAGGCCCTGGCCGCGCCCCTACCGGATGTGCGCCTCGACACGGAAGTGAAGCGAGTCGAGGCGGCCGACGACAGGGTCCTCGTCGACGGGCAGCCGGCCGGTGCAGCAGCCCTGTGCCTTCCGCACCCCCAGGCCCGGCGGCTGACGTCGCGGTTCGACTTCGCCGGACCGGTGTGGGAGCCCGTGATGGCGGTGACCTGCGTGTTCGCGGAGTCATCGTGGCCCGAGATCGACGGGGTGTTCGTCAACGACGATCCCGTCCTGACCTGGATCGCCGATGACGGCAGCCGGCGCGGGGACCAGGCCCCGGTCCTCGTCGCGCACGTTCACCCGGTGCTCTCGGCACGCCACCTGGGCGACCCGCAGTCCGTGATCCCCGCGGCGATCGCGACGATCCAGCGCGTCCTCGACATCCGCGACTACCCCCAGTGGGTTGAGGCCAAGCGCTGGGCCTTCGCCAAGCCGCTCGGCGCCGAGCCGGCGGAATACTGGATGGACGAGGAGGCGCCGATCGGGCTGGCCGGCGACGCGTTCGCCGGAGGTCCGCGGATCGAGGCCGCGTGGCTCTCCGGGCACCAGCTGGGCGCGGCCCTCGCGACCCGGCTCGGCGCCTAGATAGCCTTCTCCCCATGCCAGCAATCGTCCTTGTCGGCGCCCAGTGGGGCGATGAAGGCAAGGGAAAGGCGACCGACCTCCTCGGTGGTCGCGTCGACTACGTCGTCCGCTACCAGGGCGGCAACAATGCCGGCCACACCGTCGTCATCGGCGACCAGAAGTTCGCCCTGCACCTGCTGCCCAGCGGGATCCTGACGCCGTCCGTCGTGCCGGTCATCGGCAACGGCGTGGTCATCGACCCAGCCGTGCTGCTGGACGAGATCGCGGGACTCAATGGCCGAGGGATCGATACGTCGAAGCTGGTCATCAGCGCGAACGCGCACCTCATCACGCCGTACCACGTCACGCTCGACAAGGTCACCGAGCGTTTCCTCGGCAAGGCCAAGATCGGGACGACGGGGCGCGGCATCGGCCCCGCCTACGGCGACAAGATCGCCCGCATCGGCATCCGCGTGCAGGACCTCTTCGATCCGTCGATCCTGCGCCAGAAGGTCGAAGGCGCGCTGGCCGGGAAGAACCAGACGCTCGTCAAGGTCTTCAACCGCCGGGCCCTCGACGCAGACGCCATCTGCGAGCAGCTCCTCGCCTACGCCGAGATCCTGCGCCCCTACGTGGCCGACACCTCGCTGCTGCTGAACTCCGCGCTGGACGACGGCAAGGTGGTGTTGCTCGAGGGCGGCCAGGGGACCCTGCTCGACGTCGACCACGGCACGTACCCCTTCGTCACCTCCAGCAACCCGACCGCCGGCGGCGCATCCACGGGCAGCGGCATCGGCCCGACGCGGATCACGCGGGTGGTCGGCATCCTCAAGGCGTACACGACGCGGGTCGGCTCCGGCCCGTTCCCGACGGAGTTGCTGGACGACGACGGCGAGCGCCTGCGGGTCATTGGCGGGGAGCGCGGCGTCACGACCGGCCGGCCGCGCCGCTGCGGCTGGTTCGACGCACCGATCGCCCGCTTCGCCAGCAGGGTCAACGGCCTCACCGACATCTTCCTGACCAAGCTCGACGTGCTGTCGGAGTGGGAGACGATCCCGGTGTGCGTGGCGTACGACGTCGACGGCGTCCGCCACGACGAGATCCCCATGACGCAGACCGGCTTCCATCACGCCAAGCCCGTCTACGAGTACCTGCCGGGCTGGCAGGAGGACATCTCGGGGGCTCGCACGCTCGCCGACCTGCCGCCCCGCGCGCGTGAGTACGTGGCGTTCCTGGAGTCAGTGTCGGGCGCCCGGATCAGCGCCATCGGAGTCGGCCAGGACCGCGACGCGACCATCTCGGTCCACGACCTGATCGGATGAGGTTCCGGCCCGCCGACGGGAACGACTACGCCGGTGTAGTCGCCGCCGTGCCGGGCTGGTGGTGGCGTGACGTCAGCCCACTGCTGCAGGAGCTCTTCTTCACGAACTTCGGGTCCACGAGCACCATCGTGGAGGACGACTCAGGCACCCTCGCCGCCTTCCTGGTCGGCTTCCCTTCCCTCGACGACCCGCAGTGCGCGTACGTCCACTTCATCGGCGTGCGTCCGGACCTGCGCGGGTCGGGGCTCGGGGCGGACCTGCACGCCCGCTTCGCGCAGGCCATGGCGCAGCGGGGCGTGACGACCATCCGGTGCGTGACGAACGAGCTCAACACGGAGTCGATCGCGTTCCACCAGCGCGTCGGCTTCGCGATCGAGTCGATCAGCGACGGGCACGTGCACTTCGTCCGGACGATCGGCGAGGCACGCTTCGTCCCACGGGAGGATCCGCGGCCCGGGGATGCGCCCTGGGCGCAAGCCGCCTGGCCGCCTCGTCCCGATGTCGTGCTGACCGGCCGCGGCGTCACCCTCGCCCCCGCCACGGCCGAAGATTGCCCCGAGCTGTTCCGCGCCCTCGACGACGACACCGTGTGGACACATGTGCGTGGCCGGCCCGCGTCGGCGGAGGGCTGGGCCGACGCCCTCGCGGCTGCGCCCGCGACGGGACGGTTCCCGTGGACGGTCCGCCGCGACGGGCAGGTGGTCGGCACGACGTCGTTCCTGGAGGTCTCCGCCGTCGACGCCCGGCTGGAGATCGGCTTCACGCTGTACGCGCGCGATGCGTGGGGAACCTCGGTCAACCCCGAGTGCAAGCTGCTGCTCCTGCAGTGGGCCTTCGACCACGGATTCGGCCGGGTCCAGCTCAAGACCGACATCCGCAACGCCCGCAGCCAGCAGGCGATCGCCCGGCTGGGGGCACGGTACGAGGGCGTGCTGCGCCGCTACCAGCGGCGCTCGGACGGGTCGATCCGCGACACGGTGCTGTTCTCGGTGACGGCGGAGGACTGGCCCGACGTCCGGGCCGGCCTCGAGCGCCGCCTCGATACCCAGGAGCCCCGCGCCGGGCTATCGTGCTGCCCATCGCACTCATCAAGGAGCAGGCCATGACGTTCAGCCCAGATCCCCAGGCAGGCACGCGGGTCCACGAACTCGACCGCGCCCACGTCTTCCACTCGTGGAGCGCCCAGGGCGCGCTGAACCCGATGGTCATCGCGGGCGCCGAGGGCTGCTATGTCTGGGACTTCGACGGCAACCGCTACCTGGACCTGTCCTCGCAGCTGGTCAACGTCAACATCGGGCACCAGCACCCCAAGGTGGTCAAGGCCATCCAGGACCAGGCAGCGCTGCTGTCCACCGTCGCGCCGCAGCACGCCAACGCCGCACGCGGCGAGGCCGCGATGCGCATCGCGGGGCTCGCCCCCGAAGGAATGAACAAGGTCTTCTTCACCAACGGCGGGGCCGATGCCGTGGAGAACGCCATCCGCATGGCCCGGATCCACACCGGCCGCGACAAGGTGCTGTCCTACTACCGCTCGTACCACGGCAATACCGGCGTGGCCATCCAGGCGACCGGCGACCCGCGCCGGTGGCCCAACGAGTACGCCCAGCACCAGGTGCACTTCTTCGGCCCCTACCCCTATCGGTCCAGCTTCTGGTCCACCTCGCCTGAGCAGGAGACGGAGCGGGCGCTGCAGCACCTCGAGCAGGTCATCGCCTTCGAGGGACCGGCCACCATCGCTGCAATCCTGCTCGAGACGGTCGTCGGCACGGCTGGCGTCCTGGTCCCCACACCGGGGTATCTCGAGGGTGTCCGGGCGCTGTGCGACAAGCACGGGATCATGTACATCGCCGACGAGGTCATGTGCGGGTTCGGGCGCACCGGCGCGTGGTTCGCCTTCGAGCACTTCAACGTCGTGCCGGACCTCATCACCTTCGCCAAGGGCTCGAACTCCGGCTACGTCCCCGTCGGCGGCGTGGTCATCAGCGACCCCATCGCGGCCACGTTCGACGAGCGTGTCTTCCCGGGCGGCCTGACCTACTCCGGGCACCCGCTCGCGGCTGCGTCGATCGTCGCCTCGATCGACGCCATGAAGGAGGAGGGCATCGTCGAGAACGCCGCGCGCATCGGCGAGGACGTCCTCGGGCCGGGGCTGCGCGAGCTTGCCGAGCGCCATCCCGTCATCGGCGAGATCCGCGGGCTGGGCGTGTTCTGGGCACTGGACCTGGTGTCCGACCGCGAGACCCGGGCTCCGCTGGCTCCCTACGGGGGGTCCTCGCCCGCCATGGCCGAGCTGATGGTCGAGGTCAAGAAGCGCGGCGCACTGCCGTTCACGAACTTCAACCGGTACCACGTCGTGCCGCCGTGCACGATCACCGAGGCGGAGGCGAAGGAGGGCCTGGCCATCCTCGACGAGGCCTTTGCCGTGGTCGACAGGTTCTACGTGGGGTAGCTAAGGCTCGCCACCACGGCCCGATGGTCCGAGCCCGGCACCCAGTGCGTCGAGACGGAGCGGGCGGTCAGGCCCCTGAGCACGATGTGATCGATGCCGATCAGGGCCGACCAGCGCCGAAGCCCAGGAAAGGTGCGGGTCGTCCACGCCCGCGCTTCGGCGGCCGCATCGACGCCACCACCGCGGAGCAGGTCGCGGAACAAGGCGTGGTGGGCGGTGGCGTTGTAGTCGCCCATGGCGATGACGGGGCGCGTGCGGCCCTCTAGGTCACCACGAAGCTCGATGAGCTGGCGCCGCCATTCCTGGGGCTTCTTGGGCCACGGGGCCTCGATGTGCAGGCTGATTGCCACGGGATCCAGGTCCGGCGCCTCCGGGTTCAGGGCCACCACGGCCTCGGCCCGCAGCAGGTGGTCGACCTGAGTCACCCGGACGTCGCGCAACGGTGCCCGGCTGAACAGTGCCACGCCATCCCAGTCGGGCCGTGGCGCCTCCACCGCATGAGGGAACGCCTCGCTGAGCCCCGTGCGCTTGAGGCCCTCCAGCGCCTCCGGCGTCAGTTCCTGGAGGGCGACGATCGTGACGTCGTGCTCGCGAGCCAGCCGGACGACCGTGGCAGGGTCCCCCTTCCCCACCCACATGTTCGCGGACAGGACGCGGCAGGCGGGCCTGCGTGCGGGCAGCGTCGGCCGGCCCAGCCAACCCGCCGCCAGCCCGATCAGCATCGCCAGGGCAATGCCGACGCTCACGTCGGCGAGGATCGCGTGGCTGGACGTTGCGAGCAGGGCCGCCGCCGCTGCCGCGAGGGCGAAGGAGATGGGCGCGAAGCTGGCGAGGAGGATCACCGAGTGCCGCGGCGCCCGGCTGAACCGCGCCACCTGCATGCTGATGGCGACGACCATGAGCAGGCCAGCGACCCACTCGAGCATCCTGACCCCCTCCCGACGACGCCCGGAGAGGCGCCCAGCCAGAACACTAGGCTGATCGCGTGAAGTTGCTCGTCGTCGGCTCGGGTGCTCGCGAGCATGCGATCGTGTCGTCATTGCTGGCAGACCCGGCGGTGACCGCTGTTCTTGCTGCCCCCGGCAACGCCGGGATCGCCCGGGACGTACCCACCATGCCTCTCGACGTCACGGACCCCGCCGCGGTCGCGGCGCTCGCGCAGTCGCAGGCAGTCGACCTCGTCATCATCGGCCCGGAGGTGCCGCTGGTCGCTGGCGCGGCCGACGCCGTGCGCGCCGCCGGGATCCCCTGCTTCGGCCCGTCGAAGGCCGCAGCCCAGCTTGAGGGCAGCAAGGCGTTCGCCAAGCAGGTCATGGCGGAGGCCGGCGTCCCCACCGCGATGGCCCACGTGTGCACGTCCGTCGACGAGGTCGCCGAGGCATTCGACCAGTTCGGCGCGCCGTACGTCGTCAAGGACGATGGGCTCGCCGCGGGCAAGGGCGTCGTCGTGACGTCGGATCGCGACGAGGCGATGGCGCATGCGCGGGCCTGCCTGTCGCACGGCAACGACGCCCAGGTCGTCATCGAGGAGTACCTCGACGGGCCCGAGGTGTCCCTCTTCGGCATCACCGACGGCATCACCGTCGTCCCGCTGCAACCGGCCCAGGACTTCAAGCGAGCGGCCGAGGGCGATGAAGGCCCCAACACCGGCGGAATGGGCGCCTACGCGCCGCTGCCGTGGGCGCCTCCCGGTCTCGTCGCCGAGGTGACCAGCCGTGTCCTCCAGCCCGTGATCGATGCGATGAACCGCCGCGGAACGCCGTTCTCCGGCCTGCTCTACGCGGGGCTGGCCATGACATCGCGGGGCGTGCGCGTCATCGAGTTCAACGCGCGGTTCGGCGACCCGGAGACCCAGGTGGTCCTGGCCAATCTGCGCACTCCACTGGCCAGCCTGCTCATGGCGTCGGCCACCGGCACCCTCGCCGGACTGCCCGCGCTGTCGTGGCAGTCGGGATACGCGGTCACCGTCGTGGTTGCCGCCGCTGGCTACCCGGCCGACCCCCGGACGGGCGACGTCATCGAGGGGCTTCGTGAGGCCGCCGCGGTATCGGGAGTGGAGATCTTCCACGCCGGCACCACGGTCCGCGACGACGGCGTCCTGGCGTCGTCGGGGGGCCGGGTGCTCTCGGTGACCGCGCACGGGGAATCCCTCGCCTCGGCGCGCGAGCACGCATACGCAGCGGTCGACCTGATCCGGCTTGCCGGATCGCATCACCGCAGGGACATCGCCGAGAAAGCGGCGCAGGATGCGGCTTCCGCGGCCGTGGGAGGATGACGCAGTGACGCAGGCCGCCCCGATCCCCAACGTGCTGGCCGGCCGATACGCCTCATCGGACATGCGGGCGGTGTGGTCGCCCGAGGCCAAGATCGTCATGGAGCGCAGGCTCTGGCTGGCCGTTGCCCAGGCCCAGGCGGCGCTCGGCGTGGCCATCCCGCCGCAGGCGATCGACGACTACCGCGCGGTCGTCGACAACGTCGACCTCGCCTCGATCGCCGAGCGCGAGCGGGTCACCAAGCACGACGTGAAGGCCCGGATCGAGGAGTTCAACGCCCTCGCCGGGCACGAGCACGTTCATGTCGGCATGACGTCGCGCGACCTCACCGAGAACGTCGAGCAGGTCCAGGTCCGCGAGGCGCTGGTGATCGTCCGTGATCGCTGCGTGGCGGCCCTCGACCGGCTGGCCGCCCTCGCCGTCGCCTACTCCGACACCGCCCTCACCGGCCGCAGCCACAACGTGCCGGCGCAGACCACCACGCTGGGCAAGCGGTTCGCCTCCGCTGCCGACGAACTGCTGGTGTCCTTCGCGCGCCTCGAGGACCTCATCGACCGTTACCCGCTGCGCGGCATCAAGGGCCCGGTGGGCACCGCCCAGGACATGCTCGACCTGCTCGACGGCGACGCAGAGAAACTGGGGCAGCTGGAGGCTGCCGTGGCCGGGCACCTCGGCTTCTCGTCGGTGCTCACGAGCGTGGGGCAGGTGTATCCCCGGTCGCTTGACCACGACGTCGTGTCCGCCCTTGTCCAGGTCTCGGCCGCTCCGTCGAGCCTGGCCACGACCATCCGGCTCATGGCCGGGCACGACCTGGTCACCGAGGGCTTCCGGCCCGGGCAGGTCGGTTCGTCGGCCATGCCGCACAAGATGAACTCGCGCTCCTGCGAGCGGGTGAACGGCTTCGCGGTGCTGCTGCGCGGGTACCAGGTCATGGTGGCCGACCTGGCCGGGAACCAGTGGAACGAGGGCGATGTCTCGTGCTCGGTCGTGCGGCGCGTGGCACTGCCCGACGCGTTCTTCGCGATCGACGGACTGTTCGAGACCTTCCTGACCGTTCTCGACGACTTCGGTGCCTTCCCGGCGGTGATCGACCGGGAACTGGATCGCTACCTGCCGTTCCTGTCGACGACCAAGGTGCTGATGGCCGCGGTGCGTGCCGGCGTGGGCCGCGAGACCGCGCACGAGGCGATCAAGGAGCACGCCGTGGCGGTCGCCCTGGCCATGCGGGAAGAGGGCCAGGCCGACAACGACCTCCTCGACCGACTGGCGGCCGACCCCCGCCTCGGGCTGTCCCGCGCCGACCTCGACGGGCTGGTGGCCGAGCCGCTCGCCTTCACCGGGGCCGCCGCCGACCAGGTCCGCCAGGTGGCCGACAAGGTGGCCGACATCGTCGACCGGCTTCCCGATGCCGCGTCGTACCGACCGGGAGACATCCTGTGACCACGTCCGATGCCGCCGTCCCGGACTACGGCCTGCCCGACGGGTACGCGCACGTCTACTCGGGCAAGGTGCGCGACCTCTACCGCACCCCCGAGGGCCGGCTGCTCTTCGTGGCCAGCGACCGCATCTCCGCCTACGACTGGGTGCTCCCCAGCACCATTCCCGACAAGGGCCGGATCCTGACGGCGCTGTCGTTGTGGTGGTTCGACCGGTTGCAGGGCGTCGCGCCCAACCACCTGTCGACGGGCTCGGTTCCCGCCGCCGTGCGCGGCCGCGCCATGATCTGCGAGCCGCTGGAGATGCTGCCGATCGAGTGCGTGGCGCGCGGATACCTGGCCGGATCTGCCCTCGCCGAGTACGGGCAGCGCCGCTCGATCTGCGGGGTCGGGCTGCCACCCGGGCTCAAGGACGGATCCGAGCTGCCCAAGCCCATCTTCACGCCGGCGATGAAGGCCGCGGTCGGCGAGCATGACGAGAACATCACGTACGACGAGGTGATCACCGTCATCGGCCAGGAGGAGGCCCAGGAGCTCAAGCGGCTGACGCTCGCGGTCTACGAGACCGCGGCCGAGGTCGCCCGCACCCGCGGGCTCATCCTCGCCGACACGAAGCTCGAGTTCGGCATCGCCCGCGGGGGCAAGTACTCCGGCCGCGTGGTCCTCGCCGACGAGGTGCTCACTCCCGACTCCTCGCGCTTCTGGGACAGGGCGACGTGGCAGCCCGGCGGCCCGCAGCCCTCCTTCGACAAGCAGTTCGTCCGTGACTGGCTCACGTCGCCCGAGTCGGGCTGGGACCGCGCGGACGGCACCCCGCCCCCACCGTTGCCGGACGACGTGGTCGAGCGCACCAGGGCCAAGTACGTCGAGGCCTACGAACGGATCACGGGCCAGGCGTTCAGCTGAGCGTGGCGGGCGAGAGGTCGCCCGCTTCGGCGAGGGTCCTCATCCAGTGCATCGTCTCGACGAGCCCGTCGACGAGTGACACGTCGACAGCGTTCGGGAACAGCGTCATGAGGTCGTCGGGACTGCCTTGTGAGAACCGGATGTCGGCATCGCGCGCCGGCCGCATCTCCAGGGTCGAGGTGGAGTCGCTCAGGCGGATGATGTCCTTGGCCACGTCGATGATGGCCGTCTGCTTCCCCGTCGACATGTTGACGGGCACATCGCTCGACACTGTCCTCCGGACCGCTTCGGCGATGACGGACGAGACCAGCCCCACGGACACGAAGTCTCGATCCTGGAGGCCATCGCCATCGATGGTCACCGGGAGGTCGAGCAGTGCCTGGCCCATGAAGCGCGGAATCGCGGCCGCGTAGGGGTGGTCGGGACGCTGGCGCGGACCGTAGACGTTGAAGAACCGGAAGGCCAGCGCGGGGAAGCCGAAGCACGCGGCGTACGACAGCAGGTAGGACTCGGCCGCGAGCTTGCTCGAACCGTAGGGCGACATCGGCCGCGTCCACGAGCGCGACGTCTTCGGGTTCTCGGGATTCGTTCCGAACACGGAAGCGGACGAGGAGAAGATGACGTGCGCTCCCTCGCGGCGCGCGTACTCGAACACCTCGAGGGACCCCCGTACGTTGATGTCGAAGATCCCGATCGGATCGATGATCGACTGGGGGACGGAGCCGACGGCCGCAAGGTGGACGATGGCGCGGCACCCCGATGCGGCTCGGCTCACGCTCTCGGAGTCGGTAACCGAGCCATGGATGATGGGAACGTCGACGCCGCGGAGGTTCTCCTCGAAGCCGGTCGAGAGGTCGTCGAGGATGACGACATCGTGGTCGTCGGCCAGCAGCTTGCGGACGAGCGCAGAGCCGATGAAGCCCGCTCCGCCCGTGACCAGAACCTTCACCGTGCCTCCCCCGAGATGCTATCCACGGGGATCACCCGGAAGACCGGGATAGGGCGTCCCGCGTGGCGCTCGTACATGGCGTACGACGACCACATGCGCACGAGCTGCGCGTAGAGGCGGTCGCGTTCGGCTCCCTCGGCCTCGGCGAAGCGGGCCGCCTGCGTGACTCCGGCGACCTCGACCGTGCCTGCCTCATGGGCCCGGGCGTTGAACACCCAGCCCGGCACCGTGGCCTGGCCGGCGTTCGAGCCGGTCACCAGCCACGGCTTGCCTGGGTCGCCGTCCTCGCGGACGGCGAGCAGCGGCGTGCGTCGCCACTCCCCGGACTTGCGGCCGAGCGTGGTGATCCACACGACCTGCTGCCCGCCGGGGAAGTGGCGCCCGAGCCGGCCCCGACTCGCCTTGTCGAGGAGCCGGTGCACCCGGGTGGTCGTGCGCAGGGTGGTGCCCCAGAACACGTCGTACCAGCGTCCGCCCACGGTGGGGACCGTACCTGCCAGCGATAGGCTGGGCGCACTTCCCCGGCCGACCCACCCGCACCCCGCCCACGAAACAGGAGGGCCCGTGGCCCGCGTCGTCGTCGACGTCATGCTGAAGCCGGAGATCCTCGACCCCCAGGGCCGGGCCGTCCAGGGTGCCCTCGGGCGCCTGGGCCTCGACGGGGTCACTGACGTGCGCCAGGGCAAGCACTTCGTCATCGACATCGACGGGGACCTCGAGGGCGAGCGCCACGACCTGATGCACCGGCTGGCCGACGAACTGCTCAGCAACCCCGTCATCGAGAGCTACGAGATGCGCGTGCTCGCCGACGGCGAGGAGGCCTCGTGACGCGCATCGGCGTCGTCACGTTCCCTGGCTCGCTTGACGACCGCGACGCCGCGCGCGCGGTGCGCCTCGCGGGTGGCGAGCCGGTCGCCCTGTGGCACGGCGACGACGACCTGCACGGGGTCGATGCCGTGGTCCTGCCGGGCGGGTTCTCCTACGGGGACTACCTCCGCTGCGGCGCCATCGCCCGTTTCGCGCCGGTCATGTCGACCCTCGTCGACGCGGCCCGCGGCGGACTGCCGGTGCTGGGGATCTGCAACGGCTTCCAGATCCTCTGCGAGACCCACCTGCTGCCCGGTGCCCTGACCCGCAACGACAGCCTGCATTTCATCTGCCGGGACCAGCGGCTGCGCATCGAGAGCACCGACTCCGCGTGGACCGCCGACTACCAGGTCGGCGACGAGATCGTCATCCCGCTGAAGAACGGAGAGGGCGGCTTCGTCGCCGACGAGTCGACCCTGGACGCCCTCGAGGGCGAGGGGCGGGTGGTGGCCCGCTACCTCGAGGTCAACCCCAACGGCAGCCGTCGCGACATCGCGGGCATCCGCAATGAGCGGGGCAACGTCGTGGGGCTCATGCCGCACCCCGAGCACGCCGTCGAGCTGCTGACCGGCCCGTCCGCCGATGGCCTGCCGTTCTTCACCAGCATCCTGCGGAGCCTGGTCGGGGCCGCATGACCGACACCGTCGCGCACGCGCAGGGGTCACCCGAGCAGACGCAGCCCTTTTCCGAGCTGGGGCTCAAGCCGGACGAGTATGAGCGGATCCGTGAGATCCTCGACCGCCGCCCCACGAGCGCCGAGCTGGCGATGTACTCGGTCATGTGGAGCGAGCACTGCTCCTACAAGTCCAGCAAGGTCCACCTGCGCCAGTTCGGGGACAAGAAGCCCGAGACCGACGTCCTGCTCGTGGGCATCGGCGAGAACGCAGGGGTCGTCGACATCGGCGATGGCTGGGCGGTCACCTTCAAGGTCGAGAGCCACAACCACCCGTCGTACGTGGAGCCCTACCAAGGGGCGGCCACCGGTGTCGGCGGGATCGTGCGCGACATCCTGTCGATGGGCGCACGGCCGGTGGCGGTCATGGATCCGTTGCGGTTCGGGCCACTCGACGCCGCCGACACCCGGCGCGTGCTGCCCGGTGTGGTCGCCGGCATCGGCGGGTACGGCAACTGCCTGGGCCTGCCGAACATCGGCGGGGAGGTGGTCTTCGACGAGAGCTACCTCGGCAACCCGCTCGTCAACGCCCTGTGCATCGGTGCCATGCGGCACGAGGACATCCACCTCGCCAGTGCCAAGGGAGTCGGCAACCTCGTCGTGCTCTACGGCGCGCGCACCGGAGGCGATGGCATCGGCGGCGTGTCGGTGCTGGCGTCCGAGACCTTCAGTGAGGGCGGCCCCACCAAGCGACCGAGCGTCCAGGTCGGCGACCCGTTCATGGAGAAGCTGCTCATCGAGGCCACTCTGGAGGTCCTGCAGGCCGGGCTCGTCGAGGGCATCCAGGACCTCGGCGGGGCGGGCATCTCGTGCGCCACGAGCGAGCTGGCGTCGAACGGCGAGGGTGGCATGCACGTGTGGCTCGACCGCGTTCCCTTGCGCGATGCGTCCCTGTCGCCCGAGGAGATCCTCATGAGCGAGTCGCAGGAACGCATGTGCGCGATCGTCACGCCGGCGAATCTCGACGCGTTCCTGGTGCTGTGCCGCAAGTGGGACGTCGAGGCGGTCGTCATGGGCGAGGTCAACGCATCCGGCCGGCTCACCGTCGACTGGCACGGGGAACGCATCGTCGACGTGCCGCCCCGCACCGTCGCCCATGAAGGCCCTGTGTACGAACGGCCCTACGCTCGCCCGGACTGGCAGGACGCGCTGCAGGCCGACGGACCCGACGACCTGCCACGGCCCACGTCGCCCGCCGACCTGCGCGCGACGTTGCTGGCCATGGTCGCCGCCCCCAACCTGGCATCGAAGTCGTGGGTCACCTCCCAGTACGACCGCTACGTGCTCGGCAACACCGTCCTCGCGCAGCCGGAGGACTCGGGCATGGTGCGCATCGACGAGGTGACCGGTCGCGGGGTGGCCGTGTCCACCGACTGCAACGGGCGTTTCGCGAAGCTCGACCCGTACGAGGGCGCCCGGCTGGCGCTGGCCGAGAGCTACCGCAACGTGGCGGCCACCGGGGCCGTGCCCCTGGCCGTCACCAACTGCCTGAACTTCGGCTCGCCCGAGGACCCGTCGGTGATGTGGCAGTTCGCCGAGGCTACCCGCGGACTGGCCGACGGCTGCCTCGAGCTGGGCATCCCGGTCACCGGCGGCAACGTCTCCTTCTACAACCAGACGGGCGGCAACGCCATCCTGCCGACACCGGTCGTGGGCGTCCTCGGGGTCATCGATGACGTGGATCGCCGCACGCCCATGGCGTGGGGACCCGACGGCGAGCTCATCTACGTACTGGGCGACACGCGCGACGAGTTCGCCGGCAGCGAGTGGGCGCACCACGTGCACGGCCACCTCGGTGGCCGTCCGCCGGCGCTCGACCTGGCCCGGGAGCGGCTGCTGGCCGAGGTGCTGGTCGCGGGCTCCCGCGACGGGATGCTGACCGCGGCACATGACGTGTCCGATGGCGGCGTGGCGCAGACGGTCGTCGAGATGGCGTTGCGCGCGGGCGTCGGCGCGCGCTGCTGGGTCCCCGACGGGCTGACCCCGTTCAGCTTCCTGTTCAGCGAGTCCGCCAGCCGCGCGGTCGTCGTCGTGGCCCGCTCTGAGGAGCTCCGCTTCACCGAGATGTGCCAGGCCCGGGGACTGCCGGCCCACCGGGTCGGGGTCGTCGACTCCGGGCTCGGCGCCGACGCCGGCTTCGCCCCGGGCACGCAGGTGCTCCAGGTCGGCGACCTGTTCACGGTGTCCCTCGACGAGTTGCGCCAGGCCCACGAGGGGACCATTCCGGCAGCACTGTCCGCGTGAGCTCCCCGGACCCCGATCTGCGCGCGGCCGTCAAGGCCGCCCTCGCCCGGCTGCAGGAGGTCGCCCCGGGCCGCGCGGTCGAGGTACGGATCCCGCCGTACGCTGCCGTCCAGGCGATCCCCGGACCCAACCACCGCCGGGGCACCCCCGCCGCGGTCGTCGAGATGGACGCGCTCACCTGGCTCGCGCTCGCGCACGGTGAGCTGGACTGGGCCGACGCGGTGCGGTCGGGCCGGGTCCGGGCCAGCGGCGCGAGGTCCGACCTGTCCGGCTGGCTCCCCCTTTTCGAGAGCGACGCAGGTGTGGGTAAGGTAAGCCTTACCTGACTCATTCCTGAAGGGAACCATCGTGCTCGGTTCGACCCGCAAGCTCGGCCTCCTGGCCGCCCTGCTGTCCACCCTCGTCGTCGCCGCGTGCTCGTCCGGCTCGACCGCGTCCACGCCGGCCGACGGCGAGCCGCTCGTCGTCTACTCCGGCCGGAGCGAGGAGCTGGTCGGCCCGCTGTTCACACGGTTCACCGAGGAGACCGGCATCCCGGTCTCGGCGCGGTACGGCGACAGCGCGGAGCTCGCGGCCCAGCTGATCGAGGAGGGCGACGGGACCCCGGCGCAGGTCTACTTCTCGCAGGACGCCGGCGCCCTGGGTGCCGTCGCGGCCGAGGGCCTGCTGGCCCCGCTGCCCGAGGGGACCGCCGCAGCGGTGCCCGCGCAGTACCAGTCGACCGATGGCACGTGGACCGGCGTGACGGGCCGGGCGCGGGTGATCGCCTACGACCCCGAGCAGGTGGCACCGGACGAGGTGCCGACCACGGTGCTCGGCCTCACGGATCCGCGTTGGAACGGCCAGGTGGCCATCGCTCCGACCAACGCCTCCTTCCAGTCGTTCGTCACCGCGATGCGCAGGACCGAGGGCGACGAGGCGACCAAGTCGTGGCTCGAGGGCCTGGTCGCAAACGACGTGCAGACCTACGAGAAGAACGGGCTCATCCTCGACGCGGTCGATGCCGGGCAGGTGCAGCTCGGCCTTGTGAACCACTACTACTGGTACGAGAAGGCCGCGGAGGTGGGCGCGGACGCCATGCGAGCGAAGATCGCCTTCACCGCGCCGGGCGACCCGGGCTCGCTCGTCAACGTCGCCGGCGTCGGCGTGACGGGGCCGGCGGCAGGCAACCCGCACGCGGCCGAGTTCGTCGCCTGGCTGCTCACTCCCGAAGTCCAGCAGTGGTTCGTCGAGAACACCTTCGAGTACCCGCTCGTGCCCGCCGTGGCCACGGCCGACGGGCTGCCGGCGCTCGAGAGTCTCAGTGGGCCGGACGTCGCGCTCGCGGACCTCGCCGACCTTCCCGGCACGCTCGACCTGCTCGCGGAGGTCGGCCTCTTGTGACGTCGCGCCTGTCATCACGGCCGCCGCGCGCCCTTTTCGGGGCAGCGGTGGCCGCGGCGCTGGTCGCGCTCATCCCGTTGGTCTACCTCGTGGTCCGGGTGGCGGATGCGGGCCTGGCCCAGGTGCTGGAGACGCTGGCCCGCCCGCGCACCGTGGAGACGGTGGGTACGAGCGTGGCCTTGACGCTCGTGGTCGTGGCGGCATGCCTGCTCCTCGGCCTGCCGACGGCGTGGCTGCTGGCCCGGGCCCGTGTATGGCAGCGGCGCGGGTGGCTCGTGCTCGTGGCGCTGCCGCTGGCGATCCCGTCCTATGTGGCTGCCTATGCCTGGATCGCGATCTTCCCCGGGATGTCGGGCTTCTGGGCGGCCGCCTTCGTCCTCACGCTCGTGTCGTTGCCGTACGTGGTGGTGCCCGTGGTGGCTGCCCTGCGCTCCGCGGACCCGTCCTTGGAGGAGGTGGCTCGCACGCTGGGCCGCGGCCCTCGACGGGCCTTCGTCGAGGCGACCCTCCCGCAGGCGTGGCCCGCGGCGGCGGCCGGCTCGCTCCTCGTCGCGCTCTACGTGCTGTCCGACTTCGGGGCGGTGTCCCTGTTCCGGGTCGACGCCTTCACCCGGGTCATCTATGCCTCGTACCGGGCCAGCTTCGACCGCACCACTGCCGCCGTTCTGGCCCTCGTCCTCGTCGCCCTCGCGGCCGGGCTCGTGCTGCTCGAGCGCCGGGTGCGCGGTCGTTCCCGTAGGTTCCGCACGTCGGGGGCGGCCCTTCGGCCCGCTCCCGACGTCGCGCTGACCGGCCGCGGCCAGGTCGGCGCACTCGCCTGGCTGGGCGTTCTCATCGGCCTCGCGATCGTCGTCCCCGTGGCCTCGCTGCTTATCCGGCTCGCCGAGGGGTCCCGGCGACCCCTCGACGTCGGCGAACTCGCCCGCGCCGCCGCCAACTCGGCCGGCGTGTCCTTGATTGGGGCGGCCCTGGCCGTCGCGCTCGCCGTGCCGGTGGCCCTGCTCGCGGCGCGGTACCGAGGGGCCCGGGTATCCGCGGTCGAGACGGCTGCGTACTCGGGCCATGCCCTGCCCGGCGTAGTGGTCGGCCTCTCGCTGGTATTCCTCACCATCAACCTGTTCCCCGCTGCCTACCAGACCATCGCCACACTGGCGTTCGCCTACGCCGTGCTCTTCCTGCCCAAGTCGATCGGCGCGACCCGGTCGGCGGTCGCCGCGGTGCCGCCCATCCTCGAGCAGACTGCGCGCACGCTGGGCAGGTCGGCGTTCGGGGCCTGGCGGTCGACCACGCTGCGCCTGGCCTGGCCGGGAGCCGCCGCCGGCGGACTGCTGGTCCTGCTCACCGCGATGAAGGAACTGCCGGCCACCCTCATGCTGCGGCCAACCGGCCTGGACACGTTGGCTACCGAGTTGTGGAGCCGCACCGAGGTGGCCGCCTATGGGGCCGCGGCACCCTACGCGCTGGCACTCATCGCGCTGGCGGCCGTGCCGGCCTGGTTGATGTCGACGGCGATGCACCGGCGGGGCGGCAGCACGCAGCGTGCGGCCGACGACGACGAGGCAGACGCTGCCGTCGATATGGTCGCCCCATGATCGCGGCGGCAGCGTGACCGGCGTCGCCGTCAAGGACGTCTCTGCCGGCTACGGCGCCGGGACGGTCCTCGCCGACCTCTCCCTCGACGTCGGGTCAGGTGAGTTCCTTGCCGTTCTCGGGGCGAGCGGATCGGGGAAGACAACCCTGCTCAAGGTCATCGCGGGCCTGCTGCGTCCGCAGTCGGGCACCGTGCGGTTCGGCGACCGGATCGTCTCGTCGCCGGACGAGTGGGTGCCGCCCGAGCGCCGACGGGTCGGCCTCGTGCCGCAGGAGGGCGCGCTCTTCCCGCACCTCACGGTGGCCGGGAACGTCGCCTTCGGCCTGCCGCGCGGCACGGGCGAGGACGTCGACCGGCTGCTGGGGCTGGTGGGCATGACCGGCATGGGCGGCCTGCGCCCGCAGGAGCTCTCCGGTGGCCAGCAGCAGCGGGTGGCCCTGGCCCGGGCGCTCGCGCCGGCGCCCGAAGTGATCTGCCTCGACGAGCCGTGGTCGGCCCTGGACGCGTCGCTGCGGGTCAGGCTGCGGGGGGAGGTCCGCGAGCTCCTGGCCGGGCTTGGCACCACGGCCATCCTCGTGACGCATGACCAGGAGGAAGCCCTGTCCATCGCCGACCGGGTCGCCGTCGTCCGGGACGGGCGGATCGTCCAGGTCGATGCCCCCGAGGTCCTCTACTCCCGCCCGGCTGACCTGGGCACGGCCAGCTTCGTGGGGGAGGCCATCCTGCTGGACGCCCGCGCCGTCCGGGACGGGGTCGTGAGCACGGCGCTCGGCGAGATCCACCTGGTGACGGGAAGCCCGCAGCGGCCAGCCGGCCTGGTGCTGCTGCGACCCGAGCAGCTGGCCATCGTCGCCGAGCACGCGGTCGGGCCGGGGGAGCCGCACGGCGCGCCCGGCAGCGTCGCGGCTCGCTCGTACCACGGGCATGACAGTCTCGTGACGGTCCGGCTGGATGCCGGCCCCGAGATCGCGGTCCGGGCGCCGGGCGGGGCGGGCGCCGCCCCGGGCGAACGGGTCCGGGTCGTCGTCGGCGGTCCCGGCGTGCTGGTCGAGTAGGCCATACGAGGGAAACCGTCGTCTATCGAACGAATGGGTAACGATTCCGTTGCCGATCGGGATCCTCGTATACGGATCACGGAGTCCTCGGATAGTGTTCCGCGATCGCGCGGCGCTTCCGCGCGGCCGGACTCAGGGCAGGGAGCACATGGTCGAGCCGTCCGTGGCCATCCGTCTTCGGAACCTGTCGCGGTCCTTCGGGGACGTGGTGGCCGTCAACGGAGTCGACCTCGACGTGCTCGACGGGGAGTTCCTCACCCTCCTTGGCCCGTCGGGCTCGGGCAAGACCACCGTCCTTCGGATGATCGCCGGCTTCGAGCGGCCCGACGGCGGCACCATCGAGCTCGACGGCGTCGATGTCACGAACACCCCGCCGTATGCACGCGACGTCAACACCGTCTTCCAGGACTACGCCCTCTTCCCGCACATGAGCGTCCAGAAGAACATCGAGTACGGGCTGAAGGTGAAGAAGGTGCCGTCGGCCGAGCGGGTGGCCCGGGCCACCGAGGCCCTCGAGTCCGTGCGGCTCGGCGGGTACGGGGACCGCGCCCCCTCCCAGCTGTCCGGTGGCCAGCGGCAGCGCGTGGCGCTTGCCCGTGCCCTGGTCAACCGGCCCAAGGTCCTCCTGCTCGACGAGCCGCTCGGCGCGCTCGACCTCAAGCTGCGCGAGCAGATGCAGGTGGAGCTGAAGGAGATCCAGCGCGACGTCGGCATCACCTTCGTGTTCGTCACCCATGATCAGGACGAGGCACTCACGATGTCCGACCGCATCGCGGTCTTCAGCGAGGGACGCATCGCCCAGCTCGGGTCGCCCACCGACGTCTACGAGCATCCGGCCACGCCGTTCGTCGCCGGGTTCGTGGGCACGTCCAACCTGCTGGAGGGCGAGGCGGCCCTGGCCGTGCTCGGCCGTGGCGGGACGTGGTCCGTGCGGCCGGAGAAGGTCCGGGTGCTCGGGGTCGACGACCCCGTGGGCGACGGGCGGCATGCCGTGCGTGGCCGGGTGCGCGAGGTCGTGTACGTCGGCATGTCGACGCGCTTCGTGGTCGACCTCGCCGTGGGCGGCTCGCTCATGGCGGTGCAGCAGAACTCAGAGCTGTCCGCGGACCTCAACGGGCTCCGCGGCCAGGACGTGCAGTTGGCGTGGGACAGCCGTCACGAGTACCTCGTCACGGAGTAGCACGCCGTTCCACCTGCCGGGGGAATCCGCCGCCGGCTTCGCAATGAACAAGGAGGGTGCAGGTGCAAGCAAAGCGTCTGCTTAAGGTGCTCGCGGTCAGTTCGGCTGCCGCGTTGCTCGCTGCCGCGTGCAGCAGTTCCACGTCGTCCGAGAGCTCGGCACCGGCGGAGTCCTCGGCCCCCGCGGCCGAGTCCTCGGCGGCACCGGAGTCCTCAATGCCCGCCGAGGAGTCGTCCGCACCCGCGGTCGAGGTCCCCGGTGGCCCGGCCTACGCCGGACCGGTCGGAGCGGGCGAGGGACAGGTCAACATCCTCGCGTGGCCCGGCTACGTCGAGGACGGGTCGACCGACCCGGCCGTCGACTGGGTCACCAGCTTCGAGGAGGAGACCGGCTGCCAGGTCAACCTGAAGACCTTCGGCACCTCCGACGAGGCCGTCAAGCTCATGCAGGGCGGTGGCTGGGATGTCGTGTCGGCATCCGGCGACGCCACGCTGCGGCTGATCTACGGCGACAACGTGCAGCCCCTCAACCCCGACCTGGTGCCGAGCTACGCGGACATCTACGAGGACCTGAAGCTGCAGACGCACAACAGCGTCGGCGGGGTGCCGTTCGGCGTGCCGCACGGCCGTGGTGCCAACCTGCTCATGTGGAACACCGACACGGTGACCGAGCCGCTGGACTCGTGGGCGGCGACCTTCGAGGCGGACTCCCCGTACGCGGGCGCCGTCACGGCGTACGACTCGCCCATCTTCATCGCTGACGCGGCCGTGTACCTCATGGCCACCCAGCCTGAGCTGGGCATCACCGATCCGTACTCGCTGGACCGGACGCAGTTCGACGCAGCCATCGCGCTTCTCGAGCAGCAGAAGGCCCTGGTCGGGGAGTACTGGTCCGACTACACCAAGGCCCTCCAGGCCTTCGTGTCAGGCACCACCGCGGTCGGCACCACCTGGCAGGTCATCGCGAACCTGGCGGAGGCCGAGGGCGGCAACGTCGAGGCGGTGAAGCCCATCGAGGGCGCCACCGGCTGGTCGGACACGTGGATGATCGCCAAGGACACGCCGAACATCAACTGCGCGTACCTCTGGCTCGACCACATCGCCTCACCCGAGGTGAATGCGGCCGCGACCGAGTGGTTCGGCGAGGCGCCCTCCAACGCCTTGTCGTGTGAGCTCACCGCCGACGCGGACCACTGCACGAAGTACCACGCGGGCGACACCGCGTACTGGGAGGACGTGTACTACTGGAACACCCCGACGGCCGCCTGCATTGACGGCCGGACGGATGTCGAGTGCGTCCCCTACAGCGAGTGGGGAACCGCCTGGGCTGCCCTGCGCAGCTCCTGACGGATAGGCACCTGACCCAGTGACGACCACGACCAGCCCGCCTCGGGGCGGCTTCGGCTACCGGCATCCGAGCCTTCGGCTCGCCGGCCTGCTGACCGCCCCGATGGCGTGGCTGGTCGTGGTCTACCTGGGCTCCCTCGCAGCGCTCTTCCTGACCGCCTTCTGGACGGTCGACGACTTCACCGGCCAGCTGGTCCGGGAGTTCACCCTCAAGAACTTCCAGCAGGTCTTCACCAATCCGGCCTACCTCAGCGCGATGCTGCGCACCCTGAGCATCGCCCTGCTCGTCACGCTGATCAGCCTCGTGCTGGCGCTTCCGCTGTCCTTCTTCATGGCTCGGGTGGCCAACCCCCGCTGGCGGCCGCTGCTCGTGGCCCTCGTCCTCACGCCGCTGTGGGCGTCGTACCTGGTCAAGGTCTACGCCTGGCGGTCGATGCTCCAGCCGGAGACCGGCGTGCTCGCCTGGTTCCTGGACCCGCTCGGGCTGAACTCACCGGGCTACGGGTACATCGGCATCGTCATCACCCTGACCTACCTGTGGCTGCCGTACATGATTCTGCCGATCTACGCCGGCCTGACCCGGCTGCCCAACTCCATGCTCGATGCCTCGGCGGACCTCGGGGCCAAGGGTGGCCGGACGTTCCGCAGCGTCGTCATGCCGCTGGTCTTCCCGTCGATCGTCGCGGGCTCGATCTTCACCTTCTCGCTCAGCCTGGGCGACTACATCACCGCGCAGATCGTCGGCGGCAAGGTGACGATGCTCGGCAACATCGTGCAGACCACCTATGTCACCAACCTCCCATTCGCCGCGGCCGTGGCCACCATCCCGGTGGTCATCGTGCTGCTCTACCTGTTCGCCGTCCGTCGCTCGGGCGCGCTGGACAACCTGTAGGCGGCCATGACCCTCTCCCGCGGCACCAAGGTGGTCCTCACGCTGTTCGCGCTGGTGGCTTTCGCCTTCATCTACGTCCCGCTGGGCGTCATCCTCATCAACTCGTTCAGCGTCGACAAGAGCCTGACCTGGCCGCCGAGCGGGTTCACCACGGAGTGGTGGGGCAAGGCCGTCGAGAGCCAGGGCGTCCGCGATGCCCTCATCACGTCGGTCGGTGTCGCCGTCGCCGCGACGGTCGTCGCCCTCATCCTCGGCACGCTGCTGTCCTTCGCCCTGTCCCGCTACCAGTTCTTCGGCCGCGAGTCGGTGTCACTGCTCGTCGTGCTGCCGATCGCACTGCCGGGCATCGTCACGGGCATCGCCCTGAACAACGTCTTCACGTCGTTCCTCGGCGGCCTGACCATCTACACGCTGATCATCGGCCACGCGACCTTCTGCATCGTCGTGGTGTTCAACAACGCGATCGCCCGGCTGCGCCGCATGGGCGGCAGTGTCGAGGAGGCGTCGGCCGACCTCGGCGCGACGGGCTGGCGCACGTTCATCTATGTCACCTTCCCGCTCATGCGATCGGCGCTGATCGCCGGGGCGATCCTGGCGTTCGGGCTCTCGTTCGACGAGATCATCGTCACGACCTTCACGGCCGGGCCGGGGGTCGAGACGCTTCCCATCTGGATCTACCAGAACCTCTTCCGCCCCAATCAGGCGCCCATCGTCAACGTGGTCGCCGCGGCCCTCGTCGTCGTCAGCATCCTGCCGATCTACATCGCCCAGCGGTTCTCGAATGCCGACGAGCGCGGCGGCGGTCTGATCTAGCCTGGGCGACGGCTAGACTCCAGCCGTGCCACGCGGTGACGGTCTTCTGTCGCACGAGCTCCTCCCGGGTGAGAAGGGTCCTCAGGACGCCTGCGGGGTCTTCGGGGTCTGGGCCCCCGGCGAGGAAGTCGCCAAGCTCACCTACTTCGGGCTCTATGCCCTCCAGCACCGCGGCCAGGAGTCGGCCGGAATCGCGGTCAGCGACGGCTCCCACATCGTCGTCTACAAGGACATGGGCCTGGTCTCCCAGGTGTTCACCGAGGCCTCGCTGGAGTCCCTCCACGGCCACGTCGCCATCGGCCATACCCGCTACTCCACGACCGGGTCGAGCGTGTGGGAGAACGCCCAGCCGACCTTCCGGGCCACCGCGACCGGCCACCTCGCCCTCGGGCACAACGGCAACCTCACCAACACCCACGAGCTCAAGCGCCGCGTCGTGGAGCTTGCCGAGGTGTCGGGCGAGCTCCCGCTCAACACCCGGATGCTGGCCACCAGCGACACCGACACCATCGCCGCCCTCCTTGCTGCCCACCCCGAGCTGAGCGTCGAGGCGGCTGCGCTGCTGGAGCTGCCGGTCCTGCGCGGCGCCTTCTCGCTGGTCTTCATGGACGACGACGCCCTGTACGGCGCCCGCGATCCGCAGGGGATCCGCCCGCTCGTGCTCGGCCGCCTCGAGCGCGGCTGGGTGATCGCCAGCGAGACGGCCGCCCTCGACATCGTGGGCGCCTCCTTCGTGCGCGAGGTGGAGCCGGGCGAGCTGATCGTCGTCGACGAGAACGGCCTGCGCTCGCACCGGTTCGCCGAGGCCGCCCCCAAGGGGTGCCTGTTCGAGTTCGTCTACCTCGCTCGGCCGGACACCTCGATCTCGGGCCGCGGCGTCCAGGCCGCCCGGGTCGAGACCGGCCGCCGGTTGGCCCGCGAGCACGCGGTCGATGCCGACCTCGTCATCCCGGTGCCGGAGTCGGGCCGCTACGCGGCCATCGGCTACGCCCAGGAGTCCGGCATCCCGTTCGCCGAGGGCCTGGTCAAGAACGCCTACGTGGGCCGGACGTTCATCCAGCCCTCGCAGACGATCCGGCAGCTCGGCATCCGGCTCAAGCTCAATCCGCTGCGCGACGTGATCGCCGGCCAGCGGCTCGTCGTCGTCGACGATTCGATCGTGCGCGGAAATACCCAGCGCGCGCTCGTGCGCATGCTGCGGGAGGCCGGGGCTCGCGAGGTGCATGTGCGCATCTCCAGCCCGCCGGTCAAGTGGCCGTGCTTCTACGGAATCGACTTCGCCAGCCGGGCCGAGCTGATCGCGAATGGCCTGTCCGTCGAGGAGGTCTGCACCTCCATCGGCGCCGATTCGCTCGGCTTCATCGACCTCGAGCAGCTCATCGAGGCCACGACGATCGACCGCGAGCGACTCTGCCGGGCCTGCTTCGACGGCGTCTATCCCGTTGCGCTGCCCGAGCCTGAACTCCTCGGCAAGCACGTGCTCGAGGGCATCGAGCGCCGCGCGGTCGCCGGGGCCTCGGCCGACATCGACGGGGTCCCGACCCTGGTCGGTGGCGGCGGGGCGGCGGACGCGCTCGACCGACCGTGACCGATCCGATCGAGCCCGGACAGCGCGAGCCGGGAGCCTCGTACGCCGCCGCCGGCGTCGATGTCGAGGCGGGCGAGCGAGCCGTCGCCCTCATGAAGGCATCGGTCGCCGCCACGCGGCGCCCCGAGGTTGTGGGCGAACTGGGCGGGTTCGCCGGGCTGTTCGACGTCTCGGCCCTGGCCCGCATGCGCCGCCCGCTGCTGGCCACGTCGACCGACGGCGTCGGCACCAAGATCGCCGTAGCCCGGGCCATGGACGTGCACGACACCATCGGCATCGACCTCGTGGCCATGGTCATCGACGACCTCGTCGTCTGCGGCGCCGAGCCGCTGTTCATGACCGACTACATCGCGGTCGGATCCGTGGTCCCCGAGCGCATCGCGGCGATCGTGCGCGGCATCGCGGACGGCTGCCAGCAGGCCGGCTGCGCGCTGCTCGGCGGGGAGACGGCCGAGCATCCGGGGCTCATGGCGCCGGATGAGTACGACGTTGCCGGCGCAGGCACCGGGGTGGTCGACGCGGAGAGGCTGCTGGGCCCGGACCGGGTCCGCAACGGCGACGCCGTCATCGCGATGGGCGCGTCCGGACTGCACTCCAACGGGTACTCCCTCGCCCGACTGGTCCTGCTCGGCGAGGGCGGACCGGGGCTGGGCGCCCATGTCGACGTGCTCGGCCGGACCGTCGGGGAGGAACTGCTCGAGCCGACCCGCATCTACGCGCGCGACTGCCTGGCCCTGGCCGAAGCGGTCGACGTGCACGCGATCAGCCACGTCACCGGGGGCGGGCTCGCCGCCAACCTCGCCCGGGTGCTGCCGGCCCGCGCCGCGGTCGACGTCGACAGGGCGACCTGGCGGCCCCAGCCGGTGTTCGGGCTGATCGGGGGAATCGGGCGCGTGGACCGGGCCGACCTCGAGCGGACGTTCAACATGGGGATCGGCATGGTCGCGGTCGTTGCCGACGCCGACGCCGACGCCGCGGTCGCCCTGCTCGGGGCGCGCGGGGTGCCGGCCTGGGTGTGCGGCACGGTGCGGGAGCGGCGGGACGGGGAGGCCGGCGACGCCGAGGCCAAGGGGGGATCCGGCGGGGCCGTCAGCCTCCTCGCGGAGCACCCCGCCTAGGCAGAACCAGGCAGGGGACTACTTGGGCCCTTGGGGGTCCACGCCATCCTCGTCGTCGTAGTACTTCGCATAGGGGTCTTCGGCGTAAGGGTCCTCGACGACGTCGACGGTGTCGTCGAGGCGCGTCGGGGTGCTGGCACCGTTGGATCCGAGTTCGGCCTGCAGCCGATCGAAGTCGGTCTGCGGCCCCCCGTACTTCAATTCACGGGCGACCTTGGTCTGCTTCGCCTTTGCACGGCCGCGCCCCATGGCTCGACCCCCTCCATCCGAGGTCAGCGCCCCGGCTCGCAACGGAACGTTCGTCGCCATCCCGGCGCGAACGAGTCCACTTTAGAGCACCGGCCGCCCGGCCGCCGCCAGAGCCGCCCGAATCCGCTCCTCGGCCTCGGCCTCCGCCGCTGCGACCGGCGTCACGCCCTCGCTGGCCGCCCGGGCGAGCACCCTGGAAGTCGTCTCGAACACCCGGGCGGTCTGCGCTCGGGCTCGGTCGAGGTCGCACCCGACCAGTTCCTCGGCGACCTGGATGACGCCGCCGCAGTTGACCATGAAGTCTGGGGCGTAGACGACGCCGCGCTGCGCGAGCAGGTCGCCGACGGCAGGCTCGGCGAGCTGGTTGTTCGCACCTCCGCACACGAGTGCCGCGCGGAGCGCTGCCGCCCGGGGGCGGGTGAGGAAGCCGCCCAGGGCATTGGGCGAGACGATGTCGAGGTCCTCGGCGAGCAGGTCGTCGATCCCCTCGACGAAGCGGACCCCGGGGGACGCCTCGAGCACGGCTGCCCGTGCGGTAGCCGAGGGGTCGACCGCCGCCACGACGGCACCGGCCTGTACCAGGTGCCCGATCAGCCGCCCGCCCACCTTGCCCGCGCCGACGACGCCGACGCGCCGGCCGGCGAGGTCGGGCGTGCCCCACACCGCGGCCGCGCTGGCGCGCATCCCCTCGAAGACACCGAAGGCGGTGAGGATCCCCGAGTCGCCCACGCCGCCATGCTCGGGCGAGCGGCCGGTCGTCCAGCGGCACTGCTCGCCGATGAAGTCCATGTCCGCGACCGTCATCCCGACGTCGCCCGCCGTGACGTATCGCCCGCCCAGGCCTTCGACGAGTCGCGCATACGCGTGCAGCAGGTCGCGCGGCTTGGCCGCCGGGTCGGCGAGGATGACGCCCTTGCCGCCGCCGTGGTCCAGCCCGGCGAGGGCGTTCTTGTAGGTCATCGCCCGCGACAGTCGCAGCGCATCGCCGTACGCGGCGGCCGCGGGGCTCGCGGAATCGGAGTACGTGGCCATCCGGGTGCCGCCGAGGGCTGGGCCCAGGACGGTGGAGTGCAGGGCGACGACCATCCGGACCCCGTCGTGCTGGGCCACGATCACCTGCTCGTGACCGTCGAAGTCGTGCCAGGGGTCGGTGTCCGGCTCGGTCATGGCGTCTCCTCTGTCGCACGCCCACCCTAGGGCGATCCGCCGCGTCGAGTTGCCTCCGGGAGGGCTCCGGTGCCAGAGTGACGAATCGGATGAATGGGACGCTCATCGGCCCCGACGGGACCGCGTCGTGAAGGAGGCGGGCATGTCCACGAACAGCGCCGAGCCGGAGCACCTGCTGACCCCCGCCGAGGTGGCCGCCCTGTTCCGGGTGGACCCCAAGACGGTGACCCGCTGGGCGAAGGCCGGCAAGCTCTCCAGCATCCGCACCCTCGGCGGCCACCGCCGGTACCGGGCCGCGGAGGTGCATACCCTGCTGCAGAGCCAGTCCCCTGCCCGCCGCCTCGACGTGCCGCCTGCGGGAGACCCGCGTGGCTGAACTGGTCTACCGCCCGATCATCGTCACCGCGCGGACCCTCTTCGCCGCGCTCGGCCTCAAGCTCGACATGGTCGGGATCGAGAACACCCCTCGCAGCGGCGGCGCAGTCCTGGCCATCAACCACACGAGCTACCTCGACTTCGCCCTCGGCGGCCTTCCCGCGCACTACTCCCACCACCGGCTCGTCAGGTTCATGGCCAAGGACGGAATCTTCAAGCACCCGGTGGCCGGGCCGCTCATGCGCGGCATGAAGCACATCCCCGTCGATCGCGACGCCGGGTCGGCGGCCTTCCGCGACGCCGTCGCCGCACTGAAGGCGGGCGAGCTCGTCGGGGTGTTCCCCGAGGCGACCATGAGCCGTTCGTTCGAGATCAAGGAGATCAAGAACGGCGCGGTGCGCATGGCGAGGGCGGCCGACGTGCCGCTCATCCCGATGGTCATCTTCGGCGGTGCGCGCCTGCTGTCCTACGGGGTCAGGGACTTCTCGCGCGGCAAGCCGATCTGCATCACCGTGGGCGAGCCGATGCCGGTCCCGCGGGGCGTGGATCCGGACGTCGTCACCGAGCAGCTGCATGCGAGGCTGGCGGAGTTGCTCGACGCGACGATCGACCGCTACCCCGACAAGCCGGCCGGCGCCTGGTGGATCCCGGCGCGCCGCGGCGGCAGCGCGCCCACGCCGGAGGAGGCGCTGGCGATCGAGGAGCGGGTGCGCGAGGAGAAGGCCGCGCGCAGGGCGGCCGAGGGCAAGCCACCCGAGGCCAAGCCCGCTGACTAGTCCGACGGCGTTGTCGGATTCGCCTGCGCCCACTGCGTGAATGCGGCGACCGCCGTGGGGAGCGTGGGGTAGATGCGTTCGCCCCCGATCCGACCGGCCACGCCGTGCCGTTGCAGCTCCTGGAGGAGCTCGCTCTTGACTCGCACGAGGGCCAGCACGATGCCGTGCCGTTCGCAGTGGCCGCGTACCTCCTCCAGGGCGTCGAGTCCGGTGATGTCGACCTCGGTGACGCCCTCCATGTTGATGAGCAGCCAGCGTGCCGGAGTGGTGGCGGTGTCCGCGGCCGCTCGGGCCGCCTCGATGAAGTTCTCCGCGTTGGCGAAGAACAGCGGGGAGTCGTAGCGGAACACCACGAGCCCGGGCGTCTGGCGGGCCTGCGGGTAGTCGTCGATGTCGTGCCAGCCGGCCACCCCGTCGGGCTGGCCGAGGACGGCTGCGTGGGGGCGGGCCACCCGGGTGAGCAGCTCGATGACCGACAGTGCGACGGCCGCGATGACGCCGTACAGGATGTCGAACGCCAGCACCGCGACCAGGGCGAACACCGCCAGCAGGAACTCGCGACGGCGGAAGTGCAACAGCCTGCGGAACTCGTTGAGGTCGATCAGGCGGATGGCGGCATAGACGACGAGCCCGCCGAGGGCGGCAAGCGGGAACATCGCGATGAGGCTGCTGAAGGCAAGCACGGACGCGACGACGAGCACGGCGGACACGATCGAGTAGAGCTGTGTACGCGCACCGGTGGAGTCGGCGATGACCGTCCGGCTGGCGCTCGAGCTCACCGGGAAGCCGGACACGGCGGCCGAGCCGAGGTTGGCGGCGCCCATGGCGAGGAACTCACCGTTGTTGTGGACCCGGTCTCCGTGGCGGGCCGCGAAGACACGCGCGGTGAGGATGTTGTCGGCGTATCCCACGACGAAGATGCCGAGCGCGGGCAGGAGCAGCAGGCTCAGGTCCGCGGATGTGAGCGACGGGAACCCCACGGTCGGCAGGCCCGCGTCGAAGTCGCCGACCGTGAGTGCGCCCCTGTCGGCCAGCCCGAAGACCGCCACGGCGACCGTGGCTCCCAGCATGACGATGAGCGGGACCGGCGCCTTCGGGAACCGTGGGGTGAAGACCAGCAGGAGCACCGCGACACCGAGCCCGATGGCCAGCGTGATCCACGAGACACCGTCGCCGATGTTGCCGACGAACGACCGCGCGATCGCGAGGAAGCTGTCCCCGGCCGTCTCCACGCCCGTGACCTTCGTGAGCTGGCTGGCGATCATGATGATGGCCACGCCCGCCATGTACCCGGTGAGGACGGGCTTGGACAGCAGGTCGCCGATGAAGCCGAGTCGGAACACCCACGCCAGGAGCGCGTAGCCGCCGACGAGCAGGGCGAGGATCGCGGCAAGGGTCGCGTATCGCGCGGTATCGCCCCACGCAAGGGGTGCCAGCACCGCGGCGGTGAGAAGTGCGGTCGTCGATTCCGGGCCGACCGACAGCACGCGCGACGTTCCGACGATCGCGTACACGACCATCGACACCACGATGATCCACAGGCCCGTCTGGGGGGCGAGGCCGGCGAGCGTGGAGTAGGCCATGACCTGCGGGATGAGGTACGCCGTGACGGTCACGCCGGCGAGGAGGTCACCGCGTAGGTCGCGCCTGTCGTAGTGCAGCAGGCGGTGGATGCCCATGTTGCCGGTCACGCACCTCACCGTAGGGCGCGGCTACTACCGTTGCGGCGTGAACATCGCACCGGATACGAAGGACTGGACGTGGGTTCTCGGCGAGCGCTGCCCTGACTGCGGCTTCGACTCGCGCGAGCCCGGGCGTGGCGATCTCGCGGCACTGGCATCGGATGTCGGCCAGCGATGGTCGTCGGCGGTGGCTGGCATCAGCGACGTCGCTTCGCGACCCAATGCCGAGACCTGGTCACCGCTGGAGTACGCCTGCCATGTGCGCGACGTCTTCGCGCTGGCCCGCTACCGGACCGCGCTCATGCTCGACCAGGACGACCCGCTCTTCGCCAACTGGGACCAGGACGCCACGGCGGTCGAGGAGGACTACGCCGCACAGGATCTCGATGAGGTCATGGCTGCGCTTGCTGCCAACGCATCGGGATTCTCCGCTGACCTCGCCGGGCTCGATGAGGGCCAGTGGCCACGCCCGGGCCGTCGCAGCGACGACAAGCCGTTCACGGTCGAGAGCTTCGCGCGCTACGTCCTGCACGATCCGATTCATCACCTCACCGACGTGACCGGCGAGGCCTGGGCCTAGTCGCCGTTGCTTCCGCCGTCGGCGCTCCGCGCAAGCAGCTCGGCGGCGTAGTCAGGCACGTAGTGGCTGAGCTCGCGTGGGGGGCGCTCGTAGCCGGTGGGCTCTGGGCGCTTGGGCAGGTCGAGCGGCGGCCGCACGTCGCCGAAGTAGGGGATGCTCGACAGCAGGTGGTGGATCATGTTCAGGCGCGCCCGCCTCTTGTCGTCGCCCTCGATGATGTACCAGGGCGATTCGGGGATGTCGGTGTGGACGAGCATCTCGTCCTTCGCCCGTGAGTAGTCCTCCCACCGGGTGATCGACTCCATGTCCATCGGCGAGAGCTTCCACTGGCGCATGGGGTCGCGCAGGCGGGACCGGAAGCGCTGCTCCTGCTCCTCGTCGCTGACGCTGAACCAGTACTTGCGCAGGATGATGCCGTCCTCGATCAGCAGCCGCTCGAAGATCGGCGTCTGGTGCAGGAAGCGCCGGTACTCATCGGGTGTGCAGAAGCCCATGACCCGCTCGACTCCCGCGCGGTTGTACCAGGACCGGTCGAAGAGGCGGATCTCGCCGGCGGCCGGGAGCTCGGCCACGTACCGCTGGAAGTACCACTCCGTCTTCTGCCGGTCGGTGGGAGTGGGGAGGGCGACGATGCCGGCGACGCGGGGGTTGAGGTACTGGGTGACCCGCTTGATCGCCGAGCCCTTGCCCGCGGCATCGCGGCCCTCGAAGACCACGACCATGCGCTTGCCCTCATTGCGGACCCATTCCTGGAGCTTGACCAGCTCGGCCTGCAGCGCGTACAACTCCTTCTCGTACAGGCCTTTCGGGATGCGCTCGACGGAGTCCTCGGCCTTGCCCTTCTTCGCCACGCGGCAAGTCAAGCACCCGGGCGCGATCGAGGCAGGCCCGGGCCGCGATCCGGTGTCGGGCCGGTCGGCTACGTTGCTCGCGTGAGCTGGCGCCGGGTAGCCCTCGCGGGGTCCGCACTGTGCGCCGCCGTGGCCCTGGGGGCATGCGGCACCTCGTCACAGGCGGCGCTGCCCGCGCCCTCGACGAGCACCAGCGAGGCCCCTTCGGGGCTCGTCCCCCGGGGCGAGACGATGGCCGGCCTGCGGGTCACGAAGGTCGTCGATGGCGACACCATTCACGTCGACGTGGCGGGCGCGGACGTCACTGTGCGGCTCATCGCCATCGACACCCCCGAGACGGTCAAGCCGGGCAGCCCGGTCGCCTGCTTCGGCCCCGAGGCCTCGCAGTTCGCGCAGGACCGGCTGGCGGACCAGCAGGTGACCCTGGAGTTCGACGCGGCGCAGGATCGCGAGGACCGGTACGGCCGGACGCTCGCCTACGTGTGGATCGAAGGAGCCGGCGGAATGTCGCTGTTCAACCTCGAGGCGGTCGAGGGGGGATATGCCGAGGAACTCCAGTACGGTCCCCGGCCGGGGGCCTGGCAGGCCGAGCTGAGGGCGGCCGAGGAGCGGGCCGTCGCGGCGGGCCTGGGCCGTTGGGGGACCTGCCCGGACGAGCCGGCCTCCTGACACAGCCCTAACACGGGCAGGACGGTCCCTTCACGAAACCGCGCAACAGTGGGACCGTCACCGCCCGCCTGGGCGGTCACCAGCGAAAGGCGCCAGCGTGAGCGAGCCCACGGACGACACCACCCCCATAGGTTCGGCGTTGCCCGAGCCGCTACCCCTCGCCGACCAGCAGCCCGTCGTCGCGACCCGGGTCGCTCCCGCTGCGCCGGCGGCCTCGCACACCCGCACGATCCTGGAGGTCGTGGGCGGCGTGGTCGCGGCCGGACTGATCGTGGTCGCCGGCATCGGCGGCTTCGTCATCGGCAACCTCACCGCCGATTCCTCCGACGGGCCGCGCGGCGAGCGGCTCGTCCTCGGCGGGGAGCGGTCCCAGGGCGGTCCGCAGTTCGGCGACGGCCAGGGCCCGCCGGGGTTCCCCGGGCAGCAGGGCCAAGGCCAAGGCCCGGGTCAAGGCCCAGGCCAACGCGGGGGACCGGGCCACGGCCACGACCGTGGCCAGCAGCCGGGGTTCCCGGGCATGCAGCCCACGGTGCCGACGCCGCCGGATCAGGGGCTCACGCCGCCCGTGCCGTCCACGCCCGCCACCCCGTCGGCGCCGGCCTCGCCCTCCACGACCGGCTGACCGCAACCGTCAGGATGAACGCCGCCGCCAGATCACGGCCGCGGCCACGATGGCGAGCACGACCACGGCGATCAGCACGGTGACGACGAGCGCTCCCGCCATGCCGCGGGCAGGCTCCGCGGGCTCGCCAACCGGGCTCTGCGTCGCCGATGCCGCGGGGGATGGCGAAGCCGCGGAGGACCCTGGGGCGGACGCCGCAGCCTCGATGGTGACGGTGATCGCCCCGGTCAGCGGGTGCCCGTCCTGCGCGACCACGCGGTAGGCGACCTGGAACGTCCCGGCGGATGCGTCGGCGGGCCAGGGCGCCGACACCGTCGCGCCGTTCGGCTCGACCGGGGTGCTCGCGATGACGTTGCCGTCACCGTCGTTCACGGAGATCGTGGTCGTGTCGGGCAGCAGCGCCTCACTGAACGTGAACGACACTGCGGTCGGGGCCGCTGCCAGCACGGCGCCATCCGAAGGGTCGCTTGAGATGAGTTCCGTGTGCGCTGCCGCAGGCCCGGCCACGGCGAGCAGCGAGGCAGTCGCGAGCAGCATCCCGAGGGCGACGCCCCACGGGAGTCGTCGCGTGCGTGCCACCGCCACGATCGGTCCCCGTCCTCGTCGTTTCCCCCGGCACGATAGCCCGTGGCCCTACTGTGGCTTCACCCACGCGGCGCGAAGGGAGCGGACATGAGCGATGAGGCTTCGCAGGCCCGACCGGGCGGCCTGCCCAACACCGTCCTCATCGTTGTGTGCGTCGTCGTCCTGTTCGTGGTGACGGTCGTCGGCATCGGGGTGCTGATGGCCAACGTGATGTCGTGCGACTCCGGATCCGAGGGCTGTGCCGATCGGGCAATGCTGGCCACGGGAGTCTGGGCGGCGATCAGCTACCTCGGCCCGCTCGGGGCGATGGCCTGGGGACTCGTCGCCAAGCGCACGACCTCCGCGGGACGGTTGAGCCGGGTGATCGCGCTGGTACTCATCGTGCTGCTCCCCGTCGTGGGGCTGGCCGTGAACCTGACGATCCTCTTCGGTGCCCCCTGGTCGTGGTCCTAGCCGGACCGGCCCCGGACCGGATGCACGCTCCCGAGGATTCGCTGGGCTGACAGCGGTACCGTGACCGCACCCGTGACGCCGACGATGGGGGATGCCATGAAGACTCGCCTGCGCACAGGCATGGCCGGGATCGCCGCGCTGGCATTGATGGTGGGCTTGGTCGGGCCAGCCAGCGCCGCCATCCTGTCGGCCACGCCCTCAACGATCTCCGGCGCGACCCTCGACATCACCCTGGCGACGCCCGCATCGCCGCTGGGCGTGTCCCCTGAGGTCTACTACGACGACGCGACCGGCACGTACTACCTCTACCCGACGTCGCTGCAGCCCTCGGCGTACACCTCGACGGACGGCGTCTCCTGGACCAAGGCCACCGACGTCGCACTGCCGCCGGGCTTCGACTACTCGATCGTGCGGATGGGTCCGGGCAGCTACCGCATGTACTACTCGGGCGTGAGCTTCAGCGCGCCGCCGACCGTGCAGTGCTCGAAGCAGAAGAAGCAGCTCTACTACGCGACGTCGAGCGACCTGCTGCACTGGACCCAGCAGCCCGGCCCGATTTTCGACGACGTCGGGTGCGGCGTGCCTGTCGTGATCACGAAGCCGGACGGGTCGTACCTGCTCTTCTACAACACGATCACGTCGCAGCACGGCATCCACATGGCGACGTCGCCGGACGGGCTGACGTGGACCAAGCGTGACGGACTCGTCGCCGACACCCCGGACCTCGTCGACCCCGCGCCGCTCGCGATGTCGGATGGCACGTACCTCATGGTCACCTCGAACCGGGGAAGCGGCGGCTCGCTGCAGCAGCTCGAGATCCTCAGCTCACCGGATGGCCTGACGTGGACGAAGCGGGCGGCGCCGCTCTACGCGCCCAAGGGCGCCCGCGCCCTCGACCCGGTGCTGAAGCTGGTCAACGGCCAGCTGCGGGTCTGGTTCTCCTACGTCGTGGGCTCCGATGACCAGCAGGCCCGGATCAGCAGCGCGGTGCTGACGCTCGGGAAGGCCGCCACGGTGGCCAAGCCGGGGGCACCGTGCACGAAGGCCGGCGCCAAGGCCACCTACAAGGGCAAGAAGCTGGTCTGCACCAAGGTGAAGGGATCGCTGGTCTGGGTCGTCCGCCGCTAGCCCCGCCGACACCAGCACCTGGCGTCGCTCCCCGGGCCGCGGATTGACGCCACTGGCAGGTGTTGGCGCGCGGGTCAGTCGCGGCCGGCGCGCGACGCCTCGAGGGCGTCCAGCTTGCCCTGCAGCTTGCGCATGCTGCGCAGCCACTTCTCGGTGTCCGTGGCGCGCACGGCGTAGTAGTCGGCCACCTCGGGGTGCGGGAGGATCAGGAAGCGGTCGTCCTGCATCGCCTGCCACGCGGCCTCGGCCACGTCCTCCGGCTCCAGCGCGGCATCGCGGATGAGGATCTCCGCAACCGCGCCGGCCTCGTCGAGCATCCGCGTGCGCACGCCCTGCGGGCAGATGAGCTGCACGGTGACGCCCCGGTGCCCGTACGTCGCGGAGAGCCACTCGCCGAACGCGACCGCCGCATGCTTGCTCACCGCGTACGGGGCGCTGCCCAGCATGGTGAGCAGGCCCGCTGCGGAGGCGGTGACGACGAACCGGCCCCTGCCCTGCTCGAGCCACGTGGGCACCAGCAGCCGCGCGGCTCGCACGTGCGCCATGACATTGATGTCCATCGACCGCTGCCAGTCCTCGGCCGTGGCGTCGAGCCCGCCCGCGACGTCGATGCCGGCGTTGGCGAAGTACACGTCGATCGAGCCCAGGTGTCCCCGCGCCCCCTCGATGAGGGCGGTCACGCCGTCCTCGCTGGCGGCATCCCCCGGAATCGCGAACCCGCCAATCTCGCCGGCGACGGCCTCGGCGGCGACCGGGTCGAGGTCGTTGACGACGACCCGCGCCCCCTCGGCGGCCATGCGCCGCGCCAACGCGCGCCCGATTCCGTTGCCTGCTCCCGTGACGACGACGCCCAGTGTGCTCATCGGGTCGTTATACACCGCCCGTACTGGTCTCCGGGCGCCGAAGACGTAGGGTCGAAGGGTACGGGGGACGGACGAACCGGAGTACTGCGCAGCGACGAGCCGATACGCCTATAGGGAACGCCAACTCCTCACCTGCAGGAGAAGGGTTATCGATGACGCTTCGCTGGCTCGGCCATGCTCGCCCCATCTTCGCGACGAGTGCGGCGCTCGCCGTCGCCGTGGCGCTCGCCGCACCCGCATCCCCCACGACCGTCGGGGAACCCGGCGCGACGAGCACGTCGTATCCGTCGGCTAAGGCCCCGGTCATCACCCGAGCGCTCCCGGCGGAGTACGACGCCCCGGCGAGCTACGAGGCCCAGCGCACGTGCCACTCCACGCCGTGGCCCGGCACCGCTTCCCTCGTCCGGCTGATCAAGCGGACGTACGGGCAGGGCCAGGCGATCGGCACGTCGCGAGGGTGCGGCGTGGGCGGAACCAGCGAGCACAAGGACGGCCGCGCCCTGGACTGGATGACCAGCGTGCGCAGCCGGCAGGGCAAGGCCAACGCGAAGGCCTTCCTGGCCTGGCTGGTCGGGCCGGACAAGGCCGGCACGCCGCACGGCAACGCCACCCGGCTGGGCATCATGTACATCGGGTGGAACAACCGCTTCTGGGCTGCCTACGCACCGGAGCGTGGCTGGACCGAGCTGGACAACTGCCTCTCGGATCCGAAGTCGGGCAATGACACGTCATGCCATCGCAACCACATCCACGTCTCCTTGACGTGGGACGGGGCCAGCGGTCGCACGTCCTTGTGGGACGGCACGGTCCTGCCGGGCTTCTGTCCCTCGGGGCGCAGCAGCGCCGACGCGGTTGCCGGCGGGCGGGCGGCCGACATCGTCGCGGTCGCCCCGACGCGGGTCCTCGCCACGCGCGCGGGCGTGGGGGTGGCGACCGGCTTCGACCCCGGGTGGGGGGACTGGGGGGATTGGGGGGACTGGGGCGATGGCTGGGACGGCCAGCGCGAGGACCCGCTGCCGATGCCTTCTGCCACGCCGGTGCCCAAGGACCCATGCCGGCTGCAGGCCTCGGGTTGGCGCGGCGACAGCGGCGGCGTGCGCACGATGGTGGCGGGCCAGGGCAGCGTCCCGGCAGAGGGAGTCGTCGCCGTCGCGGTGACGGTCACCGCGCTCGGGTCGACGGCGCCTGCGACGATCGGCGTGCGCATGCCGAAGGGCACGGAACTGCCCGTCGTCAAGGTTGCGATGAACGGCCGCGGCCAAGGGACGGCCATCGTGCCGGTCGCGTCGGACGGCACGATCGTGCTGACGACGTCGGCAGGAGCAACGGACCTGACGGTCGACGTCACGGGCTACTACCTGGCGGGCGACCAGCCGAACATCGCCGTCGCCGCCCCGCTGGGTCGGACGGGCTAGGCGCTAGTCGCGACGGGCCTGGCGACGACGGTGTCGCCGCATGACGCCGAGGCCGAACCAGATGAGCGCTCCGACGACCGCGATGACGATCGTGTACAGCCACATCGGCCAGGTGAACTCAAGGAACAAGAACGTGAACGTGACGTCCTCGCGGTTCTGCAGGACGAAGACGACGAGGACGCCCAGGCCCACGAGCGAGGCGATCACCCCGCCGCCGAGCCGCTTGCCGTCTGGCTTGGCAACCTGGTCACTCATCGAGATCTCCCGACCGCTCACGGAGGCCCACGGGCTGGGCTCCTAGCCGGAACGATAGTGACGAACGGCCATGTCCCGGGCCGATTGACGGGCGAGTCGCGGATGCCTCGCACGGGCAGCACCCGTGGCATGGTCCCGGGCCCCCATGTTCTACTGACGTCGTAGGCGCTGGCCGGGCACGTGGGAGTGGCCGGGGGCGCGATTCGGGCAGTGGGGTTGCGGTGTCGAACGAGCGCAGGGCGAGCCGACGGGCGGCGGGGCAGCTGGCCCGCGTGCTCACCGGGCTCGTGGTCCTGCCCGGCGCGCTGCTCGGCGGGGTCCTCGCGGGCGCATCCCCGGCCAGTGCCGCTGCAGCCATCACGCCCGCCAGCCAGGCCGTGTCCGGCACCATCAACACGGCCATCACGCCGACGACCTCGTACACCCCCGCGGACATGACCGCCCCCGTCACGTACGCGGTCACCTCCGGAACCCTGCCCGCCGGGCTGAGCCTGAACACCACCACCGGCGTGGTCTTCGGGACGCCGACGGCCGTGCAGGACCCGGCCGCGACCGTGACCATCACCGCGACCGACTCCACTGCGGTGACGCCGCTCACGGCGACTGCAACGGTCAGCCTCACGGTGGCTGCCGCCTCGCTCTCGCCGGCGACCCAGTCGGTGACGGGTGCGGTGAACGCGGCGCTGACGGCGACGACGGCCTTCACCACGAGCGGCATCGTCGGGACGGCGACCTACGCCGTCACGTCGGGGACGCTCCCGGCCGGCCTCTCGCTGAGCGCGTCGACCGGCGTGGTGTCCGGTACGCCGACCGCTGCGCAGTCCGCGGCCGCGGTCACCATCACCGCCACGGGCTCGGGCACCGGAACCGCCACTGCGACGATCACGTTCACCATTCGTGCGGAGTCCATCGCACCGTCGTCCCAGACGGTGTCGTCGGCCGTGAACGCCGCGATGACCGCGACCACGGCGCTCACCCCGACGGGACTGTCGGCTCCGGTGACCTACGCCGTCACGTCGGGGACGCTGCCGTCCGGGCTGAGCCTGGACTCGGCAACGGGCGTGGTGTCGGGAACGCCGACCGCCGTGCAGTCGGCGTCGTCGGTGACGATCACCGCGACGGACTCCACTGCGGGAACGGCCCTGACCGCCACGGCGACCATCTCGTTCACCGTCACGGCTGCCGCGTCACTCTCCCCGTCGACGCAGACGGTGTCCGCCACCGTCAATACCGCCATCACCTCGACAACGGCGTTCACGCCGACGGGGCTGACGGCTCCGGTGACGTACGCCGTCACGTCGGGGACGCTGCCGGCGGGCCTAAGCCTGGACACGTCGACCGGCGTGGTCTCGGGCACGCCTACGGCATCCCAGTCGGCGGGTGCCGTGACGATCACCGGCACGGGCACCCCGTCGGGCACCGCCACGGCAACGGTGACCATCACGGTTGCCGCCGCATCGCTGTCGCCATCGACGCAGACCGTCTCTGCCACCGTCAACTCCGCGATCACGTCGACCCGTACCTTCACGTCGACGGGCATCGTCGGCACGAAGGCATACACCGTCTCGCCGGCCCTGCCCGCGGGCCTTGCCCTCGACACCACCACCGGCGTGGTCTCGGGAACGCCGTCCGCGGTGCAGTCCGCCACCCGCTACACGCTGACCGCAACCGGCTCGGACGCCGGCTCGGCCACGGCGACGGTCACGATCACGGTGTCGGCGGCCACCCTCACGCCGTCGACGCAGACGGTCGCCGCGAGCGTCGGCACGGCGATCACCGCGACCCGCTCGTATTCCTCGACCGGGCTCTCAGGCACGCGGACCTTCCGCATCTCGCCGGCCCTGCCTGCCGGGCTGTCGCTGAATGCGAGCACCGGCGTCGTGAGCGGCACGCCCACCGCGACTCAGCCGGCGACTCGGTTCACCGTCACGGCAAGCGGATCGGCCGGTGGCTCGGCAACCGCGACGATCACGATCACCGTGAGTGCGGAGGGGACTGGTGGCACGTCGTCGGGCGGTGGCGCATCGACGCTTGACGAGGTGCTGTACGGGCCGGACCCCGTGCCCGTCGCCCCGGGGCTCTGGCTCGCCAGCGAGGACGAGGTCGACGACGCCACCCTGCGCACGATGCGCAAGCCCGTCGGCGATTCCCTCGCCGCGGCACCGATCGTCAAGGGAGCGGCCGGGGAGCCGGTGTCGCTGCGGGTGCGCGGCCTGGAGCCGGACGCCACGTACGAAGTGCGCGTCAAGATGCGCGGCACGTACGTCGACCTCGCGAGCATCACCGCTGACGAGGACGGGCTGGCGGACCTGCCGGTCGTCTCCTTCACCCGGGCCGGCGTGTACCCGGTGGCGTTGGTGGGCGTCGACAGCACCACCGGCGGAGAGGTGCGCTACGTGAAGCTGCGGATCGCCCCGAGGGAGGAACCAGCCTCGTCCTGAGGCGGGATCGCCGGATCATGCGAACGGGTCAGGCACCCCTCTGCTCGGCAGCCCCGAGGTAGTGGAAGGCGTAGACGATGGTGCCGGTCGACGCTTTCACGCCAGGGATGTCGGAATCGCGGAACCAACCCTCCGCACGCAGCCGGTCGAACCAGGCCGGCAGGCTCGGCTGGTTGAGCACGTCCCACTCGAACGTGTGCCTGGGCTCCATCCCGCGGACGCTGGCCGCGGACGTCGACCGCGGGCGGATCGGTAACCGGATCGTGATCGTGATCCGCGACACAACTCGCCAGTAGGTATTCCCGCGGGCCGCCGGCCGCCCATACGTTCGCCCCGGGCGTCACGAGGGCACATCTCCGGCACCCGAGCATGGTGGCTGGGTCCTCGGGATACCCCAAGACTCCCGAGGACCCAGCCTGCCCATCCCATCACCCCACGACATGTCCGGCAGGGAATCCGACCTTGACCACAGTTCAGCGTGCCATTCTCGACTTCGAGCGGCAGCCGTGGCGGTACCACGGCAACAAGGACCAGGCCATCCGCCAGCACTTCGGGCTCGAGTCATCCCGCTACTACCAGTTGCTTGACGAGCTGCTGGACGACCCGGAGGCCTTCGCGCATGCGCCCGCGACCGTGCACCGCTACCGGCGGCTTCGGTCAGTGCGCACCCGGCAGTCCGTCGGCTAGCCACCTGCGCCCGGTGGAGGTGGTGCCACAATGACGGGCAGCCATCGAGCCGGAGGTTGCCCGCCATGAGACTGCGATCACGCCTACTGCCCGTCGCGGCGGCGCTCGCCATTGTCGCTGGCCTGATGGGGGGCCAGGCCGCCCGTGCCGAGACGACCGACACGGGCCCGTCGACCTGGACCGCCATCGACATCACCGACGCCAACGTCGCCCGGGCCGTCGCGGCCGTGCCGGGCCTCGTCGCCACCGCCCGCGCGCGAGCGGGGGTGCCCGGCATGGCCGTCGCGGTCGTCTCCCACGGCAAGGTCCTCCTGGCCGCCGGGTACGGCGAGCGCGTGGCCGGCAGCGGCCTCCCCGTCGACGCGGACACCGTCTTCCAGATGGCCAGCGTCTCCAAGCCGGTCGGTGCGACGGTCATCTCGCGGGCCGTGTCGCAGGGCCTCGTGCGATGGAATGACCCCATCCGGCGGTACCTGCCGGGCTTCGCCCTCGACTCCGCGTACGCCACGAGGAACGTGACGATCGGCGACATGTACGCCCATCGCAGCGGGCTGCCCGACCACGCGGGCGACGACCTGGAGAGCATCGGCTACCAGCAGGAGTACATCCTCGACCGGCTGCGGTTCCTGCCGCTGTCGCCGTTCCGGGAAGGGTACGACTACACGAACTTCGGCCTGACGGCCGGCGGCGAGGCGGTCGCGGCGGCGGCGAACAGCACGTGGGCGAACTTCGCCGACCGGCTCCTGTTCACGCCGGCAGGCATGACGTCGTCGTCATACCGCTTCGCCGACTACAACCGCTCGCCGAACAAGGCGCTCACGCACCGGCCGGTCAACGGCGTGTGGCAGCACCTGGAGTCGCTCGACGGCGACCCTGAGGCACCTGCCGGGGGATTGAGCTCGACGGCCCACGACATGGCCCGGTGGATGCTGCTGCAACTGGGCGACGGGACCATCGATGGCCGCCAGCTGATCGATCCCGCGGTGCTCCAGGTCATGCGGCAGCCGCATTCGGTGAGCGCGCCTCCGACCGACCCGACCGCGCGCCCAGGGCTGTATGGCTACGGCATCGGCACGGGAGTCGACGGGACGGGGCACGTCCGCTGGAGCCACAGTGGAGCGTTCTACGCGGGCGCGGGGACGATCGTCGACATGGCGCCTGCGGCCGACCTCGGCATCGTGGTCCTGTCCAACGGGCTGCCGCGTGGGGAGTCCGAGGCGGTCGCCGCCTCGTTCTTCGACATCGCCGAGACCGGGGCCCTCCAGCGGGACTGGTTCGAGGTTTACGCGCAGGCATTCGCGCCGATCCTGGTCGACCGGACGATGCTCGCCGGCCGCACGCCGCCGCCGGGAGCGACGCCCGCCCGCCCGCTCGCCGCATACGTCGGCACCTACACCAACGAGTACGTGGGCGATGCCCGCGTCGTGCGTCGCGGGAACCGGCTGGTCCTCCTTCTCGGCCCTCAGTCGATGGCCTTCCCATTGACCGCCTGGGGCGGCAACCGCTTCTCCTACCGCATGCCAGGCGAGGGTGGGCTCGGACGGTCGGCCGTCGACTTCCGCCCCGATGCCGGGACGGTGACGATCGAGCACTTCGACCAGTTCGGGCTGGGCACCCTGGTCAAGAAGCGCCCCTGATCGAGGCCCCGCGCAGGGATGGTCCCGGATGAACCGATTCTCGGCACCCGGATAGGCCGGGATCGGCCTCTAGCGTCGAACTGAACGCAGACACCGGCACCAGGCCAGGACGCGCGGTCAGGAGGTCCGATGAGCGCATACGAAGGCCAGCACGAGCGGCGGGACTCGTACCACCCCCTTCGGCGCGTGAACGACTACCTGCCCGACGGCACGACGCGCACGCGACGGTGGAGCCGGCCGGAGCGGACGTACCGCCTCACCTACCGCCGCCATCCCCTGGCGACACTGGCAACGACGATCGCCGCGATGGCCGCCCTGGTCATGCTCGCCGGCACCGCCACCGTGGCGACGACGGGCATGAGTGGCTCGACCGAGAAGAAGGGCGCCCGGGCGGACTACTCGTGGGTCTGGAGCGACGACGTGCGCGGAGGCGACCGTACCTTCCGGGCAGCGGACTACCCGGGCGGCGAGGTACCGAGGATCCTCGTAACGGTCCCGCAGGGCGAGACGCCGATGGTGTACCTGCAGTTCATGCAGGACGGCGAGTGGAACACCGAGTGGATCACCCGGGCCTCGGACGGCTCCGCCAAGCTCTTCCTCGACCCCTGGTGCCAGAACGGCACGTGGTGCGACGGCACGTACGACTACCGGATCAAGGTCGGCGACGCGATTACGAAGGTCACCATCCAGTACTGGGAGACCTAGCCGGTGATCCGAACCGCCGCGGCGGGCGGGACCATGAGGCACGCCTTCCAGCGCATGGGCGGCCCGGTGTGGACGATGCTGCTGTGGTGCGGCGCCTATATCGCGTCTTCCGTGGTCCGGGCGTTCCAGTTCCCGAGCGAGCCCGGCACGTGGCTGCCGGAAGTCGGCGTCCAGCTGGTCATCGTCGGCGTTCTCCTCGCCTGGCGGGAGAGGACCCCCGCGTGGTTCCTGAAGGCAGCAGCGCTCATCCAAGTAGCAGCCACGGTCAGCATGGCGATCAGGACCACGACACCCGTTGCGATCGGGACGTTCGTCGCGGTCCTCTATTCCGGCATTTGGTGGCGTGGCTGGTTCCCCTACAACGTGGCCGCCCTAAGTTCCGTTGGATATCTCGTCGCGATCCACGTCGGCGGCATGATCGACGAACTGGCGGAGACCTGGTTCCTCATGACGGGAATGCTGTTCGGGATCGCACTTGGCCTGAGTCTCGTGGTGGGCGAGGTGACCCGCGCGGCGACGCACGACTCCCTCACCCACTTGCTCAACCGCAATGGCCTGCGCGAGTCGTTCCGGATCCACCCGAGGCCGGGCCGGGCTGCCCTGCCCAGAACCCTGATCTCGATCGACCTCGACGGCCTCAAGGTCGTCAACGACGCGAGCGGCCATCAGGCCGGAGACCGGCTGCTGCGGGAGTTCGCCGCCGTGCTGCGAGGCGGCCTGCGCCCCGACGACCTGGCCGTCCGGATGGGCGGCGACGAGTTCCTCGTCATCCTCGCGCAGACCGCCCCATCGGACACCAGCACGCTCGTCAGCCGACTCCGCGAGCAGTCCCCGGGCCCGTGGTCGTGCGGGGTCACCGATTGGGCACCGGACGAATCGTTCGAGGCCGCACTAGCCCGTGCCGATGTGCTGCTGTACGAGGACAAGCGCTTCCGCCAGGCGCTCGCCGCGCGCTAGCCAAGCCCGGTGTTGAGGACCGGGGTCACTTGGCTCTCCCCGCACAGCACCACCATGAGGTTGCTGACCATCGTCGCCTGGTGCTCGGCATCGAGCACCAGGATGCCCTTCGTCTCGAGGTCCGCGAGCGCCATCTCGACCATGCTGACGGCACCGGTGACGATCTTGGGCCGTGCCGCGATGACGGCCTCGGCCTGCTGGCGGCGCAGCATGGCCTGGGCGATCTCCGGGGCGTAGGCGAGGTGGGTCAGCCGCGCCTGGTCCACCGTCACTCCCGCGGGCGCAAGACGCTCGCCGAGTTCCATGCGCAGGGCGTCGGACACCTCGTCGACGTTGCCCCGCAGGGTCAGCTCCTCTGGCTCGTCGGCCGCCGACTCACCCGCGTCGTACGGGTACCTCGTCGCGAGGTGGCGCACCGACGTCTCGCTCTGGGTCGCGACGTAGCTCTCGACGTCGTCGACGTCGAACACCGACTTCGCCGTGTCCTCGACGCGCCACACCACGACGGCCGCGATCTCGACCGGGTTGCCCCGTCGGTCGTTGACCTTGAGCCGCTCGCCATTGAGGGTGCGGGCGCGCAACGACACCTTGTAGCGACGCGGTCGGCTCGGTGCCTGTGGTGACTCGCCCTCGCCCTTGGCCTTGCGGCCCGTCATGCGGGCGGCCTGCTGCTGGCCGGCGGAGCCGTTGGCGTAGAACGGGTTGCCCCACATGAAGCCCGGCTTGCGGACGGTCCCCTTGTAGGTGCCGAACAGGATCAGCACGCGGGCCTCGTTGGGCTGCAGCGTGTAGAAGCCGACGGTCGCGACGATCGCCAGCAGCAGGCTGACGACGGCGAGGACCAGCAGCGCCCACACCGGCTGCCCGCCTTCGCTGGAGACGCCGCCTGAGGCGAACGACCACCAGGCCAGCAGGGGCGTGGCGACATAGAGCACGACGACGATCGGCAGGGCTACCCAGCCGCTCAATGACCCGACCTGGCGTTCCTCGCTCATGGCCCTGTCCTTCCTCAGCGGGGCGAGCCGCGGAGCCCACAGCGCCAAGTCTCCTCCGATCACTGGCCGGACGTAGGGCCAGCCCGGAGCAGGATGGGCTCGGCCTAGCCTGTCGATTCCGCGACGGCCTTGAGCTCGGCGAGCGTCTGCGGGATGCCCGTCCGCGCGCGCTCGAGCCGCTCGTCGATCTGGCGGTCGGCGTCGTCGCCGAAGCGCTCGCGGAAGAAGTCGATGCCCCCCGGCAGGAACTCCCACGACTCGGTCACCGTCGTGCCGGCGCCCGTTGCCTCGAACGAGTAGCCCCAGCGCGCCACCGTTCCCAGGGTGACGAAGGCGAACTCGCGGCCCGGATCGGCGGCCACGATCTGGCACCGCGTCTCCCACGTGGCGTCCGGTGTCTCGTTCCGCCCGAAGAACCAGGCCCCGACCTCGGCCGTGGCCCCGTCGTCCCACCGGCCCGCCTTGGTGACCGGGCTCCACTCGCCCATTCGGGTGACGTCGGAGACCATGGCGTACAGGTCGGCGGGCGAGCGCTCGATGTAGATCGAGTCGGCGTGGGACGGCAGTGTCATATCGCGGATCTTGGCAGAGTCGCGCCGGGGGCGAGATCGGTGGTCACCGGGTCTGGTACCTGTCAGGCTGGTTCGGGATCGATCAGGGGAGGCGTCATGGCACGGGTGGTGCACTTCGAGATCCAGGCCGACGACGTGGAGCGGGCGAAGGCCTTCTACGGTGCGGTGTTCGACTGGGCCTTCCAGGACTGGGGCGAGTTCACGGGCGCCACCTACTGGGGCATCGTCACGGGTCCCGACGACGAGCCCGGGATCAACGGCGGCCTGCTGCCTCGCCCGGCCCCGACCGGCGGGCCCGGCACGGGCACGAACGCGTTCGTGTGCACCATGCAGGTCGAGGACTACGACGCCGTCGAGGCGCGCATCCTCGACGCCGGCGGGCAGGTCGCGCTGCCGAAGATGGCCCTGACAGGGGTCGCGTGGCAGGGCTACTACCTCGACCCCGAGGGGAACACGTTCGGCATCCACCAGCCCGATCCCGCCGCGGCTTAGCCGGTGCGCAGGGTCAGTCGTTGATGGCCTCGACGCCCTGCCGCTTGAGTTCCTCGAGGCGGTCCAGCATCCCCCGGAGCACCTCGGGCGGGTGGCCCGCCCAGCCCACGACCTCGCCGGCCACGCGCAGGGGGTCGCGGGTGCGGTAGGACCGCGTGATGTTGCCGGGGGACTTCTTGTCGGTCAGGTTCGGGTCGTCCTCGAAGGGCCCGGTGGGCTCGACGACATAGATGCGGCCGGGCGGGTCGCCCTGCGCCAGCTCGGCCCCCCAGACGGCGGCGTCGAGGGTCGCGGTGAGGTAGACGAAGTTCGCGACCGACCCCGAGCCGAAGTTGGAGCTGTTGCCGGACTCCAGCAAGTCGCCGGTGCTCAGCGTGGCCTTCGTGCCGTGGAAGAACGGCCCGGGGTCGGCGGACCCCAGTCGTGTCGGATCCAGTTCCACGGCGCTAGGCGTTGATCTCGGCGATGCGCGCGGCGGCCATGTCGCGGAGCAGCTTCGCGTCGGGCTTCCAGTCGACCGGGACCTGGATGGTCTTCTTGTTGACCTTGTAGTCGGCCAGGCGCGGGCGGAACTCGTCGAGGATGCCGTTGCCCCAGGGCGCGATGAGGAGGTGGTTCGTCAGCACCGAGACCCCGAAGACGTACTGGCTGTCGAGCCTGAGCATGGGCTGGTTCCACGCGATGACGAGCTCCAGCTTCGGGTACTTGGTCGTGATGGCCTTGAAGATCGCGCGCACGGTCGCCTGCTTGGTCTGGTCGAAGGGCGCGAGGTACTCGTCGACGGTGTTGACGCGGTGAGCGCTCTTCGAGCCCCGGCAGTACAGCACGAGCGCGTTGGCGTGGGCCTGGCTGAATCCGTGGTTCTCGCGCAGGAAGGCGATCTGTTCCGGGTACTTGCGGTCGGCGATCTGCTCCATCTGGTCGAACCAGTAGGACATCGGCTGCCCGTGCTTCTTCTCGATCGCCGGGAAGTAGCTCGCGCGGTCGGGGTTGGTGGCCATGGCGGTGATCCTAGGTTCGACGGTTGACCTTGCGCCACTATTCAGTGTTACTATCTACTGGTAGTCATTGTTACTGAGTAGCAGAGAGAGGGCGCGGTCCATGGGCAAGCAGGTGACCGAAATGCTCAAGGGCACGCTCGAGGGCATCGTCCTCGCCGTCCTGGCGCGCCAGCCTGCCTACGGCTACGAGATCACCGCCTGGCTGCGGGAGAAGGGCTTCTCCGACATCGCCGAGGGGACTGTCTACGCGCTGCTGATCAGGGTCGAGCAGCGCGGCCTCGTCGACGTGGAGAAGGTCCCGTCCGAGAAGGGGCCGCCGCGCAAGGTCTACACGCTGAACGCGCAGGGACGGGAGTACCTCGACGAGTTCTGGAGGACGTGGAGCTTCCTCGCAGAGCGACTGGACCAGCTCCGCGAAGGAGGCAACTGATCATGGGCATCTCGGACTTCACCTTGAAGGTGATCGGCGACAAGCGGCGCTGGCGGGAGTACAAGGCCCGCGTGAAGCAGCTTCCGGAGAACTACCGCACGGCCGTCGTCGGCATCGAGCGCTACCTCATGTACTTCGGGCCGGTCGACGGAGACAACGCGGCGTCGCTGTTCGAGGACCTGGCCGACCTGTTCGAGCGGGCCGCTGCGGACGGGACGCCTATCCGCCAGATCGTCGGCGAGGACCCTGTGGAGTTTGCCGAGGCTCTGGTCCAGAACTACGAGAAGGGCGGCTACATCACCCGGGAGCGCAGCCGGCTGAACGAGGCCATCGCGCGCGCCGAGGAGATGGGCCCCGGGAGCCAGGAGGCGTCCGGATGACCACGCAGACCGCCCCGGCGCTGCGCGTTCAGGCGCTGGAGAAGTCGTTCAAGGAACTGCGCGTGCTGCGCGGCATCGACTTCGACGTGGAACGGGGCAGCATCTTCGCCCTGCTCGGCTCGAACGGCGCGGGCAAGACCACCGTGGTGCGGATCCTGGCCACGCTGCTCAAGCCCGACGCGGGGACGGCCACCGTCGCCGGGTTCGACGCCGCGACGCAGCCGGCGAGCGTGCGGGAGTCCATCAGCCTCACGGGGCAGTTCGCGGCCGTGGACGAGATCCTCACCGGCCGCGAGAACCTCGTCCTCATGGCCCGCTTGCGCCACGAGCAGGACGCCGGCCGGATCGCGGACGACCTGCTGGCCCGCTTCGGCCTCACCGACGCTGAGCAGCGCCGGGTGGCGACCTACTCCGGCGGCATGCGCCGCAGGCTCGACATCGCCATGAGCCTCATCGGCAACCCGCCGGTGATCTTCCTCGACGAGCCGACCACCGGCCTCGACCCGCAATCGCGCCTCGAGGTGTGGAGCAGCATCAAGGAGCTCGCCGGGCAGGGGACGACGGTGTTGCTCACGACCCAGTACCTCGACGAGGCCGAGCAGCTCGCCGACCGGATCGCGATCCTCCACGAGGGCAGGATCATCGCGAACGGCACCCTGGCCGAACTCAAGGCCCTCCTGCCGCCCGCCACGGTCGAGTACGTCGAGAAGCAGCCGAGCCTCGAGGACGTCTTCCTCGCCATCGTCGGCGGTGGGCAAGCCACGAGCAAGGAGCAGCAATGATCAGGCACTTCCTCGGCGACACCGCCCTGCTGACCGGTCGGTCGCTTCGCCACATCACGCGCAGCCCGGACACCATCATCACCACGACGATCATGCCGATCGCCTTCATGCTGCTGTTCGTCTACGTCTTCGGCGGGTCGATCGACACCGGGTCGGACTCGTACGTGAACTACCTGCTGCCCGGCATCCTGATCATCACGATCGCGTCGAGCATCTCCTACACCGCATTCAGGCTGTTCATGGACATGAAGAGCGGCATCTTCGAGCGCTTCCAGTCCATGCCGATCGCGCGTTCGAGCGTGCTGTGGGCGCACGTGCTGACCTCACTGGTGGCCAGCCTGGTCTCGCTCGCGGTCGTCATGCTGGTCGCCCTCCTCATGGGCTTCCGCTCGGGTGCCGGCGCGCTGGGATGTCTCGCCGTGGCCGGCATCCTCGTCCTGTTCACCCTGGCGCTGACCTGGCTCGCCGTCATCGCCGGGCTCTCCGCGAAGACCGTGGACGGCGCAGGCGCGTTCTCCTACCCGCTCATCCTGCTGCCGTTCATCAGCTCGGCCTTCGTCCTCACCGCCACCATGCCCGGCCCCGTCCGCGCGTTCGCCGAGAACCAGCCGGTGACTCCCATCGTCAACGCGATCCGCGACCTGTTCGCCCAGCAGTCGGTCGGCACCGACATCTGGATTGCCCTCGCCTGGTGCCTCGGACTCCTCGTGCTCGCCTACGGCCTCGCGATGGTGGCCTACCGCCGCAAGATCGCCTAGTCCCGCGGCGACTGCCGCGCCGGTCGGCGCAGCCACCAGGTCGGCGGCCCGCCGGGCACGTCGACCGGCACGGCGTCGGTGAAGCCGCGGCCGGCGTAGAAGGCCTTGTTGGCGGGCGTCGACGTCTCGAGCCAGCAGTCCCAGCCTTCGGCGTCCGCCGCCTCCAGGCCCGGACTCAGCACGGCGCTCGCCAGGCCACGACCCTGGTGGCCGGGGTGGGTGGCAAGCACCCCGAGGTACCAGTAGGGCCGGGCGGGGGCGGCCGCCTTCAGCGCGGTTTCGTATGCCTCGAGCCGGGCCCAGACCTCCTCGCCAACCTCGACACGGAATGCCGCCCATCGCACGTCATGGTCATCGTCGACCTGGCGCTCGACAGCGATGCGGTCCCACATCGCGACGGCCGTGCAGTCGTCCGCCACCCATGCGGTGCCCCGGCCGATGCGCGGCATGAGCAGGGTGCGGGCGAACGCCTCCCTCGCGGCGGGGTTGCCGGGCCCGACGATGAACGACCAGGCGGGGTCCGCGGCGAAGGCGGCCGCGACCATCGTCGCCACGGATGCGACGTCATCGAGGGCCGCTGGGCGCACGCCAACGTCGGGCGCTCGCCGATCCTCGCCCATCAGTAGCCGATCTGCTGGGGCACCGCATGCCATCCCGGCTTGGCCCCAGCCGGTGTCGCGAGCGACGAGGCAGTGAGCACCTGGTAGCCGCGAGGCAGGAAGACGACGCTGAGCGTAACGGCTTCGGTGTTCGAGATGAGGTCCCTGACCAGGAAGACGCCGTCGGTCGGCAGTCGGAAGCGCCGGTACGCCTGCCCGCCGTCGGGGTAGTCGGCCTGGTAGTACCAGTAGCCGCTGCTGCACAGCCCGTTCGTGGTGACCTGGAACGTCGGCCCGAGCTCGCCGACGAGGCCGGGGCGGAACGAGGTGATCGCGCACGCGGCCGGCGCCAGCGGCGTCGGGACGTCCGACGGCATGGCAAACGTCCAGGACGCGACCTTGCGGCCGTTGAACGTCAGGGCGTACTTGCCGGATCCGGGCAGCTCCAGGCCGCCCCACGGGATGCTGTCCTTGCACTTCCCGTCGAGGATCACGGTGCCGTTACGGGTGAGGACGCATCGCCTTCCGTTGTCCCACATCTCGCCGACCTCGATGCTGTACACGAACCGGCCTTCGGGGGAGGCCTGGTAGTCCTCCTGCCGGAGGACCATGGCGCCGTACTGCTTCCACATCGGCGCCACCCACATGTTGCGGGTCGTGGTGCTCGTGACGTCCACGGCCTCGAGCTCGCGCGCCTGGACGGGGGCCGCGCTGGCGACGAGGCCTGCCAGCAGAACGATGGACGCGCCCCCAGCGACGATGGCCGCGCGGATGGAACGCCTGTTCATGGGCCTCCCCGCCAGTGGGACGTGCGCATCCTGATCCTTCCCTGACTGTATGGCCTCGACCCGTGACACAAAGTCCGCCAGGAAGCACTCCTGAGACGCAAGCCCTGCCTCCGCGACACGGAGACCCGACTCAAGCCGCGACGCGCGCGTGATGACAATGGGCGCATGGCCCATTACCGCACCACCTACAACCCGGCTACCGGCGAGCACATCCAGTACACCGTGACCGGCCTGGAGTCGAGCGGTGCCGTGGTGCGATACCGCTGGGTCTCTGAACCTGGTGGAAGCATCGTTGAGCACACGCACCCAGGCAGCGCCGAGGTCTTCACGATCCTGGACGGCGAGGCCACATTCACGATCGGGAAGGAGACGGTCGTTCTGACGGCCGGCCAGACCGCGGTCGTTCCGCCCGGCACCGTGCATAGCGAATCCAATGTCAGTGGGCAGCTCGTCCGAGGAGTGGTGGAGCTCACGCC
>JAUSNB010000007.1 GCA_030645615.1 Actinomycetota bacterium | reverse complement strand
CCACATGATGGAGACAATGGCGACCCGGTCGTTGAGCAGGGACTTGTATTCATCGAGGTCGACGCGGCCCTTCTTGTTGACCTTCAATTTGTGTACGACATAGCCCTCTTTTTCGAGCTGATCGCACAGCGTCAGGATGGCCGGATGCTCGACCACGGTGGTGATGATCGTGCGGCGCTCGGGCTGGGCCTTGATCGCGGAGAGGATGGCGGTGGAGTCCGACTCAGTGCCGCAGGAATTGAACACGATCTCCGAATCGTGAGCGGCGCCGAGCAGGGTCTGCACCCGCACGCGGGCCTCCTTCAGTGCCTTGCCGACCTGCGCACCGAAACTGTGGATGGAGGATGCATTGCCGAACTGTTCGGTGAAGAACGGCAGCATGGCCTCGACCACGGCCGGATCGCAGGCCGTGGTGGCGTTGTTGTCCATGTAGATGGGTTTCATGGCGACGTTCCCTAGTGATTCGCCATGGCGCCGACCGGCAGCACCTGCACCAGTTCGCCGAGCGCCTCGACCAGCTTGTGCTGGATGCCGCCCAGGGTCGCCGCTTCCATCTGGCAGCCCTGGCATGCGCCGGAAAGCGCGACGTAGATCTTCTTGCCGTCGACCTCGATCAGCGTCACGTCGCCGTGGTCGCGTTGCAGCATGGGGCGGATGGATTCCAGCGTGTCCTCGATCTTGCGAATGCGCTGGTAGTTGGTGAGTTTCGGCTTGACCGGCGACTCGACGGGAGCCTTTGGCGCTTTCGGCTCGCTGTTGTAAAGCCGGCCATTCACGGCGATCAGCACATCCTCGATCTTCTCGTGGCAGGCCGAGCAGCCGCCGCCGGCCTTGGTGTAGTTAGTCACCTCTTCGCGCGTCTTGAGGCCGTTGGCGCGCACGGTGTCCTCGATCATCACGGCGTCGATGGCGAAGCACTTGCAGACCAGGTCGCCTTCCTCGTGGTCGTCGCTCCATTCCTCGCCGCGGTAGTTGGCCACCGCCGCCTGCAGCGCCTCGCGCCCCATCACCGAGCAATGCATCTTTTCCGGCGGCAGGCCGTCGAGGTAATCGGCGATGTCCTGGTTGCTCACCTTGAGCGCCTCGTCCAGCGTCTTGCCCCTGATGATTTCGGTCAGCGCCGAGGATGAGGCAATGGCCGAGCCGCAGCCGAAGGTCTGGAAATGCGCGTCCTCGATAAGCTCGGTTTCCGGATTCACCTTTAGCATCAGGCGCAGTGCATCGCCGCACTTGATCGAACCGACGTCGCCGGTGCCGTTGGCATTTTCCAGCGGGCCCGAGTTTCTCGGGTTGAAGAAAT
>JAUSNB010000005.1 GCA_030645615.1 Actinomycetota bacterium | reverse complement strand
CGAACGCGCCTTCTGCCGACTCAAGAGCTGGCGCGGCATCGCCACCAGGTACGACAAGCACGCCCGCACCTACCGTGCCGCACTGGTTCTCGCCGCGATCGTCCTGTTCTGGCTATGAACCATCAGACACGCCCTAGGCGCCCGGGCCCTCGTCAGTCGAGCCCTCGTCGGGTGGTGCCTCGCCGAACGGGTGGGTGCGGACGAACTCGCGGGTCTGCTCGTACTTGCGCGCGATGAACTCCTCCAGGGCGGCCGATTCGACGCGCCACTGCCCACGCCCGCCGATCTTGATCGCCGGGAGGTCTCCGCTGCGAACCAGTGCGTAGGTCTGGGCGGCGGAGATGTTCAGCGTCTCCGCGACGTCCGCCAAGGTGAGGAACCGGGTGGTCACGCGCTGATCGTGCCAAAGTCCCGCCCCTGACGTCGGTACGCCACGGGCCTGTGGACAGCGGTTTCGCGGAGAGGCAGTCCCGGGGTGATGCTTCGCGGGTCGAGGGGAGCAGTCATGGGACGGTCGTCAGCCGATGCAGCAGTCCCGCAGGTCCGACGGATCGGCCGGGCCACATGGGGCGACGCCCGGCTGTGGCTGGGCCTGGCCTTGGTCGCCGCATCGATGCTCGTGGGTGCCCGGCTGATGGCGGACGGCGACGACACTGTCACCGTCCTGCGGGCGACTCGTGACCTGTCGGTCGGGGCAAGGCTGGACGGGCTCGTCGCCGTCCGAATGCCCCGGGACGCTGCCCAGCCCTACCTCGACCAGCCGATCGACGGGGTGCTGCGCTGGCCCGTGCTGGCCGGCGAACTCGTGCCCCGGTCGGCGGTCGCCACCTCGCCTCCAGAGCCGACGCGAGCGGTCACCGTCCCGGTTGACCCGCTGCACGCTCCACCTGCGCTGCAGCCGGGGGACCGGGTCGATGTGTGGTCCAGTCCTGCCGATGGGTCGGGGCCACCAGTCCTCGTCCTCGTCGCCGTGCCCGTTGCGTCCGCGTCGCCCGAGCAGGGGCTCGGCGGCGAGATAGGCGTGGTGCTGGACGTACCCATGGACGACGTCGCTGACATCGTGGCTGCGGCGCGCTCGGGCGTCGTCGACCTTGTCGCGGTTCCGGCAGCCAGCGGGCCGGATCCGTCGCCCGGGCCGGCAGCGCAGGCCCAGGGCCGATGATCGACCTCGTCCTGGCCACCCCTGACGCCCCCGGCGAGCAGGCCCTGGTCGTGGCGGCCCCGGGCTGCGGCATCCGCGTCGTTCGGCGCTGCGTGGACGCGGTCGACCTGCTGGCAGTGGCAGCCCTGGACCCTGACGTTGCCATCCTGCTGACCGCCGGGCTGCCACGCCTGTCCGCCGAGGCCGTCGATCACCTGGCATCGAGCCACCGGGGGCCGCTCGTCGGCCTTGCCCTCGACCGGCTCGACGTCGAGCGGCTCGAGGCCTGGGGAGTCCGGGCGGTTGCCGACGGCGCTGGCGAGCCGGCCGCGACGTGGCGGTCCCTGCGGGCTTCGATGGAGGAGACGGCGTCCGCTGCCGACGGCGGGTCCGTCGAGGGCGGATCGCGGACGGTGGATGCCGGTGTCTGGTCGACGGGGGTCTGGGAGCCGGGGGCGGCCGACGGCGGCCCTGTCGATGTCCCCGCGCCCCCGGAGCAACGCCGTGCGGGCCACGTCGTCGTCGTGTGGGGGCCGATGGGCTCGCCCGGCCGGACCACGGTCGCCATCGGGATCGCCGAGGCGCTGGCCGCGAGTGGTGCGCGCACCTGCCTCGTCGACGCGGACACGTACGCGCCGTCCGTGGCCATGGCCCTGGGCATCGTCGACGACTCCGGCGGCCTGCTCCGTGCCTGCCGGCTGGCTGAGTCGCACGGCACCTTGGCGCCGTCCCTGTCGGGTGCCACCCGAGTGGTCCGCGGGTCCTGGCACGTCATGACCGGGCTGGCATCGGCGGCGGACTGGGCCGATCTGCACGCCGCCGCACTCGACCGGGTCTGGTCCGCCTGCCGGGCGGCATTCGACGCCACGGTCATCGACGTGGGGTTCTGCCTGGAGGCCGACGACGCCCCTGTCGCCCTCTCCCGCCGCCGCAACTCCACGGCCCTGACCGCGGTCGCCGCAGCCGACCGCGTGTTGGCCGTGGCCGATGCCTCGGCCGTGGGAGCGGCCCGGTTGGCGTCAGCGTGGCCGGGCCTGCAGGCGGTGTCCCTGACGGCCGACGTCACGGTGGTCGCCAACCGCGCCTCGGGCCGGCGCTCGCGCGGCTGGCCGGCGACCATCGGGGACCTGGGCATCCATGCTCCCGTGGTCTCCGTGCCCCAGGACGCGCGGGCGCTGGAGTCCTGCCTGGCGCGGGGCGCGTCACTGGGCGAGGGTGCCCGCCGTTCACCCGTGCGGCGCTCATTAGTCACGTTGGCGGCGGGGGTTCTGTCAGGATAGGAGGGCCAGCACGAGGGAGGTGGATGCCGTATGCCCGTACGGCTGTCGGCGCTCGACGCCTCCTTCCTCTACATGGAGGACGCCACCACCCCGATGCACGCTGGCGGGGTGGCGATCTTCTCCCCGCCCCCTGGCGGCTTCGACCACGAGCGACTCGTTCGCCTCATCCGCCAGCGCATCCCCTTCGTGCCCCGGTACCGCCAGCGGGTGCGCGAGGTCCCGTTCCACGTCGCGCGGCCCGTGTGGGTCGACGACGAGCGGTTCGACGTCGCGTACCACGTTCGGCGCTCGGCGCTGCCGCGCCCAGGCTCACGCGAGCAGCTCAATGAGCTGGTGGCCCGCCTCATGAGCCGACCGCTGGACCGCAGCCGGCCGCTGTGGGAGATGTACCTCGTCGAGGGGCTCGATGATGGCAATTTCGCGGTGGTCAGCAAGAGCCACCAGGCGCTGGTCGACGGGCTGTCGGCCGTCGACATCGCGCAGGTGCTGCTCGACCCGACCGAGGACACCGTCGTCGTCGCTGGCGACGCATGGCGGCCACGGCCCGAGCCCAGTGACGTGGAGTTGCTGTCGTCGGCGTTCACGGAGCTCGCGACGAGGCCAGCCTCGGCCTTCGAGGCGGTGCGCGGGGCAGTCGTCGACGTCTCCAGCGCGGTCACCGGCGCTGCCGAGCGCACGGTCAACGTTCTCGCGGCCGCTGTTGCCGTCGCCCGCCCGCCGGCATCAACGCCCCTCAACGTGCCGATCGGCGAGCAGCGCAGGTTCGCCACGGTCGACCTGACCCTGGCGGACCTGAAGCGGGTCCGCACGGAGTTCGGCGGCACGATCAACGACGCCATCCTCGCCGTCCTCACCGGCGCCCTGCGCTCCTGGCTCATGACCCGCGGCGAGCCGGCGTCGCAGGGCGACCTGCTGCGGGCCCTGCTCCCGGTCAGCGTGGCCGTGCCGGCCGAGGCCACAGGCGATGCGGGCGGCAACCGCGTGTCCGCCACGCTCGTCGACCTTCCCGTCGGCGAGCCGGACCCCGCCGTTCGCCTGCAGCAGATCGCCTTCCAGCTGGCCCAGCTTGACGAGGCCAACCACTTCGTCGGGGCCGATGCCATCGTCAACATCGCCGGCTTCGCCCCCGCGACCCTCCATTCGCTCGGCGCCCGGGTCGGCTCGTCGCTGTCCCGCAAGGTCTACAACCTCGTCATCACCAATGTCCCCGGCCCGCAACGCCCGATGTACTTGGCCGGCTCGCGCATGCTGGCCGTGTACCCCGCCGTCCCGCTCACCAAGGGCCAGGCGCTGAGCATCGGGCTGGTGTCGTATGACGGCGGCGTCTACCTCGGGCTCTACGCCGACCGCGACGCCCTTCCTGACGTCGATGTCCTCGTCTCCTGCGTGCAGGAATCGATGGACGAGATGCTGGCCCGCCGGGACCGCTCCCGCCGCAGCCTGCGGGCCGTGCGCGGTGATGCGTCTACGCCCGCCCGCCGCCGGAAGCCGTCGTGAGCCAGCCGGCGGCCGACCCAGGCCCCACGCCCTATCGGCGTCCGCGACGCGGCCTGGTTCTGGGTGGTGGCGGCGTACTCGGCGGCACGTGGGCCGTGGGCGCACTTGCCGCGCTCGAGGAGCAGTACGGCTTCGTCGTCGCGGAGGCCGACGTCATCGTGGGTACGTCTGCGGGGTCGGTTCTGGCCGCCCTCATCGGCGGCGGAGTCCGGGTGCCCCAGCTGCGGCAGTCCTATGCGGGGGACATGGTCACCGACGGGCCGCTCGCTGGCTACGCCTTCAACGCCGAATCGGCCACCGGTGGCAAGCGGCCCGGAATGCCCCGGTTGCTCGGCCCCGGATCCCCGCGCTTGATCGGCACGAGCCTGCGCAACCTGCGGCAGCTCCCGCCCACCGCGGTCCTCAGCGCCTTCATGCCGGAGGGCACGAGATCGCTCGACCGCGTCGGGCACCTCATCGACGCCTTCACCCCCATGGGCGAGTGGTCGCCGCACCGCGGCATCTGGGTCGTCGCCATGGACTACGAGGACGGCCGTCGGATCGTGTTCGGCCGCCCCGGCGCGCCCGTGGCGCCGCTCGCCAGTGCGGTCATGGCGTCTTGCGCCATCCCCGGCTGGTTCCAGCCCGTGGTCATCAACGGGCACACGTACGTCGACGGTGGCGCAGTCTCGGCGACGTCGATCGACGTCGTGGCGCATGCCGGCCTCGACGAGGTCTACGTCATCGCCCCCATGGTGTCGTTCGCCATGGACCGACCCACCGGGGTCGCTGCGCGACTGGAGCGTCGCTGGCGCGCCGAGGTGACCAAGACCGCGCGCGCCGAGGCCGCCGTGCTGCGTGCAGCGGGCGTGACCGTCCGGATGCTCGGCCCCGGCCCGGAGGACCTCGCGGCCATCGGGGCGAACCTCATGGACTCCACGCGCCGGCAGCATGTGCTCGAGACATCGCTGCGCACGTCATTGGCGGCCTGGCAGGCCTCGGACGCCGTGGCTGCAGCGGGCTGAGCGGCTCCGCCCGCTGCGAACAGGTCAGCCGACCTTGATCTTGACGTAGCTCGCCCGGTCGGTCGCCGGGTCGATGATGGCGACCGGGTAGGTCCCTCTGCGCGTGGGCGTGAACACCGGTAGATGAGCTGCCCCGGTGGCGTCGGGAACCGTGCTGCCCAGGGTCACGTACACGCCACGCACCTTGATCCGTACTTCGTAAACCGTTCCCGCGACCAGCCCCGAGGCGGCCAGAGCGAGCGGCCGCGCGGTTGTCGCGCGGACCAGCGGTGCCTGACCCATCCGGTCCGTAGGCGGGTTCTGCATCACGCGTGGCTTCGTGGCCTCGGCCACCTGCTGGTCGACCAGCAGGAAGTCAGGGGTTAGCACCGTCGGCACGGATGGGTTGTCCGGGATGCCGGCAAGCACGTCCGGTGTCGTCGGTGCCGCAGTCAGCGGACCCTCCACGGTTGCCGGGGTCTCCTCGATGACCGCCACCATGGCCGTCGGGGCGGGTGCTGGTGCCGGCGCTGCTTCCGTCGCGAGCGTGGGCGTGGGGGATGGCGTGGGCGCGGCGGCCTCGGCGAGCCGCACGACCCGGTTCACCGTGGTGCCGTTCCAGGTGGCGAAGCTGCCGCCGAGCAGGATCTTGCCGTCGCCCTGCATGGCGGCTGCGTACACGTTGCCGTCGGCGGCGATGCCGTTGTAGGCGGTGAAGCCCGTGTCGCGGGTGCCGTCCCCGTACATGCGCACGACGTAGTTGGCGGTGGCGCCGTTCCAGGTGGTGAAGTTGCCGCCAACGAGGATCTTGCCGTCGCTCTGCACGACGACCGCGTTGATGTTGTTGTCAGACGCGGTCCCGATGAGCGTGGTGAAGGCGGTGTCCCGGGTGCCGTCGGAGTTCAGTCGGACAAGCCGGTTGACTGTGACTCCGTTCCACGTCGTGAACAGACCGCCGACGAGGATCTTGCCGTCGCCCTGGACGTTGATCGTCCCGACTGAGCTGTTGGCGGCGGTGCCGGCGCTGGTCGTGAAGGCGGTGTCGCGGGTGCCGTCGGAGTTCAGGCGCACGAGCCGGTTCACGGTGGTTCCGTTCCACGTTGTCGGCTGCCCGCCGACGAGGATCTTGCCGTCGGTCTGGAGGGTGATCGCGTAGACGGTGTTATTGGCGGCGGTGCCGGCGTTGGTGGTGAAGGCGGTGTCGCGGGTGCCGTCGGCATTGAGCCGCACGATGAAGCCGACGGCTGTCCCGTTCCACACGCCGAACTGCCCGCCGACGAGGATCTTGCCGTCGGTCTGCACCGTGATGGCGTATACGTTGCTGCTGGCGGCGGTGCCGGCGTTGGCGGTGAAGTCGGTGTCGCGGGTGCCGTCCGAATTCAGGCGCACGATGCGGCCGACTGCGGTGCCGTTCCACGTCGAGAAGGCTCCGCCGACCAGGATCTTGCCGTCGGCCTGTTCAGTGAGCACGAACGGTGCGTTGTCGACCCCGGTGCCGGCGTTGGCGGTGAAGGCGGTGTCGCGGGTGCCGTCGGAGTTGAGGCGCACGATGCGGTTGACGGTGGTGCCGTCCCACGTCGTGAAGCTTCCGCCGATGAGGATCCGGCGGTCGGACTGGACCAGCATCGCCGTGACGGTGGTACCTGCTTCAGCGGCGGCGCTTCCCGTGCTCGTGGTGAAGGCGGTGTCGCGGGTGCCGTCGGAGATACCCGCGTGCGCGACCCCGGCGAGCCCACCAGCCGCCATGAGCCCCCCGCCCACAAGGGCGACGAGCAGCCCGAACGAGAACTGGTGGGCCTTCCGTGGGACCTGGGTGGCGATCATGGCCTTGCCCCCTCCCGCTGGAGGCGCCGAGATCAGCGGGCAGGCACTCGCGGGACGTCGCCAGCCTTCACGTCAAGGGTAGGACCGCGGCTGGCCTGAACACGGGGTGAGCGGTTCAGCCCGCCAGCCACTCGTTGCCGACGGCCTGCTCCACCTCGAGGTACTTGCGGGTCAGGTCCGCGGCCGTGCCTTCGATGCTTCCGCCGACGAACGGAACGGACGCCTTGAAGGACCCCTCCGTCCGCACGCGGGTTGCCGGCCCGTCGGCTTCGAGCGTGATCGTGGCGGTGAAGGCCATCGGTGCGCTGAACTCGACCGTGCCCGCCGCTGATGCGGTTCCATCCGGACCCGGTGCCGCCCACTCCTGCCGCTCGGTGACGGTGATGGTGTCACCCACGAACTTCTTGACGGCCGAGGGCAGCTTGGCCGGCAGTACCCGCACGCTGGTGATGACGCAGCCGCCATCTGGGCCGTCCTCGACCGACACGGTCGTGTCCATCGACCCGGTGCGATCGCATTTGGTGCGGATGTAGTCCGGATCCCTGAGCATCGCCATGACGGCCGCCGGATCGGCCTGGAAGGTCTGCTCATGCTGGAAGGAGGTCGCCACGCCGCCATCTTGGCATGGGCGTACCGGCCCGTCGTCGTGCCCGTGGGGATAGCGTTGCCACTGGCCTGCACAACGGCGTGCGGCTCGCGCCGCTGGCGCGGTGTCAGGTGAAGAGGCGATCACGTGACCGGAATCCTGGACCGGGTGGACCGGCAGGCCCTGGACCGGATCGCCGACCCCAACGAGCGCGTCCTGTGCACCCGCTTCTACCGCTACCTCTCCGAGGAGGACCTGCCCAGCCAGCCGGTCGAGGTCGTCCTCGGCCACGCGCGGTCGCTCCTCGCCCTCGCCGCCATGCGGCCGCCGGGGGCAGCGGTCGTGCGGGAGGCGCCACCGGATGGGACGGCCGACGTGTCGTCCGTGCTCGAGGTCGTCACGGACGACATGCCGTTCCTCGTCGACTCGGTGTCCAACGCCCTAGCGGAGGCCGGGCGCGGGGTGCACCTGGTCGTGCACCCGCAGCTGGTCGTCAGGCGCGACCCGGACGGTGCCTTGCTGGAGGTCCTCGACATCGATGTCGATGACGCGCGGCCCGAAGGCACGCTGGCCGAGTCGTGGATGTGGATCGAGATTGAGCGCGACTTCGAGGCGGTCGGCGACGCCTCCTTGGAGGAGCGGATCCGGGTGGTCCTGCGCGACGTGCGGGTGGCGGTGCGCGACTGGCGGGCCATGCGCAGCCGCGCCATCATCCTGGCCGAGGAGATCGCAGCGACGCCTCCGCGCGGGCTGCCCGCGGACATGGTGAGCGAGGGTGTCGCGCTGCTGCGGTGGCTGGCCGACGACAACCTGACGTTCCTCGGCTACCGCGAGTACCTCCTCGAGACGGTGGACGGGCAGGACGCCCTGGTCCCCGTCCCGGGCAGCGGGCTGGGCATCCTCAGCGCCGACGCCGCCCAGGCTCCGTCGGCCACCTCGCGCAGCTTCGCCGTGCTCCCGCCGGCCGTGCGGCAACTGGCCCGGGCGCCAGAGCTGCTGATCCTCACCAAGGCGAACTCCCGGTCCACGGTCCACCGCTCGGTCTACCTCGATTACGTCGGGGTCAAGAGCTTCGATGCCGAGGGCAACGTCATCGGCGAGCGGAGGTTCGTCGGCCTGCTCTCGTCGAGCGCCTACACGCAGAGCGTCCTGGACATCCCCGTGCTGCGCCGCAAGTACGAGGCCGTGCTGCGGGACCTGGACTTCGTCGCCGGGTCGCACAACGCCAAGGACCTGCTGCAGTTCCTCGAGACGTACCCACGCGACGAGCTCTTCCAGGTGCATGACCAGCTCCTTGCGCGCATCGCTGCCTCGGTCCTGCACCTGCAGGAGCGCCGCCACACCAAGCTCTACCTCCGCCCGGACGACTACGGGCGCTTCATGTCGTGCCTGGTGTACCTGCCCCGCGATCGGTACACCACGCCGGTACGGCGGCGCATCGAGGCGTTGCTGACGTCGGCGTTCGCGGGCTCCTCCGTCGACTACACCGTGCGCGTGTCCGAATCGCTGCTCGCCCGCGTCCACTTCGTCATCCGGGTACCCGAGGGCCAAGGGCTGCCCGATGTCGACGTTCCTGCCCTCGAGGCGGCGGTCTCGGCATCGGCGCGCAGCTGGCAGGACGAGTTCGGCACCGCCTTGGTCGCACGCGTCGGCGAGGGTGCCTCGACGGCCGTGCTCCGGACGTACGCGCACGCGTTCCCGGAGGCGTACAAGGAGGCGTTCGGGCCCGGGCGCGGCGTCAATGATGCGCTCGTCATCGAGGCGCTCGCGCCCGGGGAGCTGTCCCTGGAGATCTACGAGCCGCCCAACGGCACCAGGCGCGACCTACGGCTCAAGGTCACGAGGATCGGCCCGGCCATGCCGCTGTCACGAGTCCTGCCGATCCTGCAGTCGATGGGCGTCGATGTCGTCGACGAGTACCCGTACGAGATCGCCCGATCGTTGCGCGAACCCGCCTGGATCCTTGACTTCGGCATGCTGCTGCCCGACCTGGACATACCCGGCCGGTCGACGCTCGCAGAGCGGTTCGAGGAGGCCTTCGCGTCCGCGTGGTCGGATCGTTCCGAGGTCGACGGCTTCAACGCCCTGATCGTCCAGGGCGGCCTGCGGTGGCGGCAGGCGCTGATCATGCGCGCCTACGCGCGGTACCTGCGGCAGGTCGGCTCGTCGTTCAGCCAGCGGTTCATTGAGGAGGTGGCCGCCACCAACGTGGGCATCACGCGGCTGCTCGTGGAGCTCTTCGAGACCCGCTTCGCGCCGGGCGCCAAGCCCGACCGGGACGTCACCGTGCGCCGCATCGTTGCCGAGGTCGAGGTCGAGCTGAACGCGGTGGCGAGCCTGGACCAGGACCGGATCATGCGGTCCTTCCTGGCGCTCATCCTGGCCACCCTCCGGACCAACTTCTTCCAGGTCGACGATGACGGCATCGACCGCATGTCCATCGCGGTGAAGCTGGATCCGAGCATGGTTCCGGACCTGCCGCTGCCGCGCCCGCAGTTCGAGATCTGGGTCTACTCGCCCCAGGTCGAGGGGGTGCACCTGCGGTTCGGACCGGTCGCGCGCGGCGGGCTGCGCTGGAGTGACCGGCAGGAGGACTTCCGCACCGAGGTACTCGGGCTGGTCAAGGCGCAGGAGGTCAAGAACGCCGTCATCGTGCCCGTCGGGGCCAAGGGCGGCTTCTACGCCAAGCGGCTGCCGGACCCGGGCGTGGATCGCGAGGCCTGGCTGGCGGAGGGGAAGTCGGCCTACCGCGAGTTCATCATGTCGCTGCTCGACATCACGGACAACCTCGTCGACGGCCGGGTGGTCCCCCCGCCCGACGTCGTGCGCCATGACGGCGACGACACCTACCTCGTGGTCGCCGCGGACAAGGGCACGGCCACCTTCTCCGACATCGCCAACGCGATCTCGGCCGACTACGGGTTCTGGCTCGGTGATGCGTTCGCCTCCGGCGGGTCGGTGGGCTACGACCACAAGGCGATGGGCATCACGGCCCGGGGGGCCTGGGAGTCGGTCAAGCGGCACTTCCGCGAGCTGGGCATCAACACCCAGGCGCAGGACTTCACGGTCGCGGGCGTCGGCGACATGAGCGGCGACGTGTTCGGCAATGGCATGCTGCTGAGCGAGCACATCCGCCTCGTGGTCGCGTTCGACCACCGGCATGTCTTCATCGATCCTGATCCGGACGCGGCCACGTCCTTCGCGGAGCGACGCCGGCTGTTCGACCTGCCCCGCTCGTCCTGGGCCGACTATGACGCCTCCATGATCTCGGCGGGGGGCGGGGTCTTCCCGCGCTCGGCAAAGTCGATCGCCATCGGCGCGCCCATGGCGCAGGCCCTCGGCATCCCGTCCGACGTGGCGTCCTTGACGCCCGACGACCTCATCCGCGCGGCGCTGCGGGCGCCGGTCGACCTGCTGTGGAACGGCGGCATCGGCACCTACGTCAAGGCGCAGAACGAATCGAATATCGACGTCGGGGACAAGGCGAACGACCGCATCCGCATCAACGGGAACGACCTGCGGTGCAGGGTCGTAGGCGAGGGCGGCAACCTGGGCATGACGCAGCTTGGCCGGGTCGAGGCGGCACGGCACGGCGTCCGGCTGAACACCGACGCCATCGACAACTCAGCGGGCGTGGACACGTCCGACCACGAGGTCAACATCAAGATCCTGCTGGATGCGCTCGTGCGCAGCGGCGAGCTTCCCGCGGCCGAACGTGACGGCCTGCTGGCCAGCATGACCGACGAGGTCGCCGCGCAGGTGCTCGAGGACAACTACGGGCAGAACGTCGTGCTGGGCAACGCGCGGGCAGGCGCGACGAGCCTCGTCACCGTCCACCAGCGCATGATCCGTGAGCTCGAGCGGGAGGGGCTGCTCGACCGCGCCCTGGAGTTCCTGCCGGACGACGAGGAACTGCGCACCCGGCGGCTGGCCGGTGAAGGACTCACCTCGCCCGAGCTGGCCGTTCTCCTGGCCTACGCCAAGATCTGGCTGACCGAGCAGCTCAGCTCCTCCGGCGTCGCCGACGAGCCGTACTTCGGCTCCCTGCTGAGGTCCTACTTCCCGCCCGCGCTGGCGGATGGGCATGCCGCCGAGCTCGACGGCCACCCCCTGCGGGCGCAGATCGTCAGCACCGTGACGTGCAACCGGCTCCTGAACATCGGCGGCGTCACGTTCGTCTTCCGGGCCATGGAGGAGACGGGGGCGAGCGCAGTCGAGGTGGTGCGGGCCGCGTGGGCGTCGATGGCGATCTTCGGCATCCCGCAGATCTGGCAGCGCATCAACGAGCAGGACAACCTGATCCCGACCTCCGCCCAGTGCGCGCTGCACCTGGAGAACCGGCGGCTGCTCGACCGCGCCACCCGGTGGTTCCTCAACACCCGCGGCGGCTCCCTTGACGTGCAGGGGGAGATCGACCGGTTCGGCTCCATCGTGGCCGACCGGGCCGACCTCGTGCCGGCACACCTGCTGGGCAACGAGCGGGAACGCTTCGACCGGCTGGTCCAGCGCTTCATGGCCGCGGGCGCGCCCGAGGGCCTGTCGCGCACGATTGCCGCGGCGCTCGACGTGTACGCGCTGCTCGACATCGTCGACGTCTGCGGACGGGCCGACGAGTCCGCCGACTCGGTAGTCCCGCTCTACTTCGCCGTGTCCGAGCGGTACGACATCGATCGCACGCTCGTCCGCATCACGGACCTGCCCCGCGGCGACCGGTGGAACGCCCTGGCCCGGCAGGCCCTGCGCAGCGACCTGTACGCCGTCGTGGCCGGGCTCACCGCGCGCGTGCTCGAGTCCACGCCCGACGACATGCCGGCCACTCAGCGGCTGGCGGCATGGGAGGAGGCGCACGCCCCGGGGGTCGCCCGTGCACGCGCCACCCTCGAGGAGATCGCGGTCGTGGAGGACCCCGACCTCGCCACGCTGTCCGTCGCGCTGCGAGCCCTGCGCAACCTCGTCGCACAGGGGCTGACGACGCTCGGCAGCCAGGCTTAGCGGCCGCGGCGCCCTGCGAACGGTTGGCAGGTGGCCCGGGGCCGGGAATGCCCCTGCCGGTCGGGCGGTTAGCCTGCTGCACCGGCGCCGACAGCGGCGTCCCAGCCCGAGATCCATGGAGTCGCCGTGAGACTGCCCGCCCTGGTCGAGCCCGCCGAGGCCCTCACTGTCGACGAGGTGCGCCGCTACAGCCGGCACATGATCATCCCGGACGTCGGCATGACGGGGCAGAAGCGCCTCATGAACGCCAAGGTGCTGTGCGTGGGGGCAGGCGGCCTGGGCAGCCCGGCCCTGATGTACCTCGCCGCTGCGGGAGTCGGGACCCTTGGCATCGTCGAGTTCGACGTCGTCGACGAGAGCAACCTGCAGCGCCAGATCATCCATGGCCAGAGCGACATCGGCAGGTCCAAGGCGCAGAGCGCCCGAGACAGCGTGCGGGAGATCAACCCGCACGTCACGGTGAACCTGCACGAGGAGCGCCTCGACTCGTCCAACGTCATGGACCTGTTCGCGCAGTACGACCTCATCGTGGACGGCACCGACAACTTCGCCACGCGGTACCTGGTCAATGACGCATGCGTGCTGCTGAACAAGCCGTACGTGTGGGGCTCGATCTACCGCTTCGACGGCCAGGCCAGCGTGTTCTGGGCGGAGCACGGGCCGTGCTATCGCTGCCTGTACCCCGAGCCCCCGCCGCCAGGAATGGTGCCGTCGTGCGCGGAGGGCGGCGTCCTGGGCGTGCTGTGCGCGTCGATCGGGTCCATCCAGGTCACCGAGGCGATCAAGCTGCTCACCGGCATCGGCGACAGCCTGCTCGGCCGGCTGATGGTCTATGACGCGCTGGAGATGACCTACCGACAGGTCAAGATCCGCAAGGACCCGAACTGCGCGGGGTGCGGCGAGAACCCCACGGTCACCGAGCTCATCGACTACGAGGCCTTCTGCGGCACGATCTCGGAGGAGGCGGCCGAGGCCGCCCGCGACTCGACGATCTCCGTGGTGCAGCTCAAGGCGATGCTCGACGCCCGCGACGCCGGCGAGCAGGACTTCGTGCTCATCGACGTCCGGGAGCCGAACGAGTACGAGATCGTCAGCATCGACGGGGCCATCCTCATCCCGAAGGGGGAGTTCCTGGACGGCTCCGCGCTCGAGCGGCTGCCGGCCGACAAGCGCATCGTCCTGCACTGCAAGGTGGGCGGCCGGTCGGCCGAGGCGCTCGCGGTCGTCAAGGGGGCCGGCTACGCCGATGCCATCCACGTGGGTGGCGGCATCGTCGCGTGGGTCAGCCAGATCGAGCCGGACAAGCCCTCGTACTGAACCCCGCCGACCTTGAGGTTGGCGGGGTTCCGGGGCTGATTCTGCGACGCCAACCTCAAGGTCGGCGGGTGCCTATTCGGCGGAGTCCTCGGAATCGCTGACCTCGGTCCAGCCGATCCTGCGGTGGCTGCTGTCGCAGAACGGCTTGTTCTGCGAGTGGCCGCAGCGGCACAGGTAGGCCTTGGCCGTCTCGCGCAGGACGGTGCCGTCCGGCGAGACGATCCGCACGTCGCCGACCACCTCGTAGGGGCCGTTCTCTGTGGGCGTGATCGTGACGATGCCGTCGGCTTCAGGGCTCTGTGCGCTCATGGCCCAAGTCTCGCGGCGCCGGGCCGACTTCGCGACTCGAGGCCCCGCTCAGCCCTCCATCACGTCGCCCTCGACCCGGGCGACGTCCACCCCGCGCCCGGTCATGTACGCGATCGCGGCGTCGAGGTCGGTGTCGGGACCGGCCAGGTCCAGGACCATCCAGCCGGAGTGATCGTGGATCGCGGCCCGCCGGATGTTGGGGACCACTCCGAACCGGGTGACGATCTCGTAGATCACCGGCTCGGTGGCCGGCCCTGGCGGGAAGGTCAGCCGGACATGGCGGTGGCGGACTTCGTCGCTCACAGCAATCCCTTTCTCGTCAGCCAGTTGAAGGACCAGTAGCCGGGCAGTGTCGGAAGCCAGAAGGTCAGCAGCCGGAAGAGCAGGACGGCCGACACCGCGATGCCGCCGTCCAGGCCGCCGGCAGTCAGGCCCGCGGCGAGGGCGGCCTCGACAGCGCCGAGTCCACCCGGCGTCGGTGCGGCCTGGCCGAGCGTGGCGCCGGCCAGGTACACGACTGCGACAACGGCGATGCTCAGGCTGCCGCCGAACGCGACGACGGATGCATACAGCACGCCGATGAATGCGGCGTTCAGGAGCAGGATCCCGCCGACCCCCTCGAGCAGCTTGATCGGCCGCTGCACGACCGTCACGAGCCGCGGGATGACCTCGCGCAGGGTGGGCCGCACCCGCTCGAGGATGAGTCGCCGGATGGCGGGGACGGCGAGAAGGGCGAGCGCCAGCACGGCGAGGGCGACGACGCCGATGACGACCCACTGCGGTGGATCGAAGGTGTGGTCGCTCTGCGTGCCGGCCGCGATGCCGAAGGCGAACAGCAGGACGATGTGGAAGACGAACGCCATCACCTGGGCCACGCCGACGCTCGCCCCGGCGAGCACCGGGTGCAGTCCGGACTTCTGCAGGAAGCGGACGTTGATCGCGATCGACCCGATCGTGGGCGGGGACACGAGCGTGGCGAAGGACCCGGCCAGCTGGGCGAGCACGGTGCGGTGCAGCGGGAGGGTCTCGGGGACGAAGCCAGACAGCGACCACGCCGCGGCGATGTAGGTGAGCACGGTCAGAACCAGGCCCACGAGAGCCCAGCCCCAGCTCATCGTCGTGACGAGCGTCACGAGGTCGATCTGGGCGAGCTGGGTCAGCAGCAAGTAGCCCGCGATGCTGCCGACCACGATCATCACGAGGGTGCGTGGGCGAACTCGCTCGAACTGGATCTGCTCTGCCTTGGCGTCGGGACGGATCTCGGCAAGCGCGTCGCGAAGCGCGACCAGCAGGTCCTTGCGCTTGCGCACCGCCCGGCGGGTGACCTGGGACAGGGCCACCGGCTGCAGGGCCGGCAGTGCGCGGGCGAGGGTGGCCACGCCGAGCACGGTGCGGCCGGTGACGATGGCCCGCTCGACCCCGGCCAGCATCGCCAGGGTGACGAGGAGCTCGGCGAGGTCGATGCGCTGGGCGACGTCGCCGGCCGCGATGCTGCCGGTCTCGCCGCCGATGAGCCAGACCGTCCCGTCCTCTGCGCGCAGCAGGTGCGCCGCGGTCAGCGAGCGGTGGCTGATCTGGTTCTCGTGCAGGGTGCGCACGGCCCGCCATGCCTGCTCGAGGTCCGTGTCGGTGACGTCGTCGAGCTCGGCGAAGCGGGTGCCGGGGATGCTCTCGTACGCCAGCAGCGCGGAGTCCGGACCGACCTCGCTGGCCAGCAGCAGCCGCGGCTCCGGGGCACCCGCGGCCTGGGCCGCGAACGCGACGAGGGCGGAGTGGTCCAGCCAGCGGCGCATGTTGAATGCCCCGGTCGTCGTGTCGTCGCGCAGGCGCATGCCCGTCCAGATGGCGTTGGCCAGGCCCGCCCCCTCGAGGTCGCGGTCGAGGACGGTGACCATGAGCTGGTCGCCAGACCTGGTGGTGGCCTCGTACCGGCGACCTCGGCTGGTGGACTCGCGGGCGCGCAAGAGCGTGACGGGGTAGCCACCGCGGGTGAGCGCCTCGGCCACCTCCAGGCCGCTGGGGCGCGTGGTCGGGGTGCCTGCCACGTAGCGGGTCGTGAGCCCCACGCCCCATCCGACGGCCAGGGAGAAGCCGACGCCCGCCAGCGCAATGCCCGAGCTGAGCGTGGTCACCACGATGAGCGAGCCGATGACGATGACGGTCAGCACGTTCCAGGGGCGCCTGCTGAGCAGCCGGGCGACCGTGGCGAAGGCGACCAGGCCGCCGAGGATCGGTGCGGTGGCCACGCTCTGCGTGCTGGTCGACCCGGCCAGCGCGGCCAGCAGCCGCGGGGCGTCCAGCGAGGTCAGCGCCCACGTGAGGAAGGCCAGGAAGACGATGGCCACGAGCAGTGCGACGAGGGCATCGAACAGCTGGCGCGGCCGCCCCCGCAGGATGAGGGAGACGGCTGCGGCGATCGGCAGGCCGAGCGTGCCGATGCCGCCCACGACGTTGAGCGCGAGCACGATGAACGACGGCAGCAGCCGGGCGCCCGTCTCGATGTCGGTGTCGAGCCCCGCGGCTGTCTCGGTGGCGATGTAGGCCAGCCCGACGACCCCCGCCGCGACGAGAATGGCCACGACGAGGCGGGCAAGGTCCAGCGGCCGGCGCAGCCGACGCGGAATGACACCGTCCTCGATGACCAGTGTGTGCTCGGGGGCGACCGCCGCGTTGGGGACGGTTGCGGGGTCGCTCACGTGGCTGATCGTGTCAGACGCCGGGGCCCCCGTCTGACCCTGGTGGTATCCATGCACCATGCAGTGGCGCCTCGATCTCGCGCCGGTCCCGCCCGCGGCACCGGCCGAGCTCGATGCCGACCAGAGGCGAGTGGTCGAGCACCGGCACGGCCCCCTGCTCGTGCTGGCCGGCCCGGGCACGGGCAAGACCACGACCATCGTGGAGTCCATGTGCGCACGGCTCGGCGACGACGCCGACACCCTGGACGCCGCGTCGGTCCTGGCGTTGACGTTCGGCCGCAAGGCCGCCACCGAACTGCGCGAGAGGGTGACCCATCGCCTCGGCGGCGGGGTCGTGCCCACGGTCGCCACCTTCCACTCGTTCGCGTACGCCCTGCTTCGCCGGTTCGCGCCGCCGGACGAGTACCTCCACCCCCCGCGGCTGATGTCAGGCGCCGAGGAGGACGTCCGGATCCGCGAGCTCCTGCGTGGAGCGGTGGCCGACGGCACCGTCGACTGGCCCGACGATCTCATGGGCGCCCTGCCCACCCTGGGCCTGGCCAACGAGGTCAGGTCCGTCCTGGCCCGGGCGCGCGACCTCGGCATGGAGGAGGACCGGCTGCGCCGGGTCGGCGAGGCGTCGGGTCGCCCCGCGTGGGTGGCGATCGGGCAGCTGGCCACCCAGGAGCAGGAGGTCATGGCCCTCGAGAACGTCATGGACTATGCCGAGCTGCTCTGGCGGGCCTGGCTGCTCGCGCGCGACCCAGAGGTGTCGGCTGTCCTGCACCGCCAGTACCGGGCGATCTACGTCGATGAGTACCAGGACACCGATCCGCTCCAGGTCGACCTGCTCAAGGCCCTGGTGGGCCCGGACTGCAGCATCGTGGCCGTCGGCGACCCCGACCAGGCCATCTACGCCTTCCGCGGGGCCGATGTCGGCGGCCTGCTGCGCTTCCCCGACGACTTCCGCACGCCGTCCGGCGACCCGGCCCCCGTGGCGGTGCTGCGCGAGGCCCGCCGGTTCGGCCCGGTGATCCGGGCGGCGGCCGGGTCGGTGCTCGGCCGCATGACCCCCCGCTCGATACCCGCGGCCCTCATGGCCCAGCACCGCGCGCCCTCGTGCGCGCCGCGGCCGGCCGGCAGCGACGTCGTGGCCGTCCACGAGTACGACCACGAGGGCTCCTTGGCGGCCCACGTGGCCTACGGGATCCGGCTGGCCCACGTGCAGCGCGGCGTGCCGTGGCATCAGATGGCCGTCCTGGTCAGGTCCGGCCGCCAGATCCCGCCGCTGCAGCGGGCCCTCTCGGCCTCCGGGGTGCCCGTCGTGGTGGCGGCCGACGAGATCCCGCTGCGCTCCGAGCCCGCCGTGGCCGCGCTGCTCGGCGCGCTGCACGTCGCCACGAGTCCTGCCAGTGCCTCCGCCACGGAGGTGCTGGACCTGCTCGCCGGCCCCATCGTCGGCCTCTCCGGAACCGACCTGCGCCGGCTCGGCCGGGCCCTTCGGCAGCAGGCGCATGCGGCTGGGTACGCGAGCCCTCCGTCCGACGACCTCATCCGGGACCTCGTCGTGCGGGACCTCGCCCCGCCGCTGCCCGCCGACGATCCGGTCATGGTGGCCGTCGACCGGCTGCGATCCCTGCTCGCGCAGGTGCATGACCGCATGGTCGCGGGCGACGCCCCCGGCGAGGTCATCTGGACCCTGTGGACCGGGGGAACCGTGCCGCACGGCTGGCCGGCCCGGCTGCGCGCCGCGGCCCTCGCCGGGTCCCGTTCGGCCGGCCACGACCTCGATGCCGTCATTGCCCTCTTCGACGCAGCCGAGCGGCTCAGCGACCGCTATCCGGGCTTCGCTGGCATCCGGATGTTCCTCGACTCGCTGGCGGTGCAGGAGATCCCCGCCGAGCCCGTCGCCGACCGTGGCACCGACGCCGACGCGGTACGCATCCTCACCGCGCACCGGGCCAAGGGCCTGGAGTGGGACGAGGTCTGGGTCGCGGGCGCCCAGGAGGGCGTGTGGCCCGACCTGCGCCAGCGCGGCTCGACCCTGCACGCCGAGGAACTCGCCGCCGACGGGGTGGGCGATGGCCTGCGCCCCGCCGACCTGCTCGATGAGGAGCGGCGGCTGTTCTACGTCGCCTGCACCCGCGCCCGACTTCGACTGCACGTCGCCGCCGTGTCCGAGCCCGGCGACGGGGGCGAGCGGCCCAGCAGGTTCGTCGCCGACCTGCTCGGCGGACTCGCCGCGGCGGGGCACGCGGCCGTCACGGGCACGGTCCACGGCCGCCCGCCCCATCCCCTGACCCTCGACGGCCTGGTGGCCGAGCTGCGCCAGGTCGCCCAGGACCCTGACACCCCTGATGCGCTGCGAACCGCGGCGGCCGAGCGCCTCGCCGTGCTGGCTGCCCAGCGCGACGAGGATGGCGAGCCCCTTGTCCCCCTCGCCGCCCCGTCGGCCTGGTGGGGCCTGCGCGCCCCGACCGTGGGCGTGCGCCCGGTACGCGACCCCGATTCGCCGCTGTACCTCAGCGGCAGCGGGCTGGACTCCGTGCTCGACTGCCCGCTGAAGTGGTTCCTCGAGCGTGAGGTGCACGCAGAGACCACGCGCGGCACGGCCACGGCCTTCGGCAGCGTGGTCCATGCCGTCGCCGACTTCGTGGCCAAGGGCGACCTGCCCGCCGACCTCGAGGCGATGGACGCCGAGGTCGACCGGATCTGGTCCGAGCTGCGCTTCGAGGCGGCCTGGCAGTCGCAGTCCGAGCGCCGCGAGGCCCGAGCCGCCCTGGCCCGGTTCCTGGCGTACCACCTCCGCGAGGAGCGTTCCCTCCTGGCCACCGAGTCCTCGGTAGGGGTCACTGTCACCGTCCCCACGGCAGCCGGCACCGACGAGGTCCGGCTCACCGGCTTCATCGACCGGGTGGAGCAGGACGACGAAGGCCGGCTGGTCCCCATCGACCTGAAGAACATGCGACGGCCGCACGCCGACAAGGACGTGCCCGAGCACGGCCAGCTCGGGGTCTACCAGCTCATCCTGCGCGAGGGTGGCCTGACCGCGACCCGGGAGGAGGCAGGTGAGCCGCGCGAGGTCGGCGGTGCCGCGCTCGTGCAGTTGCGTGCCCCCCAGGGCAAGGGCTCCGACGCCGCCAAGGTGCAGTTCCAGCCCGCTCTCGAGGGGGGCCCGGACGACGGGCCGAGCTGGGTCGAGGTCCGGCTGGGCCAGGCCGCCGACGTGCTCCGCCGCGAGGCCTTCGATGCGGTCCCCGGACCGGCGTGCCGCTACTGCGCGTACGCCTCCACCTGCCCCTCCCAGGCGCGTGGGCAGCAGGTCCTGCCATGACGCTGCCCAAGTCCGCCGTGGACCAGGTCATGGGCTTCCCACTCAGCGACGAGCAATGGGTGGCGGTCTCGGCCGGTCTGGACCCGGCGGTCATCGTCGCCGGTGCCGGGTCAGGCAAGACGACGGCCATGGCGGCCCGGGTGGCCTACCTGGTCGGCAGCGAATTCGTCCGCCCCGACGAGGTGCTCGGCCTGACCTTCACCACGAAGGCGGCTGCCCAGTTGCTCGGCGAGATGCGTGCACGGGTCGATGGCCTGATCCGCAGCGGCGTCCTGCCGCCGGCACCCGAGGACGCCGATCCCGCAGGCGAGCCGCAGGTGCTCACCTACCACGCCTTCTCCGCGCGCATCGTGTCCGAGCACGGGATCCGACTCGGCATGGAGCCGGCCGCCCGGATGCTCACCGACGGCCTTCGCCACCAGCTCGCCTATCGCGTGGTGTGCCGCACGACGCTGCCGTTCGCGCCGTTCGGCCTGCCCCCCGGCAAGCTCACGTCGGCCCTTCTCGCCCTCGACGACGAGCTGGTCGAGCTGGCCATCCCGACCGACGAGCTTCGCGAGTTCGACGAAGCCCTCGTGGCCCGGCTGGAGGGCTATCGGAGCGAGCACGGCTCGCTGCAGGCGATCGGCGAGACGATGCTCGCTGCGTCCTCGCAGCGCGCGGTCCTGGCCCGGCTCGTCGACGAGTGGCGGGACGAGAAGGCGTCCCGCGGGGTCATGGACTTCGCCGACCAGATCCGGCTGGCCGGCGACATCGTGGCGAACTATCCCGACGTCGTCGCCGACCTGCGCACGCGCTACCGCACGGTGCTGCTGGACGAGTACCAGGACACGTCGATCGCCCAGCGAATCCTGCTGCAGCACGCATTCGGCGACGGGCAGAGCGTCATGGCCGTCGGCGATCCGTTCCAGGCCATCTACGGCTGGCGCGGGGCGAGCGTCGACAACATCGACAGCTTCACCCGCCACTTCCCGCCGGCAGACGCCGGTCGCAAGGCCATGCGGATCGGCCTGACCCAGAACCGCCGGTCCGGGCCGGTCATCCTCGAGGCGGCCAACCGCACGGCCGAGCGGCTGCGGCAGGCCCACCCCGGTGTCGAGCCTCTCCGTCCCGGCGACACGACCACGTCCAGCGGCGTCGTGTCGTGCGCGCTCTTCGACACGTATTCGGCCGAGCTGGACTGGCTCGTGCAGCAGGTGGCGGCCACCCCGGGGGCCCCGACCAGCGACGGCCCCGCCGGGTGGCGCGACATCGCGGTCCTGTGCGCCACCGGCGCCGACGTCATGGCAGTCGATGCCGCCCTTCGTGGCCGCGGGATCCCCACGCAGGTCGTCGGCGCCGCCGCCCTGCTCGAGCAGCCCGCGGTCGTCGAGGCCCGGGCCATGCTCGAGCTGATCCACGACCCGACGGCGAACCCGGCGTTCGTGCGGGTGGCCGCGGGGCCGCGCTGGCGCATCGATGCCCGCGACCTTGCCGCGCTGGGGGACCGGGCCGCCGGCCTCGCCGGGGGCCGTGGACATGGGGCGACGCACGACCTCGCCACCGCGCTGGACGAGGCGGTCGCGGGCGCCGACGTGGTCGACTCGGTGTCGCTGACCGAAGCCCTCGACGACCTCGGCGACCTCGACCGCTACTCGGCGGAGGCAGTCGAGCGGTTCGCCGCCATGGCCCGGGAGCTGGACCTGCTGCGACGGCACGTCGGCGAGCCGCTCCCGGACCTGATCCTGCGGGTCCTGCGCGTGACCGGGCTGGAGGTCGAGGCCTCGCTCGGGCCGCCGGGCGTAGCCGCGTCGCAGCGCCACGCCATCGCCGGACTGCTCGACCTCGCGGCCGAGTTCACCGAGCTTGACGGCCGCTTCACGCTGGGCGCCTTCCTGTCGCACCTGCGCGATGCCGAACGCTTCGACGTGAGGCTCGACCTCGAGGTGACGGGTCCCGACGATGCGGTCCGCCTGTTGACGGTGCACAAGGCCAAGGGGCTGGAGTTCCCCTACGTGTTCGTCCCCTTCGTGTCCGAGTCCGCCTTCCCCGGCGGCCGGGGCCGCGCGCAGTGGCACACCAGCGCGTCCACGGTGCCGTGGCCGCTGCGCCAGGACGCCACCGATGCCCTGCGTGCCTACCCCGGCCGCACCGAGCCGCCGCGCTCCATCCACAACAAGGCCTACTGCGATGAGCTGCGGGAACTCGCCGACCTGGAGGCGGAGCGGCTGGCCTACGTCGCCTTCACCCGCTCCAAGCGCGGACTGACGGTCAGCGGCCACTGGTGGGGCCCGAAGCAGAAGAAGCCGCGGGGCCCGAGCCGTTTCCTGACGTGCGTGCACGAGGTCTGCGAGGAGCAGGGCACCGTCGCGTTCTGGGCCGAGCCCCCGGCCGACGACGCCACCAACCCTGAGCCTGCTGCCTCGGCGATCCCGATGGGATGGCCCAAGCAGCCCGCCGAGGACCGGGCCGCGGCGGTCCGATCCGTCGCCGAGCAGGTCCGGTCGGTGGCTGCCCACCAGCCGGTGCTGGCCGGCCTGCCGGCAGGCGGCGAGCACTCCGACGTCGTCGAGCACTGGGACCTGCTCGTCACCGCCCTCGTCGCCGAGGAGCGCAGCCGCACCACGCACGAGCGCGTCGTGCGGCTGCCCGGCTCGGTGTCGGCCAGCCTGCTCATGCACGCGCTGAAGGACCCCGAGCAGGTCGCCCAAGACCTCGTCCGGCCGATGCCGCGACCGCCGGCACCGGCAGCGCGGCGCGGCACCGAGTTCCACGCCTGGGTGGAGTCGCGCTACGGCCAGCAGGCCATGCTCGATCCCGATGACCTGCCCGGCGCGGCCGACGCTGGGATCGCCAGCGACGAGGCCCTCGCGGCCCTCAAGTCGGCGTTCGAGCGGTCCCCTTACGCGCTGCTGTCGCCGGCCGCCATCGAGGCGCCCTTCGCGGTCGTGGTCGGCGGTCGCGTCGTGAACGGCCGCATCGACGCGGTGTTCGAGGACGGCGGCAGGTACGACGTTGTCGACTGGAAGACCGGCTCCGCCGGGTACGTCGACCCGATGCAGCTGGCCCTCTACCGGCTGGCGTGGTCGAGGCTGGCGGGCGTGCCGCTGGAGCAGGTCGATGCCGCGTTCGTCATGGTGGCCACCGGCGAGGTGCTGCGGCCGGACACAGACGCGGCCCTGGCCCTCCTCGGCGCCTGACCCGCACAAACCTGCAGTTCGTGTCGCACCGAGCAGTTCTTGCGGCCGGAAGTGCAGGTTTGTGCGGCTAGGTCTTCTCGAATGGGTCATCCGGCGACCTGGGTACGTCGACCGGGGCCGCGCTGTCGGGGTCCGGCCCGGTCTCGGCCACCGCCTCGCCGGCCTCCTCGGTCGGCTTGCGTCGTACGCCGACCACGGCGCGCATCCACTCCCGGGCCGGCTCCTCGACGAATCGCCACATCAGCCAGGCCGCGAGCAGGGTCCCGGCCACCAGCACGACGACGGCGAGCGCGTAGACCGGCCCGCTGTCGATGCCGATCGCCCGCATGCCGGCCCGCCAGAGCCCGAACCAGACCAGATGCGTCATGTACAGCGAGTACGAGATGAAGCCACCGAGGACGAGCGTCTTCGTCGACAGGAAGCGCGACAGTCCGCGCCGCGACAGGGCGAGTGCGCCGATCCAGGCGATCAGCGGCGGCACGAGAAGCAGGTGATAGTAGGGAGGGATCGGCTCGGCATCGCCGGAGATCTCGATCTGGGGTGGCTGCGCGGCCGGCAGCGCGCCGAGCACGATCGCACCGGCGATGACGAAGACGGGCAGTGCGACGGAGAGGATCGACGCGATCCGCTCGACCCGTGGTGCGGCTGGCTCCTTCATCGTGTCGCCCGGCAGCATCCGGCGCACGATGAGGTACATGATCGCGCCGGCGGTGAATTCCGTGAGGATGCGGTACGTCGAGCCCCAGTGATCGGTGTAGTAGGCGTCGCTCGTCGACAGGCCGTAGACCACGAGCGGGGACAGGGCCAGCACCCACAGCACGCCCAGCAGCGGCGTCGAGACGCGCTTGTGGAGGTACCACAGGACGAGCGCGAGCAGCGGGAACAGCAGGTAGGCGAGCCACTCCATCGACAGCGACCAGGCTACGAAGTTCCACCCGCGCTGGGGCTCAGGCCCCCACTCCTGCACCAGGAAGATGTTCTTGGCGAAGTCGATGGGGTTGAGCCAGTCACGGTCGAGGTCCTCGCCGGTGACCTTGGCCTGCGCGAAGACCGCCACGCCGGCGATCGCGATCATCGCGAGGTGCACCGGGTAGATGCGGGCCAGCCGCAGCCACCAGAAGTCGAGGGTCCCGCGAGCGCGCAGCGCCGGTCCCAGCCGGTGCATGTACGTGTGGGTGAGGATGAAGCCGGACAGTGCGAAGAAGAGGTCGACGCCCAGCCTCCCCACCCGCGCCACGTCGCCGAGGCCGGGGATGACGAAGACGTGGATCGTGTTCAGCGGCCCTTGGAGGTGGTACAGCAGCACCCAGGCTGCCGCGATGAAGCGGATGCCCGTCAGCTGGCGGATGAACACGTTCACGGATGCCCCGATGGTTGCGAAGGTGCCGCCATCGTGTCACGCGCCCCGCACGGCGGCACGGATCGCCACGGGACCCGGCCGATACGCTCGCGGCTCGTGGACCCTGATCACGCGTTGCTGTCGAACCTGCTCCTCGCGCGCGGGGTGGTCGATCGCGCGGCCCACCGCCGCACGGACCTCGCCTGGCAGGCCGAACGCAGGGCAGACCCGGGCAGCCGTGTGCTGCGCGTCGTGGACGGCTCCGCGCTCGTCACCCGTGACCGGGACGCAGCGGCCCTCGCCTTCGTCGGCCCGGAGGCGGCCGGCCCGGACCTGGCCTTCCTCGGCGTGGACGAGGACGACGTGGCGTACTTCGCCGAGCACGCAGGCGAGCAGTCCGACCCGGCCGACGGCGAGTCGTGGGCGGACCTGCGGATGGTGGGCGCGGCCCTCGGGGCACGTGACGCGGGGCTCATGGTGACGGCCGTGGCGCTGGACAACTGGCTGCGGACCCATGCCCGATGCCCACGCTGCGGCACGCCGACCGAGTTCAATGCCGGCGGCTGGTCGCGGCGGTGCCCCGAGGACGGCAGCGACCACTTCCCGCGCACTGACCCGGCCATCATCGTCCTGGTCCGCGATCGCGACGACCGTGCCCTGCTCGGGCGGCAGGGCCGCTGGGCCGAGGGCTGGTTCTCCACCCTCGCCGGGTTCGTGGAGTCCGGCGAATCAGCGGAGGCCGCGCTGCGGCGCGAGGTGCGCGAGGAGTCCGGCGTCGTCATCGGCGAGCGGCCCGACGACATCCGCTACCTCGGCAGCCAGCCGTGGCCCTTCCCCTGCTCGCTCATGCTCGGGTACCACGCGTGGACGGACTCACCCGTGCACGAGGCGGACGGCGAGGAGATCGCCGAGGTGCGGTGGTTCAGCCGCGAGGAACTTGCCGACGCGTGCTCCCGGGGTGAGGTGCGGCTGCCCCCCGCGGTGTCCATCGCGCGGCGGCTCGTCGAGCGCTGGTACGGGGCCGAGCTGCCGGGCGACTGGTCCCGCCCCCCGCCAGTCCCGCGCTAACCCCTCCGCCAGCCTCCGCACGTGCCCACTCGGCGAGGGCGCGGGGCGGCAGCGAATGATCCGAGATAAGCCGCCGGGCGGGACCTTCGGCCCGGTGCGCACGCCGGTATCGCCCCTAACCTCGAACCACGACCGCACTCGCGGTCCCGGATGGGGGTTCGGCATGAAGAAGACGAGCACAGTGCTACTCGCGGGAGCGGCGATGGTCGCCCTCGCCGCCGGCCCGCTGGCGGTCAGCGCCACGGCGGGCCAGGTCCGCGCCACCGTCACCCAGTGGGCATCGACGGCGAAGGCCACCAGCCAGTACGGCTCCGTGGACTGGGCGGCCCGGCAGGCGACGGGTGCCCCGAACGTGTCCGTGTGCGCCGACAACGGAGACGCCTGGGCGTCCTCCTCGTCGACCGGCTACGACAAGCTCACGGTGGGCTTCAGCAAGGCAGTCGTGCCCTCCATGGTGAGCATCCACGTGTCGTACAACCCGGGCCAGGTCACCATGGTCCAGGTCATCGACGCCGTGGGCACATCCACGGTCATCTACAAGAAGGCGCCAAGAAAGATCACGACGTGCCCCTACGTCATGAACATCCCGGTGACCGGAGTGAGCACGCCCATCAACCGGGTGCGGATCACCGTGAACCAGCAGAAGCTGCGCCTGGGCTGGACCGAGATCGACGCAGTCCAGCTGGTCGGGCAGGGCTAGCGGCCGAGCAGCTCCCTGACCTTGCCGATCGGCGGGTTGGAGACGGCGGTCCCGTCGGGGAACAGCACCGTCGGGACCGTCTGGTTGCCGCCGTTGACCGACTCCACGAAGGCAGCAGCCTCGGGATCGTCCTCGATGTCGACCTCGATGAACGTGATTCCCTCGCGGGCCATCTGCGCCTTGAGCCGTTGGCAGTAGCCGCACCAGACCGTGCTGTACATGGTCACGTCGGCTGCGGTTGCTCCCGCGTCGGATTGAGTCACCCTTGCACGTTACCGTCCCCTGCGTGGAGTCGCAGAACGTGCTGGCCGGCCTCGACGACGAGCAGCGTGCCGTCGCGGAGGCGCTGCACGGGCCCGTCGTCGTCCTCGCCGGCGCGGGGTCGGGCAAGACCCGGGCCATCACCCACCGCATTGCCTACGCCGTCGCCACCGGCCAGCACGACCCGCGCCGCACCCTGGCGGTGACGTTCACCACGCGGGCCGCCGGCGAGATGCGCTCGCGCCTGCGCACGCTGGGCGTCGACGGCGTGCAGGTGCGCACCTTCCACGCGGCAGCCCTGCGCCAATTGCGGTTCTTCTGGCCGCGCCTCAGCGGCGGTGCGTTCCCCGAACTGCTGCCGAGCAAGGCGCGCCTGGTCGCCGAGGCAGCGCGCAAGGCGGGCGCGCCCACCGATACCGCGACGATCCGCGACCTGAGCGCGGACCTCGAGTGGGCGAAGGTCTCCTTCCTCTCCGGCGACGCGATCGGTGCCGCAGCAATGGCGGCCCACCGATCCCTGGCTGTCGATGGCGCGCTGCTGGCCCGGGTCCAGTCCGCGTACGAGGACGCCAAGTCCGACCGCGGGCTGCTCGACTTCGAGGACGTCCTGCTCGTGACGGCCGGAGCGCTGGAGACCCGTCCCGACATCGCTGACGAGGTCAGGACGGCCTACCGCTGGTTCACTGTCGACGAGTTCCAGGACGTCAATGCGCTGCAGCACCGCCTGCTCGGCCTGTGGCTGGGGGAGCGCGACGACCTGTGCGTGGTCGGCGACGCGAACCAGACGATCTACACGTTCACCGGGGCCACCTCGCAGTACCTCGCCGACTTCTCCCAGCGCTACCCGGACGCCACGGAGGTGCGACTGGAGCGCTGCTACCGCTGCACGCCGCAGATCGTCGGGCTGGCCAACGCCGTCATCGCGGCTGCTGCGCGTCCGAGTCCGGCCACCAGCCTGGTGCTGCGCTCGCAGCGCCCCGCCGGGCAGGCCCCCACCATCGAGTCTTCTCCCGACGACGTCGCGGAGGCGGCCAGCGTGGCCGAGCGGGCCAAGGCCTACATCGCCTCCGGCATCCCGGGCCGCGACATCGCGGTGCTGTTCCGGATCAACGCGCAGTCGGCGGTGCTCGAGGAGGCCTTCGCGGAGGCGGGCGTCCCGGTCGTCCTGCGCGGCACTGAGCGGTTCTTCGACCGGCCCGAGGTGCGCGAGGCCGTCACCCGGCTGCGGGGCGCGGCCCGGGCGGGCGAGGCGGCCGGGCCGCTCGGGGATTCGGTGCGTGCGGTCCTGGGCGTGGTCGGCTGGACCCCGGAACCGCCCCGCACCGCGGGGGCCGTCCGCGAGCGCTGGGAGTCCCTCTCGGCCCTCGCCTCGCTGGCCGACGAGCTGGCCGTCGCACTCGCGGAGTCCCTGCCGGCGTTCATCGTGGAGCTGGACGCGCGCGCGGAGGCGCAGCACGCCCCGGTCGGCGACGGCGTGACCCTTGCCTCGATCCATTCGGCCAAGGGCCTGGAATGGCCGGTCGTCTTCGTCGTCGGGTGCAGCGACGGGCTGTTGCCGTTGCAGCATGCGGAGACCCCGGCCCAGGTCGAGGAGGAACGGCGATTGGCCTACGTGGCCATCACCCGGGCAGCCGACCGGCTGCACCTGTCCTGGGCGCACGCCCGCCAGCCGGGCGGTCGGGCCGTGCGCCGGCCGAGCCCCTTCCTGGCCGCGACCGGCCTGGCGGCCGACGGCGCTGGCCCTGGTGGCACCGTGCGGCGCGGCTCCGGCCGTGCCCGGGGCGAGCGCCGGCGCACCGGACCGGCGAAGTGCCGTATCTGCCGCAAGTCACTGGTCACGGCGCCGGAGCGGACGCTGGGCCGGTGCGCCGACTGCCCGGCCGACCTCAACGAGCCGCTCCTCGAGGCACTGCGGGCATGGCGGCTGGCCGAGTCACGCGAGCGCGGCATGCCCGCCTACGTCGTCTTCACCGACGTGACGCTGGTCGCGATCGCCGAACAGGTGCCACGCGACGCCGCGGCGCTGCTGGAGATCCCCGGCATCGGCGCGAAGAAGCTCGACGCGTATGGCGCGGCCGTCCTGGCCATGGTCACGGACCACGCCTAGCGATCAGCGTTGCGGCCCGCGCGCGAACCCCCGTTGAAGGGCAGTCCAGGCCAGCGGGGTGCCGGGGCTGATGTCGTATGTGCCAGCGGATTCCGCGACGGTCTCGTCGCCGATGTTCCAGACTCCGACCCCCGCTGCTCCGTTCCGCCAGGACCGACGGAGCACCGTGGTCAGCCATGCAGCACGGGCAGCATCGCCGATGCGCTGCGGCACCCCGGTCTCCTGCATGATCCACGGCTTGCCGAGGCGGCTGCAGTAGTCGGCCATGGGCGTGATCGCCTTGCGCAGGCTGCGGTGGCCGTACACGTGCACCGCGCACACGTCATTGCCGGGCAGCGCGTAGATCCGGGCCCAGTCGATCCCGGAGTCCCAGTCGAGGTGCGACAGGCCGCCCGCTGTCGCCAGCGTGTCGGGCGCGAGTGCTTGCCACGTGGCCAGGGCGCGCGCGTAGAAGGCGGTGAGCTGCCGACGGGTCGGAACGCCGGGACCGGGTTCGCCGTTGGGCGCAGCAGGCTCGCCGGCGATGCTCACGAGCGCGATGGCCGGATCGTCGCGGTAGGCCCTACCGGTGACGGAGTTGATACGGGTCGCGACGATCGTCAGGAACTGCGTCCAGTCGTGCGTGTAGGGGTTCATGCCCTGCGCCGCCAGCAGGTTGCGGTAGGACGACAGGTCGAGGTTCACGTGCAGTCCATGCTGCGCGGTCTCGGCAATCGCGGAATCCACCAAGGCCCACGTTCCCTCGTCGTGGATCGCGACGTCTGCTGGCAGGCCGTCGGTGAGGAAGTCCGTGATGCGGATCGTGTTGGCCCCCGCGGCGATCGCCATGTCGATGGCGGGCCCCGGGGAGGCGAGTGAGTGGTAGATCGACGCGGCGCGCATGGCCCACGGCGCTGGCCCAGCGCACAGCATCTCGCCGCAGGCGCGGATGCGAGGGATCGGCTCGGCGTCGGCCTGCGCCGGGGGCGGCACCGCGATCGCGGCGACAGCCAGGGCGAGGCCGATCATCGCCGTGCGTGGGAGGCGCATGGCCGCTACGGCGCCGCGGCGAACGTCGGAACCCACTGCTCGAGCTCAGCACGCATCGGCACGGTCGCATCCAGTTGGCACATCACGCCGACGCAGCCCAGCCATACCCGATGGATGAGGGCATAGCTTGGCGGCAGGTTGAGCTTCAGGCCGATGGTGAAGTCGGGGTTGCGCATGTCGTTCATGCGCCCGAACTGCCCGCGCATCCAGGCCCGGCTGAAGTGGAAGGTCTCGTGCCGCGCGGGCTCGACGAACGGGTCGAGGTACGCCAGCACCTGCTCCGGGTCCACGTCGACCTTGGCCTTGATGAAGCCCTCCGCGCGCAGGCCGGCGATGACGGTGTCGGCCTCGCCGGACAGCGCGATTCGCAGGAGCGTGCCCATCGCATCGGGAAGGCCGTCGGGCAACTCGGCGACGGCGCCGAAGTCCAGCACGCCGAAGCGGCCATCGGGCGTGATCCGGAAGTTGCCGGGATGCGGGTCGGCGTGCAGCAGGCCGGCACGCGCCGGCCCGGAGAGCAGGAACCGCTCGTACAGCGTGGCGGCTCGGTCGCGCTCCTCCGGCGTGCCGTCGGCGATGATCGCGGACAGCGGCCGGCCGTCGATCCACTCCGAGACGATGACGTGCGGGGCGGCGGCCAGGACGTGCGGGACAACGAACTCCGGATCGCCCTCGTACGCGGCCGCGAACTGCCGCTGGTTGCGCGACTCGCGCAGGTAGTCCAGCTCCTCGAGCGCGCGGGCCTTGAGCTCCTCGAGCAGCGGCTTGATGTCCATGCCCGGGATCCACGATGCGAACATCTTGCCCATGCGGGTCATCTGGTTGAGGTCGGAGATGAAGGCCTTGTCGGCGCCGGGGTACTGAACCTTGACCGCGACGACGCGGCCGTCGTGCCAGGTCGCCTTGTGCACCTGGCCGATGGACGCCGCTGCCGCAGGTACGTCGTCGAACTCCGCGAACCTGGCGCGCCAGTCCGTGCCGAGCTCCTCGGCGAGGATCGCGTGGATCCGGTCGGCCGGCAGCGGCGGAGCCGCCTCCTGCAGTCGGATCAGCGCCGCACGGTAGGGACCGGCCACCTCCTCGGGCATGGCGGCCTCGAAGATGCTCATCGCCTGGCCCACCTTCATGGCCCCGCCCTTGAGGTCTCCGAGCACCCGGAACATCTGCTCCGCCGTACGCGCCTGGAGCTCGGCGGTGACAAGCTCGGCCGGCTTCCCCCCGACGCGCTTGCCCAGGCCCAGTGCTGTGCGGCCGGCGTAGGAGGCGGGCAGCGAAGCCATGCGCAGGCTGCGGCTCAGCGCGTTCCTGGGGATGTCGGCCACGTGCCCATTGTCGCCTGCACGGATGACTCGGGCCAGACGGGCATCGCGGGCACGGTCAGGCCGCCGCCCACAGGCAGCCGCAGAGCGGGTGCGACGGCCGGCCCACCCTCGTGGCCTGCAGCCGCGGCAGCGCGACCTCGATGGCGACGTTGCCCCACTGCGTGACGGCGTCGGGCGCCTCGCACCACTCCCGCAGCAGGAGGGCGGCCTGGAGGCAGGCGGCGCGCACGAGCAGCGGATCGAGCGGAGGGCTGGCGAGCGCCGACGTGGCCTGCGCCCACTGCACGGCCAGCAGGGGCCAGGCCGGGTCAGCGTCCCTGCGGTGCAGGTGCGCGCACCGCTGGCAGCTCGTCCGGCCCGGGACGACGATGGGGCCGACGACGGCCCGGTCGCCCAGTACCCCGATGCGCAGGTGCGGCAGGTCCGGCAGGTCGTGGTCGGCCAGCGCGGCGACGTCGGGGTGGCCCCGCTCGGCCACGACGGCCACGTTCGCCTCGCGCACCGAGGCCGCGGCGCCCAGGCCGGCCGCTGACATGGCTTCCCGGGCCTCGGCCAGCACCGGCTCACGCCCGAGCACGACGACGCGTGCCGCCTCGCGCGCCGACATCACGGCGTAGGCGGCGTCGAGGTCCCTCGTGCTGCGCAGCACGGCGCCGAAACGTCCGGCGACGAGGTCGCGGTCCTCGGCCCTGGCCCAGCGCACTGCGTCGGGAATGCGGGCGGCATCATCGAGTGCGCCGGCCGCGAGCAGTCCGCGGAGCAGCCGCCGGGCCTCGGCCGCAGGGATCGGCAGGTCAGCCGACGCAGCGCGGGCCGTGCTCAGGCCATCAAGCCTGGCCAGCCACCCCACATGGTCGTGGCCGACCCGCGGGACGATCACATCGTCACCGAGCTGGATGGTGGTCGGGTCCCGCCACAGGATGGGGACGTCGTCACGCCAACGCGGCCGGGCAAAGCCGATGAGCTCGGGCAGCACGTCCGGGTCGGCATCGAGCAGGGCCTTGTCATCGCTCATGGACGGACGGTTGACGAAGGGGCCTGTGGACGGCGACTGGCCGTCCACAGGCCCCTTCAGGTAAGGCCGATCAGGTGCTAGCGGGCGTGGTGCCCGTGATCGCCATCGTCGTCGTCGTCGTTGTCGTCGTCCATGTAGCCAGAGCCATGGTGCCCGGAGTCATCGAACCCTGCGCTCATGTGGCCGAGGAAGTGCCCGGGCGCGTTGAGCAGTCCGGCCGGAGGAGCGGCCGGGGCGAAGGCAGCCGTGACGGCCGCCTTGTAGGTGGCGACAGCCGCATCGATGGCGGTCTGCGCGGTGGCGCGGGCCGCATCAAGCTGGGCCTGGTAGGAGGCCAGCGCAGCCGTGGCTGCGGTGCGGTACGCCTGCTCAGCCGCCTCGTATGCGGTCTTGAGGCTGGCGACTGTCGCCGCGTCGGCGCCCGACCTCAGCGCTGACTTGTACGCGTCCTTGGCGGCGTCCTTCGCCGCATGCAGCGGTGCGAGCTGGGTGGCGATCGCCGTCCGGATCGGCTCGATCGCGGCCTTGTAGGCGTCGCGGGCCGTGTTGGCGGACACCTTGTAGGCATCGCGGGCAGCCTTGACCGCCGTGGCCTGCGCGTCGGTCATCCCGCCGAGGGACCATCCGCTCGAGTGGCTCGAACCGTGGCCGCTGCCGTTGTTGCCGGCCAAGGCGACCCCCGTGAACGCGGGAGCGGCTGCGAGCAGTGCGATGGATGACGTCAGGGTGATGATGCGTCGTGCCGTGCGCGTGGTAGTCATTCTTGCGTCCCTCTCATTCGTCGTACGCGGATGACTCACTTCGAGTCTCGGCCCGACGGCACCAAGGGCGCGCCCGAGTGGGGTTAAGGCACGGTAAAGAGTCCGAGCCCCTGGCTACGCATGGCTCCCGCCCTGCCCACGGCCGCCGATGCCGACCCGGTGCCCAGGCGGGTTGAGCAGCCCTGCGGGCGGTTCGTCGGGCGCGAAGGCCGCGGTGATGGCCGTGGAGTAGGCGGCCGCCGCCGCATCGATCGCGGCCTGCGCCTTGGCCTTGGCAGCGTCGACGGCGACCGAGTTCGCCTCCCGGGCGGCGGCCATCGCCGTGCGCAACGCCTCCCGGGCCGCCTGTGCCTTGGCCTTGAGGTCGGCGATCGCCTCCGTCGACGCGCCCTGCTGGATCGCTTCACGAAGTGCCTGCTGCGCGGCCTTGGCGGCGTCATTCAGCGTGGCAAGCTCCCCGCCGGATCCCTCCCGGATGGCCGTGAGTGCGGCCTTGAGGTCAGTCCTCGCGGTCTTGGCGGCCGCGACGTAGGCCTCGCGGGCGGCCTTCACGGCTGCCCGCTGTGCCTCGGTCAGGGAGGCGAGCTGCGTGGCCGCGCTGGGACGCTGGCCGCCCTGGTTGCCGGGATCATGGGCGGCGGCCGCGCCTGCGGGCACGGCCACGAGGGCAACGCTGGCCGCGGCGATGACCAGCCGCCGCGCATGCGTCGTCGTCCTGTTGGAAAGGGTGCTCATGGCCCGTCCTTCCGTCGAGGGTCCTGCTGTCAGTTTCGGACACACGAGGGGCGAACGTAACCATCGCCACGTCAGGATCGGGTAAGCCTTCCGGCTACCCGCACACGTCGATAATGAGTCGCACGAGCGTCCGCGCGCAGGTGACCACCTCGTCAACCGGCACCCACTCGTCCGGAGCATGCGCCGCCCGGACGCCGCCCGGCCCGAACTGCACCGTGGGTATCCCGCCGATTCCGGCCAAGAGCCGCAGGTCAGAGCCGTACGGCCCGCCGTAGACGGCGGGCACGCGGCCCGCAACCCCTGCGTGCGCGGCGGAAACCGCCTCGACCACTGTCGCCTCAGCCGGCGTTCGGCCGGAGGCGAACTGGCCGCCCCACCAGGTGACCTCGACCGGATGAGTGGCCAGCCATCCGTCGCCCGCGCACGCATCGGCCACGGCAGCCTCGAGTGCTGCTCGTGCGTCGTCGACGGATTCCCCGAGGGCCACGCCGAGGCGGCCTTCGGCGACGAGGAGGTCGGGGACGGTCGATGCCCAGTCGCCTGCGTGGATCGTGCCGATGGACAGCGGGTAGGCCAGCGGCCACCGGTGCATGAGGGGGTCGACCTCGGCGTTGCGGAGGTCCTCGAGCGACTGGAGGGCCTGGAGCACGGGGTAGAACTTCTCGATGGTGCTGACGCCCGTCGTGCGCATCGACGCATGCGCTGCCTGCCCGCGCACGGTGAGCCGGAAGGTGAGGGCGCCACCGTTGGCCGGCACGATGTCGAGCTCGCTCGGCTCGGTGATGACGCACATGTCCGCGCGCACGCCATGTCGCAGCAGCGCGAAGGTGCCGAGGCCACCGTCCTCCTCGCCCGACACGGGGGCCAGGACCACGCTGCCGCGCAGCGGCACGCCCGCCTGCTGGACGGCACGCACCGCGGCCCACATCGCGGCCACGCCGGCCTTCATATCGGCCGCCCCCCGGGCCACGATGCTGTCCCGGCCCTCGACCTCCATGCGGCGAGGGACGAACGGATCGCCGGTCCAGGCATCGAGGTCGCCCGGGGGCACAACGTCGGTGTGCCCGTTGAGCAGGAGAACCGGCCCGGTGCCGTCGCCGGCCAGCGTGGCCGTGACCCCGACCGCCGACGCCCGGGCCACCTCCATGCCCGGGAACTGCGGATCGGCCTGCAGCGCGGCGAGGTCGATGTCCCAGCGGTCCACCTCGAGGCCCTCGGCAATCCATCGCCCGGCCAGCAGGTCCTGGACCTCCGCCTCGGCCGGCGTGCCGCCCATGGAGGGCACCCGCAGGAGGTCGAGCAGGTCGGCCACGAGGGCGCCCTCATCGATCGCTGGGTCGTCGGGCGAGCCTGCTTGGGTCACCCGGGCATCCTGCCGTGCCGTGGGGAACGCCACAAACATCGGGCGAAATGCGGCATTTATCCTTTGTTATCCACAGATCGACCGGAATGCGGACGCGCGCCGGGTGTCGAAGGCGCGGGTCTGGCGTGAGGCTGCCCTAGGGTGGAGTTGACCACGGGGTGATCCCCCAGGCGGCACCGGCCGCCGACCGCGGCCACGCGGTACTGATCGAACAACAGGAGGGCCCGATGGCCGAGAGCTACACCGGCGAGGCGTACTGCGTGAAGTGCAAGGAGAAGCGGGAGTTCACTGGCAACGTCGAGGAGACGAACGGCCGCCGCTTCGCCAAGGGCATCTGCCCGGTCTGCGGCACCAAGGTGACCCGCATCCTCGGAAAGGCCTGATCCCAGGCAGTTCCTGAACGATGCCTGCTTGTTGAGGCAATGACGCAGCGCGTCCCATGACGCACCAGGAGGCGGCGGCCCGCAAGGGCCGTCGCCTCCTGCCGTCTCGGGGCGCGCCGGTCACGCTGGCGGCGAACGGGCCATGGCGATGCTGCGCGCGCGGGATACCGTGGAGCCATGAGCGCAAACCAGCCCTTCGGCTTCGGTGCCGACGACGCGAACGACTCCGGCGGCGGTACGCCGCCCGGCGGCGGGATGCCCGGGTTCGGTGCGGGCGTCCCCTTCGACATGAACAGCCTCGGCGCGGCCCTGCAGCAGCTCGGCGCGATGCTCCAGGCCGGCCAGTCCGGCCCGGACGCCGGTGGCCCGGTGAACTGGTCAGTGGTGACCGACGTCGCCCGCAAGGCCCTGGCGGCCGAGGGAGACCCGTCGGTCGCCGAGGCGGAGATGCGCGCCGTCGTCGAGGCCGTCCGGCTGGCCGATGTCTGGCTGGATCCCGCCGTCACGTTCCCAGCGGTCACGGCGGCACCTGCCGCGTGGAGCCGTTCGGAGTGGCTCGAGGCGACGATGCCGGTCTGGCGGACCGTCATCACTCCCATCGCCGAGCAGATGGCCGCGGCCGTCGGCCCGGCGACTCCCGGCACCGGCATGGATCTCGCCGCCCTCAACGAGAGCCTTCCGGAGCAGTTGCGCGGCATGCTTCCCGACGGCATCCCCCCGGAGATGGCGCAGATGCTCGGCCCGATGATGGGCATGGTCCAGCAGCTCGGCGCGGCCGCCTTCAGCATGCAGGTAGGCCAGGCCCTCGCCGGCCTCGCCGGCGAGGTGGTCAGCGGCTCGGACATCGGCATCCCCCTCACCGGCGAGCCGCTCCCGGCGCTCCTGCCGCGCAACGTGGCGGCCTTCGGGGAGGGACTCGGCCTGCCCGTCGACGACGTGCGGCTCTACCTCGCCCTGCGCGAGTCGGCGCACCAGCGGCTCTTCGCGCACGTTGCCTGGCTGCGGCCACGGGTCATCGGGGCCGTCGAGGAGTACGCCCGTGGCGTGCGGGTCGACCAATCCCGGCTGGCCGAGGCCATGGGCGACATCGACATGTCCAACCCGCAGGCCCTGCAAGAGGCGCTCAGCAGCGGTGTCCTCATGCCCGAGGACACCGACGAGCAGCGGGCCGCCATCGCGCGGCTCGAGACGCTCCTCGCCCTGGTCGAGGGATGGGTAGACGACGTCGTCGACACCGCGATCGCAGACCGGCTGCCTTCGGCGGTTCAGTTGCGCGAGACGATCCGGCGCCGGAGGGCCGCCGGGGGCCCGGCCGAGAAGACGTTCGCCACGCTGGTGGGAATGGAGCTGCGCCCCCGGCTTGCCCGGGAGGCGGCGACGCTCTTCGCGGTGGTCCGCGCCGGGCGCGGGATCGAGGCGCGCGATGCGCTCTGGGGCCATCCCGACCTGCTCCCGTCCCCCGAAGGGCTCAGCGACCCGCTGGGCTTCATCGAGGACAGCGCCACCGAGCTCGACTTCGGCCCCGACGCCACGTGACGGAGGACGCCGACGCCCAGGCCGCGTTGCACGCGGACGCGCGTGCGCTGCTTGCGTCATGGGTGCCGCCGAATGCCGACCAGGCCCGCCTGGCGGGGGAGTACCTCGCCTTCCTCGACGAGCACCCCGACGCGATGTCGCGCTCGTGCCGGGTCGGTCACCTGACCGCAAGCGCCTTGGTCATGGACGACTCGCGCACGAAGGTGCTGCTGACGCTCCATCCCAAGGCGGGGCGCTGGCTGCAGCTCGGCGGCCACTGCGAGCCCGGTGACGGCACGGTCCGCGACGCCGCGATCCGCGAGGCCATCGAGGAGGGCGGCATCCCCGACATCACCATGTCGGACCAGCCCATTCACGTGGACCGGCACCCGGTGTCCTGCTGGGGCTCGCCCAGCGAGCACCTCGATGTGCAGTTCCTGGCGACCGTGCCCGGCAATGCCGAGCCGGTCATCAGCGAGGAGTCCGACGACCTGCGCTGGTTCGCCCTCGATGCCCTGCCCGACGGGCTGGACGCGGCCGTCCTGGCCATGATTGGGCACGCGGCCCGCGCCTGAACCGCCGTCTCGCCGGGCGTGGCCGGCTAGCCCGTCACCGCCGTCCCGTCCAGGCCGGACAGCGCCGATGCCCACTCCACGGCGGCGGCCTCTCCCAGCGCCGCCTGGCCTTCGGAGAACAGCTGGCGCAGCGCGTCCTCGTCCGAAGCCAGTGCCGCACGAGCGACCTCCTCGCGCCACGAGGACAAGGAGAAGGCCACCGGGCAAGTGTGGTCCCGGCCGGGCCGTCGGCCAAGGGCGCTGGACGAAGGTCACGGGCCGGTGAACATCCGGCAACGGACCGTGACTATTTTTCGTCCACAGGCGCGACGCAGCGTTTTGGCTGGTCAGCGAGGTGGTTGAGCCGTCATCCTCAGGCTTGTCCACAGCGTCGTGCACGTCCCGTCCACAGCGACACGCTGGTCCGTCCCCAGCCCCTGCACACCATGTCCACAGGGCGGGTGAACGGATTGCGCCGTTCTCATTGACTCCCGCTCCGCCAGTACCTAGTTTCGGCGCCGTTGGACCCCCGGGATAACACGCGCGCTCGCAGGGGAAGGCGAGTGGCGCGGAGAGCCCCGGGGGTCCGTCGCATGTGCGGGTCCGGTCCGCGCCCTGGCGCGACCACGTAACCTTGCGAGGTCCCGGACTCGGGAACGGGGCGCGGCCCCGGGCCGTCTAGGCACAACAGGCAAGGGAGGCACGTGGTGTCGGCACTGGCGTGGTGGCTGATCCCGATCGGGGCCACCGTCCTCGCGGTGCTGTTCGTGATGTTCCGCAGCCGGCCGACCAAGCCGGCGACGGCGGCGGACGGCATGGCCAGCCTGCGGAAGATGCAGGAGGCAATGGAACGGCCGCTCCCGCCCGACGACGTCGACGACCCCGACCACGACGACGAGACCCGATGAGCGAGCCGAGCGCCGCGCATCACCCCACCCGCCGTGGCTGGATGCTCATCGTCGCGGCGATGACATCGCTGGCCCTGCTCGTGGCCGCGTTCCTCCTGCCCGTGCCGTTCGTCAAGCTCGCCCCCGGCCCGACGTTCAACGTCATCGGTGAGCAGGACGGCGAGCCCGTCATCCAGATCTCGGGCGCCGAGACCTTCCCGACCACAGGCAGCCTCGACATGGTCACCGTCCTGGAATCCGGTGGCCCGCGGGGCGGCCTCGTCTTCGTCGATGCCATCGCGTCGTGGCTGGACCCCGACGATGCGGTCGTGCCGCGCGAGCTCATCTTCCCCGACGACGAGACGGGCGAGGAGGTGGAGCGGCGCCAGGCGATCAGCTTCAGCACGTCCCAGTCCGATGCCATCGCCGCGGCGATGGGCTATCTCGACCGCCCGATCGAGAGCGCCGTCGCCGTGACGACGGTCTACTCGGTCTCGCCCGCGGCGGGCGTGCTCGAGCCGGCCGACCACCTGCTCACGGTCGACGGCGTCGAGATCACGGCGCCTGCGCAGGTGGCCGAGCTCGTGCGTGCGCAGCCGATCGGCACGACCTTTGCCGTCGGCATCGAACGGGACGGGCAGGAGCAGGTCGTCGAGGTGAGGTCGGCCCCCAACCCCGAGGACGCGTCCATCCCCTTCATCGGGATCGGGGTGGGCGAGGTCTACTCCGCCGGCTTCCCGATCGCCTTCACGCTGGAGGACGTGGGCGGGCCGAGCGCGGGGCTCATGTTCGCGACGGGGATCGTCGACAAGCTCACCCCTGACGACCTCGCGCAGGGCAACCACATCGCCGGTACGGGCACCATCGCGCCCGACGGCACCGTGGGTCCTATCGGCGGGATCCGGCAGAAGCTGGCCGGGGCCCGCGCCAGCGGCGCGACCCTCTTCCTCATGCCCGAGGAGCACTGCAGCGAGGCCGCCGGCCACGTCCCGGACGGGCTGGCCGTTGTGCCCGTCCAGACCCTCGCGGACGGCATCGAGGCGATCCGGGCGCACGCGGCAGGGCAGCCGGTCGGCTCGTGCCCGGCCGCCGATGCCCCGTAGCCGGACGTGACGTAGGTTGGCTGGATGAGTTTCGAGATGCCCGGCATGGGTGAGGCGGGCGCACCGGCGCAGGCGCGGCCGAGGCGGCGCGGCGTGCTGCTGCCGACGCTCATCATCCTGGTCCTCCTCGTGGGCGCGTTCGTCCTCTTCGCGAACTTCTACACCGACTGGCTGTGGTTCGTGTCGGTCGACAAGACCGAGGTCTTCACCACCAGCTTGGTCACCCGCGCCGTGATGTTCCTCGGCTTCGGGCTGCTCATGGGCACGGTCGTGGGGCTGAGCATGTGGCTGGCCTGGCGCACCCGCCCGGCCTTCCGGGGCATGACGCCCGAGCAGGCGAGCCTCGAGCGGTATCGCATGGCGCTCGAGCCGTTCCGCCGCCGGCTGACGCTGGCGACCAGCATCGGCCTGGGCGTCATCGCCGGCCTCACCGCGTCGTCCGAGTGGGGCACCTACCTGCTGTGGCGCAACGCCACGGAGTTCGGCATCACGGACCCGCAGTTCGGCATGGACCTGTCGTTCTACACGTTCACGCTGCCGTTCATCCGGTTCCTCATCGACTACGCATTCGCGATGGTCATCCTGGTGTTCGTCGCGGTCCTCGTCGTGCAGTACCTGTACGGCGGCCTGCGGCTGCAGCCGCGCGGCGACCGCGCGACCGCCGCTGCGCAGACGCAGCTGTCCGTCATCATCGGCCTGTTCGTGCTGGTCAAGGGCGTCTCCTACTGGTTCGACCGATTCGGCCTGGCCACGCAGAGCCAGCAGCTCGTGCAGGGCTTCACCGGCCTGAAGTACACCGACGTCAACGCCGTGCTTCCCGCCCTGAACATCCTCGCGGCGGTGTCGGTGCTCGTCGCGCTCCTGTTCTTCTTCAACGCACTGCGCCGGCACTGGGTGATCCCGACGATCGGCGCGGGGCTGCTGATCCTCACCAGCGTCGTCGTGGGCGTGCTGTACCCGCTGTTCGTGCAGCAGTTCCAGGTGCGTCCCAGCGAGCTGGTCCGCGAGGAGCCCTACATCCAGCGCAACATCGACGCGACCCGTGACGCGTACGGCATCGCGGACGCCGAGGTGAGCCCGTACCCCGGCACGGTGAGCCCGCCGACGCAGGCCACCCTCAACGCCAGCGCCGGCACGCTGAACAACATCCGGCTGCTCGACCCCGCCGTCGTCTCGCCGACGTACAACCAGCTCCAGCAGATCCGCGGCTACTACGCGTTCAACCCGCGGCTCGACGTCGACCGCTACGAACTCGACGGAGCCAAGCGCGGCGCCGTCGTCGCCGTCCGCGAGATCAATCTCGCCGGCATCCCCGACGGCCAGCGCAACTGGACCAACGACCGGCTCGTCTACACGCACGGGTACGGCTTCGTCGCGGCGTACGACAACACCGCGGACTCCAACGGCCAGCCGGACTTCTTCGAGAGCGACATCCCGTCGTCCGGTGCGCTCGACATCGAGCAGCCGCGCGTCTACTTCGGCGAGTTCAGCCCCGCCTACTCGATCGTCGGCGCACCGGCCGGCTCGCCACCCGTGGAGCTGGACTTCCCCGACGACGCGAGCGCGACCGGCCAGGCCAACAACACCTACCAGGGCACCGGCGGCGTGCCCATGGGCTCGCTGCTCGGGCGGGTGATCTTCGCGACGAAGTTCCAGGACGCCAACATCCTGCTGAGCGACCTCGTCAATGCCGACTCGCGCATGCTCTGGGACCGCGACCCGATCACGCGGGTCGAGAAGATCGCGCCCTGGCTGACCCTTGACCAGGATCCGTATGCGGTCGTGGTCGACGGCCGGATCAAGTGGATCGTCGACGGCTACACGCTCTCGAACGACTACCCGTACAGCAGCCGGGTGAGCGTCAGCGACGCGACCAGCGACTCCGTCAGCCAGCGGGCGGTGCCCGGTGCGCTGGTTCCTCGCGATCAGGCGAACTACGTGCGCAACTCCGTCAAGGCAACCGTCGATGCCTACGACGGCACCGTGACGCTCTACGCATGGGATCCGAGCGACCCGGTGCTGCAGACGTGGATGAAGGCCTTCCCCGGCGTCGTCGAGCCGCTCGACGCGATGCCCGCCGCTGTGCTCGACCATGTGCGCTACCCGCAGGACATGTTCAAGATCCAGCGGGCCATCATGAGCCGCTACCACGTCACCGATGCCGCCTCCTTCTACAACGGCACCGACGTGTGGATCGTCCCGAACGACCCGACGGTCAGCCCGGCCCAGGTCTTCCAGCCGCCGTACTACCTGACCCTGCAGATGCCGGACCAGGAGGCGCCGACGTTCTCGCTGACGACGACCTTCGCGCCGCAGCGCCGGCAGACCCTGGCCGCGTTCATGGCCGTCGACTCCGCGCCGGGCGATGGGTACGGGACCATCCGTGTCCTGCAGTTGCCGAGCAACACGACGATCCCTGGCCCGCAGCAGGTGCAGAACAACTTCGAATCCGACTCCGTCGTCGCCTCCCAGCTCAGCCTGCTCCGCCAGGGCGGGTCCGAGGTCGAGCTCGGCAACCTGCTGAGCCTGCCCTTCAACGGTGGCCTGCTGTACGTCGAGCCGGTGTTCATCCGGGCCGCCCAGGATGGCTACCCGCTGCTGCGGAAGGTGCTCGTCGGCTACGGGTCCACCGTGGCGCTGGAGAACTCCCTCGACGTGGCCCTGGCGAAGGTGTTCGGCGCCAGCCCCGACGCGACGGTCGACCCGCTGCCCGACCCGGACGTGCCCAGCGGGGAGGGCGAGGGGCAAGCGACGCCGACCCCGACCCCGACCGAGCCGGGCGACCCGGCAACGCAGCTTGCCGGCGCGCTCGCGCGCGCCGAGGCGGCGTACGAGGAGGGCCGGCTCGCCCTGGCCAGGGGCGACTTCGCCGCCTATGGCCAGGCGCAGGAGGAGCTGAAGCGGGCGCTGGACGATGCCGCGGCGGCCGAGGCCCTGCTCTTCCCGGAGCTGGTCCCCGACGCCACCACCCCCGCGCCGTCGCCGACCCCGACGCCGGAGGACACGTCCGGCACTGCCGCTTAGCCCCGCCATGGCCGACGAATCCGTCGGCGGGGCGGCCGAGCACTGGGACGGGCGCTACGCCACCATCGGCGACACGGCGGTCGCGTGGTTCGAGGCCGACCCCGCGACCAGCCTCGAGCTCATCTCGTCCGTGGCCGGCCCGGAGGCCAGCGTGGTCGACATCGGCGGCGGTGCCAGCCGGCTGGTGGACCGGCTGCTCGAGCGCGGCCACCGCGACATCACCGTCGTCGACGTGAGCCAGCAGGCGCTCGCGTCGTCGGTCGAGCGCGTCGGTTCGGCGCCGGTCGACTGGCTGGCGGTGGATGTACGCGACTGGCAGCCGTTGCGAACGTTCGACGTGTGGCACGACCGCGCGGCGTTCCACTTCCTCACCGACCCAGCCGACCAGGAGCGCTACTGGGACCTGGCTCATCAAGCCGTTGCCGGCGGTGGGCACGTCGTCATCGGGACGTTCGCCGAGGACGGGCCGGAGCAGTGCTCGGGCCTGCCGGTGGCCCGCTACTCCGCGGCATCCCTGGCCGCGGCGATGGGGGAGCGGTTCGCCGTCGTGGCGTCCCGGCGGCAGGAGCACGTGACGCCGAGCGGCGGGACCCAGGTCTTCACCTGGGCCGTCGCCACCCGCAGGTAGCCGACCCACCAGCACCTCGCGGTCGCCAGGGGTGGCGCATACTTGGCGCATGGTGTTCATCCGGCTCGCGGAGAACGCCGGCGGGTCGGCCGGCAGCGCGATGTCGGCCGGCATGGCCGCGCTCGACGTGTTCGTCAACCCGGCGGCTGCCCGCGCCCGCGAGGAGCTCGATCGCCAACACGAGCAGGTCATGCCGACCCCGAGCCCGGGCGACCGGATGCTCGACGAAGGCCGCATCACCATCGTCCTGCCGGCCGACTGACGACCCCGGGCATGGACGGCCAGCCCGCGGGCGACGCGATCGTCGTGCGCGGGTCGATCGCCATCCCGCAGTCCGAGCTGCAATGGCGGTTCAGCCGCTCGTCCGGGCCAGGCGGCCAGGGCGTCAACACCACCGACTCCCGCGTGCAGCTGTCCTTCGACGTGACCCGCACGCCCAGCATCCCCGCATCGCTGCGCGAGCGAGCCGTCGAGCGGCTGGGCCCGAGCCTGGTCGACGGCAGCCTCGTCATCAGCGCCTCCGAACACCGGTCGCAGTGGCAGAACCGCAAGGCCGCTGAGCGCCGGCTCGCGGAGACCCTGCGCGCGGCGATCGCCCCGCCGCCCCGCGCGCGACGGGCCACCCGGCCCAGCCGCGGGGCCGTGGAGCGCCGGCTGAAGGCCAAGCGCGCGCGGTCGGAGACCAAGCGCCTGCGACGCGATCGCGACGCGGACTGAGAAAGCGGGCCGCGCGGCCGTCCGTGCGGCAGGATGCTCGCGTGGCCGGACTGAGCAGGCGGGCGTTCCTCGCGACCAGCGCGGCGCTGGCCGGGACGTGGGGCCTGTCCCGCGAGGCCGTCGCCCGGACGCTCGCCCGTCCGCTGTCCCTCGGCGAGGCCGGCAGCACCCTGCAGCAGACGATCGCGATCGGGCCGGTGCAGTCGCGCAACTACCGCACCCTGCTCAGCGCGCCTGGCGAGCCGCACATCGCGCGCACGGACATCCTCGGCGTCGAGGGCAGCTCGACCCGCCAGCAAGTGCGGCGCTCGCTGGTCTACATCGGCCACCTGTCGGACATCCACCTCATGGACGCGCAGAGCCCGGCCCGGCTGGAGCCGATGATCGCGCAGAACCACGACACCTGGGGCGGTGCGTTCCGCCCGCAGGACACGCTGACGACGCACGTGGCCGCGTCGATGGTGCAGTCCATCGCCGACGTGAGGTTCTCGCCGGTCACGGGCGCCCCGCTGTCGGCGGCCTTCGTGACGGGCGACACCGCCGACATGCTGTCCCACCTCGAGACGCGCTGGTACGTGGACCTGCTCGACGGAGTCCCGATCACGCCGAACTCCGGGGCCGTTGGCATCTACGAGGGCGTGCAGGTGTGGGGCGAGGCCTACTGGGCGTACCACCCGGAGGACCCGACCGGAGACTGGTTCGGCGAGTACGGCTTCCCGGCCGTTCCCGGGATGCTCCAGGCCGCGGTGACCCAGCAGGTCGACTCGGCCGGCCTGCCCGTCCCGTGGTACGGCGTCTACGGCAATCACGACACGACGTTCCTCGGCACGCTCGGGGTGCCGCCCGCCCTCAAGGCACTCGCCGTCGGGGACCGCAAGGCCTTCGAGTGGCTGGCCCTGGGCCTGGACTACGTGCAGGGCTGGTCCGCGGACACGTCCGCGTTCGGCCGGCTTGCCCACGAGCTGATCACGAACCTCGGCCTGCACTCGGGCTTCAAGTCGGTGACGTCGGACCCGGCCCGCAAACTGCTCGAGCAGCAGGACTTCATGAAGGCCCACTTCCAGACGACCCCCAACCCCGGACCCGTGGGGCACGGGTTCACCCAGGAGAACCTCGACACCGGGCGGACGTACTGGTCGGCCGACATCGGCCCGTTCGTGCGGGCGTTCGGGCTGGACACGTGCAATCAAGTCGCCGGGCCGGACGGCGCGGTGCCGCAGGAGCAGTTCGACTGGCTGGAGGCCGGCCTGGCGCAGGCGCAGGCCGATGGCCGCCTCGCGATGGTGTTCAGCCACCACAACTCCGCCACGCTGGAGAACGGCGCGGCGCTGGCGACTAACCCCGGCCAGCGGCTCATCCACGCCGACGAGTTCATCGCGATGCTGCTGAAGTACCCCGCTTGCATCGCCTGGGTCAACGGTCACACCCACATCAACACGATCCTGGCGCACCGGGCGCCCGACGCCAGCAGCGGCTTCTGGGAGATCACGACGGCTTCCTGCATCGACTTCCCGCAGCAGCAGCAGACGATCGAGGTCGTCGACAACCGCGACGGGACGCTCTCACTGTTCACGACCGTCCTGGACCACGCGGCGCCTGCGGAGTGGAGCGGCGACCTCAGCACGATGGGCCTGGCCTCGCTGTCGCGCCAGCTCTCGGCCAACGACTGGGTGGAGTTCCCGGCCATGCGCCTGGGCTCGTCGATGGACCGCAACTGCGAGCTGCTGGTCCAGGCTCCCTTCGACACCAATCGCATCACCGACGCGATGATCGAGGCCGCGCAGGCCGCTGACCGGACGCGCATCATGGCGTACGAGCAGGGGTGGCCGTAATGAGGCGCTCCGTTCTCGCCGCGCCCCTGCTGGCGGCCCTCGCCCTCGCGGGCTGCGCCTCGCAGATCAGCGCGCTCGCCCCCGTCAGCGGGGGCGACATAACTGCCCTGCGCATCGCTGCGATCGACGTGCTCGAGCAGCAAGGCGTCGAGATGATGCTCGTCCCGGCCTGCGTCACCGAGGGTGAGGGCTACGCCTGCTCGGGCACGACGTTCGACGGCAAGCCGATCGAGGTCACGTCGCCGGGCACCGACCCGCTCGGCATGACCGTCACGGTCGACGGTGCCGTCGTGTTCGACGGCAGCGTGAAGGACGTCATCGACAAGGCCGCGCAGGTGACCGAGTGACCACGTACCGGTTCTCGGTCCTGGCCTACGCGCTCGTGCGCATGTGGCGGGCGTGGGCCGTCATCGTCCCGGTCGTCGTCGCGAACGCAGCGCTTCAGGCGCTGCTGGTCTGGCGGACGCCCGACGTCGGCGAGTGGCTGCCGATCGTGCTGCTCGCCCTTGCTTCCCTTGCCGCCTTCGCAATCGCGTACGGCCTTGTCGCGGCGGCGGCCCTGCGAGTTCCGGACGGGCACGTGGGCTGGCCCGTGGCAGCCGCCGGGCTGCGCGCCCACGCGGGCCGCTTCGCGCTCTGGGCAGCGGCCCTCGTGATCGCCACGATCGCCGGGCTGATGCTGTACACCGTCCCGGGCCTCGTCGTCCTGGCTATCACCCCGTTCGTCCTCCTCGCGGTGCTCGATGGCAGGCCGAACCCGCTGGCAGCGAACTTCCACGCCATGGGGGAGCGGTTCTGGCGGTGGCTCGCTACGACCCTCGTCACCGGTGTGGTCGTCCTGCTCGGGACCGTGCTGACCGGCTTCACCGCGTTCTTCGTGCGCAACCCCGCGGCATCACTCGCGGGATGGCTAGTCAGCGGCTTGGTGCTGGCGTGGTTCATCACCGCGTGGGCACTCGTCTACCGGAGCACTTCCGTCGCTGCCCGGGGGTGATTTGGCCCTCGGGTGCCCGCCGGGTATCGTTGGCGACGCAACGCGGGGTGGAGCAGCTCGGTAGCTCGCTGGGCTCATAACCCAGAGGTCACAGGTTCAAATCCTGTCCCCGCTACCAAATTGAACGTTCATCTAGATGAACGTTCGCACGACCGAGAGTCCCTGAGAGATCAGGGGCTCTTCGTCGTTCCGGGGGTCCTCGGCAACGTCGAGTGGTCGGTCGTTTCGATGGCATGCGAAGTCAACGGTGTGAGCCGTCCCGGTACCTCGCAAGTTCGCAGGGAGTCTGCCCCTAGAGCAGCACAACGAGTGGCAATCAGAACGACAGCAATCCCTTACGTGCTGGTTCTTGGCGTAGCCTCCGTGGGCATGCCCGACATTTCGAGACGTACGCTCATCGCCGCTGGAGTCGCTGCAGCTGCCGGGGTCGCGGTCGGGGCCGATGCCGCCTCGGCTCAGACCGCACCGGTTCGAGACCGTCGCACCAACCGCTCTGGTGCACCCAACATCATTCTGATCCTTGTCGACGAGATGCGCTTCCCGCAGGTCTTCCCCGATGGCGTGAACACGCCGCAGGAGTTCCTTGAGAGGTACATGCCGAACCTGGCCACGTTGTGGAAGCGCGGGGTGAAGTTCGCCAACCATCACACGGCCGGGACCGCCTGCAGCCCGGCGAGGGCGTGCCTGGTCACTGGTCTGTATCCGCATCAGAACTGGTGCCTGCAGACGCGCAAGGGAACGAACAATGGCGCCGCAGGTCCCCAGGCTCCGGCGCTTCAACGGGAGTTCCCCACCTACGGGAAATTCCTTCGCCGGGCGGGCTACCGGACCCCGTATGTTGGAAAGTGGCACCTCTCCGATTCCCCGGCCAGCGCCACGGCGCAGGGCGCCACGGCCTACCTTGAGGCCTTTGGATTCCAGGGCCTGACCATGCCCGATCCGGTTGGCACGAACGGCCAGGGAACACTCGATGACGGCAACATCGCAGGCCAGGCCGCGACGTGGCTGCAGGGTCGCCACAGCGGCGAGCCCCCGTTCTGCCTGACGGTGAGTTTCGTGAACCCGCACGACAAGGAGTTCTTCTGGAGCGGGACGCAGGCAGACGAGTACAACCAGGTCTTCGCACAGGCAGGTGCCACCCCCGCTGTTACCTACTCGCTCGTGCCTCCACTGAATGTGCCCAAGAAGTACGGGTATTCGGCCCTTCCACCGAACTGGGAGTCGGCCAAGTCCCTGTCCGACAACAAGCCCGCCGCCCAGGCCTTCACCAAGTCGTTCACCGACCTCATGTGGGGCGGAGTCAGTGACGACCCGTCACACGCAGCAGGATTCACTCTGCAGGCCTACCCCGGCGTGCCGGGCGCCATGACCGCTTACGCCGGATTCCCGTATTGGTCACGCGCCCTTGACAGCTATACGCAGGTGCTGTCGCTCGTCGACCAGCACATCGGCACAGTCATGAGGGCAGTCCCGGAGCGACTGCGGGACAACACGATCATCATCATGACCGCCGACCACGGCGACTACGCGGGCGCGCACGGGTTTGCGTCCAACAAGGCCGGCACGATGTACCGGGAGGCCGTCAACGTGCCTCTCATCGTCGTGGATCCGCGCGAGCGACGCACCGGTGACCTCGACAAGGTCCGCGAACAGCTCACCTCCAGCGTCGACATCATGCCCATGCTGGCAACCCTCGGCTTCGGCAGTCGCGAGTGGATGAAGGGGGACTATGAGGAGATCTACTCCGAACGCCTCAACTTGCTTCCGCTGTTGAAGTCGAACCGGCCGCGTGGGCGAGAACACGTTCTCATGGCGTCCGATGAGTGGGTTCCCAGCTTCTACGTCTACAACGGTGCCCGACGGCACATCATGGGCATCCGGACCCAGGAGATGAAGGTTGCGGCCTACACGAACTGGGATGAGCGAGGGGTCATGCAGGTGTCCAGCCTTCAGGCCGAGTCCTATGACTACGACACCAGGCTTGGGCGACTCGAACTGGACAACCAGGAGGCTGAGGACGGTCGGGCTCGAGCTCATCTCACCGCCCTGCTCGGTCGGTACAACCGCAACGCCATCGCCGCTCCACTACCACGGAGGTACCGACCGGCCGTGGCCCGAAGCAAGTCCCAGTACCTTGCCTACATTGCGTTGCTGGACAGCCTGAACGCCGATGGCTCAACTGACATGACCAGTCCGGACTGGGTTGGCAACTACATCCACCTGGGGACGTGAGGGCAACTCATCCGACTCCCGCTCCTCGCCGCTTGAGATAGGGCACGCTTGCTCTGATCTGCCGTGCCCATCCAGCGGCCACTTGAGGAGTCAGCATGCTGAGTCGTGTCCGGATACTAAGCATCGTTGTCACCGCTCTGTGCGTGTTGGCTGGGGTGTCGGGCACCGCAGCTGCGGCGACGGAACCGGCACGGCCGGGACCCGTCGCCGGTTACAACAAGTGGGCGTGGTTCAAGGACACGTACTGGATCGTTCCGCAGAACGGGATCTACTCGGTCCTGCATACGACGAGCCCGAGCCAGTTCACGGTTCTTCGCGGGCAGACCGTGTTCCATCTGACCGACTACTTCAACGGTTACTTCCTCGGGTCCGTCGTCGTGAAGGTCAGCCGCGCCGCGCTGCCCAGCTGCCAGACCGTCCTCGGCGAGGTCACCCCCGCGGGGCAGGTCTACATGACGATGTACGACGCGACGACCGGCGATGTGACGAACAACCCCATCGGTACCATGACGAGAGTCAAGGGCGAGTGGACGATGGTGAACACCATGACCGGTCCCGCCACGGGCGGCACGCTCAGTCACTGGGCGTACATGGTCCAATCACAGAAGGGGGACCGCACTTGGGATCGTCTTCCGTTCGCCAAGCAGTCGATTCCCGACTTCATGGCTTCCTGCCCGCCTGGGCCGACGTTCACGGGGCGCTAAGCGCACAGCATCTCACCCACTCTGAGCGAGCCGTCAATGCGACAGGGCCCTGTGTTTGGCAGTTCGGGCTTTGTGTGGTTGCATCTGCTCGCGATCGCTGTTGCCGCGTATAGGTCGTGCTCCGGTGACCAACGCCGAAGCGTTGTGTGAGGGGGAGGTAGCCGTGGTCGGCGCCAGATATGTGGCCGTCGCAGTATTGGCCGGACTAGCGTTGCTGGGGAGCGCGGCGGCGTCCGCTGCCGACTCTGCCGCCCAACACCAGGCCGCGAAGGCGCCGATTGCGGTGCGGGTTCCGATTCGGACGATTGACACGCCCAGCCGCACCGGGCAGAACGGCATCGTCGAGATGCGGCTAGGGGACGCCGCACCTATCAACGTGATGCTTGACACCGGCTCGGTCGGACTTCGGTTGTGGAGTGTCCCCAGTGGTGCTGCCCCGCTTGGGAAGGCGATCATGACGTTCGGCGGCGTCGCGACCACGATCGCTGTGCCGTTCCAGCGCATCGACACCGACAGCTCCTACATCCAGCAGTGGAAGGCGATCGGGGTTGCCGGAATCCTCGGGGTGGGCGTGGGCAGGGGCGCTCTGACCAATCCCCTGGCCTCGCTGCCGGGGAACTTGGGCAAGAGGTGGAGCATCCACTTCGCGCGCAATACGTCGACGAGCGGCGCTGGAGCGCTCCTGCTCGGCGCGAAGACTCCGACTGATGCGTTGATGTACTTCCCGCTGCCCCGCCTCCATAAGAATGCGAATGGCGTGACGCTGTGGGACGACCATGCCGCCACTGGCTGCTGGACGTTCGATCGCCTGCCCGAGCAGTGCGTGCCGACGTGGTTCGACTCGGGCTTCACGGTCATGCGGATCAAGGGCAGCCAGTTCGCCTCGCTCCCGCAGACGGCGGCAAATCTTCTCAAGCCCGGCACTCGGGTCGGCATGGCGGCTGGGAGTAGCGCGTTCGCCCCCAGCCATTTCGTCGCCGGGCACGCGGGTTCCAGGAATCTCGCCCGCGTGCTGCCGAAGGGGAAGCCGACGATCAACACCGGCAACTCATTCTTCTTCGACTACAAGGTCACCTACGACATCACGACCGGCGCCCTTTACCTGGGCCAACTGCCCGAGAAGGGGAACTGAGTCGATGTCTGAGTCGGAGGGAATCCGCATGAGCCTCAATCGTCGCCGACTGCTTCAGGCGGCCGGTATTGCAGGCGTGGCCGCGACCGGCATCGCCGGGACGGGTTCCACGGCGAACGCGGCACCCGCTTCTCCGTTCAAGCCGCGTGGCCGGCTGCGTCGACGGCCGAACTTCCTCATCGTCATGATGGACGAGCAGCGGTACGCGCCGTTCTACGAGACGGCCGAGCTCCAGGCATGGCGGCTGGCGAACCTGCCATCGCAGAACTTCCTTCGCCGCAACTCCTTCGAGTTCACCCATCACCACATCATGTCGGTCGCCTGCCAGCCCAGCCGCGCATCGATCTACACCGGTCAGTACCCGTCCCTGCACGGCATTGCCCAGACGTCGGGTGCGGCCAAGACGGCCATTGAGCAGGACCTCTACTGGCTGGATCCGTCGAGCGTGCCTACGCTGGGGAACTGGTTCCGCGCCGCCGGCTACGACACGTACTGGAAGGGCAAGTGGCATGTGTCGGACGCGGACCTCTATCAGCCCGGGACGTATGACCCGCTTCCCTCCTACAACAACCAAGGCGGACGCGACCGCTACCTGGAGGACATCTACCTGGAGTCGGGGCGTCTGGAGGACTACGGCTTCACGGGCTTCATCGGTCCGGAGCCGCACGGCAGCAATCCGCTGAACTCGGGCTCGTCCGGACCAGGCGGCGAGGGTCGCGACGAGGTGTACGCGCAGATGAGCGTCGAACAGCTCCACCGCCTGCAGAACGCCGACAAGCCCTGGCTGCTCGTGACGTCGTTCGTCAATCCGCACGACATCACGCTGTGGGGGAGCATCGCGCTGGCCGGCGACCTGTCGCAGGCGCAAGGTTCGTTCTACCTCGCGCAGCAGCTCGTTGGCTCCAACGTGCCCCGGCACCTGTTCGGGCCGGCTTTCGACCAGTCGAAGAATGAGGACCTCAGCACCAAGCCCGTCGCGCAGAAGAGTTTCGTGGCGCAGTACCCGAAGGGGTTCCAGCCGCTGCGCAACGATGTGGACTACCACCGGTTCTACTACCAGTTGCAGAAGAACGTCGATGAGCAGATCGGCAAGGTCATCCGTGCCGTCACGTCGGATCGGAAGCAGTATCGCGACACCATCATCATCTACCTGTCCGACCACGGCGAGATGCTCGGTGCGCACGGAGGCATGTTCCAGAAATGGCATGCCGCCTACGACGAGATGGTCCGCGTCCCGTTCATCTTCCACAATCCGGAGCTCTTCGACGGCCACACGACCAGCGACATCATCACCAGTCACGCCGACCTGATACCGACGATGCTCGGGCTCGCCGGTCTCGACGAAGCAGCGATCGGCAACTCGCTGAAACACTCGCACTCTCAGGTCCGCCGGCTGGTCGGCAACGACCTGTCGGGCGTGCTGCTCGGCGTCGACGACGGAAGCAAGCTCGACAAGAATGCGGTCTACTTCATGACGGACGACCAGCCGTTCAAGGGACTCAATGCGGTCTCCCTAACTGGATTGCCGTACCAGCCCGTCGATCAGCCCAACTGCGTCGAGACCGTCATTACCTACCTGCCGACCGGACCCGGTGGAGCAAAGGAGCGATGGAAGTACTCGCGGTACTGGGACAACCCGCAGTTCTGGACGCAGCCGAACGTGCAAGACGTCCAGACCTTTATCCCTGGACCGGTGAATCAGCCGGGGAGCGTGGCTGGCCAGAGGACGGTGAAGGCGCTCAACCCGACGAGCGGGCAGATCGCGCCCCCCGCAGACCAGTTCGAGCTCTACAACGCCACTGTTGATCCCGCCGAACTCACCAACCTCTACGGCAATCCTGCCTACGCCTCGCAGCAGCAGGTCATGGCGAAGTTGCTGAGTGCTGAGCGCGATGCGAAGCGCCTCACACCAGTGCAGCAGCCTTGGTCCGACGGCAGCGCCCAGCAGTTCCCGTTCATCCCAAGCTGAGAACCAGCTCGGCATGGTCGAAGCCTGAGTGGTGCGAAAGTGTGCGGAGGGGGTGCACCCTTGCACCCCCAGGGGGGTGCAGAGGGGAGTGCAGAAGTGGCGGTTTGTGAGGGTTACGTGCAGGGTCCGCAACCCGATGATCGTGCATACTCAGTTTCTCCCCGCTACTATTTGAAGATTCAACTGAATGGATCTTCTGCACGACCGAGGGTCCCTGAGAGATTAGGGGCCCTTCGTCGTTTCGGGGGACCGCGTGGCAATGCTGGCGTGGGGCAGGGGTGAAGGCTCACGCCTATTCAACGGTGTGAGCATGCTCGGTGCATCGCAAGTTGAGCCAGAAACCGCCTGCTCCGCAAAGGGCGTCAACCAGATCGACAGCAATCCCCTGAGCCTCAGTGTGGAAGTGGTCGGTGTCCAGATAATCAGGTCACGTTCCCTAGACAGATAGATGGTTCTCGCTTGTGGCCTTGGCTTTCAAGAGTTGGCGTTTGCACTCCCTCCATGGAGTTCCGTGGTGTTCGATGGAGGCAGCCGGAAGTGGGAGGGCCGATGTCGAGCGACGATGAGGTCCGAGATGTTCAGCGAGCAACGTGGGCCGGACTTTCTGCGGGCTGGGAGAAGTGGGACTCGGTCATCATGGATCAGCTGGGCCCAGTGGGCACGGCGATCATCGATCTCCTTGACATAGCCGATGACCAGCAGCATCTCGACATCGCGTCGGGCACTGGTGAGCCGGGGCTGACAATCGCCCGGCACGCGCCAAGGGGGCATGTCGTTCTGACTGACCTTGCGCCAGAGATGCTGGACATCGCGACGCGAAGGGCGAACGCTCGGGGGATCACCAACTTTGAAACCCAGGTGTGCAGCGCCGATGACCTGCCGTTCGGTGATGCGACATTCGACAGTGTCTCGGTGCGGTTCGGATACATGTTCATCCCCGATGTCGCCAAGGCGACTGCTGAGTTCGCGCGCGTGCTCAAGCCGGGCGGACGCCTGTGTTCGTCGGTGTGGATCAAGCCCGAGGAGAACCCGTGGACGTCGATAGCCATGGAAGCAATCGCTTCGGAGGTAGTGCTGGCACCACCGGACCCTGAAGGACCGAACATGTATCGGTGCGCAGCCCTGGGATACGTCAGTGCGCTCTACGATGCGGCAGGGCTGCGGGACATAGCCGAGTGTGAAGTTGATGTTGTACTCGTGACGCGAACGCCTGAGCAGTATTGGGAGATGATCAGTGAGCACGTCTCGCTCGCTGTTGCAGCGCTTGAACATGTCGACGAACCAACGCGGGAGCGTATCGCGAAATACGTCATCGCCAGGGTGAGTGCCTACGAAGTAGGTGGCGAGGTAAGGATTCCAGGTGTGGCGCGATGCATCGTCGGCACGAAGTAGCGAGGACTGAAGGGCAACGTCAGCTGACCACCAAATTCACGCCAGATTCCCCCCTGCGATAGAGGCTGCAGCGCGGCTGATCGGGACTGTCCCGTCTTGATTGCATGGCAGCGACTGCCCCGTATCCAGAGGTGAATGCCTTGGCTCGACAATAGTAATGCGACGCGTTACTATCGACGCTGTGATCGTCTCGTTTGCCGATAAGGAGACCGAGCGGCTGGCTGCAGGACAGCGCGTTCGCCGGTTCACGTCGGTTGAGTCGATCGCCAGGCGCAAGTTGAGGCAATTGGATATCACCGGTCGGTTGGACGATCTGAAGGTTCCTCCGGGCAATCGCCTGGAGGCGCTGAAAGGACGCCGGAAGGGTCAGATGAGCATCTGGATCAACGATCAGTGGCGGCTGTGCTTCCGTTGGACGGCAGCCGGTCGGGCGGATGTCGAAATCGTGGATTACCACTAGAAGAGCGAAGGGAGAAGGAGATGGCAAAGCTGGCGCGAGTACTGGACCCGGTGACTCCGGGGGAGTTGCTGTGGGAGGAGTTCATGGCCCCGATGGGCCTGACTCGCTATCGCCTGGCCAAGGAGATTGGTGTCCCCGCACAGCGCATCGGCGACATTGTCAACGGCAAGCGGGCCATCACCGCTGACACGGACCTGCGCTTGTGCCGGTTCTTTCGTCTCTCGGATGGCTACTGGCTACGCGCCCAAGCGGCCTATGACATCGAAGTTGCGCAGAGGAACCTCGGTCCTGAGCTGAAGAGAATCAAGCCCTGGGCTGGTACGGCAGCCTGACTTGAAAGTGTGCGGGGTGGGTGCAGGCTTGCACCCCCAGGGGGGTGCAGAAGTGGGTGCAGAAGTGGCTGCTTGTGAGGGTAACTCGCAGGGCTCGCAACCCAAAGGTCGTGCATCCTCAGTTTCTCCCCGCTACCAGACAAAACGGACACATCGGACATGATGTGTCCGTTTTGCTTTTCGCCATGAGGGATCGGGTCAGGTGAAAGTAGGCGGAAAGTAGGCGCCTCCAGCTGATCGTCGTCGGATGGCCATCTACATCAACGGTGTGAGGCGGTTCGGTACCTCGCATTTTCGCCCCACACACCAGGTCGGTTCCCTCGCTGCGCCCGGTGTACGTGTCTAATTATCGGTACTTGTGGGTATCTACCGACTATCTGTAACATGCAGGCATGGGAACGGAGGCTGAGCTTGCTCTGCGGCTGGGTCGGGAGTCTGGGCTGCTGCGGAGCTCCGATGCCGTGGCGGCGGGGGTGAGCCGTACGGCCCTGTCTCGTCTGACTGCTCGCGGTGACCTGGTGTGGGTCGGGCGTGGGGTCTACCAGCTGCCGCAGGCCCAGCGGGCCGACCCGGTGGCGATCCTGAGTGCAACGCATCCAGGTGTCGTGGTCTGCCTGCTGTCCGCGCTGGCCATGCACGGCCTGACGACGCAATCGCCGCGCCAGGCATGGATCGCCATCGGCAACAAGGCAGCGGTCCCTCGAATCGACTATCCGCCGCTGCAGGTCGTGCGCATGAACGAGGTGAACCTGCGCGATGGTGTGCACGAGACAACTCTCGATGGCGTGACGGTGCGGGTGACCTCGCCTGCGCGCACGATTGCTGACTGCTTCAAGTTTCGTCGCCGCGTCGGCCTCGACGTAGCGATCGAAGCACTGCGTGCAGCATGGGATTCCCGCGCTGTCACGATGGACGAACTGTGGCAGGCGGCCGCGCAGACGCGCATGACCATCGTGATGCGCCCGTACCTGGAATCACTGTCATGAGCGCCACGAATCTGCCGGCGTCCGTCCGTGCTCGACTCAGGAATCTCGCGGAGCGTGATCGCGTCGATTTCGGATCCATCCTCACGCGCTATGCACTCGAACGAATGCTCTATCGCCTCAGCGTCGGTGAGAGCCGCGATCAGTTTCTGCTCAAAGGTGCACTTCTGTTCGACGTGTGGTTCGACACTCCGGCACGGCCGACGCGAGACATCGACCTGCTGGCATTCGGGCCGGCCGATGGTGACCGCATCGCTGAGGTGTTCCGTGCCGCCTGCTCGCTCGACGTCCCCGACGGCATCACCTTCGATCCTGACACCGTCTCGACGGCCGATATTCGCAAGGAAGCGGGCTACCCCGGAATCAGAGCAACGATGCGAGGCGAACTCGACGGTGCGCAGATTTACGTCCAGGTCGACATCGGCTTCGGCGACGCAGTGACCCCAGGGCCGACAGCCGTGACGTTCCCGGTGCTGCTCGATGACATGCCGTCGCCAGTAATGAGCGCCTACCCGAAGCCCACGGTCATCGCCGAGAAACTCGAAGCGATCGTCCGGTTCGGCCGAGTGAACTCCAGACTGAAGGACTACTTCGACCTGTGGATCCTGCTCGTGACCGTCGATGCCGATCGTGCCGACGTGACACTCGCGATCGCAGCCACGTTCGCGCGGCGGAACACACCAATCCCCGCGACCACGCCATCAGGACTGACTGACGAATTCGCCGAGGATCCCAGGGTCGTCGCGCAGTGGCGCGCATTCACCACGCGCAATCAACTTTCAACACCCGACATCACGGAGACCATCAGTCAACTGCGCGCGGCAGTCATGCCCCTGTTCGCCATGGCCCGCGATGCTCAGCACTAACGTGCGCGTCGGCGAGGCATGCGATTTCACGACGACCTGCGACACCGCGAAAGTGTGCGAGGGGGGTGCAGGATTGCACCCCCAGGGGAGTGCAGAGGGGGGTGCAGAAGTGGCCGTTCGTGAGGGTAACTCGCAGGGCTCGCAACCCAAAGATCGTGCATCCTCAGTTTCTCCCCGCTACCAAATTGAACGTTCAACTAATTGAGCGTTCGGTACGACCGAGGGTCCCTGAGAGATCAGGGGCCCTTCGTCGTTCCGGGGGGCCTCGCGGCGACGCTGGCGTGGGGCAGGGGCGAAGGCTCATGTCTGTTCAACGGGTGTGAGGCTGCACGGTACGTCGCAGGTTCACTCAGGATCCGCGTGACCCCGCAAGGAACGTCAACCAGATCGACAGCCGTCCCGTCATGATCGCGCTGGTATCGCGTGGCCCGTCGACGTGACGGACCGATGTGGCGGTCATGTGCCGACGGACGGGTGGCGCGGAAGCAGCGCAGTTTGCCCGTAAGGACGAAGGGCTCCGTTGCATTAGGTGATCACGGGACGTGGCGGAGTCGGTAATCACTGCCGTGCTGATCAGATCGCCAGTTGGAGCTCGTCGAATGCGGTGGCGAGGCGGAACGCCGGAGCGGCGTCGACAGCCAGCTCGTAGTGGCCGCGCCGCAGGTTCTGGATGAACGCATGGCCTCGGATCACGACGCTGGCCGTCCGGTCGGTCTTCAGCCCGCGCATCGGCCGCAGTCGGGATTTCAGTCGTCCATGGTCGGCTTCGCAGCGGTTGTTCTCATACTGGCCGGTGTTGTGAAACGCGCTGGGGATCAGCTCGTCGATGACGCGGGCCAGTGCCGGGGCCTTGTCGGTGATCACCTCCACCGGCGCACCGTGCGCGGTTAGGGATGCCTCGAAGAATCGCTTGGCCGCCTCGGTATCCCGTCGTGGAGACACGTACACATCGATGACCTGGCCGTGCTGGTCCACCGCGCGGTAGACGTACCGCCAGACGCCGGCGACCTTGACGTAGGTCTCGTCGACGAACCAGCGGTCGCCGACCTGGCGGCGACATGGTCGGGCCGCGTCGATCAACTCGGGACTGAACCGCTGCACCCAACGGAACAGAGTCACGTGATCGACGGTGATGCCGCGCTCGGCGAGGAGCTCCTCAAGGTCCCGGTACGACAGCCCGTACCTCAGGTACCAGCGCACGGCCAGCAGGATGACCTCAGGAGGGAAACGGAACCCGGCGAACGCCGAAGGAGCCTGAACGGGCGGCCTCGAACAGCGACTGCGCTTCATCGGGCCACCATCACGGCCGGGCGGCGATCCGTCAACGCAACAGTGCCCTCCAAGTCACGATCTGACGGCACCTGCTGGTTGTGACGATCCAACGTGTCGTGTCACCACACAATGCAACAGCGCCCGCCCAGGTGATCGACCGGGTCGTCGGGCGCCTATTCCGGCAGTGCAGTCCTGATCGAGGGTGCGCCCTTGACCTCGCCAGCCTTGCCCAGTCGCGTCTCGAGCGCACTCATGAGCTTCTCCGCCGCGGCGTCGAAGGACAGCACGAACTCGCCCGTGTTCGCAGTCACCGCCACGGTGTCCATCCCGGTCGGTCGGGCCTCGATCGTGCAGCGGCGGTCCGGAACGCCGACGTGGCGGACTTTCTCGTCGTTGAACCCCACCTCCACGCGCGTCAGCCGGTGACCGAAGCGGGTGAGCTTGGACTCCAGCACCTCGCGAACATGCCGCTCGAGATCGGGACGGACGTGGATGCTGCCGTCGGCGTGAATCAGGACCTCCATGGTCGAAGCCTCCTCGGACACCGGACTGCCTGACACTCCGACCATACGTCCTATGCCCTCCGATTGCGAGGCCGCGCCGGCGGCATTCGACGAACTCCAACTCGCGATCTGAACGGTCTCCCTCAGCCCACGACCCTGCACGCGCTGAAGTCGCCTAACGCAACAACGCCAGATGAAGCGACCGCTGTTCGGCGGATCCCGCAGATTGCCGACAGAGCAGCGCGGCGCACCTCTGGCCTATAGTAACGCGATGCGTTACTATAGGGTCTTGTGATCGTCTCGTTCGCCGACAAGGAGACAGAGCGGCTGGCAGCGGGCCAGCGCGTCCGGCGGTTCGCGGCGGTTGAGGCAGTCGCGAGACGGAAACTCAGGCAGTTGGCGATCGCCGGCCGGCTCGATGACCTGAAGGTGCCTCCGGGCAATCGCCTCGAGGCGTTGAAGGGGAGTCGAAAGGGGCAGATGAGCATCCGCGTCAACGACCAGTGGCGTGTGTGCTTCCGGTGGACGCCAGCGGGTCCTGCGGACGTCGAGATCGTCGACTATCACTAGGTGCAGGGAAGGGAGGAAACGATGGCGAGGAAGGCAGCGCTGCTGGCCCCGGTGACCCCGGGGGAGTTGCTGTGGGAGGAGTTCATGGCGCCGATGGGCCTGTCGCGGTACCGGCTGGCCAAGGAGATTAGTGTTCCCGCGCAGCGGATTGGCGACGTCGTCAACGGCAAGCGTGCGATCACGGCGGACACGGACCTTCGGCTGTGCCGGTTCTTTGGCCTCTCGGACGGCTACTGGCTTCGCGCCCAGGCCGCGTACGACATCGAGGTTGCGCAGAGGAATCTCGGTACAGAGCTGAAGAACATCAAGCCCTGGGCCGGGACGGCGGCCTAACCGCGAAAGTGTGCGAAGGGGGTGCAGGCATGCACCCCCAGGGGAGTGCAGAGGGGGGTGCAGAAATGGCTGCTTGTGAGGGCAACTTGCCGGGCTCGCAACCCAAAGATCGTGCATCCTCAGTTTCTCCCCGCTACCAACCAAGTGGCACAAGGCCTCCCAACCGGGGGCCTTGTCCCATTTCATCCCGGTTTGGCGACCCCTCGCCGAGGGGTTTATTGGCGGTTTATTGGCGATGTACGGACTGCGCAGGGCGCGTCCGCTGATGCCCACGCGTGGGCGGCAGCTCCTCGAAGTCGTGGTCTAGGTGGTCATCTACTTCAACGGGGTGAGCCTCGTCGGTACCTCGCAAGTTCGCCCGAAGGCTCGGTGTTCTCAATACCTTAGATATTCTAAATACTCACCAAATCGTGAGGATTCTTGGTGAGTAAGGTATCCTGCTCGTGTGGATGCCACGTCTGAGCGAATCGAGCATGCTCTGCGTGCTGTCCTTCCTGCCGGCACCGCAGTGGTTGCGGAGCCTGCGAGCGCCGACCTGGTCCATGTGGAGATCGGTGTGCCGAGCGTGGGGGCGGACGGAGCCTGGATCGGTGATGGTTGGCTGTCGGATGTGCGTCGGGTGCTTGCACGCTGGCCGGACGGCCTCGACTTCGTCACGGCTCGTCGACTGTCCCCGGGCGCTCGGGCAGCGGCGGCCGAGGCGGGGCTGGGGTGGATTGATGAGTCCGGAGCAGCGGAGCTATCGCTGCCTGGCGTGACCATCTCGCGGTCTGGGAAACCCGAGCCGAAGCGCGACCCGGCGATGCGCTGGACGCGGTCGGTGGTCGGCACGGCTGAGGCGCTGCTGCTCGGCACTCGGCCAACGGTCGCCGGCGTAGGGCAGGCGACGGGGCTGTCCGCCGGTGCTGCGACCCGCGCGTTGTCGACCCTGACGGCGCTCGGACTACTCCAAGCAGCGGCGGCGCGGGGAAGGAACTCCGCGCGGCAGATCGTTGATCGCAACCGGTTGCTGCGCGAGTACGCCACCGCCGCAACCGCACTTCCGGCAGGACCGACCGTACGCGTCGGCGTCGTCGGCGACCTCGTCAGCGAACTCGCCCATCTCGGTAGGCGCTGGGACGCCGATGGAACCGTGTGGGCCGCGACTGGTGCCGCGGCCGCAGCCGTAATGGCGCCGTACCTGTCCCAGGTCACGACAGTGGACGTGTTCGTCGACGTGTCGACGCCGGCCAGCCTCGACGCGCTTGCCGAACGCGCAGGCCTACGGCCCACCGACGCTGGCCGGCTGCTCCTGCGCCCGTTCCCGACATCGGCCACACGACGACTCGCCAGCAAGGCCGGGGATCTTCGTGTTGCGCCTTGGCCGCGTGTGTACGCCGACTTGTGCATGAGCGGCGTGCGGGGCGAGGAAGCGGCCGAGCATCTGCGCGAGGTGATCGATCGTGACTGAAGCCGAACGCTCGCGCGCCGCGCGGGCCGCGGCGGAGGCGGCGTTGGTACGGGTCGTTCACCATTACGGCGCTCGACCAGAATTCGTCGTCCTCGGTGGCTTAGTGCCTGAATTGCTCTGCGCCGGGAGCGACTGGCGGCACGCGGGCACCACAGACGTCGACGTGCAGGTCGATCTCGAGGTCGCCGCCGGTGCGGTCAATGCCGCACGCCTCGAGCAGGCGCTTATGAACGCTGAGTTCCAGCCCGACAGCGACCGCGCGTGGCGTTGGACAGCCGAAGGAGACTCGGCACCGGCGATTGTGAAGTTCGAACTGCTTACCGACCTCGATGATCAGCCGGAGGGTGCGACGGTTCATTTCGATGGTTGTGAACGGCTCGGTGCTGCCAATCTGCGCGGCACCGGATTCGCCTCCCGGGACATTGACGTCTGTACCCTGAGCGCACGAGTCGGAGGCGACTGGCGCACCGTCGAGGTCAATGTCACAGGCATCGCCGGTCTCTTGCTTGCCAAAGTTGCAGTTGCGCGCGCACGTCGAGCAGCCAAGGACTGGTATGACATCGCATTCGTCCTCCTCCATAACGATCTCGGTGGACCGCGCGCGGCGTCCGAGGCTGTTCGTGCCCGGTTCGCGGATGACCTGCATGGGCCTATCCGCTCGGCGCTCGACGACCTTCGTGCGAACTTCGATTCTGAGCGTGACCAAGGCGCGAGCGCCTACGCCGAGCAGATGCGTGCAGACAATCCCGGGCTGGACGTCCCAACCTTCGCGGGGGACGCCGTCATCGCAGTGAGCAGCTTCTACAAGTTCCTGACTACCCCGCAGGAAGGAGCGGTCGCTTGATCCTCATCGCGAAAGTGTGCGAGGGGGGTGCAGAGGGGGGTGCAGAAGTGGCTGTTCGTGAGGGTAACTCGCGTGGTTCGCAACCCGGTGATCGCGCATCCTCGCTTTCTCCCCGCTACCAAATTGAACGTTCAACTAGATGAACGTTCGGTACGACCGAGGGTCCTTGGGATACCAGGGGCCCTTCGTCGTTGCGGGGGTCCTCGGCACCTGAGTCGCGCGGTCGGTCGTCTCGCTGGCATACCCAATCAACGGTGTGGGGAGTCCCGGTACCTCGCAAGTTTGCTGAATCCAGCCGTGCGGGCGCCGCAACGAGAGTCAACTGGATCGACAGCAATCCCGTACTCGCCAGTTGTGTTGCGTATCACGATCACGATCCGGTCACCGTCGGCGACCGACCGTGCTCGCCACCGTACGTTCGCGGATGTGAATCCGCGGCAGGCATTCGAATGGGACGTCCTGCAGCACCCGAACCTCACCGCCTGGTTCGACGGGCTGCGAGAGGCCGGCTGGTACCGGGACCCGAACGTCCCCGGGGTGAAGACACCCACGGGCACCTTCAAGTATGCGTTCAACTACGTGGCCGCCGAGGCGGAACTCGGCGCCTGACCGGGTCCTCGAAGCGCTCAGGCGACGTCGACGGGGATGCCCCGCTGAATGAGGCGAGCCGCGATCCGCCGACCGGCCTCCAGACCGTGGGACGACACGTCGATCCACGTCGCCCCATGCCGGGACCCCAAGTGGACCGTCAGCCCGTCACGGCGATACTCCACGTTCCCCGACACGCCCTCCGTGCGGACCGACCCCTTCATGACCGACGCCACCACCGCATCGACGGACTCGAGGGGGCGGACGGAACGCAGGGACGACACGATCGGCACAACCGAGCACAGTAGGGCAACATCAGGCCGTGTAAACGATGCCACCGGGCCAATGTGAGACGACACACACGCGGGCTAACTGTTGCGTTGAGCGACCTCAACCGGCGGGTGCAGGAAATCGTCCGGTCGAGACTGTCGCAGCCCTTAATCCTGCGCCAACGTCGCGCGCGGGAGTTCACCGGGAAGGCGGCACGGGCGAGCCGGTCCGGTGGCCGGCAGGAAGAATTCCTGCGACGCGCTCAGGTCAAGTCTCAATGCAACAGTGCCGCTCAAACCTCGTCGCCGACGACTTCGATCTCCGCGTCATTTCGCGAAGCTGTGGACTGCGGCAGGTCTTTCGACGCGTCAGCCTGCGGGCCTAGCTGCAGGCCGCCTCGGCGACTACCTCACGCTGAGTGGCTGTACCGCCATCCACTCATCGTCGCCATCGAACACCACATCGGCGACCTCGGCGGCGAAGACGCGGTCGAGATGGATTTCTCCGACACTGGGCAACCCCGCCAGAACCATCAGCATCGACGTGGCCAGGTCGAAGTTCTCGTAAAAGCACTGTTGCTTTGACGGCTCGCCAGGGTTCGGTGAGGGTGTCTGGGTGAAGAGGACCCGTCGATCCAGTCCGCTCGTGCAGGTGCCGTCGGCGTTCTCGGGATTTCGTTTCCCGCCTGAAGTCATCCTGCTGGCGGTCCGCTGGTACCTGCGCTACTCGCTGTCGTACCGGGACCTTGAAGAACTCCTTGCCGAGCGTGGCATAGCTGTCGATCACGTGACCCTCTACCGGTGGGTGCAGCGGTTCACGCCGATTCTCATGGACGCTGCCCGCCCTTGCCGGCACTCGGTTGGCGACCGGTGGTTCGTCGACGAGACCTATGTGAAGGTCAACGGGATCTGGCGATACGTGTACCGCGCTGTCGACCAGCACGGCCAGGTCATTGACGTATACGTCTCCAACCGCAGGGATATCTCCGCCGCGGAGTGGTTCTTTCGCACGTCGCTCAGCGCGCACGGGCAGCCGGTCGAGGTCGTCACCGACAAGGCGCCGGCGCTCGCCCGGGTCATCGACGAGCTGCTCCCGGCCGCGTTTCACAACACCGGGCAGTACGAGAACAACCGGTGTGAAGCGGACCACGGACGGCTGAAATCCCGGCTGCGGCCGATGAGGGGCTTGAAGACGAACCGGACCGCGAGCGCCGTCATCCGAGGCCATGCCTTTGTCCAGAACATCCGGCGCGGCCACTACGAACTCGGCGTCGACGTGCAACCGGAGTACCGGCTGGCGACCGCGTTCGACGAACTACTACTGGCGATCTGATCGATACCGCCACCGCGAACGATCCCGCGTGTCCTGTCAGCGCACAAAGCAACAGCGCGGATGTGCGTGGCCAGTCACGGTTGGTCGAGCGATTGACGAAATGCTCCAATTTGGTCATACTTATGACCATGTCAACGATGCCGCTTGCGGAAGTGAAAGCCCACCTCTCTGAGGTGGTCAGTCGTGTGAACGGTCAGCATGAACGCGTGACGGTGACCGTTCACGGCCAAGCTTCGGCGGTGATCATGGCGCCCGACGACCTGGAGCGCCTCGAGGAAACCATTGCCGTTCTCGCTGACGGGGCACTCATTCGTCAGCTCACCGATGCCGAGACGGATCTCGCCGAGGGCCGCGTCGAAGATCTTGACGCACTCGCTGCGGCAATGCGTGCCCGCTCGGCTGGCGCGTGACCCCTGTATATGTACGAACTCGTCATAACCGCCACGGCACGTCGACAGCTCGCGGAAGGGCTTCCCTCGTCGATCGCATTCGCCGCATACGAATTCATCAGTGGACCGCTGCTGGATCGTCCGCACCGAGTGGGCAAGCGGCTCATGCCTCCGATGGCCGATCGACACAGCGCGCGGCGAGGCACCTACCGTGTCATCTACCGCATCGACGATGTGAAGCTGACGGTGACAGTGCTCGCCGTCAGCCCCAGAGCCGACGCATACCGCACGCCCTGATCTCTACGGAGAAAGGCGTGAGAGTGTGCGACCGGGGGGGCAGGCTTGCACCCCCAGGGGGTGCAGAGGGGGGTGCAGAAGTGGCTGTTCGTGAGGGTAACTCGCAGGGTTCGCAACCCGGTGATCGTGCATCCTCGCCTTCTCCCCGCTACCAAGTGGAACGTTCAACTAGTTGAGCGTTCGGTACGACCGAGGGTCCCTGAGAGATCAGGGGCCCTTCGTCGATTCGGGGGCCCGCGGCAACTGCGTCGCGCGCTCGGTCGTTTGGATGGCATACCCCAATCACTGCGTGAGGCGGCCCGGTACCTCGCAACTTGGCAGATATCAAACCGACGTCGCGCGTTCCAGTGAGTACCAACGCTAGGGACAGCTGTCACCTGATCGTGCAGCAGACCCATGCGTCGCGTGCAATGTGGGTTGTTCGTATCGGTCCCCCTTCGGGCGAGGCCCGCGCCACGCGCGCGCCTCGAGGACGGCGATGTCCCGCTAGCGGCGGCCACCGCTGCTAGCGTCGCAGATGCCACAGTGAGTTCGGCCTTCGTTGATCGCGGCGTGCAGAGGGAGCGTGTAGTGGGCTGGGAGTTGTCGGGCGAGGCGTGGGGCTCTCGGGCCGTCGACTGGGCGTACCTGTTCGAGCCGTACTCACGGCCGGCGAACGTCGCCGTACTGGATCAGTGTCATGTCACGTCTGGGACGACACTCCTGGATGTTGGGTGCGGCTCAGGGTTTGCGCTCAGCATTGCCTCTGACAGAGGGGCTATTGCGGCCGGCCTGGACGCATCGGCTGCGCTGCTCGACATCGCCCGAGCGCGCAACCCTGACGCGGACCTGCGCCTAGGAGACATGAACGACCTGCCCTGGGATGACGCCTCATTCGACGTCGTGACCAGCTTCAATGCCATCTGGGCAGGATGCGAGCAGGCGGTCTCCGAGGCCGAACGTGTCCTCCGACCCGGTGGCATTTTTGCCATGACGTTCTGGGGTCCACCCAAGAGACTCGGCCTTCTTCCCTACTTCATGACCATTGCGCAGAACTCACCCGACTCACACGTCGTCGCGACCCTGGGACAATCAGACACCGGGCGTGCAGGGGTCGCGGAGGCGATGATCGAGTCGGTCGGACTGCGCGTCCAAGCGCGCGGAGTGGTGACCGTCACGAACGAGTTTCCCGATCTGGACACGTTCATTCGCGGAGCAGTAGCGGCCGGGCCGTCGTTCCCCGCCATCGAACACGTGGGCGAGGAGCAGTTCCGGGAGGCGCTCAGGGCGGCATACGCAGATGCCCTACGACCTGGTCTCGGACTCAGGATCACCAGCGAGTTCGGCTGGGTCACGGCCGTCAAGTAGATCGGTGCCACGACAAGGTCGTGGCCATCCGGACATCTGCGTGTTGGTCGGACGACCCGCCTAGACTGTCAGCGGACATGACAGCCTCCCTGACGGCGGACACGTGATGTCCGGGCTGGCGGACAGGTTCCGGCGGAAAGCCGTCGGAGCTGGAGCAGGACTCGAGCGTCGCGAAGACAATCTACGTTCGCGCCGGGCAGGTTCGTGCAGGGGTCGCGGTGCCTTGCACGTTCGCAGGAGTCAGACGCGAGAGGGGCGCAACGAGCGGCAATCAGTTCGAGGGCAAGCCCCCCTCACGGCGACGATGAGGTGGAGTTCCCGTTTGGCTCGCCATGCGACCGCTGGAATAATGGTACTGCCGGTGGTACCGTGATGGTGTGCCGCCGGTGCCGAAGGTTGTCAACGCGATGCGTCGCAACCCTGGGAACGTGAGGTACGCAGACCTGTTCAGAGTGTGCGAGTACTACTTCGGGCCAGCCCGCACCAACGGGTCGTCCCATGCGGTGTTCAAGACGTCGTGGGCTGGCAACCCGCGGGTCAACATCCAGAACGACCACGGCAAGGCGAAGGAATACCAGGTCCGTCAGGTACTCGCGGCGATCGCGAAGAAGGAGGCCGAAGATGGCGACGAAGCGTAAGGCAAGGGCAGCCCTTTCTGCCGACCACTACACCTATCGGCTCGCCTGGTCGGTGAAGGACAACGAGTTCATCGCGACCGTCGTGGAGTTCCCGTCGCTGTCGTGGATTGCCGGCACGCGCGAAGCTGCCCTCGGAGGCCTAACGTCCGTCGTGGAGGAGGTCCTGCAGGACATGCTCGCTGAAGGCGAGGAGATCCCTGCACCGTGGGACGAGCGGACCTTCTCCGGCAAGTTCAACCTGCGGCTGGGTCCGGACCTGCACAAGAAGGTGGCGCTCGATGCCGCGGAGCGCAACGAGTCCATGAACACCTATGTCATCAAGAAGCTCGGCCTGATCGACGCCTGATGCTCGCGAACGAAAGTGTGCGGAGGGGGTGCAGGCCTGCACCCCCAGGGGTGCAGAAGGGGGTGCAGAAGTGGCTGTTTGTGAGGGTAACTCGCGTAGTTCGCAACCCGGTGATCGTGCATCCTCAGTTTCTCCCCGCTACCAAATTGAACGTTCAACGAAATGAACGTTCGCACGACAGAGGGTCCCTGAGAGATAAGGGGCCCTTCGTCGTCTAGGAGGTCCTCGGCCACTAGGCAGCGCGGTCGGTGGTTTTGAGGGCATACCCAATCAACGGTGTGAGCCGTCGCGGTACCTCGCGAGTTCGGGGGCGGGCGCCAGAGCGACACAACGGTGGCAGGCACAGCGACAGCAATCCTCAACCGTGCATTAATCGCGGGTACGCTGCACCGCAGGCGACGGCCGGCCTGGACCGGGGACTCGGAGCTACTGCACTTTCTTGGGGGTTGACCCATGGCGCTTGGCGCTCGCATCACTGTCGTTGTCGTCGCGTTCACGGCGGTCCTGACGGTGGGCCAACTGGGCGTAGCGCAGCCCTCCCGCGCGGCGGAGGTGGCCGATCTCGTTACCATCCGCGACCTGGCGCGCGACGCGTACGTGTGGGGGCTGGCGCCGGAGTTCGTCTACCGCTTCTCGCACTACCAGGAGCTCGTGAGTGCGCCGGTCAATACGCTGAAGTACGGAAGCAACGAGGCCGCGTGGAACAACAACGCGACGAACGCGGGCGATTCGTCTGTGCTGTACATCAACGCGTTCATCGACTTCAACCCCACGCTCGGAGGCCCTGATCGCATGGTGCTGACCGTCCCGCCCACGGACGGGCAGTACTACGTGGTCAACTACCTCGATGCATTCGTGAATGGCATCGGCAGCATCGGCAACCGGACAACCCCCACGAGGAAGACCACGTCCTACGTGCTCGTGGGTCCGGACGACGATTGGGCGAAGAGGTCCTACGTCACGCTCGATGGGCGCGACTACCCGGTGCTGGCGACCGACGCCAACCTCAGCTGGCTGCTCATCCGGATCCGGGCGAATTCGCTCACCGATGCCGCGGATCCCGAGTCCGTCGCGAACGTCAAGACGAACGTCGTGCAGAAGTTCGCGCTCAACTCGCTGGCGGCATTCGAAGCCAACGACTACTCGCCCGTATACCCGGCCAGCTACGCGAACGTGTCCCCGACACCGCAGCAGGTCCAGGAGGCGCAGGCCTGGAAGTCGACGCCCACGAACGCCCTTGCGTTCTTCGGGCAGGTGGGCGAGGGACTCGCCTACAGCCCTCTGCCGGTCAAGAAGACCGCCATGAATGGCACTGCCATGAGCGACCTTCCTTCCTGGTACATCCCGCAATCCGGGGCGACGGACACCTACTTCATGCCTGCGTACGACCAGCAGCCGACGCTGGAGCGGTTCGCTCCGATCGGATTGACGGCCAGCGGCTTCAAGGTGCCGAAGGGCTGGGGTTCTGCCGAGCTTGCTGCGTTGGAGGCTGGCTTCCAGGCCGGGGTGGCCGTCGTGCAGGCTGCGGTCAGCGCAGGGACCGCCACGCCGGCGACGAACTACTGGTCGTACCTCAACGACGTCATCGGCACCTATCCGAACACGAAGTCGGGATACATCGTCCGCGCCGTCGTGGTGCTGGCCGGTGGGTCGGCGAACATTCCGCTGGACGCGGTTTACCCGACCCTCAACTCCAACGACGGTGGCGCACAGCTCGATGGCAACAACACCTACTCGATCACGTTCACACCGCCGCAGTCCAACTACGCCAGCTATCCCGTGACCGGCACCCTGCCGCCGATGGTGGAACGGTGCGGCAAGGTCGCAGGCTTCTGGTCACTCGTGGTCTACCAGCCCGATGCCACGTCGAGTTCCTCGCCGTTCATTCCCCAGACGAGTGTGCTGAACACCGCGTACTCGGATGCAACGAGCACCGAAGTCGTATCGGTCTCCGGCAACACGATGACCGTGAAGGCGCCGGACTGGGGCCCGATCGACCTCAGCACGCCGCTCGTCTTCGGTTCCAATGCCGCGGACTACGGCCTGCTTCCGGGTGTCGTCTACTATGTGGCGTCGCAGCCGACGCAACTGGATGCGACGAAGTACGCGTTCCAACTTTCGAATCGGTGGATCCAGGAGCTCTCGCCGGGTCGGGTCCCCATCCAGCAGAGCGGATCGGTCGGTGGACAGCCCGGTTCCGTGGTGACCCTGACGGCGGGGACGTCGGGCCTAACTTTCGGTCCGGTGCAGCCGGTCTCGCAACTGGGCTCGGACCAGCTGAACGCGGGCGACCTCGCGCACAATCCGGACGGCTCGGTGACGCTCTGGCTCGGGCCGAGCCTGCCTTCCGGCGCATCGGTATCCAACTGGATCCCGACGCCCAACACGGCCTACTACCAGTCGGTGTTCGGCGCCTCCTCGACCGTATCGACAGCCATCCAGGTGATGATCCGGATGTACTACCCCAGGCCGGGCAACCGGCCACCGTCGATCCTGCCGTTGAACGACGCGGTGACCACGACATACGTCCTGCCCCCACTGGTGAAGGTCGACACGACCGCCAGTTCGCCGAGTGGGCCGGTTGCGACACCAAGCTCGTTCGCTCCCCCTCGCAACCCGGCGAGCGGGTGCGTCGTGGCCCCTGGGGTGCGGCTGCTGAGCGACGTCCTCGCCGCCGAGGTCATGAACCGGTACATGGTCCATCCCCTGTCAACGAAGCTCGGCGCGGCGCCACTCGTCAAGGTCCGGACGGGTGTGCCCGTCGCCTTGGTGGCCAAGGGTCTGAAGCCCTCAACGGACTACCGCGTTCGAGTGAAGGTCGATGGCACCTACACCGATGTCTGGACCGTGCGCTCGTCCGCCAGCGGAACCGTTGCCCTGCCTGTCGTCACGTTGAAGCGGGCGGGCAGGTACACCTTCGACGTGACGCCTACGGGCGGTGGCGGAAGCCGGTATCTCAGGGTGGAGGTCCGCTAGCGGACGCATCAGGCCGAACATGAACCCGTTGCGGCCGGCGTCGTTGACTGCGTGGCAAGCGCAGGGCTCGCGAGGTTGCGGGTGCGTCGCCAGGCGATCGACAGGGGCACACCGAGCAGGACGTGCACGAGGATGAGCCGGCCCACCTAGAGGGGGAACGGGGGCCCAGCGCGCTCGACACCGGCAGGTGCCACAGGCCCCACGGCACGGAGACGAGGACGGCGGACAGCGGTCCGCGGCTCTAGCCGTCGTGGTGCACGTGGGCGTCGATCGCCCCCCGGGAGGAGACTTCCTCCAGCACGAACGTCGCCGGGAAGTACAGGGCCGTGTACAGCAGGATGGTCGTCGCCACCGCGGGAGCCGAGATCGGCGCGCGTGTCACTGTCCCGCGTCAAGAAGGTGGCAGGATTTTCGCCTGCTCGAAGGTGGGGATGGACGGGTCCGGCCAGGCCGAGGTGGATCTGTCGCGACATGTGCCAGGTGAGGGCCTCGTGCGGCCCACCGGTGCTGTGCGGTCAACCAGACCTGGTGCTCCGACGACCATGTGCCCTTGCCACTACGTAATGAAGTACATTACGATCAGGTAGCGTTCGTGGACGTCGACTGGTCTCGTCGTGGCGCGCATATGCATGCCAATCACGGCGTCAGCGTCCCGGTGGCCAACGACGCGGTTGCGGACGCAAACAGGGTCGTCATCGATCCTGACTACAACAGCGTGTCCGGGCGCAGCGTGCGGATCATCGGCTACTCGATGCTCGCGGAAGCGCTGGTCACCGTGATCGTGCTGTCGGATGACGGGGTCGACTACGGCGTGAATGGCTGGCTGGCCAATGAGAAGGATCAGCGGATCTACAGGGAGGCAGACGCACATGGGCAGGATTGACGACGTCCTTGACGCCGAAGCAGCGGCCGTCGAGGCCGCAGAGCTGGCCGGTGACCCGATTGCCCCGCTGCCGGCAGGCACCACGGTCACGCGTGGGCATCCGCGCGCGAAGAACCTGCAGGTTCGTTTCCGCGAGGACGAGTTCGGCGAGCTGTCTGCCTACGCAGCCGAGCAGGGCCTTCCGGTGTCGACCGTGGTGCGCCTGCTCGTGCTCAAGACCATCGCACCAGCCGATGATCTGCGGACCGCACTCGACCGGCTGGAGACTGATCTGGCTGCTGTTCGTCGTAAGGCGCTCAGCGCCTGACTGGCTGATGAATGTGTGCGAGGGGGGTGCAGGCTTGTGAAGCGCGGTAAGCCAAGTTCCCCTACAACGTATTCGCAAGCAACGTCAGTGGATGAGGGCCCGGGGAGCGTCGACTTGCGCTTGACCAGGGAATGCTGTCGGTTCAGTTGACAGTGCACGCCTCACGGCAGTTGTAGCACTTGTGCTACCGTTGGCGCATGGCCACAGTGGGGGTTCGGGAACTTCGGCAGAACGCGAGTGAGATCTTGCGTGAGGTGGAGGCGGGGGAGCCGGCGACGGTGACGGTCGCGGGTCGTCCGGTGGCGCAGATCATCCCGATCAGTTCGGAGCGCTGGACGACCTGGGAGCGGATCCGTGAGGTGTTCGACAGCCCGACCGATCCCGGTTGGGATGCCGAGCGCCGCGAGTTTGAGGCCCCGGGTCTTGCTGATCCCTGGGCGCGTTGATGCTGTCGGTTCTCGACACGAGCATCCTGATCGCAGAGGCGCCAGGTCCGGTCGAAGGAGACATTGCGATCAGCATCGTGTCCATCGCCGAGTTGCAGTTCGGCGTCCTGGTTGCTCCCGACGATGATCGTCGGGCGCATCGGCTGGCTCGGTTGAGCGCGATCCTCCGTAGTTTCGCGCCTCTTCCCGTCGATGCTGCCGTGGCTGCGAGTTACGGCGAACTTGCCGCTGCTACCCATCGAGCAGGCCGAAAGGCCACGGCACGCAGCCTCGACCTGATGATCGCGGCAACGGCGCACGCCCACGGTGCGCGGCTCGTGACAGCGAACATTGATGACGTGAAGCACCTCGACGCGTTGATTGAGATCCTGCGGGCTTGAAGGGGCCGCCTCGAGTTCAGTTGACGCTCGTGATAGCATCGCTGGTATGTCCTGGGTTCGGTGGAACTTGAGCCGGAGGTCCGGGACTGGCTCGAAGGGCTCGCGGGCAGCGAGTTCGGTCATGCGGCGTTCTACGTTGACTTGCTGGCCGAGCGAGGTGTTCTGCTCTCCGACCCGTACACCAAGCAGTTGGACGGCAAACTGCGCGAGCTCCGGTTCGACTTGGCTCGTCAGGCGATCCGCATCACCTACTGGATCACCCGGGTCGGCGGATCATCCTGCTGACGGTCTTCACGAAGACCAAGGGCAGGGATCGGGCTCAGGTGGCACGGGCGAAGAAGGCGATGCTCGCTTGCATGCGGGCCGAGCACTATGTGGATGAGGAGGAGTGATGGCACGCACGTCTTGGGATGACATGAAGGCCGCTCGCGCGGGTGACTCGGCCGTCGAAGCTGCGTATGCGGCGGCCAAGCTCGCGTTCGAACTGGGGGAGCAGGTCCGTGGGCTACGCGAGGAGCGCGGCTGGAGCCAGCGTGACCTGGCCAAGTTCACCGGCATGACCCAGCCGGCCATCGCGCGCTTCGAGGCCGGCGGCACGACGCCCACCCTTCCTATTCTCGAGCGCATCGCGAACGCCTTCGACTCCACGCTCTCGGTCCAACTCAAGCCGAAGGCCGTCGCCTGAGTTCGTCATTGAAAGTGTGCGAGGGGGTTGCAGACTTGCACCCCAGGGGAGTGCACGGGGGTGCAGAAGTGGCTGTTTGTGAAGGTAACTCGCGTGGTTCGCAACCCGATGATCGTGCATCCTCGCTTTCTCCCCGCTACGTTCCAAGGGTTCAGACCCCCCTCATTGAGGGGGGTCTGTCCTATTTTCACCTATTTTCTGCACCCCGCACAGGGGGAAGTCAGCGGAAAGTAGGCGGCACTGAGGGCGCGGTGCACCCCCCTGCCTCCCTTTGCTGCCCCGGGGGTGCACGAGGGAAACGGGTGGTTGCTGCACCCCCGCTGCACCCCCGGGGAGTGCAGCCCAGGGCAGCGTGCACCCCCTGCTTCCGTCAACGCAGATGCCGACAGCGAGTTAGCAGCCGACCCCTGCGGGACGTGATCAATGATCGGATGGGGTGCGCCGCCGGCGTCTTGCTCGTGGGCGGCGACGCGTGCGTGCACGACATGAGGGATGCCATCGCGCGGCACCTGACAGCGGACATCGTGGTGCCGCCCACCACATGCCACGCCGTCGTCCGCGGACCCTCAGCGTCGTCTGACCAGTCGCCAAGCCCGAGTAGATGCAGCGACGACGCCGACGGGAGAACTACAGGGGCACCCCGCGGCAAGCCCGCCGGCAGGATGCGTCCGCGAGCCTGCCTGTTCTGGCCGATGGCGGTGCTGCGTTCAGTCTGCCCTGCTGACGTGCAGGAGGCCGTGGGCTCCCTTCTCGGCGTCGGACATGACGTGCGAGACGAAGGGGTAGGTGCCGGCTTCGGGGAGGACGAGCTCGACGAAACCGCCTTGGGCGGGGGAAAGTCCGAGCACCTGTGAGCCGCCGGTTCCGGGGGTCAGTTCGTAGGCGCCCTCCCGGTAGACGGTGTCGAACTGGCCGCCGACGACGTGGAAGGCCGAGCCGACGTTGGGTCCGGCAGCGAGGACCCAGATGCGCACCCGGGCGCCAACGGTGGCCTGCAGCGGTTCGTGGTCGTACTGCATGGGGTAGCCGTTGAAGGAGACCAGGTCGTGCTGGCCGGCGGCGATGGAATCGGCATCGGCGGTGCCGCCCTGAGGCCCGAGGTAGGACTCGGACTGCACGAGGACGAACTCCTCGTCGACCGGGGCGAGGCCGGGCGGGTCGATGACGACGGCGCCGAACATGCCGTTGGCGATGTGCATGGACATCGGCATGGTGGAGCAGTGGTACATCCAGATCCCAGCCCGGGTTGCCGTGAACCGGTATTCCAGGTCCTCGCCGGGCGCGATCGTGCGCATGGGTCCGTCGGGCGCCAGCGCGCCGGCGTGGAAGTCGATGGAGTGACCGATGCTTCCGTCGTTCACCAGCGTGATGATGAAGGTGTCGCCGACCTTGCCGCGCAGGACCGGCCCGGGGGCCGTGCCGCCGAACGTCCACCGGGTCTGGCGGACGCCGGGAGCGACCTCTGCCTCCACCTCGGTCACGACCAGGCGCACCCGGTGGACGCGGGTGGCCGGGGCTGGCGGCAGACGTGGGTCGCGGATCGCCGTGCCCGGGCCGGGCCCGGCCATCAGGTCGATCCCGTCCACGCCGACGGGTTCGCCGCCGTCGTCGGCTTCGTGGCCATCGCGCCCGGCGGACGCCGCGGCGCCGGCGGCCACTGCCGCGCCGGACCCGCCGATCGCCTCGATGCTGAGCACCATGCCCATCTGGCGGTGCCCGGCGACCGAGCACCAGCCCGCGAGGGACCGGCCGATGACGCCGACGTCGATCGTCGCGGCCTGCCCGGGCGACAGCCGAGGCGTGCGCTGGCCGGTCTCCAGGACCAGGTCGTGCACGTCGTCGCCGCCGTTCACGACGGTCACGGTCAGGGTGTTGCCTGCCGGGACCTGGATCCGGTCGGGGGTGAAGCGCATCCCCTCGATGGTGACGGTCACCTCGGTGGCCTTCCCCGTGGCGGTGACCCCTGCGGATGCGGGGGCCGCGGACACCGTTCCCGCGCCGACGGCGGCCGGGTCGTAGGCGACGCCCCCGACGATGGCCAGCAGCACGACGGCCAGGGCGACCACGGCGCCGCCGCCGTGATGGACGGGGGGCTTCGGTGCCGCGCTGTCGGCGGTGGTCGTCGTGGCGGCGACCGGGGACTTGCGCAGGCTGTCGGCGATGAGCAGGACGGTCCACCCGACGGCGGTGAGCATGAGGGTGGAGGCGAGCACGCGGACGGCGCTGGGGGAGGGCAGGACGCAGATGGCCAGGGCCGCGTTGAGGATCACCAGGCGCGGGGCCATGGCCCGGTTGACGCGTGCGTTGCGCCGCCGCATGGCCGCCGGGCCTCCGCCGACCATGACGGGGACCAGGTAGCTGAGCGATCCGAGCAGGACCTGCAGCACGCCGCCGACCAGGGCGGCGGCGATGAGTGGGCCGGCGATGGGGCTGAGGCCGGAGCCGGCTCCGGTGGCCAGCACGACGCCGAAGGCGATGAGCGTGCCCGACAGCCATGCGACACCGGCCAGTGCTGACCAGGAGGCGAAGGCCGCCGGGGGTCGCTGGCGCATCTCGGTCACCATGGGCCCGACGCTCAGCCCGATGCCGATCAGGTAGCCAGCGACGCCCGCCGCAGCGAGCAGGTCCAGTCCGGTCAGCACCCCTGTCGTGGTGACCAGGGTGCCGCCGATCAGCAGGGGCAGGGCCTGGCGGGCCTTCCGCTCGGCATCGGGCGCCAGGCGGGTGTGCAGCATCGTGGGCCACAGGGTCACGAGCGTGCCGAGGATCGGCAGGACCACCCAGCCCAGGAGGTTGACCGTGACATGGCCCAGGAGCAGTCGGGAGTAGGTGGTGGCGTCCCAGGATCCGCGTGCCATCAGGACGCCCAGCGCGATGCCTGGAACCAGCAGCAGCCCGGCGCCGATGTAGGCGCGGACCGTGACGGCGAACCGGCTCGGCAGGGCGCGTCGCAGGCGACTGAGCAGTGCCCCGACGTGTGCCACGACGGCGGCTGCCACGGCCAGGGCCCCCAGCACGGTGATGGCCGAGGCGCCGGACACGACGCCGATGACGACGCCGAGCGCCCCGATGTTGGCCGTGATGATCCGGACTGCCTCGCCGCGGCGGCTGGGTGCTGGCGGCGCGCGCAGGACGGCCACGCTGAAGTGCCAGCTCCACACGAGCAGGGCGGCGGTCACCGCGCCGAGCAGCAGCAGGTGCACCATGAGCCAGGTGGCTGCCGGCAGCTGGCGATGCAGCGCCGCGGTGATCCCGGCGGCGGCCAGCCAGGCCAGCACGACCGACGCGGTCCGGATATGCCAGGTGGAACGGCTCATCGGCGCACCACCAGGACGGCGGCCATCGCGACGAAGGCCAGGAGGGCGGCGACGTTCCCGGCACCACCGGCCTGCCACGCCCAGCCTGCCCCGCGGACCTCGCCGGCCACCCGCAGGATCAAGGACACCTGCAGCGCGGCGGTCGCCAGGTAGAGCACCGGCCGGTACGGAAGCGGCCGGATGAGCACCGCCGGCAGGATGATCGGCGCGTGCGCCAGCACCATGGACATGGCGAAGCCCAGGCCGATGGCGTGCACGACGACGTCGTAGCCCGGACCATCAGGCTGCGGGCCGAGAGTGAGCCACGTGATGCCTGCGACGGCCAGCCACGCCATGCCCAGCAGAAGGTTGGCCGCGGTGTACCGCGGCAGCCCGACGGAGCGGATCGTGCGGGTGGCCACGTCGTAGCGCAGGAGCCACAGGACCGTCGCCAGCAGCGATGCGCCGAACAGCTCGCTGCCCGGCGTCGGCCACAGCAGGGAGCCTGCGCCGGTGATGGCGACCGCCGCCGAGATCAGCAGGAGCGACCGAGCGGCGCCTGGCGGGGGAGAGGCGACGTGAGCGAGCTCCAGGCGTTCCCCCGCGATCGTCAGCACGAGGAACCCGGCAAGGAAGGGAAAGAGCGCGCCGGTCGGCACCTGCGCCAGCCACAGCAGGCTCGCGCACAGGGCGAGGAAGGAGCCCAGCCACTGGATCGCCAGCGCGGTCGACGCAGCACGCCGCCAGATGGCGGCGTAGACGGCGACGAGGATCCCGAGGCCGACGGCCTGGACCGCGAGTCCCGCGGTCATGGGCAGGGGGGTGACGAGGAGCAGCGCCCCGACGCCCGTGGCCAGCGGCGCAGCGTAGGCCCATGCCTGCCTCAACGCGATCGCCCGCTCCAGCGCGATCAAGGTGCCGAGGAACCCGACGATCATGAGCTGCCCGTGCACCTCGGGCAGCCGCTCGGTCGTGATCGGGGCCGGCAGCCCGAGGAGCATCAGCCCCGCGGAGAGCCCCAGGAGCATCGAGGCGCCGCCCAGCAACAGCAGGGCAAGGCGTCCCCGCACCCGCGTCCGCTCGCCGCGGGTGTTGCCGCTGAGGAGCCTCGGCGCCGGAACGGACGGCTGAACGGGCCCGGCCGGGTCGTCACTCATGACCGCGGCGAAGCACTGCCGGAATCCAGGAGCAACCGGCAGGACCCGGGGTCGGAGAAGGGTCGCAGGTCGGCTCCCGCAGGGTCACCGCCCAGCGCCTCGAGCAGCCCCGCGATCAGTCCGCGGTGAACCTGGCAGACCACCTCGGGGTACTGGCGGGCGACATCCAGCAGCGGGCAGCTCATGAGATGCACCGTCGTCTGCCGCTTGCTCGCGGCGGGGGCGAAGCCGAGGCCATCGAGGATCGACACCACGGTGCGGCGTGCATCCGCGCCGGACGTGCTGTGGAGGTCACGCTCGCGCGCCTCCTGCCGGCCCCACTCCAGGCCAGCGGCGTGCGCATCGTCCGCAGGCAGCCGGCTGGTCCGGACGATGTGGGCGGCCAAGGCGCCGGCGAGAGCGCCGTACTCGCGTACCCGCGGATCGGGCTCGGGACGGTCCGGATCGGCGCGGTAGTGCCAGGAGGGGCGCCCACGGCCCGTGCCCGGAGCGCGCTCGCGCAGCGCCAGGCCGCTCTGGGCGAGGTAGTCCAGGTGCAGGCGCACCGTGTTCACGTGCTGGCCGAACCGACGTGCGACGTCCTCGGCGGACACCGGGGAGTCCAGTTGCTGGAGCAGTTCCAGCACCCGCGCGCGCGGGCGGGTCAGCTCGTAAGCCCGGACGCTGTGACGGGCCGGCACCGGCCCCCTATTTAACACAGTACATACTGTAGTAATGTTGCAAGCCTGGACGCCAGCCGACCCCTGCGAGGAACCCATGAGCCAGCGCTACCCGACCGTTCCCGTCACCGAGGTGAGCACGGGCTGCGGCTGCTCGGATGTCGGGGCGCACGCCGACCCCGTGCTGGACGCGCGCACCATCCCCCACGCCATCCGGCACGGCGCGATCTTCGGTGCACTGGACTCACTCAGCCGCGGTGGCGCGATGGTGCTCATCGCGCCACACGACCCGCTGCCCCTGCTGGACCAGGCGCGCAGCCGCTACCCAGGGGGCCTGACGGTGGAGTATCTCCGGAGCGGCCCGGACGCCTGGCACCTGCGGCTGACGCGGTAGCCCGGCCGTGTGCTCCCACTGCGGGTGCCGGGCCAACACGGTGATCGCCCGGTACTCCGCGGAGCACGACGACATCGTCAACGCGATGGGAGTCCTTCGCCGGGCCGCATCCGCCGGGGACCGCGCCGGGACCGGTGCCTCCGCCCGCGCCCTGGCCGGCCTCCTGGATCCGCACACCGCGAGCGAGGAGAGATCCCTGTTCGCGGAGCTGCGCCTAGATGCGGAGTTCCCCGACCACGTCGACGGGCTGTGTGCCGAGCATCGCGAGATCGACGCCGCGCTCGCCCGCGTCGCCGATGGCGACCTTGCGGCCGTGGGAACGCTGGAGCACATCCTTCGCCGCCACATCGACAAGGAGGAGAACGGGCTGTTTCCGGCCGCTGTCATCGCGCTCGACGGTGCGGCCTGGGAGCGCGTGGTGAGCGCCGCGTCATGACGTGGCGGCCGGCGTGCGACCTCAACGGCGCGGCCATCGGCGAGCCCTCGGCGTCCGCGTCGCCGGGATCGACATCTGTGTCGTCCGAACCGCAGAGGGGGTCTTCGCGCTGCGCGACGAATGCACCCACGGCGCCGTCCCGCTGTCCGAAGGCGAGGTGGACGGCTGCACCATCGAGTGCTGGCTGCACGGATCACGATTCGACCTGCGCACCGGCGCTGCGCTCAGCCTTCCCGCCACCGAACCCGTGCGCACGTTCCCGGTGCGTGTCATCGACGGCCTCGTCCACGTCGACGTCACCTGAACAACCCCAGGCCCACACGCCCTTCCCGGCACGACAATCGAAAGGCACAAGATGGAAGCCATATCGCTCACCGCACTCGCGCAGGAGCACCTGACCCTTGCCCGGACGGCCAGCAGCGGCCGCAGCGCCCACACCGTATTCGGGGGCCATGACCACACGCTGCGGCAGACACTGATCGCCCTCGCCGCCGGCCAGGAGCTGGCAGAGCACGAGAGCCCAGGCGAGGCGACCGTCCACGTCCTGGCGGGCGTCGTGCGCCTGACGACCACGACCGACGCGTGCCAGCTGGCCGCGGGAGACATCGCAGTGATACCGGGCGAGCGGCACGGCCTGCATGCCCTCGAGGACTGCGCCGTCCTGCTGACCGTCGCGCAGGCGCTCTAGCCCCGACGGATCGCTGGGTCTCACGGCGACCGCCTCGTGACGTTGCGGGCGGGCAGCTCGATCCATTCTGTCGTTGCTGCATGGCAGTCTGTCTCCATGGAATCGCGCGACCTTGCACGCCTACGGCGCTGGGAGGACGGGGGTGGCATGTGGCGCGTGACTGGGCGAGGCCGCACGTGGAACGTCGATCTGATCACCTGCCTCGGCGACGAGACGATGGAGCGCCTACAGTCTGCTGAAGCGGATCTCCGTCGCTACATTGGAGATCGCCACGCGAGCGATGAGTCCGACTAGTCGCGACCGGTCCCGAAGCATCGCCCCCGATGCATCGCCGCTGGAGCATGCGGCTAACCCTGAGCGGCTGCGGCCCTGAGGAGGTCCGATGCTCGCGCGAACTCCCTGATGACTTCGCTCGCCGCACGGTCCGACCTCAGCATCCCCACTCCTTGCCCGGCATCAATGCATGTGACGTCGACGTCGTCGATCAGCCGGGCGTCTGCCATGGCCCGCAACGCATCCGGATCCTTCGACAACTGCGGCTCCCTGCCCTCCCAGAGGCCGTAGAAGTCGTTGCGCAATGCGCGCTCCCCGAACTCAGCGGGCCAGCGCGCCCCGGCTGCGACATCGAACAGGGTCGTGTACACGGTGGCCGTGTCCTGGGCGGCTACCAAGCGCTTCCGAGCATTGGGTGTCGTGGTGGACTCCGGTGTTGCGGTGAACGCCGTCCCGACCCATGCCCCGACAGCGCCTGCCGCAATCACGGCGGCCAGGCCGCGGGAGGAGCCGATACCCCCCGCTGCGATGACGGGAGTCGCTACGGCGTCGAGGACCGTTTGCAGCAACGCCAAGGTTCCGATGTCGTTACGGCCATGTCCGCCGCCCTCTGCGCCCCGAGCGATGATCAGGTCGACGCCCGCCTCATGCGCAGCGAGTGCTTCACGGACATTGCCCACGGCCGTGGCGACGACCATGCCCGAACTCCGGAAGCCCTCGACGTATGTCTCGTAGGCCCCGTAACTCAGCGACACCACGCTGGCCCCGGATGCCATGGCTGCCTCCAACTGCCCGGAATTGAGGGGCAGGGCCCACGCCTGCAGCCCGATGCCGAATGATCGGCCCGTCGATCGCATGAACCGGCACTCGTCAACGATCCAGTCGGGTGTCGTCTTGTCGCCCACTCCGATCATGCCGAGCCCGCCTGCGTTGCACACTGCCGCAGCCAGCCGGCCCCCAGCAACTCCCGCCATAGGTGCGCAAACGACGGGAACCTTCAACGAGAATCTCTCGGTCAGCCACGTCCGCATCGGCCATCTCCTAGGCAGTAGGTCGCCCGCGCCGCCCGCGCCTGGGCGCCAAGGGCTCGGGGTTGCTTGCTTGGCTTCGGCGTCGACCCGGGTCACGTATCAGGCTACGTCCCGCACCGTTCGTCGTTTCGCGGGTCCGCGACTTTCGAGGTGGTCGGCCATTTCTCATACCCATTAAACGGTTCGGGCCGTCCCGGTACCTCGCAAGTTGCCATCCATCGGACGTCAGTGTGGCCAAGCTCGGTTTCCCGTCGTCGTCGAGGAGTCCGGTGACATCTTGCGGATACCGCGATGGGTACCCCTTGTGCTCCATGTCGAAGGCTACGGCCTGTATAGGCTCGCGGCTTTCACGGACGGGGAGCAGCTCGCATCGATCGACCTCGCGATCAAGCGTGTGACTGACGACTGATGCCCAATTTCGAATGGCCGAGATCGAGGCCCAGCCCGATGTCGTCTGCGTTCGGGCATGTCCACGCCGGCCGGCGACTGAACCCTGACGCCGGGCCGCTTGGGCTGGTGCTTGTGCGCTGGAACCGAGGACGGCCGCGGGACTGTTGAAGGGCAATGAGCGATTGCACTCACAGGTGCGGCTAGTCAGTTGCTATCGAATTAGATACGTACCTATACTTTTGTACATGGACGTGTCTGATCCGACTCGGACGGTGACGCCTACGCTGGATGGGCCGGTACTGGCTGTGCTCGCGACTGCCGGTCGTCCGCTGACGGTAGGGCAGGTTGCCGAGTTGGCGGTGCGTGGGTCGGAGATCGGGATCCGTCGGGCTCTGGCCCGGCTGGTTGAGCAGGGCATCGTCCGCGCCACCGTGATGGGTCGCAATCAGGTGTACGAGCTGAACCGTGACCACATCGCGGCCGATGTGGCGGTGAGGCTGGCCGATCTGCGAAACGAGTTGTGGCGGCGGTTCCGCGATGAGTTGGCCGGATGGCGGCCGGCACCGCTATATGCGGCCGTGTTCGGGTCCGCTGCGCGTGGAGACGGTAACGAAGCCAGTGACATTGACCTGCTGCTGGTGCACCCCCCGTTCCCAGGTGACAAGCGACCGCCTCGGATGAGTGCGAGCCTGCGCGCTGAAGTGTCGGACTTCTTGGGGCAGGCGCTGCTCGTATCCGAGGAGCGTGATGCCGGGCAGCGGTGGGAGGCCCAGGTCGACCGGTTGCGGGGGAGGGTGGAGGCGTGGACGGGCAACCGGCTGCAAGTGGTCGCTCTGGGGTTCTTCGAGTGGCGGCGCGCAACGGCTGAACACCGGCGCCTACTCGATGAGGTGCGACGCGACGGCATCGAGCTGAAGGCCTCCCGCGCGATGTCGCTGTGGGCGACGGGGGATGGTGGCGGTGGCTAGGCAGTCGCGAACGCGGCCGGCCACGCGGGAAGACGGCCGTACGCGCCTTCGTGCGGCGCAGGCATATCTCGAGGTGGCTGATCTCGTACTGGCTGAGGAACGGCGTTCGGAGATGCCGGGCGTCGCGGCCGCCTTGGCCGTGCTCGCTGGTATCGCAGCGTCCGACGCGATCTGCGCATATCGGCTTGGACAGGTCCATCGAGGTGACGACCACCGTGCCGCCGCCGACCTTCTTCAACAGGCGACGCCCGACGGCAAGAATCTCGCCACCACGTTCACGCGTCTGATCGACCTCAAGGACCAGGCGCACTACGGGATCACCGTCGTCCCAGCACCGACAGCGCGGCAGGCCGTTCAGTGGGCTACGAAGCTGGCTGCCCGAGCCCGGCAAGAGATCGAACGCTGAAGGCGGGTCGGTATGAAAGTGTGCGAGGGGGGTGCAGGCTTGCACCCCCGGGGGAGTGCAGAGGGGGGGGGTGCAGAAGTGGCTGTTTGTGAGGGTAACTCGCGTGGTTCGCAACCCGGTGATCGTGCATCCTCAGTTTCTCCCCGCTACCAAATCGAACGCTCAACTAGTTGAGCGTTCGATACGACCGAGGGTCCCTGAGAAATCAGGGGCCCTTCGTCGTGACGGGGGTCCGCGGCAACTGATTCGCGCGGTCGGTCGTTTCGACGGCATACCCAATCAACGGTGTGAGGCCTCCCGGTACCTCGCAAGTTGGTAGGTCACTCCGCTGAACCCGGGGTGACCCCCGCAAGGGTTGTGCGAATGGTCTGGGTGAGGTGGATCTGTCCGTCGTCGCCGATGCAGTTGCTGAGTCGTTCCGTTGCGTGTTCCTGGACCTCTGCCACCTTGTCGGCCGGGACTGCTTCCCACATGGCTCGCTGGCCAACCGACATGGTCCAGGTGCGCCAATGCGCGGCATCCGTCAACGTCACGTCGACGTCGGTATTCCACGTCTGGACGCTGGAGAAGCCAGCTTCGCGGAACAGCCCGGCAACGCCGTCGTCTGACGCGAACGGCCCGTTGGCTCCACTCGTGCGGGCGTCAAGCATCCCGGCAGGCAGGTAGGGGGTGAATACGGAGTCGACCTCTTCCCACCGCGGGTCACGCCCACCAAACGTCGTGATCCCGATTCGCCCGGCAGGGGCAAGCAACGTGCGCCACGAGCCCAGGGCCCGCACCGGGTCGGGAATGAAGAACAGCACAAGCGAGGATGCGACGATGTCGAAGAGCTCACCGTCAAGGTGGGGGTCCTGGGCGTCCATCTCGCGAAGCTCAACTCGGGCTAGCCCGGCCCGGTCGAGCACGGCGCGTGCCTGGTCGAGCATCCCCGGCGACACGTCGATGCCCATCAGACGTGCCGTCTGCCCGACGTGCTTGGCCGCGCGGATGAGGACTTGGCCCTTGCCGCAGCCGATGTCGATGAGGGACTCGCCGCGAGCCGGCGACAAGTGGCCGACGAGTTGGTCGGCAATGGGACCGAAGAAGTCCACACCCACGGCGTCATACGAGGTCGAAAGGACATCGAACATGCGTGCCGCCTGGACAGCCTTCTCGTTGGGAGGTTCGCTCACGCAAGCATGCTAGTTCTTGCGGTCCACCACGCGTCACGTGAACCGAACCGGGCAGGTCTGTCGGAGGTCGTACGGACCTATGCAGGCGCCGCCGCGGGTCGAGGACGAGCCGCCGCGGAAGGACTGGGCGAGGTTCTGCCTCTGCATCGCGATCGCGAGCAGCGGTAGTCCCGACACGACCGGTGCATGCATCAACTCACGTCGCCGAGGCGTCAGGTGCGACATACGCCTCCGAGGCCCAGGCCCAGTCCGTTCAGTCCGCACTCTTACGCGCGCTCGACCAAGTTGTGTTGGCACTTAGCCGTGCAACAGACTAATGGCCGAGGGCGTCAGATCGTCGTCGGCGGTGATGGGGGCGCCATGGTCCGGCAGGTGCGACTAGGACTTGCCGTCGAGCCAGTCCAGTGTGAGCCTGTTGAATTCTGGTGCAGACTCCATGGTGACCAAATGCCCCCCTCCGGGGAACACATGGAACTCCGAGCCCGCAATAGCGTCGTGTAGGCGTTGGGATTCGGAGACCGGCAGCAGGAGGTCCAGTTCGCCGACCGTGATCAGCGTGGGGAGTCGAACCGCGGCGGCATCGTCTCGGCCATCGTGGGTGAGGTTTGCCTCGACTTGACCCAAGAGACCGTCGAGGGGAGCTGCTGCCCGCTTCATCCCGTCAAGGATTCCCGCTATCTGGTCGAACTTGGTGCCGAGGAAGTGGGGTGAGAACAGCAGAGGGATCGTTGCCTCGTAGTAGAAGTCGACGCCACCGGTGAGCAGGAGGGTTTTCAGCAGGTTCAAGGAGTATTCCGCGTACCCGTCCGTGACCAGCCAGCTCGAGTGCAGTTGCAGCGTCATTGCGCGTTCTGGATGCTGCGCGGCCAGGCGCAGTGCGATAGCGCCTCCTAAGGAGGAGCCAGAGAGGTGTGCGCTTTCGATGCCGAGGTGATCCATCAGGTCGACCGTGTCGTCGGCCATGAGCTGGACGGTGTACGGCGGGAGTGGCGCCGAACTGGCGCCGGCTCCCCGGCTGTCAAAGATGACGCAGCGGTACCGGTCCTTGTATGCCTCGACCTGTGGCATCCAGCGATTGCCCGCGGCGCCTGTTCCTCGGATGAAGATCACCGGGGGAGCAGACGGGTCCCCGAACTCCTCGAAGGCCAGGGATACCCCGGAGTTCGTCGTCATCGTGGCCATGGGAGCTCACCTTCGTCTGGGCGGATGGGCGGGACTGGCAGGACTTCGAGTTGTGCGGCGACGCGAAGGGCCATGAGCTCGCCTCCCTTTGCGGCAGTCGCCTGAATGCCGACGGGCAATCCGTCGGCGGAAAGGCCGAAGGGGAATGCCACGGTCGGAAGCCCGGTCAGGTTCTGCGGGGTGGTTAGTCCCATGACTGCTTCGCGCAGCGGAATGGAGGATCCGTCGATCTGAACGTTGTCGGGGTCGGAGCACAAGGGTGGGGGGACCGTCGAGATGGGGGACAAGAGCACGTCGACTCCTTGCAGGCCGCTGAGGAGTGCTGCGTGCAGGCGGCGAGCCTGCGCCAATGCGCCGAGAAGCGCCGAGACGTCGACGTCCGAAGCGGCTTCGAGCCGGCTGCGAATGTCCATTCCGTAGTCTTGCGCCCGCGTCGGGTAGGTGGCGAGAACGTCACGGTGAACGGTGACAGCATCGGCCATCTGGATCACTGCGAACGCGCGCCTGAAGTCTCCCGCGGGTGGCAGTGCCAACTCGACGAGCTCCGCGCCGAGCTCCCCAGCTGCGGTGAGAGAAGCGAGGAAGTCTCCGACTCGGTCCGTTGCGGAGGTGAGTTCGAGGAGCTGTGGGGAGTACCCGACGCGGATGCCTGCCAGGGAAAGAGGCGGGCGGGCCGCGTCGTTCATCCTTTCGACGTCCTCGCGAGTGAACGGATCGAGTTCGGCGATGACGGTGGCCGGATCGTTTGGGTCCACGCCCGACGCCGCCAGGAGTGCGTCAAGCAGGTCGCGGACCCTGGGAGCAATGACGCCCGGCGTGTCGAAACTGGGTGCGAGGGAGACGGCACCGGCCTTGGAGATTCGACCGTATGACGGCTTGATCCCAGCGACGCCACAGAACGCCGAGGGAATGCGGATGGACCCTCCTGTGTCGCTGGCAACAGCCAACGGAATCATCCCGGCGGCTACGGCAGCGGCGCTGCCTCCGCTTGATCCTCCGGGCACGCGATCGAGATCCCACGGGTTGCGGGTGCTCCCGCGAGAGGCGTGCTGAGTCGTGATCCCCCAGCCGAACTCGTGTGATCGGGTCGTGCCGATGACGACGGCCCCGGACTCCCGCAGGCGCCGCACCAGCTCTGCATCCAGCTCTGCTGGCACACCCGGAAGTACCAGTGAGCCATAGGTGGTCGGTGCGCCGACGACGTCGAAGAGCTCCTTTATCCCAATGGGGATGCCGTGGAGCGGTCCGCGTGACCGCCCTGCCTCGAGTTCGCGCCCGAGTGCGTCCGCCTGATCCATGGCTGTCGGGTCCAGCCAGGTGAACGCGCCGACATCGCCGTCGATCGCCTCGATTCGGGCCAGGCAGGATGCGACCAGCTGCAGGGGCGTCGTCGTGCGGTCTCTGAGCTGGCTCCCGAGTTCTGTGATCCCGGGCGCGGGATCTAGGGGGAGTGCTGTTCGTGTCATGAGGACGTGATGTCAATCTCGGGCACGGACACGTAGCCGGCCATCGCGAGGGAAGCTGCTCCTCCCAGGACCCACAAGATGTGCATCTCCTCCGGGCCGTCCGCACCCGCCGAGTGTGCGGTGTTGCGGGGGACGAATACGACGTCGCCGTCGCTGATGCGAAACACGTGGTCTCCGACTCGGTGCCAGCCGCTTCCGCGTGTCACGATCACCACCTCCTCGGCATCGGGGTGCAAGTGGTGTTCGTGCGTGCCTCCGTCCGCGGGGTAGATCGTCTGGCCGACCATCACCTGAGTGGATCCTTGGCGGTCGGCACCTACGAGCGTCCGCACGTCGAGGTGCGCGAATGCTGTTCCGGCGACATCGTCACGTGGAGTCAGGTCGGCTCGGACGACGTACTCGACGGCGTCTTCGGAATCCACGGGCGCTCCCTGGGCTGGGTGGACTTCCTGGTTGGGGAGGTCACGATTTGGGCACGGACATTGACGATATATAAATTCTCGTATAACTTACCCGATAACTTCCGATCCGACAAGAAGGGTCTCCTATGGATGCATCCAGCGAGGAGTGGGTGGCCGCTCCTCGGACCACGGCCCTGACGGCGGACGAGATCTTCGAGTTCAGCCTCAACGGCTTCCTCCGCCCGGGTCGGGTGCTCACCGACAGTCAGGTAGAGGTGCTGCGAGATCGCCTCGACGTCGCCCGGGCGCGTGGAGACGCAGCCGACCTACTGGACAAGGAGAATTGGCCGGAGGCCGAGGGGGGCGCACCCCTCGAGCCCGGTAAGTCCGTGGGCTTTCTGTTCAATCTCTGGCGTGCCGACCCCGCCTTCCGCGCGGTGGCCTTTGAGCCGACGCTGGCTGGGTGGGCCTCGCAGTTGATCGGCGCCAACGCTGTTCGCCTGCTTGAGGACAATGCGCTGTTCAAGGAGCCGGGGAAGGGCGGCGCGCTTCGGTGGCATCAGGACTACTCCTATTGGCCACTCGCCCAGCCCAACGCCGTCACCGCCTGGATTGCCCTCGACGACGTCGACATCCCCAATGGCGCCATGCAGATGGCAAGGGGTAGCCACCTGCGCGGGGAGTACCTGCCCGCTGTGTTCGGGACTGGTGCCACATACCTGCGAGAGCGACGACCGAGCTCCATGGGCGCCATTGGCGACCCGGTTGCCGAGGGTATGGAAACCGACGTGATCGCGATGAAGGCCGGCGAGGTCTCTTTCCATCACTCCCTTACCTGGCATTCTTCAGGCCCCAACGTCTCGGAGCACCCGCGGCGCGCCCACGTCATCCGCTACGTGGCCGATGGCACCGTTTGGATGGGTGAGCGCCGGTACGACTTCAACTACACGGACGAGGAGCTCGGGCTCCGGCCGGGCGATCGGATGGGTGGCGAGTACTTCCCGCTGGTGCCGACGGGATCTCCAACCGAATGAGCACCCTGGTCACTGGCGGCCGCCTCCTGACGTGCGTGGACGAGACCGTCATCGAGCGTGGGGCGGTGCTCATTGAGGGCGAGCACATCGCTTGGGCGGGACGGGCCGAGGACGTCCCCTTGGACGCGCGCGCGGCCACGGTGATCGATGCGACCGGTCTGACGATAATGCCGGGCCTGATCGACGCGCACATGCATATCAGCTTCGGTGAGGCCCGAACCGAGGAGGAGCTCCAGATCTATTCGCCCATGGGGCATCGGGCCATTCGTGCGGCCGTCGACGCCGAGAAGGTCCTGCTGGCGGGAGTCACTTCAGCCACGGACCCGGGCGGACCGCGGGGGATTGCGTTAGCCGTGCGCGACGCCATCGATGCAGGGCTAGTGCAGGGACCAAGGTTCTCTGTTGCGGGCCGGCAGATGTCGACTCAGCAAGGCATCGGCAACACCCTGCCTGCGTGGGTCGGCGAACTCGACCAGAGTTACGGGGCCCTCGTTACCAGCCTCGATGACATCCGGCAGGAGATCCGCCGAGACGTCAAGGATGGCGTCGACCTGATCAAGGTGGCGATCTCCGGTCCCGGCACGACGGAGTATGCGGCAATGTCGCTCGAGGAGCTCAACCTGGCCGTGTCCGAGGCGCATTCCCTTGGCCGACCCGTCACCGTGCATGCCCGCAGTCGCCAGTCGGTCTCGCTGGCCGTGGATGCCGGCGTCGACTGGATCATGCACGCCTCCTACATGGATCAGGTGACCCTGGATCGGGTTGTCGAGCATCACATTCCGATCCTGCCCGCACTTACCCTCCTGATGAACACTCTCGAGGCCACACCGGGGTACTACACCGCGGCGATGCTCGACGGCGTCAAGAACGAGCTCGACGCGGCAGTTGACGTACTCCGCCGTGCTCGCGATGCGGGAGTGACCATGATCGCGGGATCCGAATCGGGCTTCGGCATGACGCCCTACGGAGCGTGGCATGCACGCGAACTCCAGATCTTCGTCGACTACCTCGGCATGCGCGACCACGAAGCGCTGCTGTGCATGACGCGCAACGCCGCTGCCGCCTGCCCGAGGCATGCGGGCAGCGTCGGCACGCTGACAGAGGGGCGGTTCGCGGACCTGCTGCTCATCAACGGGGAGCCCGATCGCGATGTCCGTGTCCTTCAAGACCCGAGCCGCCTGAACGCCATCATCAAGGGCGGGCAGGTCGTGCACCCATGGCGCCCAGTCGACGCGCCCCGACGTCGCATGGCAGGTGAGTCGGCCCGCCGGTACGTCGACGATGTCTACCGTCCGGGACCTCAGGGCGCGCCTGCCCTGCCCGCACGCGGGGGTAGCGCATGAATGCCCCGCCGCTGGCGTTCGAGGACCTCGCAAGGCTCGATACCTACTGCGCGACAGTGACCGGAGGCGCACAGGGATTCGGGCGCGCCATCGCCACTCGGCTCGTCGAGGCCGGGGCGCAGGTCCACCTCGTCGACCGAAACGCGGATGCCGTCCACGCGACTGCACAGGGCCTAGCCGAGATGGCGACGCAGCGGGGTTACCGCGGCACCGTTACGAGCCATGAGCTCGACATCACCGACGAGGCCGGCGTCGCTGACTACTTCGCGTCTATCGGCGAGCACTCGGGTCCTTCGATCCTGGTCAACAACGCCGGCGTCTTCTCGAACGTCCTGATCCCAGCGATGTCGATGACTGAGTTCGAGCGCATCCTGCGTGTCAATGTCACCGGCACGTACCTCATGAGTCAGAAGTTCGCCGCCACCAGCAGCCCGGGGCACCCGACAGTTATCGTGAATATCGCCTCCGTCGACGCCCTCCAGCCCTCGGCGCCCGGCCTGAGCCACTACACGACGTCCAAGCACGCGGTCGCCGGGCTGACCAAGACCATGGCCATGGAGTTGGGCCGGTCAGGGATCCGGGTCAATGCGGTATGCCCAGGAGCTTCGATCACCGAGGGGGCGCTGTCCCTGATTTCCGAGGGCGCCGAGGACGGCATCGACGTGGCGGATCAATGGGCAGGAATCGCGCAGCACACCCCGTTGGGTCGTCTAGTGGAGCCCGACGATGTCGCCCGAGCGGTGCACTTCCTTGCTTCGCCGCTCGCGTCCTCGGTGACCGGGGTCCTGCTCCCTGTGGACGGCGGCATTCTGATCCAGCCACTGGAGGGATACGTGGAGGACGATGATGGACACTGACTTCTTCCCCGAATTCATTCGTGCCTGCCCGGCCCCGGACAGCCCGTTCGCCATGCGGGCGCACATTGTCCCCAGCGAGCACGTTCTCCCTATGTTCTACGAGATCGACGAGGACGTGCACATCCCCGAACACGTGCATGGGCCTCAGTGGGGTGTTGTGCTCGACGGGATCATGGAGTTCACGATCGACGGGATGTCCCGCCAGTACACGCGCGGAGACACGTACTACGTCCCCGATGGCGTGCCACATACGGCGCACATCCACGCCGGCTACAAGGGCATCGATGTGTTCTCCGATCCCCTCCGGTACCGGCCGGTGGCGCCGTGAGCGCCACTCCCATCGACACGGACACCGTCGCCGACGTCACGACCTCACTTGAGGTGTGCGACATCGTGAAGTCATTCGGAGCCGTCAAGGCGCTTCGTGGCGTGTCGTTCACGGCCCACGCGGGCGAGGTCCTGGGTCTGCTGGGCGACAACGGCGCGGGCAAGACGACGCTCGTGAAATGCCTGGCCGGGATCCTGGCGCCGGACTCTGGCCAGATCCTCATCAATGGAAGCCGTGCGCACATCACTTCGCCCAAGGCTTCACGATCGCTGGGAATTGAAACGGTGCACCAGGACCTGTCGCTCATCGACTCCCTGGACGTGGCCGGCAATCTGTTCCTCAACCGCGAGGAGATACGAGGCCCGAAACTCTTGCAGTGGTTCGGATGGATGAATCAGCCCCAGATGAGGAGGGACGCCAAGGCCACCTTGGACAGCCTGCACATCAACATCCCTTCGGTTCGCCGGCCGATCCAGCGACTCTCGGGGGGACAGCGGCAGGCCGTGGCGGTGGGGAGGGCCGTGGCCTGGGGCCAACGCATCGTGATCATGGACGAACCGTCGGCCGCCTTGGGGGTGGAGCAGACCCGCCTGGTCCTCGATCTCATCCGGCAACTGCAACACCGCAACATCCTCGTCGTCCTGATCACCCACAACATGCAGCAGGTGGTTGAGGTCTGCACGCGAGCAGTCGTTCTACGCCACGGCACGGTGGCTGGAGACATCGCCGTCGGCCCGGAGTCCGCCCGAGATCTCGTCGATCTCATTACTGGCGCTGTCTAGGGAGAGGCTGACCATGACCGCAGTACTGATCGGCTATGACGTCGAGGCGTGCGCCATCGGCGAGGGGCTGGCATGCCTGGGTGCACATTCGGGGCACGGTATGGGTGAAGCCGTGGATCGAACCGCCACCCGCCGAGGTCTGGAGATCATTCGCAGGAACCACGAGGAGTTCGAGGCACCAGCGACACTCTTCGTCTGCGGCCGTACCCTGGTCCACAACATCGACGTGCTCGAACCTTTCGTGGATCATCCCCTGTTCGACATCCAGCAGCACACCTACAGCCATGTCTTGCTGAAGGATGACGGATGGAAGGGTGGGACGTTTCTCGCTTCGCCACCGGAGGCCGTGTGGCAGGAGCTCACCCAGACCAGCGATGCGTTCCGCAGAATCCTCGGAGTGGAGATCATCGGCCTGCGGACCCCCCACGGCTACGCGAACGGGATCGCTGATCGCCCGGACATGCTCGAGGTCGTCAGCGACTGCGGGATCAAGTTCATCAGTTCATGGGGCCGCAACGCTCAGGGCGGGAATCCGACCCCGATGTCGGTCCAGCCTTACTGGTACGAGGACCAGGGATACCCAGAGTTGCTGGAGATCCCGTTCCAGGGCTGGCTCGACGGAACTTGGTTTGAGGAGTACGGGATCGAACGCGGTGCTGAGTACGCGACAGTCCTGACTGCGACGGCGGATGAGGCCGCGGAGATGGATGGCGTGTACGGGGCTTGCTTCCACGACTGGGCGCAGATCCGCTACCGCGAGACCGAGACCGCTTGGGCCAACACTCTCCTGCGCCACTGCCGCTCGGCCGGCATCCCACTCCTGTCCTACAACGACTACTACCGGCTTCGCCTCGCGGAGCGGTCCGAATGATCGCGATGAAGGGAGGCGACCGACCGAATTGGCACCACCCACGACAGCCAATCCACTCAAGCTAGCCCAAGGGAGTTCACACATGCGCAAGTCCGTTATCGCAGCACCGGCCGTAATTGGCCTCGTGCTGGCCCTGGCCGCCTGTGGAGGCGGATCCAGCAGTTCGTCTTCGTCAGCCGAGGCTGCACCCGCCTCTTCGGAGGCTGCACCCGCATCCTCGGAAGCCCCGGCGACAGAGGGAGGAAGTGTCGCATTCAGCTACGGCAACGAATCGGCTGGCATCTACCCGATCGTCGCCAAGCCGGCCGCCGCTCAGGCTGAGTCACGAGGCTTCGAGTTCCTCGAAGGTTCGGCAAACGGTGACTGTGACAAGCAGGTTCAGGACCTCGAGAACTTCGTCACGCAGCAGGTCAGCGCCATCGTCGTCCTGCCGATCTGCGGGGTCGAGCCAGTCACTCCGGTGCTGGCCATGGCCAAGGAAGCCGGCATCACGATTGTCGGCTACTCGCAGCCAGTGCCGAGTGGCGACGGAGCGATCGTCTACCAGAACGTGGCCGGCGCGGAGGCGCTCGCAGCCAATGCGATCGACTGGTATACGAATGAATTCACTGGAGACAAGGAGGACTTCTCCTGGGTCCTGTACACCTACGACCAGTGTGGTCAGCCCTGCACGGACCGCACTGACCCCATCCGTGCCGCCATCACGGCTGCAACTGGGGTCGAGCCGTACGAGGCCGAGTCGGTCGCTGAGGACACAGGGCAGAAGGCACTCGAGACCCTGCTCCAGAAGGATCCCAGCATCGACATGGTCATCGGCATCAACGACGCAGGTGCCCTGGGTGCCTACGCGGCGCTGGCTCCATTGGTCAAGGACGGCACGCGTGAAGCTTCCGAGCTCTATGTAGCTGGCATGGACGGCCAGACCGAGGCGCTGGAGCTGATTGCCGAGGGCGGCGGCGAAGGCGGCATCTACCGTGCAAGCGGCGCGCTGATCCTCGATGACCTCGGGCGTGCGGTCGCCGACTTGCCGATCGACATTCTCCAAGGGCAGGGCGCCTCGACACTCGAGCTTCCCTACGAGATCGTGACGACGGCGGATCCCGCCCGGGCACGAGCGATCGTCGATACCTACAACAGCCTCACCCAGTAGAGGGAAGGGGTCCGGGCGGGCGTCGCTGCCCGCCCGGACCCCCGGCCTCATGCCGTCGGGAGACAGATGATGAGCACGACGCAAGCCTTCACGGGAGTCGGCATCGAGGCCGAGCCCCTTCGCCAACGACTGCCACTGTGGTTGCTGCGCAACGGCATCGTCGTCGCTCTGCTTGTCGAGATCCTGTTCTTCTGGAGTCAGTCCGAAAAGTTCATGACCGTCAGCAATATCCGTCTGGTCTTCCTGCAAGTGGCGATCGTAGGCATCATCGCGGTCCCCGTCGCATTCCTGCTGATGAGCGGCTACATCGACTTCTCGATGGGTTCGGTGCTGGGCTTCACGGCAGCGATCATCGGTATGACCCTTGATGGCGGAAGCAGCGTGCTCGTGGCCATCGGCGCCGGCATCCTCGCTGGAGCAGCGGTAGGGGCTCTGCAGGGAGCTATGTCAACGAAGCTCACCTTCTCCCCCATCATCGTCACGCTGGGCTTCTTCGTCGGAGTGCAGGGGCTGACATTCGTCATCACCGACGGGAAGATGCGATCAGGGTTCCCCGAGGCGTTCACCGCGATCGGCCAGGGTCGAACTCTGGGGATCCCCAACCCCGTCTTGATCATGCTGGCCGTATTCGCGCTCGGCTGGATTGTGCATACGCGGACCCGCTGGGGGCGCTACACCGTGGCTCTGGGTGTCAACGCCGAGGCCGCGCATCGTGCGGGGATCAGCAAGACGCGCATTCCCTTTTGGATCTATGTCGCCGTCGGCGTGGCATCAGCCGTCGCTGGCCTCATCGCCGCGTCGAGGCTGGATGCCACCCCACCCACGCTCGGCGATGGAACGGAGATCGAGGTCCTTGCCGCGGTACTGCTTGGGGGAGTGAGTTTCGGCGGTGGGCGCGGCTCGCTGATCGGCGTCCTCGCGGGCGTGCTGTTCATCGGTCTTTTGAACAACGGACTCATCCTCCTGGGCGCACCCCCCTTCTGGGTACGGGTGAGTTCTGGTGTGGCACTGGTGGTGGCGGCAGGCCTTACCGCTCTGGCCATCTACATCGAGAAGAAGAAGCAGGGGACGAGTACCTAGAGATGAGATCCCATGGCGAAGTCGAATAGCCCCACCCCAGGGCCTGCGGAATCATCGTCCATCGAGAAGGGGGGCGGTCGAGGAGCAACCACTTCGGCGGAATGGATCACGCCGCAGATCCGAACCCTCATCCTCAATGCGGCCATCCGTCCCGGTGAGCGTATCAACGTCAAGGGACTGGAAAAGCGCTTCGGAGTCTCGCACATCCCCATTCGGGAGGCCTTGCGACAGCTGGAGGCCGAGGGGCTCGTCACCCTTCTGCCACAGCGGGGCGCAATCGCAGCTCGGGTATCGACCGAGGAACTCGAGGATGTCTACGACTTGCGGCGAATCATCGAGCCCGTGGTCGCGGGCCGCGCCGCCGAACGCGCAACCCAAGCTGACAGGGATGCCGTGGTCGCCGCGATGAACCGCCTCGATCGCCTGGAACTCGCCGACGATCCAGCCTTCTTCGAGGCTCACTGGGACTTCCACTGGTCGATCCTTAAGCCCGGCTCGACCCCCGAAGTTGAACGAGTGGTCCACCAACTGTGGCGGACATCTGAGCGATACATTCGACTGACCCGCGGGACCGCCACCGACGAGGCCCACCATCAGCACGAGTTGATGACGGGGTCCCTGGCTTCCGGGGATTCCAGGGCTTTGAGCAAGTATGTGTCGCAGCACCTGACGCTCACCGGAGAGGCGATCCGAGCCCTTTTCGAGCAGCGCAGAGACGAGTACGTCGGGATTCAGGACTAGCGAGAGCGAGGACGACAGCATGCGTGCAGCTATCATCGATGAACTTGGTGGGTCACCACAGGTTGTGGATACTCCCGAGCCCGTTGACCCGACGGGAGTCGTGGTCACGATGAACTGCGTCGCCCTAAGCCCCATTGACATCGCAGTCGGGGCGGGCCGCTTCGCACTCGGCCATCCGCCGTTGCCCTATGTCATGGGTCACGAAGGGGTAGGCACGTGCGACTCGAGGCAGGTATATGTCGCCGGCGCCGGAATCGGCCTTACAACTGACGGACTGTGCGCAGACGTGCGAGTGGTACCCGAGTCGGTAGTCGTGCCCTTGCCGGATTCCGCCGATCCGGTCATCACCGCCTCGTTGGGGACTGCAGGCGTGGCGGGGTGGATGGCCGTCACGCAGCGGGCGGCGGTCACGCCGGGGGAGGCGGTTGTCGTGCGGGGGGCATCTGGTGCCGCAGGGCGAATCGCCGTCCAGGCGGCTCGTGCTGCGGGCGCGTCGCGAGTCATCGGTGTAGGGCGAGCAGGCTCACGGCTTGCCGCGGTCGAGCATCTGTGCGACGCCACCGTCGAGGAGGGCGATGACCTGGGGCCACGAATCGCGGAGGCGGCCGGGGGGCCGGTTCCGGTGATGATCGACTTCATGTGGGGTCCCGCGGCAGGCGGGGCGCTGACCGCGCTGGCGCCGGGGGGTCGCGTTGTCCTGGCCGGTGGGGGAGCGGGGACCCTTGCCGAGGTTGCCTCGCCAGTGATGATCGGTCGGCGACTGGAAATTCGTGGCTACTCGAACTTCGGGTTGAGCCCACAGGAGTTCGCTGCCGCTCTCCTCGAACTGGTGGGGCTTGCAGGCGCAGGCTCCCTCGACGTCGCGGTGACCGCGGTCCCCCTGGAACGAGCCGCCGAGGCTTGGCAGGGCACACGGGATTCCACCGGAAAGTTCGTCATCGATCTGCGCGTCGGCGCTCACGGGCAAGGAGCCACAGGTGAGGCATGACGTCATCCTGCCCAAGCAGGGCATTTATGAAGGCGAAGTCGAGCTCATCGAGTGGCTCGTGCCGGACCGCACACGCGTCGAAGCCGCCGCGCCGATCTTCCTCCTCGGCACAGACAAAGTCGAGGTAGAGATCACAGCACCAGCAACCGGGTGGCTCGTGCAGGAGAAGTCCGATGGCTTCACAGCCGATATCGGTACGCGAATCGGATTCGTGGCCACGGAAGAAGAGGACCTGCCATGACCGATGAGGAGCAACTCGAAGGGCTCCTCGCAATGCTTCGAATCCGGATGTTCGAGGACAGGGTCAGGACTGAATTCGCAAAGGGGGGCATGCCCGGCTTCGTCCACACATACTCAGGCGCTGAGGCCATCGCCGTCGGCGTCATCGGTGCCCTCGAGCCAGCCGACCTCATCACGAGCACGCATCGTGGGCACGGGCATTGTCTCGCGAAGGGCGCACCCCTAGATGGAATAGTCGCCGAACTGTACGGACGGGAGACTGGACTGTGTAAGGGGCGAGGTGGGTCGATGCACATCGCCGACTTTGCCAACGGGATGCTGGGCGCCAATGCGATCGTCGGTGGTGGCATCGCACTCGCGGTTGGAGGTGCGCTCGCATCGCAGGTTCTCGGCGACGGGCGGGTGGCCGTAGCGTTCTTCGGCGATGGGGCGTCCAACGAGGGCGTCTTCCACGAATCCCTCAACCTTGCCTCCATCTGGTCCCTGCCAGTCGTCTTCGTCTGCGAGAACAACGGTTGGGCCGAGTCAACCCCCTTCAGCTACGCGTCGAGCGTGTCATCGATCGCAGAACGCGGGGTCGCGTATTCGATTCCGGCGGTATCGGTTGACGGCACAGACCTGACTGCGGTTCGAGCCGCCGCGTCAGCTGCAGTTGCCCGGGCCCGTCAGGGCAACGGTCCCTCGCTCCTGGAGTGCATAGCCCCGAGGAGAGAGGGTCACTTCGTAGGAGATCCCGAGGAGTACCGGGGCCGTGAGCAGGCCGATCAGGCTCGCGAAAGCGACCCGATCGACCGCCTCGCCGAGCAACTTGTCGCGCGCGGGATCCTCAGTGCCGAAGCTCTCAACGCCATGCGCAAGGACTGGTCGGGGCAACTCGATCGAGCGTACGAATTCGCGTTGGCCGGCCCATGGCCCGATCCCCTGGATGTGGAGCGCTATGTCTACTCCTGATGAGCCACGCCCACGGCGGCGACGCGAACCCACCTACCTGGATGCGTTGACCTTCGCCCTTGATGCAGCGATGGACGAGGACCCACGCGTCATCGTCATGGGCGAGGACATTGCCGGCGGAGCAGGAACCGGCGAGCCCTTCGAAGGTCAGATGGGAGGCACCTGGGGTGTAACCAAGGGCCTGTTCGCCAAGTACGGGCCAACGCGCGTCCGCGACACTCCCATCTCAGAGGCTGCAATCGTGGGCTCGGCTGTGGGCGCCGCCATGGCCGGGCTACGTCCAGTCGTCGACCTCATGTGGGCGAGCTTCGCTCCATACGCATTCGACCAGATTGTCAACCAGGCCGCCAAAGCCCGGTACATGTTCGGCGGGCAGGCACAGGTTCCCCTGGTGATCAGGATGTCAGTCGGAGCAGGACTTCGGGCTGGCGGACAGCACTCCGACAGCCACTACGCGCTATTCGCCGCCATCCCGGGGCTGAAGGTCGTCGCGCCAGCGACCCCGAACGATGCCGCAGGCCTGCTGCTGTCGGCCATCCGAAGCGATGACCCGGTGATCTTCCTCGAGCACATGAGCCTCTACCGCCTCAAGGGGGCGCTACCTGACTCGACTGCAGGCATCCCACTCGGCACCGCCGAAGTTGCCCGAATGGGCAGCGACCTCACGATCGTCACGATCGGCGCGTCCAGACAGATAGCCCTGTTGGCCGCGACGCAGTTGGCCCTTGAGGGAATCGAGGCCGAAGTTGTCGACCTGCGCTCCCTGCGCCCCATCGACTGGGACACCATTCTCGAATCCGTGAATCGAACTGGTCGACTGGTACTTGTCGAGGAGAGTCCCGCCGGTGTGACCATCTCCGATGCCATAGCCGCAGAGGTCAACGAGCGACTGTTCGGGCGATTGAAGGCTCCCGTCAGGAGGGTGCTCGCGGCGGCATCGCCCGTACCATTCAGCCCGCCATTGGAGGATGCTTGGCTTCCTACCGCCGAGAGGGTTCTTGTCGCAGCGCGCCTCGTGTGCGACCGGCTCCCTGCCGGTCGCGACTGAGGGAATGAGGGCGTGCTTCCGGTCACGGGGCTGACGGTCGACGGCGATGCGTACGGATCCCAAGCCCGATGTACCTGCCCAGCACGAAGTTCATCAGCGAAAGTGTGCGAGGGGGGTGCAGGCGTGCACCCCCAGGGGGGTGCAGAGGGGGGTGCAGAAGTGGCTGTTTGTGAGGGTAACTCGCGGGGTTCGCAACCCAAAGATCGTGCATCCTCAGTTTCTCCCCGCTACCAAATTGAACGTTTAACTAAGTGAACGTTCGGTACGACCGAGGGTCCCTGAGAGATCAGGGGCCCTTCGTCGTTGCGGGGGAGGGCGAGCGAGCTCGCTCGACGCGTGGTCGGCGTACGTCATGCTCTATCAACGGTGCCACGGGCTTGGTACCTCGCAAGTTCCGCGGGTCACTCACCTGAGCGACACAGCGAGTCAATCAGTCCGATAGCAATCCCCGAAGGGTTACACCAGCCGGAGGGACGTGACCCCACCGGCCCGCGCGCCCCAGGATCCCGCAGCGCAACGGTGCCTTCCAAGCGACCAGGACGTCTGGACGCGCGCGGGCCATCATTGCCTGACCCCGCCGTAGGTGGGTCGTGTTACCGACCTAGGGCACGACCGGTGCCGGCGCGCCGATCAGGTAGCCCTGTGCGCGGTCGACGCCGAGTTCACGAAGGATGCTCAGGGCGTGGGCGTCTTCGACGCCTTCAGCGGTCGTGCTCAGTCCGAATGTCTTGGCCATCTGGATGATGAGTTGGACGATGCTCTGGTCTTCGGTGCTTGCCGCGAGGTTCCGCACGAAGCTCAGATCGATCTTCAGGCTCGTCAATCTGAGGCTGCGCAGTTCTGTGAACGAGCCGTAGCCTGTGCCGAAGTCGTCGAGGGCCAGGCCGGAGCCGAGGTGGGCTAGGCAGGCTGCGAAGTACCGGGCTGCGCCAGCGGAGGCGAGGGCTGCGGTCTCGGTGATCTCGAAGGTCAGGTTGGCCGCTGCCGCGGGGTCGGTGGCCAGGTGCGCGATGATCGCGTCGGCCAGGGCGGGGGTACGGATCGAGGGGGGCGCCACGTTCACCGAGATCCTGCGGCCGCCGTGGGCCAGTTCCATGGCCCTGGACAGCATGAAGTGATCGATGGTGGGCATGACGCCGTATCGCTCGGCTTGCGGCAGGAAGTCGCCGGGTTGAATCACGTCGCCTGATCCGTCCTCGCCGAGCATCCGCACGAGGAGTTCCTCACCCCACAGGGCACCGGTGGACACGTCGATGATCGGCTGCGCGTACACGAGCAGGCGGCCCTCGTCGATGGCCCGCCCGATGCGGTCCTGCCACTCGGCCCTCTCGCGCGCGTCGTCCCCGGACCGGAGGCTGTCGGTGATGTCGGTGGAGACGCAACCGATCGCGGATACCTGACCGTGCTCGTCGGTGATCGGGAACCGCTGCGACAGCAGCGTGCGTTCCCGGCCACCGATGATCACCGATTCCTGCTGAATGGCGGGTTCCCCACCGAGCACCTGGTGGTCGCCGACGCGCAGCCTGGTGATCACGTCCAGTCCCAGCACCTCCGTGTCGAGGCGCCCGACGATCGCCTCGTCCGGATCCAGGCCGAATCGCTCTAGGTATGACCTGTTGGTGAACAAGAACCGGAAATCCCGATCGCGAATGGAGATCGCGGCAACGGTGTTGTCGATGACCGACCGCAGCGCCTGCTGACTGCGCATCTCGGCTAGCGCGGCCTGCTCCTGCTCAGTCACGGCGCGGAAACAGCCCCACACACCGATGACGGCACCGTCACGACCCGAGACCGGTGACACGCGCACCGAGACCCTGAACGCCGTCCCGTCCTCGCGATGCTGCTCAGGCGTGAAAGGCAGGCCGTGCCCTTCCGATGCCGGCTCGTCGTGGGGGCGCCGACCGCGCCTATCCCGTCCGGACTGGACGAGGCAATCGTCGAGGGCAGCGCCAGCCGCTCATTCATCGTCATGCTCGCGCGGGCGTCCTGCTGGTGGGAGCTCGATGTCACGACAACCATGACGAATCAGGCCAGTGCGGGGGCGCGTGATGGGCGGGCGCCTGGTCTGGCTTCGCCTTCAGCGAGGGCGCATGACCCGTCACGGCGCGTCAACGTCGCCCTCGGCAGCCAGGCGGTCCGCCTTGGCCTGTTCGCGGTCGCCAGCCGATGCGCTCCGCCGCTCCGCTGCCCGTTGCCGGCCTTCCGGGTGGCGCTCCGCGTCTTCCTCAGTGAGCGCCTCCTGGGTCGCGTCAGCCTCATCCGAGCCAGCGTCGCGCACGCTACGCGCACCGTCCCGCTCATCGGCGGCGATATCACGTGCGTGCGCGTCGATCCCGCGCCGTGCTGCCTTGGCGAAATCCGGGTCCGTGTCGTTGATCCGGTCCTCAAGATCCTCGATGCGATCTGCCTGGGCCAATTCGCGGTCACGCTCGGAGAGTTCCCTCAGGCGAGCGGAATCGGCACGATCCTGATGAGCGCGCTCAGCTCCATCCGCATCGCGGACGGCAGCACCATCATCCAAGGCTTCGTCTTCCATGTCGCGCAACTCGGCTGCCGCATCCAGTCGCTCAGCGACAAGGTCACGGGCCTCTGCCGCTGCCGCGCGATCATCACCGACACCCCCCGCTGCCGCCACGGTTGTGATTCTTCACGCAGACTGTTGATCTGTCAATCGGAATCACTCGGGGCCTGATCCGCACTCGAGTGTGAGCTGGCTCACATCGTATGCGGAGCGTTGGGGTGGTTCGGGGGATCTGCGCCGTCAGTCTGGGATGGCGAAGTCGGCCTGGAGCACGGACTCTGTGATCGGTCCGTCCAGGCTCGGCATCAAGTACGGCGCCACCGAGGCGTGGAGTGGCTCGTCTTCGTATGAGGCGGCGTGACTCCCGAGAATCGAAGATCATGTACAGCGCCCAGTTGTAGCCGGACGTCAGTTGCGAGGCGTCTCCGGATCCGCAGGTACTCGTGGATTCCGCGGTTCGTTCAAACAACGCCAACGGTGACGCACTTGACTCCAGGCAGCCGGGGATCTGGACTTTGAAGCTGGCGATGATCTCCTGGACCTTGCGCATGTTCTGCTCGGATCCATCAAGGATCCTCCAAAGGCCGATGTGAGCGATCCTCATGATGGGACAGTAGGCCACTGCGGAATACGATTTCGCGCACGTGTGCACATCCAGCGCGGTGCGATGTCCTCGGAGGTGCCCATGCCTATTTCTCTGCAGGAAGCCATCGACATGGCGCAGCGCTATCACGTTGCTGCGAGCTCACGCGGCGACCGGTCCGAAGTGGCGGACTTCTTCACACATCCCGATGGCATTGCCGTCCACATTCTTCACGGCGATGACCTGATGATTGACGACGTCATAGAAGCCATGAAGGGTTTCACGGACCATCACTTTGAGCCGATGGACCCGTGGACGCTGACGCCACTGTGCGAGGAGCTGGAGAAGGCACGAGTCACCGGTGCGATCTACTGGAGGGCAACTCCTGTCGATGCCGCATCGCCGTTGATGGAGGCGATCGTCGGCGAGGATTGGGTCGTGGAGCGCGGCAGCGACGGGAAGCTGCGGTTCTCCCTGTACATCAATCCGTATCACCATCAGCTGCCGGGCTCTGCGTCAACGGGATTGCATACGCAAGCCTGACCGGGGCGCTGACGATCGGGAAAGCGGCGAATCGCCCGTTGAGAAGTCCCCTTATGGCAACGTGCGAAGCTCGGCCCTGCGCGCTCGCCACCACAGAGCACCCGACATCAACAGAAGCGCGAACGGGATGACCACCCATGACCAGTGGCCCTTGTCCGCGGCGGTTGAGACGTTCGCACGGCGCAAACTCAGGCAGTTGGACTTCGCCGGTCGGCTCGATGATCTGAAGGCCCCCCGGGCAATCGATTGGAAGCTCTCAAGGGCAGCCGAAAGGGTCAGATGAGCATCCGGGTGAACGACCAGTGGCGGGTGTGCTTCCGGTGGACTCCTGCGGGTCCGGCCGATGTCGAGATCGTGGCTTGCCACAGGAACGAGGGGTTCCCGATGCTGCGCAGGCTCGCACTCAAGGCCGTCATCGTCGGGGGTTCGGCACTCATCAGACCACCGATCCGGACGCGCCTGGCAGGTCCCCTGGTCAGGCGACTCGATTCGTGGTGCGGGCAGCCGGTCCCGCAGTCCTGAACCCTGGGAACCCTATGATGACGACGGCTCTCCGTCGATCTGCTGTGTGGAAGGAACCACCCCATGACACGAGTTCGCGGAAAGTCGCGTTTTGTCGTTGCTGGCGCAGCCGTTCTCGCAATGGGGGTGACAGCGGCGTTGTTCGGCAGCGCCGGATCGCCGGCCAGCGCTGCGTCCCCGGCACCATCGGCACCGACTGCTGCCCCGAAGCCCGTTCCCCCGAGGGCTGTCGTGTTGAGTCTGCCTGAGGACATGTACCTGCACGAGGGTGCTCCCACCGAGTGGTGGTGGCACACGGGCACGCTTCGCGCTGGTAACCGTGTCTTCGGCTTCGAGATCAATGCTGCTTCCTTCGAGCAGCAAGGCTTTGCCTTCTCGCAGATCATGCTCACGGATGTCGCGAAGCAGCGCCATTACCAGCGGACCACCGTGTACGTCCCTCCGGGCAACTTCGCGCCCACAACGTGGGCACAATCCGATGCCAGCAAGCCTTGGTATGTCCGACTTGGGGATCCCAAGAACAAGCTGGGCGGCGTACAGGTGACCACCGCCGGCTCTGGCTACACCTCGCCTCCCACGGTCACGTTCCAAGGCGACGGCACGGGCGCTGCCGCACTTGCGGAGCTCAACAGCGCCGGCGGCATCGCACAGATCGTGCTCGTCTCTGCGGGGTCGGGCTACACCACTCCTCCCAAGGTGACAATCACCGGGGACGGAAGTGGAGCAAAGGCAGTCGCATTTCCTACGTATGTCTCCATGACTGCCCCTGCTGCCAATCCGACGAAGAACATGCACGTGAAGGCGCTGCTCAGCGACGACCCATCGCTCACTCCAGTGACGATTGACCTCACGCTCTCGCAGAAGGGCCGCCCGTTCTTCGTATGGGGCACCGGAGTGAATCCTCAAGCACAGGGGACCAGCTTGCAGGAGAACAACTACTACTTCTCCCTGACGCGGTTGCAGGCGACTGGAACGATCACGATCGATGGCAAGACCCTGCCTGTCGAGGGCGTCACCTGGATGGACCATGAGTACGGCGCATTCGGAACCGCAGCCAATCCCGTCAAGTGGATCCTGCAGGATATGCAGCTCGACAACGGTTTCTCCATCTCCAACGTCGGCATCGTCGGGGACGGGCAGCAGCCAGCGTTGAATTCGGCAATGAATGGCTACGCGACACTTCAGAGCGCGAGCGGCGCCACCTACCTCGTGGCCAGCACAGTCACGCCGTTCGGGAAGACCTGGACGAGCAAGGCAAGCGGAGTCACCTACTTCACGAAGTTCCGCGTACAGATTCCCTCATTCGGAGCGGACATCGTTGTCTCGACCCTCATGGACGCGCAGGAATTCCCAGGCACAAGCGGGGGATCTGTCTACGAAGGCGTCGCCAAGGCCAAGGGGACTTTCAAGAAGACCCCGGTCGCGGGCACCGCTTGGATCGAGCAAACCTTCTGATCTTGCCAAGGGAAGCTTGCCGGGTCGCAACCCGGTGACCCCGGCCTGCCGAGGTCCGGTGCATGACGGGAGACGTCAGGCGGGGTGGTGGATTGGCCCCGTGCGGTTCTGGGTACTGCAGCCCCACCGACGCCTTCGCTCCGGGCTTCAGCGCCCTGAGCGATGGTGACCTGAGCGATGGGCAACGAACCCTCCACGGCTGGAGCCTGTTCGTCGTGGCGTCGGCCACCACCGTGTTGGTCGCCCCGGCGGCCTTTCACCGATGGAGCTTCGGAATGGGGATGCGGCGCCAACTCCTTGTCGTCACCCATGTCATGGCGACCCTTGGCTCGCCTACGCCTCAGCCGGGATACCGGCCATCTCCTGGATCGCGGTACCGCTGGCGCTGCGTGAGTCGCGTGCCCGGGCTCAGGAAGAGGCTCTCGCCCAGATGGATGTTTGAGGACGTCCAGTACGGGTATTGGTCAAGACGCCACCCGTTGCCCTAGCGGAAGCAGTTGAGCCGAATGAACTCATTCATAGAGGGAACGCGATCGCAAACGCGTTGCTCACCCAGCCCTGCCCAGACGATCGCCGTGGAGAAGGACCGATGATCCCTGAAGGCTTCCCGCCCTGCCACGGCCTGGGCCACCTGTTCACCGCCAGCCCAGTCGATGCCCTCCTCATGCCGGACCTCTTGGCATGCTGTGGCCGCTGCCACGTGACCAGGCAATGCGCGCAGATCGCACTTCAAGCCGAGCAGTCACCGAGCAGCGCCGTGACCGGCATCTGGGGCGGCGTCTACATCATCGCCCCCAGCGCCCGGCCCGGTCCGATGAGTGACCGACGCCTCGCGGCCCTCGCCAAACTGCGGGCCGCCGCAGATCAGCCCACCGCCCATCAGGCCACCGCCGATCAGCCCACCGCCCATCAGCCCGCTGCCGTTACGCGATGAGCGGCTACGAGTGGATAGGCGACGCGTTGGGGCACTCCGACGGACGTCGCACCGCGATGACCGAGCTAGGCGTCATCGCCGCACGCGACAACGCGAATGCGGTCGCCTGACGACTCGAGGCTGAGGACGGTTTCGTGGCCCCTGTCCCAGTTCTCCCGGAAGGGAGGCACGATGACGTTCGATCCAGTGGGGTTGGTCTACCTCGTGGTCGGCCTTGCCACTTTGGTCACTGCCCTCCTTCCGCGACTTCTGGGCAACGTGCCGGTGTCTATGCCGATGGTCTTCGTCGGCGCGGGCATGGCCGCATTTGCGCTGTTCCCTGACCTGCCCGATCCTGACCCAACTCAGCATTCATGGATTGCGCTGCACCTCACCGAGCTATGCGTTCTCGTCTCGCTGATGGGTGCCGGCCTCGCGATCAACAGGGCATTCTCGTGGCGCACGTGGTCTACGACATGGCGGCTGCTCGCGGTCACGATGCCGCTGTCGATCGTCGCTGTCGCACTACTTGGATCGTTGTGGCTCGGTCTCGGTGTTGCGAGCGCTGTGCTGCTCGCGGCCGCCCTCGCACCCACCGATCCGGTGCTGGCCAATGAAGTGCAGGTCAGCGAACCGTTGACTGAGGACCAAGAGGACGACGATGACGAAGCTCGCTTCGCTCTCACGTCGGAGGCGGGCCTGAACGATGGCCTGGCATTCCCGTTCACGTACGCCGCGATCGCAATCAGCCTCGCCGGCCTCGCCCCCGCGGGCTGGCTGGGCGAATGGCTGCTTGTCGACGTCGCGTGGCGCGTCAGCGTCGGAGTCCTTACCGGGTTGGGAGTGGGGTGGCTCTTGCGGAGACTCTTCTTCTCCGCCTTCTCGCAACGACTGGGCTTCACCGACAAGGCCGACGGTTTCATCGCACTTGCCGCGACCTTCATCGCGTACGGGGCTGCCGAGGTCGCCGAGGGCTACGGGTTCGTCGCCGTCTTCGTCTGCGCCTGCACCATCAGGGCCGCGGAACGAGCCCACGGCCTGCACGCCGTCCTCCACAGCTTCGTCGAGCAGATTGAACGACTCCTCACCGTGGCCGTGCTCATACTCCTCGGAGGTGCGGTGGCACGCGGACTCCTCGAGCCGCTGACACTCCCGGACATCCTGCTCGCGGCGGCAATCCTTCTCGTCATCCGGCCGCTGGCCGGGTGGATAGCCCTCTCCCCAGGCAAGACCGGTCCTCGGGAGCGTGCCGTCATCGCCTTCTTCGGCGTCCGCGGGGTGGGATCACTGTTCTACATCGCGTACGGATTGCAGAGCGGTGCCTTTCCAGGAGGAGATCGTCTCTGGGCGATCGTGGGCGCCGTGATCCTGGGATCCATCCTGGTCCACGGCGTGGCCGCCACACCGGCGATGACGCTCCTCGACCGCGCACGGCGCCGCCGGGCGAAGCGAGCCGGAAACGTCGTCTCAGTTGCCCATACTCCGATCTAGGCCGAACTGCGTCCATCGCCCCTCGGAGATCACGTCGACCGAGCCGTCAACGACCTTGATGGCCGTCTGTTCGTCGATGGCATAGGCCGGGACGCCGATGTCGGCGGCCCACCGCTCGGCGTCGGCCAGGGTGTTCTCCGGGAATGCATCCAGGTGCGGGAAGATCGAGAAGTCGACGACTCCCAAGGTGCGGTCATCGTGGGCGCCCGGCCACTCCACGAAGTCCGTCCCGATCCGGGGTGTCATCACCATGCTCCCCGCGCTGACGCCCACCCAGACCGTGTCGAGCAGCGACGGCAGCAGATCGGCAAGGCCGGACTCCCGTATCCAATGGCACAGGTACGTCGCGTCCCCGCCGTCGACCAGGAGCGCGTCGGCCTCCCGAACCCAGGGAACCCATCGCTCTGCCCCGATGGTGCGAAGCGCGGTGAGCTCGAGGACACCGAGCGACGCCCAGCCCAGGCCCGACAGGTGCTCCCACCCGGGCTGGGCGGCCACGAAGCCCCGCACCGATGTCGGACCGCACATCGGGTGTCCCCACTGCGCGGTCGGGACGCAGAGGGCGTGGCACTCGGCGATCGGCTTACCGAGCAGTTCCACGAGCGCTGCGTGAATGCTCGGGTTCGTGACGCCGCCCGACGTAAGCAGCAACCGCATCGTGCCTCCCGACTCGTGCGCGGCTCGGAGAACCGCCAGTGGCAGTCAACCTGATGAACGAGGATCCGCCTAGGAGCCGAAGATCACCGACACCACCGAGCCGACGGCCATCGGTACGCCCGGAGGAGGCGCCTGGCTCCGCACATGCATCTGAGTGCCCATCGGCGCTGCGGGCGACATCCTGAAGCCTGCCGCCTGGAGCACGGCCTCCGCCGTCGTGGCCGGCAGCCCGACGACGCTCGGCACCGCCCTGTGCTCCATCAGCCCTCCAGCGACTCGGTCATGGCGCTGCTCCACACCCTGCCACTTCGCCCAGCCCTAGTGCTCGGTCGGCTCCAGTACGTCGTGCGGATCATCGAGACGGCTCAAGCGTGCCCCTCGCTGCCGCGTGATGAGGAATGTGGTTATCGCCCCCATCAGCAAGCCGGCGATGAGCACGGTCGGACGGGGCCCGATGATGTCGGACGTCGCACCCCAGGCGAGGCTGCCCAGCGGGGCCGCGAGGGTGAACGTCATGAGGCGAATGGCGAGGACCCGGCCGCGGAAGGAGTCGGCGACGATCATCTGGGTCGCCGTGTTGGTCGACGCGACGACAGTCAGGAAGCAGGCGCCGATCACGACGGCGGCGACGAGTCCGACTGCGTAACCCGGAGCCAGGGCGAAGGCGACCAGCGTCGCGCTGTAGGTGACGAGCCCGATCGCCACGAGCCGGCTAAGGGACGGTGCCCAGCGCGCGCCGCCCACGACCGGTGCGGCAGCCAACGCACCGATGCCGACTGCGGCATTCAGCAGGCCGAGCTCTACGGGGCCGACATTGAACACCTCGCCTGCGAACACGACGGTGAACGCGAAGATCGGGTTGCCGAGGAATCCGATGGTGGCGGCCACCATCATCGCCATGAGCAGCCCGGGTTGCGCCTTGACGTACCTGAGTGCGGAACCGAACCCCCTGGCCACACTGCCGGTCCTGGGGACGCGGATGGCATCCCGGCCAGCCCTCACGAGCAGGAGCGCGAGGATGACGAAGCCGAAGGACATGGCATTGAACCCGAAGGCCCATGCAGGCCCAAGCGTCGCGAGAAGGACACCGGCGACTGCGGGGCCGATGGCTCTGGCTGCGTTGAACTGCAGGGAGTTCATGGTGACGGCCGAGAGGAGGTCCTCACGCGGAACGAGATCGTGCACGAAGCCCTGCCAACTCGGCATGCTGAGGCCATTGAGCGCGCCGATCAGCGCCACCAGTGCCAGGAGGAGAACCGGGTCGCGAAGGTCCACTGCCCAGACGAGCCACAGTGCGCACGCCACCGCAGCCATCGCCGTCTGAGTCACGAGCAGGTTCCGGCGGCGCGGTCGGTGATCTGCCAGCGACCCGCCCACGGGGCTCAGCAGCACCATGGGGAGAAACTGAGCGGCGACTGACGCCCCCACCCAGAGGGCGGACCCAGTGAGCTGGAACAGCACGTAGGGCAACGTCAGGTTGATCAGCCATGATCCGGAGTTCGACAGCAGCGCGCCAGTCCAGAAGATGCGGTAGTCGCGATGCCGGAACGCGCTCACCTGGTCCGCTGTCCCTTCACTCCTCCCGCTCGTGGGAGGACTCGAGCATGGTGCGAGGGATTCGTGAGCCTAGTCGACCCTGCTGCGTCGGTACGCGGAGGCGCAGGACGAGTCAGGACTTGACCGCCTGGAGCGTGTAGCTGAGCGGGAGCCGATCCGTCCCCTCGCGAACTGTCACGGGCGTTCAGCGCGCTCGGCGATCCGACCCGGCGCGACATGCTCGTCCGGCTCGCCACGGAGGATGCGACGGTGACGTCGCTCGCGGAACGCTACGACCTGAGCCTGCAGGCCGTGTCGAAGCACGTAAAGGTGCTGGAGGCGGCGGGCCTGGTCACGAAGACCCACGATGCTCAGCGCCGGCGCGTGCACCTCGAGCCGGCGGTGCTCGACCTGATGGCCGGGTGGATCCGGCGCTACCAGCGTGAGGCGGAGGCCCGGTACCGGCGCCTCGACGACGTCCTTGCCCAGATGAGCGGCAGCGCCGCGGAGGAGGAGATCGCATGAACCTGGCCGAATCAACGATCGAGGCGGACCCCGACGTGCCGCTGATCCACATCCGCCGGGACTTCGCGGCCACGCCCGCGCAACTCATGCGCGCGCATCTTGACCCGGCCGTCTTTGCCCGGTGGGTGGGACCCCATGGCCTGGCGACGCGGATCGACTACTGGAACCCGACGACGGGCGGATCGTGGCGCTACGTCGCGTCGCGAGGCGACGAGGAGTACGCCTTCCGCGGCTGCTTCCACCAGGTCGGCGACACGCGGATCGTGCAGACCTTCACGTGGGAGGGCATGCCCGACGACGTCTCGCTCGAGACCCTGGAGTTCACCGATCTCGGCGACGGGACGACGCGCCTGCACGCCCGCTCGCTCTGCGAGAGCTTCGAGGCCCGCGATGCGTGGCTGCGCAGCGGGATGGAGACAGGCGTCAACGAGGGGTACGCGAAGCTCGAGGAGGTGCTGCGAGATGGGCTGGCCTGATGACCCGGCAAGGCGCTAAGCGACGGTGTCGGGGACGTTCACAGAGCTCGTCGACTGGATCCCCGCCGTGCTCAGTGAGGGCATCGGGCTGGATCTGCCGCGTCGCGACCCGGAGCAGCCCGACCCGGCGGCGGACTGGGCGCGCTTCGACTCCGCGATGCGCGCGTTCCTCGACGAGCCGGACGCCCTCGCGCGGGAGTTCTCCCATCCCATGGCGGGCACCATGACCGCGGGTGCCGCGATCGACATGCTCGTCGCGCCCGACGTCTTCATGCACAGCTGGGACCTCGCGCAGGCCACCGGCCAGCAGGTGATGCTGGATGCCGACTACTGCGCCACACTGCTCGCCGGCATGGAGCCCGTCGAGGGCATGCTGCGAGCGTCCGGCCACTACGGCGCGCGGGTCGATGTCCCGGGCGACGCGGACATCCAGACCCGCCTGATCGCCTTCATCGGCCGGGATCCGCGTTGGCGGGCCTAGCCCCCGAGCCATCCGCGCGCGACACCGGCTGACGTGATGCTCTGGTAGCGTCCGAGCGCGCGCCATCGAGCGCCGGCCGCACGCGAGGAGCCTTCGTGACCCTGCGCAGACGAGCCATTCGCCGGTCGGCCGAGTTCGCCCGCACGGTCGATCGCCTGGCCGAAGCGACCGGTCGAGACCGGGCCGAGGTCGCACGCGAAGCGCGACGTGACCTCGCCGAGCTATCGTCCGGCGTTCACCCGCTCAGCGTCCGCACGATGGACCGCTTCGGGCGCTGGCTGTCCCGTGCCTACGAGATCGACGCCGCCGTCGAGGGACTCGACGACCTGCGCCGCCTTGCCGCCGCGCATCCGATCCTGCTCGTGCCGAACCACCGTTCGTACCTGGATGCGTTCATCCTGCGCCGGCTGCTGAAGGACCACGGGTTCCCGCCGCACTACACGCTGGCCGGCACCAACCTGGCCTTGTTTCCGCTCTCCGTTGCGGCGCGGCGGTCGGGCACGGTCTACATCCGGCGCAGCACGCGGGACAGCCCCGTCTATCCCGCCATGCTGCGGCTGTACCTGGAGCACCTCGTCCGCGATGGCGCGAGCCTTGCGTGGTACGTGGAAGGCGGCCGCACCCGGACCGGCAAGCTGCGCACGCCGCGACTCGGCGTCCTGCGCTACCTCGTCGACGGAATGCGTGCCGCCGAGGCCGGCGACGACGCGGGCGCATCCGGTGAGCCGTACATCGTGCCGGTGTCGATCGTGTACGACCAGCAGGCCGAGCTCGCGGCCCTCGGCCGGGAGGAGTCGGGGGCGCAGAAGCAGGCCGAGTCGCTGCGATGGATGGTCGAGCTGGGCCGGGCCCAGGGGACGTCGCGAGGACGGGCCTACGTGCGGATGGGCACGCCCGTGTCGCTGGCCTCGTGCGTCACGAGCGCGCAGGTGTGGGCCGGGAGCACCGCGATGGAGAAGGTCATCCCGCACCTCGGGATCGATGTTTCCCAGCGCATCAACGAGGTCACGCCGGTGACCCCCGCGGCGCTGATCACCTTCGCGTTGCTCGATACCGACGGCCGTGCGGTGACCGTCCCCGAGGCCGGCCGGGTGCTGCAGCCGCTGCTGGACTACGTCGATCTACGCCGCATCCCGATGACGGCCGGGATTTCGTGGAGCACGCCCGCGGAACTGCTCCACGTGCTGGGAACCCTGCAGCGGGAGGGCGTGGTCGCCAGCTTCACCGGTGGCAGCGAGCCGGTGTACTGGGTCCCCGTCGAGCGCACCCTCGAGGCGGCGTTCTACCGCAACTCCCTGTCCCACTGGTTCATCAACCGCGCGGTGGCGGAGACCGCCTTGGTCATGGCCATTCGACGGGGTGGCGACGTCGTGGCCGGCACGTGGGCCGCGGCCCTGGAGCTCCGCGGCCTGCTGAGGTTCGAGTACTTCTTCACGAGCACCGAGGAGTTCGCCGCGCAGATCCGGGACGAGGCCTCCCTGGTCGCGCCTGGCTGGGAGCAGCGAGCCTGGACCGCCGAGGATGCGCTGGGCGTGCTCGACGAGGCACGCCTGCGAACCGCCCACCACATCATCGGGCCGTTCCTCGAGGCGTACGTCGTCGTTGCCGAGCAGATCGCCGCGCTGGGCAGTGGAGCCATCTCCAGCGCGGATCTCCTCGCCCGCGAGTGCGTGCCCCTGGCTCGTCAGCGCTACCTGCAGCGATCGCTGCCCTCGCCCGAGTCGGCTTCGGTGGCCATCATGGCCAACGCGGCGAAGCTGGCCGAGGCGAACGGGCTGCTCGACGACACCGCGCCCGAGGTCGGCTCTCGGCGCACGGAGTTCGTGGCGACGCTGCGCGAGGCCGTCGCCTGCATCGAGATCGTGCGCCGGGCCGCCGTCCGCGAGATGACGGGCGACGTGGCGAGCCCACTGTCGCGGGGAATCGGGCAGGGGTAGCGATGGACGATCTCACGCGGCCCTTCGCGCGGCCGGCGGTCACGGCATCCATGGTGATCCGCACCTCCGGCGCCTACGCCGCCCTGGGGGCGGGATTGCTCGTCGGGGCCGGTGCCGGCCTGCTGGGCCGAAGCCGTGCGACCGGGATGAACACCACGATGTCCGTCGCGTTGCCGGCCTTCCTCGCCGCAGCCGACATTGGGCTGGACGTTCACGGCGAGGAGAACCTCTGGCATCGGCGCCCGGCGATCTTCCTCATCAACCACCAGAGCGAGCTAGACCTCATCGTGCTCGCGCGCCTCGTCCGCCGCGACATGACCGGGGTGGTCAAGCGGGAGCTGCGGACGAACCCCGTCGCGGCTGCATTGGGATGGCTCGGGGAATTCGCCTTCGTTGACCGCGCGAGCACCTCCGACGCCATCCACGCACTGGAGCCCGTGGTCGATGCGCTGCGGCACGGCAAGTCGCTCGGCATCGCGGCCGAGGGCCACCGCTCCGACTCGCCGATGCCCGGCCCGTTCAAGGTCGGCGCGTTCCACATGGCCATCCAGGCGCAGGTGCCGATCGTCCCCGTCGTCATCCGCAACACCGGCGAGCTGCTCCCGCCGGGGGCGCGCTTCGTCGCGCCGGGGACGGTGCAGGTGGCCGTGCTCGAGCCCGTCGGGCCTGACGGCTGGGATCCGTCGACTGTTCATGAGCACGCGAACGCACTACGGGATGCGTTCGTGGCGACGTTGGCCGACTGGCCGACCGCACTGGGCCGCTAGACGATCCGCCGCCCGGCCGCCCACTTCGCCAGCTCGCGGCGGTCCGACAGCTGCAGCTTGCGCAGCACCGCGGACACATGCGTCTCCACCGTCTTGATCGACAGGACGAGCTCGCTGGCGACCTCCCGGTAGGTGTAGCCCCGGGCGATGAGGCGCATGACCTCCTGCTCGCGTGGGCTGAGCCGGTCGATCTCGTCGTCCTTCTCGGCCGGGCCGCCGGAGAAGGCGTCCAGCACGAACCCGGCCAGGCGCGGGGAGAAGACAGCGTCCCCGTCGGCGATCCGCCGCACGGCCTCGCGCAGATCGGGGCCGTCGATCGCCTTGGTCACGTAGCCACGAGCCCCGCCGCGCACGGTGGCCACGACGTCCTCGGGCGCGTCGCTGACGGACAGCGCGAGGAAGCGCGTCGCGGGCACCTGGGGCAGGCAGGCGTCGAGCACGGCGCGGGCGTCGCCGCCCGGGAGGTGAACGTCGAGCAGGACGACGTCCGGCTGCGCCGCGGTGATCACGCGGATGGCCTCGTCGACGTCGGCGGCCTCACCGACGATGTCGAACTCGTCGCCGAGCTCGGCGCGCACGCCAGCCCGCACCATCGCATGGTCGTCCACCAGGACGATCCGCAGCCGCTGGCTCATGTCGCCTCCTGCACCCGGCGCGGCATGCGCAGGTGCACCTCGGTGCCCTGCCCGCCTGCCGAGCGGACCGTCGCCGTGCCGCCGTTGCGCTCCATGCGGCCGACGATGGACTCGCGGATGCCCAGCCGGTCGTCAGGCACGGCGTCGAGGTCGAAGCCGCCGCCGCGGTCGCGCACGAAGACCTCGGCCGAGTCAGCCAAGAACTCTGCGTACAGGGAGACGCTCCCGCCGCCGTGCTTGGCGGCGTTGACCATCGCCTCGCGAGCGGCGGCAACGAGGGCTCCCAGCCGCGCATCGAGTGCCGCATCGCCGACGGTGACGACGTCGATGCTCGCGCCGTAGTCGGCCTCGATGGTGGCCGCGTCCCGCTCGAGCGCAGCGGCGAGCGTGCGGTCGGGGTCGCCCGTCGGGGCATACAGCCACGAGCGAAGCTGGCGCTCCTCAGTGCGCGCGAGCCGGGTGACCTCGGCGGGGTCGCTGGCGAACCGCTGGATCAGGGTGAGGGTCTGGAGCACCGAGTCATGCACGTGCGCGGCGATCTCGGCCCGCTCCTCGGAGCGGATCAGCGCGCGTCGCTGCTCGCTGGCGTCTCGCCATGCGCGGTAGAGCCACGGGAAGCCGACGAGGGCCACGCCGCCGACGAGGAGCAGGGCGAGGGCCAGGCCCTGCAGCGCCTCCGCCGGGCTCGTGCGGCTGGCCACCAGGGCGACGAGGGCGAGGACGACCAGGCCGATGCCGGTGGCCAGCCGCCAGCGGCCGGCGCTGGCCGCGGTGCCTGCCGTGTGCCGGGCGGCGCGGCCCGCGGCCCGGGACCAGGTGTCGCGCTGCTCGTCGTCGGTCTGGCGCCAGATGAGCGCGGCCCCGAACACGGCCACGATCAGCGGGATGACGGCGCCGCTGACGATTTCGACGCCCAGCGCCGTGAGCAGCAGGCCGATCCCCACGACGACGGCCGCCAGCGCGAGGAGCCGCGCCGTGTCGGAGGATCGCGCCGCCGCGACGTCGGCCTCGTCGCCGGGTGCGTCGAGGGGGAGGACGGCCCAGAATGCCGCGTAGAGCACGATCCCGATGCCGCCCGCGAAGGCGAGGGCGACGAAGGCAACGCGCACGAGCCACAGCGGCAGCCGCAGGTGCCGGGCCAGGCCCGCAGCGACCCCGGCCACCCACCTGCCCGTGACGGGCCGGGCGGCGCGCGGGGCCGGGATCGTCGTGCTCACCCAAGCATCCTCCCGCGCCGTGGGCGGGAAAGGCATCAGGGCCTGACCCTGAGATCCTTCCGGGAAGGATCAGGGTCGATTCAGGGTTGCTCCCCGATGCGCGGAGCCTCCTGCGGGCACGATGGTGGAGCCATGACAACGAACACCGAGTACGCGGCGCCTCCGCCGCTGCCCCCCGCCCCCCGTCCACCCCTGCGCCGCGCCGAGTCCGGCAAGGCGATCGCCGGCGTCGCCGCCGGCTTCGCCCGCTGGCTCGGCATCGACCCGGTCATCGTCCGCGTGATCCTCGTCGTGCTCGCCATCTTCGGCGGCAGCGGCCTGCTCCTGTACGCGATCGGCTGGCTGTTCATCCCGGTCGAGGGCTCCTCGACGAGCTCAGCCGACACCTTCTTCGCCGACTCCCGTCGACAGGGCTCGACTGCCCGAACCGTCCTGATCGTCGTCGGCGTCGTCGTCGCGGTCATCGTCTTCGCCAACATCGTCGGCTGGGCGTTCGGCGGCTGGGGTGGCGGAGGGTCGTTCCTGCTGCTGCTCGCGACCGGCGGCCTCGTCCTTTACCTGGTCAACCGCCAGCCGGCCGTCGCGGCCCCGTCAGCACCTGCCCCCGAGGCAGGCACGCCCGAGGGCGGCCCGGCGCCGGACGGCACGACCGCCGTCATGCCCACGGCCTACGCCTACGGCGGCTCGGGGCAGTACCCGGGATACCAGGCGCCGGTGCCGGCGTACGTCCCGCCGACGCCTCGTCCGCGCTCCTACCTGGGTCTCGCGACGCTGAGCCTGGCCGTCATCGCCGTCGGCGTCCTCGTGATGCTGAACGCGACCTCGGTAACCGACATCCCACCCGTCGTCGTCCTGTCGATAGCGCTGGGGATCCTCGGCCTGGGCATCCTCGTCGGCACGGTAGCCGGCCGGGCCAACTGGCTGCTGTGGCTTGCCATCCCGCTCCTGGCGACCACGGCGCTTGTCTCGCTCGTGCCGCAGGACCTCGGCGCGCGCTTCGACGCCGGCATCGGCGAGCGGGTGTGGCGCCCGACGACGATCGCCGAGCTGACCACGCCGTACGAGCTCGGGCTCGGCAGTCTGCGGCTCGACCTCAGCGACCTGGTCATCCCGCCGGGCACGACCACGATCCCGATCGACGTGACCCTGGGGATCGGCGAGCTCGACATCACCGTCCCCGACGACGTGCGCGTGCTCGTCGATGCGCAGGTCGACCTCGGTGCGCTGGAGGTCGACGGCCTGCCGCGCGAGGAAGGGCAGGACGTCGCCATCGTCTCCGAGATGCCCGGCGGGCCGGCCAACGGTCCTGTCATCGACCTGACCGCTCGCACCAACGTTGGAGACCTGGAGGTGTCCCGTGCGTAAGCATCCGATCGACCTGTTCGCGCTCCTGTCCGGCCTCATCGTCATCGGCTTCGCGGTCGCCTTCATCGTGGGCGCGTACACCGACCTGACGATCGATGCCCGGCTGATCGGCCCGATCCTGCTCGTGGGCTTCGGCGCTGCCGGGCTCGCCGGTGCGCTCGTCGCGCAGCGGCGGTCCGACGCGCGGCTGGAGTCGGCGACCACCGAGTAGTCACTCCCGCTCCCATCGCTGCGAGGCACCCGTCACGGGTGCCTCGCAGCGCTACGTTCGCGATCTCCCACCGAGAATGGGACGAGCCATGAGCACCTACGCGGTCGCGCCGCTGGACGAGGCCACCTGGCCCGACTTCGCCCGGCTGGTCGAGCGGCACAACGGCGTCTGGGGCGGCTGCTGGTGCATGGGCTTCCACCCCGAGGGCGTCGGCCGTGGGCGCACGGCCGAGGGAAACCGCGCGGCGAAGGAGGGCCGGGTGCGTGCCGGCACGGCGCACGCGGCGCTCGTCTTCGACGGGGACGAGTGCGTGGGCTGGTGCCAGTTCGGCCCGACGGACGAACTGCCGCGGATCAAGAGCCAGCGCGCCTACGCCGTCGGGCTCGTCGACCTGCCGGACTGGCGGATCACCTGCTTCTTCGTGGACAAGGGCCACCGTGGCACGGGAGTCGCCTCCGCCGCGCTGGGCGGTGCGCTGGACGAGATCGCTCGGCTCGGTGGCGGCACGGTGGAGAGCTACCCCGAGGACGTCGAGGGCCGGTCGGTGTCCGGGTCGTTCCTGCACAACGGGACGCTCGCCCTGTTCGAGCAGCAGGGCTTCACGCGCATGCGGCTCATCGGCAAGAACCGGTGGGTGGTCACGGCCAACGTTCCGTCAGAACCCCGCCCGGGTGGGTGAGGTGGCTGCGCCCGCCGCAGATCACGGGTCGGCGGGCGAGGTCGCCTTCCTGCAGCGCGTCCTGTCCCTCATCGAACAGGGCCAGAAGTCCGCGACCTACAAGCCAGCGGTCCTGCTGGCGCTCATCAACTGCTGCGCCAGGCGGGGTCACGTTGCTGACGCCCAAGGCATGTCCATTCCCGTGGCTGAGCTCGCGGCGGAAGTCATCCGCCTCTATTGGGACCAAGTGCGTCCGTACCCGGGCCTTCCCGCTGCACGGTCGCGCCTTCGGCAGGGAAGCGGGGATCGGCTGGGCGGGACGAGCGGCCGACTTGCCCCGGCCCGGATACCTGCCGCCGTGGATCGCCTTCGCGACGAATGCGGACCTGCTGTCCGGCGCCCCGAGCAGGCCGAGTTGGCACGTCCGCAGGAGTGGCAAGGTGCGGTCCGCTCCGTGGCGGAGGCGTTGGCGAAGCGGCCGCTGCACCGGCTCCAGACCATGGGACCCGGGTCGCGCGATGGGGTGCGGGAGGCGTTCCTCTTCGATGACTCGGCGTTCGGCGAGGGAGTAAGCGGCAGCAGGGCCATCACGTTGACCGTGGACCTGCGGCCCGGCGTGGCTCGGGCGCTCGTGCTTGGCGCGCCACTCCTGCGGCCGGCCATCGAGGTCGAATGGTCGCGGTTGGTCGCCGCGTTCAACACGTTGGCGTGGCCCGAGGCGGACCTGCGCTCCTTCCTGTTCGACCCCGCGCGCTCAGGCCTAGGGCGCGTGCGCTCGGCCCTGATCGATGCCGAAGGGAGCGGGTGCTTCTGGTGCGGCCAACAGGTTGGCAGCGACGGGAAGTGCAATGGGGACAAGTCGAACAGGCTCGTCGTGCCGGGCCTCCTCGAGTCATGGGCCAGCCGCGATCGCGCGGCGCTCGCCGAAATAGCCGTCGACCTCGTCTGGCCCCTCGGCTTCGAGAGGTCTCGCGTCACGGCAGTATCGGCGTATTCGACCCTGGCCGACGGCCTGCCCGTGTGGGAGGCGAGGGGAGTCTGGCGCCTGGCCTCGCCTGACCTTCGGAGAGAGGCACTCGAAGTTCTCGAATCCACTGCGGCGTAGCCGCGTGCCAGTACGTTACGGCCGTGAGGACAGGCCCGGTCGATCCGTCGGGGTCGCGCCACGACGCGTTCGTCGCAGTCGTCGAAGCCAGCGCCCGGCAACTCCTGGACGCGGCGGCTGCCGGCGACCACGACGCTGCCGTGCCCGGTTGCCCCGGATGGACGGTCACCGACCTCGTAGCCCACGTCGGCTCCGTCCATCGCTGGGCCACCCAGGTCGTCAGCACCGGGAGCCCGGCCGACTTCCCGCCCGCGCCTGATGACTGGGATGCGTTGCTGGCATGGGCCGGCGACGGTGCGGCCGGCCTGGTGGATCTGCTCGCATCCACTGATCCGGAGCAGCCCACCTGGACCTTCGGCCCGGAGCCCCACCTGGTGGCGTTCTGGGGCCGCCGGCAGGCGCACGAGACGACGATGCACCTGTGGGACGCGGAGGACGCGCGCGGTGGAGAGTACCGATGGGATCCCCGCCTCGCGGCTGACGGCGTCGACGAGGTGGCCACCGTCTCCTATCCCCGCCAGGTCCGGCTCGGCCGTACGCAGCCCCTTCCCGGGCCGGTGCATCTGGACGTCATCGATGCCCCGGACGTCGCGATCACCCTCGCACTGGCAGACAAAGACGCGACGCCCTCGGCGACGTTGCGCGGCACGGCAGAGGAGCTGCTGCTCGCGCTGTGGGGCAGGCGTCCGCTGGACGTGCTCGAGGTGTCGGGCGACGGGGCCGTCCTCGACGCGCTCCGGGGCGGGGCGATCACGCCCTGACGGTCCTGCTCAGGCAACGGCGACGAGGGCGAGCGCGACCGCGGCGAAGTGGGCAGTGAACCCGGCGATCGTGAACGAGTGGAACATCTCGTGGAAGCCGAACCACGCCTGGCTGATCTGGGGCCACTTCGTCGCGTAGACGACGGCGCCGATGGTGTACATCAGGCCGCCGGCGACGATGAGGCCCAGGATGATCGACCCGGCCGACGAGAAGCCCGGCAGGTAGAAGACGGCGGCCCAGCCGAGCGCGAGGTAGATGGGCGCGTTGACCCAGCGCGGGGCGGTGGGCCAGAAGTTGCCGATGAGGAGGCCCGCGATGGCGCCGCTCCACACGATGATGAGCAGGGTCCTGGCCTGGTCCGGCGGCAGCAGGAGCAGGGATAGCGGCGTGTAGGTGCCGGCAATGATGAGGAAGATGTTGGAGTGGTCGGCGCGGCGCAGCCAGGCCTTCGTCCCGGCCGCCCAGTCGCCCATGTGGTACGTCGCGGACGTGGCGAAGAGCGCGACGCTCGTCGCCACGAACACCGCGACCGCGACCCGCATGGCGGGGGAGTCGGCAACAAGGATGAGGGCGAGGCCGCCGATGACCGCGAGCGGCGCCGCGACCGCATGCAGCACCCCGCGCAGGCGCGGAACCCCCGGCTCGCCCATCGATCTCCTCACGTAACCTACGATACCGTAACTTACGGTTCCGTAGGTTCGCAACCCGTCCTGGGCGCCGACGACGGGAACCCTACGGCTTCATGACGACGAGCGTCACGGTCCCGAGCGTCTCGTCCTCCATCGTGTTCTGCGCCCCGGGCGGCCGCGTCACGATCGTGATCGTCGTGGTCCCGGGCCGCAGGGCGGCCACCGTCCACGTGGTCGTGCCGGGTGCCCCTACGAGGTCCGTGCTCGGCTCGGTGTACTTGCCACGGCCGACGCGGGCAATGGGCAGGTCGTTCGCCGTGCAGCAACCGCCCTCGGCCAGCCACGTGTAGCCCGTCGTGCGGTTGGTGGGCAGGATGATCTTCATCCGCTCGCCGGGGACGAGGCGCACCTGCACGCCGAGGTCCCGCACGATCACCGGCCCGGGCTTCTTGGCCGGGACAGCGGCAGCTGGCGACGGAAGGGCCGCGGCGATCGTTGCGACAGCGGCGAGGACCGCCAGGACGGCGCCGAGGCGCATGCGAAGGGTCATGCGCCGATCGTACGTTCCCGGCCGACCGGCGACGAGGCTGCTGCGGGGCTAGCCTTGAATGGACCAAGGGAGGTCGGCATGCACGCGAACATCGGTGACCGACTGGTGGCCCACGGCACGCACGTGGACGACCATGTCCGGGACGGCGAGATCATCGAGGTCCACGGCGAGGACGGCGGGCCGCCGTACCTCGTGCGGTGGGCCGACAACGGGCACGAGTCGCTCGTGTTCCCCGGGCCGAGCCATCAGGTGGTCGCTGTAGCGGAGTAGTTGGGCGCAGCATCCTCGCAACCCGACCTAGGATGGCGATCGCTGCGTGCCCCCGCAGTGCCGCCGCCCCCGGGAGACCGACGTGACCAGCGCAGCCATCGACCGCCCCGCCCCGTCCACCGGCGCCGCCGCGCGCGCGGTCGGCCTGACCAAGGTGTACGGCGAGGGCGAGACGGCCGTGACCGCGCTCGATGACGTCACGGTCGACTTCGACCGCGGCCGGTTCACGGCAATCATGGGCCCGTCCGGCTCGGGCAAGTCCACGCTCATGCATGTGTGCGCCGGCCTGGACTCGGCCACCACCGGCACCGTCTACATCGGCGACGTCGACCTCACCGCGCTGAAGGACAACGAGCTGACCCGGCTGCGCCGCGACGCGGTGGGGTTCGTCTTCCAGGCGTTCAATCTCGTGCCCACCCTGTCGGCGCTGGAGAACATCACCCTGCCCATGGACATCGCGGGCCGCAAGCCCGACCAGGCGTGGGTCGACGGCGTCATCGACACGATCGGGCTGCGCGACCGGCTGCGCAACCGGCCGAGCCAGCTCTCCGGCGGCCAGCAGCAGCGGGTGGCCGCGGCGCGCGCGCTCGCCAGCCGCCCGCAGATCGTCTTCGCCGACGAGCCCACGGGCAACCTCGACTCGCGCGCGGGCGCCGAGGTGCTCACGTTCCTGCGCCGCAGCGTCGACGAGTTCGGGCAGACGATCGTCATGGTGACCCATGACCCGACCGCCGCCTCGTACGCCGACCACGTCATCTTCCTCGCCGACGGGCGCATTGTCGACACGATGGACGACCCGACGGCGGAGGGCGTCCTCGACCGCATGAAGGGCTTCGACGGCAAGGGCCGGAGGTCCTAGCCGATGCTGCGCAGCGCATGGCGGAGCCTGCTGCACCACAAGCTCCGCCTCGTCCTCTCCGGCGTGGCCATCGTGCTCGGCGTCGGCTTCGTCGTCGGCACCCTGATCTTCACCGACACCCTCAACACGACGTTCACGAACCTGTTCTCGGGCACGACGTCCGACGTCGTCGTCACCCCTGAGCAGGACGTCGAGGGCGGCGGGCTGGCCGGCACGGTGGCCACGCTGCCCGCGGCCCTGCTCGACGAAGTGCGCGCGGTCGACGGGGTGGCCAAGGCTGGCGGCCAGGTCCTCGCCGACGGCGTGAGCATCATCGACCCGGACGGCAACGTCCTCGGCACGCCGGGCGCCCCGCAGTTCGGGAGCAACTGGGACGACGACGAGGAGCTCACCCCGTTCCGGCTGGTCGAGGGCAGGGGGCCCGTCGCAGCCGGCGAGGTCGCCCTCGATTCGGTGTCCGCGGAGAAGTCGGGCTACGCCGTCGGTGACCCGGTGGCGCTGGTCGGCCCGCAGGGAGCCTTCGAGGCGACCCTGGTCGGCGTGTTCCGCTATGGCGCCTCCGGCAACCTCGCCGGCGCGACCATTGCGTCGTTCGATACCGCGTACGCCCAGCAAATGCTGCTCGGCGGGCAGGACGCGTTCACGGAGATCGACGCCGTCGCGGCTGACGGTGTCACGCAGGACGCGCTGGCGGCCGCCGTCCGTCCCGTCGTGGGGGAGGGGGTGAACGTGCGCACGGGGCAGGAGGCCGCCGACGAGGCCGCGGCCGCCATCTCCGAGGGATTGGCGTTCGTCAACATCTTCCTGCTGGTGTTCGCCGGCATCGCGCTGTTCGTCGGCAGCTTCATCATCCTCAACACGTTCTCCATGCTCGTCGCGCAGCGAAGCCGCGAGCTCGCCCTCCTGCGTGCGCTCGGCGCCACCCGGGGCCAGGTGATGCGCTCGCTCGTCGTGGAGTCTGTCGTCGTCGGGCTCGTCGGGGCACTGCTCGGCATCGTCGTCGGCGTCGGCGTCGCCTATGCCCTGCAGGGCCTGTTCGCGGCTATCGGGGCCGAGATCCCGACCGAGGGCCTCGTCCTGCTGCCGCGCACCGTGATCGTCGGCATCCTCATCGGGGTCCTCGTCACCGTGGTCGCCGCGATCGGCCCGGCCCTGCGCGCGTCGCGCATCCCGCCGATGGCCGCGCTGCGCGACGACGTCGCACTGCCCGCCCGTTCCCTGCGCGTGCGCGCGATCGGCGGGAGCATCCTCCTGCTCGCGGGGCTCGCCGCGATGACGGCGGGCGCGGCGGCGGGTGGAGGGTCCGGCTCGCAACTGGTCGGGCTCGGCGTCGTGGCAGCCCTGGTCGGCGCCATCGTCGTCAGTCCGGCGATCGCCGGGCCGCTCGTGCGGGTGCTCGGGTTCGCCTTCCCGCGCATGTTCGGCACCGTCGGCTCGCTGGCCGTGCAGAACGCCGAGCGCCAGCCCCGGCGCACGGCCGCGACCGCGTCGGCGCTCATGATCGGGCTTGCCCTCGTGTCGGCCCTGACGATCTTCGCCGCGTCGGCCAAGTCGTCCATCACCGTCGTCATCGACCGGACGATCGGCGCGGAGTTCCTGCTGTCCAACCAGGCCCAGCGACCGTTCGCCGAGCAGGTGGCCCTGGACGCCGCAGCGGTCCCGGGCGTCGCGTCGGTGTCAGCGGTCAAGCTCGTGCCCGCCGAGGTCGACGGGTCCGGCACCGTCCTGGTCGCCGCCGACCTTGGCACATTCGGGGACATGGTCGCCCTCGACTTCACCGACGGCGCCATGGCACAGGCCGGGACGGACGGGATGGTGGTCGACGCCCAGACGGCGACGGGGGCCGGGCTCGCCGTCGGCGACGCCGTCGAGGTCCGGCTGCCGGTTGGCTCTGCGGAGTTCGCGGTCGTCGGGATCTACGAGCCCGCGGGCGCGTTCAGCGGCTACGTCGTGGATGCGGCGGCGGTCGTGGCGGCCGGCACGCAGATCGGGGACTCGTTCGTCTACGTCCGGGCCGTCGAGGGAGCCGACCTCGACGAGGTCCAGCAGGCACTGACGGAGGCCCTGGCCGCCTACCCCACGGTGCAGGTGCAGAGCCAGGCCCAGTTCAAGGACCAGATCACGTCCAGCGTCGACCAGATCCTGCTCGTCATGGTCATGCTGCTGAGCCTGGCGATCCTCATCGCCGTCCTCGGCATCGTCAACACGCTCGTGCTGTCGGTGGTCGAGCGCACCCGCGAGATCGGCATGCTGCGGGCGGTGGGCGCGCTGCGCCGGCAGATCCGCACGATGGTCGTGCTGGAGGCGCTCGTCATCGCGGTGTACGGGGCGCTCGTGGGGCTGCTGCTCGGGGTGTGGTTCGCGGTCGCGCTCCAGCGGACCCTCGTCGACCAGGGGATCGAGGTCCTGGACATCCCCTGGACCGGCCTGATCGCCTTCCTCGTCATCGCCGGGGTGGTCGGGGTGCTGGCCGCCCTCTGGCCCGCCTTCCGGGCCGGGCGCCTCAACGTGCTGGCGGCAATCAGCACGGAATGAGGGGGCGGCTGGACGGATGGCATGCCGGTAGGGGACACTCATGGGCAGGTCTTGAGTACCCGGGTCGTAGATGACGCGCAACTCGTGACCCGGTGGGGGGCGATCGTCCCCCATGAACTGCCGAAAAAGGAATGTTCAAGATGGCACAAGGCACAGTCAAGTGGTTCAACGCGGAAAAGGGCTTCGGCTTCATCGAGCAGGCTGGTGGAGGGCCCGACGTGTTCGTCCACTACTCGGCCATCGAGTCGAGCGGCTACCGCTCGCTTGATGAGAACCAGACGGTCGAGTTCGACATCACGCAGGGCCCCAAGGGCCCGCAGGCCGACAAGGTCCGCGTGATCTGACCGACGTACTTCGACGTGAGGGGCCCGGCCATCAGGCCGGGCCCCTCACGTGCTTCCGGGGCCGCTACGGCCGCCTTGCCCACCCCGCTGCGGCGTAGCCACCCCACCCCACCGACCTTGAGGTTGGCGTGGGTTCCGGGGCCCGCGGACGGCGCCAACCTCAAGATCGGCGGGGGGTTGCGGGTGCGACGAGCGATGCGACGCCGAGCACCAGGGCGAAGCCCAGCGCGGCGATGAGGCTCTCCTCCCCGAGCGGCGCCCAGTAGACGTCCTCAAGGTTCAGGATGAGGGCCGACTCGTCCAGCACGAGCGCCCACGCGACACCGAACACGGCCGGCGCCCACCGGGTCGATGAGCCATCCGACGCCCAGCCCGCGCCCAGCAGCCAGGCGAGCGTCAGCACGAGCAGCAGCGCCAGCCCGAACACCATGTGGTGGATGTGCACCCCGCCGATGAGCAGCCCGCCGTCGGCCCCGGCCCCCTGCAGGTGCAGCGTCGTGGTCACCGTCCTGATGACGACCATGGCGACGACGAAGGCTGCCAGCGCCCAGCGGGCGCGCCACCGCGGCGAACCGCGCACCTAGCGCTGGCCCGGGCGGTTGAGCAACTGGTCGCGCACGTGCCGGTGCAGGACCTTGCCGATCAGCGACCGCGGCAGCTCGTCGACGATGAACACCTGGCGCGGCACCTTGTAGCCGGTCAGGTGCGTGCGGGTGGCCTCGCGCACCTCGTCCGGGTCGAGCCGCGCGTCCGGGGCGCAGACGATCGCGGCCACCACGCGCTCGCCGCCGGACCCGTCCGGCAGCCCGACGGCGGCCGCGTCGAGGACGCCGGGCACCTTGCGCAGCGCCTCCTCGACCTCGGAGGGGTAGACGTTGAAGCCCCCCGTGATGATGAGCTCCTTGATCCGGTCGATGACCGTGATGAACCCGTCGTCGTCCATCGTGACGATGTCGCCGGTGCTGACCCAGCCGTCCGGCGAAAGGACCGCGGCGGTCTCGTCGGGCCGATTCCAGTAGCCCTGGAACACCTGGGGGCCGCGGACGTGCAGCTCGCCAGGATCGCCATGCTCGACGGTGGCGCCCGGGTCCTTCGGGTCGATGATGCGCACGTCGGTGGAGGGGAAGGGCACGCCGACGGTGCCCGGCCGCCTGGTGGGTGCGATCGGGTTGCCGACGCTGACCGGGGACGTCTCCGTCATGCCGTAGCCCTCGACGAGCAGGCCCCCGGTGACGGCCTCCCAGTGGTCGACGACCGGCGTGGGCAGCGACATGGCGCCGGAGATCGCGAAGCGGACGGACCGAAGGTCGGTGCCCGTGCGCTTGGCGGCATCGGCGAGGGCCTGGTACATCGGCGGCACGCCGGGCAGGAACGTGGCCGGCCGGCGCCGGAACGCCTCCAGCGCCTGGTCGGCGTCGAAGCGCGGGAACAGCACGAGGGTGGCGCCGATGCTGATCGCGAAGGTCAGGCACAGGGTCAGCCCGTAGGCATGGAAGATCGGCAGCAGCGCGTAGATGACCTCCTCGCCGTCGACCAGGCCAGGCACCCACGCGCGGCCCTGCGCGGCATTGGCCCTCAGGTTGCGGTGGCTGAGCATGGCCCCCTTCGGGGTGCCGGTCGTGCCGCCGGTGTACTGCAGCGCCGCGAGGTCGTCGGCGGCCGGCCGGGGATGGCCGGTGGCCAGCGGCTGCCTGCGCGCGACGTCGGCGTCCCACGACGGGACGCCCGGAACCTTCTGGGTGAGGGCCATCCGCGTCTCGCGGGCCTTGGCGACCGGCAGCCGCAGCGCTATGCGCTTGCCGAGGGGGAGCGTCCGGGTGAGGTCGACCGCGAGGATGGTGGCCAGTTCGGTCGTGGCCTTCAGCCCGGCGAGCGTCGGCACCACCTTCGACCACGCGACGGCCACCCGCGCGCCGTGGTCGGCGAACTGCGTGCCGAGCTCGTCGGCCGTGTAGAGCGGATTGTGCTCCACGACGACGGCACCCAGCCGCAGCACGGCGTAGAACGCGACGACGTGCTGCGGGCAGTTGGGCAGGACGAGCGCCACGCGGTCCCCGGCCTGGACCCCGGCCCGCCGCAGCACTTCCGCGGCGCGGGCGACCTGGTCGCCGAGCTCGGCGTACGTGGTGGTGGCGCCGTAGAAGTCGAGTGCGTCGTGGCCGGAGTAGCGGCCCACCGCGTCGTCGAGCAGGTCGCACAGCGTCTCGTCGGTGGGCTCGATGTCGGCCGGCACGCCCTCGGCGTACTGGGCCAGCCAGGGCCGGGTGCCAGCGTCGGTCATGGCCGCCTCACCGCGACGAGCCCATGACGACGACGGTGATCGAGATGGCGGCGAACGCCAGCACGACGAGCGGGAAGATGATGAGGAAGAGGGTGTAGCGCCGGCGGTGCGGATCGCGCCCCGCGGATACGCTCGACTCCTGCCCGTCCGCCACGACCGAAGGATATCCGTGGAATACACCCAACTCGGCCGTACGGGCCTGTCCGTCAGCCGGCTCTGCCTGGGCACGATGAACTTCGGCCCGGTCAGCGACCGCGAGGAGTCCTACGCGGTCATGGACCACGCCCTCGAGCAGGGCATCAACTTCTTCGACTCCGCCAACGTCTACGGGTGGGGGGAGAACCGCGGCCTCACCGAGACCATCGTCGGCGAATGGTTCGCGCAGGGCGGCCGCCGCCGCGAGCGCACCGTCATCGCCACGAAGCTGTATGCGGACATGGGGGACTGGCCCAACGAGGGCCGGCTGTCGGCGCTGAACATCCGTCGTGCCTGCGATGCCTCGCTCGCCCGCCTCGGCACCGACTACATCGACCTGTACCAGATGCACCACGTCGACCGGCGGACCCCCTGGGACGAGATCTGGGAGGCGATGGACGTCCTGCGCCAGCAGGGCAAGATCCTGTACGTCGGCTCGTCCAACTTCGCCGGCTGGCACCTGGCCCAGGGGCAAGAGGCGGCCCGGCGCCGCGGCGTGCTCGGTCTCGCGAGCGAGCAGTCCATCTACAACCTCGTGGAGCGGACCGTCGAGCTGGAGGTGATCCCGGCGGCGCAGTCCTACGGCATCGGCCTGATCCCGTGGTCGCCACTGCACGGCGGCCTGCTCGGCGGCATCCTGCGCAAGCAGGCCGAGGGCACCGCGCACCGCGGCAACAGCGGGCGGGCGGCGGAGTCGCTCGAGCAGCACCGCCCGGCCATCGAGGCGTGGGAGGCGTTCTGCGCGGCTCGCGGCGAGGACCCTGCCGACGTCGCCCTGGCCTGGCTGCTGCACCAGCCGGCGGTGACGGCACCCATCGTCGGCCCGCGCGGCATCGCGCAGCTCGACGGGGCCGTGCGGGCCATGGGCATCACGCTGGACGCGGACGCCATGGCCCGCCTCGATGAGATCTTCCCCGGACCGGGCGGCGAAGCGCCGGAGGCCTACGCCTGGTGACGCTGGCCGCGGGCGCAATCACCAGGCCAGCCGGGCCAGCTCCTCGTCGGCGGTGCCGGCCAGCCACTGCCACCTGCCATCAGGCGGCTCGTCGCGCGGGTTGACCCAGATCCGCACGGAGTGGGCCGTTGCCGCTGCGGAGATCAGCGACGCCGCCGGCTGGACCGAGGCGGACGTGCCGACGGCGACCACCGTGGCCGCGTCGCGGATCGCCTCGCCGCCGGCCTCCCAGGCCGCCCGCGGGAGCATCTCGCCGAACAGCACGACGTTGGGGCGGCAGGGCTCGCCGCACTCCGGGCACTGCGGCACACCGTCGTCGCCCCAGCGGGCGTCGACTACTGCCAGGGAATGGCCCGCGCCGAAGCACCGCATGGTGCCCAGGCTGCCGTGCAGCTCGATGACCCGGGTGCTGCCCGCCGCCTGGTGCAGCCCGTCGACGTTCTGCGTGACGACGACCACCTCGCCGGGCGCCTGCCGCTCGAGAGCGGCTATCGCGTGGTGGGCCGGGGCCGGGCCGGACGCCTCCCGGGCGCGCAGGCGGGGGGCGAAGCGGGCCCACAGCCCGGGCAGGCGGTCGGGCTCGAGGTCCGCTGCGTTCGGGGGCTCGACGCCGGTGCCGTCGTACAGGCCGCCCTGGCCCCGGTAGGTGGGCAGCCCGGCGCCCACGGAGGCCCCGGCGCCGGTGAAGAACACCACCGGGCCGATGAGGCGCGCGTGCTGGTCCATGGCGCCCATTGTGGGGCAGCCGTACGACAGCCATGCGACGGAATGCCCCGAGTTGCTTGAATGTTCAACTAGGTGTATCGTCCTACTTGGTTCAAGGTTCAACTACATGACGAGGCGGCCCCGCCGCCGGAGGGCAGGCAGCGACATGACGACGTTCTACGACGAGGCCCAGGCCGTCGGCCCGGACGCGTTCGCCCCAGGCGGGCTGGAGACCGGCGCGCTCGACGCCCGCTCCGCCGACCTGCTCTTCCGCGGTGCCCACACGACCTACGCGTTCACCGATCGGCCGGTGACCGACGCAGACCTCGCCGCCGTGTACGACCTGCTGCGCTTCGCGCCGACGGCGATGATCACCCAGCCTCTGCGCATCACCTTCGTGCGATCGCCGGAGGCGAAGGCCCGCCTGCTGCCGCACCTGGCCGAGGGCAACCGGTACAAGTCCGAGTCGGCTCCCGTGGTCGCGATCCTCTCGGCAGACCTCGACTTCCATGAGCACCTGCCCCGGCTGATGCCGCACCTCCCGGGCGCCAGGGATCGCTTCGCCGACGACGCCCAGCGCGAGCAGGCGGCCCGGTTCAACGCCACCCTGCAGGCCGGCTACTTCATCATCGCCGCACGCGCGGCCGGCCTGGACGCCGGACCCATGGGCGGCTTCGACAAGGCGGGCATCGATCGCGAGTTCCTCGCCGGCACCGCGCAGAGGTGCTTGCTGGTCGTCAACGTCGGCCACGCGGCCGAGGGCGGCACCTTCCCGCGCAGCCCGCGCTTGGACCAAGATGAGGTCGTCACGACCCTGTGACGGGCCGTCCCCGCACATCCACGACAGACCACCGACCCGCACGCCCGACCCGCACGCCCGACCCGCCCCCAAGGAGCGCGACATGCCCGCCGTCACCGCCGACACCCTGACCCTGCCCCGGCTCACCGCTGCGCCGGACGCCCGTCCGCGTACCGTCCTGGGCGTCGTCACCGCGCCCAAGGGCTTCGAGGGCGAGGGATTCCCCGTTCACCGTGCCTTCGCGGGGATCAAGCCGGAGTTCCTCGACCCCTTCATCCACATGGACCAGATGGGTGAGGTCGAGTACGCGCCGGGGGAGCCGAAGGGCACCCCATGGCACCCGCACCGCGGCTTCGAGACGTTCACGTACCTCATCGACGGGCAGTTCCTGCACCAGGACTCCAACGGGGGCGGCGGGATCATCAACGACGGCGGCACCCAGTACATGACCGCGGGCGACGGCATCCTGCACATCGAGACACCGCCCGAGGACCTCGTCGAGTCCGGCGGGCTGTTCCATGGCGTCCAGCTGTGGATCAACCTGCCGCGGGCCAAGAAGCGCATCGCCCCGCAGTACCAGGACCTCCAGGGGCTCGACTCGTCGATGGTGACGAACGCCGACGGCGGCGCGCTGCTGCGCGTGCTGGCCGGCGAGGTCGACGGCCACTCCGGACCCGGCATCTCGCACACGCCGCTGGCCATCACGCACCTGACCCTGGCGCCGGGCGCCGAGGTCGACATCCCGTGGCGGCACGACTTCAACGCGCTGGCCTACGTGCTGGCCGGCTCGGGCACCATCGGGGCGGACGCGCAGCCGATCCGCTCCGGCCAGACCGCAGTCCTCGCCGACGGCGACACGGTGCGCGTGCGCGCGGACGCCCGCCAGGAGTCGCGCTCGCCGAGCCTGGAGGTCTTCCTCATCGGCGGCGTCCCGCTGCGGGAGCCGGTCGTGCAGTACGGCCCGTTCGTCATGAGCACCGAGGCGGAGATCCGCCAGGCGTTCGACGACTACCAGGCCGGCCGACTGGGCACCGTCCCCGCCGACGCGATCCAGCCGCACCGGCCGGGGTCGTAGCGGCTACTTGCCCTTGGTGACGATCGCCTCGAGCTCGGCGATCGCCTCCGCCTGCTTCGCCGCGAGGTCCTTCAGCGCGGCCAAGCGCTTGTCCAGGTCGTCCGGTTCGGCCGACTGCTTCTTCTTGGCCGGGGACAGGAAGGCGTTGGCGAGGTAGCCGGTCAGGGTGCCGAAGATGCCGACGCCGATGAGGATGATGACGGTCCCGAGGATGCGCCCGGGGTTGGAGATCGGGAACTGGTCGCCGTACCCGACCGTGGCCATCGTCACGATCACGTACCACATCGAGTCGGAAGCGGTCGTGATGTTGGCGTCCGGGTAGCCCGCCTCCAGCCGCAGCATCCACAGGCTCCCGAACTCGAGCATGAGGATGGCGATCAGAACGAGGATGATCAGTGCGCTGCCGGCCCGGTCCTTGATGACGGTCCGGCCGATCTGCTTAGCCCCCTTCTCCTGCAGCAGCCGGTACACCTTGACCAGGCGGAACAGGCGCAGCACCTTGAACGAGGCGAACGGGATGCAGGACAGCAGGTCGGCCCAGCCGAACTCACGGAAGAAGTAGCGCGAGCGCCTCTGCGCCGTCGCGAACCGGTAGGTGAAGTCGACGAGGAAGATGGCTGTCAGGATGATGTTCATCACGTAGATGACGGAGTCGAGGGCCTCGTCCTGCACCGCATACAGCAGCACGAGGTTGACGATCGACAGAACCGCAAGCGCGGCGATGAAGATCTCGTACCCCTCGCCCTTGAGCTCGGTGGGGTCCTGCACCGGCTCGTGCGCGTCCGTCATGTGCCCTCCTGATTGCCTGCCGCCAAGCATGGCCGGACGGGAGCGGGACGCTGGCGCGACGCGCGGGGACTACTGCAGGACGGGGACGCCGGCTCGTGATGCTGCAGCAGCCAGGCGTCGGTCTAGCGTCGCGAGGGGAAGGCCGCCATGCATCGCCAGCGCGAGGTAGGCAGCGTCATAGGCGGTCAACCCGTATGCGTGTGCCAGGGCTACCAGGTGGCTGATGTCCACGGGTCGATCAGACCGGATGATCCGCAGGTTGGACAGTGCGTGCAGTGCCGCGGCGGCATCGGCCTCACTGATGCGGGATTGATTCGTCGCGTTGGTCACCGCGCTCGCGATCTCGTAGTCCCATAGCGGCGGGACCACGGCCCCGTGGGATGCGATGAGGGTGAGAGCGCGATCTGAGGCGGGAGTGAATTCATCGTTGAAGATGAAGCTCAGCGTCATCGACGCATCGAGGACACACGTCATCTACGTCCCTCACCATCGATCAACTCCCTGAGGGATGCAGAACCCGGTTTGGAGGATTGTCGGACGGCCAGAAGAAGCGCCAAGGCCTCCTCAATGTTGGAGTCCTGCGGGCCGACGGGCACCAGTCGCGCCACCGGCTTGCCTCGCCGGGTGATGACGACGGGCTCCCCGTGCGACTCCACCTGTTCCACCAGTTCCGACAGCCGCGTCTTGGCCTCGAAAAGGCCCACCTGAACGGTCATGGGAACAAACTAGATTGTCAACTAGTAGGAAGCAAGTCTGTGGCATCGTCCATACTCCGCAGGTCGAGCGATGGAGGACGGATGAGCCTGGACGACGAGAAGCGGGTGGCGGCCGAGGCGGCCGCTGACCTCATCGAGGACGGCATGACGGTCGGGCTGGGCACGGGGTCGACCGTGGCTCACCTGCTCGCCGCTGTCGCCCGCCGGGGCAAGGACATCCGGTGCGTGTCGACGTCGCCCCGCACGGAGGAGGCCGCCCGCGGCATGGGCATCCGGACCGAATCCTTCGACGACGTGACCGCGCTCGACCTCGCCATCGACGGTGCCGACCAGGTCTCCCCGGACTGGTGGCTGGTCAAGGGCGGCGGCGCCGCCCACACGCGCGAGAAGCTGGTCGCTGCTGCCGCCGAGCGCTTCATCGTCATCGTCGACTCGTCCAAGCTGGTCGACCGGATCACCGCTCCGATCCCGCTCGAGCTGCTCGCCTTCGGGCTGGGCAGCACCCTCGCCCGCCTCGGGGACGCTTCGCTGCGCGACGTGCCGCGCACCCCGGACGACGGCGTGATCGCCGACTACACCGGGCCGGTGGCCGACCCCGCCGCGCTGGCGGCCATGCTGTCCGGCACCCCCGGGGTCGTCGACCACGGGCTGTTCCCGCCGGGGATGGTCGCGGCGATCGTCGTGGGCGAGGGCGACGACGCCCGCTGGCTCGAGCGACTGCCCGGCTGAACGCTCCCGGGAATGGCCGCGGCTGCCCCGTGGTTGGCGCCGGCAGACGTCGCCGCAAGGATGGGTGGCACACACCGACGAAGGGATCACCGGCATGGCAACCACGAGGCGCGCATCGGCAGTCTGGAACGGCACCCTTTTCGAGGGCGGCGGCGAGGTCACCCTGGACTCGTCCGGGCTCGGCACGTACGCGATCTCCTGGCCGGCACGCGCGGAGGAGCCCAATGGGGTGACCAGCCCCGAGGAGCTCATCGCTGCGGCGCATGCCTCGTGCTTCTCAATGGCCCTGTCGAACGGGCTGGCCAAGGCCGGCACGCCCGCGGCGCAGCTGAACACGTCGGCAGAGGTCGACTTCGTCCCCGGGACCGGCATCACCGAGATCCGCCTGACGGTCAGCGGTGACGTGCCCGGCCTGGACGCGGATGGCTTCGCCGCCGCGGCCGAGGCGGCCAAGGAGGGCTGCCCGGTAAGCAAGGCGCTCGCCGCGGTGCCGATCGTCCTGACCGTCGCCTAGTCCCGTCGCGGCCCCTGCCCAGGCCGCCCCGCACTTTCGGCGGGGTGGTCAGGCGGCGCAGGCGGCCTTGGGGTAGAGGGTGTCGAGCCCGGCGAGGTCGCCGGCGGTGAAGGCGTGCTGGCCGCGGTTGTAGGGGGCCATGACGGCGAACTGGTTGGTGGAGTGGCCCAGGCCCATCGTGTGCATCGTCTCGTGCACGATCATCCAGCCGCGGTCGGCCGGGGCCCCGTGGCGGGCGCCGATGCCGGCGTAGGCGTCGCTGGGCCAGGTGTCGTCGCTGTTGAAGGTGACGAAGCCGCGCAGCGGGCCTTCGCTGCTCCCGCCGAAGCCGCCGATGGCTGAGGGGCCGCCGACGCCGAGGGTGTCCCAGGAGTACTGGATGCGGGCCTGGGCGGGGTCGTCGACGTGCTGGAAGGACAGGCCCGTCCTGGTGGAGATCAGCCGTTGCGCCCGCACGATGTCACGCTCGATCGTGTCGGCGTCGCCGCGCGCGCCCTGGGGGGAGTAGTGCCACGGGATCGTGGTGCAGTTGTCGAACACGGCGGCGTCGTGCAGGTCGCCGCCGGCCAGGGTGCTCCAGCCCTTGGTGACGACGACGGGGGTGCTCATGGCCAGGCCGCTGTCGGCTGTGACGGTGACGGTGTAGTGGGTCGTCTCGCGGACTGTCGTGCCGGGCAGCGGCACCGCTGTCGACGACCGGGGCTCCAGCGCGTAGCTGCCGGCGACCATCCCGTCGGGCCGCGTCACGGTGGCGGTGGCCGGGCGGTCGGTTCGGTTGGCGACGGCAGTGGTGCGCGCGCTGGAGCCCGGGCCGAAGATCGTGCGGGAGAAGCCGAAGGGGACGGTCGTCGCCACGGCGACCTGGGCCGTGCACCCGGAGCCCTCCGCCACGGCCACGTAGCCGATGTCGGCATGCGCCGGGTCGAAGGTGAACTGCCACGGGCCGCTGGTCCGCGACTCGTAGCCGTACGTCATCCGCGCCACGTCCCGCGTCCCGTCGACCGCGACCGTGAAGCTCGCGGGTTCGGTGGCGACGTCAGGCAGCCCCACCACGGAGTACTCGTTGCAGGACCGTGTGGCCGTCTCCGCGCCGGACTCGGCCCGCGCCGCCAGGGGCGGCCCCAACAGCGCGACGGTGGCAATCGCGACGAGCGACCCGGTGGTGAGCAGGTTCGGCATGGTGCCCTCGATCCGCGGCACCTGGCTTCAGTTGTGGGTGCCTCCGGATCCAGAATCAGCCACTGGATAAGCCTGTGTCATCGCAGGGAGGGATCGAGAAAGGCTCATACGGATAATCCTTCGCGCGAGCCATGAAGGCCGGCGAGGGCGGCTCGTGCGCGGTCAGGTGATCGAGGCGGCGTAGATGCTGCCGATGGACGCGTCCAGCGTCGCGTCGAACTCGGCCTCGCTCATCTGTGCGGTGAGTCCCTCGGTGAGCGCCCGGGAGAACGACGCGACGACGCCCGGGTTGCGGGCGAGCAGGGCGTTCGCGTCCTCGCGGGTGTACCCGCCGGACAGCGCGACCACGCGCAGCACCCGCGGGTGCGACAGGAGCGGGGTGTAGAAGCCGTCCTCCCTCGGCAGGGTCAGCTTGAGCATGACCTGCTGGCCCTCGGGCAGAGCGTCGACGCTGGCGGTCAGCGCCGCGAGCAGCAGCACCTCCGCCTCCGCCTTCGACGGGGAATGGATGTCCACCTCGGGCTCGATGATCGGCACGAGCCCGTGCCCGAGGATCTGCGCGCCGATGCGGAACTGCTGGTCGACGATCGCCTTGACCCCGCCCGCATCGGCCAGCTTGATGACCGACCGCATCTTGGTGCCGAAGACCCTGTGGCCCACGGCCCGCTTGAGCAGGGCATCGAGGTCGGCGATCGGCCGCATGAGCTGCACGCCGTCGGCCTCGTCGGCCAGGCCCTTGTCGACCTTGAGGAACGGCACGACACGCTTGCGCTGCCACAGGAACTCCGCGGTGCCCATGCCCTCGACCTGCCGGTCCATCGTCATCTCGAACAGGATCGCGCCGAGGATCCGGTCGCCGGTGAACGAGGGGCTCGTGATGATGCGGGTGCGCATCTCGTGGACGAGGTCGAACATCTGCGCCTCGCCGGAATACGCCGTCTCGTCCACCCCGTACAGCTTCAGCGCCTTGGGGGTGCTGCCGCCGCTTTGGTCCAGGGCGGCGATGAAGCCCTTGCCGGTGCGCATCTTCTCGAGCATCTCGACGTTCATGGGGGTCCTTTCGTGGGTCCACTCCCACGGTAGACCTGCTACCCGGCCGGAGGCAGGTCAGTAGTTGGTGATGGTCAGGTGGACCGCGGAGCGGTCGTTGCGCGACTTGATCGTCCACATGTACGTCTTGCCGGCTGCGGCGATCCTCCAGTGCGCGTGCTCGTAGAGGTCCCGGATGCCAGCGCTGTCCTTGATGACCACCATGACCGGGCAGTCCAGCCGGCGCAGGGCCGCCTCGAGCCGGTGCTGGTCGCCGAGCGAGAAGGCGCGGTTGTCGTAGTCGCTGAACTGCGAGTCGTACGGCGGGTCGACGAACACGAAGTCGTCACCCTGCGGCCCCACCTCGTCGAGGAAGGGCTCGAAGTCGCCGACGTGCCACTCGGTCGCGGCCAGCCGCTCGCGCATCGCCGGTGCCGTGGCCTGCGCGACCTTCGCTAGCATCGACTTGCGGTTGTAGGTCACGCCGCCGTAGGGCACGTTGAACTCGTCGCGCTTGTTGAAGCGGAACATTGACGCGTACGCGAACTCGCGCAGGAAGAAGAAGTCGGCCAGTCGCCACGCGTCCCACGTGCCCTGCGTCCTGGCGCGGTTGTAGCGCTCGCGGATGGTCAGGTAGAAGGACGCCCGGACGGAGCCCTCCACGTTGGCGAGCAGGTCGGCGTCGCTCAGCCGGTGGCCGGCCTTCGCCTCGACGGCGCGCATTCGGGTGAGCTTCGAGGCGACGTCGGCGGGGAGCCGCACGTCGAATGCCTCGCGCAGGCCGGGACCGGCGGGTTCGAGCGCGGCGGCGAATCCCGGGACGGGGGCGGTCGCGGCGCGGGTCGTGAATGCGTCGACGACCTTCTGCAGTTCCGCCGGTTCGCGCGCGAGGCCGTCCCACGCCGTCGCCACCCCGTCCAGCGCATCCAGCACGGCGGGGTCCGCGCTCGCGAGCGCGCTGAAGAGCAGCACGAGCTCCGGGCAGGCGTCGTTGGCCGCGGCCGGCACCGACGCGGCGATCGCGAGGAGGACGGATCCGCCGCCGACGAACGGGTCGACGTAGCGGCCGGTCAGGGGAGGGCTGGCGGCCGCGATCATCGCGAGTTCGGACGCCTTCCCGCCGGGCCACTTCAGGAAGGGGTGCAACGGCGGCTCGACAAGGATCGAATCCGACGAAGGGGCGTTGCCGAAGAGGCGCGTGGTGCCCATGGTCACGTCCTCTCCCTCAGCCCATCGCGACCAGCCCCTCGGAGGGGCGCTGTGGGCCCCTTGGACCCTAGACCCGACTTCGTCGACGGCGCGACGACCTACGCGGACCGGCTGATCGGGATCTCGCCACGAGTCCGGTACGTCACTCGGGCGGCTCCGACCCGTCGCGGACGTGCCCGTCGAGGGCCGGGAACTCATTCAGGGTGAAGTCCACGTGCATGGTGCCTGGGAATCGGGCACCGCAGGAGCACACTGCCCAGGTTCGGCCGCTCTCCATCTCGTGGATCATGAACCTCCTCCCGGCGCGCCTTGAGGCGGGCGATCTAGCCAGCGGGGTCGTCAAACAGGTCGCTTCGATTTCGGTCGGCGTTGACACCGTCCTGACGTCGTCCGCGGACTCGGCCCTGCCCCGGGTCGCTCGACGGTCCACCTGGGTTTGTCATGGTGGACGCCATTCCGGCCGGTTAGGCCCGTCGCTTCCCCGCCAGCCCTTGGCAGGGCAGGTCTTCCCCGGGAGGCACCGTGCGACGGTCGCGCGGTTGCCGGAACGACCAGCCTGGGGGCTTGACGTCGCTCACTCGTGACCTATGGCAAGGCTACGTCATGCCACTGACTGGGGCCGTTCCGTATTGACTGGATTCAAACGGTCGGCGTGGACGGTGACGAAGCCGTCGCGTTGCCGGTTAGGGCATGGCGTTCAGCCAGCATGGTGTCCGTTCACATTCACAAGGTCCCGGAGGAGTCCGTCGCGCCGGTAGCGGGCGATCCCGTCCGGCAGCCCCGCGTCCTTGTCGAGCCACAGCCAGAACAGCACTGTCCATGGCCACCACTCGACCGGCTGGTGTACCGGGATGTCGCCTCGACGGTCCATCGCTATCCCGACCGGGGGCAGCTCATCGCGCGCCAGGCCATGATCACCTCGGGCGACAAGGACGCAGCGGCTTCAACTGCATTGAGTCGGATCGCCGGGGCCGCCGTACCGACTATGAAGGGCTGATAGGCAAGCTCGAGTCGCCTGCGCAATCATCCAGTCAACCGGCAAGCCGGGCGAACACTCACGCGAATCCATCGCCCCGACTCAGGCACGAGCTCTCACGCCATCCACGAGACACGCAGGGAGGTGGGTCGATCCTCCGCGACGGCGGTGACGTCGATCCGTTCCGTGATGGCCGATTTCATGCTGTCGACGTGGCTGATCACCCCGACGCGACGGCCGTCACTGCTGAGGTGGCCGAGCATGAGCATGACCTCGTCGAGTTGGTTGCCGTCGAGTGAGCCGAAGCCTTCGTCGATGAATAGGGAGCCGATGCCGATGCCGCCTGCAGTCATCCTGACGACGTCGGACAAGCCGAGGGCCAAGGCGAGGGAGGCGCAGAACGTCTCTCCGCCACTGAGGCTCGTGGCGGGTCGGACGCGGCCGGTGAGGCGATCCTCGACGGAGACACCGAGTCCCTGCAGCTTGCGGCCATCGCCGTCGGACTCCGGGGCGGGAACGAGGCGGTAGCGGCCGTTGAGCAGGCTCTCGAAGCGTCGGTTGGCAGCCTCCATGACGCTGTCGAAAAGCGACTTCAGGATGTAGATGTGCAGGCCGATCTCGCTGCCGCGTCCGGCGGAGAACAGTTCGGCTAGGTCGATGAGGTCGGCGTTCCGCGCGATGAGGTCGGCGCGCTCTTGGCACAGGGTGTCTATGGTGGCGGTGCCGGTGCGCAGGTGCTCTAGCCGGGCAGCGGCCTCGCCCCGGGTGCGGTCGGCGGTGAGACGTTCCACGTCGGCGGCCGTCCACGCGGCCTGGGCTGCGTCGACGTCGCCGAACCCGTCGTGTCGTGTCATCGCGGCGAGCGCCAGCTCGGCCAAGGCCTGGCTGGCACGGGCTGTGTCGAGGGTCGCGAGCTGGTCGGCGAGCCCGCTGAGTGCGGTCTCTAGTGCGCGCACGTCGTTGAGTCGTTCCTGGACCGAGGGGTAGTCGCCGTGTGCTGCTGCGACCTTCTCAGCGGACAACTTCATGGCTGCCCGAGTGGTGTCGAGGGCGGCCTTCTTGCTGGCGAGGTCTTGCGCGTACTTGTTGGCGCGTTCGGTGAGGCGATCGCGTTCAGCGTATAGCTCGGCGATCGCGGTGGCCGCGCCGTCGGCCGCCTCGGATCGGCGCTTGAGGTCACTCTGGCGTTGCTTGAGTTCCGTCTGCGCGGCGTTCAGGTCGTCGCGGCTCATGGTGATCTCGGCGGTGATCTCGGCGACCCGGTCCTGGGCCGTCCTGAGGGCGGCTGCGGACTCGGCGAGCGCGATGTGGGCATCGCTGGCCCGCTGGCGAAGATTCTCGACGTCGTCGAACAACACGGCGTTACCGGCGTGCCGGGCGGGCGCGGGGTGGTCGGTGGCGCCGCAGACCGCGCACGGCTGCCCCGGCTCTAGCTGCAGCGCCAGCTCGGCCGCGATGCCGGTGCGATAAGCGTGGCCCGCGGAGGCGAGGTCTGCGTCGATTCGCTCGGCGATGTCGTGGTCGCCCTTGGTGCGCTCCTGAAGGTCCGGCAACTGGGCTTGCTGGTCGTCGAGTAGCTTGAGCTGGGCCTGCACCGCGTCTAGGTCGCCCTTCAGGGCGTTGAGCTGGGTGGACTCCTCCAGCGTGGGGCGGTCGTTCGCGATTGCCTGCTGCTGAGTGATGGCGGCGGGCATTTCGCTCAGGCGGTTGCGGTCGGCTTCGTGGGAGGCCGTCAGGTCCTCTATAGCCTGGACGGCCGCGGCCTCCTTCATCGGCCATGCGATGACCGTCTCTTCGTCGGGCAGCACGGCCGTGAGCTCGCCGGCGTGGCTTGACGCCGCCGATGCGCGCTGACGCCAGGTGGCCACGACGGTCGAGTCATCAATCTCGATCGCGATCGTGGCGGCGAGGTCTGTGGTCGGTGCGAGCGCGACCTGTGCCTTCTCGACTCCGGCGGTCGCGTCCGTCACGGTCTGTCTGGCCGTTGCGACGGTGGACTGGGCGTCGGCCTCACGCCTGGCGAGGTCGCGGGCGATGTCGGCTGCGGTGACGCGTATCTGCGCGTTGTCGAAGGCGGTGCTGGCCGTCGTGAGGGCCTGCTCGAACATGGGTGCCAGTTCGTCGAGACCGGCCTTCAGCTGCTCATCGAGGCGGTTGGTCGCAAACTCCAGCAACGGGTCGCGGGTCGCGTCGTCGAGGCCGATACTGGTGGCCAGTTGCCCGATCGCGGTACGCATCTCATCGGTGGCGGCCGCCTTCTGAATGGCTGCGTTCTTGGCGTCTTCCTTGAGGATCTCCGCGACGCGCTCATACAGCTGGGTGTTGAAGATCCGCTTGAGGATCTCCGAGCGCTGCCGGGTGTCCGAGTACAGGAAGGTCGCGAACTGGCCCTGAGGCAGCACGACGGTCTGGACGAACTGCGCGCGCGTCAGGCCGATGACCCGGAACATCTCGCTATCCGCCGAGGCCACGTTCGTGGCGATGGACTCCTCAGTGCCGTCCGGGTGGATACGGAACAGCCGGCAGGTCGTCCTTGACGGGGTCACGCCCTCCCCCTTCGCCTTGGCCCTCATGTACTCCGGGGAACGGATCACCCGGAACACTCCGGCGGCGGTCTCGAACACCAGGTCGACTTCGGTCGTGTCTTTGGGCCCGGCGAAGTCCGACCGCATGCGGCTGAGGTCGGCCTCGTCGCTGGCCAAACGGCCATACAGGCCGTAGCAGATGCAGTCGATGATTGTCGACTTTCCCGCCCCGGTCGGGCCGTTGATCAAGTACAGCCCGGACTCGCCAAGCTGGTCGAAGTCGATGCGCTGCTCGTCGCGGTACGGGCCGACTCCGCGGAACGACAGTGAGCGGATGCGCACGTCAGCCCTCCCCGCCAGGCTGGGCACGCTCGAGCACGTCGACGAGGATCCGCTCCATCGCCTCGGTCAACTCCTCACCGCGCGACTCGGCGTAGAAGTTCCGCAACGTGTCGAGCGGCGTCACCGCATGGATGGGGGACCCGGCAGCGTCACCGGCCCCAGCCCACGCAGCGGGGCCGCGATCGGGCACCGCCCGCAGGATGCGCGTGAACCGGGTACCGAGTTGCGCCAGGTAGTTGTCAGGCAGGCGGGCATCGGTCAGCAGAATCTCCACGTAGTCGTCGTGATGCGATGCGTGCGTGTCAGAGATCAGGTCGGCGAGGTCGCCGCGCAGCCGCGCCATGCCCGCAGGTTGCGGCACGGGTACCTCGTCGATCGTGCACGTGCCGTCGGCGTCGATCTCGACGATCGTGACGGACTTGATGTGGTCCGCCTCGGAGATCGAGTACCGCAGGAGCGAACCGGAATACCGCACCATCGGGGCCATCAGGCTCACCGTGCGCCGCCCGTGCAGGTGCCCAAGTGCCACGTAGTGCACCCCGTCGAATACCCCCGTCGGCACCGACGGTACGCCACCGATCGAGATGTCGCGCTCGCTCTCGGACTGCTCACCCAGAAGTTCCTCAGGCGTCTCGGTTCCCTTCACCACAAACGCATGCGCCACCACCACCGCCCGCGTCGTCGGGTCGGCCTGCTGTCGCTCCTCGAGGTCCGCGCGGACGCGGCGCATCCCTTCACTGACCACGGCCTCATGGCTGCGCGCCAGCAATGGGCCACCCTCCGGCGCCAGGTCACGCCGTGCCGCGTCCGGGTCCAGATACGGAAGCGGATAGAACACGACCGGGCCGTGCTCGTCCACGAGTACGACGGCCTCGCCCACCTGGCGGTTCTCACCGACGATGGTCACCGACGTGTCGAGCAGGTTCATGAACGCCGCCAACCGGGCGCCCTCGTCATGATTGCCGGCAATGCACACGATCGGGATGCCAGCCTGGTGAATCCGCGTCAGGGCCTTGTTGAACCGTCGGACGTCCTCCACGCTCGGGAACGCCCGATCAAAGACGTCACCGGCGATCACGAACGCATCCACCTTACGGTCGATCGCCAGGTCGATCACCGAGTCGATGGCAACCTGCTGCGCGCCGGTCAGGTCATGCCCGTGCAGGCCCTTGCCCAGATGCCAATCAGACGTGTGAAGGAACTTCATTGCCGCGTCGCCCCCCCGTGATCCGCATACCGAAGCAGCATCATTGCCCAACGGGCTGACGGTGGTCGTGTCAGGCGTGCCCTCGTGCTGGGGTCGCCCAAGTCGGACGGGCCGTTAGCTGGGACTGCCCCGAGTTTGATTGCCTCGCTGACATGCCCCACGGCTGAGTTGCCTCCCGGGGTGTGATCTCGCACGCCTCGAATGCGGGCTGCTTGTAGATGGTCTCAAACTTGATCGGGGTGGGTTTGCCGAGGGCGCGCTGACGCCCGTGGCGGTGGTAGGTCCATTCGATCCAGGTGGCGATCGCCAGGCGGAGCTCCTCGCGCGTGGTCCACCGCCGGCGGTGCACGACGTTCATATGGAGCAGCGCGAAGAACGACTCCATCTCGGCGTTGACGCCGACGGAGGAGACCCGGCCCATGGATCCGATGAGGCCGTTGCTGCGCAGCACCATGACGAAATTATTGGAACGAAACTGGCCGCCGATGCGGTCGCCGACCGCTACTCAGTGCGGCACCTCGGTTTCCACCGGGTAGGGCGCGGGCCGAGGTGTGCGCGGCGCTCCCCGCCACCTCGCCGCACCTTGGCCTGGCGGCAACGGTGGGGGGTGTGCGTTGACAGGCGTTTCTGGTCGGTCCTACATTGGTGGGGCACCGACGGTGGTGGCCGTCGATGCCCCTGAAACGGTCGCTACGTCCCGATCAGGGTCCGAGCGAGTTCCACGAGGGCCCTGGCCAGCAGTGCGAGCGCAGTTACTAGCGCGCACGTGGCCAGGGCTTTCTCATGCAATCGATCAGACTGGCGACCCTACGGGTGCCGTCACGCCTCGTCATCGGCGATCCGCGGCCTTGTGGACGAGCGTGACTGTCAGACCCCTATGAGACAAATGACCTGCAAACAAAGGACGAATTGCCGTGGCGAGGGCTGCGGCGGATGGAGGTTGCGATGAAGCTCAATGCGAAGCTCGACGTGGACGTGCTGGCCCTGCAGGAGGACGACGAGGTCACCTGCCTGCTGCGCTTCGACGCCCCCATCCCCGATGGCCTGGCCGACCGGCCGGGGGAGACCCTGGTCGTGGTGGTCGACCGCTCCGGCTCCATGAGCGGCGAGCCGATCGAGGCGGTGCGGGCCAGCCTGCACGCCCTGGCCGGCCGGGTGAAGCCGCAGGACAACTTCGGCGTCGTCGTGTTCGACAACGAGGCGTCCGTCGCCGTGCCCTGCCGGCCGATCCGCGACCACCACCTGCCCACCGTCCACGGGCTCATCGACGGCATCGACCCGGGCGGCAGCACCGACCTTTCCGGCGGCTACCTGCTCGGCCTCTCGGAGGCGCGCCGCAACATCGGCGCCACCGGCGCCACCGTCCTGCTGCTGTCCGACGGCCACGCCAACGCGGGCGTCACCGACCCGGTCGCCGTCGGCGGCCTGGCAGCCAAGGCGCGGGACGAGCGGATCACCAGCGGAACGATCGGCATCGGCCACGGCTACGACGAGATCCTGCTGGCCGAGATCGCCTCGTCCGGCAACGGCAGCCACCGGTTCGCGCTCACTGCCGACGACGCCGAGGCGACCGTCGGCGAGGAGGCCGGCGACCTGCTCAGCAAGGCGATCGTCAACGCCATGGTCCGGATCAAGCCGACGGACCCGGCCCACATCGACCGCATCGGCCTGCTCCACGACGTGCGGCGCTGGCTCGAGGAGGACGCGTCGGGCGAGAAGGTCATCGTCGTCCCGCTGGGCGACCTGTATGCCGGGGAGCAGCGCGAGCTGCTCGTGAAGTTCGACGTGCCCGCCATCGCGGCCCTCGGCCACCACGTGCTGGCCGAGTTCAGCATCGAGTACGTCGCCCTGCCCGGCCTGGAGTCCGAGGTCATCACCTGGCCCATGGCGGTCAACGTCGTGCCGGGCGACGAGGCATCCGGCCGGGTGCCGGACCCCACGGTCACCACAGCCCGCCTGCTGCTCGAGGCGGCCAACGCCAAGAAGCAGGCGGCCGACGAGCTGCGGCACGGCGACGTCGACGGAGCCGTCGCGATGCTCCGGCTGCAGTCCGAGCACATCACGGGGGCATTGCGGGCCATCGACGACGACGCACCCGAGGCCGACGCGCTGCGGGCGCTGCTGGCCGAGGAGGCGGAGCAGGTCGAGCGCCTCACCCGCGGGGCGCAGGAGATGCCGGCGGCGATGGCGGCCAAGAGCATGACCGAGGACTGGACCAACCAGGCCCGTGGCCGCAACGACGTCGACCGCAAGCGGCGCAACCGCGGCAAGAGGGACTTCTGACGTGGGCCGCATGATCAAGACCGGCTACGCGGTGCCGGGCCACGGCATCGAGTTCGTGCAGGACGCGACCAGCTGCACGATGGTGTGTGAGTGCGGCTGGGTCCGGTCCCTTACGAGCTTCCCCAACCCGTGGATCGTCCAGGAGATGAGCCACAGCTTCACCGAGCACCTGCAGGCGAGCGCGGGGGAGGCCCCGTGATCCCGTCGACCGGCATGTGGGAGACCGAACCGTGCCAGTTCCGGCTGCCAGGGTTCGGCGGGGCCGCGCTGTTCCTGCGCGCCCTGGCCGTCCCCGGCATCGAGATGGACGACGGCGACGAGGACGCTCACGGGCTGGCCCTCGACGTCATGCTGCTCACGCCCACGTACCACGCGTGGTACATGCGGCGGGCGTGCGAGCCGGGGTTCGTCGAGCGGCTCTCCGACTGGCTCTTTCGTGCCGGCGACGACGAGCTGCCGGAGCAGACGGTCGAGAGCATCTCTGACGTGGGGACAGGCCTGGTCCTGTCCGTGGTGTCGAGCGACGGGGGCCACGTGGGCATCGAGGCCAGCATCGTGAAGGACATCGATGATCCCGTCAGGGAAACCGACACGATCTCGTTCGAGACCAGCCGGCTCGTGCTCGTGGCTGCGGCCGAGGCTGTCCACTCCCTCGACGGAAGCGACCCGTACGACACTGACGAGGAGCACTTGTCATGAGGTACTACTTCGACCGGCTGCCCTTCCCCGCCGACAGCCGCCTCACCGGGATCTGGGCCGGCCGCCGGGTGACGCAGGCGCTCGAGGGCGTCGTCGTCACGGGCCACCTCATCCGGCTGCCCGGCTACCAGGACGGCGAGATCGAGTCCGACTTCCTGTCCAGCCACCTGCACCTGTCCGCCGGCGGTTTCCACGGCCTGTATCCCGACGGCACGCCCTGGGTGTTCCTCATCCAGATCGCGCCGGAGGGCCTCGGTTCCCTCGTCGGCATCGACGACCCGCACTGGGCACCCCGCGACTCCCTGCAGCGGGCCCTGCGGTTCAACCACGAGGCCGAGGTCGTCGACGAGGACCTGCTCGACCGCGAGCGACTGCTCGCCGTCTACGCCTGGGCCGGCGTCGGCCCTGACGACGTCGCCCTGTGGCCGGTATCCGACCTCGTGAAGGGACTCATGGCCGAGTGCTGCTACGTGGACCTGGACGACGTCGTCGCCGGCTACGCCGCGGGCTGCGCGTTCCCGGGAGTGGAGCACGACTGCCAGGCCGACGTGTTCAGCGACGTGTTCGCCGCGTGGGCTCAGGGCCGCCTCGCCGACCTCGTGCCCCAGGCCGAGGACGACGACGACGACGAGTGGGTCACCCTCGCCGAGATCCGGCGGTGGCCGCGGGCGGAGCTGGAGGCCATCGCGCACGAGTACGGCGTGCGCACGCGCAAGCGGTCCGGCAAGAAGAGGTCGCGGGCGAGGATCCTGGCGGACATGGCCGAGGTGACCGAGGACGACGAGTAAGTCGGCCGTGGTGATGCCGCCCGCCGAGGCGTTGGCCCAGCTGGCCGGCCCAGGGCGTGACCCGGACCCCGCGGCGCGCCGCGCCCTGCTCATGCGCCCCGACCTGCCTGACGAGGCATTCGCCCTGGCTGCCGGTGACCCTGACCCGGTCGTCCGGGCCCTGGCCGTCGGCCACTCGAGGGCACCGTGGTTGCTGGTCGAGGCGGCCGCGGCGGACCCGGAGTGGCAGGTGCGCGTCGAGGTGGCCCGCCGTGACGACTGCCCGCCGAACGTCCTCGAACGGTTCTCGCACGACCCTGACCCGGTCGTCCGCCGGGCCGCGATCGCGCATCCGCGGGTGCCGGTCGACGTCCTGCTGCGCACCCTCCTGCGCGGCAGGTCCCGACTGGACGCCGAGTTCGCCGCCAAGCACGCGGCACTCGTGCCGGACGACCACGTCGACGCCCTCCTGTCCGTCACGTCGTACGGGGCCAGGGGGCTGCTCCACCGCGAAGACCTGCCGGGCGTCCTTGTCCGGGCGTACGCGGGCGCAACGCATCCCGCCGTCGTCCGCCGGCTCGCGGTCCTGCACCCGAACTGCCCGCCGGACGTTCTTGGCTACGCCGCCGTCCACGACGCGGAGCCCCCGGTACGGGCCGGGGCCGCAGCGCAGGCTCGCTGCCCGGGCGAGGCACTTGCTGTTGCGGCGGACGACCCCGAGAACGACGTCCGGCTCGCCTGCGCCGGCAACGCGGTCACGCCCGAGGAGGCCGTCGACCGCCTCGCCGGCGACCCCGACGAGCGGATCCGCCGCGCCGCGGTCCAGCAGCCCGTGGCCAGGCCCACGACGCTGGCCCGGCTCATCGAGGGCGACCCTTCGCTTTCGGTCCGGCGCAGCGCCCTGGGCAACCCGGCCTGTCCCTCGGTGGCGGTGGACCAGGCGTGTCGCGACGCCGACCTCGTGCACGAGGCGACGGCGAACGCTCGCTGCACGAGGGACGGCTACGTGATCGGGCTCGCCACCGCGAGGGGGATCCCGCGCCCCCGGAAGAAGGAGGTGCAGAAGGACGGTGACCGCGCGATGGAGCGCGATCGCCAGCTCATGGCAACCGCCGAGCGCTGCCTGCGCGCCGTGGGCCGGCAGCCGTGGGACTGGCTGTCCGCCCAGCCGCTGGAGCGGCTCGACGTGGCCGACCTGGCGCGCGTCATCACCCGTCACCTGTTCGCGGCGGCCGGGGACGAGCGCGCGCAGGTCCGGCTGGCCGTGTGCCGGCACCCCCACACTGCGCCTGGCCTGCTCGCCCAGCTGGCGGCCGACCCGGATCCGCTGGTCCGCGAGACCGTGTCACGGCGGATCCTCGACGCGGCGCTCGGCGCGGGGTGAGGCTTGGCCTGTTGACTACCAGTGACTACGATGTAGCCATGTCATCGCCACGGTCCGTTCGCTTCGAGGACACGACCCTCGAAAGGCTCACCGCCTACGCAGCACGGCACCCCGGCCTGAGCGGGGCCAGCGCGGCCGCCCTCTTGGTCGAGGAGGGGCTGCGGATGGACGAGCATCCTGCTGTCGTCTTTCGGGACGGCCCGGGTGGGCGCCGGGCCGTGGTGATCGGTGGCCCCGACGTATGGGAGATCATCCGCGCGCTGAAGGACGCGCGCCAAGCGGAGCCTGAGCTGTCCCGGGGCGAACTCATCGCCCTCGTCCAGGTGAACAGCGGCGTTGCGGAGCCCCTCATCCGCGCGGCCCTTGACTACTACGGGGCCTACCCGGATGAGGTCGACGGCGCCCTCATCGACGCTGACCGCATTGAGGAGGGCCTGCGCCTGGCGATGGGGCGAGCACGCGATTTCCTGGGCTCGTGAACCGGCTCCTGCTGGACGAGATGCTCTCGCCCGCGATCGCGGAGAGTCTGCGCGGGCAAGGAATCGATGCGTACGGGATCGCCGAACGACCCGACTTGGTCGGGAGTCCTGACCCGGCGGTGCTCGAGCTGGCGACCCGCGAGGAGCGAGTCCTGGTGACGTGCAACACCCGGGATTTTGCGATCCTCGATCGTGCGTGGATGGCGGCGGGACGTCGGCACTCGGGCATCGTCTTCGTGAGCACCGCGTCGTTCCCGCAGAACCGTGGCTTCGTCGGGGCGGTGGCCGCCGCGCTGGCCGGGCTGGCCTCGGGGAATGCGCTGCCGGCGCCCGGGCAGTGCCAATTCCTCTAGTTCCCGACGGTGATCACCCGGATCCAGCCCGGCACCCGCGACCGCATGCCCGGTGCCGAGAGCAGCGCGATGACGGTGGCGGACACCAGGCCGGCCGGCGGCTCGTCCGGCCAGGGAGTGTGGCCATCGGTCATCACGACGACCGCATCGGGACGCGGACGCAGTGCGCCGCAGGCCTCGAGCCCGGCACCCATGTCGGTGCCCCCACCGCCGACCAGTTGCATGCCGAGCACGTCGCGCTGGGAGCGGACCCGCGAGACCGACTGCACCGTGGCGTCGCACTGCACGACGGTGACCGTCGCCTGCCCGCCGGACACGGCCCGGGCCAGGCCGAGCAGGTCGCTGATGCACTGGGCCAGCTCGTCCTTGGTCATGGACCCGCTGGTGTCGACGACCGCGGCGACAGTCGGCGGTAGCGGGCTGACCATGTCCGGCAGCGAGAAGCCGACCACCCTCCGGCGCGATAGCCGGGTGAACGAGTAGTCGGTGACCCCCGACGCCAGGCCCAGCCGTCGCGACACGACGCTGCGGAGCTCCTGCCGCCAGTCCAACGAGGGGTCGAGGAAGGCCTCGGCCCACAAGGCGAGGGTCGCCGGGATGTCGCCGGACTGGCGGCTGGCCCTGATGCCCCGCGCGGTCTCCTCGCGGATGATCGCCGCGCGGCCCTCGTCCGCGGACCCGTCCTCGGGCTCGCCCTCGAGCGCCTCCTCCCATGGCCGCTGCGAACCACCGGCCCCCGACCCGCAGTCGGCGCTGGATGACTCGACGGCGATGCCGAGGGGAAGGAGCCGCTGGTAGACCTCCTCGGTGGTCATCGTGCGGGTGCAGCGCGCCTCCGGGGGAAGGCGGTCGAACGTCACGTCGGTGTCGAGGATCGGCAGGTCCAGGTCGTCGACGTCGGCGTTGACCAGGGCGTCGCCCGCGATGTTGAACAGGGGCTGCCGGGCGGGCGGCTCGCCGAGCGACTCCCAGCGGTCGGGGTGGTCGCGCAGGACGTGCATGACCTCGTGCACCCAGTCGCTGGCCAGGACCGCGATGCCGTGCGGCCGCACGAGGGCGAGGACGCGCTCCGGGTCGTAGTAGAGCCGCCACCTCGCGTCCACTGCGACGGTGCCCAGGCCGGGCCGCTCGACCAGGAGCATCGAGCTCAGCGCGGTGTCGAGGTACGGGTGCCGCTCGATGGTCCAGGCGCGGGCCGCCTGCATCCAGGTGCGAGCGTCGGCGCGATCGGCGGGGGAGAGGCCCTCGACCGTGTCGATGACGCGGCCTCGCGTCACGCGGTGGCCTTCAGTGCGCCCATCTTGCCCAGGAGCGTGGCGAAGTGGCCGACGGCAGCGGGCCCGAGCACGGCCCCCGATTGCCGGACGGCGGGCGCGATCTTGCGCAGCGCGACCGTGGCGAGGTCGAGGTGGCCGGCGTTGGCCACGGCGACGAGGATTCCGTTGACGGCAGCATCGCATCGGGCTGCGGTGGGGTCCGCGTTGACGGCCGCCGCGAGCGCCCCGCAGACCGCGACGATGCGGTCCGGGGTGGCCGGCAGGTCGATGGAACCGCCTGCGTCGAGGGCCGCCTCGATGTCGGGAAGGTCCAGGCTGCGGTGCCACGCGAAGTACTCCCGGGCCGTTGACGGACCCACGGCGCCGGCGACGAGGAGCTGCTTGATGCCCTGCCGGGTCGCGGCCGCCTCGGCGGTGGCCAGGAGCCGCGCGGCCATGTCCCACGATCGGGGACTCGGCCATGCCCGGCCGCGGGCCGACGACGCCGTGGGCAGGCGGTGCACGAGGTCGGGGCGCGCGGCGATGAACGCTCCGATCGCGCGGCGGGCCTCGGCCAGCAGGCGCTCGACGTCGGACTCGTCGACCTCGGGCACGGCGACGGGAGCGAACCCGTAGACGAAGCCGTCGGTCACCACGCGTGCGGGGACCTCCCAGTCGATGTGGACGAAGCGGTTGGCAAGGGGGGCGGACAGGTCCCAACCGTCGGCGGCCTGGTCGGGCGGGTTGGCCGCGGCGACGAAGCGCGTGCCCGGGGGCAACTCGAGGTCGCCGACGACTCCGGTGAGCACCGGCCGCAGCAGGGCTGCCTGGACGGATGGGGGAGCGGTGGAGATCTCGTCGAGGAACACCACACCGCCGCCGGCCTCGGCGACCCGCACGGCCCACTCGGGCGGGGAGAACACGGTGCGGTCACCGGCGTCGCGCGGCATTCCCTTGAAGTCGGTGGGGTCGCAGATCGACGCGATGACGGTCTCGAGGTGCCAGCCCCGTGTGCGGGCGATCTGCTCGATGACGCTTGTCTTTCCGACGCCCGGCCCGCCCCACAGCAGCACCGGCATGCCCGCGGACAGCGCGATCGCCAGCGCCCCGCACCCGTCCTCGTACTTCGACATCCCGCCCCCGGCTCCGCGCGACCACTGTCTCTCCTGGCCAGTGTGCTGCGGGGGTCTGACGGCAGGGCTACTCCTCGAGCCAGGACTCCTGACGCAGGCTGCTCACCTCTGCGATCGCCACAAAGTCCCGGTCGACGTGGACAAGGGTCACGTCGTGGCGGATGGCGACCTGGGCAATGAGGCAGTCCATGGGACTGCGGATCGGCCGGCCGGCGGCACGACTCAGGCTGGCGAGAACGGCGGCCTCAGTGAAGTCGATGCGCGGGTCGAGCGGGATCATCCGGGAGCCTGCCAGTACGCGGTCCGCCTGGTCGGAATTGCGCCGGGTTCGGCCCACCCCCAATTCAAGTTCGACCGGCCCGCAGATCAGCAGAGCCGTGCCCGAGTCCACGAGTGCGCCCAGACGCTGGATCAACGGACGATGCCCCCTGAGGACACGCACCCACACTGACGTGTCGACGAGAACATGGCTGTAGGTCACCACTCCTCGACGTCAGACCGCATGGCCTCGAGGTCTCCCTCCCAGCCGACACCGGCCATGGCCTCGATGTCAGCGGAGGTGAGGGGGGCACCCAGGGCCTTGCGTAGGGCGAACTCAACAGCACTCTTCTTGGTCGGCAGGTCGTAGCGGGACATGACCTCGGCGACGAGGTCGTCAGGCAGGTCGATGTTGGTCCTGGACATGCACCAAGGATACACATTGATGTGTATCGTGTCGACAGCTTGAACTGAGCGCTACCGGATCGCGTTGTCCAGGAGGTACGTGCCGGTCTGCAGCCCGGCCGGACCGGTCTCCGGGAACCGCAGCGTGGCCCGGGAGAAGATGCTCCCCTCGACCCCGGAGGCGACCCGGCCGAGGGTGATGGTGACGGGGTACTTCTGCACGATCCCGTCCACGCAGGTCTCCGGCAGGCAGGTGTTCCACGCCAGCACGCCGGTGCCGCGCGCCGTGTTGTCGTTCCACGTAGTCCACTTCAGGCTGATGATCGACACGCCCGCGTCGGCGCAGGTGATGGTCATCTGCTTGGGCTTGACGACGATGTTCCCGGCGCAGTCGACGATGCCAGTGTCGCCCGGGCCGGCCTGTGCCGCGGAGGCCGGCGACGGGGCCAGGGCTGCGATCCCCGAGACGGCAAGGGCGAGCGCGGCGAGCGGGACGAGGGCACGGCGATGGGGCATGGTTCCTCCAGTGGTGGGCTGCCCTCAGCGTACGCCGCGGTGCGGCACCCACTTGCGGTCCATCACGACCGCGAGGGCGATCGCGAGGGCGAGCAGGCCGAGCGACAGCACGGCCGCCCAGCCGGGAACGTCGCCGAAGCCGCTGATGTTCGCCGGGTCGTCGGGGCACATGCCCAGGCCGCACTCGGGCAGCACCGAGAGGGCGATGACGAGCAGGTCGAGGGTGACCCAGTTGATCGCGGTGAAGGCCAGGATCCGCATGCCGCGTCGCTCGTGCAGGATGCCGTTGTCGCGCGTGCGGAAGGGCGTGTCCCACAGCAGCATGACGGCGCAGCCGACGATGGCAACGGTGAACGTGACGAAGGCCCATGTGTAGAGGTGGAAGCCGCCGAACTGCGGGCCATAGCCGGGGTCCGCGGGGTCGGCGATGTGCAGGAGGATCTGCCGCGTGCTGCCGGCCCCGCCCACCATCGCCGCGAGGATGCTCAGCGCGTAGTGCGCGGGTCGCATGCCCCACAGCAAGTTCATCAAGGGCCCGACGGCCAGGCCGATCATGGCCGACCGCTGCACGAGGCACAGCGGGCACGGCTGCTCGCCGATGCCGAATTGCAGGTGCAGCGAACCGGCGAGGACGCCGACGAGGGCGAAGAGCGCGGCGATGTTGATGAGCCGGGCGAGGCGGGTTGCCCTCTCCTCGGCGGCGCGGGCGGAGGCCTCGTGGGTCGTTTCGTGGGTCGTCACGGTGGTCAGAAGTTGAGCGGGATCGGGGACGAGATGTGCAGTGTGAGCAGCACCACCGTCCAGGCGAGGGTGACGAGGACCAGTCCGACCGTCCAGCGCCAGCGCAGGAAGATCCCGGCGAACACCGCGATCCACAGCGCGAACATCGAGAACATCACCGGGGCAACGTAGCCCGGCCCGTGGTTCTCGTCAGGCGATCTGGGTCAGGCGATCGGCCCCGGCGCGATGGGCTTGGGCGGCTCGGCGGGCGGGTCGCCGTCGGCCGGGCCGTCGTCCTCTCCGGTGAGCTCGGCCTTCAGCGCGTCGAGGAAGCGTGCGGTCGCCGTCTTGGTGGCCTGCTTGATCTCGGGGTCGGTCGTCGTCTCGTCGAGCTTGGCGAACGCGGTCTTGAAGGCGGTCGTGACCTGCTCCGCGGCGCCCTCGACCTCGCGGGTGGATGTCTGGACCGCGTCAGCGCCCTCGATCGTGCGGTCCTTCAACTGCCGGCCGAGCGTCTTGAAAGCGTCGCCCACCCCGGCCCAGTCGGCCTTGTCGCTCATCGCTGCTCCCTCGGGTCGTGCCATCGGTGTCGTGGCGTCCCGTCCAGTATGCGCGTCGAGTGGCGCGGACGGAACGCGCGGCCCGGTGGTGCGACAATCGCCCGCGTGACCGGCCCCTTCGCCACGGCGATCATCGCGGTGTCCCTCGTGCTCGCGCTGTGGGCGCTGGTGCTGCTGGCGGCCAATCGGCCGCCCGGCAAGGCGCTGTTCGCGGGCATCGCGGTGCTCGAGGCCATGCTGCTCGCCTTCCTCGTGGGTGGCATCGTGCAGATGGCAGGGGAGGAGCGCGACTTCGCCCGGCTGGAGTTCATCGGCTACCTCGTCGGCATGGCGGCCATCCCCCCGGCCGCTGCGTGGTGGGTCAAGGACGAGAAGTCCCGGGCGGCGGCCGGCGTGCTCGCCGTCGTGCTCCTCGTCATGCCCATCCTCGTGATCCGGGTGCAGCAGGTGTGGGCGGGCACGAGTGGCTGAGATCGAGCCAGCAGCCGGCCCCCTCGACACCGGCAAGGGCTTCGGCCGGGTGCTCGTCGTCGTGTACGGGCTCTTCGCGCTCGCGGCGACCGCCCGGTCGGCAGTGCAATTGGCCACCCGCTTCGACGAGGCCCCGGTGGCCTACCTGCTCTCGGCGTTCGCCGCGCTGGTGTACATCGTCGCGACGGTGTCGCTGGCCCGCGGCGACCGGACGTCGCGCCGCGTCGCCACCGTGGCAATCACCATCGAGCTGGTCGGCGTCCTCGGCGTCGGAGTGCTGAGCCTGCTCATGCCGGAGGAGTTCCCGCGGGCGTCGGTGTGGTCGGCCTTCGGGCGCGGCTACCTGTTCATCCCGCTCGTGCTGCCCCTGGTCGGCCTGTGGTGGCTTCGCCGGACCGCGGCACCCGCGCGCGGGTAGGCTCGCGCGAGCCGAGTGCGAGGGGGAGTCATGGCGGATGCCGCAGCGGTGAAGGAGCGCGTCCAGGCCTACCTCACCTCGGTAGGCCCCGTACAGATCGACGACAAGGGCCGCTACTCGCTGGAGTCCGGCAGCACGCGCACGTTCGTCGAGGTCATGCCCCACCCCGACGGCAAGGTCAGCCTCGTCATGGTGACAGCCGTCGTGCTGTTCGAGGTGCCGCTGACGCCCGAGCTCTTCCGGCACGTCGCCCTGCACACGGACGACTGGGTCTTCGGCCACCTGTTCGTCACCGAGGGCGAGGACGGCAAGGGCATGGTCCTCATGCGGCACATGCTCATGGGCGACTACCTCGACAAGGACGAACTGCTGTACGTCGTCTTCGGCATCACCGGCGTGGCCGATGACATCGACGAGAAGCTGAAGGAGCAGTTCGGCGGCAAGACGTACGAGGAATCGTGACCGAGGCCCCTCCAGACGCGCCGGCGCCGGCGGCCCCCGAGCCCCCGGCCGCGCTCCCGCCGGAGCTGTCCATCCTCCTGCTGGTCGCCGAGAGCGAGGCCAAGGCGCGGGGCAACCCCGTCGTGCTGCCCGCGCACCTCGTCCTCGCCATGCGCAGCGAGCAGCCGGACATGGCAGCCGGGATGTTCGACGGGACCGTCGACCCGGCCGTGGCCGCATTCCTCGATGTGCAGTCGCGAACGTTCGACACCCCGACGACGGACCCATCGACGCTGGCCCTGCTGGCGCAGTGCGCCACCGACCCCGAGCCGGTGCGTGCGCTGGCCCGCGCCCTGCAGGAACTGTCCGCCAAGCTCGTCCCCACGATGCCGGAGTTCGCGCTGCCGGACTCACTGGCCGACCTCGCCGAGATCATCCCCCGGCTGCCCCCGATCGCCGCGCGCGCCGACGCCGTGCGCCGGGTCATCACCCTGCTCAGCGCGCGGGTGCCGCAGGCCCCGCTGCTCGTCGCGCCGTCGGGCCACGGGCGCACGCTCATGGCCAGGTGCCTCGCGGCGCAGCTCTTCGCAGCCGGGTACGCCGGGCCCATGGCCGGCTGGCCCGTGGTGCGGGTCAAGCCGGAGAAGGTCATCGCCGGGCGGCGCACCGAGGCGGTCATGGAGGTCTTCGCGACGTGCCGGGGGCGGGCCGTCGTCTACCTCGACGACATCGAGGTGCTGTGCGGGCTCGGCATGATGAGCGGCGACTTCGGCATGCTCACGGCCTTCCGCAGTGCGCTGCACGACCGCGACCAGCGCGTCGTGCTGGCCGTGGCATCGGAGTTCGTCGACCGCTTCCAGGCCGCCGACCGCGAGCTGTACGACGAGCTCGAGCGCATCGACCTGCCTCCACTGCCCGAGGAGGACGTCCTGGCCATTGCCCAGGCGGCGGCCACCGAGCTCGGCGAGTTCCACGGCGTCGAGGTCTCCGCCGACGTCGTCACGTCGGCCACCGCCCCGCCGCGGCAGATCGACAGCAAGGGCCACCCCTTCCTCGCCGTCTCGCGCATCGACCGCGCCGCTGCGGCCGCCGCGTTCGACGGGACCGCTGCCGCCAGCGCCGCGGACCTCGGCCCCGCCGTGGCCGGGCAGCAGTACGTCGCCTTCGACGCCGAGGCGGCCAGCACCCGGCTCAAGGAGGTCGTCCTCGGGCAGGACGAGTCGATCGACAAGGTCACCCAGCGGCTGTCGATCACGCGGGCGGCGCTGGACACCCGGCCCGAGCGGCCGGACGGCGTCTTCCTGTTCGCCGGGCCGACCGGCACCGGCAAGACCGAGCTCGCCCTGCGCCTGGCCGCCGAGGTGTACGGCACCGACGAGGCGCTCATCCGGCTGGACATGAGCGAGTACGCGACCGAGTACACCCAGAGCAAGCTGGTCGGCTCGCCCCCTGGGTACATCGGGTCCAACGAGCCCGAGTCGTGGCTGACGACCAAGATCCGCCGCCGCCCCCAGTGCGTGCTGCTGCTGGACGAGATCGAGAAGGCGCACCCCAGGATCTGGGACGCGTTCCTGCAGGTCTTCGACGCCGGCCGGCTGACCGACACCCAGGGCCGCGTCGCCGACTTCCGCGACGTGATCATCGTCATGACGACGAACCTCGGCTCGGGGGCCTTCGCGGACCGCCGGCCCACGGGCTTCATCGCGCCGACGGACGAGTCGGTTGCCGACGAGCGCGAGGTGCGCGAGGAGATCAAGCACTGGATGCGCCCGGAGCTGCTGAACCGGCTTGATGCGATCCTCGTCTTCCGCCCGCTCGCCCCGGACACCGTGCGACGCATCGTCACGGCCCAGGTCCAGGCCGCTGTCGCGAGGCTGGCCCTGCGCGGCTGGGTCGTCACGTATGCACCCGACGTGATCGACGTGCTCTGCGCGGAGGGCTACAGCAAAGAGTACGGAGCCAGGCCGCTCCTGCGCGCGCTCGAGGAGCACTTCCTCGGGCGCATCCAGCGGCTGCCGCGCGGACCGGTGGCGGTGAGCGTCATCGAGGGGTCCCTCGTGGCCACCGCAGGTTAACTGGCAGGTTCGCGCGTCGAACGCCTCCCCGGAAGGCGTTGCTCGCCTACCCTTGCCTGAAGGTGCGGACCAGCCGCCGCGCCTGAGGCTGCCCGTCGGTCCGTGCCGGACGCGGGGTTCATGGCCACCGTGCCGGCACGGGGAACGCGAGGCGTGCAGATGAAGGCAACAAGGAAGGCCGTGGCGCTTGCCTCGGTCGCCGTGCTGGGCATCACCGTTCTTGCCGCGTGCGGCTCGTCGTCCGACGAGGCCACCCCCGTGGCGAGCTCGCCGACGGCCACCCTGGCCCCGTCATCGGCCACCCCCGCACCCACCGAGACCTCGCCGATCGTCGGCGGCGACCCGAGCACGTGGTCGCCCGTCGAGATCACGCTGGACATGAACGGCGAGAAGGTGAAGGTCGTGGTCGGCCAGTTCGCGCTCTTCTCGGATCTGCCGGCGAACACGGCGAACAAGAAGATCGTGCTGCGGGCGAAGAACAAGGGCGTCGTCGACATCACCCAGCAGTCGGACACGACCACCGCCGGGTTCGAGGCCTTGGCCAAGGGCAAGACGAAGATCGTGGTCTGGGAGGGCAAGCCCAAGAGCAAGAACGCCACGATCCTCATGACGATCACCGTGAAGGTGAAGAAGTACAACCCGGACGCTCCGACGCAGTAGCGAATGGGTAGGGCACGATGGGGTCATGAACCCACGTGCCCGTCACGGCCTCATCGTCATTGCCGCCTCTGCGGCGCTGCTCGTCGTCGGCTGCTCGCCCACGACGACGGTGGCCACCACGACGGAGCAGCCGCGCACGGTCAGCCTCTCTGCGACCGGCATGGCCGATGTCGTGCCCGACGCGGCACGGGCGTCGCTTTCCATCGTCGCCCAGGACCCTGCCTCGGCCACGGCCGCGCAGGAGGCGGCTGCAGCGGGTTCGGCCAAGGTCCTCGAGGCACTGGCGTCCGCGGGCATCGCCGAGGAGGACATCGCCACCTCGGGCATCTCGGTAGGCCCCACCTACAACTACACCAGCGAGGGTGGCCAGGAGCCGACCGGCTACCAGGCGACGCAGTCCCTCACGGTGACCCTGCGCGACCTCGCGACGGCCGGCGCCACCATCGACGCGACGGTGGCAGCGGGCGGCAACCTCGTCCGGGTGGATTCGCTGGTGACCTTCGTGAGCGACCCGACCGTGGCGACCGCAGCGGCGCGTGCGCAGGCAGTCGACGTAGCGACCAAGCAGGCCGAGCAGTACGCCGAGCTGCTGGGCTTCCAGCTCGGCGACGTGCAGTCGGTCTCCGAGTCGTCCGGTTCGGTGGCGCCGCCGGTGCCCGTCGCGATGGCCGATTCCGCCGCCGAGTCGGCACCGGCGCCGAAGACCGAGATTTCCCCGGGAACCACCCAGGTCAGCGTGAACGTCAGCATCTCGTGGTCGATCGACGGGTAGCCGCACGGCTCGCGGCCGTCGGCGCCATCGCGCTGGTGCTCGCGGGCCCCGCGCAGCCGGCCCATGCCACGCCGGCACCGGAGGCCCCCGGCCCGGTGACGGCCGTGGAGACCAGCGCCTACGAGCGCACGAGCCACGACCTCCTCGCGCTGCAGGCCAGTGACGGCTCAGCCGCGGCCCTGGCCCGGCTCGGTCGGCTGCAGGCGCGCGACCCCGCCGTGGCCGGCGTGTGCCACGCGGTCGCGCACGACCTCGGCCATGCCGCCTACGCGACAGGCAACCGCGATGCCGCCACGGCACTCGCCGACCGCGACGATGTGTGCGGGGGCGGCTTCACCCACGGCGTCATCGAGACGGCGCTCGGCGAATCGGAGCACCCCGCCCGCGACCTGCTCCGCATCTGCGCACCCGCCCAGGACGGGTCCTGCTTCCACGGAGTCGGCCACGACCTCATGTTCGCCACAGGCATGGATGTCGACGGGTCGCTGCGGCTGTGCGACCGGGCCCCCGAGCCGATCCTGTCGACGCGCTGCGGGGAAGGGGTGTTCATGCAACTGTTCAGCGCCGACGTCGCCGGCGGCCACACGGGCCATGCGGCGGACGCCCCGACGGCGAGCACGGCCCTGTCGACGTGCGAAACTACGCGCGCCCGCTACGCCGCCAACTGTTGGTTCTACTCGCCGACCACCTATCTCGGCGACCAGCCAGACGACTTCGACGGGGCGATCGCGTGGTGCCGCGGGGCGAACGACGCGAACGGTCGTTCGATGTGCGCGCGGGGCGTGGGCAGCCGCACGGTGAAGTACCACCCGGACGACCCCACCATTGGTGCCGGGGTGTGTGCGCGCGCAGGCCGGCTCGGCGACGCCTGCCTGGGCGGGATGGGCTCGTACTGGTCGGTCCACCACGAGGGCGAGCGGCCGCCCGCTGACGTGTGCGCGCGTCTCGGCGACGATGCGCTCGAGCGGCGGTGCCTGGCGGTCACCTGACCGGTCTCGGGTGTCAGTGCGCTGGGCTACCCTCGGCCTTGAGACGACGAGAGGCAGGAGATGCCCGTGCATGCGTGGCAGCGAAGGCTCGCCGGGACGCTCGCCGTCCTCGGGCTGCTCGCTGGGGCGGCGCTGGTCGAGCCGTCCGCCGCGCACGCCGCGCCGGAGTTGGTCGTCACCGACCACAGCCGCTCCGACCTGAAGCACTACGACACGTTCACCTGGCAGACGGCCACCGTCACCGGCGTCACGGATGCCGCGGCGGCTCGCATCGTCGGGACCGTCGATTCCGTCGTGCAGCGCAACCTCCGGCAGGCCGTGCGGGCCGGCCGCGATGGCTGCTTCGGGCTCGAGTCGCCGTGCGGCTACTTCGCTAGCACGTTGAGCAGGCTCAACTGCGTCGCCGGCGTCCTGTGCGTCGAATACGTCCGGGGAGCGATCTACCCCGGTGCGGCCACCTCGTCTCCCGCGACGACGGTGATGGTCTTCGACCCGGAAACCGGGGCCCGGCTGCCGATCACCAGCGTCGTGCCCGCCGCGAGGATGCCCGCCTTCCTGAAGACCGTGGCGGCCACGCTGAAGAAGTACCAGAAGCAGGAAGGGTTCTACGACCCGATCTTCACCCCGAAGCTCACGGCGAAGGACCTGCGCGACTGGGCGCCGCTGGCCAACGGCATCGAGATCTGGTTCCCGAAGTACTTTGCCGGGCCAGGCGTTGCCGGCGTGGTGAGCATCATCGTCCCGTACGCCTGACCCAAGGAGCTTGCCGTGGCGCACGTGCCGCACACCCACCTGACCCAGCGGTACGCCGACGCCGTCGCGTACGCGACGGCCATCCACGCCACCCAGACCCGCAAGGGCAACACCATCCCCTACGTCGCGCACCTGATCGGCGTGTCGAGCCTCGTGCTCGAGGCCGGCGGCACGGAGGACATGGCCATCGCCGCGCTCCTGCACGACGCCGTCGAGGACCAGGGCTGGATGCCTCGGGCGGATGACATCCGGGCCCGCTTCGGCGACCGGGTTGCCGAGATCGTGATCGCGTGCAGCGACGCCACCGACGCGGAGTACAAGGCGAACACGCCGTACCGGGAGCGGAAGGCCGAGTACCTGCGCCACCTCGAGGCCGTCGGGCACAAGGTTGGTGGCCGCGAGATCGTGACCGTGTCGGTCGCCGACAAGGTCCACAACGCCCGGGCCATCGTCACCGAGCTGCAGGCCGACGGTGCCGCGGTGCTCGAGCGCTTCAAGTCCAGCCGCGAGGAAATGCTCTGGTACTACGGCGAGGTGGTGCGGATCGCGGAGCTCCACGCCATGCCGCGGGAGCTGCTGTGCCCGCTGCGCACCGCGGTCACGGAGATGAAGGTGCTGGCGCAGTAGTCGCCTGGGCCAGCAGAGCCTCGAAGGTCGTGTCGCGCGGGCTGCCGGCGGCCGTGCCGACGCTCACCGTGGTCGGCCATTTGCCGAGGTTCACCCCGGTCAGTCGAACCGATTCCTCGATGCGGGCCTTGAGCGCGGCCGCGTCCGGGCGATCGCCCACGCCGAGCACGACGAACCGGTCGCCCTCCCAGCGCGCGATCAGGTCGCCCAGGCGCACGGACTGCTCGATGGCCATGGCGACGGCCTTGATGACGTCGTCGCCGTAGTGGATGCCGTACTCCTGGTTTGCGCGGGTCACGTTGTCGACGTCGACGTAGATGACGCACACGTGCTGCTCCGAGCGCTCCGCGGTGCCGGCGATCGGCGGGAGCAGGGTGAGCAGCCCGTTGCGCGTGAGCGTGCCGGTGAGCAGGTCCGTGGTGGCCAGCGCCAAGGAGCGGGCCCGCTCGTCGGCCAGCGCATCGATGCCGACCAGCCGCAGGCGCAGCAGCGCGCCGCTCACCAGGAGGGCGGACAGTCCCGCCGCGATGAGGCGCAGGTCCTGGATGCCCTCGGCCCGGAAGCTGGCATACACCAGTGCCGCGAGCATGACGGCCGCCGAAATGAGCGCGGGGCGGCGGGCGAGAGTGACGGGGGCGAAGGCGGTCATCGCGATCAGGGCATAGGCGAGAGGGAACTGGCTGTCGAGGACGAGGGCCTCGCCGCAGAGCATGACCACGACGACCGTGTTGGCTATGGCCCACGTCCACATGACGGTGATCGCGCGGAAGTGGCGCCGACCCGTGACGCTCGCGAGGATCAGGTAGGCGACGCCGACGCCGAGCTCGATGACGTGGTAGACGACGCCAACGTTCCGGACGGTCAGGAACGAGGCGGCCGTGATGAGGATGATGAGGATGCCGAAGAGCCCGAAGGCCTGGGGGATGTCGCGGCGAGCAATCCGCCGGCGCAGGTCCTCGTGCGGCTCGAGGCTCTCGGGGGCGCGCGGGACCGGGATCGCCACCTGGGTGGGGTCCTGCTCGATGTTGGCGCCCAGGGTTTCCAGCCACCGCCGCACCCGGCTGGGGTGGAACTGGCGCGGCATGGGGATCAGCTTCGACATGGTCAGTCCCAAGTAGATGATCGTGTTGAAGGCGACGATGAGGGCGAGCACCATGAACCACGGCGACGACAGCACGCTCTCGGGCAGGAGGATCCCCGTCGGCGCGCGCATCAGGCGTCCAGCGGGGCGGTCGGGTGCTGCACATGGCCCCAGGAGGCCCGGCGGTTGAGGGTGATGTCGAGCAGGCACTTCACGAACACGACCTGCAGGTAGACGTCGTAGGCCAGCTCCGGGAAGAGCAGGGCGGCCAGACCGCGGGCCTTCCAGCCGCCGCGCCAGGCCGTCACCACCCGCTCGACCAGGAAGACGGCGCCCACGGCGATCCAGAACGGGAACCAGATCCACTCGTCGATCGCGAGCACGGTGATGAGCATGAGCAGGATGGCAAGGTTGAGGGCCACGGTGCCGTACCCGATGCCGACCTGCTGCCCCCAGTACCGGACCGTCGCGCGGGTGATGCCGTACGCACTGAGGTTCTCCAGCGCCCCGCGCTGCCATCGCTGGCGCTGGATCCACAGGTTCTTCCAGGCCGGCATGATCTCGGTGGTCACCATGCACGCGCGTGGTGACGTCATCGTGGCGCCCAGCGACTTCAGCGCGAGGGTCAGCTCGTTGTCCTCGGTGAGGGCAGCCGTGTCGTAGACCTTGCCGGTCTCGCCGGGGATGAAGACCCCCCGCGCCGCGGCGACGTCGAGCAGGGCATCGGCGCGGAACATCGTGGCCGTGCCGGTCAGCACGAACACCCGGCCGTGTCGGGCGCGGATCTGCAGGGAGTAGCGGGTGTACTCGTTGCGCTGGAACTGGCCGATGAGCCCGTGCCCGGGCTCGCCGTAGAACACCCCGCCGACGGCGGTGAGCTCTGGGTCGTCGTCCAGGCGTGTCGCGGCCACCTCGATGAAGCGCGGAGCGAGGCTGGTGTCGGCGTCCATGACGAGGATGACGTCGCTCGCATCCGTGCTCGGCAGGAGGTCCGCGAGCGCCTGGTTCAGCGCGCCGCCCTTCTTGTGGACGTTGTCGACCGTCTCGAACGCGTCGAACCCCATCTCTCGGGCGATCTCGACGGTGCGGTCCGTGCAGTTGTCGGCGATGACGAGCACGCGGTCCGGCTTGCGGGTCTGCTCGAGCAGGGCCGACAGGGTCGTCGGGAGGGAGAACTCCTCGTTGTGGGCGGGGACCAGGCAGGTGACCCGCACCAGCCCGCCGGGGTCGCCTGCAGGCCGTGCCGCGGGACGATAGGCACTGAGCCGCTGGCGCCTCGGGCTGACCGTCATGAGGGCGGCGATGGCCTCGAAGGCCACGGCGAACACCGCCACGACGATGATGCCGAGGACGGACAGGATGACGAGCTCTGTCGGCGGCAGGTCCTGCGAGACCAGCAGGGTGAATGGCCCGACCTGCACGTACTGCGGGGCGGTGGCCTCCTCCGCACCGGCGAAGTAGCGGCCGACGCCGAAGGCGAAGGCGGCGACGGTGAGCACGATCGCGACCACGACTGCCACGACCAGCCGGCCGTACATGACCGTCGGGTCGTCGGAGCGCTGCGGGATCACGGGGGCCTGGGCGAACCCAGCGGCGCCGCGCGCGGGCGTGCCCGCGGCGTCGTCGTCCGCCATGCACCCTCCGACCATGACCCCCGTCGGGGACATTGTGCACGGGGGCGACGGCGGACTCGGTCAGGCGCTCGGCGGGAGCGGCGCCACGATGTAGCCGTCGGTTGCGTCGCCGTAGACATGCAGGGTGCCGCGGTCGTGCACCCAGGCCCAGGCAAGGAACGCGCACCAGATCGCGTCGGCCTCGTCCTCGACCCGGTCCAGGTCCACCGGCCTGGTCGCGGCCGCCACCTCGGCGCGGATGTGAGCCCAGCGCGGGTTCACGCCAAGGTGCAGGAGTGCACCGACGTGCTGCTCCATCTGTTCGAGCAATTCCGTGAACGCGGCCTGGCGCGAGGCGACGGTGCGGCGTCCCTTGCCCTTGTAGGGCAGCACGCGCGGCAGGCCGAGGAGAGAGACCATCGAGGGGTGCGGGTAGACCTCCAGGGCGAGGGCAACCTGGGCGGTGATCGGGGTCTCGGGGTCGACTTCCCAGCCGAACCGGCGGGCGAGCCGCGCGGCCCGCGGCTCGGGGACGAACTGCGTCCGGCCACGGTTGCTGGGGTAGGCGCCCGCGTGGAACCGCCCGAAGGCTGCGGTGATCTCCTTCTCACACCGGCGAGAGCCCGACTCGTTGGGCACGATCAGCGGTGCATCGATGGCAGCGACGACGTCACGATTCGTCGCGCAGTCGCCAAGGAATTGCGCGACCTCGTCGTCGGTGCGCACCGACGTGCTCCGGTCCAGCCGGCCGTCGGCACCGAGCACGGCGATACCCGTGCGGGCCCGGTCGCCCCAGGCCAGGTCCAGGCCGACGAAGCGCGGGCCGGTCACGAGACTGGGAATCGCCGCGCCTCAGGCCAGGGCGTCGAGCGCCGCGACCTGGTCCGGCGTGAGCGTGACGGTCGCGGCCGCGCAGTTCTCGGCGAGGTGGTCGAGCGACCCGGTGCCGGGGATCGGCAGCATCACCGGAGACCGCTGCAGCAGCCAGGCCAGGGCGGCCTGCGAGGGGGTGCAGCCGGCCTGCGCCGCCACGTCGGCGAGGGGGCCGTCGGTGGCGACCAGCGTGCGCGCGCCGAGCGGGTACCAGGGGATGAAGCCGATGCCGTGCTGCTCGCAGTGGTCCAGCAGCGCCTCGCTGCGTCGGGTGGCGACGTTGTAGAGGTTCTGCACGCTCACGATGTCGAGGGTCGTGCGCGCCGCCTCGAGGTCGTCGACGGACACCTCCGACAGCCCTACGTGGCGGATGAGCCCCTCGTCGACCATCTCCTTGATGACGCCGAACTGGTCCTCGGCCGGGACGCCCGGATCGATCCGGTGCAGCTGCCACAGGTCGATGCGGTCGACGCCGAGCCGGCGCAGCGACAGGCACACGGCCTGGCGCAGGTAGTCGGGCCGGCCCAGCTCGTTCCAGGTGTCCGGTCCGCTTCGGGTGAAGCCGGCCTTCGTGGCGATGACGACCCCGTCGTAGGGGTGGAGTGCCTCGCGGATCAGCTCCTCGCTGACCCCGGGCCCGTAGGAATCGGCGGTGTCGATGAAGTCGACGCCCAGGCGGACGGCCTCGCGCAGCACGGCGATGGCGGTGCCGCGGTCGGGCGGGTCTCCCCAGATGCCAGGACCGGTGATCCGCATGGCCCCGAAGCCGAGCCGGTGCACGGTGAGCGGATCGGCGGTGCCTGCGCCGAGGGTGAACGTGCCGGAAAGGGCGACCGGGGAGTTCGACATGCCCTCAGTCAACAGCACCCGTGGGGCGCTCGCGCTTTGGCAGCCTGCTCACGACATACGCATACGAGGCGTCGATGGCATCCAGCAGTTCGTCATCGGGGATGATTCCGCCCAGCCGCAGGCTGTTCCACCCCTGCCGGCCCAGGTAGGGCATCGGGGAGGCGTCGGCGGGGTAGCGATCCAGCCACTCGTCGGCCTCCTCGCGGCCCGCGCCGCACTTCACGCCGATGACGCCGTCGCCCACGCCGACCGACGTGAACACGAAGATCTTGCTGCCGACCTTGGCCACGATCCCGTCGCCCCAAGGCTCGTCGGCCCACGCGCCGGGCTTGGCCAGGCAATGGTCGATGGCTTCGTCAAGGTGCACGTGGCGATTGTGGCGCAACCGCCGTAGCCTCGGCGGGTGCATCCGCAGGCCGCTGCCCTGATCGAGCGGCACGGCATGCTGCTGCTGCCGGTCGAGGGCACCTTCGTGGCCCGCACCTACACCAGCGAGCGCGAGCTCCCGGACGGCACGCCGCTGGCCACTGCGATCCTTGGCCTGTACGTGGACGACCCGCCGAGCCGGTCGTTGTTCCACCGGCTCGATCGGGACGAGGTCTGGAACTTCCATCGCGGCGACCCGCTGCGGCTGGTGCTGCTCCACCCGGGCGGCGCGACGGACGAGGTCGTCCTCGGGCCGGACCCCGGGCAGCATGCGCAATGGCTGGTCCCGGCCGGCACCTGGCAGGCCGGCGAGCTGATCGCTGGCGGGTCGTGGGCGTTGTTCGGCTGCACCGTCGTGCCGGGGTTCACCGACGCCTGCTTCGAGGGCGGAGCGGTGTCGACGCTGCTTGTGGGCTATCCCGATCGGGCCGACGACATCCGCCGGCTCGGGGTGCCGGACGGGGCACCCACGCGGCTGGCGAACGGCCCGCAGGCAACTGGCGAACGGCCAGGCGTGGGGGTGCGCGACCCGGCCTGAGCACCCACGACTGGCGTCTCAACACGGGAACCGTGCGGCCGTGGGTACTGTGCTGGGCGGGAGGTCGCCATGGACGCCGAGTCGATCGCAGCGGGGCGCACGAGGTGGCAGGAGCGCTACGGGGCGGCTCTGGCCGCCGGCCAGGTGCGCGACGCCGACTTCACCACGCTCAGCGGCGACGAGGTGGACCCGGTCTACGGGCCGCCCGAGGGCGTCGACGACCCGCGCATGGAGGCCATCGGCTGGCCGGGGGAGTACCCCTTCACCCGCGGGCTGTACGCCACCGGCTACCGGGGCCGGTCCTGGACGATCCGCCAGTTCGCCGGCTTCGGCAACGCCCAGCAGACCAACGAGCGCTACCGGATGATCATGCAGCGCGGCGGTGGGGGCCTGTCGGTCGCGTTCGACATGCCGACCCTCATGGGGCTGGATTCCGACGACATCCGCAGCCTCGGCGAGGTGGGGCACTGCGGTGTCGCGATCGATTCGGCCCAGGACATGGATGCGCTCTTCGACGGCATCCCGCTGGGCGACGTCACCACGTCGATGACGATCTCGGGGCCGGCCGTACCGGTGTTCTGCATGTACGTTGCGGCCGCGGAGCGCCAGGGAGTCGACATCGCGTCGCTCAACGGCACGCTGCAGACCGACATCTTCAAGGAGTACATCGCCCAGAAGGAGTGGCTGTTCCCGCCGGAACCCCATCTGCGGCTCATCGGTGACCTGATGGAGTACTGCGACTCGACGATCCCGGACTACAAGCCGATCAGCGTGTCGGGCTACCACATCCGCGAGGCCGGCTCGACGGCCGCGCAGGAACTGGCCTACACGCTCGCGGACGGCTTCGCCTACGTGGAGCTGGGCCTGTCCCGTGGACTCGACGTCGACTCGTTCGCGCCCGGGCTGTCCTTCTTCTTCGACAGCCACGTCGACTTCTTCGAGGAGATCGCCAAGTTCCGCGCCGCGCGCCGCATCTGGGCGCGATGGCTCCGCGACGTATACGGCGCGCGTACGGAGCGCGCGCAGTGGCTGCGCTTCCACACCCAGACGGCGGGTGTCTCCCTGACGGCGCAGCAGCCGGTCAACAACGTGGTGCGTACCGCCCTCCAGGCGTTGGCCGCCGTGCTCGGCGGTACCAACTCGCTGCACACCAATGCGCTCGACGAGACCCTGGCACTGCCGACGGAGCAGGCCGCGGAGACTGCACTGCGCACCCAGCAGGTGATCATGGAGGAGACCGGCGTCGCGAACGTCGCGGATCCGCTTGGCGGCAGCTGGTACGTGGAGTCGCTGACCGACCGCATCGAGGCCGAGGCGGAGGCGATCTTCGCCGAGATCCTCGCCATGGGCGGCGACGGCCATCCGATCGGGCCGATGACCGCTGGGATCCTGCGCGGCATCGAGCACGGCTGGTTCACCGGCCACATCGCTGATGCGGCCTTCGCCTACCAGCGTGCCGTCGAGACCGGCAGCAAGAGGATCGTTGGCGTCAACGTGCACACCCACTCCCTCAGCGACGACCTGGAGATCCTGCGGATCGGCCAGCAGGTGGAGCGCGACCAGGTGTCATTGCTGGCGGCACGGCGGTCCGTGCGCGACGAGGACCGCGTGCAGGCCGCGCTGGCCGAGCTCCGGTCCGTCGCCGTCGGCAACGGGAACCTCATCCCGCCGATGCTCGAGGCGGCCCGAGCCGAGGCAACCCTCGGCGAGATCTGCGGGGTGCTCGTGGGCGTCTTCGGCGGCTACGTGGAGTCTGCGGCGTTCTAGCCTGCGGCCCCCTAGTCTGGCCGTCATGCTCGATCACATCTCGATCCAGTGCAGTGACGGAGCCGCGAGCGCGGCCTTCTACGACGCGGTCCTCGAGCCGCTGGGGTACCGGCGGTTCATGGACTTCGGCCCGGTGCTCGGCTACGGGGACAAGTACCCCGCGTTCTGGCTTGGGCCATTCGACAGCGGCGACGGCTTCCGCGAGACACACATCGCGTTCCGGGCGCCAAGCCGCGAGGCTGTCGACGCATTCCGTGACGCGGCCGCGGCCGCCGGAGCGGAGGTGCTGCACGAGCCGCGGGTGTGGCCCGAGTACCACGCCGGCTACTACGGCGCGTTCGTGCGGGACCCCGACGGCAACAATGTCGAGGCCGTCCACCACACCTGGGACCAGTAGCCTGCGCCCATGACCGAGCCCAACCGCACCGGGCGGCTGGCCCGCCTGGTCGATTCCGACGCGTTCGGGACGGCCATCGCGGGCGTCATCGTGGCGAACGCGATCGTGCTGGGGCTGGAGACCTACCCGGCGGCCCGCGATGCGTACGGTGACCTGCTCGTCACGCTCAACGGCATCTTCTACGCCGTCTTCGTCGTCGAGCTGGTGCTGCGGATGGCGTCCTACTGGCCTCGCCTTCAGGACTTCTTCCGCAGCGGCTGGAACATCTTCGACCTCGTCATCATCGGGGCCGCGCTGCTGCCCGGCATCCGCGAGCAGGCCCAGCTCCTGCGGCTGCTCAGGCTTGCGCGCATCGTCCGGCTCGTGCGCTACCTGCCCGATGCCCGGATGCTCGTCGTCACCGTCATCAAGTCGATCCCGGCGGTGTTCAGCATGGTCGTACTGACCCTGCTGCTCCTGTTCGTGTACGGGATGCTCGGCTGGTCGCTTTTCGGGGCGGAGCTGCCGCAGGAGTGGGGGACGATCGGGTCGGCCATGATGACGCTGTTCATCCTGCTCACCCTGGAGAACTTCCCGGTGTACCTGGAGGACGCGCAGGCGGTCAGCCCGTGGGCCAGCGTGTTCTTCATCTCATACGTGCTGCTCGCCGCGTTCGTGGTGTTCAACCTGCTCATCGGCATCGTCATCGGCGCCATGGAGAAGGCTCGCGAGTCGATGGAGGAGGAGCGGGCACCAGACGCCAAGGCGGACGCCATCGAGCAGATCGTCATGCTGCGCCAGGCGCTGGAGCGGCTGGAGAGCGACCTGCGCCGCCAGTAGCCCGCGGACCTTGAGGTTGACGCGCTCCCGGACGCAGTCCGAGCACGCCAACCTCAAGATCGCGAGGGGGCTACCAGGAGCCGCCGCCACCTCCGCCGCCGCCACCACCGGAGAAGCCGCCGCCGCCTGACCCACTGCTCGGGGCGGTCATGGCGCTGGAGATGGACGACGTGCCGGAGCTGACGAAGCCGCTCATCGCGCCGATGCCGACGTAGTAGAAGCCGTAGTTCGTGAGGTCCTCGGGCGTCAGGTCGGGGAACGCCCCGACCCAGGAGTCCTCGAGGTCCAGGACGATCGCGTACGGCAGCATCGTGGCGAACACCGCGGCGGGAGCCAGCCCGGACCGCTGCGCGAACTCGCGGCGCGACTGCGCGGAGTCGGTGCCGAGCACCTTCTCCAGTCCGCGGACCTTGGCCCGGAACTGGGCGGACTGCTCGGTCTCCTTGCGCGGGGTGATGATCCGAGCGGCGATGAAGCCGATCATGGCGCCGATCCCGCTGGTGATCGCCACGGCGGCAAGGAAGGCGAGCCCGATGATGGCCGCGAGGATGCCCAGCGCGATGGCGATGACGAACACGAGGGCAAGCCAGTTCCAGCGCTGGTCGGGCGCGTCGCCCTTGGGGTTGCGTCGGCCGTTGGCCTCGGATTCCCCGCGCAGGAAGAGGACCGTGCTGGACCACAGGTCGGCCAGCCCCTTGTCGTAGCCGCTGAGGACAGCGTGCGGTTGGCCCCGCAGGATCGCGCCGACGAGGTTGTTCTCCCACTCCCGGATCGGGTCGGTGCCCATGCCCAGCCAGTCGACGCGCAGGTCCCCGTCGACTTGCGACAGGTTGATCCACCGTCGGGCGGCAAGGTCGACCAGCGTGGCGACCATGAGCTGGGCGTTCTGGGTGGCCCCCGAGTAGGCGGTTGCCATCTCCGCTGCGGTGAGGCCATCGGGCGGGGAGTACTGGGCGGGTGACGCAGGCAGGTCGACGCCCCGGTCCTCGCGCCGCTTGGAGACCGCCAGCAGCACCGGCACGGCCACCAGCAGGCCGGCGGGCAGGAGGCCGCCGAGGACCCCGATCCCGGCACCGAGCGGGGCGGCCGTGATGTTCTCGGTGGGGGCCCGGGCGAAGGCGGCGGCCGGGAAGACCGTCGCGCCGGTCAATGGCGTCTGCGACCACAGCGACACCGGGCCGTATCCCGCCGTGCTGCCCTGGACCGCCGCCGGGCAGGTCATCGTGCTGCCCTGCGAGCCGGTGAAGCACTTGGCGCTGAGCACCGAGCCGGGTCCGGTCACCGTGGCGACGGCCTGGGTGATGGGGACCTGCCAGCCGCCGCCGACGAGGTCCCAGTACAGCTCGACGTCACCGGCGGAGACCCCTGCGGGCATGAGCGGGTCGGCCATGTCCTCGGCCGTGATCACCCGCAGGCCGTCTGTGACGGTGTAGTCGATGACGTAGGTGTGCGGTCCGTTGATGGTCCGGTCCGGGTCGCCGATCCGCAGGTGGAGGTAGGGGTCCTCCTCCGACTCCTCGACCTGCACGGGCGCGCCGTCCATCGTCACGCTGTTGACCGTGATGCCGTACACCCGCCGGTCCCCCGCCTCGGTCACGTCGTAGAGCGGGATGTCGCGGAAGATGCCGTGCCGGAAGTCGTACTCGAAGTCGTACTCGATGGTCTCCACGACGCGGAAGGACGTGTCCGGGTTCACGGTGACCTCGGTGGTGAGGTCGTTGATCACCTCGGCCGATGCGGGCGCGGCCATGCCGAGGACGGCTGCCGTCGCGAGTGCTCCGGAGGCGAGCAGCAGTACGCCAGCGCGTCGTGCGCGCGTCATGTGCGGGACCCCGTCAGGAGAAGTCGACCTTGGGTGCCTCGCGGCGCCCCGCATCAGGCTCGGCGTACATCTCCCGCTCCTTGACGCTTGCCATGCCGGCGAACCACATCGACGGGATGGTGCGCAGGGCGGTGTTGAGGGTGACGACGGAGTCGTTGTAGTACTGCCGCGCGAACTGCAGCTCGCCCTCGACCTGCGTGAGCTGACCCTGCAGGTCGCGGTAGTTGGCCGTGGCGGTGAGCTGCGGGTAGGCCTCGGCCACGGCGAAGAGCCGCCCGAGGGCCTGGGTCAGCATGCCGTCGGCGGCCGCGGTGGCGGCTACGCCCTGGGCCCCGGCCGCTGCCGCGCGTGCCTGGGTGACCTCGTCGAGCGTCCCGCGCTCGAACTCGGCGGCCCCCTTCACGGTCTCGACCAGGTTGGGGATCAAGTCGGCCCGCTTGGCCAGCAGCGTGTCGATGCCGGCCCACGCGCCCTGGGCGGCCACGTCGAAGCGCCGCAGCTTGTTGAACTGCGAGACGACGAACAGGCCGACGATGACGATGAGCAGGATGACGATGATGAGCGCGATCACGGCGCCGGACATGGTTCCTCCACGTGATGACGGCTACGCGTCCGCGCTGCCTCTGGGCACACTATCCCGGTTCGTGCGGGCGTCCCGCTACCTCCGTGGCTCGGCCGCGCGCATCCGGGTCATGCCCCTGCCCGCCGCCGGTACATGTCCTCGTCCGCCCTGCTCACGAGGTCCGCGACGGGCTCCGCCCCGGCGCGCCCCACCGCGAGGCCGACCGACAGCGAGCCCGACCACTGCCCGGGATCCGCCTCCGGCCACCGCGCTGTTGCCCCGATCCGCTGGGCCAAGGCCTCCGCCTCGGTCAGGCCCCCGATCCCCGCGACGACGAACTCGTCGCCTCCCCAGCGGGCGACCAGGTCGCCCTGCCGCGTCGCCGCGGCGACCGTTCGTGCCGCGGACTGAATCACGAGGTCGCCGAACTCGTGGCTGAGGCGGTCATTGGCCGCCTTGAGGCCGCGGATGTCCACGAATGCCGCGAAGAGGTCGAGATCCAGCCGGCCGCTGGCAGCGGCGAGGACGGGCAGGTGCTCGTCCAGGCCGTGGCGGTTGAGCAGGCCGGTCAGCGCGTCGGTCATCGCCATCCGCTGCACCTGGGCCGTCGCCGCCGCGAGCTCGTCGACGGTCCCGAGGCGTACGGCGAGGAGGACCGCCCCCACGCACGCGGCGCCGATCGTGAGCAGGAACCAGTTCACCGGGTGGTCGATGGGCAGTGACCACAGCAGCCAGACGCAGGTCGCCAGGATGGCCGCGCACTCGAGCGCGAACGGCCACCAGGCCAGCGTCGCGGCACCGCACACCGTCAGCAGCAGCAGCATGATCGCGTAGGCCGACGTCTCCTGGACGACGACGACGTTGACGGCCAGCCCGAGACCCATGAGGATGCCGCCGGCCGCGAAGACCCACTTGCGGGCGGCCAGCGGCACCGCGTCGCCCGACAGAAGGGCGCCCAGGCCGAACAGTGCCGCCGCCATGCAGACGTAGACCACGTAGACGCGCAGGTCCCGCGTGGCGGGGTTCTGATTCGGGGTGACGAAGTCGATCACGGTGAACAGCACGAGCATGCCGCCCCCGAAGTACATCGTTCGGGGGTACTCGCGGATGGCAACGGCCAGCCGCACGCTGTCACGGGTGGCCAATGCAGGGGTGACCGCCGACGACGCCTCGATCGGCGGGCCGGGGTCGGTCATGGATCCACCCCTTTGGCACTCCCTGGTCGGCTGATCGGGGCAATCTAGTGCACCCGGGGCCGGTCGAGGAGGAATGGATGTTCCAGCGCATCAACGGAGCCATGCTCAGGACGGTGGCCTTCGGCGACGGTCCGCGCACGCTGGTGGCGCACGGCGGATGGACGGCGGCGTGGGCGCTGTGGGAGGGGCCGTTCGAGCTGCTCTCGCCCGGCTGGCGCTGCGTCGCGCTCGACCATCGCGGGGCCGGCGCCTCGCGCGTGGACCCATCGACGATCACCGTCGACGCGATGGTCGATGACCTCATCGGCGTGCTCGATGTGTATCGGATCGACCGGTGCGTCCTGGCTGCCGAGTCGATGGGCGGCCTGATCGCCCGGGTGGCGGCGCAGCGGCACCCGGAGCGGTTCGACGGGCTCGTCCTCATCGCCAGCCCGTTCGGCCTCGGCATCGGCGCCCACCCGCTGGCGGTCGGGGCCCGACGCGACTACCCGGCGACCGTCGCGGCCTTCGTCGCCGCGTGCCTGCCCGAGCCAGGGACGGAGCACCTCGCCGCCTTCGGCCGGCACATGCTCCTCGAGGCCGACCCCGAGTGCGCGGCCGTGCTGATGGAGTGCTGCGCCGGCCTCGAGCCCGACCACGCGGCGATTCGCACGCCAACCGTCCTCGTCTACGGCGGCGCCGACGTGGTCGTCCCGCCGGCGGAAGGGGAGCGGTTGGCCGCTGCCTTGCCCGACGCGACCCTCTACGTCCTCGACGGCATCGGGCACGTGCCGCCGCTGACCGCACCTGGGGAGGTGGCGGCGATCATCGAGCGTCACTTCGGGGCAGGCACACCGTGACACCGGGCGGGTGTGCGGCGCCCATGCCGACCAGCGCTCCGGGCAGTGACTCGAGGCCGATGGTGCGGGCGACGAGGGCTGCGGGCCGCAAGGTGCCGTCGGCGATCTCGGTCAGCATCTGCGGGTAGCCGGCAGCGGCCATGCCGTGGCTGCCCAGCACGGCCAGTTCCCGCGAGACGACCAGGTGCATCGGGATCGTCTCGGAGCCGCGCACCACGGCCGGTGGCAGCAGGCCCACCTGCACGTGCCGCCCGCGCGGGCGCAGGGCCGCAACCGACGCCGCAGCGGTGATCCCGCTGCCGAGCGCGTCGATGCCGACGTCGGCACCGCCCGGTGCGAACGCGCGGACCTGGCCGGCGACGTCCCCGGTGGCGGGGTCGATGACCACGGCCGCCCCCAGCGCGGTGGCCTGCTCCCGCGCTTCGGGTTGCACGTCCACCCCGATGACCACGGCGCCCGCCGCGGCGGCGATCATCACGGCCGACAAGCCGACGCCCCCGCAGCCGAGGACGGCGACCACCTCGCCCGGCTTCACCCGGGCGACCTGGCGCACCGCCCGGTAGGCGGTGGCGAATCGGCAGCCGAGGGCGGCGGCCGTCGCGTCGTCGACTGCGTCAGGAAGGGCCACGAGGTTGGCATCCGCGCGGGGGATGGCCACTCGCTCCGCGAACGACCCTGGCCCGGAGAAGCCCGGCTGCCACTGGTCGGGGCACACCTGTCCGTCGCCGACCAGGCAGTAGCCGCACGTGCCGCACGAGCAGATGAACGGCACGGTGACCCGGTCACCGACGCGCCAGCGGCGCACGTCCTGCCCGACGGCGCTCACGAGCCCGGCGAACTCGTGTCCCGGGACGTGCGGCAGCACGGTGATGTCGGGGTCGTGCCCCTGCCAGCCGTGCCAGTCGCTTCGGCACAGGCCGGTGGCCGAGACGTCGATGACCACTCCGTCATCGGGCGGGACGGGGTCGTCGACGTCGGCGATGTACGGGGCCGCGCCGAAGGCATCGAACCGGACGGCGCGCACGTGGCCGATGCTATTCGGCCCCGCTGGGCCGATGCCGCGTCGTGTCGTCGCCGTGGCCGTCCCCGGGATCGTGGACGATGATGTCCGACTCGTCGACCGCCGCCACGCCTGCCTTCGCCGCCCGCACCGCGGCCGAGATGCTGTGCCACATGTGCCCCTCGCCCAGCCGGTCGATGAAGTCGGCCTTCGCGAGGGTGACGCGTGCGCGATGGAAGACCCGGACGAGGTACAGGTCCACGCCCCGGTTGCGCAGCGTGACGAGCAACTGCTCGAGCAGGTCGATGCTGGTCGTATCGAGCTGGCTGGTGGCCTCGAGGTCGAGCAGCACGATGCGGGTGGCCGGATCCGCCTCCACCATGGCGAGGAGCCGGTCGTGGATCTCGTTCGCGTTCGCCCAGAACAACGGCACGTCGAGCCGCACCACCATGACCCCGTCGACGGTCCGGCGCTCCGGATGGTCGGTGATGCTGCCCCACGCCGCCTTCTCGTCCGGGAGCTTGCCCATGACGTCAGTCTCGACGCGGCTGGACCGGTAGACCAGTCCGAGCACTGCGAGCCCGACCGCGACGAGCAGTCCGTACAGCGGTCCGAGGAGCAGCACGCCCACCAGCGCGGCGAGCGCTGAGGTGAAGTCGTTGCGGCGGATGGCGAGGTAGCGCCGCATCGAGCGCACGTCCATCAGGCTCCACACCGCCTGGATCACGATGGCGGACAGGGCAGCCCGGGGCAGGGGTTCCAGCAGCGAGGCAAGCGCGAGGATGACGAGCATGACGAGCACCGCCGCCGTCAGGCCGGTGACCTGCGTCGAGCCGCCCGAGCGGTGGGCCGCGGCCGTCTTCGAGAGCGAGCCGCCGACGCCCATGCCGCCGGAGACGCCCGCGGCAAGGTTCGCGGCACCGACCGCCAGGAGTTCCTGGTTGGTGTCGATCGCGTAGTTGTCCTTGGCGGCGAACAGGCGTGCGGCGCTGAGGCCCTCGGCCAGGCCGACCATCGCGATCGCCAATCCGCCGAAGATGACCGGGGGCACGTCATCGAGCGCGATGCCGGGCAGGCCGATCGGTGGCAGGCCGTTGGGCACGGCACCGATGGTGACCACGCCGCTTGCCGCGAGGTCCCAGTACGTCGAGGCGCCGATGGCCAGGACGAGCACGACGAGGGCCCACGGCACCTGGGGTAGGAGCCGGGCGCCGACGAAGAGGATCGCGAGGCTGCCCAGTCCGATCGCGATCGTGGTCGCGTCGGCCTCGGACAGCTGGGACACGATCGTCCAGATCCGCTCGTACACCTCGCCGGACGGCGCCGGGATGCCGAGCAACCCGGGGATCTCCCCGACGATGATGAGGATGACCAGGCCGAAGACGAAACCCGTGACGATCGGCCGGGACATGAACTCCGCGGCCCACCCGATCCGCGCGATGCCGCCGATGAGCAGGCCGATCCCGGCGCCGATCGCCAGCGCGGAGGTCAGGGCGATGGCGCGGCCGGCATCGCGTACAGGCCGACGACGACGGGGACGCCGGCGATGCCCGCGTAGCCCAGGGACTGGGGGACAGCGAGGGCGGCCACGACGAGGCCGGCGAGGATGTCGCCCAGCAGGAGGCGGCTGCGGTAGCGCGGCAGCCACGCCGCGATGCGTACGTAGCCCTTCCAGCCCACGGCCTGCATCGCGTGCGGCCTGGCTCAGCCGGGTTCGCCGGGGAGGCCGCTTTCGGCGTCGCCGTCCAGCAACGACTGCGCGACCTCGCTGAACTGGTACACGGGCTGGCCGTCGCCGGGCAGCCGGCTGAGGATCCAGTAGAGGTCGTAGCGCGCGTCGGGCCACTCGGCCGGGACGTCCTCGGGGTTGGCGAGCGGGAACGAGCGGGCCAGCTTGGGCATCACCCCGTGATGCCACACGACCACGACGCCGCCGTTGCCGTCGAGTACGCGAGCGACGAGTTCGTCCTCGTGCCCGTGCGCGACGGAGTCATCGACCTGCAGGCCGAGCCGCTGCGCCGTGGGCCGCGCGGTGTCGCGCTCGCGAGTGCTGCGCGCCTGGTGCGACGACTTCGTTGCATACAGGCGGGTGGGGCGGGTCGCCACCGGCGAGGCGGGGTGCGGGGCGTGCGCGAACACGACGGCGAGGGCACCCGCCCTGGTCCAGCCGCGGACCGAGAGGGAGTGGTCGTCCTTCTCGCCATGGTGGTTGACGCCGTGCGGAGGGCCGTCGTCGCCGGGCTTCTCGCCGTGGCGGATGAGGACGATCGTGTCGGGGGCGCTCACTCCCAGCCCTTCTCGTCCTCCTGCTCCTTGACGGACGTATTGAAGAACTTCAGGCCGAGCGCGATGGCGCCGATGATGACGACGGCGGCCACGGCGATGCCGATGACGACGTTCATGTGCCTCCCTTCCCGGAGCGAGCACCCGTCACGCGGGCACGAGCGGTGCCTGCAGACTAGTGCGCGGCGGCGGGCGACGAGGGATTGCGCATGCGCGATCGGGCCTGGGCGACGAGGACGTTCGTCCCCACGCCGAAGGCCGAGAATGCGGGGTTCGTCGTCTGGCCGAGCCGGTAGCGGAACCAGATCTGCTGGATGATGACGGCCAGCCGGAACAAGCCGAACACCTCGTAGAACGGCCAGTCGTCGACCGGGAACCCGGTCCTGGCGAGGTAGCGGGCGACGTACTCCTCGCGGGTCGGCATGCCGGGCAGGTGGGTGGGCTGGCGCCGCAGCAGTTGGAGGTCGGGGTCGTCGTCGGACTGGATCCAGTACGCGAGCGAGCAGCCCAGGTCCATCAGCGGATCGCCGACGGTGGCCATCTCCCAGTCGAGGACCCCGGCGATGCGCGGCTCCCCGCCGAGGTCGAGGACGAGGTTGTCGAAGCGCCAGTCGCCGTGCACGAGCCGTGCCGCGACGTCGGGCCGCTGCCGTGCGTCGAGCCACGCCATGACGTCCTCGGCGTCGGGGACGTCGTCGGTCCGCGCCTCGCGGTACCGGCGCGACCATCCCGAGACCTGGCGGCCGACGTACCCCGGCCCCCGGCCGAGCGAAGCCAGGTCGACGACGGCCGGATCTATGGCGTGCAGGTCGGCCTGGGCATCGATGATCGTCTCGGCCAGGCCGCGCGCCTGCGCTGCGGTCAGGTGCATGCCGTCGGGCAGGTTGCTGCGCAGGATCGTGCCGGGGATGCGCTCCATGACGTAGAAGCCATCGCCGATGATCGAGTGGTCCTCGCAGTAGCCGAGCACCTCAGGGACGAGGGGGTACCGCGGGCGCAGCCGGGTCTGCACCGTCACCTCGCGGCCCATGTCGTGCGCCGACGCGGCCTTGTGCCCCCGGGGCGGGCGTCGAAGGACGAGGTCACGGTCGGGGTAGTGCAGGCAGTACGTGAGGTTGGATGCCCCGCCGGGGAACTGCTCGACCATGGGCAGCGGGCTCCCCGGCGGGACCGCGGCCGGTGCCGCCTGTTGCAACCAGGCGTGCACGGCGGGGACGTCGAAGGCATCCTCGTCGCGGACGGGGATGGTCGTGCCGGCCGTCACGTCAGGTGCCTGCGCAACTCCGCGCGGGCGATGTCGCGCAGGTGAACCTCGTCGGGCCCGTCGGCCAGGCGCAGGGTGCGCGCCAGCGCCCACATCTGGGCGAGGGGGACGTCGTCGCTGACGCCCATGCCGCCGAAGACCTGGATGGCCCGGTCGAGGACGTTGAGCGCGGCCCGGGGAGCGGCGACCTTGATCGCGGCGATCTCCACCCGGGCGCCCTTGGCGCCGACCCGATCGATCATCCACGCGGCCTTGAGGGTGAGCAGGCGGGCCTGCTCGATCTCCAGCCGTGACTCCGCGATCTGCTCACGGACCACGCCCTGCTTGGCCAGCGGCTCGCCGAAGGCCACCCGGCTGAGGGCGCGCTCGGTCATGAGGTCCAAGGCCCGCTCCGCCATGCCGATCGCGCGCATGCAGTGGTGGATCCGGCCCGGACCGAGTCGCGCCTGGGCGAGGGCGAAGCCACTGCCCTCCTCGCCCAGGACGTTGGCAACCGGCACCCGAACCCCGGTGAAGGTGATCTCGGCGTGCCCGTGCTGATCGTGGTAGCCGAACACCGGCAGGCCGCGCACGACCTCGACGCCAGGCGTGTCCAGCGGAACGAGGACCATCGACTGCTGGCGGTGCCGGTCGGCAGCCGGATCGGTCTTGCCCATCACGATGAGGATGCTGCAGCGCGGGTCGTTAGCACCGGTCGTCCACCACTTGCGTCCGTCCATGACGTACTCGTCGCCCTCGCGGCGGATCGAGGTCTCGATGTTCGTCGCGTCGCTGCTCGCCACGCCGGGCTCCGTCATCGCGAAGCCGGATCGGATCGTCCCGGCCAGCAGGGGCTCCAGCCAGCGATGCTTCTGCTCGTCGGTGCCGAACATATGGAGCAGCTCCATGTTGCCGGTGTCCGGCGCCGCGCAGTTGATGGCCTCGGGCGCGATCTCCACAGACCGGCCGGAGAGCTCGGCGATAGGCGCGTACTCGAGGACCGACAGGCCGTGAGCGGGATCGTGGGAGTCGGGCAGGAACAGGTTCCACAGCCCGCGCGACCGGGCGTCGGCCTTGAGCAACTCGACGACCGGGGGCAAGGTGTGGAGCTGTCCCGTCGCGGCCAGGGATCGACGCTGCTCGGCATAGACGGGCTCGGCCGGATAGACCGCCTCGTCCAGGAAGTCCTGCATGCGGGCGAGGTACTCGGTTGCGCGTGCGCTGGGCTCGAAGTCCATGGCCGTCCTCTCGGTTCGCCGCATCGTCCCACGGCCGGCCACGTCCATGCAGGCCGGCGGGAGCGATACCCGTCTACAGTGGCGCCGTGCCGTCCACCGGGCTATCCCGCAATGCGCGCGTCGCCTTCGGGATCACCGCGGGCCTCGGCTGGTTCGCGCTGGCACTCAACCTCGTGCTCACGGCCTTCGCCGTCTATCCGAGCACGGTGACGTCGCCGTCGGCCTTCGGCTATGACAACGCGGCCGGTATCGCCGGCGCGCCCGGACGCGTGATCGACTACCTGTCCTACTTCACGATCCTCAGCAACATCCTGGTCGCGGTCATGCTGACCGCGGTGGCGCGCGGGCGCGTGCGCCCGACGTTGCTGTGGCGCACCATCCGCATGGATTCCCTGATCATGATCACCGTGACGGGGCTCGTCTTCGTGCTCATCCTCGCGAAGGATGCCGACCTGCAGGGGCTGCAGTACGTCTCGAACACGATCGAGCACTACCTGGTCCCGGTCCTCACCGTCCTGACCTGGCTGGTGTGGGGGCCGAGGGCATGGCTGCGACTGGTGACGGTGTTCACCGCGTTGGTCATCCCGATCCTGTGGCTGGCCTACACGTTCGCTCGCGGCGCCCTCATCGGCGCCTACCCGTACGGGTTCCTCGACGTCTCGGTCCTCGGCTACGGGAAGGCACTGGTCAACGTCCTCGGCGTGCTCATCCTCGGCATCGTCCTCGGCCTGGTATTCCTCGGGCTGGACCGGCTGCTGTCGAGGGGCGTGGCGTCTCCTCCGAGCGAGTGACCGCCGCGTCGGCCGCACGCGGCCTGGCCCGGGCCTGCCATCCGCTCCCCGCCGTGGCCGTCACGTTCGTCATGTCCGCGTTCGCGTGGGCCCTGGGCTGGCGGGGCGACGCCTTCGTCGTGCTCGTCGCCGCCATAGTGGTGGGCCAGCTCTCGGTGGGCTGGAGCAACGACGCGCACGACGCGGCACTCGACCGTCGCGTGGACCGCGGAACGAAGCCGACCGTGGCCGGGCTCGTGTCCCCGGGCGCCTTGTGGGTGGCTGCCGGGGTCGCGCTGGCGACGTCGTGCGCGCTCAGCTGGTGGGCCGCGGGCTGGCTCGGCGGCTCCTTCCACGTTCTGGCCCTGGCGATGGCGTGGCTGTACAACGTGCGCCTATCGCGCACGGCGTGGTCGTGGCTGCCGTACGCGGTCGCGTTCGGCGCGATGCCCGCCTTCCTCACCATCGGGCTCGACGGGTCCGCGCCGCCGGCATGGGCCGTCGCCGCGTTCGCCGTGGTCGGGGTCGCCGGCCACCTGGCCAACGCCGTCCCCGACATCGACGCCGACCGCTCGGCCGGCGTCGACGGACTCGCCGTGCGGCTGGGTCCGGCGGCCGCGACATCAGCATGCTGGGTGCTGCTGGCGGTGGGCACCGCGATCCTGGCTTTCGCCGTCGCGGGCAGCAGCGCACTCCTGGCGGCCGTCGTGGTAACGGCATACGTCGTGGCGCTCGCGATCGCCGTCGTCGCGCGTGGCCGCTCGGTGTCGTACCACGCGCTCATGGCGGTCGTGGCGGTCGATGTCATCGCACTCGTGGCGGCGGGGGCCGTGGCAGGCTGACCCGCGTGACCGTCGAGGAACTCGTCCTGCGGGACCGTGCCGCCTGGCGACGCTGGCTGGTGTCGCGCGGCCAGGAGTCCGCGGGGGAGTGGCTGGTCCTGGCCCGCAAGGGCAAGGACGCCCCCACGCGGCTGTCGTACGACGACGCGCTGGAGGAGGCGCTCTGCTTCGGCTGGATCGACGGGCAGAAGCGCAGTCGGGATGAGGCCAGCTTCGTGCAGCGGTTCACCCCGCGCCGGTCGCGAAGCTCGTGGTCGCGGCGGAACGTCGCGCTGGCATTCGACCGGCTGTCCAGCCAGAACCGCTACGCCGTGTTGCTGCGGATCGACCAGGCCAAGCGCGCCGACACGCGGCTCCGCCGGATCGAGGCGTTCGCCGCCATGCTCGCCCGCGGCGAGGCACCGCACCCGCAGTCGAGCCCGATCCTGCCGGACGATTCCGCCTAGGGGTTCGCTGTCAGTCCGCCGTCGAGCACGAGGTTCTGCCCGGTCATGAACGACGACGCATCGCTGGCCAGGAACAGCGCGCCCTGCGCGATCTCGTCCGCCTTGCCCCACCGCTTCATGGGCACCCGGTCGATGACGGCGTGCTCGACGCCGCCGTCCTCGCGCAGGAAGCCCGTGAGGTCGGTGTCGATCCAGCCCGGGATGAGCGCGTTGACCCGGACGCCTTCGGTGGCCAGCTCGACGGCGACGCTGCGGGTCAGCGAGATCAACGCGGCCTTGGCGGCGCCGTAGTGCGACATGAACGGCGATGCGTTCATGCCAGCGACCGACGAGACGTTGATGACGGACGCGTGCCGGGTCTCGATCATCGCCGGCAGCGCGGCCTGCAGCAGCCGCACGATCGAGTCGAGGTTGAGGTTCATCGTCTTCTGCCAGCCGGAGTGGCGCATCGAGTGCAGCGGGGCCATGAAGCTGTTGCCACCCGCGTTGTTGACCAGGATGTCCAGCCCGCCGAGCCCGGCGATCGCCTCATCGACGATCCGCTGGGGAGCGTCATCGGCGGTGACGTCGGCCGGGATCACGACGCACACGGCACCTGTCGCGCGCACCTCCGCCGCCACCTCGTCAAGGGCCTCGGCATTGCGCGCGACGATCGCGACGTCGGCCCCTTCCTGCGCGAACAGCACGGCGATGGCGCGGCCGATGCCGCGTGATGCCCCGGTGACGAGCGCGCGCCGACCGGTCAGTGAGGTGCCGCGGGTGTCCATGGAAGTCCCTTCGATCGTTGGGCGTCAGCCGGAGATGTCGAGCACGAGCTTGCCGAGGTTATCGCCGGAGAACAGGCGCATGAACGTCGGCAGGAAGTCGCTGACGGATCCGGCCACGATCGTCTCCGGTGCCGTGATCCGTCCGTCGGCCACCCAGCCGGCCAGCCGGCGTCGCGCGACGGGGTACTCGGAGGCGTAGTCGAATACGAGGAAGCCCGACATCGTCGCCCGCCGGACGAGGAGGGCGAGGTAGTTCGACGGGCCCGGTGTCGGCGCGTCGGCGTTGTACTGGGCGACCGCGCCGCAGACGACGATGCGGGCATGCATGGCCAGCATCGTGAGCGCGGTGTTCAGGATGGTGCCGCCGACATTGTCGAAGTAGACATCGATGCCGTCAGGGCAGGCCTCGGCCATGGCGCGCCGCATCCCGTCGGCCTTGTAGTCGATGGCGGCATGGAAGCCGAGCTCCTCGGTGAGGTAGCGGCACTTCTCCGGGCCGCCGGCCAGGCCAACCACGCGGCACCCGTTGAGCAGCGCGAGCTGGCCGACGATCGACCCCACGGCGCCGGCAGCCGCCGATACCAGGACGGTCTCGCCGGCCCGGGGCTTGCCGAGGTCGAACAGACCGAAGTACGCGGTCAGGCCGGTCAGGCCCAGCACGCCGAGGTGCATCGCGGGCGTGCCCTGGGCCAGGTCGATCTTGGTGACGTCGCGGCCATCGGACAGGGCGTATTCCTGCACCCCGAACGTGCCCGACACGTAGGACCCGACCGGGAAGCGGCGGTGCTGCGAGGCGACGACCTCGCCGACCGAGCCGGCGCGGAGCACCTCGCCGATGCCGACGGGCGGCAGGTAGGACGGCCGGTCATCGAGCCAGCCCCGCATGGCGGGATCCAGCGAGATCATCGTGGTCTTGACGACGAACTCCTTGGGACCAGGCTCGGGCGCCTCCTCGGTCGTGATCGCGAAGTCGTCGGGCACCGGCGTGCCGGAGGGTCGCCGGGCCAGCCGGACGGACGTGTTGGAAGGCATGGCTCAGGGTAGTGGCCAGCCTCCGCCGAGCGGGCACGTGTTGCTGCGCTCGCGGCCCTCAGGGCCGCGACAACTGCCCGCTCGCGGAGGGGGTTTGGCCGCATACTTGCCCGGTGCCAGAAGCCGAGCGCGCGGTGCCGCTGACTCGCCGGACGTTGCTGGGCGCCACGGGCGGGGCTGTTGCCGGTACCGCCCTGGTCGTCGGGCCGGTCGCCGGTCACGTCGCTCCCGCCCGCGCGGCTACCGCACGGGCCCGCCGGGTGCCGGCGCCCACCGGGAGCATCGTCACCCGGTGGGACACCGATCCCTGGGCGCGCGGCTCGTACTCGGCGCTGCCGGCGGGGGTGCCGGCCAAGGTCCGCTGGGTCATCGCCGAGACCGTCATCGGCGGACGGGTGGTGCTGGCCGGCGAGTACGCCGACTGGGCGCACCCGGCGACCGTCCCGGGTGCCCTGCGCTCCGGACGGGCGGCCGCCCGGGTGCTCGAGGACGACGGGCCAGGCGTCTCCGGCCGCCGGGTCATCGTCGTCGGCGCGGGGATGGCCGGGCTGGGTGCAGCCACCGAGCTGCAGCGGCTCGGGGCAGACGTCCTCGTGCTGGAGGCGCGAGGCCGGGTGGGCGGGCGGGTGAGCACGGATCGTTCGTGGGGGGTGCCGGTCGAGGTCGGCGCGGCCTGGCTTGAGGGCGTCCGCAAGAACGTGATCGTCCCGCTGGCGCGGCGCGCCGGCCTTGGCCGGGTGCCGACCAACTACAACGACGAGGCGGTCCGCAGCGTCGTGACCGGGCACCGGGACCCCGTGGCCGCGCGCCGGGCCGCCCAGCTCATCGCGATGACCGACCGGCTCGAGGGGTCCGACCCGCCCCTGTCCATGTCCGTGGGCGCCTGGCTGGCCGGCCAGGGCTGGGTGTCGGACGGCCCCAATGACTGGGCCGAGAACACCGAGATCGTGCAGGAGTACGGGGTGGACCCCGGCCAGCTCGGCACCCGCGCGGTGACGGAGGGCGCCTGGGAGCGCGGCGGCGACGACTTCGTGTCCGGCGGCTACGACAAAGTTCCGCGGATGCTCGCCGCCGCGCTGGACGTGCGGGTCGGCACCCCTGTCGGGTCGGTGGCCGTGGAGGGCAGCAGGGTCCGGCTCACCGGTACCACCGGCCAGCAGGTCACGGCCGATGCAGTCGTCGTGGCCGTCCCGCTGGCCCTCGTGCAGGCCGGCATTCCGACGATCACGCCCATGCCGTCCCCGGTCGCGGCCGGGCTGGCGGGGCTGACGACGGGCAACCTGGAGAAGGTCGCGCTGCGCTTCGACCGGGACTGGTGGCGCAAGGATTTCGGCGACGACGTACGGGTCATCGGCATCGCGGGAGGCCGCTGGTCGGAGTGGTACGACATCAGCGATGTCACGGGCGTGCCGTCTCTCGTGGGGTTCTGCGGCGGCACGCAGGCGCGCGGCCGCCCGGCCAGCGACGAGGCATGCGTCGCCGAGGCGGTCGGCGAACTCAGCGCCGCCTACGCCGGCTGAGCCCCGTTGAGTGGCCGGTCGTGGGGGTTCTGGAGCCGGGCTCGGCACCCACCACTGGCCGCTCGGCGGGCTCGGCAGCGCCGCGGTACGTACGCTGGTCTCCCCACGACCGGGAGGCGCCTTGACCAGCCCGCAGGACCAGCCAGCAGACGACTCGATCGACGCCGCGCTCGACGGCCTCGTGCTCGACGACGACTTCGTGTCCGGCGGCCCGAAGGAGGCGACGGCCGACGAGCGGATCGCGAAGGCGGCCCGCATCGCCCGGAGCAACGACCGGCTGCGCGCCGCGGGCGAGATCTCGGACGGGTCGGGGAAGCCACGCTTCTCGCGTGCCCGGCGCTCGGCCCCGTGGATCGCGATCGGCGCGGCCGTGGCCATCGCGATCATGGTGATCGTGCTCGTCGCGAGATAGCCCGAAACACTCGTTACCTACGCCTGCGTAGGTTACGATTGCGTAGGTTACTCATCGGTACCGAGCAAGGCCCGGATCGACGACGAGGGGAACTCCGATGACCGAGGATCGCGCGCAGGTCACCCTCAATGGGCGGGACATCGCCTACCGCGACCTCCCCGGAGCCGGCGTTCCCATCCTCCTCGTGCACGGCATCGGTTCCAGCCGGCTGTCGTGGGGGGACGTGCCCGACCGCATCGCCGCATCCGGCCGACGGGTCATCGCCATGGACCTCCCGGGCCACGGGGACTCCTCGCGCGGGCCTGGCGACTACAGCCTCGGCGCCATGGCCTGTGCCGTGCGCGACCTGCTGGATCATCTGGGGATCGCTCGCGTGCACCTGGTCGGGCATTCCTTGGGCGGCGGGATCTCGATGCAGTTCATCTACCAGTACCCCGAGCGAGTGGACGCCCTCGTGCTGGAGTCCAGCGGAGGCCTGGGCGAGGAGGCCTTCAGCGGGCTGCGCGCGGCCGCGCTTCCCGGCGCCGACCTTGCGCTGCGCGTGGCCATCAACGAGCGCACCCTGGCGGCGGCGGCCTGGGTCGGCAACAAACTGGGCTGGGTCGGCATCCATCCGCATGCGCTGAGCCCTCGGGCGCTGGAGACCGTGGCCTGGCTCGGCGAGGACGACCGACGCGCCGCCTTCCTCGCCACTCTGCGCAGCGTCGTGGGCCCTGGTGGCCAGAGCGTGTCGGCCCTCGACAAGCTCCATCTCATGGCCGACCGCCCGGTGCTCATCATCTGGGGCGACCGCGACCCCATGATCCCGATGGCGCACGGCGAGGCGGCCCACGCGATGCTGCCGGGCAGCCGGTTCGTGGTCTTCCCCGGCGCCGGGCATGAGCCGCACGTCGACGACCCGGCCCGCTTCGCCGACCTCATCGTCGACCACATCGCGCGCATCGAGGCGCAGGAGGCGACCGCGACGGCCTGATGGCACAGTGGCCGCATGCACGCGGCTCACGACTCCAGGCCCGAGCCGGCCGAACTCGTCCGCGACTCCATCGGGCTGGCCGACTTCGCGTCCTGGACGGACTGGTCCCTCGCCCGCGTGGGCTTCCGACCGTCCAACTGCCTTGCCCTCGTGGACGTCTGCCGCGACGAGCTCATGTGGCCGTTCGAGGAGGAGATGGCCCGCACCTGGGGCCGGCCGTTCTCCGTCGGCGCCCTCGGTGCCATGGTCCTGGCCGGCCGCACCGGCCTGGCGGCTGCCCTGTCCCATGTGCCAGGCGAGGACCGCAGGCAGCGGTTCGTCGTGCTCGCCTTCCCGCACATCGGCATCGACGCGGACGGAGTGGCGGGCCGGGTGCAGCGACGAGGCCACACGCGGGCGTCGACGGCCTGCGGAGCCCTGGCCGCCTTGCGCGAGCAACTTCTCGATGGCGGGCCGCCGCCCGGCGCCCCCCGGCCAGGCGGTCCGGACGACATCGAGCAGGACTACCTGCGCGAGAGGGTCGGCGGCATGGTGGCGACGGACCCGGTCCCGTCGCTCACGGCGCTCACCGAATTTGCCCGCCGGGCGGCCGTCGAGGACATCGCCCGCTACATCGACCTCGCCCGGGGGAGCGAGCCGGTCGACGTGGCATACATCAGCGGGCTGGTCCTGCACCTCGCAGACGGCCAGGACCGGGTGAGTGGTGTCACTGCCGAGGTGCGCATCGACGACGACACGATCCCGCTGCCGACCTAGCCGACGGCTACGCCAGCGTCTCGACGCGGTTGCGGCCGTTGGCCTTGGCTTGGTAGAGGGCGCGGTCGGCTCGGTTGAGGGTGTCGTAGGCGGTCTCGCCGGGGCGTTGGTGGGAGTAGCCGATGGAGACGGTGTGGGGGGCGGGGGTGGTGGTGCGG